>DDVX01000016.1 GCA_002345575.1 Stutzerimonas stutzeri
TAGCGCGGGGAGGATGTCAATGAAACGCACAGCAGACAGACGAGGCACGTAGATTCCGAAGGTTGAGCACAAGGGCCGGGCATTTTGCCACCATGCGAAAACTCATTCATCCCACAGGTGCTGTTTCCAAGAATCCACTCTAATCCTGGCCTCCTTAAAACGACAGAACCCCGCTACGGGAGCGAGGTTCTGTTATAGCGAACCGCTGCCAGAGCAGCGGCCTGGTCACTGCACTTAGTAGGCCAGCTCGAAATGAGCCTCATCCATGTCCATCAGGTTATCGGCACCGGAGAGCATGGTTTCCACGTGCGCGCGGGTGCGTGGCAGGATGCGCTGGAAGTAGAAGCGCGCCGTCTGCACCTTGGCGGTGTAGAAGCCATCGCTGTCTTCACCGGCGGCAATCTTTTCAGATGCTACACGCGCCATGTCGGCCCAGAAGTAGGCCAGGCAGGCATAGCCGCAATACATCAGGTAATCCACCGAAGCGGCACCGACTTCCTCGCGATTCTTCATGGCAGCCATGCCGACCTTCATGGTCAGGTCGCCCCACTCCTTGTTCAGCTTGGCCAGCGGCTCGACGAACTGCTTGATCGACTCGTTGCCTTCGTTGGCCTGGCAGAACTTGTGTACGACCTTGGTGAAGCCCTTGAGCGCTTCGCCCTGAGTCATCAGGACCTTGCGGCCCAACAGGTCCAGCGCCTGGATGCCGGTGGTGCCTTCATACAGGCAGGAGATACGGCTGTCGCGCACGTTCTGCTCCATGCCCCACTCAGCAATATAGCCGTGGCCACCGAAGACCTGCACGCCGTGGTTGGCGGCTTCGAAGCCCACTTCGGTCATAAACGCCTTGGCGATCGGAGTCAGGAACGCGAGCATGGCGTCAGCGGCCTTGCGTTGTTCTTCGTCCTGGCTGCGCTGGGAGATGTCGACCTGCTTCGAAGCGAAGTAAAGCATCGCGCGGTTGCCTTCGGCGAATGCCTTCATGGTCAGCAGCATGCGACGCACATCCGGGTGCACGATGATCGGGTCGGCAGCCTTCTCGGGTGCCTTCGGGCCGGTCAGCGAACGCATCTGCAGACGCTCACGAGCGTACTTGATGGCGCCCTGGAAACCGATCTCAGCGTGGGCCAGGCCCTGCAGTGCAGTACCCAGACGAGCAGTGTTCATAAAGGTGAACATGCAGTTCAGCCCCTTGTTCGGCGGGCCGATCAGGAAGCCGGTGGCGCTGTCGAAGTTCATCACGCAGGTGGCGTTGCCGTGGATGCCCATCTTGTGTTCCAACGAGCCGCAGGACACGCCATTGCGCTCACCGATGCCGCCGTCGGCGCTCGGCATGAACTTGGGCACGATGAACAGCGAAATGCCCTTGGTGCCTTCCGGCGCATCGGGCAGGCGAGCCAGCACGATATGGACGATGTTGTCGGCCATGTCATGCTCGCCCGCGGAGATGAAGATCTTGGTGCCGCTAACCTTGTAGCTGCCATCCGCCTGCGGCTCGGCCTTGGTGCGCAGCATGCCCAGGTCGGTGCCGCAATGTGGCTCGGTCAGGCACATGGTGCCGGTCCACTCGCCAGATACCAGCTTGGTCAGGTAGGTCTGCTGCTGCTCGGGAGTGCCGTGGGCGTGCAGAGTATTCATTGCGCCGTGTGACAGGCCGGGGTACATGCCCCAGGACCAGTTGGCCTCACCGATCATTTCGCTGATAGCCATGCCCAAAGATTCCGGTAAGCCCTGGCCACCGTGTTCAACGTCATGGGCCAGGCTCGGCCAGCCGCCTTCGACGAACTGCTGGTAGGCCTCTTTGAAGCCGGTCGGCGTCTTCACGCCGGATTCGCTCCAGGTGCAGCCTTCCATGTCGCCGCCACGATTGAGCGGCGCCAGCACCTGCTCGCAGAACTTGGCGCCTTCATCCAGGATGGCATTGACCATGTCCGGGGTCGCGTCTTCGCAGCCCGGCAGGCTCTGGTAATGCGCCTCGTAGCCAAGCAGCTCGTCACGTACGAAACGGATATCGCGCAAGGGGGCCTTGTAGTCGGGCATAGCGTAAACCTCAGCGGTGGGTTCTTGTTCAGGTGGCTGATGGGCCAGCTTCTGATTGGATTATTGTGACCATCCGCAGGTGCACGGCAGGTCAAACAGGCGTTTGAAACATACGTTTCGGCCTGTGCGATGTCAAGCGTGAGCAGAATGCCGTTCGTATACATTCCTTGAATCGTAAACAGGGGCAAGAGTAGTCCGAACGGACAGGAGACAGGGCCAGCGGCCAAGGAGATAGCGCAAGAGGGATCAGCCGAAATAGCGCGGTCGAGCGATCAACTAATAAGAAAGGGTATTTAACGAAGCGTTGCCAGCGCAGGGGGTGCGTTTTCAGCCGCCAGCCGGAACGGCCAGCGATTCATGCGATGGTATTGATCAAGGTCCCCAGCACCTCATCGGCGCTTTGGATCATCCGCACGCCGGCCTTGGCAGCGTGCTCGCCGACTTTCATCTGAACGAGTTGCTCGGTCAGCTCGACCACTTCGGCCACAGCCTGGGAATTGCTCGCGGCAGGCGAGCTGGCGCCGGCAATCACCGCGGCAGCCTCGTCAACGCGCTGCTGCCCAGCCTGAAAAGCGCCGAGACCGGAGGACATGAGACTGTTGATTTCCATAACGCAACTCCCGCCATCAGCTGGCCATCATTGAAGCAGAGACTGCGCACCGATACCAGCCTCAGCACGACCAATGATCAGCTCAACAACCCGAGATCTAGCAGGCGTCCGACCTCGCCTGCGGTGGCCTTGGGCAAGCGCGGCACCCGCCCCAGACATGGCGCGGACAGCCGTTCGGCGAGGGAGGCGAGATTCTCCTCCAGGCGCGAGGTATAGGGATCAACAATATTGGCGACCCAGCCGGCTAGATGCAGGCCGTCGCGTTCGATGGCCTCGGCGCTGAGCACTGCATGGTTGATGCAGCCCAGGCGTACCCCCACCACTAGGATCACCGGCAGCCCCAGCAGCGCCGCAAGGTCGGACAGGTTCTCGCGGCCCGCCAGCGGTACGCGCCAGCCGCCGGCACCCTCTACCAGCGTGAAATCCGCCTGCAGCGCCAGCACCTGCCGGACCGGCTCGGCCAGGCGCGCGGCGCTCAGCTCGATACCGGCTTCGCGCGCAGCAAGGTGCGGTGCAATGGCCGGCTCGAAGGCGAAAGGATTGACCGCTTCATATCGCAGCGGCAGCGTGCACTCGGCCAGCAGCGCCAGGGCGTCATCATTGCGCAAACCTTCGGGCGTCAACATGCAGCCGGAGGCCACGGGCTTAGCTGCGGCAGTGCTGAGCCCCGCCTTACGCGCGGCATACAGCAGACCGGCAGCGACCGTCGTCTTGCCAACTTCAGTATCGGTGCCAGTAACGAAGAAAGCGGCAGCCATCTCAGAATTCCTTGCGCAGCACGCCATAGACCACCTGATAGGTAGCCGGCAGCCCTGATGGCGTGCGGAACTGTTCGTAGGCGGCAATCAGCCCGCGAATACGGGCTGGGCCAGTAAGCCCGCCCGGGCGGCCGGGGTTGAGATTATGCGCGCCGAGGGCCTTGAGTTCGTGGGTCAGCTGGCGCAGCTCGGCAAAATGCAGCACCTGCGGCCGTACGCTGAGTTCCAGCTGGGCCAGGCCACTGTCGAAGCACAGGCGCTGGTAGGTGTCGAGCGTACGGAAGCGATTGACGTGGGCAAAGCCATCTACCGCCTGCCAGCTGTCACGCAGCTCCTGCAGAGTGCCGGCGCACAAGCTGCTGAAAGCGAAGATTCCGCCGGGCCGCAACACCCGTCGCGCCTCACGCAGCACAGCCGGAAAATCCTCACACCATTGCAGCGCCAGGCTGGAGAAGACCAGATCGACGCAGCCATCACGCAGCGGCAGGCATTCAGCATCGCCAGCGATGAACGCACCAGCACCGCCGCGGGGCGCGGCATGGCGCAGCATGCCTTCGGCGATATCCAGCGCCACGCCTTCGACCTGGGGAAAACACTGCGCCAGCTGGCGCGAAAAGAATCCAGTACCACAACCCAGATCGAGCCAGCGATCAGGCTGCAGATCATCCGGCAGGCGCTCGATCAGGACATTGCCGACTGCGCGCTGTAGTTCAGCCACAGCGTCATAGCTGGTTGCAGCACGTGAGAAGGAGGCAGCAACGCGACGCTTGTCCGGCAGGACCGAGTCGGCGCCAACAACATCCGTCATGCCGCATGCCCTTGAATGAAGGTGGCACAAAGCGTCGCCAGCTCATCGGCCCGCTCCAGCGGCAGCGCATGACTGGCCTTCGGTATGACCTCGACGCGGGTGCCGGGCAACCAATTGCGCAACGCACCCGCGGCAGAGACGGGCACCAGAGCATCCGCCTCGGCAAACACATGCAGCTGCGGCCCGAAGTAGCCAAGCAGTGCTTCGCGCCCATCCAGCTGCGCCAGCAATTGCAGCCCCGCGTCGAGCACTGCCTCGGGCGACTGCGACTGGCTGACCTGGAGTTGCCGGGTCAGGGTGCGCCCATCGAAGGCGCCGCGGCTGCACAACGAACAAAAGCGTTTGAGAGTCTGCTCGGCATCGAGGCGAAAGGCTTCATGGAAGGTATCGAATGCCTCTGCCGGCATCGCTTCGGGCCATTGCGCGCGGGAACGGAAGCAGGGATTGCTGGCGATAGTGATCAGCCCGGGGCAGGTATCGACGCGACGCGCTGCCAGCTGGCTCGCCAGCATGCCGCCCAACGACCACCCGGCCAGCCAAACATCAGGTGGCAGACGGCGGTCCAGCTCGTCCAGCCAGGTATTGGCATCAGCCAGCTCCGGCAGCGATTCAACCGTCACTTCGAGGTTAGGCAGCTGCTCGTCCAACGCTTCGCACAGCGGCTGCAGCGCCGCAGCACCGAAAGCCCAGCCAGGTAGCAGTATCAGCTGATTGGACATTTGTCAGGATTCCTCGGCCAGTAAGTTCCAGCATTCGGCCAGGACATTCAGCAGATGTTCCAGCTGCGCCTCACTATGCGACGCACTGAAGGTGACCCGCAGCCGCGCGCTGCCGGCCGGCACCGTCGGCGGGCGGATGGCTCCGACCAGAATGCCGCGCTCGCGCAGCGCTGCCGACAGTTTCAGAGCACGCTCACTGCTGCCGACCATGATCGGCTGGATCGGCGTCGGGCTGTCCACCAGGCTCAGACCGATCTCTGCAGCGCCCTGCCGGAAACGGGCGATCAAGCGGTTCAGATGCTCGCGCCGCCAGTGTTCGCTCTGCAGCAACTCCAGGCTTTTCAGCGTGGCGCAGGCGACGGCCGGCGGCTGGCTGGTGGTATAGATGTAGGGCCTGGCGAACTGGATCAGCGTCTCGATCAGCTCCTCGCTGCCGGCGACGAAGGCACCCGCCGTACCGAACGCCTTGCCCAAGGTGCCGACCAGCACCGGCACCTCATCGATGCCCAGTCCGAAATGTTCAACGATGCCGCCACCGGTCGCGCCCAGAGGGCCGAAGCCGTGGGCGTCATCGACCATCACCCAGGCATTGCGCTGCCGAGCGGCGGCGCAGATCGCCGGAAGATCCGCAAGGTCGCCGTCCATGCTGAACACGCCATCGGTCACCACCAATGTATTACCGACGGCTTTCTCCAGACGGCTGACGAGGCTGTCGGCATCGTTATGCAGGTAGCGCGAGAAACGCGCGCCGGATAGCAGGCCGGCATCAAGCAGCGATGCATGGTTGAGGCGATCTTCCAGCACCGTATCGCCCTGACCGGACAACGCGGTGACAGCGGCCAGGTTAGCCATGTAGCCAGTGGAAAACAGCAGCGCACGAGGCCTTCCGGTAAATGCCGCCAGTGCCTCCTCCAACTCGTGGTGCGGCTTGCTATGGCCGATCACCAGATGCGAAGCGCCACCGCCGACGCCCCACTTCTCCGCGCCCTGCTGCATGGCTGTGATCACGTCGGGGTGGTTGGCCAGCCCGAGATAGTCGTTGGAACAGAACGCCAGCAGGCGCTCGCCATCGACTATCACTTCCGGCTGCTGCGGACATTGCAGTAGCGGTCGCTGGCGATAGAGATGCTCGGCGTGGCGTGCGGCGAGGCGGGCGGACAGATCAAATATCATGGACAGAGCCGGCAACGGTGGATAACCGCAAGCGGGTTATCCACCCGATGAAAGGGTTGGGCTGGCGTAGGGTGGATGACGCTTCACCCATCCACCGAGCGGGCCATCAGACCGCCGCGTTGTAGAACAATTTCGAATCGCGTTGCTCCACCAGCACCTGCTCGATGGCCGCCTGATGCACTTCGTCATCGTGCTCATGGCGCTCTTCCGGCTGAATGCCCAGGCGCTTGAATAGCAGCATGTCCTTGTCTGCCTGCGGGTTGGCGGTGGTCAGCAATTTCTCGCCGTAGAAGATCGAGTTGGCGCCGGCGAAGAAGGCCAGGGCCTGCATCTGCTCGTTCATCTGCTCGCGACCGGCGGACAGCCGCACATGGGACTTGGGCATCATGATCCGCGCTACGGCCAGCATGCGGATGAAGTCGAAGGGATCAACGTCCTGCTCTTCCGCCAGCGGCGTGCCTTTGACTTTCACCAGCATGTTGATCGGCACCGACTCCGGGTGCTCCGGCAGGTTGGCCAGCTGGATCAGCAGCCCGGCTCGGTCGTCCAGCGACTCGCCCATCCCAAGGATCCCGCCGGAACAGATTTTCATCCCCGCATCGCGCACATGACTCAGCGTCTCCAGACGGTCGGCGTAGGTGCGGGTGGTGATGATGTTGCCGTAGAACTCCGGCGAGGTATCCAGGTTGTGGTTGTAGTAGTCGAGCCCAGCGGCGGCCAGCGCGCGGGTCTGCTCCTGATCGAGCTTGCCGAGGGTCATGCAGGTTTCCAGGCCCAACGCCTTCACGCCCTCGACCATTTTCAGCACGTAGGGCATGTCCTTGGCAGACGGATGCTTCCAGGCCGCACCCATGCAGAAGCGCGTCGAGCCGATGGCCTTGGCTTCGGCAGCCGCCTCCAGCACCTTCTGCACCTCCATCAGCTTCTCTTTGTCGAGGCCGGTGTTGTAGTGGCCGGACTGTGGGCAATATTTGCAGTCTTCCGGGCAGGCGCCGGTCTTGATCGACAGCAGCGTGGACACCTGCACGCGGTTAGCGTCGAAGTGCTGGCGATGCACGCCTTGCGCCTGGAACAGCAGATCATTGAAGGGTTGCTCAAAGAGCGCCCTGACCTCGGCGAGAGTCCAGTCGTGACGCGTGTCGCAAGCGGCGGTGGCGCTCATGAGGCATTCCTTGTACATAGGCTTTGGCACGGAGGCGAAATGGTTAGCCAAGTCAGACACGCTGTCAACCAGGAAAGGAATCATGGTTTACAACTGGTTAAATATCGAACAATACTGCGCGCTCTGCGATGAGCGCTGCGAGCCCGAACATTCGCTGTGCGGCGCCTGCCAAGCAGATCTCCCCTGGCTCGGGCCGCAATGCACTGTCTGCGCGCTGCCTTTGCCAACGCCCGGCATGATCTGCGGCCAGTGCCTGAAACGTCCGCCGGCGTTCGATCACGTGGTGGCGCCCTGGCGCTTCGACTTTCCGATAGACAGCCTGATCACCCGCTTCAAGCACCAGTCGCGCTGGCCACTTGGACGGGTGCTGGCCGAACAACTGACGCAGCATCTGCGCCATCTCTTCGTCGAAGGCTTGCCGCGCCCGAGCGCCCTGCTACCAGTACCGCTGGCACGCAAGCGGCTGCGCCAGCGCGGCTTCAACCAGGCACAAATGCTCGCCGACTGGCTCAGCCCTGCGCTGCAGATTCCGGTGCGCAATGAACTGTTGCAGCGCACCTTGGATACTCCTTCTCAGCAGCAACTGGACGCAGCCGCGCGCCGTCGCAACCTGCGCCAGGCATTTGCCCTGCCTGACAAGCAGCCGCTGCGCGATCAGCATCTGGCCATCGTTGATGACGTGCTCACCACAGGCGCCACCGCTGAAGCTCTCGCCCGCCTGCTGAGGCGGGCCGGCGCCGCACGGGTGGACGTCTACTGCCTGGCACGCACGCCGGCGCCGGGAGATTGATTCGAGCCCAGCTCGCAGGCTGTTTAGCCGGTTGTTTAAAACCTCCGCTGCAATACACTGATCGGCCCTTTCACGGAGCCGACCATGAGCCATCCCTTCGACACACTCACGCCGGACCTTGTGCTCGATGCTGTGGAAAGTGCCGGCTATATCAGTGATGCCCGGGTACTGGCGCTGAACAGCTACGAAAACCGTGTTTACCAGGTGGGCATCGAGGACGAAACCCCACTGATCGCCAAGTTCTACCGCCCCGACCGTTGGAGCAACGAGGCCATCCTCGAAGAGCATCAGTTCAGCCTGGAGCTGGCCGATCGGGAAATCCCCGTGGTGGCACCGCTGTCGCGTGACGGCAAGACGCTGTTCGAGCATTCCGGCTTTCGCTTTGCGCTGTTCCCCCGCCGCGGCGGGCGTGCCCCCGAGCCGGGCAATCTCGACCAGCTCTATCGTCTGGGACAGTTGCTCGGGCGCATGCATGCGGTCAGTGCCAGCCGTCCCTTCGAACACCGCCAGACCCTCGACGCGCAGAGCTTCGGCCACGATTCGCTGGCCACTCTGCTCGATGGCAACTTCGTTCCCAAGAGCCTGCTGCCGGCTTACGAATCAGTAGCGCGCGATCTGCTCAAGCGAGTAGATGAGGTGTTTGCGCAGACCGATTTCCAGCCGATCCGTCTGCATGGCGACTGCCACCCCGGCAACATTCTCGCCCGCGACGACGCCTTTTATCTGGTCGACCTGGATGACTGCCGCATGGGGCCATCGGTGCAAGATATCTGGATGATGCTCGCTGGCGAACGCCACGAGCGCCTCGGACAACTGTCGGAGCTGGTCGATGGCTACAACGAATTTCACGACTTCACCCCGCGCGAACTGCCGCTGATCGAAGCCCTGCGCGCCCTGCGCCTGCTGCACTACAGCGCCTGGCTGGCACGCCGCTGGGATGATCCGGCCTTCCCGATGAGCTTTCCCTGGTTCGGCAGCGAACGCTATTGGGGCGACCAGGTACTGATATTGCGCGAGCAGATCTCGGCGTTGCAGGAAGAGCCGCTGAAGCTGTTTTAAAGAACGCAAGTTATGTATCGACTGCAAGGTTGGATGCCGTTTTTTACATCCACCCTTGCCTGCCGTGCTCCCTGTGGTGGATCGGTGAAGCGTGATCCACCCTACATCACCGTACCCACGCAACCCGCCGACGCATCCGCATTGCGTAGCGTGGAAAACGGCGAAGCCTTTTCCACGCGTCACGTCCAACTCTCTCGGTCGGACAAGCGTTCTTAGCTTTCCTCGATCAGCCAATCCAGCTGCCAGCCGCCCTCGCTCTGCGCCAGTTGCTCGGCCAGCCAGGGCAGCAATTCACGCAGTTCCTCTTCCAGGCCCCAGGGTGGATTGGCGATGGCCAGGCCCGAACCGTTGAGGCGCAGGGATTCGTCGGCGGGATGGACGAAGAGTTCAGCGCGTAGGAGCTTTGGCGCGCCGCTACGTGACAGGTCCTGATAGAAGCGCTTGAGCTGGCGCTCGTCCTTGATCGGATACCAGATCACGCCGATGGTCTGGCGCATGCGGCCCAGCGCTTCCCTGAGCGCAGTCACGCAGCGGCTGAGTTCGTCGGCCTGTTCGAACGGCGGATCAATCAGCAGCACCACGCGTTTTTCCCGCGTTGGCATCAGTGCCCGTGGCACGTGCCAGCCTTCACCCAGGTGTACGGCGACGCGCTCGTCGGCCATGTTGTCCTTGAGCAGGCGTCCATCCTCGGGGTGTTTTTCGTTGAGCTGCAGACGGTCCTGATCTCGGGTCAACTGCCGCGCCAGCTCCGGTGAGCCGGGGTAATAACGCAGCTCGTCACCGGTGTTGAGCGAACGGATCACGCCGATGTAATCGTCAATCAGCGCCGGGCGCGCCTCGGCGTTCCAGATACGCTCGATGCCCTGCTGCCACTCGCCGGTACGGCTGGCCTGATCGCCAGCCAAATCGTAAAGGCCGATGCCGGCATGGCTGTCGAGATACGCATACGGCGCCTCCTTGCGCGCCAACAGGGCAAAGATCCGGCTCAGGACCAGGTGTTTGAACACATCGGCATGGTTGCCGGCATGAAAGGCGTGGCGGTAGTTCATCTGGGGCTCCTTAAGAGCCGCGCAGTTTAGCCTGCGTCCAGAAACCGTGCAGGACGATCATGGCCAGGAATGACGTCAACGTTTCCACCGTAAGCATGGCGGACTACAGTGAGCGCTCCCCCTACGACGAACGGAGCGATCCCATGAGCCTGCGCGACCTTCTCGGCATCGAACTGCCTATCATCCAGGCGCCCATGGCCGGTGCGCAGAACCATATGCTGGCCGCCGCAGTATGCGAAGCCGGCGGTCTGGGCTCGATTCCGGCAGGCATGCTCGATGCCCAGATGCTGGAAACCGAACTGAGCGCCATCGAGGCGCTGACTGACCGGCCATACAACGTCAACTTCTTCTGTCATCAGACGCCTAGCAACGACTATGCGCGGATAGATAACTGGCACCAACTTCTGGCTCCATGGTTCGCCGAGTTCGGCGTCGACCCGGCAACCATCCCCAGCGGCCCGACCCGCCAGCCGTTCGATAGCGCGATGGCGGACGTGCTAGAGCGCCACCGCCCGGCGCTGGTCAGCTTCCACTTTGGCCTGCCGTCGCCTGAGCTGCTGAAACGGGCCCGCGCCACCGGGGCGAAGATCGCTTCCAGTGCCACTACGCTCGAAGAAGGCCTGTGGCTGCAGGAGCACGGCGTTGATCTGGTGATCGCTCAAGGGCTCGAAGCCGGTGGCCATCGCGGGATCTTTCTCAACGAAGACCTGACTACCCAGCTAGGCACCTTTGCCTTGCTGCCGCAGCTGGTCGAAGCACTGGAGGTTCCGGTCGTTGCGGCTGGCGGGATCGCCGATGCCCAGGGGGTGACGGCCGCGAAGGTATTGGGCGCCGCTGGCGTACAGCTCGGCACCACTTTCCTGCTGTGCCCCGAGAGCCGCACCAATGCCCTGCATCGCGCGGCCCTGCTAAGCCCGCGCGCCCGGCATACGACGCTGACCACACTCTTCACTGGCCGTCCGGCACGCAGCATCCTCAACCGGCTCATGCGCGAGCTCGGCCCGCTACCCGATGACGTACCGGCGTTCCCGCTGGCAGGCAATGCAATCAGCGCGCTGCGCGCCAAGACCGAAAGCCTCGGCCTGGACCATTGCACGCCGCTGTGGGCCGGGCAGAACGTCAGTGGCTGTCGAGAAATCCCTGCCGCAGAGCTGGCCCGTGAATTGGCGGCGGGCTGGCAAGCCTAAGTCAGACTGGCAGTCCGTCGTGCCACCTGGGATGAACGGACGCCTAGGGGTAAACTCGACCGAACGTCACCCAGGTTTGCGCTATGAGTCCACTAACCAACACGCTCGTCTTTCTTGCCACGCTTGCCGGAATGGAGGTCTTTGCCTGGTGGGCGCACAAGTATGTGATGCACGGCTGGGGCTGGGGCTGGCACAAGTCGCATCACGAGCCGCGCACCGGCTGGTTCGAGAAAAACGATCTTTATGCAGTGGTATTTGCTGGCGTGGCCATCGTGCTGATCGCCCTGGGCAGTGCCGGTTATCACCCGCTGGAGTGGATCGGTGCCGGGATGACCGCCTACGGCTTTCTCTACTTCGTCGCCCACGACGGGCTGGTGCACCATCGCTGGCCGTTGCGCTATGTGCCGCGCAACGGCTACCTCAAACGCCTGTACCAGGCGCACCGTCTGCACCACGCGGTGGAAGGCAAGGAGCGCTGCGTGTCGTTCGGCTTTCTCTATGCGCCACCGCTGGCGACACTGAAGCGGCAATTGCGCGAACTGCACGACGGACCACTGCGCCGGGCCGACGCTATCGCGGACGCATCCACAAAACATCCGGACGCGGCCTGATCGGCATACGCCGCGAAGCCATCGCCAGCACGGCGCCGCCTGCGAGGAATTGCATTTTCTGCGCCCGACTGGTGGAGACGCGCGTATCCCAAGCCGCAGCGCCACGGGCCTTCACTTCGATGCCGATTTGTCGGTAAATGCCATGGGCTGTGGCGATGGACCACGCCGAGCGCCACGGCAAGTCGCGCAGCCCCTGTGACGCGGACTGATAGTAAGGCTCGGCCAGATCGACCAGGCGCGCCGCCAGCAGCGCAAGCGCGGGCCGATGATGGGCAAGGCCGATTTCATCAGCCGGAATGCCGACCTCCTCCAGCCAATCGGCGGGCAGGTAAACGCGGCCGATCTGAGCATCTTCGACGATATCCCGGGCAATGTTAGTCAGCTGAAAGGCCAGCCCCAGGTCACAGGCGCGATCGAGCGTGGCCTCGGATTCTGCCCCCATCACCCGCGCCATCATCAGCCCGACCACGCCGGCGACCCGGTAGCAGTACAGCAGCGTGTCATCGAGAGTCTGGTAGCGGTAGTCCTGCACATCCATGCCAAAACCGGCCAGGTGCTCGAGCGGTAACTCTGGTGGAATGGCATGGCGCCGTACCACCTGCTGGAACGCTGCGAATGCCGGGTCTTGCATCGGTTCGCCGGCGTAGGCACGTTCGGTAAGCTCCACCAGGGTCGCCAGTCGCGCTTCACCTGAAGAGCGGTCGCCGTCGAGCTGCCCATGGCCCAGAATCTGCCCATCGATCACGTCATCGCAATGCCGGCACCAGGCGTAGAGCATCACCGCGCTCTGGCGGGTGCGCTCGTCGAACAGTTTTGCAGCCGCGGCGAAGCTCTTGGAGCCGACGTTGATCGACTGGGTAGCGTGATCGATGACCTGATCGTTCATATGGCCTGCTCCTTCGACAGGAAGTCCTTCAGCATCAGCCCGGCCGTGGCCTTGGCAGAGCCCACCACACCTGGCACACCTGCGCCCGGATGCGTACCGGCGCCGACGATGTAGAGGTTGGGGATCACGTCGTCGCGGTTGTGCGGGCGGAACCAGGCGCTCTGAGTAAGAATCGGCTCCAGGGAGAACGCCGAGCCCAGGTGGGCGTTGAGCTCGTCGCGAAAATCGTGGGGCGTGAAGATACGGTGGGTGACCAGATCCTCACGTAGCCCTGGAATGTAGTAGCGCTCGAGGTACTCGAAGATGCGATCGCGGTACTTCGGCCCTTCCACTGCCCAATCGATGTTCGCCGTACCCAAATGCGGGACCGGGGCCAGCACGTAGTGGCTGGCGCAGCCCTCCGGGGCCAGCGATGGATCGGTGGCGCAAGGCGCGTGCAGGTAGAGCGAGAAGTCATCGGCCAGGCCGTCGCGCTTGAATATCTCGTCAATCAGCTCCCGGTAACGCGGGCCGAAACAGACAGTGTGATGCTGCAGGTGTTCATGGCGGCGTTTGAGACCGAAGTGGATAACGAACAACGACATGGAAAAACGCTTGCCGGACAGCCGCCTGGATTCGTCACGACCGCGCTTCTCGTGACCTAGCAGCTGCTTGTAGGTGTTCACCACATCGGCGTTGGACGCCACCGCATCGGTCTCGAAACTCCGGCCGTCGCGGGTAATAACGCTGCTCGCGCGCCCCTGCGCCAGCTCGATACGCGCCACCTCGGCGTTCAGCTCCAGCCGCCCGCCCAGCTCCTCGAACAGCCTGACCATGCCCTGCACCAGCGCACCGGTGCCGCCGCGGGGAAACCAGACGCCGCCCTGGCGCTCCAAGGCGTGGATCAGTGCGTAGATGGACGAGGTCTCGAAGGGGTTGCCACCCACCAGCAGCGAATGGAAAGACAGGGCCTGACGCAGACGGTCGTCCTCGACGAAGCTGGCCACCGTGCTGTAGACGTTGCGCCATGCCTGCAGCTTGGCCAGCTGCGGCGCCACCGCAACCATGTCGCGAATGGTCAGGAAGGGCACTGTGCCCAACTGAACGTAGCCGGCCTCGTACACGGCCTTGGAATATTCCAGAAAGCGCTGGTAGCCGACGACATCCTTCGGGTTGCGTGCGTGTATCTGCCGGTCCAATGCCTCCTGATCATTGACGTAGTCGAAGCTGTAGCCGTCCTCCCAGCACAGCCGGTAGAAAGGGCTGACCGGTAGCAGCTCGACGTAGTCGGCCATGCGCCGGCCGGCGCCCTCGAACAACTCCTCCAGCGCTGCGGGATCGGTGATCACCGTAGGCCCGGCATCAAAGGTAAAACCCTGGTCGTGATAGACGTATGCGCGCCCGCCCGGCTTGTCGCGTTTTTCCAGCAGCGTGGTCTGGATGCCGGCGCGTTGCAGGCGGATGGCCAGCGCCAGGCCGCCAAAGCCGGCGCCTATCACCACTGCACGTTTAGCTTGGTTCATCGGTGTTCCTTGCGATGCAGATCATGGGCAGCGAGCGCGCGCAGCGCCTCGCCAAGCGGGACAGGTGGTTTGCCACTGACGATGCGGGTACGGTCGAGGAGGGTCAGCCGCGCCGCATAGAAGCGCTCGATCAACGGGCCGGGCATGCGGTAAAAACGCTGCATCACCTGCCAGCGCCGATCGCCGGAACCGGCCAGAAACAACATGCGGTTGAGCAACCGGAAGAAGCGACGCTGCTGCCATAGATCACATGAGTAGGCACGTAGCGTGGCGTAGAGGCCGGCAGCGTCCCAGCGGTCCGTTGCGATCAGGTGATCCACCAGGCGTACGGCATCGGGCAGCGAATAACCGGTAGTGGGATGAAACAATGCAGCTGCCAGGCCCGAGCGCGGAACATCGCCGGCCTCGTCCCAGAACGCTTGAATATCTCCGGAAAGCACGATGGGCAGCACGCCCTGCTCCTCGCGCAGCACCTCGGCAATCTGCCAGCCGTGGCGGTGCGCGTAACCCTGCAGATTCTCGCGCAGGCGCTCAACCGGCAACTCGCCGGCGTCGGCGTAGTAGGTGTCTTCGATCAACAGGCTATCCGCCGTCAGCGGCAGCACATAGACGAAACGGTAACCCTCGTGCTGGTCCACCGTGGCGTCCATGATCACCGGCACGCTCAGCCCGTGCGGCGCTGCGAGGCGCACCTCCTGGCCGAGAAATTTTTGGTAGCCCAGGGCCAAGTGCCGACTGGACCGCGGGCCACGACCGTCGATTACCGCCGTAGCGCATAGGTGCTGACCATCGGCAAGCAGCACCTCCCGCGCCTGAACCTCGGCCACCGTCGCGTTCAGGCGCACCGCGTCGCCCAGCTCGCCCATTAGCACACGGTGGAAATCCGCCGAGCTGATGCTGGCGTAGCCGCTTTCCAGACGCCGCTGTAACGCCGGAAAACGCACCTCCTGGGCCGGCCAGCGATGACCAACCAGCGGTTGCAGCCAACGATGCTGGCTTTCTTCCAGATCGCCCGCGTGAAACGACCAGGTGTGATTGCCGCCCAGCGTGTTGCCCTGTTCGAGCACCAGCACACGCATGGCCGGACGCCGCTGGCGCAGTTGCCAGGCCAGCAGCCCGTTGGCGAGTCCGCCACCGACAAGAATCAGATCGGCATCAACAGGCACGGAGCACCTCCGGATTCTTCTGGGTGATGGCCGCCTCGATCAGCTCCACCGCACGCGCCGCGCCACCGGCAAGACGCAGCTCTTCGCCCAGTTGCGAAGCGCGCTGGCGAAATCTCGCTTCGCTCAATAACGGTTCCAGCGCACTGGCAATACGCCGAGGGCTGGCCAGGCGATGATTCAGTCGCACCCCCACCCCGGCATGCTCGATGCGCGTCGCCACTCCAGGCTGATCAAAGGCGATGGGCAGCGCCAGCATCGGTGTGCCCGCCTCCAGCGCATCGAGCACAGTATTGAGGCCGGCATGGGTAATGACGGCGGAGGCCTCCGCCAACACGACGCGCTGCGACACAAAATCGCTGACCCTCACGTCACCCTCCTCAGACAAGCGCTTGGCCTTCTCCGCATTGAGCCCGCCGCAATGGGTGATCAGCAGCGGCACGCCCAGCAAATTGCAGCCTTGGGCGATATGGCGGAACAGTCGGTAGCGATGCCCTTGCAGCGTACCCAGCGAGGCATAGACGAACGGCTTTCCTGCTGCGAGGGCCGTAGGCCCCGGCGCTTCGCTCTCCGGCAGGCGCAACGGGCCGACGCCATGAAAGTGCGCCGGCAAAGCCCGGCGTGGAAAGTCGAAGCCCGCCACGGTCTGGCTGATTTGCAGCAGCGGTGACAGGCAATCGTTGATGCCGTGGCGCCGCGCCAGACTGAATGCCTGGCAGTAGTGGCGGATGACGTCGCCGTGCGGGCGCATCATGAAGTCATAGATGCGGCTGGCGTTCAGATTGAGCTTCTCTCCCCAACGCGACGCCCGGTAGCGCCATGGCATCACCGGCAGCGGCACCTGAGGCTCGCGATTAAATGGCAGCGCGCAGGCCACCGAGACGAAGGGCAGCCCAAGGTGCTCGGCCACCAGCGCGCCGCCGGGTTCCATCTGGTCCACCAGCACCGCATCTACCCCCAGCGCTCGCGACACAGCCGGAGCCTCGCGGCAGATCATGTCTGTGCTGGCCGCCATGTCCGCGATAACCCTGCGCAGCCCGATCGGCCCTCCCGGCTGCGCAGCACGGCGGACGACCGCAGCCAGGGAGCCGGGAGGATGCGAGCCGGCACCAATGGCGGCGAATTCGACTTTAGGCAGGCTCAGCAGAGCGCGAACATCAGCCTGCTGAATGAAGGTCACGCGATGCCCACGCCGCATCAGGAACCGGGCAATTGCCTCGAAGGCTTTCAAGTGGCTGTGAAAAGGTGGGGAAATTATCGCGAAATGGGTCATTCGGGCGCCTCCGGCGCTCAGGGCGTCTCTCGCAACAGAGGGGCCTGACGAAGCGAAGCCAGGTCCGCCGAACCAGTGCAGAAACAGGCAATACGCAGCTGCTCAATGAGCACGCGAAAGTGCGCCTCTACCGCGTCGCTGCTGTGCAGTGCAGCCTGCAGCACGCCAGCGGCCTGACCGACAAGGTCAGCACCCAGCCGAATCGCCTTGGCCACTTCGACACCGTCGCGAATACCTCCCGAAGCGATCAGCGGAGTAGTCGGGCACGCATCGCGCACGGCCCGTAACGCCGCTGCCGTGGGAATGCCCCAATTGGCAAATGCCCGAGCGATTTCACGCTCATGCTCGCTTGCAGCCCGCTCGGCTTCCACCGCCGCCCAGCTGGTACCGCCTGCTCCTGCCACATCGATGGCGGCAACCCCAGCATTGACCAGCTGTCGCGCCATCCGGCCAGAAATCCCCGCGCCCACTTCCTTGATGACCACCGGTACCGTGAGACTGCCGGCCAACGCCTCGATGGCCTTCAACACGCCGCGCCAGTCCCGGTCGCCGCCAGGCTGCACAGCCTCCTGTAAAGGGTTCAGGTGCACGATGAGCGCATCCGCATCGATCATCTCCACTGCGCGCCGCGCTTCATCCAGACCGTACCCACGCACCAGCTGCGCGGCACCGAAGTTGGCCAGCAGCAGGATGTCCGGTGCCAGCTGGCGCAGCTGCCCGGTCAGCCCTTGATCGCCGGCGGTTTCCAGCGCGATCCGCTGCGATCCCACCGCCATGGCGATGCCGAGCCGCTGCGCCGCCTCCGCTAGGTTCGCGTTGATCGTGGTGGCGCGCGCCGCGCCGCCCGTCATCGAGCTGATCAGCAGTGGCGCCTGGAGCCGGCGACCGAACATATTTGCATGCAAGTCGATGTCATCCAGATGCAACTCAGGGATAGCGCAGTGCTCGAACACAAAGGCATCGAAGCCGGTGCTCGCCGCGCTGGCGGCACGCGACGGGTCAAGGACGATGTCCAGATGATCGTTTTTGCGGCTGATCAGCGACTGCTTGTTCATGACATGGGCTCTCCACGGAGTCGTCATTGGACGTGGGGATAATCGAAAAGTGCTGCACCGCGGCACCGTTTGTACAAGTATTTGTCCAAGCATATAGCTACCGTACAGTTTTTTGTATAACTTGCGCCACAACCGTACATGCGAGGGCACCGCCATGCAGACGCAGACATCCCCTATCCCGCTCCTGCAGCCTGATCGCTTGCAGGGCCTGCGTCAGCGCGTCGATGAGCGCTTGGCAGAGCTGTTGCCAGATGTCGAGTCTGCGCAGGACAGCGTTGCCCTTGCGCTACACGAAGGCACCCTCGCCCCTGGCAAGCGCCTCCGTCCTCTGCTGCTGTTGGCCGCACTGAGCGATCTTGGTCGTGAGACAGAAGTGGCGCTGAACCCTGCCTGCGCGCTGGAGATGATCCACGCCGCCTCGTTGTTTCTCGATGACCTGCCGTGCATGGATAACGCCAGCCTGCGTCGCGGCCAGCCGACGATTCATGTGCGTTTCGGCGAGGACGTCGCGGTGCTCGCCTCGGTCGCGCTGCTTAGCCACGCCTACGGCGTC
This sequence comes from Stutzerimonas stutzeri, assembly GCA_002345575.1. Classification (GTDB taxonomy): domain Bacteria; phylum Pseudomonadota; class Gammaproteobacteria; order Pseudomonadales; family Pseudomonadaceae; genus Stutzerimonas; species Stutzerimonas stutzeri_S. The sequence goes on from DDVX01000016.1 coordinate 18,399, forward strand.
ATGGCCACGGCTCCAGGCCTCTCGCCGCAACGGCGCAACGCCGCGGTGACAATCCTGGCCCGAGCAGTGGGTTCCCAAGGTTTGGTGCGCGGTCAGTTTCGTGACCTGCGCGGCGAAGACCAGACGCGCCAACTCGATGCGGTAATAACCACCAACCAATTGAAAACCGGCTCGCTGTTCACCGCCGCGCTGGACATGGCCGTGCTGCTGGGCGGCGCAGATGCCGAACAGGCAGCCTATCTGCAAGGTTTCGCCAGCGAGCTGGGCCTGGCTTTCCAGCTGCTCGATGACATCGCGGACGGCTTGACACCCCAGCAGACCGGTAAGGATTGCCAGCAGGATCGGGCCAAGACGACCGTGGTCTCACTGCTCGGACCCCAAGCCGCGCACCAGCAGTTGACGACGCACCGCACGGCGGCCCTGGCCCACCTTGAGGCGATCGGCCTGAGCAACGGAGAGTTGGCCGGACTGACGCGCCGCCTGCTTGGCTGAGAGGGCTGATCGGCGCCGTGTTGGTGCTTCATCATCGCCATGGATAAAGCTAGGCAGAGAGAAACAGCCATCCTTAGACTCGGCCGCACATTCAGGAGGCCGACCATGACCGAAACGCTGCTCTGCCCACGCAACCTTGCCTTCGAACTCTACGAAGTGCTCGACGCCGAGGCGCTGGTCCAGCGCGAGCGCTTTGCCGACCACAGTCGCGAAACCTTCGATGCGTCGCTGAGTACCGCCCGCCACATCGCTGAAAAATACTTCGCTCCACACAACCGCACCGCCGACGAGCACGAACCGCGGTATGTAGACGCCGAAGCGGTGCTAATTCCTGAGGTAAAGCCGGCAGTTGAGGCCTTTATCGAAGCGGGCTTCCACAATGCCCAGCGCAGTTTCGAGGACGGCGGCATGCAGCTGCCAAATCTGCTGTCACGAGCCTGCTTTGCGCATTTCCAATCTGCCAACATCGCTAGTAGTTCCTACCCTATGCTGACCATGGGCGCGGCGCACCTGATCGAAACCTTCGGCAACGATGAGCAGAAGCAGCGCTTTCTGCAGCCTATGATCGAAGGCCGATTCTTCGGCACCATGGCGCTGACCGAGCCGCACGCCGGCTCCTCGCTGTCGGATATCCGCACCCGCGCCGAATCTGCTGGCGACGGTAGCTACCGCATCAAGGGCAACAAAATCTTCATCTCCGGAGGCGATCACTCGCTGTCCGAAAACATTGTGCATATGGTCCTGGCAAAGCTGCCCGATGCGCCGCCTGGCGTGAAAGGCATCAGCCTGTTCATCGTGCCGAAGTTCCTGGTCAACGCTGACGGCAGCCTTGGTGCACGCAACGACGTATTGCTGGCCGGCCTCTTCCACAAGATGGGCTGGCGCGGTACCACAAGCACGGCGCTGAACTTTGGTGATAACGGCAACTGCGTCGGCTACCTGATCGGCGAGCCCCATAAGGGCCTGGTCTACATGTTCCAGATGATGAACGAGGCGCGCATTGGCGTCGGCATGGGCGCGATCATGCTCGGCTACGCCGGCTTTCTCTATTCACTTAATTACGCCCGCGAACGCCCTCAAGGTCGACTACCGGATGGCAAGGACCCGGCGGCGGCGCAGGTACCGATCATCGAGCACACCGATGTCAAACGCATGCTGCTGATGCAAAAGGCCTATGTCGAAGGCGCCTTCGACCTCGGACTGTATGCCGCGCGGCTGACGGACGATCAGCAAACTGCAGAAAGCGAACAGCGGCGCCGCAACGCCGGCGAGCTGCTCGATCTACTGACGCCCATCGTTAAATCCTGGCCCTCGGAGTTCTGCCTGAAAGCCAACGAGCTGGCGATCCAGGTTCTCGGTGGTCATGGCTACACCCGTGAATACCCGGTTGAACAGTTCTACCGCGACAACCGGCTAAATCCGATCCATGAAGGCACCCATGGCATCCAGTCATTGGACCTGCTGGGTCGCAAGCTGATGCAGAACAAGGGTGCCGGCCTGCAGCAACTGCTCGCGCTGATTGAAGGCTGCTGTCAACGAGCGGCTGCCCATGAGTCACTGAGACCACTGCGCCAGCCGCTCGAACAGCATATTGCTCGTCTGAGCGAGGTCACCCAGGCGCTGCTCGGCGACCTCATAGCTGGCAAGGTTAATGTGGCCCTGGCCAACTCGGCGCTGTATCTAAAGGTCTTCGGCCATGCCGTGATCGGTTGGCGCTGGCTCGAGCAGGCACTGGTTGCCGAGCAGGGATTGGCCAATGGCAATCCTGCGGACGGCGACTTCTACCGTGGGAAGCTGCAGGCCGCACGCTATTTCCTGACCTGGGAGGTACCAGGCTGCCAGCACGAGCTGGCGCTGCTGAAAGCACGGGATGACACCTGTCTTGAGATGCAGGTGGACTGGTTTTAGGCACCCCTGGCGGGACCAAACCCCTTGAATAAAAAGTTATTTTTTTGACAGTGCGCCAAACCGGCAGGTTAGAATCCTTGGCATAACCTCTGCATGAATTTGCAGCTAAGGAGCCAACCACTACTTACCGGGAGAGTGCTTTTGGACGTCGGCAACATCAATCACCTTTTTTTCATCGGTGGCGTATTGGTTGCCGCAAGTATCCTGGTGAGCTCCGTCTCGGCCCGTCTTGGCGTCCCGGTTCTGGTGATTTTCCTTGCCGTCGGCATGCTGGCCGGCGTCGACGGTATCGGCGGTATCGTCTTCGAGGATTACAGGCTCGCCTTCGTCATCAGTAACCTGGCCCTGGCCGTCATCCTGCTGGACGGCGGCATGCGAACACGGAAATCTACTTTCCGCGTGGCACTCTGGCCCTCGATGTCGCTGGCAACCCTCGGCGTGGCGATCACCGCCGGCATGACCGGCCTGGCTGCCGCCTGGTTATTCGACCTGCCGCTGATCGAAGGCATGCTGATCGGCGCCATCGTCGGCTCCACCGATGCCGCAGTAGTGTTCAATCTGCTAAATGGCAAAGGTCTTAACGAGCGGGTCGGCCCGACGCTGGAAATTGAATCGGGCACTAACGACCCGATGGCCATGTTCCTCACCGTAGCCCTGATCAGCATGATCGCCTCCGGCCAGACGTCCTTTACCTGGATGATCCTGGTCAGCCTGGTTCAGCAGTTCGCCATTGGCATCTTCCTGGGCCTCGCTGGCGGCTGGTTGTTGCTGCAGGTGATCAACCGGATCTCCGTCGCCGATGGCCTCTATCCACTGCTGGCGGTGGCCGGCGGCATTATGGTCTTCGCCCTGTCCGGCGCGGTCGGCGGCAGCAGCATCATCGCCGTCTACGTCTGTGGCCTGATGCTGGGCAACAACCCGATCCGCAACCGCCACGGCATCCTGCACATGTTCGACGGCCTGGCCTGGCTCAGCCAGATCGGCATGTTTCTGGTGCTCGGTCTGCTGCTTACGCCAAGCGAGTTGCTGCCGATCGCCGTACCGGCGCTGCTGCTGTCGGCCTGGATGATCCTCTTCGCCCGCCCCCTTTCGGTATTCATCGGGCTGTTGCCGTTCAAGAGCTTCAAGCTGCGTGAGCGCATCTTCATTTCCTGGATCGGCCTGCGTGGCGCCGTGCCGGTGATTCTTGCGGTGTTCCCGCTAGTGGCTGGCCTGGACAATGCGCAGCTGTTCTTCAATGTCGCCTTCTTCATCGTGCTGGTTTCGCTGCTGCTGCAGGGCACCACGCTGACCTGGGCAGCGAAGAAGGCCAAGGTCGAAGTGCCACCGGCGCCAGCGCCGATTTCCCGCGCGGGTCTGCAAGTTCATACCACCAGCCAGTGGGAGCTCTTCGTCTATCATCTATCCAGCAAGAAATGGTGCATCGGCGCGCCCCTGCGTGAACTCAAGATGCCGCCGGGGACACGTATCGCCGCGCTGTTCCGCAACCGCACACTGCTGCACCCGTCCGGCAGCACACGTCTGCAGGAAAACGACATCCTTTGCGTCATTGGCCAGGATGAAGACCTACCGGCACTTGGCAAGCTCTTCAGCCAGGCGCCGGAGCGCGGAAGAGATATGCGTTTCTTTGGCGACTTCATCCTTGAGGGCGATGCCGAACTGGGCGCTGTGGCCATGCTATATGGCCTTGATCTCGGCGATGTGGATGGCAACCGGCCCATCGGCCAGTTCATTTCCGACAGAATCAGCAAGCACACCGTGGTCGGCGATCAGGTGGAATGGAACGGGCTGATCTGGACTATCGCCGAAATGGATGGCGACGAAGTGCTCAAGGTCGGCCTGCGTTTTCCCGAAGCGGAAAAGCCCGGCCCGCAGCTGATGTTCTGACCACCAATCGCATGTACTGACTCGGGCTCGCACTCCTCATGCGCAGCCCGTAGACTCAGCGATCGTTCAGTTCTCCGACGGAAGACATGTCTTTTTCTCGCGTCCTTGCGCTGACCCTGGTGGTCGGCTTTCTGCAAATCTGCACCTCTGCCCAGGCGCAATCCCTCGACAGCCTGACCGGCGGTCAGCAGGCGGCTGAAGGCGAAGCCAAGCCTGCGCAACCCAGCCTTGCCGAGCAGATCAAGCAGTTCGAGGAACAGAGCGCCAATCGCAGCCAGCAGCTCACAAGCTTAAAGAAACAGATTGCCCAGGCGCCGCAGGAAATCAGCACCGCTCAGCGCGACCTGGCGAAGCTAAAGGCCAGCGCCGAACCCGAGCCGAGCGAACGCTTCGCCAATCTGGCCGTCACTGCACTGGAGCAGCGCCTCGCCACCCGTCTAGCCGAGCTGAGCGATTGGAACAAGCAGCTGACCGACGCCAACAGCCTGATCATCACCGCCCAAACGCGTCCCGAGCGCTCTCAGGCGCAGATCAGCACTAACCAGACGCGCATCCAAGTGCTGCAGAACCGCCTCAAGAGCGGGCTCGACAGCGGCAAAGCGATCAGCGAAGAGCAGCGCGGCCTGCTCGAAGCGGAGATTGCCGCTCTGCAGGCGCAAATCGAACTGCGCCGCCAGGAACTCTCAGGCAACAACCTGCTGCAGGACCTAGGCAAGGCCCGGCGCAACCTGCTTGCCGAGCGCATAGCCCGCGCTGAGCAGGAAACCCAAGCCCTGCAGGGCCTGATCAACGCCAAGCGCCGCGCCGAGTCCGAGCAGACCGTGGCCGAACTGTCGGCAAGGGCCCAGCTAGCGGGTTCCGACACAATACTGGCGGCTGAAAGCGCAGAGAACCTCAAGCTCTCTGATTACCTGCTGCGCGCCACCGAGCGGCTCAACTTGCTCAACCAGATGAACCTGCAGGCCCGCCAGCAGCTCGACACCCTGAACCAGGCCGACCAGGCGCTGGAAGAGCAGATCGCCGTGCTCGAAGGCAGCTTGCTGCTGTCCAGAGTTCTCTATCAGCAGAAGCTCAACCTGCCGAAGGTGAAAATCGACCGCAATCTCGCCGACGAAATCGCTGACTTGCGGCTCTACCAGTTCGAGCTGAATCAGGCCCGCGACCAGGCCGGCAACCCGCAAACCTATGTCGATCAGATGCTCGTCGGCCAGCCCGAAGAGCAGGTTACACCGGAGCTGCGCAGCGCTCTGCTGGACCTGATAAAGACCCGTAGCGAATTGCTTGATCGCCTGAATCGCGAACTCAATGCGCTGCTCAACGAATCCATCACGTTGCAGCTTAACCAGAAGCAACTGCACGACACCGCCAGCGCGCTGAGCGCCACGTTGGACGAGCAGATGTTCTGGATTCCCAGCAACAAGCCGCTGGACTTCAGCTGGCTGACCAGCTTCCCGCAACGCCTGGAACGGCAACTGAGCAGCATCGGTTGGCAGTCGGCACTCTCGGAAATGGCTGCTGGCCTAAAGGAGCGCCCGCTGCTCTTCCTGCCCCTGCTGCTGTCGATTGCCTGGCTGCTCTGGCGGCGCGGGATGATCAACGACAAGCTCGATGAGCTGAGCCGTGATGTGGGGCATTTTCGCAATGACAGACAGCTGCACACGCCTCTGGCGCTGCTGCTCAACCTGCTACTGGCCCTGCCCGGTGCGCTGTTCCTGACTCTATGCGGCTACCTGCTACAGATGGATGCGCGCGGGCAGAATCTGGGGCTGAGTACCGCCCTGTATCAGCTGGCCCAGGCCTGGCTGGTGTTCTATACCGCTTACCGTCTGCTCTCACCGGGGCGCATGGCCGAGCTGCACTTTCGCTGGTCACAGCCGCAGGTGGCCTTCCTACGTGATGAAATCCGTCGCCTCGGGCTGGTGGTGCTGGTTCTGGTGGTGGTGGTCAGCATCGCCGAGCAGCAGCCGGCCATGCTGGCTGAAGACGTACTGGGGCTGGTGGTCATCCTCGCCTCTTACGCGCTGATGAGCTGGCGTCTGATGCGCATTCTGCTCAAGGGTCCGGCCAGCGAAAATGCACCACCGGTCCGGTTGTTCCTCGGCGTGGTCTTCAGCCTGCTGCCGCTGGCGCTGGTCGTGGTGGTCGGCATGGGCTACTACTACACCGCGCTGAAGCTCACTGAGCGCCTGATCGACACCCTCTACTTGCTGATGTTCTGGATTGCCCTGGAGTCCACCCTGATCCGCTCGCTGACCATCGCCGCGCGGCGCCTGGCCTACCAGCGCGCCATGGACAGGCGCCAGGCAGCCGAAGAAGAAGGCACCAGCGAGCACCACGAGATCATTGAAGAGCCGAACCTGGACATCGGACAGGTCAATCAGCAGTCGCTGCGACTGACCCGCCTAGCCACCTTCGGCGTGTTTCTCGTTGCGCTTTACTGGGTTTGGTCGGACCTGATTTCGGTGGTGTCCTACCTGGATAATGTCGCCCTGTACGAATTCACCAGCGGCTCGGGCGACGCCCTGACGGTCTCCATCCTCAGCCTCAACGACCTGCTCGGCGCGTTGGCCATCGGTGGCATCACGCTGATTCTGGCGCGCAACCTGCCGGGTCTACTGGAAGTACTGGTGCTCTCACGGCTGCGCCTGGCACCAGGCAGCGCCTACGCCACCGGCACGCTGCTGTCCTATACGCTGGTGGGCACCGGCATCGTTTCGGTGCTCTCGACCCTCGGCGTCAGCTGGGACAAGCTGCAGTGGCTGGTAGCGGCGCTTTCCGTGGGCCTGGGCTTTGGCCTGCAGGAAATCTTCGCCAACTTCGTCTCGGGCCTGATCATCCTCTTCGAGAAGCCTGTACGCATCGGCGACGTGGTAACTGTCGGCAATTTGTCCGGCACCGTCAGCCGCATCCGCATCCGCGCGACCACCATCACCGACTTCGATCACAAGGAAATCATCGTCCCCAACAAGACCTTCGTCACCGATCAGTTGCTCAACTGGTCGCTGAGCGACACGGTCACGCGGGTGACCATCCGTATCGGCGTGGAGTTCGGTTCCGACCTTGAAAAGGTCCGCGAACTGCTGTTCCAGGCCGCGCGGGAGAACCCTCGCGTATTGAAGGAGCCAGAGCCGCAGGTATTCTTTCTCAGTTTCGGCGAGAGCCGCCTGGAGCACGAACTGCGCCTGCATGTGCGCGACTTGGCCGACCGCAACCCGGTGATCGATGAGATCAACCGCCGGCTGGACCGCGAGTTCCGCGAGTGTGGCATCACCGTCGCCTTCCGCCAGCTGGATGTGCACCTGAAGAACCGCGCTGGCCAGGAGCTGGAACTACCGCCACCGCAGCAAAACGAAGCGTAAATCGTAGAGCTGAACTCATTCGGCCTCAGCTGATATCGCCCAATGAATTCGGCCCTGCGGTCTGAGTGCTGACAACCCCGCCATTGGCGCGAGGTCATAATACGGGCGCCCTTTGCGTATCCCGTTACCCGCCCTTCGCCTGGAGCCGCCGTGAAAACCTTGACCCAGCTGACCTTCGACAACCGCTTCGCCCGTCTTGGCGACACCTTCTCCACGCTCGTGCAGCCACAGCCCATGAGCGAACCGAAACTGGTGGTGGCAAGCGAGGCGGCCATGGCGCTGCTGGACCTGGAACCGGCGGAGGCCGAGCAGCCGCTGTTTACCGAGCTGTTCGCCGGTCACAAGCTGTGGGCCACCGCCGAACCACGGGCGATGGTCTATTCCGGCCATCAGTTCGGCGTCTATAACCCGCAACTCGGCGATGGCCGCGGCCTGCTGCTGGGCGAAGTGATCAACGAAGTCGGCGAACACTGGGATCTGCACCTCAAGGGCGCCGGGCTGACACCCTACTCGCGCATGGGCGATGGCCGTGCGGTGCTGCGCTCATCGATCCGCGAATTTCTCGCCAGCGAGCACTTGCATGCCCTCGGCATTCCCAGTTCGCGCGCCCTCTGCGTGACCGCATCGAGCGAGCCGGTCTACCGTGAACGCCAGGAGCGCGGTGCCATGCTGCTGCGCCTGGCGCCCAGCCATGTGCGTTTCGGTCATTTCGAGTTCTTCTACTACACCCGTCAGCACGACGCTCTGCGGCAGCTGCTCGATCACGTACTAGCCTGCCATTTCCCAGAGTGCCTGCAAGAAGCCGAGCCCGAGCACGCCTTTTTCACCCAGGTGGTCGAACGCACCGCCGAGATGATCGCGCGCTGGCAAGCCTATGGTTTCTGTCACGGGGTGATGAACACCGACAACATGTCGATCCTCGGCATCACCTTCGATTTCGGCCCCTACGCTTTTCTCGACGACTTCGACGCTCGTCATATCTGCAACCACTCTGACCACGGCGGGCGCTACTCTTTCGAGAACCAGGTCCCTATCGCGCACTGGAACCTCGCCGCACTGGCTCAGGCGCTGTCACCGCTCATCGCGGTAGAGAAGCTGCGCGAAGCCATAGACCTGTTCCTGCCCCGCTACGAAGCCGTCTGGCTCGACCTGATGCGTCAGCGCCTGGGCCTGTGCGCGGTGGAGGATGCCGACAAGACACTGGTGCAGGAGCTGCTGCAACTGATGCAGGCCAGCGCCATCGATTACACACGCTTCTTCCGCGAGCTGGGCGACAGCGCGCCCGAACAGGCTTTGGGCCGTCTGCGGGAGGACTTCCTCGATCTACCGGGCTTCGATGCGTGGGCCGAGCGCTATCGGCAGCGCAGCGAGCGTGAAGGCATTGCTCAGCCCCAGCGTCAGGCGCAGATGCATGCGGCCAATCCCAAGTACATCCTGCGCAACTACCTGGCCCAACAGGTCATCGAGGCCGCCGAACAAGGCGACTTCGGGCCGGTGCGCGAGCTGCATCAGGTGCTTTCACGCCCCTTCGACGAACAGCCCGGCATGCAACGCTACGCCGAGCGGCCACCGGAGTGGGGCAAGCATTTGCAGATCAGTTGCTCATCCTGATGCTTAAGGCCCTGGGCTTTCCAGCGGCAACATGACGCGGAACAGCGCACCCCGGCCTACTTCGCTTTCTACTTCAATGCAGCCGCCATGGGCCTTGACGATCTGTTCGGCAATGAACAGTCCAAGGCCGAGGCCCGCGCTGCTTTCGCTGCCTTCAGCACGCTCGAACTGCTGGAAGATGCGTTCCAGGCTTTTCTGGCTGATGCCGATGCCCTGGTCACGTACTTCGATGCAGGCGCCTTCTTCTGTGTCGCAGACGCTGATCTGAACCGGCTTGCCGGCACCGTAGCGCACGGCATTGGTGAGCAAGTTGGCCAGCACCTGCTCGATGCGGAACTCATCCCAGACACCGATTATCGGCTCAGGCCGCTCGAACAGCAGCGCGCAGCCGCTGGCCTCCATTTGCGGCGCAAAATTTTCTACCACGCTGCCGACCAGCTTGCCGAGATCGATGGTGGCCGGCCTGATCGACAGCTTGCCGGTACGAATGCGCGACACGTCGAGCATGTCGTCGATCAAGCGGATCAGGCTCCGGATCTGCCGCTCGTCCTTGTCGGTCATCTGCCGTAGCCGATCCTCGCTGAACGCCGCGAAGTTGTTGCGGGCCAGCTGCAGCTTGCGCAGCTGTACTTCGAGAATCAGCGTATTGAGCGGCGTTTTCAGCTCGTGGGAAACGATGGACATGAAGTCGTCGCGCATGCGCACGGCTGCTTCCAGCTCGACTTTGGTGCTGCGCAACTCATCAAGCAGCACTTCCTGTTCGCGGCGACTGCGTTCGAGCGCTTCCAGCTGGCGGGCCATGCGCTTGCGGTTACGGTAGAGGTCAACGAATACACTGACCTTGCTGCGCACCGCATGGGTGTCCAGCGGCTTGTGCATGAAGTCCACCGCACCGCTCTCATAGCCCTTGAAGGCATAGTTGAGCTCGCGTCCGGCGGCACTGACGAAGACGATGGGAATATGCTTGGTACGCTCGGTACCGCGCATCAGCTCGGCGAGCTGGAAGCCGTCCATGCCGGGCATCTGTACATCGAGGATGGCCAAGGCGAACTCATGGCGCAGCAACAGCTCCAGTGCCTGCTCCGCCGATTCAGCCTGATGCACATGAATGCCTGGCCCCCGCAACAGGGCGTCAAGGGCCAGCAGATTTTCCGGCAAATCATCGACGATCAGCAGATTCGCGTCATCGGTCTGATAAGGCATGGGTTACTCCAGTTCGCGCAACAGTCGATGAATATCGCGCAAGGGCAAAATATGGTCCGGCGCAAAGCGCTGGAGTGCCGCAAGCGGCATGGCGGCCATCTCGGCTTCGGCAGGGTCCTGCACCACGGTCAGGCCGCCGGCCTTCGCTATGGCTTGCAGACCGGCAGCCCCGTCCTCGTTGGCGCCAGTCAAAAGAATGCCGGCAACGCGCTCGCGCCAGGCGTCGGCAGCAGACTCGAACAGCACATCTATGGAAGGCCGAGCATAGTGCACCGCATCATCCTGACTGAGCGACAGGCTCAGGTCCGCCTCCACCAGCAGGTGGTAGCCAGACGCGGCAAAGTACAGTGTCCCACCGGCTATTGTCTCCTTGTCTGTGGCTTCCTTGACGTGCAATTTGGTCTTGCGTCGAAAGATCTCTACCAGTTGCGTCGGCCCGCTGTCCGGCACGTGCTGCACCACCAGCAGCGGCAGCCGGTATGTCGCCGGCATTTCGCTGACCAGTACGCTCAGCGCAGCCAGGCCACCTGCGGAAGTACCGATCACCACGGCATCCACTTTAGACCGCAGGGCACGTTTCCCGGGGGCCAGGCCTTTCATAGTTTGCGAAAGATCCTCTGACCCTTGTCGAAGGCATCGAATCGCTCCCCAGAGGCGGAAAACTCCACCGTTTCCTTGCTCCCAAGGCCGAGAAAACCACGATGGCACAAGGACTCGTGAAAAAGTTCGAAAGCCCGGTTCTGCAGCGGCTTGTTGAAATAGATCAGTACATTGCGGCAGGAAATCAACTGGGTTTCGGCAAATACGCTGTCAGTGGCCAGACTGTGGTCGGCGAAGGTCACTACCTCTCTCAGCGACTTGTCCATGATCGCCGACTCGTACGCCGCCGTGTAATAGTCGCTGAGGCTGTAGCGGCCACCAGCCCGCTGGTAGTTAGCGGAGTATTGGCTCATGTCGGCGATCTTGAAGATGCCCTGGCGTGCGCGTTCCAGCGACCGCGGGTTGATATCGGTAGCATAGAGCATGCTGCGCTCTAGCAGTCCCTCCTCCTTGAGCAGAATCGCCATCGAATAAACTTCCTCGCCGGTGCTGCAGCCGGCGATCCAGATTTTCAACGAGGGATAGGTGCGCAGCACCGGTATCACCTGCTCACGCAACGCCCGGTAATAGTCGGGGTCGCGAAACATCTCACTCACCGGGATCGTCAGGAACTGCAGCAGCTCTATGAACGCCTCGGCATCGTAAAGAATCCGTCCTTGAAGCTGCGAGATGCTGTCGCACTTCATCTGCCGCAGCGCCAGCAATACCCGACGCTTAAGCGATGCCTGGGAGTAGTCGCGAAAGTCGTAGCTGTAGCGCAGGTAGATTGCCTCGATCAGCAGCCTGAGCTCTATGGCTTGATTGCGCTCCGACATGTCACAGCAGCTCCACTTTCGGCAGCCAGACGCGAATCAGCGAGAACAACCGATCAAGGTCGATGGGCTTGGCCAGATAATCGTTGGCACCGGCGCGCAGGCAGCGTTCCTGGTCATCCTTCATCGCCTTGGCAGTCACCGCGATGATCGGCAGCTTGGCGAAGCGCGAGTCCTTGCGAATTTCCTGCATGGCGGTGAAGCCATCCATCTCCGGCATCATGATGTCCATCAACACCAGATCGATATCATTGATGCTGTCCAGTTGCGCGATGGCTTCGTGGCCATTGCGGGCTATTTCGATCAGCGCGCCCTTCTGCTCCAAGGCACTGGTCAGGGCGAAAACGTTGCGCACGTCGTCGTCGACCACCAGGATCTTGCGTCCCTCGAAGGCCTTTTCACGGTTGCGCACGCGCATAAGCATCTTTTGCCGTTCGGGCGGCATGTCCGATTCGACCTTGTGCAGGAACAGCGTGACCTCGTCGAGCAGGCGCTCGGGCGAACGCGCACCCTTGATGATGATCGAGCGCGAGTACTTCATCAGCGAAGCTTCTTCATCCCGGGTCAGGTTGCGTCCGGTATAGACGATCACCGGCGGGAAAGAACAGATGTCCTCACGGGACATGCGTTCGAGCAGCTCGTGGCCGTCCATATCGGGTAGCTTGAGGTCGATGACCATGCAGTCGAATACCGTCGAGCGCAGGTGTTCCAGGGCCTGTGTTCCGAATTCGACGGCGGTGATTTCCACATCATCATCCTCGATCAGGCGCGCCATGCTTTCGCGCTGCAACGCGTCGTCCTCAACCAGCAGGATGCGTTTGACCTTCTGCGCCAACTTGGCCTCCAGCCGGCCGAAGACATCCTTCAACTCCTCACGGGTGGCGGGCTTCAATGCATAGCCGATGGCTCCCATCTGCATCGCAGTTTCCTTGCGATCCTCCACCGAGACGATATGCACAGGGATATGTCGCGTGACCCGGTTCTCCTTGAGTCGCTCCAGCACAGTGAGGCCTGAATGGTCGGGCAGGCACATGTCCAGCAGGACGGCGTCGGGCCGGTACTGCTGCGCCAGATCAAAGCCCTCATCGGCGTTATGCGCGATCAGGCAGTTGTACCCGAGCTCATGGGCCAAGTCGCGCAAGATGCCGGCGAATTGGGGCTCATCCTCAATCACAAGCACCGTACGTTCATCGAAGGGGAAATCCTGGCGGTCATCCTCAACGCGCTCAGGCGTGGTCGGCGGCACGACCGGCGCAGCGCTCGCAGACAGGGTTGGGGCTGACGACGCAGTTGCCGTTACAGGTTGGCTCGGCGGCGGCAATTGGGGCTGCGCCGGCTCGCTGTAATTTTCCGGCAGGATCAGGGTAAACAGACTGCCACTGCCTGGCTCGCTGCTGACTTCGATGGTGCCGCCGAGCAGCTGCGCCAGCTCGCGGGAAATGGACAGGCCCAGACCGGTACCGCCATAACGGCGGTTGGTGGTGCCGTCAGCCTGACGGAACGCCTCGAAAATCACGTCCTTCTGCTCTTCGCTGATACCGATCCCGGTATCGCGCACAGCAAAAGCGATGCTCCGCTCACCGTGGCGGCTGATGCTGAGCACCACCGAGCCCTGGTCAGTGAACTTGAAGGCGTTCGACAGCAGATTCTTGAGAATCTGCTCGAGGCGCTGGCGGTCGGTGTATAGGCTCGCGGGTAGCTGCTCATCCAGGCGGACTTCGAAGCGCAGTGACTTTTCAAGCGCCTGCGCCACGAACAGGCTTTTCAGCCCGTCGGCCAAGCGCGTCACGACCAGCACCTCGGGATGCACATCGAGCTTGCCGGCCTCAACTTTGGAGATGTCGAGGATGTCGTTGATCAGATTGAGCAGGTCGTTGCCCGCCGAATAGATGGAACGCGCGAACTGCACTTGATCGCTGCTGAGATTGCCCTCGGGATTGTCCGCCAGCAGTTTGGCGAGAATCAGCGAGCTGTTCAGCGGCGTGCGCAGCTCATGGGACATGTTGGCAAGGAACTCAGACTTGTAGCGGCTGGCCCGCTGCAGGTCCTGCGCGCGCTCTTCAAGCATCAGCTGGGCGTCGCGCAGATGGCCATTCTTCAACGCTACCTCGTCGCGCTGACGGGCCAGCTCCAGCGCCTGTTCGGCCAACTGCTCGTTGGTCTGTTCCAGTTCGGCCTGCTGTTCTTCCATGTGCGCCTGGGATTCACGCAATGCGCTGGATTGCTCTTCCAGCTCCTCGTTGGCGGCACGCAGCTCTTCCTGCTGCACTTGCAACTGCTCGTTGAGCTGCTGGGTTTCAGCCAGCACGCGCTGCAAGCGCTGACGATAGCGCGCAGCTTCGATAGCCGAGCCGATGCCTTCGCCGATGCGTCGCAGCAACTCGCTATCCTCTTCACGCAGGGGCCGCAGAAAGCCCAGCTCCAGCACGCCATTGAGCAGGCCACTGTCCTCGATGGGGGTGATCAGCAGCGACTGCACATCGGTGCTTCCCAGCGCCGAACTGACCTTCAGGTAGCCCGGCGGAATATTTTCCAGTGTCATCATGCGGCGCTCGAGCGCCACCTGGCCAACCAGGCTTTCACCCAGCTCAAGCGTCCGTGCACGGTCCGCGCCACTCTGGCTCCAGGCAAATTCAGCGACACGCTGCAGCTTGCCATCCTGGGTCACATACAGTGCGCCGACCGCGACACCCAGGTAGCTGGAGAGGAAATTGAGAATGTTTTGGCCCAGCATCGGCAGGGACTGTTCCCCAATAATGGATTCGCTCAGCTGCGTCTGCCCGGTGCGGTACCAGGCCTGCTTCTCCAGCGCAGCCGCGTGCGCCTGTTGCTGTTTCAAGGAACTGGAGTAACTGGTGGATAGGCTGAGCAGATCGCGCCGGCCGAAATAGACCAGCAGGCCGCTGAAGACCAGGCTGAAGAACAGGAAGCCGCCGATCAGCAGGGTACTGATGGCTTCGGAACGCTCGGAGCGTTCGTTCCGGGTCTGGCGATCGGCAGCGATGACTTCATAGAGCAGCCGACGCTGTTCCTCTTTGAGTTCAAGGCCGCGCTTGCTGCGGACGTGTTCGGTTATGTCCTCGCCCTGAGCGCGATGGACGATCACTGTCTCGGCGAAAGCGAGCCACTCTTCCTGCAAGGTAACCACGCGACGAACGCGATCGAGCTGCACCAGGTTGGCGCTAGCGTACTCAGTCAGTTGCTCGAGCTCATCCTTGAGCAGCGGCAATTCCTGACGATAGGGTTCGAGAAAAACCTCTTCGCCCGCAATCAGGTAACCACGCATGGAAGCTTCGAGATTGCTGATCAGCTTTAGCGCTTCATGCGCATGGGACACGCCCCGGACCGACTGATCGACCCAATGGCTGACAGTCAGCAGGTAATAGACGATGCCACTGAAGAAAAACGCGCTGAGAAATCCGAAGCCAAGCGGAACGGCCACATTGCGGTTAAGAATGCGCCTGAACTGATTTTGCTCGATGAATGAGTCGCCCATGTGAATCCTTTCCGGTTGCTACGCGTAGGCAATGGCCTAACTGTCAAAAATAACAAACCCAGACGGTGAATGCCTGATTCTGACCTGTGCAAGGTATTTCGCGCGTAATGGCCGGTTGGCGACAGTGAGACCGCCCCGCTTGCAAGCACGGAGAAAAGTTGCGCGCTCTGGCACATCAACCCTGATCTGGCAGTTGCCGAAACCAGTCAGCGTCGGGCAATGATCCAGACCGCATGGATAATCCCCGGAATGTAGCCCAGCAGAGTCAGCAGGATATTCAGCCAGAACGCACCAGCGAAGCCGACCTGCAGGAAAACGCCCAGAGGCGGCAAAAGAATCGCAATCAATATGCGCAACAGATCCATCTTCAATGCCCTCTCGAAGGCTGCTGAAAAAGACACGCGCTCGAAACGGCGCAAACCCACGCTGAATCGACCCGAACTCCGCTGAGGGGTTCCATCGTGCGCTGTCATGAAATGATCGTTGCAGAAAAGCGGCAACCGCCACCAAAGCAGCGGTTGTCGAACGCGGCAACCGTGTGGGTCGCCGGAGCGCAATTAAGCGCTATTCAATGGAAGAAGACGCGACTGGCCGGGGTTGGGCCAGTCCTGTTGCGTCGATGCGAGTCGCTTTGTGAGCAATACGCACCGCCAAACTTACGCTTAGCATGCTAACTATCCCCGCCGTTGCCGCTGCCTACAATTGGCCGAAGGTCGAACGCCGGCGCTAAGGCTGATGCCGATAGGGCTATTCAGTGCCTGCTTAAGCAGACTGAGTCGCGCCCGAATTCAGAGTCGCGGCTGGTCACCCCGCTTGCGACGAATGTTGATCCATGAAAGCGCTGCCAGGGACAGCATTAAACCAGCCATGTTGAAGTTACCTACCCATAGGTATCCCAGCCCTGCAATCGAGCAGGCTGCCAGACCGATCCAACGTACTTGACTCACGGCGACGGCACCCTGGCCTGCATGCGCTCGAGCTCCTTGGCATCGTGGCTGCAGAACAGCGTGACCTCGTCGCTGTGCTCCATGGACAAGGCCCAGAGTCGATGTTGATTAGCCAGCCGGGCCGGCCGGTCGACTTCCATCATGTGCTGGTAGAAGCGCAAACCCGGCGTGCAATGCCGCTCGATCTGACCAACTTCTTCACGATAGAAGTAGGCATCGCCGGCGTGCAGCAGCCAGCCATTGTCAGCCTGCAAGGCGACGCCGGCATGGCCGTGGGTGTGCCCGGTCAGCGGAATCAGCAGGATCTCCGGCGGCAGGCCGCGCAGCTCCTTGACCGCCTGGAAACCGAACCAGCCATCGCCGCCCGGCTCGTAGAACTGCCAGTGACGCACCTCGTCCCATTGCCGGTGACGATAGCGTCGATGGCCGAGAAAGCTGCGGGTCGTGCGCGCGGCATCCATCTCGCGCTGCAGCAGGTGCACCTGAGCGCCAGGAAAGTCGCTCAGGCCGCCGGCATGATCGAAATCCAGATGAGTCAGCAGGATCTGCCGCACGTCCTCGGGCGCGAAGCCCAGCTGGCGAATCTGCTCCAGCGCGGTAAAGCGACGTTGGAACTGGATGTTGTTGAAAGCGATAAAGAAGCTGCTCAAGCGTTTGCGCGGCTCCAGCACGTCGCACTCCCCGAAGCCCGTATCCACCAGCACCAGGCCATGCTGATCGGTCTCGATCAGCAAGCAGTGGCACACCAGTTGGGCCGTCAGCCCCTTGCTGAAGCCATCGAACAGCGCGCCACCGAGTGGGCACATGCAACCGCAATTGAGGTGATGAACACGCATCGGCAACCCCTCGCTGCTCTGGCCAGCCGGCAAGGCCAGGCCTCTGCGTTTCGAGGCTCGATGCCCGCCCGGAGTTCAGCCCAGCCGGCCGGCGGGCGCCGGCGGAGAGCGAATAAGCGTGAACTATTCTCACGGATATGCCTCCACCGAACGTCGCGGCCTCGGCGGCGGCAGGAGCTGGGCAATATCATCAGGAAAGCGGAGTGAAGATCCCTATGCGTCAGGCAAGACTGATCACCATCATGCTGTTGGCGCTGAGCCTGGCTGCCTGCGCGGCGTTCTCCACACGCGACCCATTGATCGTGCAGGTCGCCGGCATCCAACCCCTGCCTGGCGAAGGCCTGGAGCTGCGCATGCTGGTGAAGCTGCGGGTGCAGAATCCTAACGACACGGTCATCGACTATCGGGGCATAGCGCTCGATCTGGAAGTCAACGGCCGGCGTCTGGCCAGTGGCGTCAGCGACCAGCAAGGCAGCGTTCCGCGCTTTGGCGAAAGCGTGCTAAGCGTTCCCGTCACCGTCTCGGCGCTCTCCGCAGCCCGTCAGGCGCTGGGACTGGCCGAACATTTTGGTCAGGATGAGGTGCCCTATGTGCTGCGCGGCAAACTGGCCGGTGGGCTGCTCGGCACCCAGCGCTTCGTCGAAAAAGGCACGCTGGATCTGTCCGGCACCGTGGCCAATCCATATCGGCGCGAGCCTTGAGGCAGTGCCGGTGAAGCCATAAGCATCGCGCCGAGGGCGGCCCTACAAACAAAAGCCATATCGCAGCGCTTTTAGGAGGCGCGCCCTTGTGACGAATACAGGCGCCTGCCTGCCCAAATTGATCTGTCCGCCACATTCCGCGCCTGCGATCTTATCGTTCATCCCGCTCCGGAGCGCAGCTTCCAGCCCTACAGCGGTTCGCCTCGTGGCTCGGATCTTCCTGCATCAATTTGCGAGTGACGCCGTTGGTCCAGCCGAAACCGTCCTGCAAGGGGTATTCACCGCCACCGGCATAATCGGTGCATTGCCGCAGGACATATTTTTCCACCAGCTTGCTTTCCCGCTCGAAGAGGTAGGCGACGATGCTCAGCCAGCGCTCCTCGATCTGCAACGCCAGCGCATCATGGCCGTAATGCTGCAGCCCGCGAATGCCGATCCACTGCAGCGGCGCCCAGCCGTTGGGGCGATCCCACTGTTCATCGCTGGCCCGGCTTTCGGTGGTCGCCAGGCCGCCGGGCGTGAGCAGGCGACGCCGCACGATATCGGCCACGCGCTCGGCCTGAGCCGCACTGGCCGCTCGCACGAACAGGGGCGCCAGGGTCGCAGCCGTCAGGTTCACGCGCTGCTGCTCGAGCGTCCAGTCGTAGTCGAAATAGGCGCCCTCGCGCTCGTTCCATAGATAGCGGTTGATCGCCCCCAGGCGCGCTTCGGCGCGTCGACGGAACGACCTGGCGTAGTCATCCAGCCCCTTCACTTCGCTGAGCTGGGCGATCTGGCTTTCGAGCCTGTAGAGCAGGCTGTTCAGATCAACCGGGATGATTCGGGTGGTGCGGATACTCGATAAGCGTTCGCTGTCATCCAGCCAGCGGGAGCTGAAATCCCAGCCCGACTCGGCCCCTGCACGCAGATCCCGGTAGACCTCATGGGCGGGTCGGCCCGAGTCGCGCGCAGTTTCGATATCTTCCCGGTAGGCCTCTTCACGGGGCGTATCCCGCTCGTCCCAGTAGCGGTTGAGTAAGCTGCCATCGGGCAGACATACGCAGCGCGCATGCACTTCGCCCGGTCGTAATGCATCGCCACCATCGGTCCAGAAAGCATGCTCCTTGAGCAGCTGCGGCAGGTAATCACTGGCGCGATACACGCCGCTTTCCTCGAACAGTTCGGTCATCAGAACGAACACTGGCGGCTGCGAGCGCCCCAGGTAGTAGGTGCGATTCCCGTTGGGCACGTGACCGTAGGTGTCGATCAGGTAGGCGAAGTTATCGGCCATGGCACGCAGCAGATCGCAATGCCCGCTTTCGTCCAGGCCCAGCATGGTGAAGTACGAGTCCCAGTAGTACAGCTCGGTAAAGCGCCCGCCCGGTACTACATAGTCGTAAGGCAGCGGCAGCAGCGAAGAATGCGCCGGGTGATCCTGTGGGTGCCGAGTCAGCACTGGCCAGAGCCGGTCGATATGATCGGCAAGGCTGTCGTCGGGGTCGGCAACGAAGTCATTGGGTGGTATTTCGAACGGACTGAAATGCTCAGCAACAAAGGCTGGCAGGTCGAAGTCCGGATCGTCGCAGCGCGCCCGATAAGCCTCCAAAATAGCCTCGGGATGTTGTCGTGGCGCGCAGTCGACGAAAGTCTTGCCGTCTGCAAAGACGCGCTGCATCTGCACGGCGACAAAGAGCTCCTGATAACGCTCCGCCGGCGTCAGGGTGTCGGCAACGGAGATCGCACTGATGTCGTACTTGAAGAGGCTTTCCTCAAAGTCGCTTTGGTCGCTCGTGCTCATTGTTCGCTGTAGTTCCATAGCAGGCCGCCATCGATCACCAGCGTGGTACCGGTGATATAGCTGGCTTCGTCAGAAGCGAGAAAGGCCACCGCGCCAGCCACGTCACGCGGCTGGCCGAGTCGCCCGGCGGGGATGTTTTCGAGCAGCCGCGCGAGCTTGTCCGGCTGATTCATCAGGGAGCTGTTGATAGGCGTCTCGATGGCCCCCGGTGCGATGTTGTTGACGGTGATACCCAACGGCGCTAACTCGATGGCCAGGTTGCGCATGAGCATCTTCAGGCCGCCCTTACTGACGCAATAGCTGGTGAAGTTGGGAAACGGCAGTTCTTCGTGAACCGAACTGTTATTGATGATTCGTCCACCACGTCCACTGCCCCGCAGACATCGCGCGAAGGCCTGAGCCAGAAAGAACGGGCCGCGCAGATTGACCTCGAGCACCTGGTCGTAATCCGCCTCTTCCACATTGAGAAAGGGGCTGTGCTTCTGCATGCCTGCGTTGTTGACCAAAATGTCGAGCTGCCCCATTTGCGCAACCGCTTCGTCCACCAGCCGACGGCACTCGGCGACCACACCAACATTGGCGGCGATAAAACAGGCTCGACGCCCGATGGCACGAACCTGCTCTAGAGTCTCCTGCGCCTCGTCGCTGTCTTCTCGGCCGTTGATGACCAGATCAGCCCCGGCCTCGGCCAGGCGCACGGCGATGCCGCGCCCGATACCTTGGGTACTGCCGGTAACCAGTGCAATCCTGTTCTGCAATTTCATCGTGCACCTCGCATGGGCGTGACAGGCAGCTCTACTTACTGTGACGGCCCGCCATCCGCTGCGGTTCAACGGTGCATGTTTGCAGATGCTTCAAGGCTCTGCGTCGGCCTTCGCAACGGCAGACAGCAGGTGCGAACTAGGAGCAGAATAGGCAGCTGTTCGCCGCACACTCAGGATATCCATGGCCACCGCCGACGTACGCAAGGGTTATCTGCTGGGCCTGACCACCTTCAGTATCTGGGGTCTGTTTCCGCTGTACTTCAAAGCCGTCGAACAGTTCGCTGCGGCGGAAATCGTCACCCAACGAGCGATCTGGTCGGCGCTGTTCGGGTCGCTGGTATTGCTGCTCTGGAAACATCCTGGCTGGTGGCAGGAACTGCTCGCACATCCGAAGAGGATCGGCGTGCTGATGATTTCCAGCATGCTGATCGCCAGCAACTGGCTGATCTACGTCTGGGCGGTAAACAACGGCCATATGGTCGAGGCGAGCCTGGGCTACTACATCAACCCGCTGGTCAACGTGGTGCTCGGCCTGCTGATCCTGCACGAGCGGTTGCGGCCTCTGCAGTGGCTGGCCGTGGCCATGGCGGCCATCGGGGTCGCGCTGCAGCTGATTACCCTTGGCGAATTTCCCTGGGTATCGATTGCACTGGCGCTGAGTTTTGGCAGCTACGGCCTGCTGCGCAAGCAGGCTCCCGTGGCCGCTTTGCCCGGTCTGGTAGTGGAAACCTGGCTGCTGTTGCCGCTGGCGCTGGGCTGGCTGCTGTTGTTCGGCAGCGGCGCCAGCACTGAGCCAGCGTTCTGGACCACAACCGAAGCCCTGTGGCTAGTGGCAGCCGGTCCGGTGACGCTGATCCCGCTGCTGTGCTTCAACGCGGCGGCACGCCACCTGCCTTACTCGACCCTGGGTTTCCTGCAATACATTACGCCGACCCTGCTGCTGTTACTGGCCGTCTGGGTGTTTCACGAGCCCTTCCCTGCTGACCGCCAGCTGGCTTTTGTCTGCATCTGGGCGGGGCTGGCGGTGTACAGCTACGATGCCTGGAAAATCATGCGCAAAGCGGCATGAGCGAGGCTGCCACGCTGCCTGAAAAGGTGAGCGATTCGCCTGCAAGGTATTGATGGCAAGCGAAAAGCCACCACGCCCTGTCGACTGATTTTCCCCTGAGCTTCATGTAGTATCGGTCGGCCCGGACTACAAGAAACTTGCGGCCCGAAAGATCAAAGAAAAAAATAAGTGAGGCGAGTAATGACTGAGCGCGTTCAAGTCGGTGGCCTGCAGGTCGCCAAAGTCCTGTATGACTTCGTCAACAACGAAGCGATTCCTGGCACCGGCCTCGATGCCGCAGCCTTTTGGGCCGGCGCCGACAGCGTCATCCACGATCTGGCGCCGAAGAATCGCGCGCTGCTGGCCAAGCGGGACGACCTGCAGGCACAGATCGATGCCTGGCACCAGGCCCGCGCCGGCCAGGCTCATGACGCTGTTGCATACAAGGCTTTCCTTCAGGAAATCGGCTACCTGCTGCCCGAAGCAGAAGACTTCCAAGCCACCACCCAGAACGTCGACGAAGAAATCACCAGCATGGCCGGCCCGCAGCTGGTAGTGCCGATCATGAACGCGCGCTTCGCGCTGAACGCCGCCAACGCCCGCTGGGGCTCGCTGTACGACGCGCTCTACGGCACCGACGCCATCTCCGAAGACGGCGGCGCTAGCAAAGGCCCGGGCTACAACGAAGTTCGCGGCAACAAGGTCATCGCCTACGCCCGCGCCTTCCTCGATGAAGCCGCAGCGCTGGAAAACGGCTCGCACGCCGACTCCACCGGCTACCGCATCGAAGGCGGCAAGCTGGTCGTGTCTCTGAAAGACGGCAGCACCACCGGTCTGAAAGACCCGCAGCTGCTGCTCGGCTTTCAGGGCGACGCCAGCGCGCCGATCGCCGTACTGCTCAAGCACAACGGTATCCATTTCGAGATCCAGATCGACCCCGCCAGCCCCATCGGCCAGACCGACGCTGCCGGCGTGAAGGACATCCTGATGGAAGCGGCGCTGACCACCATCATGGACTGTGAAGACTCCATCGCCGCCGTCGATGCCGACGACAAGACCATCGTCTACCGCAACTGGCTGGGCCTGATGAAGGGCGACCTGGTTGAGGACCTGGAAAAGGGCGGCAAGCGCATTACCCGCGCGATGAACCCCGACCGCGTTTACACCAAGGCTGACGGCAACGGCGAACTGACCCTGCATGGTCGCTCGCTGCTGTTCATCCGCAACGTCGGTCACCTGATGACCAACGACGCCATCCTCGACAAGGAAGGCAACGAAGTGCCGGAAGGCATCATGGACGGCCTGTTCACCAGCCTCGCCGCCATGCACAACCTCAACGGCAACACCACCCGCAAGAACACCCGTACCGGCTCGGTCTACATCGTCAAACCGAAGATGCACGGCCCGGAAGAAGTGGCCTTCGCCACCGAGCTGTTTGGCCGCGTCGAAGACGTGCTCAAGCTGCCGCGCAACACCCTGAAAGTAGGCATCATGGATGAAGAGCGCCGCACCTCGATCAACCTCAAGGCTTGTATCAAGGAAGCGCGCGAGCGCGTGGTGTTCATCAACACCGGCTTCCTCGACCGCACCGGCGACGAGATCCACACCTCCATGGAAGCCGGCCCCGTGGTACGCAAGGCCGCGATGAAGGCCGAGAAGTGGATCAGCTCCTACGAGGACAACAACGTCGACGTCGGCCTGGCCTGCGGCCTGCAGGGCAAGGCGCAGATCGGCAAGGGCATGTGGGCCATGCCCGATCTGATGGCCGGCATGCTCGAGCAAAAGATCGGTCACCCGATGGCCGGCGCCAACACCGCCTGGGTCCCGTCGCCAACCGCCGCCACCCTGCACGCCATGCATTACCACAAGGTCGACGTGTTCGCTCGTCAGGCCGAGCTGGCCAAGCGCACCAAGGCTTCGGTAGACGACATCCTGACCATCCCGCTGGCCAAGGACACCAACTGGACCGAAGAGGAAAAGCGCAACGAGCTGGACAACAACTCGCAGGGCATCCTCGGCTACATGGTGCGCTGGGTCGAACAGGGCGTCGGTTGCTCCAAGGTACCGGACATCAATGACGTCGCCCTGATGGAAGACCGCGCCACGCTGCGCATCTCCAGCCAGCACGTAGCGAACTGGATGCGCCACGGCGTGGTGACCGAAGAACAGGTCGTTGAAAGCCTGAAGCGCATGGCGCCAGTAGTTGACCGTCAGAACGAAGGCGACCCGCTATACCGCCCGATGGCACCGGACTTCGATAACAGCGTGGCCTTCCAGGCCGCCCTGGAGCTGGTCCTCGAAGGCACTAAGCAGCCCAACGGCTACACCGAGCCGGTGCTGCATCGCCGTCGTCGCGAGTTCAAGGCCAAGAACGGTCTGTAACCGCACCGCAGCGTAAAAAAAAACCGCCCTCCGGGGCGGTTTTTTATTCATGCTGGCTCCGCGCCGGGGCTGATACGGATCAGCATGGCCCATCTCGGCTGCGACTAGACTTACGTCCAATTGGGTCAGACCAGCCCACGGCCCACCATGGAACGAAAATGGAAGTGAACCATGAGCAAAGGTGACGCTTACGCCGAAGCAGGCAAGACTGCCGTACTGCAGAACATTCACGGAACCATGGAGTTCCTGCGCAAGTATGCGCCCTTCATCCAGATGGAGCCGGCGCATCTCGCGTTTTTGGTGGAAAACTGCGAGCTGCGCTTCTATGCCGAAGGCGACAGCATCATTTCTCCCGATGACGGTACAGTCCAGCATTTCTATATCGTCAAGCAGGGCCGGGTTCATGGCCAGCGTCCCCATACGGCCAAACGCGGCACGGAAACCACCTTCGAAGTCATCGTCGGCGAGTGCTTCCCCATGGCCGCCCTGATGGGTGAACGCGCCACACGCACTGGGCACTTCGCTGCCGAAGACACATTCTGCCTGCTATTAAACAAGCCGGCCTTCGTCAAACTGGTCTCCAAGTCCGACGCGTTCCGTGACTTCGCAATGCGCGGTGTTAGCAGCCTGCTGGACCTGGTCAATCAGCAGGCACAAACCCGCGCAGTAGAAAGCCTGGGCGAGCGTTACTCACTGGAAACTACTGTCGGCGAGCTCGCCGTACACCATCCAGTGTCCTGCCTGCCATCAATGCCACTGAACGATGCGGTGGAGCTGATGCAGCTCGCCAATGTCGGCAGTATCGTTATCGTCGATGAAGAGCAGCACCCGCTGGGCATCTTTACCTTGCGCGACCTGCGCCGGGTGATAGGCATGAAACAGGGCGATCTTTCCAGCCCTATATTTGAGTTCATGACCCATGGCCCATTTCATCTACCCCCAGGCGCTACCGCGTTCGACGCCGCCATCGCGATGACTGAGCGGCAGATCGGGCATATCTGCGTGGTTAAGGATGGCCTGCTCTGCGGTGTGATTTCCGAGCGTGATCTGTTCTCGCTACAACGGGTCGATCTGGTTCATCTGGCGCAGGCCATCCTGCACGCAGACCGCGTGGATTCGCTGGTGGCCATCCGTACGCGCATCAACCAGTTGGTAGACAACATGCTGGCCCATGGTGCGTCGTCCACCCAGATCACCCATATCATCACATTGCTCAACGACCACACGGTACGCCGCGTCATCGAGTTGGCCATCGCCGATATGGGCGATCCCGGGGTTCCCTTCACCTGGTTATGCTTCGGCAGCGAAGGCCGCCGGGAGCAGACACTGCACACCGATCAAGACAACGGCATTCTCTTCGAGGCTGAAGACGCGGCGGAGGCCGCACGCATCCGCGGCAAGCTGTTGCCGCTGGCCGAACGCATTACCCAGGATCTGGATACCTGCGGCTTCACCTTGTGCAAAGGCAATATCATGGCCAGCAACCCCGAGCTGTGCCTGTCGCGTCAGGAGTGGAAACGCCGCTTCAGCTCCTTCGTACGCGAAGCCACGCCGGAAAATCTCTTGAGCTCTACGATCTTCTTTGACCTACGCTCGACCTGGGGGCCGGAAGAAGGCTGCGCGCAGCTGCACCAGCACATGCTCAACGAGATAGCCGAGAGCCCAATTTTTCAGCGTCTGATGGTGGCCAACGCCCTGCGCCACCGCCCGCCGGTGGGCCGTTTCCGCGACTTCGTACTGGAGCGCAAGGGCGATGACAAGGACACCCTCGACCTCAAGATCCAGGGCCTCACGCCCTTTGTGGATGGTGCACGCCTACTGGCCCTGGCCAACGGCATCAGCGAGTGCAACACTCTGGAGCGCTTGCGCCTGCTGGTGGAAAAAGGCGCAATGGAGCCCAAGGATGGTGAGGCCTACGAAGAGGCCTATCAGTTCATCCAGCAAACGCGCATGGAGCGGCACCAGCAACAGTCACGTGGCAATCAACCCTTATCCAATCGACTCGCCCCGCAAGACCTCAACCAGCTGGATCGGCGTATCCTGCGTGAGTCCTTTCGACAAGCCCAGCGCCTTCAAGGCAGTCTCGCATTGCGCTATCAACTATGAATATGTTCTGGCTAAACCCTCGCGGCCCCAAGCTCACCCCCAAACAACTGCAACGACTGGACGAAATGCCACTGGCCGTCCGGCCGGGAGCCGTACCGCTGTGCAAGCAGCGGATGGTTGTGCTTGATCTAGAGACCACCGGGCTGCACCTCAAGCGAGACAAGGTTATTTCCATCGGTGCAGTAACCATCGAAGACGGCGCCATCGACTATTCACAGCAGTTCGAATGCACCCTGCGTCGTGATGTGGAAGTCACCGAAAGCGTGCTGATCCACGGCATCGCACCGAGCGAGCTGGCCAAGGGCCAAGAGCCGGAAGAAGCGCTGCTGAGCTTCATGGAATTTATCGGCGACAGCTTACTGCTAGCCTTCCATGCGCCCTTCGACCAGCGCATGCTTGCCCGCGCCCTGAAACACGAGCTGGGCTACTCCCTAAAACACCGCTTTCTCGATGTGGCCGACCTAGCCCCCATGCTGTTTCCAGAAGCTGCGATTCGACGTAACGGGCTGGATAACTGGCTCGAATATTTCAAGATCCAGATACCACAGCGTCACCATGCCTCGGCAGATGCCATGGCTACTGCGCAAATTGCCCTGATCCTGTTCAATCGCGCCCAGCGCAAGGGAATTGCTCAGATTGACCAGCTAGACCAGGCACTCAGCTCCTGGCAACGCTCGCGCAAGGCCGCCACCCACTCCTTTTGACTACTACAGAGACCTGCTGCCGAGGGTAATCACTACTCTCGTCAGGCCGTGCATTCCTCCCTGAAAGCTAATTCTCGATGAGTGCGCGCCAGCAATGACGAGCATGTAAGCAACAGGTTAGCGACTCTCTAAAACAGCCGCTTTTCCCGCATTATTTTAATGGCGACGCGCGCAAGTGGCTCGATAAAGCGGCGAATCCGCATCCAGTTTGACCATGCTTTCAAACTTCGCTTCGCCCTCTTCGTTCAATCTGAACATTAACCTTTCATCACAAATCAATTGATAAGTGCCACTTTTCACTGTTGAAATCAGGTGCTGCTTTTCAAAGCGATAGAGAACAAAACGAGCCATTAGTCCTTTGTCGGTATCCTCGACTTGCGCATTACCACCATCAAGTACCGTATAGACCAGCGGCATAGGGAACAGCATGGTCCAAGGACGCCACAACATATGACCCTCTTCACTCGAAACAACCACCGAGCCTTCCGGCAGACGCGCCTGCTTGGTCTCGAACCAAGTGTATTCGTAATGAATGGTGTAACCGAGCATACCTAAACCGGCGAATACCGGAATGATCCATTTTGGCAGTCGGTTGCGAGTCAAATTACGCAACACTAGCGCAATCCCCGCACCCGCCAGGCCGGCGCAGATTGCCGCAATGAGATGCCAGATCATAGAAACTTTCCTCAAAAAAATCGGGCTTCCAGATGGAAGCCCGACTTGTATCTCAACCGTGGATCGGATCTCTCAATCCGACTTCTGGCCGAATTATCACTTAGTGAGCAAGCGCAGTGCCAGCACCTTTCGGGGTACGAACGCTTTCTACCAGATCCTGAATCTCCTGCGGCGGAGCCTCAGTAGACAGGGATACGGCGTAAGCCACGGCGAAGTTCAGCATCGCACCGATGGCACCAAAGCCCTGCGGGGAAATACCGAACATCCACTCAGCAGGCGTATTGGCGAAGGTGTTGGTGCCAGGGATGAAGAACCAGCCCAGGTACAGGAAGATGTACACCGAGGTGCTCACTACACCGACCAGCATGCCTGCAATCGCGCCCTTGCTGTTCACGCGCTTGGAGAAGATCCCCATCATCAGCGCCGGGAACAGGCTCGATGCCGCCAGACCGAACGCCAATGCCACTACCTGAGCCGCGAACCCGGGAGGATTCAGCCCCAGCCAGGTTGCCAGGATGATTGCTGCTGTCATGGACAGACGAGCAGTCAGCATCTCGTTCTTCTCGCTGATCTTCGGATTGATCAGGGTCTTGATCAGGTCATGACTGATGGCCGAGGAGATAGCCAGCAACAGACCCGCAGCAGTGGACAGAGCAGCAGCAATTGCACCAGCTGCAATCAGACCGATCACCCAGCTTGGGAGGTTGGCGATTTCAGGGTTGGCCAGAACGATGATGTCGTTGTTGACGACCAGCTCGTTGCCATTCCAGCCACGCTCCTGCGCAGTCGGGGCAAAGGTAGCGCTGGCGTCGTTATACATCTGGATACGGCCATCGTTGTTCTTGTCTTCGAACTTGATCAGACCAGTCTCTTCCCAAGTCTGGATCCAGCCCGGACGCTCTTCATAAAGAATCGCTTCAGCCTTTGTACCTTCTGGATAGATGGTATCCACCAGATTCAGGCGCGCCATGGAGGCAACAGCCGGAGCAGTCAGGTACAGCATGGCGATGAAGATCAGCGTCCAGCCAGCGGACCAACGTGCATCAGCCACTTTCGGTACGGTGAAGAAACGAATGATAACGTGGGGCAGACCAGCGGTACCGATCATCAGCGACAGAGTGAACAGGAACATGTTCAGCTTGTTGTCGACATCAGCGGTATAGGCAGCGAAGCCCAGGTCCTGAACGACGATATCCAGTCGATCCAGCAGCGGCATACCGGACTCGGTGTGAGTGCCGAACATGCCGAACATCGGGATCGGGTTGCCTGTAAGCTGGAAGGCAATGAACACGGCAGGAATAGTGTAGGCAACAATCAGCACTACGTACTGCGCCACCTGGGTGTAGGTGATGCCCTTCATGCCACCGAATACGGCGTAGGCGAACACGATCGCGGCGGCAAGCCAGATACCGGTGTCGTTACTCACTTCGAGGAAGCGAGAGAAGGCCACGCCAGCACCGGACATCTGACCAATTACATAGGTAACGGAGATGAGGATGAGGCAGACCACAGCTACCAGGCGCGCGCCACGGCTGTAGAAACGGTCACCGATGAAATCCGGTACCGTGAACTTGCCGAACTTGCGCAGGTAAGGTGCCAGCAGCATCGCCAGCAGCACGTAGCCACCGGTCCAGCCCATTAGGTAGACCGAGGTGCCATAACCACCGGAGGCGATGATACCGGCCATGGAAATGAAGGAGGCCGCAGACATCCAGTCAGCAGCAGTCGCCATACCGTTGGTAACGGGATGGACGCCACCGCCGGCAACATAGAATTCCTTGGTCGATCCAGCGCGAGCCCAGATTGCAATCCCGATATACAGCAGGAAAGAGGCGCCCACGAACAGCATGTTAATCCAATATTGACTCATGGGTTATTCCTCAACGCCGAATTCTTTGTCCAGTTTGTTCAGCCGCCACGCGTAGTGGAAGATGATCGCAATGAACGTAATTATCGAACCCTGTTGAGCAAACCAGAAGCCCAGATCCGTTCCCCCAACCGGGATGCCGGACAGCATTGGACGCAAGAGAATCGCAAAGCCATATGAGACCAGAGCCCAGACCACAAGGCTCCATGTTATGAGGCGAACGTTCGCCTTCCAGTACGCCGCAGCGTTTTTCTTATCTTCTTCAGTCATCGACGTGTTCCGCCTTATTGTTATGCAAGTGAGGAAAGCCCACACGGTGAATCTAGCAAAGGTGGGCTCTCTAAAGTAAGCCCCGACTTTAGTCGGGGCCAGCTCGCCCGCCCCATGCGTAAGGCCTGATCCAGAGCACCTGGACGCGACCTGCAGAAATTTCTCAAGCTCTCAGCAGCAGGCGCCGGCCTCGCTCCGAAGCGGCAGGCCTTTACTGAACGTATGAGGCTCGAAACAGACCATCCGGTCAGAGACTCGCAAGCCCGCCAATCACAGAATCATGCGCTGATAGAATGCGCCGCAGGCAGACATCAACCGACGCAATTATGCCCTAGTTTACTCCAGCATCTGCAACTACAAACAATCAACAACAACCATATCCGCTGGATTACTGCGCAGCAAAAATTAAATTAAAAACCACAACTCAGCCGTCTCTTTAAATAACTAAATGCAGAAATACGTAGAAAGACCAAATATCCATACCGGTTTATTAGAACAGAAGTAACATAAGCACTTTTACCGTCTCATACATAAGCAACCAAAACATTATCAATCGAGGAAATTGCAAAGCAGACAGCTCGACTATAAGAACGCCCAATGAGTCGAAACCCGATAGGCTGACACCGGGCCTTGGCAGCCCATGGCAAGCTTGGCTTTTGCGAGGCTGTATGGCCCGGTCTGCTAAACTGCCTGCCGGTTCCCTATAGATGACGCCTCCGTGCCCAGTTCAGCCTTCTCTACCCTGCCCCTCAGCCCCGCCACCCTGGCCAACCTCGAAGCCCTCGGCTATCTCGAGATGACACCAATCCAGGCCCAGAGCCTGCCGGTCATGCTCAAAGGCATGGATCTGATCGCCCAGGCCAAGACCGGCAGCGGCAAGACCGCTGCGTTCGGCATCGCCCTGCTGGAGCCGCTCAACCCGCGCTTCTTTGGTTGCCAGGCACTTGTGTTGTGCCCAACTCGCGAGTTGGCCGACCAGGTCGCAAAGGAGCTGCGCCGCTTGGCCCGCGCCGCTGACAACATCAAGATCCTGACCCTGTGTGGCGGTGTGTCCATCGGCCCGCAGATCGGTTCGCTTGAGCACGGCGCGCACGTTATCGTCGGTACGCCGGGGCGTATTCAGGAACACCTGAAGAAAGGCACGCTGAAACTCGACGGGCTCAACACGCTGATACTCGACGAAGCCGACCGCATGCTCGACATGGGTTTCTACGACGCCATCGCCGAAATCATCCAACAGACGCCGAGTCGGCGGCAGACCCTGCTGTTCTCGGCAACCTATCCGAGCGGTATCAAGCAGCTGTCCGCCACATTCATGCGCGACCCCCAGCAGGTAAAGGCCGAAGCGCTGCATGACGATGCGCAGATCGAGCAGCGCTTTTACGAGATCGACCCGGACAACCGGATGGATGCCGTGGTCCGCGTGCTCGCCAGTTTCCGCCCCGAAAGCTGTGTGGCCTTCTGCTTCACCAAGCAGCAATGCCAGGAGCTGGTGGAGCAGCTTAGCGCCAAGGGCATCTCCGCCATGGCGCTAAATGGCGATCTGGAGCAGCGTGACCGTGACCAAGTACTGGCGATGTTCGCCAACCGCAGCCTCTCGGTATTGGTGGCCACCGAT
The DNA here is from genome assembly GCA_002345575.1 of Stutzerimonas stutzeri. GTDB lineage: Bacteria > Pseudomonadota > Gammaproteobacteria > Pseudomonadales > Pseudomonadaceae > Stutzerimonas > Stutzerimonas stutzeri_S. The sequence goes on from DDVX01000016.1 coordinate 49,462, forward strand.
GTCGCCGCGCGCGGACTGGATATCGATGCGCTGGACATGGTGATCAATGTCGAGCTGGCGCGTGATTCTGAGATTCATATCCACCGCGTTGGCCGTACTGGCCGCGCGGGTAACAAGGGCATCGCCATTAGCCTAGTGGCCCCGGCCGAAGCCCATCGCGCACGCGCAATCGAGGAACGCCAGAAGGCGCCGCTCAATTGGCAATCGCTGGGCGAACTCAAGGCCCAGCCCGGCGAGCCGCTGCAACCGCCGATGGCGACACTGTGCATTGGCGCAGGCCGCAAGGACAAACTGCGCCCCGGCGACATTCTCGGGGCGCTAACGGGGGATGCCGGCATCCCCGGCTCTCAGGTAGGCAAAATCGCCATCTTCGACTTCCAGGCTTTCGTGGCCGTCGAGCGCAGCGTCGTCAAACAGGCGCTAAACCGCTTGAACGCAGGTAAGATCAAGGGCCGTTCGCTGAAGATCAGAGCCCTCTAAAGGCCGGAAGCGAATCAGCTACAGCTCGGGCTCGCCAAAGGCGTGACCTGGGCTGTGAGTTATCGGTCTCAGCAACTGGCGGCTTGCTCGCCGGACCGGACGCCTGACCCGGTCCACATGCTGTTCTGGGGATTCGTTTTGATGCGCTCAACCTCTCTTGGCCATTCACTGCGTCGTCTCTGGGCGCTGGACAAGTTCGGCTACAGCCTGCGTGTATTGATCGCGCTGTCAGCCAGCATGGGGCTGAGCTGGTATCTGAGCGATCCGGGGATCGTTATCCCGCTGTTCCTCGGCGTCATCGCCAGCGCTCTGGCGGAAACCGACGACAACTGGCGCGGGCGGCTTTCCGCCCTGTTGGTGACGCTACTGTGCTTCAGCATTGCCGCCGTATCTGTGCAACTGCTGTTTCCCTGGCCGTGGCTGTTCACGCTGGGCATGGCGGCGGCTGCCTTCAGCCTGATCATGCTTGGCGCGCTGGGTGAGCGTTATGCCACCATTGCCCAGGCAACACTGATCCTCTCCATTTACAGCATGATCGCAGCCGACCAGCGCGGCAGCGCAGCGCTTCAGCCGTGGCGTGATCCCTTGCTGCTGCTCACCGGCGCGGCGTGGTACGGCCTGTTATCGGTGATCTGGAACGCACTGTTCGCGCACCAGCCGGTACAGCAGAGCCTGGCCAGGCTGTATCGCGAGCTGGGAACCTACTTCAAGCTCAAGGCCGCGCTATTCGAGCCGACTCGGCAGCTCGACGTGGAGCAGCTGCGCCTGCAATTGGCGCAGCAGAACGGCCGTGTAGTCAATGCTATGAACACCACCAAGGGAACGCTACTGAACCGCCTCGGCAATGGGCGCTCGGGGGCTAAGATCAACCGTTACCTCAAACTGTACTTTCTTGCCCAGGACCTGCACGAGCGCGTCAGCTCCTCTCACTATCCTTATCAGGCGTTGAGCGAGGCCTTCTTTCATAGCGACGTGCTGTTTCGCTGCAACCGCCTGCTGCGCCTGCAAAGCAAGGCCTGCCTGGAGCTGGCGACGGCGATCCGGATGCGCCAGCCGTTTCGCTACAGCGAGGCCAATGCTCAGGCACAGACCGACCTCGAAGCCTCACTCGATTACCTGCGCCAGCAGAACAATCCGGCCTGGCGCGGTTTGCTGCGTTCGTTGCGTGCGCTGTCACGCAACCTTTCGACGATGCAGCAACAGCTGTCCACCGCAAGCTACCCCGAGGTTCTCGAGGGCCAGCAGGACAGCAACCTGCTGGACCGCCAACCGCAATCGCTCCGCGATGCGGCCAATCGTGTCCGCCTGCAACTGACGCCCACTTCATTGTTGTTTCGACACGCCTTGCGCATGAGCCTGGCTTTGGTCTGCGGCTACGCGGTATTGCACACCGTCCACCCGGCACAAGGTTACTGGATACTGCTCACCACCCTGTTCGTCTGCCAGCCCAACTACGGCGCAACGCGGATCAAGCTCGTGCAGCGGGTGACCGGTACCATCCTAGGGCTGGTCGTCGGCTGGGCGTTATTCGATCTTTTCCCCAGCCAGCAGGTCCAGGCCTTGTTCGCAGTGATCGCTGGCGTGGTGTTCTTCGCCACCCGCAGCAGCCGCTACACCCTGGCGACAGCTGCCATCACACTGCTGGTGCTGTTCTGCTTCAACCAGGTCGGTGACGGCTACGGGCTGATCTGGCCACGTCTGATCGATACGCTGCTGGGCAGCATGATTGCCGCCGCTGCGGTATTTCTAATCCTGCCGGATTGGCAGGGCCGCCGGCTCAACCAGGTGGTTGCCAATACCCTGAGCCGCAGCGCCGACTACCTGCGCCAGATCATGCATCAGTACGAGAGCGGCAAGCGTGACGACCTGGCCTATCGGTTTGCCCGACGCAACGCGCACAATGCTGACGCCGCACTCTCCACCACGCTTTCCAACATGCTGCTGGAGCCGGGGCACTTTCGAAGAGATGCCGAGACCGGCTTTCGCTTCCTTATCCTCTCGCACACCTTGCTCAATTACGTCTCAGGCCTCGGCGCGCACCGCGAAAGCCTGCCCGACGATGCTCGCGACGACATGCTTGAAGGCGCCGCGCAGCAGCTGGCCAACAGTCTTGAGGAGATAGCCACGGCGCTGCAGAACAAGCAGCCCCTGGCGGTCTACAGCGAAGCGGAAGAAGCTCTGGCACAGCAGCTGGAGCAGACGTCCGACGAGCTGGACGACGCCCATCGCCTGTTGCAAACCCAGCTGGGCATGATCTGCCGGCAGCTTGCCCCTCTGCGCAGCATGGCCGTGCATCTGCTCAAGCAAACCGCTGAACCAGGCGAACACGCCGCAGGGTAAGATGCGCGGCCGCTCGAAATGAGGATCACGCAGTGCCCACTACAGACGTCACCATCATCGGTGCCGGCGCCGCCGGTTTGATGTGCGCATTCAGCGCGGCCGCGCGTGGCCGTCGCGTGCTGCTGCTCGATCACGCTAACAAGGCGGGCAAGAAGATCCTCATGTCCGGCGGCGGGCGCTGCAACTTCACCAACATGTATACCGAGCCGGCGAACTTTCTTTCCGAGAACCCGCATTTCTGCAAGTCGGCCTTGGCGCGCTATACCCAGTGGGATTTTATCGAGATGGTTGCTCGCCACGGTGTCGCCTATCACGAGAAAAAGCTCGGCCAGCTGTTCTGTGATAACAAGGCCAGCGACATCCTGCAGATGCTGCTGGATGAATGCGCTCAGGCCGGCGTCAAGCTGCGGCTGGATACCGTTGTGCAGAGCATCGAAAAGACCGCTGATGGCTATCGACTGGAGAGCAGCGCCGATGGCATCGACTGCCAATCGCTGGTGATCGCTACCGGCGGGCTGTCGATCCCGACACTGGGTGCCAGCGGCCTCGGCTATCAGGTAGCGCGCCAGTTCGGCCATAACGTGCTGCCGACTCGCGCCGGGTTGGTGCCCTTCACTATCACCGAGCCACAACTCAAGGCCATCTGCGGCGAGCTGTCTGGCACCTCGGTGGAAGACTGCCTGGTGAGCTGCAACGGACAGAGTTTCCGCGAAAACATCCTGTTTACCCATCGCGGCCTGTCCGGGCCTGCAATCCTGCAGGTGTCATCCTTCTGGCAACCAGGGGATGTCATCGAGATCAACTTGCTGCCCCATCTGGATCTGGCCGAATGGCTTGCAGAACAGCAGCGAGAGCGCCCCAACACCGAGCTGAAAACGCTGCTGGGCGAGCTGTTCACGCGCAAGATGGCGGGCTTGTTGAGCGAGCACTGGTTCAGCTCGAGGCCGCTCAAGCAATACACTCCGAGCGAACTGGAACAAATCGCCGAGAAGCTTGCCGCCTGGCAATTGGTGCCCGCCGGCACCGAGGGTTATCGCACTGCCGAGGTCACCCTGGGCGGTATCGATACCAGAGAAGTGTCGTCAAAGACGATGGAGTCACTGAAGTCACCCGGCCTGTACTTCGTTGGCGAGGTTCTGGACGTTTCCGGCCACCTGGGCGGCTTCAACTTCCAGTGGGCCTGGGCCTCGGGCTACGCGGCAGCCCAGTACGTGTAGGTTCGGTTTCATTGTCGTAGAGCCGAATTGATTCGGTCACCCGCATAGGCCGGGCCAGGTCGTCCTCACAAAAGACAAGTCCGGCCCTACGAGGCGCAAACAGGATCAAAGCCTGCGGCTATTCATTGGTCCTGTTCGAGGGCGGCGAAAGCTCCCGGGGCCCGGCCGGGTCGGTAGCAGTGTTCTGATACTCCTGCTGATTCCGGCTGTTGTTGTCCAGCGCCGAAGGTTCATCCTCCGGCGAGCAGGCCATCAACAACAAGGAAACCGGAAGCGCCGCCGCGATAACCCATACATGTGATTTCATGCTGTTCTCCCGCATAGACGCTTCAGAATTTCATCAGCCACAAGTTACTGGCCGCTACCGCTGGTGTTGGGTTCAGTGCCCGCTCCGGACTCGGTGCCCAGACCGCTACCAGTGTCGGAATCATCCATGGCGCCTGGGTTGCCAACGCCGGTGCCGCTGTTGGTTTCAACGCCGCCGCCAGTACCTGTTGCAGGCGTCCCGCTGTTGCCCATGGTGCCGGTAGTACCGCTGCCGGTGGTGCCGGGAGCGGGCGGCGTGTCGGTAGCAGGCGCAGCAGGCTGCTCGGTGGTTGGTGCCGGTGGTGGTACCTCGCGTTCACGATCTTCGTCCGGGCCACAGCCGACTAGCAGCAAACCGAGAATCGGTGCAGATAAATAAGCGAGACGCATAGGAAAACCTCCAAAAAAAATGAGCCGGTCTGGTTGCCGGCGATAGTCGGATCTTCGATCCTCTCCGGGTAATGGACCTCACGGGGCGGACAGAGTGCCCCGCCACTGAGGTCCGGCATGCCATACCCAGGTCAGGCTGCCTTTCTGGCAGTAAACTCCTTTTTCAGGCGATTTCGCAGTTCGATCATCTGCGCACCCATCTCTTCCAGACGAGCCTCGTCGAAGAGTTCACGGGCGTTGGGAAACATCTCCTCTTCCTCCTCTTCGATGTGGTGCTCAAGCAGCTCCTTGCACACCTTCACGCGACCGGAAAACTCCAGGCTGCTGGGGTCCGTGGCTTTGAGGTCTGGCAACACCAGCGCATCCACGGCCCGATGCTCTTCCTTGGCCTCGTGGTACATCTTGGCTTCTTCCTTGCCACCTGCTTCCTTGTAGGCTGGATAGAGGATCTGTTCCTCCAGCTCGGTGTGGATGGTGACCTCCATTTCAAGCTTGCCCAACAATTCGGTGCGAGTCTTGACGGCGCGCTCCGTGCTATCTGCCAGGCGCGTCAGAATTTCCTTTACCCGTCCATGGTCTTCGATCAGCAGGTCAATAGCATTCATGCGAAATTCCTCATCAGGTTCGTGACGCGCCAGGCTCTTCGGCCTGATCGGATCGCTTTGGTTCAGGCGTATTCGTAGGTTGGCAACCGTGTGCGACTCTGGCTTTGCAGGCGAGCTATGGCCGGCGACATACCAGCCTCGAGCGCCAGGTCCCGACGAATCGAGCTGACTACCCACTCCAGCTGAACCGCGTTCAGCGTCTGCCCCTTGGATACCGCGCGCTTGATCACATCACGGCCATCGTTGCGCAGCACCAGCAGCAGCCCACCATCTGGACGCTGGACAGTCACTACTTCAAACTCAGGAAAGGCAGCGGTAAGCACTTTTTCAGCGACGATCATTGTTATGTACTCCGTTTAATGTTGCGGCAGTCATAACTAGAGCAGCCTTCATGCCAAGGCTCACCTTAAAAAAATACATATAAATCAATGACATATGAGCGTGAAGGCGGTGTGATGGCATGCAAAACGCAAGAACGGCACTCATAGGGCGTGCATTCTGAGTGCTGTACTCACCGCCCTTCGAAGACCGAGACCTGCAAATACGCCCAAAAGAACAACGCGCCAGCCGCCAAACGGTCCATTTGTCATATTGTGCTGCCAGGCCTGGCTCGAGACACTTGCCGCCCCGTGAAGAACGTGGCAGCACGCAGTAATGTCGACTGGCTCATGCGTAGAACAATCAGTTCGACCGCCTGGCTGATTCAGCTGAACCCGAGCGACGTCGGGGGTCGAAGATGAGGACAGCTGCACCGTCGCCGCACGTTCGAAAACATCGAGATAGCATCAATGAATCAAGCGTCACCCAAAGTTGTTCTGATCGTCGAAGACGAGCCGCACATCCTCGACCTGCTGAGCGATTACTTGTCGGACGAAGGCTATCGAGTATTGGCTGCGGAGAACTCAACCATCGCGTTTGAGATCATTGCAACCAGGCCCCATCTCGACCTGCTGATTTCCGACTATCGCCTGCCAGGCAACGTCTCCGGGGTGATGATCGTCGAACCTGCACTCAAGCTCCGACCTGACCTCAAGGTCCTGTTCATCAGCGGCTACCCCATCGAGATATACGAATCCGGCAGCGCGGTTGCACGCACCATCCCGGTACTGGCCAAGCCCTTTTCGCTGGAGTCGCTGCACAAACAGGTGCAGCTGCTACTAGCTGAATGACTGCTGCAGACAAGAAAAAGCCCGCATTGCGCGGGCTTTTTCTTAATCACGGAAATCAGTTGATCTTCGGGTCCAGCTCGCCGCTGGCGTAACGCTGGAACATGCCTTCCAGGGAAATTGGCTTGATCTTGCTGGCATTGCCGGCAGTGCCAAAGGCTTCGTAACGGGCGATGCAGATATCACGCATTGCGGTCACGGTGGCGCCGAAGAACTTGCGCGGGTCGAACTCGCTGGGGTTGGTAGCCATCAGGCGACGCATGGCGCCGGTAGAGGCCAGGCGCAGGTCGGTGTCGATGTTGACTTTGCGCACGCCGTACTTGATGCCCTCGACGATTTCCTCGACCGGCACGCCGTAGGTCTCCTTGATGTCACCACCGTACTGGTTGATGATCGCCAGCCACTCCTGCGGGACGGACGAAGAGCCGTGCATCACCAGGTGGGTGTCGGGAATACGCGCATGGATTTCCTTGATGCGCTGGATCGACAGGGTATCGCCGGTTGGCGGCTTGGTGAACTTGTATGCGCCGTGGCTGGTGCCGATGGCGATGGCCAAAGCATCGACCTTGGTCTGTTTAACGAAGTCGGCGGCTTCTTCCGGATCAGTCAGCAGCTGGCTGTGATCCAGCACGCCTTCGGCGCCCACACCGTCTTCCTCACCCGCCATGCCGGTTTCCAGACTGCCCAGGCAGCCCAATTCACCCTCCACAGACACGCCGCAGGCATGAGCAAATGCCACGGTCTGCTGTGTCACACGGACGTTGTAGTCGTAGTCGGCGGGGGTCTTGCCGTCTTCACGCAGCGAGCCGTCCATCATCACCGAGGAAAAGCCCAGCTGGATCGAGCGCTGACAGACATCCGGGCTCGTGCCATGGTCCTGGTGCATGCACACCGGGATGTGCGGAAACTCTTCGATGGCTGCCAGGATCAGGTGGCGCAGGAAAGGCGCACCGGCGTATTTACGCGCACCGGCGGAAGCCTGAACGATCACCGGGGAGTCCGTTTTGTCGGCCGCTTCCATGATGGCGCGCATTTGCTCAAGGTTATTGACGTTGAAAGCCGGCACGCCATAGCCGAACTCGGCGGCGTGGTCGAGCATCTGGCGCATGCTGATAAGTGCCATGTTTTTCCTTTCTCCCGGTTTGGGTCGTTTAATCGTGTAACAGACCGCTGAAAAATGAGCTGGTTGGTGACAAGTATTGCAAAAAACAGTCTCAGCAGCCCCAGTACCACCTAAAGCGAACGGCTCCGTGCTTAGGCGGAGGCTCTGCCTGTTTCTGCTTGCGCTTGCCTACACCGTCCAGATTTCCAATTGCCTGATAGCCTGCCGCAGGGGGCAGTGCTGTTCAAGCGCCGCGCAGCTATGGCGCGGCATTGTAGTGGTGGGCAGCGCAAAAGGCGAAAACCCTACACCTGCCTCAGGTAACGCGCTGCTAAAACGTGATCAGCGAAGCGCCGCAGCCATGGGCTAGCAATCTGTCATCGGCCAGCCGGTAAACCAGCGCCTGGTTGCCCTTATCATGGAATGCCACTACACCGTCGCTATAGAAAGCGCCACGGGTTGCAGGTTCCTTGCGCAGGTGATGAACCTGCTCACTGCTGCCGATCTTCAGATCCACGCTGTTACGCTCGGCGTCGGCATAGCGCCAGGCGATGTTCTGCTGGCTCTGGCACTTCCAGCGCACAAAAGGCGCATCAGGCCCGGATTGCCAGTGAGCGCAGCCGCCGAGCAGCAACCCGGCCATTAGCACGAACAGTCCTTTCATCATGTCTCCTGACTGGGCACGCCCATTAGCAATCCCGCGCATCAGCGGCGGTACCTGCGGTGGGGTCGCCGGTGCTCTGCATCTGCATACGCTGGTCGCCCTGCGCAGTCGGACTTTCCACTGGTGGCGGCGCGAACACTTCGCAAGCCGAGTCCGGCGCCCCTCCGGCACAGCCGGCCAATCCCAGGCAACAAATAGCTATTGCGGCATAACGCATGGCAATTCTCCATTCCATGTTCGACAGAACAGAGACAGCGCTGCGTTGCAGGGGTTGCCTCGACAATGGCAGGCTCGGGCGAAATTCGGGCGCCAGCCTTCAAGCAATGCGGGTCGCCCGTTGCGCCTGCTTCCAGGCGCAACTCGTATGCTTACTGCGCGGCGCGCTGTTCCAGCACCTCAACTGCCGGCAGCACCTTGCCTTCGACAAATTCAAGGAACGCACCACCGCCGGTGGAAATGTAGGAGATCTGCTCGGCCACGCCGTACTTGTCGATGGCCGCCAGGGTGTCGCCGCCGCCAGCGATGGAGAACGCCGGGCTTTCGGCGATGGCCTTGGCCAGCACCTGAGTGCCATTGCCGAACTGATCGAACTCGAACACACCCACCGGACCGTTCCAGAGGATGGTCTTCGAGGACTTCAGCAGCTCGGCGAAGTTAGCTGCGGTCTGCGGGCCTATATCTAGGATCATGTCGTCGTCGGCCACGTCTGCCACCGCCTTGACCGTCGCTTCAGCGCTTTCGGAGAAGGCCTTGGCTACCACCACATCAACCGGCAGCGGTACGCTGACCTTGGCCGCGATGGCCTTGGCGGTTTCTACCAGATCGGCTTCATACAACGACTTGCCCACTGGAAAACCAGCGGCCGCCAGGAAGGTATTGGCGATACCACCACCGACAATCAGCTGATCGCAGATCTGGCTCAGGCTGTTCAATACGTCCAGCTTGGTCGAGACCTTGGAGCCGGCAACGATGGCCGCCATCGGCTTGGCCGGGCTCTTCAGCGCCTTCCCCAGAGCATCCAGCTCCGCTGCCAACAGCGGGCCGGCACAGGCAATCTGGGCGAACTTGGCTACGCCATGGGTCGAACCCTGGGCGCGGTGAGCAGTACCGAAGGCGTCCATGACGAAGACATCGCACAGCGCGGCGTATTTCTGCGCCAGCTCGTCGGTGTTCTTCTTCTCGCCGCTGTTGAAACGCACGTTCTCCAGCAGCACCAGCTCGCCGGGCTTGACCTCGACGCCATCGAGATAATCACGCACCAGCGGCACTTCACGATTCAGCGCCTTGGCAAGATAGTCGGCCACCGGTTTGAGGCTGTCTTCCTCGCTGAACACGCCTTCTTCAGGACGACCCAGATGCGAGCAGACCAACACCGCCGCGCCTTTTTCCAGCGCCAGCTTGATGGTCGGCAGTGACGCCAGAATGCGCGCGTCGCTCTTCACTGCGCCTTCCTTCACCGGCACGTTGAGGTCTTCGCGAATCAGGACACGCTTACCCTGCAGGTCCAGGTCGGTCATCTTCAAAACGGTCATCTTGTCGATCTTCCTTAGGTTCAAGAGCGTTGTTCAGGCGCGGTGAGCCACGCGCAAATAATGTTCTGTGACGTCCAGCATACGGTTGGCGAAGCCCCATTCGTTGTCGAACCAGGCCAGCAGATTCACCAGCCGCGGTCCAGATGCACGGGTCAGGCTGCCGTCGACGATGGCCGAATGCGGATCGTGGTTGAAATCGCAGCTGGCATGGGGCAATTCGGTATATGCCAGCAACCCCTTCAGCGGCCCGGACGCAGCGGCTTCGCGCAGCACCCGGTTGATTTCCTGCGCGTCGGTATCTCGTGAAGTCTGCAGGGTGATGTCCAGGCAGGACACGTTCACCGTCGGCACCCGAACGGCTTTGGCCTGAATCCGCCCCGAGAGTTCCGGCAACAGACGCTCAATGCCGCGCGCCAAACCGGTGGATACCGGAATCACCGATTGGAAGGCCGAGCGCGTACGGCGCAGGTCGTCATGGTGATAGGCGTCGATCACCGGCTGGTCGTTCATCGCCGAGTGGATGGTGGTGATGGAGGCGTACTCGATACCCACTGAGTCGTTGAGCAGCTTGAGCAGCGGCACGCCACAGTTAGTAGTACAGGAGGCGTTGGAAACCAGCCGTTCCCTGCCGCTCAACTGCTGATGATTGACACCCATCACCACGGTAGCGTCGACATCGCCGGCGCCGGTCATGGGCTGGGAAAACAGTACCCGCGGCACACCAGCATCGAGAAAGCGCTGGGCACTGGCGCGCGTGTTGTAGGCGCCCGAGCACTCCAGCACCAGATCCACGCCCAGCTCGCGCCAGTCGATGGCTTCGGGCGTCGATTCGCGCAGCACCTTCACACAATCGCCATTGATATGCAGACAATCACCGTCCACGCGCACCTCGCCAGGGAAGCGACCATGGGTGGAGTCGAAACGGGTTAGGTATTCCAGGCTGGGCATATCGGCCAGATCATTGAGCGCAACGATCTGGAAATCGAAATCCGCACCGCGCTCGTAAAACGCGCGCAGCACGCAGCGACCGATACGGCCGTAGCCATTGAGGGCGATGCGATAGGGGCTGTTCGCCATGGTGCGTCCTTGTTGTGTAGGAGCGAGGGGGACGCCTAGTCCATGCTCGCGAACGAAACCCCTCCGGCCACGGCCCGCTCCTACGTCAGCAGTTACGTAGGGTGGATGACCGAGGTCATCCACCAAGGCGTCGCGATCAGTCTTCCAGCAGCTCTTCGGCAACGCTGAGGATGCTGTCGACGGTGAAGCCGAACTCCTCGAACAGCTGGCCAGCCGGAGCCGATTCGCCGTAAGTGGTCATACCGATGATACGACCGTCGAGACCGACGTACTTGTACCAGTAGTCCGCATGGGCCGCTTCGACGGCGATGCGCGCACCGACCTCAACCGGCAGCACGGCCTGCTTGTAGGCAGCGTCCTGGGCGTCGAACACGCTAGTGCAAGGCATGGAGACCACGCGCACCTTACGACCCTGCTCGGTCAGCTTGTCAGCCGCCTCGACCGCCAGGCTCACCTCCGAGCCGGTGGCGATCAGAATCAGCTCCGGCTCACCGGCGCAGTTCTTGAGGATGTAGCCGCCACGAGCGATAGCCGCTTCGGTCTCATTGTCGCGCACGTGGTACGGCAGGTTCTGGCGCGAGAAGATCAGCGCGCTCGGACCGTCCTTGCGCTCGACGGCATGCTTCCAGGCTACCGCGGATTCGACGGTGTCGGCCGGGCGCCAAGTGTCCAGGTTCGGCGTGGTGCGCAGGCTGGTCAACTGCTCGATAGGTTGGTGGGTCGGGCCATCTTCGCCAAGGCCGATGGAGTCATGGGTAAAGACATAGATCACCCGCAGCTTCATCAGCGCTGACATGCGCACGGCGTTACGTGCGTATTCCATGAACATCAGGAAGGTCGCGCCGTAGGGGATCAGGCCGCCGTGCAGGGCCACGCCGTTCATGATCGCGGCCATGCCGAACTCGCGCACGCCGTAGTACATGTAGTTGCCCGAGGCATCTTCGGCGACTACCGGCTTGCAGCCATTCCACAGGGTCAGGTTGGAGCCGGCCAGGTCCGCCGAGCCTCCAAGCAGCTCGGGCAGCAGCGGGCCGAGGGCATTCAGACAATTCTGGCTGGCCTTGCGGCTGGCGATGGTTTCGCCCTTGGTGGCCACTTCGCGGATGTACTCGGACGCTTTCTCGGCGAAATCGGCAGGCAGCTCGCCAGCCATGCGGCGCTTGAACTCAGCGGCCAACGCAGGGAATTCAGCTTCATAGACGGCAAAGCGCTTGTTCCATTCGTTTTCTGCGTCGGCGCCCTTTTGCTTGGCGTCCCACCCGGCGTAGATCTCGGCGGGAATCTCGAACGGGCCGTGCTTCCAGCCCAGGGCTTCGCGAGTCAGGGTGATTTCGTCATCACCCAAGGCGGCGCCGTGGGACGACTCCTTGCCCTGCTTGTTCGGCGAGCCGAAGCCGATAATGGTCTTGCAGCAGATCAGGGTCGGGCGGTCACTTTTACGGGCCGTGTCGATGGCGATCTGGATTTCGTCGGCGTCATGGCCGTCGACATTGCGGATTACCTGCCAGCCGTACGCCTCGAAGCGACGCGGGGTATCGTCAGTGAACCAGCCGTGTACTTCGCCGTCGATGGAGATGCCGTTGTCATCGTAGAAGGCGGTTAGTTTGCTCAGCCCCAAAGTGCCGGCCAGCGAGCAGACTTCATGGGAAATGCCTTCCATCATGCAACCATCGCCGAGAAACACGTAGGTGTTGTGATCGACGATGTCATGACCGGGCTTGTTGAACTGCGCCGCCATGATCTTCTCGGCCAGGGCGAAGCCCACGGCGTTGGCCAGACCCTGGCCCAGCGGACCGGTGGTGGTTTCTACACCGGGGGTATAGCCGAGTTCGGGGTGGCCGGGGGTCTTACTGTGCAGCTGACGGAAGTTCTTCAGGTCATCGATGGACAGGTCGTAACCAGTCAGGTGCAGCAAAGAATAGATCAGCATCGAGCCATGTCCGTTGGACAGCACGAAGCGATCCCGGTCGGCCCATTGCGGATTGGTCGGGCTGTGTTTCAGATGATCGCGCCAGAGCACTTCGGCGATGTCCGCCATGCCCATGGGGGCACCGGGATGGCCGCTGTTGGCTTTCTGCACGGCATCCATGCTGAGGGCGCGGATGGCATTGGCTCGCTCACGACGGCTGGGCATCGCTGAATCTCCTGCGGGGGCTATCACGGAAAGGCCGGCATTTTCCCCCAGTGGCGACGGCGGGGCAATGATTGAATGGCTTTACGCACCCTGCCGCACCCTGCCCGGCCCTCAATCCAGCAGGCTGACCCGCCGATCGGCCATCTGCGGAAGATGCTGCAGCAGATATTCACGCAGGCGACCCAATGCAGCCGGCTCGTCGCTATCCTTGGGCCAGACCAGGTAGTAACTGTCGCCGGTACGCACCGCTTGCTCGAACGGCAACACCAGCGCGCCCCTGCGCACCTCGCCACTCACCAGCGCCAGATCGGCCACTGATACTCCTCGCCCCTGGATCGCCGCACCGATACCTAGCTCCAGGCTGTCGAACAGAATGCCCCGCTGCCAGGCGACTGTCTCGATGAGCCCCGTTCGCTGCAGCCAACGCCGCCAGTCACGACAATCGCGCGATGGGTGGATCAGTTCGGCCTCGGACAATTGCTGAGGTAACCAACGTCCGCCACACAACGTCGGTGCACAGACCGGCACCAGCCACTCATCGAACAGCTTGAGCCACTGCCAATCGGCAGGGAAACCACCGCTGCCCAGCAGAATTGCGCAGTCGAAAGGCTCGCTGTGGAAATCCACCGCATCCACATCCATCCAGACACTGGTGAGCTGTACCCGGCTGTGCGGTTGTGCCAGATGGAAGTTCTCCAGCGCCTCCAGCAGCCAGCGCATGGTCAGCGTCGACGGCGCCTTGAGCCGGAGATCACCCTGCCGGCGACTGACCGCGGCGCAGGCCGTTTCAATGGTGCGGAAGCCCGTCTTCAGCTCATGCGCCAGCCGCCGCCCGGTATCGGTCAGTGTCAGCCGCGAGCCGGAACGCTCGAACAGCTGGCAGCCAAGGTTCTCCTCCAACGTCTTCACGTGCCGGCTCACCGCGCTTTGGGTGATGCACAGACTGTGCGCCGCCTGCGTAAACGAGCCCAGTCGCGCCGCCACTTCGAAGGCGCGCAGTGCATAAAGCGGGGGCAGCCGCGGGGGCAGCAATGTCATAACTAAAACTCATCCATACCGGTTGTTTTATCCGTTTCCCCAAGCAACTGTTTGTTCCGATACTTCACTTGCTTTCACCTGAAGAGCCGAACAGCTGTCGTAGCATGACCCAAAGGCCGAACAAGTTCGGCCTTTGGGTCATGAAAACCGGCGCCTGAATATTTGCTGCCCAACCATACGTAAAACTCAGGAGAGAGTGCCATGCACAACGGACATTACCAGCCATGACAAGCGCTTACCTCGGCTTTGCCGCGGCGGTGGTCGTGCTGATCGCCTCTCCCGGCCCGGTCGTAGCACTGGTGGTGGCCGATGCTCGGCACCAGTGGCCACTGTGGACCATTCTCGGCGGCGTGATTTCAGCGCTGATTCTGCTGGTTGCCGCGCTGCTGCTGATCCAACTGGCTCTTGGCCTGGAGCCGTTCATCCTCGAGTGGGGTCAGGTATTGGGCGGGCTCTATTTGATCTGGCTTGGCGCGAGCGGCCTGTGCGACGGTGGCAAGGTCGCGCCAAGGCAGCGCAGTGAGGCGCATCAGTTCTGGCGGGCCTTGGTCGTTGGCTTATCGAACCCCAAGGACATCCTGTTCTTTCTCGCTTTTCTACCCACCTTCATCCTGCCCACGCAGCCCTTCGCTACCCAGGCGACAACGTTGATCGCCATCTGGGTGAGCATCGACCTGAGCATCCTGCTGGCTTACAGTTTGTTGGCGCGACGCCTCAGCAGCAGCCCAGGCATGCAGCAACTGCTGCATATCCTGCCCAACATTTGCCTGCTGGGCCTCGGTCTGACTTCCTGCCTCATGGGTCTTGCCAGTCTTATGGACAGAGCGCCCGGCTTGTCCAATATCAAAATATTTTGATATTGCCGTTGCTGGACGAAAAACCAGCGACTAGACTGCCTTCCCATGAGCCTGCGCATTTCCCGAATATCACCCGATGACAGCGATCAGCTCGCCGCCCTGTGCAAGGCCGGCGGCGATACGTTGCGTCTGAAGATCTTGCGGGCACTGACCAGTGACTCCTTTGGCGTGCTGGAACTGGCGCAGATCTTCGCCACCGGCCAGTCCGGCATCAGCCATCACCTCAAGGTGCTGGCCCAAGCGGGGCTGCTGGCGACGCGTCGCGAAGGCAATGCGAGCTTCTACCGCCGCGCCCTGCCCCAAAGCGACAGCCTGGGCGGCACGCTACATGCGGCTTTGCTGGAAGAAGTCGATCAACTGCAGCTGCCGGGCGACGTCCAGACCCGAATCGCAGCGGTACATGCCCAGCGCAGCGCCGCCAGCGAAGATTTCTTCGCGCGCATGGCCGGCAGCTTCCAGGCGCGCCAGGATCTGATCGCCGGCCTGCCGCAATACCGCGACAGTGTGCTAGCGCTGCTCGATGCACTGAACCTCGGCAGCAACGCCACCGCGCTTGAAGTTGGCCCCGGCGACGGCAGCTTCCTGCCCGAGCTGGCACGGCGCTTTGCCCACGTGGTGGCGCTGGACAACAGCCCGGCAATGCTGGAGCTGGCACATAAACGCTGTGAGCAGGAAGGCCTGGGTAACGTCGAACTGAAGCTCGCCGATGCCCTGCACGACGATTGCTCCGCAGCCGATTGCGTGGTGCTGAACATGGTTCTGCACCATCTGGCGGCACCGGGCGAAGCAATGAAACAACTGGCACGACTGGTGAAGGCCGGCGGTAGCCTGCTGATCACCGAGCTGTGCAGCCATAACCAGAGCTGGGCCAGGGAGGCCTGCGGCGATCTCTGGCTGGGCTTTGAACAGGACGATCTGGCCCACTGGGCCGATGCTGCGGGACTCACGCCTGGCGAGAGTCTCTACATTGGCTTGAAGAACGGTTTTCAGATCCAGGCCCGGCATTTCTACCGGCCGGCTGCTGACAACCGACTCACCCTCCGGTAACAGGAAACCGATAGATGAGCGAATACTCGATTTTCACCTCCGAGTCCGTGTCCGAAGGGCACCCGGACAAGATCGCCGACCAGATATCCGATGCGGTGCTGGACGCCATCATCGCCGAGGACAAGCACGCCCGCGTGGCCTGTGAAACCTTGGTCAAGACCGGCGTGGCCATCGTCGCCGGCGAAGTCACCACCAGCGCCTGGGTCGATCTGGAACAGATCGTCCGCGACGTCATCATCGATATCGGCTATACCAGCTCGGAAGTCGGCTTTGACGGCGCGACCTGCGGCGTACTCAACATCATCGGCAAGCAATCGGTGGATATCGCCCAAGGCGTCGACCGCTCCAAGCCGGAAGACCAGGGCGCCGGCGACCAGGGCCTGATGTTCGGCTACGCCAGCAACGAAACCGATGTACTGATGCCCGCGCCGATCTGCTTCTCGCACCGGCTGGTCGAGCGCCAGGCTGAAGCGCGCAAGAATGGCCTGCTGCCGTGGCTGCGCCCGGATGCCAAATCCCAGGTCACTTGCCGCTATGAAGGCGGCAAGGTGGTAGGCATCGACGCCGTGGTGCTGTCCACCCAGCACAACCCGGAAGTGAAGCAGAGCGACCTGCGCGAAGCGGTGATGGAGCTGATCGTCAAGCACTCACTGCCCGCCGAGCTGCTGCACAAGGACACCCAGTACCACATCAACCCGACCGGCCTGTTCGTCATTGGCGGCCCGGTGGGCGATTGCGGCCTGACCGGTCGCAAGATCATCGTCGACACCTACGGCGGCATGGCCCGTCACGGCGGCGGCGCTTTCTCCGGCAAGGATCCATCCAAGGTCGACCGCTCGGCGGCCTACGCCGGTCGCTACGTGGCCAAGAATATCGTCGCCGCCGGCCTCGCTGATCGCTGCGAAATCCAGGTCTCCTACGCCATCGGCGTGGCGCAACCCACCTCGATCTCGATCAACACCTTCGGCACCCACAAGATCGCCGAAGAGAAGATCATCCAGCTGGTCCGCGAAACCTTCGACCTGCGCCCCTACGCGATCACAACCATGCTCGATCTGCTGCACCCGATGTACCAGGCCACAGCCGCCTACGGCCACTTCGGCCGCACACCCCGCGAAATGACGGTGGGCAACGACACCTTCACCGCCTTCACTTGGGAAAAGACCGACAGAGCTGATGCTCTGCGCGCGGCAGCGGGCCTGTAAGGCAGCCGCAAAAGAAAAGCCCCGCCAGTGAATGCTGAGCGGGGCTTTTCTATGGTTAGCGTGCAACTTTGCAGCGAACGACGAGCATCTGACATCATTGCCGCCGCGCCAGGAAGGCGCGCTTAAAAGGAATTTCCATGCGCAAGCTCATCATCCTCGCGATACTGGCCTACATCGGCTACGGCTATTTCACCGACACGCTGGACCTGCCGTTCTTCGGAAGCACCCAAAGCAGCCCCGAAATCAGCAATGGGAATGGCAACATCCAAATCACCACGCCGCCTCTACAGCGCAGCGCGCCTGTAGCGTCGCACAACTTCCAATGCGACGGCCGACAACACTGCAGCCAGATGCGCAGCTACGAAGAAGCCGTATTCTTTCTGCGCAACTGCCCGAACACCAAAATGGATGGCGACGGTGACGGCATACCCTGCGAGCAACAGTTTCGCCGCTAAGCGACAACGCTCTGCCACCTGCAGAGCAAGCTCCGGCGCTTCAGTTCTTCAGCCGGTAACCAGTACGGAAGATCCACCAGATCAACCCCAGGCACAGCACGAGAAAGCCGAGGATCATCGCCAGGCTGATGCCGACGCTGATGTCAGAAACGCCGTAGAAACTCCAGCGGAAGCCGCTGATCAGGTACACCACTGGGTTGAACAGGGTGATTTTCTGCCATAGCGGCGGCAGCATTTCGATGGAATAGAAGCTGCCGCCGAGGAAGGCCAGCGGCATGACGATCAGCGACGGCACGATCTGCAGCTTCTCCCAGCCATCGGCCCAGATGCCGATGATGAAACCGAACAGGCAGAACGTCACCGCCGTCAGCACCAGAAACAGCGCCATCAGCAGCGGATGCTGGATCTCATAATCAACGAACAGCCTGGCTGTAAGCAGGATGATCACGCCGAGGATGATCGACTTGGTCGCCGCGGCACCGACGTAGCCGATGACGATCTCCACATAGGACACCGGCGCCGACAGCACCTCGTAGATGGTCCCCGAGTAGCGCGGCATATAGATGCCGAACGAGGCGTTGGAAATGCTCTCGGTGAGCAGCGCCATCATGATCAGGCCGGGGATGATGAAGGCGGCGTAGGGAATGCCGTGCATAGCCTCCATCCGCGCGCCGATGGCCGAGCCGAACACGACGAAGTAAAGCGAGGTGGAGATAACTGGTGTGGCGATACTCTGCAGCAACGTGCGCCAGGTGCGGGCCAGTTCGAACAGATAGATGGCGCGGATCGCATAGAAATTCATGTGCGGCTGCCCTTAACCAGATTGACGAAAATCTCCTCCAGCGAACTCTGGCTTGACTGCAGGTCCTTGAAATCGATGCCGCGCTCGCCCAGGCATCTGAGCAGGTCGGCGATGCCGGTGTGCTCATGCTGGGCGTCAAAGGTGTAAACCAGCTGCGTGCCGTCGGCGGAAAGCTCCAGCTGGAAGGTCTCAAGCCCGGCCGGTAGCGCAGCGAGAGGCTGCTGCAGGATCAGCGTCAGCTGCTTCTTGCCCAGCTTGTGCATCAATACGGCCTTGTCCTCCACCAGGATGATCTCGCCCTGGCGAATCACGCCGATGCGGTCGGCCATCTCCTCGGCTTCTTCGATGTAGTGGGTAGTGAGGATGATGGTCACCCCACTCTCACGCAGGCCGCGCACCATTTCCCACATGTCGCGGCGCAACTCCACGTCGACGCCGGCGGTGGGTTCATCGAGAAACAGGATCGAAGGTTCATGGGACAGCGCCTTGGCGATCATCACCCGGCGCTTCATGCCACCGGACAGATCGAGAATGCGCGCATCACGCTTGTCCCACAACGACAGGTCGCGCAGGATTTTCTCCAAATAAGCATCGTTGGGTTTCTTGCCGAACAGCCCGCGAGAAAACCGCACTGTCGCCCAGACGCTCTCGAAGCCCTCGTTGTAAAGCTCCTGCGGAACCAGGCCGATCTTCGAGCGCGCTGCGCGATAGTCTCGAACGATGTCGTGGCCATCGACCAGCACCCGCCCAGCGCCCGGATTGACGATGCCGCAGATGATGCTGATCAGCGTGGTCTTACCGGCACCGTTGGGCCCGAGCAGAGCGAAGATCTCGCCCTTGCGGATCTGCAGGTCGATGGTCTTCAGTGCCGGGTGGCCGGAGGCGTAGGTCTTGCTCAGCTGCTCGATGCGGATCACGGGGTGCACAAATCATCTCCCTCAGGAATCGAGGCCGGATTGTATAGGCAAAAGGTCGCACGGCTTTCATAAGCAACTGACAACTGACCACGGTCATGGCGCCGCAAGCCTGTGCAGGCATGCTTGAAAGAAATCGACACCAAGTAAGGTCGCGCAGGGGATCTATCGAAATGAGACAGATAAAACTGGTCTTCGTGGCACTGCTCGTCGGCCTGACGCTGCTGTGGCTGCTGGCCGATGATTTTCTGCTGCCGCATTACAACTTCTGGCCGATCCGCAAGATGCTGGTGGATTACAGCGGCGTACTGGCCATCGGCGTGATGAGCGTAGCGATGGTGCTGGCCGCACGACCAGGACGCTTCGAGCGCTTTTTCGACGGTCTCGACAAGACGTACCGGCTGCACAAGTGGCTGGGCATCAGCGCACTGGTGATCGGCACCTTTCACTGGGCCTGGGGACAGGTACCGAAATGGCTGGTCGGCTTCGGCTGGCTGGAGAAGCCCAACAAAGGCGCCGCCCAGCCGCTCGACGGCTTTTTCGGCATGCTGCGCAGCTTTCGCGGAACCGCCGAGGATATCGGCGAGTGGGCCTTTTATGTCACGGCAATCCTGCTGGTGCTGGCGCTGATCAAGCACTTCCCCTACCGCTGGTTTTTCAAGACCCACCGCTGGCTGGCGCTGCTCTATCTGGCGTTTGTGCTGCATTCGCTGGTGCTGATGCCACCGTCCTGGTGGAGTTTGCCGCTGGGTGTGGCCTTGCTTGCCATGATGCTTGCGGGCAGCGTAGCCGCCTTGATTTCCCTGGCACGACGCATCGGCCGCAAGCATCAAGTAGTCGGCCATATCGACAGCCTGACTCATCACCACGACGCCCACGTCCTGCGGGTCGAGATCATGCTTGATGGCGCCTGGCCTGGGCACAAGGCTGGGCAATTCGCCTTCGTAACCTTCGACAGCCAGGAAGGCCCGCACCCCTTCAGTCTGTCTTCGGCGTGGCGCAATGACGGCAAGCTGGCCTTCTCCATCAAGGGGCTAGGCGACTACACCCGTACCCTGCCGCAAACGCTACGCGTGGGTGATCCGGTCAAGGTCGAGGGCCCCTATGGCTGCTTCGACTTCTGCAGCGACAAACCGGGACAGATCTGGATCGCCGGTGGGATCGGCATAGCGCCTTTTATCGGCCGGCTGCAAGCGCTGGCCGATCCGAGCAATGAGGCCAGCATTGATCTTTTTTACAGCACCAGCGCGCCGGATAGCGGCTTTATCGAGCGCATCCGGCAATTGGCCGAGCAGGCCAAGGTGCGCCTGCATGTACTGGTGGCCAGCCAAGACGGGCGCCTGACGCCCGAACGCTTGCGGCAAATGGCACCGCACTGGCAGGACTGTGATATCTGGTTTTGCGGACCGACGGGCTTTGCACGCGATCTGCGCGAGGACCTGCAGCATCATGGTCTGGAGCCGAAGGATTTCCACCAGGAATTATTCGATATGCGCTGACGCACAGTCTGCCCCCTCCGAACCAAGCGACAATATCGGCCCGGAACCAACGCCGGACCGCCTTTATTTCGGAGCAAGGATGCTCGCCATGCAACGCCTGATTGCGTTATCGCTATGCCTGATTTCACCCTTTTGCCTCGCGGCCTGTCCTGACTGGAGCGCCGCCCGGGCGCAGCAGGAAATCCTCAATCTGCAAGAACAGCTGAGCCTCTGGAGCGAGGCTTACCATCGCCGCGGTCTGTCGCTGGTGGATGACGAAATCTACGACCAGAGCCGCGCACGCCTACATCAGTGGCATCGCTGTTTTCCGGCTCGTAGAGCTGCAGAGGCCGATCCGCTGGCGGCTGCCGCAGGCCCAGTGACGCATCCCGTCCGACAGACCGGGCTGGGTAAGCTCGCTGACGAAGCGGCCGTGCGCGACTGGATCGAACGCCGTAGCGATCTGTGGATACAACCCAAGGTCGATGGCGTGGCCGCGACCCTTGTCTATCGCGACGGTCTGCTGCAACAGCTCATCAGCCGCGGCGACGGTGCCAGTGGCCAGGACTGGACCGCCCATGCCCGACAACTGCCCGCAATTCTGCAGAGGCTGTCGGTAGCCGGTGAGGTGATCCTGCAGGGCGAACTCTACTGGCGGTTGGAGAGCCATGTGCAGGCCGAAGCCGGTGGTAGCGGCGCTCGCAGCCGGGTCGCTGGCGCCATGGCCAGAAACCAACTCGACGCCAGCACCGCTGCAGCTATCGGCCTGTTTGTCTGGGACTGGCCCAACGGCCCGCAAACCATGCCGGCACGACTCGAACAGCTCGCGGCACTGGGTTTCGCTGACAGTCAGAGTTTTACCCAGCCATTGACGAGCCTCGACCAGGCCCGCCACTGGCGCGAACAGTGGTATCGCCAGCCGCTGCCTTTTGCCAGCGACGGGGTAGTGTTGCGCCAGAGCCAACGACCGCCAGCCCAACGCTGGCAAGCCGAGCCGCACTGGGCGGCAGCCTGGAAATATCCACTACGCAGCGCACTGGCGCAGGTGCGCGCAGTGGACTTTCGCATCGGTCGCAGCGGCCGGATCACCCCACTGCTACAACTCGAACCGGTGCGGCTGGACGATCGACGCATCCGCACCCTCAGCCTGGGCTCGCTCAAGCGCTGGCAGACGTTGGATATTCGCCCTGGCGATCAGGTGTCTGTCGTGCTCAGCGGCCAGACCATTCCTCAGCTGGGCGCAGTGATCTGGCGCGCCAGTGAGCGTCAAGCGGTCGTCGCGCCCGATCCTGATCAATATCATCCAGGCAGTTGCTGGCGGCCCACAGCCGGCTGCGAGCAGCAGTTTCTCGCACGGCTGAACTGGCTGAGCGGCAAACAAGGGCTCGACCTGCCCGGTATAGGTACCGGAAGCTGGCAAGCCTTGCTGGCCGCCGGTCTGCTGCCCGACCTGCTCGCTTGGCTGGAGCTGGACACAGAAGCCTTGCAACAGGTGGCCGGCATTGGCGAAACGCGAGCCAATGCCATGGTCAGCAGCTTCAACAAAGCGCGCACCAGGCCGCTGGCGCAATGGCTGCAAGCCCTAGGACTGCCGTCCCGGCTTTCCCTTGAGGCTGGCGCAGACTGGCACACTCTGGCCACCCGTAG
Source organism: Stutzerimonas stutzeri (assembly GCA_002345575.1). Lineage (GTDB taxonomy): Bacteria > Pseudomonadota > Gammaproteobacteria > Pseudomonadales > Pseudomonadaceae > Stutzerimonas > Stutzerimonas stutzeri_S. The sequence goes on from DDVX01000016.1 coordinate 71,918, forward strand.
CGCCGTTCAATGGCAAGCCGAACCCGATATCGGACCGACACGGGCACGCCAGCTGCAGGCCTTCTTCAACGCCGAACAGCTGCAACCCCTGCGTGAGCGCCTGCGTCTGGAGGGCATATCCGGCTTCTAGGCGCTCCTTGGTCTTTTCGCGAGCTAGGGTCACGCAAGGCAACAACTGACAAGATGCGTAGCGCAGCGGAGCAAGCAGGATTACCGCTAAGCCTGCTTTAAACACAGTAGAGCCGCCGCGTAGCGGATCGTGAAAAAGGTTCTAAGGGGACTTTCAACCAATGGAGCGGTCGATATAGCCCTGAAAACAATTATGGAGGCGAGGCATGTCATTCAGACATTGGCCGATTGCCCTGATATGCCTTTGCGCTGCGCTCGGTCCGTTGCGAGCAATGCCAGCCGATGCCGACATCGGCTGTAACAAACAGCGCCAGTCTTTACGCGAGCAATTGCAGCAGGCACGTCTGCAGGGCGACAGGCTGATGCAGAATCGGCTCGAGGCCGAACTGCAGGGCCTGGCCGAGGTGTGCCGCGGATTGGTCACGCTGGGTCCGGGCCAAGTGGAGCATCAGCAGACACTGCGCCAAGTCGAACGCCGTGAGGCACTGCTGCGTGAGGCACTGGGCACCGGTGATGCCCAGCTGATCGAACTGCGCCGCAACCAACTGGCCAAGACGCGGGAAAAGCTTGAATCCTTAAGCCCGTGATGGCGGCCACGGTCAGTAGGCGCGAAATTCCTTGTGACAGGCTTCGCAAGCGTCCTCGATCCGCTGCATGGCGGGCGCGACACTTTCAGGCGTTGGCTCTGCGGCGGTAGTTACCGCAACCAGCGCAGCGGTATGGACTTCCAGTTCGCGCGCCAGCTCGTTGAAACGCTCCTGGCGCTGCCAGACGTCATCACGCGCATCGCTCTGCGCTTCCTTCACCTCTGGGTAGTGCTGCCAGGGCTGGCGCGACAGCTCGTCAAGCCGTGCGGCACCGGTCACGAAGGCCTGCGAATCGAATACCAGACGCCCCCGCAACATGCCGCCGAGGTCCTCCTTGGTATCCAGCATCGCCTGATAGATCGCCTTGCGCTTGCCCAGCGGCGAATCAGGGTCGATGCGATCACAACCAGTCAGCGCCAGTAGCGCGACCAGAGACAAACTCAACGGCATCAGTTTCATGGTTCGATCACCCGGCAATACGAAAGCGGGCAATTATCCCTGCTGGCGATTGATTCACCAACCCTGAACCGGTTTGATCCAAGGTTGGTGAACGCACTCAGCCTAGGAGATAACAGCTGTAGAAGCCGCGATCTCACCGCCACAACCAGGATAAGACGACGTTTTATTGCGGCCTTGGCCACGCAGAATCGCTTTTTACAGCCTGTTACTGCGACCACTCCCCGCCAGCACTCTCACAATCGATCTTGGCCTGGGCTTGATCACTCGCCTCGTAGTGATAAGTCACGATGCGTGCATCCTCCGGCACGGTCGTCGGCATTGGAGTGTCCTTGGCCTGGCTTCCGGTAGCCCGCTCATTGGCAAGGGTTTCCGGGGTCATGGCTGCGGTGCAGATCCCGAAGTGACCCGCTGGGCAGCTGTCACGCACCTCACGACGCGAGCTCTCGACCGCTTCATCGTTCTGGCAGACCCACTCGATATCCTCTACCTCCATGCCTCGATACTCGAAGCATTTCTCGGTGACCACAGGCGGCGGTACAGCCGCCGAGGTTTCGACAGTCACATAACAGGAGTTGGCAGCCGCCGAAAAGCTCGATAGGGCGACGATGGCAAGCAATATGGAACGCAGCAGAGTCATCCTGGAAGCTCCTGGAATTGCGCCCGGCGGGGTTCACCGGACTTCTTAGGTTGACTGCTCTTGCAGCAGGCAAGTTCGACCCGCAACTTGCTATCCAGGATTGGCCGCAGCCGGTCGCGCAGTTATAATCGCCGGGTTTCACACTGCCGACACCGCTCGGCCGTGCCCGCCACCTGTCCGAGGGGCGCTGCAGCAGGGCGAAAGCCTGTTTCGGATCTCGCCACGCGTCTTAATTGTCGCGCCGCAGCAGATCCAAATCAGGTTTCACCTGTCAGGCTCGGATGGGGCGTTTCCTAAAACGCATCAACGGCGCCCATTCGCAAAAAACGAATGGAGACTCTTTAATGAGTGCTGTCATGACGCCTGCCGATTTTAACGATTTCAAGGTCGCCGACATTTCCCTGGCCGCTTGGGGCCGTCGCGAGATCATCATCGCCGAATCTGAAATGCCCGCCCTGATGGGCCTGCGCAAAAAGTACGCCGCCGAACAACCGCTCAAAGGCGCGAAGATCCTCGGCTGCATCCACATGACCATCCAGACCGCCGTGCTGATCGAGACCCTGATTGCACTGGGCGCCGAAGTCCGCTGGTCCTCCTGCAACATCTTCTCCACCCAGGATCAGGCCGCCGCCGCCATTGCCGCCGCCGGCATCCCGGTGTTCGCCTGGAAGGGTGAGACCGAAGAAGAATACGAGTGGTGCATCGAGCAGACCATCCTCAAGGACGGCCAGCCGTGGGACGCCAACATGGTGCTGGACGACGGCGGTGACCTGACTCAGATTCTCCACGACAAGTATCCGCAGGTATTGGAGAGCGTCCACGGCATCACCGAAGAAACCACCACCGGCGTGCATCGTCTGCTAGACATGCTCAAGGCCGGCACCCTGAAAGTCCCGGCGATCAATGTCAACGACGCGGTCACCAAGAGCAAGAACGACAACAAGTACGGCTGCCGTCACAGCCTCAACGACGCCATCAAGCGCGGCACCGACCACCTGCTGTCCGGCAAGCAGGCGCTGGTGATCGGCTACGGCGACGTAGGCAAGGGCTCGGCACAATCGCTGCGCCAGGAAGGCATGATCGTCAAGATTTCGGAAATCGATCCGATCTGCGCCATGCAGGCCTGTATGGACGGCTTCGAGCTGGTCTCCCCATACAAAGACGGCATCAATGACGGCACCGACGCCTGCATTGACGCCGCGCTGCTGGGCAAGATCGACCTGATCGTCACCACCACCGGCAACGCCAACGTCTGTGACGCGGGCATGCTTAAGGCGCTAAAGAAACGCGCCGTGGTATGCAACATCGGTCACTTCGACAATGAGATCGACACTGCCTTCATGCGCAAGAACTGGGCATGGGAAGAGGTCAAGCCACAGGTGCACAAGATCCACCGCACCGGCGCCGATAGCTTCGATCCGGCCAACGACGACTACCTGATCCTGCTGGCCGAAGGCCGCCTAGTGAACCTGGGCAACGCCACCGGCCACCCGAGCCGCATCATGGATGGCTCGTTCGCCAACCAGGTGCTGGCGCAGATCTTCCTGTTCGAGCAGAAGTTCGCCGACATGCTGCCCGCGCACAAGGCCGAGCGCCTGACCGTGGAAGTGCTGCCGAAGAAGCTCGACGAAGAAGTGGCGCTGGAAATGGTCAAGGGCTTCGGCGGAGTGATCACTCAGCTGACACCGAAACAGGCCGAATACATCGGCGTGGCGGTTGAAGGGCCATTCAAGCCGGACAGCTATCGCTACTGATCGCCGTAGGGTGGAAACGGCCAAAGGCCGTTGCCACCTACCCCATCCCAGGCGGTGGAGGCGCGCGACGCGTCCACCCCAGCCTGAAGCAGTCAAAGGAACTACTGATGACTTCTGCGAACCGCCCTTCGATCAGCTTCGAGTTCTTTCCCACCAAGACCGAAGCCGGGCACGAAAAACTGCTGACCACTGCAAGACGTCTGGCCGAGTACAAGCCGGATTTCTTCTCTTGCACTTACGGTGCCGGTGGTTCAACCCGTGACCGCACACTGAACACTGTGCTGCAGCTCGACGGCGAGGTAAAAGTGCCCACCGCACCGCACCTCTCCTGCGTCGGCGACAGCAAGGGTGAGCTGCGTGAACTGCTGAATATCTATAAGGACGCCGGCATCCGCCGTATCGTCGCGCTGCGCGGCGACCTGCCGTCCGGGATGGGTATGGCCAGTGGTGAATTGCGCTACGCCAATGAGCTGGTGGAATTCATTCGTGCCGAAACGGGCGATCACTTCTATATCGAAATTGCGGCCTACCCGGAGATGCATCCTCAGGCACGCAATTTCGAGGACGATCTCGCCAACTTCGTGCGCAAAGCCCACGCTGGAGCTGACAGCGCCATCACCCAGTATTTCTTCAACGCCGACTGCTACTTCTACTTCGTAGAACGCGTCCGCAAGCTGGGCGTGGAAACGCCAATCGTGCCGGGCATCATGCCGATTACCAACTACAGCAAGCTGGCGCGCTTTTCCGATGCCTGCGGGGCGGAAATTCCGCGCTGGGTGCGCAAGCAGTTGGAAGCCTATGGTGACGACATGGACAGCATCCAGGCTTTCGGCACCCAGGTCATCAGCGAGATGTGCGAGGAATTGCTCGCCGGCGGCGCGCCGGGCCTGCATTTCTATACCCTTAACCAGGCCGATCCCAGCCTGGCGATCTGGGACAACCTCAACCTGAACCGCTGATTCCAAGGTGCTCTACTACAGCCCCCTGAACAAATTGGGGGCTGTTCAATGAACCTGCGAACTGACACACTGTCCCACCAATGCGGCGTAAACAAGCTTTGTTATACTCCGCGCTTCCGCCAGGCTTACGACCGGATGCCAGCATACTCAATGCGGTAGGACCGGACGGGATCGCACGCCAGTCGCGATTCAAGCCAGGCATGACCATCCAGGGCCTTGCCCTATACAAGACAGGATCACTCATGTCCTTTGCTTCCCTCGGTCTCTCCGAGGCTTTGGCCGGTGCCGTCGAGGCCGCCGGTTACACCCAGCCTACCCCCGTGCAACAGCGGGCTATTCCCGCCGTGTTGCAGGGTCGCGACCTGATGGTCGCCGCACAGACGGGTACCGGTAAAACCGGTGGCTTTGCCCTCCCCGTACTGGAAATTCTGTTCCCGGGCGGCCATCCCGACCGCGAACACCGCCACGGCCCGCGCCAACCGCGCGTGCTGGTACTGACACCGACGCGCGAACTCGCCGCCCAGGTGCACGACAGCTTCAAGCTCTACGCCCGCGATCTGCCGTTCAAGAGCGCGGTGATCTTCGGTGGCGTCGGCATGAACCCTCAGGTCCAGGCGCTGGCCAAAGGTGTCGATGTGCTGGTTGCCTGTCCCGGTCGACTGCTCGATCTGGCTAACCAGAAGGCCATCGATCTTTCCCATGTGGAAATCCTGGTTCTCGATGAAGCTGACCGCATGCTCGACATGGGCTTCATCCACGATGTGAAGAAGGTCCTGGCCAAGCTGCCGACCAAGCGCCAGAACCTGCTGTTCTCCGCTACCTTCTCGAAAGACATCACCGACCTCGCCGGCAAACTGCTGCATGAGCCGGAGATCATTCAGGTCACGCCGCCGAACACCACGGTCGAGCGCATCGAGCAGCGGGTGTTCCGCCTGCAGGCCTCGCACAAGCGTGCACTGCTGGCGCACCTGATCACCCAGGGCGCCTGGGAGCAGGTGCTGGTCTTCACTCGCACCAAACATGGCGCCAACCGTCTCGCCGAGTATCTCGACAAGCACGGCCTGTCGGCTGTCGCCATTCATGGCAACAAGAGCCAGAACGCTCGGACCAAGGCATTGGCCGACTTCAAGGCCAACCAGGTACGCGTCCTCGTGGCAACTGACATTGCCGCGCGTGGCCTGGATATTGATCAGCTGCCACATGTGGTCAACTTCGAACTGCCCAACGTCGAAGAAGATTATGTGCACCGCATTGGCCGCACCGGCCGTGCCGGACGCAGCGGCGAAGCCATCTCGCTGGTTGCACCCGATGAGGAAAAACTGCTCAAGGGCATCGAACGGATGACCAAGCAGAAAATCCCTGACGGTGATCAGATGGGCTTCGACGCCAGCACCATCGAGGCGGAGAAACCCGAAGTCCGCGAACCCCGCCAGCCACGCCCACCGCGCAACGGCGAACGCAAGCCGCGTGCTGCCAAGGCGCCGGAAGCAGGTGGCGAGCAAAAGGAGCGCGAGCGCAACCGCCGCGGCCGAAATAAGCCGAAAGCCTCAGCCCAGGCTTCGACCGCAACGGACGCCCCAGCACCGGTCAGTCGCCCGCCGCGCCTGCCTAATGACCGTGACCCGGAAGTCTTTCTCGATGACGAGCTGGACAACTTCGGTAACCGCGTCGATTACGTCAGCCCCTATCAAGGCAAGCAGGGTCGTGGTCGCCGTCCAGGCGCTCCGGCACAACCCGGCAGTGCTCAGCCACGGGCTGCAGGCCCACGTGGCGGCTCCACGTCAGGCAGCGCTGCTCCATCTGGCAAAGGCAAGCGCCAGGGTCAAGCCCAGGCCCCTCGTGGAAGCCAGCCACGACGCAAGAATGAAGGACGCAGGATCGATGGTGACGGTGGCCCTCGCCAGGAGGCGGCAGCCAAGCCGAAGGAAAAGCAACCAGTGATCATCCACAAGGAATCGAAGATCGACCGCTTGCCGAGCATCGAACAACTCGATCAGCTGCCTACGCGACCGCGCGGTGAGAAGCCCGCCTTGCTGACTCGCAACCGCTAATAGTCTGCACGTCGGACACCAACGAAAACGCCGCCCTCGGGCGGCGTTTTCATTTCCAGGGCAAGTGCTGCGGAGTTAGCCTTCGTCGCCGACAACCGGGTCGGTTTGAGCATCCCAGCCACCACCCAGCGCTTTGAACAGCTCTACTTCACTGACCAGCTGCGCCAGACGATCACTGATGAACTGCTGCCGCACATTGAACAGCTGACGCTGGGCATCGAGCAGAGTCAGGTAGCTGTCCACGCCGGTGCGATAGCGTTGGTCAGCCAGACGCAGATAATCCTCGCTGGTTTCCAGCAGATCACGCTGCGCCTGCACCTGGCGGGCGTAGGTCTGCTGCGCAGCCAGACCATCGGCCACTTCACGGAAAGCCGTCTGGATCGTCGATTCGTACTCCGCCACCTGGATGTTGCGGCTGATCTCAGCGTAATCCCGGTTCGCCCGCAGCTGGCCGGCATTGAAGATCGGCACGCTGATGCTTGGCGAGAAGGTCCAGTAGTCGGAGCCGCTGTCGAATAGGCCGGACAGCTGACTGCTGGCACTGCCCACCGCGCCCGTCAGGCTGATGCGCGGGAAGAACGCCGCCCTCGCCGCGCCGATATTGGCATTGGCTGCGCGCAGCTGGTACTCGGCACGAATGATATCGGGGCGCCGATAAAGCAGATCGGAAGGCAAGCCTACCGGCAGTTCCGCCAGCTGATTGCGCTCCAGCTCACCATCCGGCAGGAGATTGGACGAAACGTTCTGCCCTAGCAGGCGGCTCAGCGCGTTGCGATCCTGGGCGACCAGGCGGGTGTACTGCTCGATACGTACACGAGCGGTATCCACCGAGCTGCGCGCTTGGCTCAGTTCCAGCGCCGAGGCGACACCCACGTCGAAACTGCGCTGAGTCAGCGCCAGGCTTTGCTCAAAGGTCTTGAGCGTATCGCGACTGACCTCCAGCAGCGCCTGGTCCGCCTGCAGCGTCAGCCAGGCATTGGCGACGCTGGCGATCAGGCTGATGCGTGCACTTTGCTGAGCCGCCTCGGTGGCGAAGAACTCTTGCAGCGCCTGCTCGCGCAGGCTACCCAGACGGCCAAACAGATCCAGCTCCCAGGCCACGCCGAGCGTCGCGCTGTACTGGCTGGCGATATTGCCCTGGCCGGTCTGATTGAGATCACCCGGAGTACGGCTGCGAGTACCGCCAGCATCGGCGCTCACCGCCGGCAGCAGGTCTGCACGCTGAATTCGGTACAGCGCGCGATAGGCCTCGACGCTCAGTGCGGCGACGCGCAGGTCGCGGTTGTTCTCCAGCGCAACATCAATCAGCTGGCGCAGCTGCGGGTCCCGGAAGAACTGCTGCCAGTCCAGATCTTGCGCCTGGCTCGCACTGCCCTGCGGCGTGTAGGCCTCACTTTCAGGCCAGTTGGCCGCTACGGGGCTATCCGGGCGCTGGTAGTCAGGGATCAGCGAGCACCCACCAAGCGCTGCTGCCAGCGCCAGGGTCAATAGCGACTTATTCATTGCGCATCTCCTTTCTGCTCGTCAGGAGCGGCCTTTTTGCGTTCCAGCGAAGACACCATCAGGTAGAACAGCGGTACCCAGAAGATCACCAGCACGGTCGCGGTAATCATTCCGCCGATCACACCGGTACCGATGGCATGCGAGCTGCCGGCACCGGCGCCACTGGCCAATGCCAGGGGCACCACGCCCAGGGTAAAGGCCAGCGAAGTCATGATGATCGGACGCAGACGCAGACGGCAGGCATGCACGGCGGCATCGAAGCGGCTCATGCCTTCTTCGTGCAGGTCCTTGGCGAATTCGACAATCAGGATGGCGTTCTTCGCGGTCAGGCCGATGGTGGTCAGCAAACCGACCTGGAAGAACACGTCATTGGACAGGCCGCGCCCCATGGTCGCCAGCAATGCGCCGATAACGCCGAGCGGCACCACCAGCATCACAGCAAAGGGGATCGACCAGCTTTCGTACAGCGCCGCCAGACAGAGGAACACTACCAGCAGCGACAGCGCATAGAGCGCCGGCGCCTGATCACCGGAAAGGCGCTCCTCGAAGGACAGCCCCGTCCAGGAAATCCCCACGCCCTCCGGCAATTGCTGGGCAAGCTCTTCCACTACCGCCATGGCATCGCCAGAACTGTAACCCGGCGCAGCCTGGCCCATGATTTCCATCGCCGACACGCCGTTGTAGCGCGACAGTTTGGGCGGACCGTAGATCCACTCGCCGCTGGCGAAGGCACTGAACGGCACCATTTCGCCCTGATCGTTGCGCACGAACCACTTCTTGAGGTCTTCCGGGTTCATCCGCGAACTGGCCTCGCCCTGCATGTACACGCGCTTGACGCGGCCACGGTCGATGAAGTCGTTGATGTAGCTCGAACCCCAGCCAATCGACAGTGCATTGTTGATCGCAGCGTGCGAGAGGCCGAGCACCCGCGCCTTCTCGTCATCGATCAGCAACCGGTACTGCGGCTCGTCATTCAGACCGTTGGGGCGTACACCGGCGAGCATTGGATGTTGCCCAGCAAGGCCGAGGAACTGGTTGCGCGCTGCCATCAGCGCATCATGGCCAACACCGGCACGGTCCTGCAGGTAGAAGTTGAAGCCGGTGGCGTTACCCAACTCCATGACCGCAGGCGGCGCGAAGGCGAATACCATGGCATCCCGGAAGGTGTTGAAGCGCTCCTGCGCGCGAAGGGCCAGCGAAGCGACATCCTGGCCTTCTGCTGTGCGCTCGTCCCAAGGCTTGAGGCCGATAAAGGCCATCGCCGAGTTCTGCCCACGCCCGGCGAAGTTGAAGCCGGTAATGGTGAACACCGAGTTGACGACGTCGCCCTCTTCCTTCAACAGATACTCACGCACGCCATCGATGGTCTTCTGCGTACGCTCTGCAGTAGAACCGGCTGGTGTCTGGACCTGGGCAAACAGCACGCCCTGATCTTCTTCGGGCAGGAACGAGGTGGGAAGGCGGGTAAACAGCAACACCATGATTCCGACGAGGACCACGTACAGCAGGAGAAAGGGCACCTTGCGCCGAAGCACACGACGTACGCCATTCTCATAGCGCCCGACGCCACGCTCGAAGCTGCGGTTGAACCAGCCAAAAAAGCCGCGCTTGGCATGATGCTGCCCCTTGGGGATGGGCTTGAGCATGGTTGCGCACAGCGCCGGGGTGAAGATCAGCGCGACGATTACCGACAGCGTCATCGCCGAGGCAATAGTGATTGCGAACTGCCGATAGATGACTCCCGTGGAGCCACCGAAAAACGCCATCGGCACGAACACCGCAGACAACACCAGGCCGATGCCGACCAGCGCGCCCTGGATCTGCCCCATGGACTTGCGTGTTGCCTCCACCGGCGACAGCCCTTCCTCGGCCATCACCCGCTCGACGTTTTCCACCACCACGATGGCATCGTCCACCAGCAGGCCGATAGCCAGCACCATTGCGAACATCGTCAGCGTATTGATGCTGAAGCCGAACATCGAGAGCACGCCGAACGTACCCAGCAGTACCACCGGCACCGCCAGCGTCGGAATCAGCGTGGCGCGGAAGTTCTGCAGGAACAGGTACATCACCAGGAACACCAGGGCGATGGCTTCGAACAGCGTGTAGACCACACCGGTGATCGAGGCAGACACCACGGGCGAGGTGTCATACGGGTAGACGACTGCCATGCCCGGCGGGAAGAACGGCTCCAGCTCGGCGATGGTGGCACGCACAGCCTTGGCGGTATTTAGCGCGTTCGCACCAGTCGCAAGCTTGATACCGATGGCCGATGCCGGCATGCCGTTATATAGGGCACTGATGGCCGAGTTCTGCTCAGCCAGCGCGACCCTGGCGACGTCGCCCAGCCGGACCTGCGAGCCATCGTTACTGACCTTGAGCAGGATGTTGCGGAATTCCTCAGGCGTCTGCAGGCGCGTCTTGCCGATGATGGTCGCACTCAGCTGCTGGCCCGGCACGGCAGGGAGACCACCGAATTGGCCGGCCGAAATCTGCACGTTCTGCGCACGAATGGCGTCTGCCACATCCACAGGGGTCAAGGCGAAATTGTTCAGCTTGGCCGGGTCGAGCCAGATGCGCATTGCATATTGCGAGCCGAACACCTGAAAGTCGCCCACACCGGCGGTACGGGAAATGGGGTCCTGAATATTGGAAACGATGTAGTCCGACAAGTCGCCTCTGGTCATGCTGCCGTCCTTGGAAATCACTCCGAGGACCATGAGGAAGTTGCGCACGGACTTGGTGACCCGGATGCCCTGCTGCTGCACTTCCTGCGGCAGTAGCGGCGTGGCCAGCTGCAGCTTGTTCTGCACCTGGACCTGGGCAATGTCCGGGTTGACACCTTGGTTGAAAGTAACGGTGATCGACATGCTGCCGTCGGAGTTACTCTCAGACGACATGTAGCGGAAGCCGTCGATGCCGTTCATCTGCTGCTCGATGACCTGCACCACGGTGTCCTGCACCGTCTGCGCTGATGCGCCGGGGTAGCTGACCTGGATGCCGACTGCGGGCGGGGCGATGCTGGGGTACTGATTGACGGGCAGGCCGAGAATGGACAGGCCGCCAGCGAGCATGATCACCAGGGCGATGACCCAGGCAAAAATGGGCCGGTCGATAAAGAATCTGGACATGGGGTGGTTATCCTTGGCTCAGCCTTACTGGGCTTGTGGCTGGGCGGCGGCTACATTGCTGGCCGGAACGGGGTTGACCTCGGCGCCTGGCGCGATGAACTGCAGGCCTTCGGTGATCAGGCGATCACCATCGACCAGGCCTTCGGTCACTAGCCAGCGGTTGCCAACGGTACGAGCTGTCTTGACCTGGCGCAGCTCGACCTTGTTCTCATCGTTGACCACCAGTGCGGTCGCCTGGCCGGTCGGGGTCCGTGTAATGCCCTGCTGTGGCGCCAGGATGGCTTCGTTCTTCACTCCGGCGAGCAGTCGCGCATGCACGAACATACCGGGCATCAGCATCTTGTCAGGGTTAGGGAACACCGCACGCAGCACCACCGAGCCGGTCCCCGCATCCACTGAAACTTCGGAGAATTCGAGCTTGCCCTCGTGGGGGTAGGCACTGCCATCCTCCAGAGTCAGGGTCGCCTTCGCCGCATTCTCACCGGCTTTTTGCAGGCGGCCTTCGGCGAGGTCGCGACGCAGGCCGAGCAGGTCACGGGCTGGCTGGGTGACATCGACGTAAATCGGATCCAGCTGCTGGATGATGGCCATTTCCTGCGCCTGGCCGCTGCTTACCAGCGCACCCTCAGTCACCGCCGAACGGCCGATCCGCCCGGAAATGGGCGCCAGTACTTTGGTGTAACGCACATTGATCCGCGCACGCTCCAGTTCCGCTTCGGCCTGCAGATTGGCCGCACGCGCCTCGTCATAAGCCTGCTTACTCACCGCCTGCTCCTTGACCAGCAGGGCATAACGATCGGAAAGGGATTTGGTCGAGGCCAGGCTGGCCTGAGCGCTCTTGTAGACCGCCTGGTAAACCGAATCGTCGATCTGGTACAGCTGCTGCCCGGCCTTGACGTCGCTGCCTTCAGTGAACAGGCGCTTCTGGATGATGCCATCGACCTGCGGACGCACTTCGGCGATGCGGAAGGGCTGGGCACGGCCCGGCAACTCAGTAGTCAGCGCGAAAGGCTCGGCCTTCAGCGTCACAAAGCCAACCTGAGGGACTTGCTGGGCGGCGGGTGCTGCAGCCTCTTCCTGGCAACCAGCGAGCAGGGACGCGGCGAAGAGAGTGATCAGGGCAGCACTGGCTGGCTTGATTGACATGAAGGAGACCTCGTTGAACGAACAGTACCGCTGCAAGGACAGCAGCGGCAGACGCGAATGGCAAAGTAGTGGAAATATACTTACATTCATGTGTGTCTGTAAACAGATTATCTTGCTGTCGATATACTCAGGACAGATGCTCTGCCGGTCTGTTTCATAACGCAAAACGCCGGCTTACGCCGGCGTTTGTAACCACTTTCGCTTACTTGCGAACCCCTTCGACCGAGATGATCAAGTCGACAGTCTGCGAAGCCGGACCAAGATCCATCTTGATGCCAAAATCCTTCAGCGTCAGCGTGGTGGTGCCTTCAAAGCCGGCACGGTAGCCACCCCAAGGATCCTGGCCTTCGCCGATGAATTTCGCCGCGATCACAACCGGTTTTGTCACGCCATTGAGAGTTAGATCACCAGTAATGTCAGCAGTGCCCTCGCCAGTGGATTTGACCGACGTGGACTTGAAAGTTGCCGTAGGGTGCTTGGCGACGTTGAGAAAATCATCGCTACGCAAATGCTTGTCGCGCTCGGCATGGTTGGAATCCAGGCTGGCAGTTTTCAGCGTTACCTCGACCTGGCTGGACTCCGGCTGTGCTGCGTCGAAGCTGAAGCTACCGTCGAAGTCTTTGAAGGTGCCGTACAGCCAGCTATAACCCAGGTGGCTGATCTTGAAATTGACGAAGGCGTGCTGCCCTTCCTTGTCGATAGCGTAGTCGGCGGCGGCAGCCTGTCCGGCGAAGATCAGCGAACCCAGAGCAAGTGCGGCGAAGGTTTTCTTGAGCATGGTGAACTCTCCGTTCTTTTAAAGTTGATCATCAGCGCGGCCGAACATCCTTTTCAGGGTCGGATCGCGGTCGATGAAGTGGTGCTTGAGGGCTGCCAGGGCATGCAGGGCGGAAAAGATCAGCACCCCCCAGGCAAGGTATTCGTGGACCAGGCCGGCAATGTCCGCCTGGTTAGGAATCGAGGTAATCAGAGCGGGCACTTCGAACCAGTCAAAGACACCGATGCCCCGGCCTTCAGCGGTAGAAATCAGGTAGCCGGAAATCATTACCAGGAACAATCCCACATAAAGCAGGCCATGACCGGCCTTGGTCGCCAGACGCGTCTTGCTTCCGTGACTGGGCAGAGGTGCAGGGCCTGCACTGGCGAAACGCCAGAAGACCCGCACCAGCATCAGGCCGAACAGCACAATGCCAACGCTTTTGTGGATGTCGGGGGCGGTGCGATACCAGCTGCTGTAATAATTCAGCCCAACCATCCAGTAACCCAGCGCGAACAGCCCGACCACGGCAAGCGCAACCAGCCAGTGCATCAGAATGCTGACCAGACCATAGTTGCTGGTGGAGTTTCGCCACTGCATGGTTGAAGACCTGCGTAATTGAGAATAGGACTAGCCTAACGACTTAATGATCGCAACAAGGTGGATTTTTTCGCTTCAACACATCGGAATGATCGATAGGTCTGCCGGGGTTTCAGCGCCTTTCTGCTAGGCTGCGCCCTCGCTGAGCATAGTAGAAGGAGCCCCCATGAGTCTGAATGACAGCTGGATGCAGCGCGACCTCGCCGTACTCTGGCACCCCTGCACCCAGATGAAGGATCACGAACAGTTGCCACTGATTCCCATCCGCCGTGGCGAAGGCGTATGGCTCGAAGATTTCGATGGCAAGCGCTATATCGATGCAGTCAGCTCCTGGTGGGTCAACGTGTTCGGCCACGCCAATCCGCGCATCAACCAGCGCATCAAGGATCAACTCGACCAACTTGAGCATGTGATGCTGGCCGGCTTCAGCCACCAGCCGGTCATCGAACTCTCCGAGCGGCTGGTAGCACTCACACCGCCGGGCCTGGAGCGGGTGTTCTATACCGACAACGGCTCAACCGGCATCGAAGTTGCGCTAAAGATGAGCTTCCACTATTGGCGCAATTGCGAGCGGCCAACCAAGCAGCGTTTCGTCACCCTGACCAACAGCTACCACGGCGAAACCGTGGCAGCGATGTCAGTGGGCGATGTCGCTCTGTTCACCGACACTTACAAGCCGCTGCTGCTGGATACCTTCAAGGTACCGAGCCCGGACTGCTACTTGCGTCCCGAGGGCGTGAGCTGGGAAGAACACTCACGCACCATGTTCGCCCACATGGAACAGACCCTGGCGGAGCATCACGATGAGATCGCCGCGGTAATCGTCGAACCCCTGATCCAGGGTGCGGGCGGCATGCGCATGTACCACCCGATCTACCTCAAGCTATTGCGCGAGGCCTGTGATCGCTATGAGGTACACCTGATCCTTGACGAAATCGCCGTCGGCTTCGGTCGCACTGGAACGATGTTCGCCTGCGAACAGGCAGGCATCACGCCGGACTTCCTCTGCCTGTCCAAGGCTCTCACCGGCGGCTACCTGCCGATGGCGGCAGTGCTGACCACCGATAAGCTTTATCAGGCGTTCTACGACGACTACTCGACGCTGCGGGCCTTTCTACATTCGCACACCTACACCGGCAACCCTCTGGCCTGCGCCGCGGCCCTGGCGACACTGGACATTTTCGAGCAGGACAATGTGATCGAGGCGAACAAGACACTCGCCGCACGCATGGCCAGCGCTACCGCGCACCTGGCCGATCACCCGCACGTGGCCGAAGTCAGGCAGACCGGTATGGCCGTCGCCATCGAAATGGTCGCCGACAAAGCCAGCAAGACGCCCTATCCATGGCAGGAGCGTCGCGGTCTAAAGGTCTACCAGCACGCCTTGGAACGCGGCGCCCTGCTACGTCCGCTGGGTAGCGTGGTTTACTTTCTACCGCCCTACACCATCACCGAAGAGCAGATCGACTTCCTCGCCGAAGTCGCCGCTGAAGGCATAGACATCGCCACCCGCGCAGCAGCCAGCGTAACCGTGGCACCCGGGGCACGAGCGAACTTCCACGATCCGGGCTAGCTTCAACAGCCGAGAACAGCGCGGTAAAGCTGAAGGCTGGACGAAAAGCACCGAGGATTGCACCATGCCGTCCTCGTCCAGCCTCCAGCATCTTTCCGGTTAGCCCTATGCGCCTATCCCGCTTCTTTATCGACGCCCCGCTCTCCATCGGCCAGCACGAGCTGCCCGAGACCCAGGCCCACTACATCGGTCGCGTTCTGCGCATGGCCCCAGGCGCTTCCGTGCAGCTGTTCGATGGCAGTGGACAGGAATATCAGGGCGAACTGATCGAGGTGGGCAAGAAGCAGGTGCGTGTCCAGTTGCATCAGCAACTGGACGGCCTGCCCGAGTCGCGCTTGAGGATTCATCTCGGTCAGGGCCTGTCCCGTGGCGAGCGGATGGACTGGGCGATCCAAAAGGCCGTCGAGCTGGGTGTTACGGAAATCACACCAATCGTCAGCGAACGCTGCGAAGTACGCTTGAAGGATGAACGGGCCGACAAGCGCCTGGCCCACTGGCGCCAGATCGCCATCAGCGCTTGTGAGCAGTGTGGCCGCTCGGTCATTCCGGTAATCCACCCACCGACGTCTCTGGCGCAATGGGTCGCGGTGGAAGCTGAGCTGAAGCTGGTCCTGCACCCTGTCGCCGAGCCGCTGTCAGGTCATCAGTGCCCGGAAACGCTGGCCTTTCTGATCGGTCCGGAAGGCGGTCTGAGTGATGCAGAAGTCGAGCAGGCGCACCGCGCTGGCTTCCAGCCTGCGCGCCTCGGTCCGCGCGTGCTGCGCACAGAAACGGCACCGGTAGTCGCCTTGAGTGTGGCGCAGCAGTTGTGGGGAGATTTGTAGGGTGGAAGTCGCCTTGTACTTCCACCATCGACCCGCGATCCAACACTGCCTTTAAATCAATCCCGCATCCGCCAGTTTCTGTTCCAGACCGATAAGATCGGGAATGCGTGCCTGTATATCTCCAAGATTGACCGCATCCAGCTCCAGTGGCGCCAGTGGCGCATCCGAACGGGCCAGGCCCGCATCGATCTTGATCGAGCGCGGAATGCCCTGGACCAGCAAAGCAATGAACTTCACATGGTCACGCCCGCCCAGCGCGTTGAGGATCACGACCTGGGCTCGTGAGCCCGTTTCTGCCTGACCGTCCGATGCCGCCTCGAATGACAGCAGGGGCAGCACCAGATCACGCCAGGACACCTGGCCGAGAAACCAGGCGGGGGCGTTGCTTTGCAAAGTTTGCGGCGCGCGATAGGCAATCAGTTCGGCAACTGCCACGTTTGGCAGCAGCAGCGTGCGATCGGCGAGCGGCACCAGCAGACCGGTGATGCTGCTGGCGGAGTTCTGGGTGGTTATCGACTGGCTCATGGGGTGTCCGCTTGCAGGGCGGCAACAGGTCGGCTGGCCTGCTGCGCAAGATGATCGAGCATGGCCTGGGCCAATTCTCGTGGGTCTCCGCTAAGAGAGCTATAGCCTCCTTCGCGAAGGCTGTCGGGCATGCTTGAGCACGCGCAGGAGTCGGCGCGCTGAGTCCAGACACGGCCACCCTGGCGCAGCAAATAGGCCGCTGCCGCGCTGCCGTCATTACCCATGCCGCTGAAGGCGATCACACCACAATGATTGCCGAACTGTTGCGCCAGGTTGAGCATCATCTGGTCGATGGACGGACTGTACGGCTCGGGCCAGCTGCGCCCGCTCAGCAGCATGGCGCCCTCCTGGCCAAAACTCATTTCCTGAGCAATGGGCACCACCACCACTTCGCCGCAACGGACCCTGTCGCTGGCACGACTCTGGTTGACCCCCCACTGACTATGACGACCCACCGCCTGCGACAGTGCTGACTCAAAATTCGCCTCGATGTGTTGCGCATAGACAAAACCGACCGGTAACCCCGCAGGCAAGGCGTCGAGAAATGCCTTCACTGCCTCTGGCCCACCTAGCGATGCAGCCAGTAACCAGACTTCACTGGCTGGCTCACCAGCTACCGAGTCGGCCGCAGCCAGAACACCTGGCAATGGCAGGCAGGCAGAGCGCTGCAGGTCCTCTCCCATGGTCTTCAGACGTGGGCCGACCACGCGTGACGAGTCACCCACCAGTCGCTTGAGCTTGCCAAACAGCCGCCGCTCCCAGCGTGGGTAGTGCTCTGAGTTACGTTCTGGCGCATGCCCCTCACCAAACAGAACTGGGCAGCGATCGCTCTCCAGAAGCGCATTGACCAGTGGCGAGTCCTCGGTCTGGGCCAAGTCGACAAGCCACAGATCGGCCTGGACGGCCGCCAGGTCCGCCTCTTCCAGACGCGCGGGGTCATTGTTGAGCACCACCTGATAGCCATTGGCGCTCAATGCCTGCTGCAATACATGGCGCTGCAACGAGGTATCAGCAATCACCCCGATGCGTGCCGCCTCCAGCTCACTCATGATGCTCAACCAGCCGCAGGATCGTTTCGAGCAACAGCGACTCCTGATACGGCTTGCCAAGATACTCGTTCACGCCGATGGCCATTGCTCGATCCCTGTGTTTGTCGCCTGTCCGTGAGGTGATCATGACGATCGGCAGATCCTTCAGCCGCTCGTCGTGACGCACCAGTGTCGCTACTTCGAAACCGTCCATGCGCGGCATCTCGATATCCAGCAGCATGATGTCTGGTTTGCGTTCCTGCAGCTGGGTGATGGCATCGACACCGTCCTTGGCGGTCAGCACGTTCATGCCGTTACGCTCAAGCAGACGGCTGGTAACCTTGCGCACGGTAACCGAATCGTCCACCACCATGACCAGGGTCGGCCTGTCGACTTCCGCTTCGCCAGGCTGGTCTTCGCCAATCAGACGTAGCGGCTGCTGCTGTGTCAGCAGATGGGCATGCAGCACGCGGATGGTCGCCAGCAGGTCGAGAATCACCACCACACGGCCGTCGCCGAGAATAGTCGCACCGGAAATCCCCGGCACCGTGGCGAACTGCGGCCCCAGGCTCTTGACCACGATCTCCCGTGAGCCGGCCAGGCTATCGACCTGCACCGCCACACTGTGCTCATTGGATCGCACCAGAATCACCGGCAACGGCAGGCTCTGCCCTACCAGTTTGGGCCGCTGGCCGTTATTCAGCAGTTCGCCCAGATAACGCAGCTCGTAGGTCTGTCCGGCATACTCGAAACGCGAGGCGCCCGGCTGGTAATAGGCCTCAAGCTCGTAAGGCGAGACGCGCACGATACCCTCAATTGTATTCAGGGGGATCGCATAAAGGTCCTCCCCCGAATACACCATCAGCGCACGGTTGACCGAAACAGTGAAGGGCAGACGAATCAGGAAGCGCGTTCCCTTACCCAGCTTCGACTCGATACTCATGGAGCCGCCGAGCTGCTTGACCTCCGAATGCACTACGTCCATACCGACACCGCGCCCCGATATCTGGGTCACCTGCTCGGCGGTGGAAAAGCCCGCTTCGAGAATGAACTGCAGAATCTCGTGGTCGGTAAGGTCGGAACCAGCCGCCATCAGGCCACGTTCCAGGGCCTTGCGGCGCACTGCTTCGAGGTTCACTCCGGCACCATCGTCGCTCAGCGCGAGGACGATATCGCCCCCTTCACGCGTCAGGTCCAGACGGATATTGCCCTGTTCTGGCTTGCCGGCGGCCAGGCGCCTGGCGCCGCTTTCAATACCGTGATCCACGGCGTTGCGCAGCATGTGCTCCAGCGGCGCGACGATGCGCTCGAGTACGCTGCGGTCCATTTCACCGGTGGCATTGCCGACATGGAACTCGACCTGTTTACCCAGTTCCCCGGCAATCTGCCGAACGATACGACGCAGACGCGGCACCAGCCGATCGAAGGGCACCATGCGGGTCCGCATCAGGCCTTCCTGGAGCTCGGTATTGACCCGCGCCTGCTGCAACAGCAGTGTTTCCGCATCGCGATTACGTGCAGCCAGCGTCTCCTTGAGGTCAAGCAGGTCAGACGCCGACTCGAACAACGCTCGGGACAGCTGCTGAAGCTGCGAATGGCGGTCCATTTCCAGTGGATCGAAATCGTCATAGCCGGCGCGTTCGGCTTCGGCCTGATAGCTACTCAGAATCTGCGCCTGGGTCTCGGTATCTAATCGGCGAAGCTGATCGCGAACCCGCTCGATAGTGGCTTCCATTTCACTCAGGGTGAAGCCAACGTCGCTGACCTGCTGCTCGACGCGCCCCCGGAAGATAGATGTCTCACCCGCCAGGTTAACCAGCCCCTCAAGCAGATCGGCCGGCACCTTGACCAGCTCTTGCGGTGCCCGACGCGACGCGGCGTCCTGCGCTGCCTGCTCGGCTCGCCGGACGAACGGCAGTACCTTGGCCGGCGTACTGGCCACCGACGCCTGGGTGCTGGCGGCAACGATGGGTGTGTCGAGGGTGATCACCGTCGCATCGGACTGCATCTGCTCGCCGGATGACGCCTCGTATGCCTCATCATCCAGACCTATATCCGCCGTAGAGTCTATGGCCAACAGCAGACGCATCGACTCGACTTCACCGAGCAGGGCGTCATAGCCGCGCTGCACGTCTAGGAAAAGGCTCTCCGACCAGTTAGCACTCTGCGCCTGGGCTTCGCCAAGGCGCTGCTCCAGATCATGCGCCATGTCGCCCAGCCGGCTCTGGCTGGCCAAGCGTGCACCGCCCTTTAGCGTGTGCAGGATACGCATCATGTCGGTCAGCGGTGTCGCGCTGTCATGGGTTGCATCCCAACGGGCCAGCGCCGCTTCCATTTCTTCAAGAAGCTCATCAGCCTCTTCGACGAAGATGTCCAGGATTTCCGCATCAGCTGCTTTCAAGGCGACACTGCTGGGGACACTCAGCTGTTCATCAGGGTTGGCTCGGAAGCGTCGAATCGTTTCGATCAAATCCAGCCCGTCGGGCAATTCGCGATAGCTGCGCACCGCATCGAGCATCGCCCCAAGCCGGTCATGACAGCTCTGGAGCAATGTGAATAGACTTTCACTCGCCCGATACTGGCCGGCACACAAGCCTTCGTAGAGAAACTCGAGTTCATGGGCCAGATCGCCGATTTCGCCGATATCGGCCATCCGCGCGCCCCCCTTGAGGGTGTGCAGATCCCGCAGTAGCGCTTCGATCTCTAAGCTGTTGTCGACATCACTCATCCAACGCTGCAGCGACAAGCCGGCACGCTCGACGATGTCAAAACCTTCCTCAAGAAATATTTGCACCAGCTCCGGATCACGTTCGTCCCAGCCGGCCGTGGCGGCCTCGGTGGGCCGCGCCGCCGACTGATCTACGACAGCTTCCGGTAGCGCCTCTTCGGGCTCGTTATCTGACATCCACGATTCGATATCGAATCCCTGAGCTGGCGTCCGTTCAGCAACGCCGCCCTCTGTCGGGGCTGTCTCCGGCTCAACTTCGCTAACGAGCCAGGCCTCATCGATCAGGCTTGGACTATCTGGCTCAACCACTTCATCAGCGAGCGGCCCGACACTGGTCGCCGCTACAGCTAGCACATCACAATCTGCAGCATCAATATCGAAGCCCGGTGCAACACCCCGGCGATACACCTGGATGCGCTCGATCAGCGCCAGTGCCATGTCCATCGGCTGATACGCCTGCAGCTGCTCCAGCTGTACTGCTAGAAGATCGTGGCTGCTCAGAAGCAATGCGGCAAGATCCGGCGAGTAGGCATAACGCCCATCGGTCAAACCCTCGTAGAGTGCTTCCAGCTCGTGAGCCAGATCACCGATGGGCCGGATGGCCGCCATACGCGCGCCACCCTTGAGAGTGTGCAAATCACGCAACAGCGCGGATAGGGCCAGTTGATTGGAGGGATCGGCCAGCCAGCGCTCCAATGCACCGCCGGCACTTTCCAGCAGGTCGACGGCTTCGTCGAGAAAGATCTCGACCATTTCACGATCCTGCTCGTCGTTCGGTTCGAGAAATTCGACTGAGCGTGGTTCGGCCTCGGCTACATTTATGGCACCGGCCTCAGGCGCTGCAACTGCCGGTTGTTCGCCGTCGACCGCCAGGGTCTCCGCCTCCTCTTTCAGCAAGGCTTCAAGGCGTGCGACAAGCCCAGGCTGCGCACTGACCTGCAGGCCCGCCGCGACCTCATCCATCATGCCAACCAGCGCTTCGTGGCCCTGTTCGACGGCATCGAAGAAACGCTCGCTGACCGCAAGGCGGCCATTCTGTACAACCGCATAGAGATCGAGCAGCACCCGGCAGAGCGCATCAATTTGCGGCAGGTCCGCCATCTGCGCACCGAGCCCGAGGGTGGCCAGCTCTTCCAGTAGGGCGGTCAGCTCCTGACGCTCAGCCGGATGCTCGCGCCAGCTGTGCAGAAGATCATCGGCATCCAGCAGAATGTTCATGCCTTCGGACAGGAACAACGCAATCATTCCCGGATCTCTGGCTTCGCCCTGATCCGTTTCACCACGTGCTCCGGCCGCGTCTAGGCGCGCCTGATGCAAGGCATGCACCTGAGCAATGAACGCTTCGGCCCCGTCGATAGGTGCCAGCGGATCATGATCCAGATTTTCCAGCCCGCAGCGTAGCAGCTGCTCGGCGGTATGCAGGAGTTCCGCATCAGCAAGATCCATGTCGATCAGATTGGCCTTGAACTCCTTGGCCATCTTTTCCAGAGGCGTGGCAATCTCGGCTATGGGCAGGATGCCTGCCATATGGGCACTGCCCTTAAGCGTATGCAGAGCGCGCTGCAAGGAGTCGGTGATCGGCTGCGGCAGACGCTGTGCGCAGTCGGCCAGAAAGTCCACCAGGGCAGTAAGGTGGGATTCCGCCTCGTTACGAAAGATCTCCAGCAACTGCGGGTCCAGCGCTTCTTCCTGCGTGGTTTGCTCCTGCACAGGCGCCAGCACAGTTTCAGCATCTGATGACGGCCCGCCAGCAGTCGTGATCATTTGCCCTTTGGCAAGCGCATGGGCCGCGGCGGCAAGCCGGTCGACATCATCGCGCTGGCGCTGGGCCTTAGCGGCGAACTCCTCGACAAGTGCCGGCATTAGCTGGACCACATCGTCGACGGCTTTGCGGACCGGATCACTCGCCTCGATGCTGCGATCCAGGAGTCGGTTGAACAAATTCTCGACGGACCACGCCAGCTCACCGATGACCAGGGCCCGAACCATGCGGCCACTGCCCTTGAGGGTATGGAAAGCACGACGCACCTCGGAAAGAGCTTCCTTGTCGTCGTGATCCGCATTCCAGCGAGGCAGGTATTCACCGACCGTTTCAAGAACTTCGGCAGCTTCCTCGATGAACACTTCAAGCAGCTCTTCGTCGACCGGCTCCTCACCTGCCGGCGGCGGCAACAGACTCGGAGGAATATCCTGTGCTGGCGGGTTTATGACATTGACGGGGGCAGCCATGACGTCATCGAGACTGAGCGCCGGCTCGCTCTCTGCCGGTAAAGCCACAGGCTCGGGCAGAACTATTTCAGGCATGCCCAGCCCGGTCATTTCAGCTTCGCTCCAGGCCATCGAGCTGTCGACTTCCTGTACGTCCCACTCGGCCGCTGCAGGCTCGACAGGCTCAGCTTCGTCGAAGAGTGCCTGTATTTCGGCTTCATCGGCCTCAGGCCAGGCTTCAATCCCGTGTTCGTTATCGGCTGCTGCGACGGCCTGCAAGTCTGGTTCATCGACAGGCTTATTCTCGCTGTCGAAAATGTCGCTTCCCAGGACCTCAGGCACGACACCGGCAGGCTCCGCTGCCTTGCTGGCCGACGTATCGGCAAGCGGTTCCAGCGGCAAAACTTCTATCTCGTCAAGCGGGTTGGCCAGGTCGAGTTCCTCGACAACTGGCCCTGGTTCCGAGAGCAAGGCCGGCTCGCTCAGTGAGTAACCCAGCGCTTCCAGGCTCTCCTGGGCCACATCAAGAATCAGATCACCCTGGGAGCCGCTATCTTCGCCGAGACGCTCAAGGTAGTACTCAACGCTGGTTATCGCATCGGCAAGCATATCCAGGCTTTGCCAGTCCGGAATCGCCTGGCGCGCCAGCAGCTTTTCCTGAATATAGCGGTTGCATGCATCGAGCAAAGCCGCCGCACGCACCAGCGGGATCATCGCCAGTCCGCCCCGGGACTGAGTCAGCAGATCAGGCACCCGCGCCAGATGCTGGTGGTTCCATTGTGAAGCAATGAACTCGATGATGGCATCTTTGGCCTGTTCGAGGCCGGTGCGCGCTTCGCGGATGACCAACTGGTGGATTTGTGCAACATCCGTGGTTGGCAGATGGCTGGCTTCGCTCCGCTCTTCCGAGGCGCCACCAACCATGCCGGCCAGTGTCGCCTCGACGTACAGCAGTGCCCCAGCAACATCCATCAAGGCCGCATCATCTGCCTTGCGCTGGCCTCGCGCTAGCGCTTCAACCAAATCAATCTGATCGAGAATGATCCGCCGCGGCTGTCCAAACCCCAGTACCGCCAGGGTGTCAGCAATCTGTTTGAGTGGTGCCTGCAGCGCACCGAGCTCGGCCAAACCCATGCGATCACTGCGCACGAACAGATCAAGACTATCCTTAACCCGGACCAGCTCTTCGCACAGCGCCGCAACCACAGACCGCATGGCGCCACGATCAGGACCGGCTAGCTGGGCCCGTTCCTCATCCACGACGTCGCTATCAGGTAGCGCCTCGTCAAGACTGTATTCCGCCTTGAGCGCCTGGATACGCGATGTTTGCGCCGGAGCCTTGGCAATGTAGAACAGCAGGTTCTTTACTAGCTCGTCGGGGGCGGCCTGGTTAATGCCATCAGCGCCCTGTTCAACAAGCCGCTTGAGTTCGCGATCCACCTGACGCAGCAGAGTGCGGATTGAAGTGCCGTTGGCAATGCCGCCACTGGCCAGCCCTTCGACCACCCCCGACGCGACCTGCCACAGGGTACCCAGTGGCGCATCCTTACAGAGCATTTCCAAACGGGCGAACACTCGCGCCATATAGCCCAGATTTGTGGGCAGATCCTGATTGCGTATGACACCAACCAGAGCGACCTGCAGCATCTGCCGCATTTTGCGCAACAAGGCGGGCAGATCGGCGGTTTGCCGCTGAGCCAGAAACTCTCCGGCGAGTGCCGGACAACGTGCAGACATATTTGGCGCGAACAGGCTGGTTTCCGACAGCAGTTTCTCGCCACGCGCGGCGCGCAGGTCATTGAGCAGCGGCAGTACAACCATGGGCAGGTCACGGCGCGCGCTCTGGATACGGTCAAGGTAGGCGGGCATCTGCAGAATCGCCTGCATCAGCACTTCCAGCGCTTCGGTCTGACTGGCGACTCGCTCATCTAGCAGGGCGCGGGCGAGCTGCTCCATTTCCTCGGCGAGTAGCGCCGCGCCATAGAACTCGACCATCTGCAGAGTGCCTTGGACCTGATGCACATAGCTCAGGCAGAAGCGCATCCGTGTCGAGTCCTGCGGGTTCTCGACGAACGCCTCCAGGGCCTGTCGCGCCTGCTTCAGCGTTTCGGCAATTTCGCCCTTCACCCATTCCAGAGCGACATAATCGTGCCGATCACCCATAGCGACTCCGCTCATAAACTTTTCCGGGTAAAGGCCAGAACCTCACTATCAGCCACCGGCACCAATTCCGGGTGCTGCCAGCCAGCCACTTCGCCCACACCGATCACCAGCAACCCTCCGGGCGCAAGGCGCTCGGCCAAGCGATTGAGGATTTCTCGGCGACGCCAGCGGCGGAAGTAGATCAACAGGTTCTGACAAAAAATGACGTCCATATCGGACATTGGTGCACCGGCCAGCTCCAGTACGTTGAGTCTGGCGAAGCACACACGTGCCGCCAGGCTGGTTACCACTTGAAACCGCTCATCTGGCAGGGTTTGAAAATAACGCTCACGCAACTCTGGCTCTACCTGCTCCATCCGCCGGGCGCCGTAAATGCCGACACGCGACCGCTCCAGAGCACTGAGACTGATATCCGTCCCGGTCACTCCGTAACAGGTTTGCCCAACGCTGGTAGCTAATGACTCAGCGGCACAGATGGCTAGCGAATAGGTTTCCTCGCCACTAGAGCAGCCGACACTCCATAGCGCCCATGGTCGGGAAGCATCACGGCTTGCCTGACGCTGCCGAATGTAGTCACTAAGCAGCGTGAATGAAGGAGGATGACGGAAGAAGCGGGTTTCCTGAATGGTCAGCCGATCCATCAGCATCGACCACTCCACTGCGCCCCGAGCGCCGGCAGTGACCTGGCTGTAGTAGCTGGCGTAATCGGCAGCGCCGATTTCACGCATGCGAGCGCTCAGATTCGCCTGTAGAAATGACCGACGCTGCTCGGAAACCACCATGCCGGATCGCTCTTCGAGCAAGGCCTGCCACTCGCGAAACTCCGCTAACGACATATCGGCCAAGGGTCTCAGTGACCAGTCAGTACTTGGCTGCATGCCCTGCCCCTCACTCATGAACGTCTACGGCGGCCATTAGCGACCGCCGTGCCCCATCAGGCCTGGTCCTGGGTTTCCGGCAAGGTGAAGCCGGAAACCGAGTGCCGCATCTCGTTGGCCATCTTCGCGAGATTACCAATGCTCTTGGCGGTCGCTGTGGTGCCCGAAGAAGTCTGCGAGGTAATTTCCTGAATCACGTTCATGGTGTTGGAGATATGGCCGGCAGACGAAGCCTGCTGACGGGCGGCGTTGGAGATGTTCTGAATCAGTGCCGCAAGGCTCTTGGATACCTTCTCGATCTCCTCCAGGGCGACACCGGCGTCCTGCGCCAGGCGTGCACCGCGGACCACTTCGGAGGTGGTCTGCTCCATCGAGATGACCGCTTCGTTGGTGTCGGTCTGGATCGTCTTAACCAGTGCCTCAATCTGCTTGGTTGCCGCCGAGGAACGTTCCGCTAGGCGCTGAACCTCGTCCGCAACCACCGCAAAGCCTCGACCAGCGTCACCGGCCATGGAAGCCTGGATCGCGGCGTTCAAGGCGAGGATGTTGGTCTGGTCGGCAATGTCGTTAATCAGGCTAACGATGTCACCGATCTCCTGGGACGATTCGCCCAGACGCTTGATTCGCTTTGAAGTGTCCTGGATCTGCTCGCGGATGTTATCCATGCCGGTGATGGTGTTATGCACCACCTCGTTGCCCTTGTTGGCGATCGCTACCGAACGTTCCGCTACCGCAGAGGATTCGGCGGCGTTCGCCGATACCTGGTCAATCGACACCGCCATTTCGTTGATCGCCGCAGAGGCACCGGCAATTTCCTGAGCCTGGTGTTCGGAAGCTTCGGCCAAGTGCATTGCTGTGGCCTGGGTTTCCTGGGCAGCGCCGGATACCTGAACGGCTGTCTGGTTGATTGTCTCCACCAGATCGCGCAGCTGGTCAATGGAGTAGTTGATCGAGTCGGCAATGGCGCCGGTGAAGTCTTCGGTAACTGTTGCAGCCACAGTAAGGTCACCGTCGGCAAGGTCACCGATTTCATCGAGCAGACGTAGAATAGCCGTCTGGTTACGCTCGTTCTTTTCTGCCGTTTCGGTCAGTCGACGACGTGCTTCCTGAACCATGACCAGACCGATCAACAAGATCGATGCCAGCGCCAATGCGCCGAGCACGTATCCAGCCAAGGTGTTGATGTAGCGGGCATCCGCACGAGCCTGCAGACCTGCGGTCAGCGCCGAGCTTTTGTCGAGCAGCGTCTGCGAAACCTCGAAGATGCTATTGGACGATTCACGTACCTGGAACAGCTCTGGAGAGGTTTCCAGAATCTCGTCCACAGAACCGGAAACGAACTGGAACAGCTCGGAAATCGCGCCCAGTCGCTCCAAGGCTTCTTCATCACTGACACTGGTGATGCCCATGGCTACGTTGCCTTCGAGCATTCCGTTGAGTACTCGACCGAACAAGCTGGCATCACGCCCGAACATGTCAGCCGCCTGAACCGAGTCCTGGTCACCGGAGAGAACCTTGTTCACCGAGCCGAGAATACGTTCGGCCAGCAGTGACTGACGCTGAGCAACGGAAACCTGAATGGCAGGGGCTCCACCCTCGATGAGGATATCGACTACCTCTTCATACTCCACCTGCAGCTGCGGAATGGTTTCAGCGAGGGTCGCAGCAACCTGGTGCAGGGACAATACGGTCTGCTCACTGGCCAAGATGGCATCGGTGTTCTGCCGCAAGGTATCCCAGTCCTGCTGCACTGCAGCAATCTCGCTCTGCAGCGACTGAGGAACGGCGGGCAGGCCGATACTAGTGTCGCCCTGAGCCAAATAACCCCAGCGACGGCTGAAATCGTTACGCGCGCCTCTCAACGATTCAAACGCTTCAGGTTTGCCTGCGGCCGCTTCCACCGCGTCCTTCGCGATGTGCTGAGAGAGAACTCGCAGCTCGCCCGCGTGTCCGATGTATTCACTGTCGTAGTCGGCCTGAGTGCTGACATAGGCGAAGTTGACGAACAACAGCACCATCGACACGATCAGGGTAATAAACAGACCAGCAATTAGCGTGTTGCTACGCACACCGGACAACAGAGCACTTACGTTCATTTTTTTCATTATCCGGCCCCCGCCTGGACCACCCTACGTTCTACGTTTCCTTGCACAACCAAAAGGCCAGCATCGCCGACCCGCCTAAATCAATACGCCACGTCTAGGAATTCCTGATGCACAGCCAGCGCATGCGGACTGAAGACCAGCCAGGGCTGCTCGCGCTGGAAGACACCATGTATAAAGGGTTGAATCGATGCCTCGACTGGTGGCAACTGTTCGGAAAAGGCATCTACCGGAAAGTGCTGCATACCGAACACTTCATCTATCGTTAGCCCGGCAAACACGTCCTGATGATCGACCACCAGCACCCGCCGTTGCTTACGCAGTGGCGACAGCTCCAATCCAAAATAACCGCATAGGTCCATGATCGGTAATAGCCTGCCGCGCACGTTGGCCACACCCTTTACCCAGCTCTTCACTCCGGGCAACAGCGTGTAACGCGGCTCATGCAGTATCTCGCCGACCTCCCCCATAGGCGCGACGAACAACCGCTCACCCATTCGAAACCCAATCCCCGCCCAAGTCTTCACAGCTTCCTGCTGGGAAGGCAGTCCTGCTGCTAGCCCCCGGCAACGCGCATCGATTTCCAGAAGTCGCTGAAACGGTGTTGGCCTGTCCGACATGCTGCCACTTCCCTTCGTCCGGTTTGCAGGTCTGCCAGATTTAGCCCGCAAGTACCGCGTTGAGGGTCTTCAGCAGTGTTGCTTCGTCCACGGGCTTGGTCAGGTAATCCTTGGCGCCCTGGCGCTTTCCCCAAACCTTATCGGTTTCCTGATCCTTGGTGGTCACAATGATTACAGGAATGTGACTGGTTTCAGCATCTTTGGTCAGCTGGCGGGTAGCCTGAAAACCATTAAGGCCCGGCATCACGATATCCATCAAAACGACATCGGGCTTTTCTTGACGGGCAAGCGCCACGCCATCTGCACCGTTTTCAGCTTTGAGAACGGAATGGCCATGCTTTTCCAGCATGGCGGCCAGTTTGTACATTTCAGTTGGCGAGTCATCAACAATCAAAACGCGAGCCATGGTCTCTCCCCAAATAAGGCATCAGCGGCACACAGGGCCGAATTTCAGGATACTTGTTCTATTGGCACAAAGTCAGGCACATGGGCCTTGATCGCACCAAGCAATTCTTCTTTGCTGAACGGCTTTGTAAGATACTGATCCGACCCCACGATGCGGCCCTTGGCCTTGTCGAACAAGCCATCTTTGGAAGACAGCATGATCACCGGAGTAGCCTTGAAGGAACTGTTGTTCTTGATCAGCGCACAGGTCTGATAACCATCAAGCCTAGGCATCATGATGTCGACGAAGATGATGCGCGGATGGGTATCCGCGATCTTGGCGAGCGCATCAAAGCCATCCACCGCCGTGATCACGTCGCAACCTACTTTCTTCAGCAGCGTTTCGGCGGTACGGCGAATCGTTTTCGAATCGTCGATCACCATGACCTTCAAGCCTTCAGAGTGCTCTTCCATTTCGCCCTACCATGCCTCGGTGAGTCGTAGTTTATCGTTGTTTCAGCGCGCTACAGGCCATGCTATCGATGGGCCATACACAATCGCCGAGTCTTTTTAGCACACTCCTACAGGCCACGCTATCGACCAGGAAAGGAGCTGGATTTTCCTTGACCCAGCGCACAACCAGCGCCAATCTGCGTCGACATTTCGAGCCCTGCAGCTTCGTACAACTTTAATTGCCGGAGAACCTCACATGACTGTTCGCATTGGGATCATCATGGATCCGATTGCGCAGATCGCGTTCAAGAAAGACAGCTCCCTCGCCATGCTGTTGGCCGCCCAGGCCCGCAACTGGACTCTCTACTACATGGAGCAGCGCGATCTTTACCAGCTTGGCGGCCAGGCACGTGCGCGAATGCGTGCATTGCAGGTATTCGATGACCCGCAACACTGGTATGAAACCGGCGAAGAAACAGACGCTTCATTGGGCGAGCTCGACGTGATCCTGATGCGCAAGGACCCGCCCTTCAATGGCGAGTTCGTCTACAGCACCTACCTGCTGGAAATGGCCGAGCGCGACGGCGCGCTGGTGGTCAACAGTCCACGGAGTCTGCGCGACTGCAACGAAAAGTTCTTCGCCACGCAATTTCCGCAATGCACTCCGCCAACCCTGGTTAGCCGGCGCGCGGATATTCTCCGCGAGTTCGCCCGCGAGCAGCAGGATGTCATTCTAAAGCCACTGGACGAGATGGGAGGCGCCTCGATCTTCCGTCACCGCGAGGGTGATCCCAATCTCTCGGTAATCCTCGAAACCCTCACCGAGCACGGCGCCCGCCAGATCATGGCGCAGCGCTATATCCCGGAAATCAAGGACGGCGACAAACGCATCCTGATGATCGACGGCGAACCAATTCCCTATTGCCTGGCGCGTATTCCTGCCGCCGGCGAAACCCGTGGCAACCTCGCCGCAGGTGGTCGCGGCGTAGCCCAGCCACTGTCGGATCGCGACCGCGAGATCGCCGCCATCATCGGTCCGGAGCTACGCAAGCGCGGCCTGCTTTTCGTGGGCCTGGACGTGATCGGCGACTATCTCACCGAAATCAACATCACCAGCCCTACCTGCATTCGCGAGATCGACAACGCATTCGATACCCAAATCGGCGAGCGCCTGATGGATGCAATCGCCCAGAAGCTGCAGCGCTGAGGCAGGACACCGCCGAAGCTTGCGGCCTTCAGGCTTAACGCTGTTTTATGACCGACCTAACAGCTTTGCGCTTGAAGCTTGCGGCTTCAGGCGCAAAGTCGGCAGACTGCGCGCACTTCGAATCGACTGAAATGCGATGAACGCTGCTACACGCCAACCTGCTCCCGTCAGCCCCGGTGTCCGCCCTGCGGATCGCCTCGGCTTTACCCTGTTTCTCGCCGCTGTGCTGCATGCCGCGCTTATCCTGGGCCTCGGCTTTACGCTGGCCGAACCCAATTCGATCAGCAAGACGCTGGAAATCACCCTCTCCACCTTCAAGAGCGAAGAGAAACCCAAGGAAGCCGACTTCCTCGCCCAAGACAATCAACAGGGCAGCGGCACCCTGGAGCACAAAGCCGCACCGAAAACCCGCGAGCAGGCGCCCTTCCAGGACACCGAGGTGCGCAAGGTCACGCCGGCCGCCGCACCGCCGCCGAGCAACCGCAGCGAAGCGCCGAAGACCGCCATAGCCACGCGTGCTCCGCAACCGGAAAAAACTCCGGACACGCCGCAGAAGAACAAACCGCAACCCCAGAGCCCGCCAGCCCCGACCTTCGACAGTTCGCAACTGAGCGCCGAGATCGCCAGCCTCGAAGCACAGCTGTCGCAGGACATCCAGCAATACGCCAAGCGCCCGCGTGTCAGCCGCCAGAACACTGCAGCCACCATGCGCGACATCAGCGCTTGGTATCGCGACGAGTGGCGCAAGAAGGTCGAGCGGATTGGCAACCTAAACTACCCCGAAGAAGCCCGTCGCCAACGTATCCACGGCAGCCTGCGGATGCTGGTGGTCGTGGACCGCAACGGCAGTGTGCAGGAACTGCGGGTTCTGGAGTCCTCGGGGTACCCCGTGTTGGACGAGGCCGCCATGCGGATTGTCCGGCTCTCGGCGCCCTTCGCCCCATTTACCGGCGAGCTTGCAAAGAGTTTCGATCAGGTGGAAATCATCAGGACCTGGCGCTTCGAGCGCGGCGACCGGCTGTCGAGCCAGTAAGCTGGCATCCAACTGCCGGCCCGCGACTGTTTTGAAGCTTGAAGCCGCCACGCCGAAGCCCGAAACTAGCGACATGAATACCTCCGTCTCGACTTATCTCAAGCACCACTTCCTGATCGCCATGCCACACATGGTCGATCCTCGCTTTGCCCAGACATTGATCTATCTGGTCGAGCACAATCAGGACGGCGCCATGGGGCTGGTTGTGAACCGCCCAAACGGGCTGAGTCTCGCCGATATTCTCGAACAGTTACGCGCCGACGAGCCACCAACCACTCTCAGCCAGTCGCTGCCGATCTTTTCCGGTGGTCCGGTGCAGGTTGATCGTGGTTTCGTACTGCACCCGGCCGACGCCCGCTTTCAAGCAACGCTCGCGCTGGGTTCACTGGGCATGACAACTTCTCAGGATGTGCTGTTCGCCATCGCCGATGGCCAAGGCCCACAGCGTCACCTCATCGCCCTTGGCTATGCCGGCTGGGAGCCGGGCCAACTGGATGCAGAGCTGGTGGAAAACGCCTGGCTGAGCTGCCCAGCCCAGCCGGAGATTCTCTTCGACCTTCCCCATGATCAGCGCCTAGAAGCTGCCGCCGCATCCCTGGGCGTTGACCTAAGCCGGCTTAGCAGCCAAGTCGGCCACGCATGAGTACATTGCGCCTGCTGCTCGGCTTCGACTACGGCACCAAGCAGATTGGCGTCGCTGTTGGCCAGATGATTACTGGTCAGGCTCGAGAACTGTGCGTCCTCAAAGCACGCGATGGCGTACCCGACTGGAACCAGATTGAGGCGCTGCTGCGCGAGTGGCAACCCGATGCCCTGGTAGTCGGTCTGCCACTGAACATGGATGGCACGCCCAGCGAAATGAGCGCCCGCGCAGAGAAGTTCGCCCGACGCCTGAATGGTCGCTTCAATCTGCCGGTGCATACCCATGACGAGCGCTTGACCACCTACGAGGCCAAGGGCGAACGCTTGCGCTCAGGTCAGAACGACGGTTTCCGCGCGCGCCCAGTGGACGCTCTCGCCGCCGCCCTTTTACTGGAAGGCTGGCTGACTGCCCAGCCCAAGGCCTGAAACGGCTTTTCAAGGAGACACCATGGCCCTGCCCAACCCCGAACAATTGCTACCCGAAATGGCCGCCGCGCTCGATTTGCACCTGAGCAGCCACGGCATCGAGCAACCCCGCTTCATCGGCATCCGCACCGGCGGCATCTGGGTAGCCCAGGCCTTGCTGGCATTGCGCGGCAAGGACGAGGCAATGGGTATTCTCGACGTGTCCTTCTATCGCGATGACTTTACCCAGAACGGCCTGCATCCGCAGGTCCGCCCCTCCGAGCTGCCCTTCGAAATCGAAGGCCAACATCTGGTGGTCATCGATGACGTCCTGATGAGTGGCCGCACCATCCGCGCTGCGCTGAACGAGCTCTTCGACTACGGCCGGCCGGCCAGCGTCAGCCTGGTCTGCCTGCTCGACCTCAACGCGCGCGAGCTGCCGATCAGGCCGGACGTGGTCGGCGCCACGCTGTCACTGGCGCCCGAGCAGCGTGTAAAGCTGCTCGGGCCGACGCCACTTGCTCTCGAATACAAGACCCTCGCTCCCGCCAACTGAGACACTTTCGATGACGCCAACCGACGCCAAGCGCCCCCTACAGCTGAACGACAACGGACAGTTACGCCACTTCCTGTCGCTGGATGGGCTGCCGCGGGAGCTGCTGACGGAAATCCTCGACACCGCCGACTCCTTCCTTGAAGTGGGCGCCAGAGCCGTGAAGAAGGTCCCGCTGCTGCGCGGCAAGACCGTCTGTAACGTGTTCTTCGAGAACTCCACACGCACCCGTACCACCTTCGAGCTGGCGGCCAAGCGCCTTTCGGCTGACGTCATCACCCTTAATGTCTCGACTTCATCGACCAGCAAGGGCGAAACCCTCACCGATACCTTACGCAATCTGGAAGCCATGGCGGCCGACATGTTCGTCGTGCGTCACGCCGATTCTGGCGCGGCACACTTCATTGCCGAACACGTCTGCCCAGATGTCGCGGTAATCAATGGCGGCGATGGGCGCCATGCCCACCCCACCCAAGGCATGCTCGACATGCTCACCATCCGCCGACACAAGGGCGACTTTGAAAAGCTCTCGGTAGCCATCGTCGGCGACATCCTGCATTCTCGCGTCGCACGCTCGAACATGCTGGCGCTAAAGACTCTAGGTTGCCCCGACATCCGCGTGATCGGCCCGAAAACCCTGCTCCCGGTCGGTCTTGAGCAGTACGGCGTGAGTGTCTACAACGACATGAACGAAGGGATGCGCGATGTCGACGTGGTGATCATGCTTCGCTTACAGCGCGAACGCATGCAGGGTGGACGCTTGCCAAGCGAAGGCGAATTCTATCGGCTCTACGGTCTGACCACGCAGCGCATGGCACTGGCCAAGCCGGATGCCATCGTCATGCATCCGGGGCCGATCAACCGCGGCGTGGAAATCGAGTCAGCAGTGGCCGATTCGCCTCAGTCGGTCATTCTCAACCAGGTCACCTACGGCATCGCTATCCGCATGGCGGTGCTCTCCATGACCATGAGCGGCCAGAACGCCCAGCGCCAACTTGAAAACGAATATGCTGCCGAGGAGCAGAACTGATGCCAATCGAAATCCTCGGCGCCCGCCTGATCGATCCCACCAGCGGTCGCGACGAAGTCACCAACATCTATTGCCGCGATGGCCGAATCGTCGCCACCGGCCAGGCGCCCGCCGACTTCGGCGCGGCGCAAAGCATCGACGCCGAAGGTCTGGTCGCCGCGCCCGGCCTGGTCGATCTATCGGTCGCCCTGCGCGAGCCGGGCTACAGCCGCAAAGGCACCATCGCCAGCGAAACCCTGGCCGCCACCGCCGGCGGCATCACTAGCCTGTGCTGTCCGCCGCTGACACGACCGGTACTGGATACCGCCGCCATCGCCGAGATGATTCTCGACCGGGCGCGAGAGTCCGGTCACGCCAAGGTCTTTCCCATCGGCGCACTGACGCGCGAGCTGGCCGGCGAGCAGCTGTCGGAACTGGTCGCTCTGCGCGATGCAGGCTGCGTGGCCTTCGGCAACGGCCTGGCGAATATTCCCAGCAATCGCAACCTCAGCCGCGCCCTGGAGTACGCCGCAACCTTCGATCTCACGGTGATCATTCACTGCCAGGACGCCGACCTTGCCGAAGGTGGCCTGGCCCACGAAGGCCCCAGCGCGACCTTCCTCGGCCTGGCCGGCATTCCCGAAACGGCAGAAACCATCGCCTTGGCGCGCAACCTGCTGTTGGTGGAACAGGCCGGGGTACGCGCGCACTTCACCCAACTGACAACTGCACGTGCCGCACAGATGATCGCCGAAGCCCAAGCGCGTGGTCTGCAGGTCACTGCGGACGTAGCGATGTACCAGCTGATCCTCACCGACGAAGCGCTGAACGGCTTCTCCAGCCTGTATCACGTACAGCCACCGCTGCGTAGCGCAGCGGATCGCGAAGGCCTGCGTCAGGCAGTGAAGAGCGGCGTGATCTCATCCATCGCCAGTCACCACCAGCCCCACGAAGTTGATGCCAAAGAGGCTCCCTTCGGCGAAACGGAGCCGGGCATCAGCAGTGCGGAAATCCTGCTGCCGCTGGCTCTGACCCTGGTGGAAGATGGCTTGTTAGACCTGCCGACGCTGCTGGCCCGCTTGAGCAGCGGCCCGGCTGCTGCGCTACGCCTGCCGGTTGGCAACCTGAGCGTAGGCGCATCCGCGGATATCGTCCTGTTCGATCCGCAGAGTTCGACCCTGGCCGGTGAAACCTGGTACTCGAAAGGCCGCAATTGCCCCTTCATCGGCCACTGCCTGCCTGGAGCGGTGCGCTATACCATCGTCGATGGGCGAGTCAGTTATCGGGCCGAAGGGTAAGGTCGATCGTCGGGCTGGGCCATGCGGCCAGC
Source organism: Stutzerimonas stutzeri (assembly GCA_002345575.1). Classification (GTDB taxonomy): domain Bacteria; phylum Pseudomonadota; class Gammaproteobacteria; order Pseudomonadales; family Pseudomonadaceae; genus Stutzerimonas; species Stutzerimonas stutzeri_S. Next base: position 107,296 of record DDVX01000016.1, read on the forward strand.
TCGACCTACAAGGCTACCGTCGCACGCCCCGCAGCAAATGGAGGCAAAGCTAAAAGCTTCGCCCGAGGGCGAGGCTCCCACGAAACGACCACGACCCTAGCGGGTCTTTTCGGCGTTTCTGATCGAGACCTGGGTATTCAATGTCCAGAAATCGTAGAGCACCCCTATGAAGAACAGCCCACCACTGCACAGGTAGATGATGCCGGTGATCCACTTGCCCTGGTACATGCGGTGCACGCCGAAAATACCGAGGAAGGTAAGCAACAGCCAGGACACGGTGTAGTCGATCGGGCCTGGTTGAAAACGCAGGTCTGCTTCGCGATCCATCGATGGGATCAGAAACAGATCAATGATCCAGCCAATAAAAAACAGGCCCAGGGTGAAGAACCAAATGGTGCCGGTGACCGGCTTGCCGTAATAGAAGCGATGGGCCCCGAGAAATCCGAATATCCACAAGAGATAGCCGATCACGACGCTATGGGTGTTCTGGCGCATCTAATCCTCACTCATTGATAGCTGAATCGTTGCAGGCACCGTCCAGGTGCGCGCTGATTCTACCGCGTTCAGGTTAGCTTCTGCCGAACGGCCAATGCGGCACGCCGTCGCCGTGATACTGTATATACAAACAGTAACGCGGCATTCACCATGCAATTGATCGACAAACTCAGCGTACTGGCCGACGCGGCGAAATACGACGTTTCCTGCGCCAGCAGCGGCGCGCCGAAGCGCAGCTCCAAGGGCCGCAGCGGCCTTGGCGCCACTGACGGCATGGGCATCTGCCACAGCTTTACGCCAGATGGCCGCTGCGTAGCCCTGCTAAAGGTCCTGCTTACCAATTTCTGCCTGTACGACTGCCAGTACTGCGTGAACCGCCGTTCCAGCGATGTGCCGCGCGCCCGCTTTACCCCCGAAGAGGTGGTGACGCTGACGTTGGATTTCTACCGCCGCAACTGCATCAGCGGGCTGTTTCTCAGCTCTGGCATCATCCGCTCTGCGGACTACACCATGGAACAGCTCAACCGCGTGGCCAAACTGCTGCGCGAAGAGCATGAATTCCGCGGGTACATCCATCTCAAGACGATCCCCGATGCCTCGCCCGAGCTGATCGCCGAGGCCGGGCGCTACGCCGACCGGCTCAGCGTCAATATCGAACTGCCCACCGAAAGCAGCCTGATTCGCCTGGCACCGGAAAAGCAGGTCGTCTCCATCAAGCAGGCCATGCAGTCGATCCACCAGGGCGAGACCGAGGCCCGCTCGGAAAAACGTGCACCACGCTTCGCCCCTGCAGGTCAGAGCACCCAGATGATCGTCGGCGCCGACGCCACAGACGACAGCACCATCCTCCACAGCGCCCAGTCGCTCTATCAGGATTACCGCCTGCGCCGCGTCTATTATTCGGCGTTCAGCCCCATCCCCAACAGCCCAGCCAGCGTTCCATTCGAGGCGCCGCCACTGTTACGAGAACATCGTCTTTACCAGGCTGACTTTCTCATGCGCGGCTATGGTTTCAGCGCCGGCGAGCTGCTCAGCGGGCCGGGCAATCTGCCGCTGGATATCGACCCAAAACTCGCCTGGGCCCTGGCCAACCGCGAACACTTCCCCGTAGACCTGAACCGTGCCGAGCCTTCACTGATTGCACGCATCCCAGGCATCGGGATACTCAGCGCCAAACGGCTGGTCGCCCTGCGCCGGCAGAAGCGCATCCGCTTTGAAGACCTGACACGCCTGCGCTGCTCACTGGAGAAAGCCAAACCCTTCGTTATCACCCAGGACTACCGACCGAGCCTGGCCTATCGAGAATCGGCGAGTCTGCACCGGCAACTCAGTGAAGGCCCGCAACAGATGGCGTTGCGGTGATGCGCCAGGTCCGTTTCGATGGCAGCTTTGAAGGTTGGCGCGACGCTGCCCGCGCCCTTCTTGGTGAGGGCGTTGCGCCGCATCATCTGGAGTGGCTGACCGGCCATGCCGCGGGCAGCCTGTTCGAGCAAGACGAAGCCCCCGCACCGAGCTCGTCCGCACCGAACATACGCATTCCGCGACAGTTGCTCGCCGAACTGCAGAGCGCCGCACGCTTTCGCAGCCGTGATCGCTGGAGCCTGCTTTACCGAATTCTCTGGCGGGTCGCCCAGGGCGACGGCGCCGCACGGCTGGCCGGCGATATCGACGGCAGCGAGCTGCATTCCCGCATCAAGGCGGTGCGCCGCGAAGCTCACCATTTGCATGCCTTTTTGCGTTTCAGCCCATCGGGGGCTGACAGTGCACCGGACTATGTAGCCTGGTTCGAGCCGGCCCACGACATCCTACTTAGTGCCGCACCGCACTTCGCCGAGCGCATGGGCCGGCATTCCTGGCTGATCGCAACACCTGAGGATGCAGTGCTTTGGGATGGGATAACCATGCACTACGCTGACCCCTGCCCCCTTGTCTGGAGGCAGCTAGCGCAAGGTGCACAAGACCCCGGCGCCGAGCTCTGGAAGGCCTATTACGAAAGCACCTTCAACCCCGCCCGACTCAACCGCGAGGTGATGCAGAGCAATCTGCCTGTGCGTTTCTGGAAGAACTTGCCAGAGGGCTCACTGATTCCGCAGCTGATGAGCCGCGCCCGCGCTGGAGCCCAGCGTGACGGCCAGGCCGAGCGGGTTGCGAGCAAAGCAGGCAAACGCATCGGCCGGGACAGCTAGCTGCGTTGCTAATACATCGCTAAAAACAGCCTCGTCCCTGCATCGCTTAAGTCTTTGCAACGATTTTTAGCGGAAGCTGCGCCCCGGATCATCGTCGCTAACTTCCAGGGCCAGCCCTTGGGAAACGCTGCTCAGATGCTCGCTGTCGGTTTCCGAGCCCAGCTTGATCATCAGGCGCAGGTCGTTAGAGGAGTCGGCGTGCAACAGGGCGTCTTCGTAGGTGATTTCACCCTGCACGTAGAGGTTGTACAGCGCCTGATCGAAGGTCTGCATACCTAGGTCGGTAGAACGCTTCATCAGGCTCTTGAGCTCATGCACCTCGCCCTTGCGGATCAGGTCAGCGGCCAGCGGCGTGTTGATCAACACCTCGATCACCGCCCGACGGCCCTTGCCATCGGGCGTCGGAATCAATTGCTGGGCAACGATGGCTTTCAGGTTCAGTGACAGATCCATCCACACCTGATTCTGGCGATCGGCAGGGAAGAAGTTGATGATCCGGTCCAGCGCCTGGTTGGCGTTGTTGGCGTGCAGCGTAGCCAGACAGAGGTGGCCGGTCTCGGCGAAGGCCACGGCGTAGTCCATGGTTTCACGAGCACGGATTTCGCCGATGAGGATCACGTCCGGCGCCTGGCGCAGGGTGTTCTTCAGCGCCACCTCGAACGAATCGGTGTCGATGCCGACTTCGCGCTGGGTGACGATGCAACTCTGATGCTGATGGATGAACTCGATGGGATCTTCGATGGAGATAATATGACCGCTGGAGTTCTTGTTGCGATAACCGACCATCGCCGCCAGTGAGGTGGACTTTCCGGTTCCGGTGGCACCGACGAAAAGCACCAGGCCACGCTTGGTCATGGCCAGGTCCTTGAGGATTCCCGGCAGATTGAGCTCATCGATGGTGGGTATATTGGTTTCGATGCGCCGAAGCACCATGCCGGCCAGGTTGCGCTGGTAGAAAGCGCTGACACGGAAGCGACCGATACCACGTGCGCTAAGGGCGAAGTTGCATTCGTGGTTCTCAGTAAACTCGCGACGCTGCTGCTCATTCATTATTGCGTGCACGGTTTCGCGGGTCATTTCCGGCGACATCGGCGTCTTGCTCACGGGCATGATTCTGCCGTTGACCTTGATCGACGGCGGCACGCCGGCGGTAATGAACAGGTCGGAGCCGCCTTTTTCCACCATCAGGCGCAACAGTTTTTCGAATTCCATCGTAGTACTCGCAGTCGTGGCGAAACCGAATCGGGCACTGCCCGGCCAGGTATCGAAGCCTGTTCAGAACCTCGCGGCCCAAAGGCCCGCAAGACAAAAAAGAAGTGCCGTTATAAGACGAGCATTCTGAGCCGTTTCAGCGCAGCAAGCCTGGTACGGGTTCTCAGAAGTTCTCTGGCTGCTTGGCTTTCTCCTTCGCACTGTCACGCGAGATGACACCTTTGGCGAGCAGGCTCTTGAGGCATGAGTCGAGGGTCTGCATACCCAGCGAGCCGCCGGTCTGGATCGAGGAATACATCTGCGCGACCTTATCCTCGCGAATCAGGTTACGGATCGCCGGTGTGCCGATCATTATCTCGTGAGCCGCCACCCGACCACCGCCGACCTTTTTCATCAAGGTTTGGGAAATCACCGCCTGCAGCGATTCGGAAAGCATGGAGCGGACCATGGATTTTTCTTCGGCGGGGAATACGTCCACGACGCGGTCAATAGTCTTGGCGGCCGAGGTGGTGTGCAGGGTGCCAAATACCAGGTGCCCGGTTTCCGCGGCGGTTAGTGCTAGCCGGATGGTTTCCAGGTCACGCATCTCACCGACCAGAATGATGTCCGGGTCTTCACGCAGAGCTGAACGCAGCGCCTCGGAGAAGCCTAGGGTATCGCGGTGCACTTCACGCTGGTTAACCAAGCACTTCTTCGATTCGTGAACGAATTCGATGGGGTCTTCGATGGTGAGGATGTGCTGATATTTTGTGTTGTTCAGGTAGTCGAGCATGGCCGCGAGGGTCGTGGACTTGCCCGAGCCGGTGGGGCCGGTGACCAATACCAGGCCGCGCGGCACGTCGGTGATCTTGCGGAAGACTTCGCCCATGCCGAGATCTTCCATGGTCAGAACCTTGGACGGAATGGTCCGGAACACCGCACCACAACCACGGTTCTGGTTAAAGGCGTTAACTCGGAAACGCGCCACCCCTGGCACTTCGAAGGAAAAGTCGGTTTCGAGGAATTCTTCGAAGTCCTTTCGCTGCTTGTCATTCATGATGTCGTAGATCAGCGCATGCACCTGCTTATGGTCCATGGCCGGCAGGTTGATGCGGCGTACATCGCCATCAACGCGAATCATCGGCGGCAGACCGGAAGAAAGGTGCAAATCCGACGCACCCTGCTTGGCGCTGAAGGCCAGCAGTTCTGTGATATCCATGGGACTCCCCAATTACAAGCAAGCAGGTAGAATGCCGCGCAGACCCCTAGGCCGCGGCGCAGGTAAATGTCCACGATAGCGAAGAATATTGCAAAGGTCGCAACGCGTATCCGTGAGGCGGCGCAAGCTGTGGGACGTGATCCCGGCACGGTCGGGCTGATGGCCGTAAGCAAGACGCAACCGGCAGCGGCCATTCGCGAAGCCCATGATGCCGGCCTGCTCGATTTCGGCGAAAACTATCTGCAGGAAGCTCTGGAAAAACAGGCCGAGCTTGCCGATCTCCCGCTTGTCTGGCATTTCATAGGGCCCATACAGTCGAACAAAACCAAGCCCATCGCCGAGCATTTCGACTGGGTGCACTCGGTTGATCGCCTGAAGATCGCCCAGCGCCTTTCGAAGCAGCGCCCCGCCGAACTGCCGCTGCTGAACGTCTGCCTGCAGGTCAATGTCAGCGGTGAGACGAGCAAATCCGGCTGCGCGCCCGAAGATGTCCCTGAGCTGGCCCGCGCCATCGCTGCGTTGCCCAATCTGCGCCTGCGTGGCTTGATGGCTATTCCTGAGCCCACCGATGATGTCGCCGAGCAGCATGCGGCGTTCGCCAGTGTGCGGCAGCTGCAACAGCAGGTCGACGCTGAGCTGGACTGCCTTTCCATGGGCATGAGCCAGGACCTTGAAGCCGCCATCGCCGAAGGCGCCACTTGGGTACGTATTGGCACCGCGCTGTTCGGCGCCCGTAATTACCTCGCGCAGAGCGCTACTAAGCCTGCGCATGACCTGAGGAACAACTGATGAACACTCCCCGCATTGCCTTCATCGGCGGCGGCAACATGGCCGCCAGCCTGATCGGCGGGCTGCGCGCTCAGAGCTTCGCTGCTGATGCTATCTGCGCCAGCGACCCGGGCGAAGAACAACGCAACAAGATCAGTACCGAACATGGCATCCGCACCTTCACGGATAATGCCGATGCGCTGGCGAACGCTGACGTGGTGGTGTTGGCAGTCAAGCCGCAGATGATGCAGACGGTTTGCCGCGACCTTGCAGGCCAGCTCCAGGCGCGGCAACTGATCGTCTCGATTGCCGCCGGCATCAGCTGTGCGAGTCTGCAGAACTGGCTCGGCCCGCAGCCGCGCGCCCTGGTGCGCTGCATGCCGAACACCCCGTCGCTGCTGCGCCAGGGGGTCAGCGGTCTTTACGCCAACGCCCAGGTCAGCGACACGCAAAAGCAGCAGGCCGAGCAATTGCTATCAGCGGTCGGCCTAGCCTTGTGGTTGGCTGACGAAGCGCTGATCGATGCCGTCACGGCGGTTTCCGGCAGCGGCCCCGCGTATTTCTTTCTGCTGATCGAAGCCATGACTGCCGCCGGTGAACAGCTCGGTCTGCCTCGCGAGACGGCCGCACAGCTGACTTTGCAAACTGCCCTGGGCGCCGCGCGCATGGCCTGCGAAAGCGATGTCGATGCCGCCGAATTGCGCCGCCGCGTCACCTCACCGAACGGAACCACCGAAGCGGCAATCAAAACTTTCCAGACCGGCGGCTTCGAACAGCTGGTGCAACAGGCGCTGAACGCCGCCGCGCGACGCTCGACCGAGCTCGCCGAACAACTGGGCCAATAAAGGAGCATTCATGTCCCAACTCTCGCAAGCCCTGATCCTGATCATCCAGACCCTCGGCAGCCTGTATCTGCTGATCGTGCTGCTGCGCTTCATCCTGCAACTGGTGCGCGCCGACTTCTACAACCCGCTGAGCCAGTTCATCGTCAAGGTGACGCACCCGCTGCTGCAGCCACTGCGCCGGGTGATCCCCAGCATCGGCAGCCTCGATCTGTCCTCGCTGGTGCTGGCGCTTATCGTGCAGGTCCTGCTGATGGCAGCCATCCTCATGCTGACCTACGGCGGCATCGGCAACCCGCTACAACTACTTGTCTGGGCCATCATCGGCATTACCGGGCTGTTCCTGAACATCTTCTTTTATGCCCTGATCATCAGCGTGATTCTGTCCTGGGTCGCTCCGGGCAGTCACAATCCCGGTGCACAGCTGATCAGCCAGATCACCGAGCCGGCACTGGCGCCCTTCCGTCGCCTGCTGCCCAACCTCGGCGGGCTGGACCTATCGCCGATCTTTGCTTTTCTGGCGATAAAACTGCTGGAAATGCTGGTAATCAACAACCTGATCATCATGTCCGGTATGCCCAGGATCCTGCACGCGCTGGTCTGATCAGTCCGGCTCTTGCCGGCTTTGGGTGACAGGTCACAGGCGCCTGATTGACCCGAGTGGGGCGAGGGGCATAATCGCCCCATCGCCTTCAGGACGCGCAGATCATGGAACGACTCGACCGGCAGCTAGACGCCTACGTCAACTGGAAACGCGACCTGATTCGCGAGATTACCCGCTATCGCAGCTGGCTCATCCACAACCGCCTCAACTCCGGCACCGTGGATGCGCACCTGGAGCGCACCATCAAGCAGCTGCGCACCGATCACATTACCCTGGCCTTCGTCGGCGAGTTCTCCCGCGGCAAGACCGAGCTGATCAACAGCCTGTTCTTCACCAAATACGGCCAGCGCATCCTGCCTTCGCGCGCCGGGCGTACCACCATGTGCCCGACCGAACTGTTTTTCGATCCGCGCATGGAACGCTCTTTCATTCGTTTGCTACCAATCGAATCACGCGTGGAAGACGCCAGTATCGCCCAGCTCAAACGCACACCGCGTTTCTGGCTGGACCTGCCGTTGAACCTGGACGATCCCAACAGCATGATCGAAGCCTTCAGCCAGGTTGCAGCCATCAAGTCGATGCCGGTTGAGCGAGCCATTCAACTTGGTTTTCATCCGGACGCGCTGGAAAGCTCCGATAATCCTGGCGAAGTGCTGGTGCCGGCCTGGCGCCACGCCATGGTCAATTTCGACCACCCACTACTGCGCCAAGGCCTGCGCATCCTCGACACTCCCGGCCTCAATGCCTTGGGCAGCGAGCCCGAGCTCACACTATCAATGCTGCCCAGCGCTCAGGCGGTGGTCTTCCTGCTGTCTGCCGATACCGGTGTCACCGCCAGCGACATGGACATCTGGCAGCAGCACATACGCCAGCTCGACGATAGCCAGCAGCGCCTATTCGCCGTCCTCAACAAGATCGACGTACTGTGGGACGACGTCAGCGGCGAAGCGTTTGTGGAGGACGCCATACAGCGAATTCGCGCTAGCACGGCACAGCAACTGGGGATCGCCACCGAGGATGTACTGCCGCTATCCGCCAAGCAGGCCTTGCGCGCCAGAATCCATAACGACAGCGCACTGTTGCAACGCAGCCGGCTAGAGACGCTGGAGACGCTGCTTTGCGAACGCATCCTGGCCAGGAAGGAGCAACTGCTTGAGCAGCAAGTGGTACGCCAGGTCCTGGCGCTGCTTCAAAACAGCCAGCACATTCTCGACCTGCGCCTCAACAAGGTGCGCCAACAGGGCGAGCTGCTCGACAGTCATCGTTTGGACAGCGGCCAGATGCTGCTGGAGCTGACTGCCCGCACCCGCCACGACCACAACCAGCACCACAAGCGCCTGCTGCAGCTGAAAACCAATCAGCGCCTGCTGCAACGCCAGGGCGAGCTGCTACGCGCCACAGTGCGTCCAGAACGCCTGGAAGAACACCTGACCCGCCTGCATCGCAGCCTGCGCGGCAGCCTAACCACGTTGGGCATCAACCTCAGCATCCTGCACTTTTTTCGCTCGGTGGAGCAGGACCTGGGGATGCTGGAGCAGGAGGCCGTCCTGGCCAACAAAATGGTGATCGCTCTCTACAGCCGCCACAACGAAGAAAATCAGCTGCAAGGCGTCGATGCGCCGCTTTTTCAGCTGGCCCCCTACCTGCAGGAACTCAAGGTCCTGCAGAACAAGGCGGATCAGTTCCGCCTGCAGCTCAAGACCCTACTGACCGAGCAGCACGCCCTCACCCGCCGCTTCTTCGCAACCTTGGTGCAGGAAGTGATTGCCCTGCACCAGCGCCTTCGTCAGGAAGCAGAACACTGGGCTGCCGAAGCCCTGATGCCGCTCATGCAGCACTCGCTGGAGAACAAGCAACAGCTCGAAACGCATATGCTGCGTCTCAAGAGCCTGGCGCAAAGCAACCAGCAGAACAGCCAGCGCAGCCGTCAACTGGCACGCTACGAGCTCGAGTTGCGCCAGCAGCTGAGCCAGGCCGGTGAAATGCTCAGGCTACTGCGCCGCCCGGCACCAACCCGGCGCCAAGGCAAGGTGGTCAGTATCGTTACGGGCTGAGCCTGGCGTTGCGATTGCAAGTCGAGCGAGTCGCCTAACCGTGGCAGGTAGGCCAAGCAAACAGCTGAAGAAGCGGAATTTACCCACTCTTAATCAGCTCTTTGACGCTATGTTTAACGCGGCACTGCCAACGTAGGTAGTTTTTCAACGGTCTGCTAGACTTTGCCGCCCTCTTCAACCACGAGCCAGGGTCGATGCCCACTGCTATTCCAGCCGATTCCGTTGGTCTGGTGAGTCCGAAGGTCGTGCATTTCGCCGAACCGCTTGCACTCGCCTGTGGCCGTACACTGCATGATTACCAACTGATCTACGAAACCTACGGCACGCTTAACGCAAGCCGTAGCAATGCCGTGCTGATTTGCCATGCTCTGTCCGGGCATCATCATGCCGCCGGGTACCACAGCATGGACGAGCGCAAGCCCGGCTGGTGGGACGCCTGCATCGGGCCGGGTAAGGCCATCGATACCAATCGCTTCTTCGTAGTCAGCCTGAACAACCTCGGCGGCTGCAACGGCTCGACCGGCCCCAGTAGCCTGAACCCTGCGACCGGCAAGCCCTACGGCGCGGATTTTCCAGTAGTCACCGTAGAGGACTGGGTCCACAGCCAGGCGCGCCTGGCCGACATGCTGGAAATCCAACAGTGGGCAGCAGTGGTGGGCGGCAGCCTGGGTGGCATGCAGGCGTTGCAATGGGCCATCAGCTATCCCGAGCGGATTCGGCACTGCGTGGCAATTGCCTCGGCGCCCAAGCTTTCCGCACAGAACATCGCCTTTAATGAAGTGGCACGCCAGGCCATTCTCTCGGACCCCGAGTTTCACGGCGGGCACTTTCAGGAGCAGGGCGTGATCCCTCGCCGCGGGCTGATGCTGGCGCGCATGGTCGGCCATATCACCTACCTGTCCGACGATGCCATGGGCACCAAATTCGGGCGCGGCCTGAAGAGCGAGAAGCTCAACTACGATTTCACCAGCGTGGAATTCCAGGTCGAAAGTTACCTGCGCTACCAGGGCGAAGAATTCTCCAGCCGTTTTGACGCCAACACCTACCTGCTGATGACCAAAGCACTGGACTATTTCGACCCGGCTGCGGCCCATGGCGATAACTTGGCCAGCACCTTCGCAACGGCCAAAGCCGATTTCTGTGTGATCTCATTCACCACCGACTGGCGCTTCTCACCGGAGCGCTCGCAGGAAATCGTCAACGCATTGATGGCTGCGCGCAAGAACGTCTGCTATCTGGAAGTCGATGCGCCCCAGGGCCACGATGCCTTCCTGATCCCCATCCCGCGCTATCTGCAGGCCTTCAGCAGCTACATGAATCGCATCGTTCTATAAGGAGCCACCATGCGCGCCGATCTGGACATCATCCAGGAATGGATCCCCGCCGGCAGCCGGGTGCTGGACCTTGGCTGTGGCAACGGTGAATTGCTGGCCTGGCTACGCGACCACAAGCAGGTCACCGGCTACGGCCTGGAAATCGATCCGGACAACATCGCCGCCTGTGTCGAAAAGGGCGTTAACGTCATCGAGCAGAACCTGGACCTTGGTCTGGGAAACTTCGCCAGCGACAGCTTCGACATGGTGGTCATGACCCAGGCCCTGCAGGCCGTGCACTACCCTGACCTGTTGATGAAGGAAATGCTGCGTGTCGGCCGCGAATGCATCATCACCTTCCCCAACTTCGGTCATTGGCGCTGCCGCTGGTACCTGACCACCAAGGGCCGCATGCCGGTCTCGGAGTTCCTGCCCTACACTTGGTACAACACACCGAACATCCACTTCTGCACCTTTGAGGACTTCGAGCGGCTGTGCCAGGAACGCGGCGCCACCGTACTCGAACGCCTGGCCGTGGATCGCGACCACAAACACGGCTGGGGCAGTCGCATGTGGCCGAACCTGCTTGGCGAAATCGGTATCTATCGCGTCACCGGGCAGGGCAGATGACCCTTTGACTACTGGAGGAAAAACCATGAGAGCCAGCCTGATCGCGCTGCTCACCCTGCTGCTGGCGCTGCCTGCCTGGGCTGAGCGCAAACACAGCTTCGGCGAGTATGACGTCCATTACATCGCCTTCAATTCCGGTTTCCTGCAGCCCGACATCGCTGCAGCAGCAGGTCTGGTGCGCAGCAAGAGCCAGGGCGTGCTGAACGTTTCCGTGCTCAAGGCTGGCAAGCCGTCCATGGCGCTAGTCAGCGGCACGGTGAAGAACCTGCTGGGGCAGGATCGCCCGCTGGCTTTCAAGCAGCTCAAGGAAGGTGAAGACTCCATCTACTACCTGGCGCAATTTCCTTTCGATTCGCGCGAGACGCTGCGCTTCGCCCTTACCGTGCAGCCAGTGGGCGCCGATCAGGTCAGCTTCGAATTCACTCAGGAGTTCTTTCCCGACCCATGATGCCCTTCAACGAACTAGTACTGGCCAGCCATAACGCCGGCAAGCTCAAGGAACTCCAGGCCATGCTGGGCGACGCCGTGCGCGTACGTTCGGTGGGCGAGTTCAGCGATGTGGAACCTGAAGAAACCGGCCTGTCGTTCATCGAGAACGCCATCCTCAAGGCCCGCAACGCGGCACGGGTGTCCGGTCTGCCGGCGCTGGCCGACGACTCTGGGCTTGCCGTCGATCATCTCGGCGGGGCGCCCGGTATCTACTCGGCGCGCTATGCCGATGGCCAGGGCGATGCGGCGAACAACATCAAGCTGTTGGAGGTACTGAAGAACGTACCCGACGCGCAGCGTGGCGCACAGTTCGTCTGCGCCCTGGCGCTGGTCCGGCATGCCGAGGACCCGTTGCCGATCATCTGCGAAGGCCTCTGGCAGGGCCGCATCCTGCACGCACCGCGTGGCGAGCAGGGCTTCGGCTATGACCCGCTGTTCTGGGTACCCGAGCGCAATTGCTCCAGTGCCGAGCTGGCGGCAGCAGACAAGAACCAGCTCAGCCACCGTGCCCGCGCCATGGCGCTACTCAAGGCGCGTCTGGGGATCGCTTGAACAACGGCAAGGACCCAAGGCCGGACGCAGGACGCCAACGTACGGATAACTGTCTGCCTCCCGCTTCCCACTTCGAGCTGCCGCCTCTGGCGGCCTACGTCCATATCCCCTGGTGCGTGCGCAAGTGCCCGTACTGCGACTTCAACTCTCATGCCGCCGGCCCACAGCTGCCGGAAGATGAGTATGTTGCGGCCCTGCTAGCTGATCTTGACGAGGATTTCGAGCAGGTGCAGGGACGGCGACTCGGATCGATCTTCTTCGGCGGTGGTACACCCAGCCTGTTTTCCGCCCAGGCACTGGAGCGGATCGTCGAAGGGCTGGAAAAACGGGTCGGCTTCACCGAGGACATCGAAATCACCCTGGAAGCCAATCCAGGCACCTTTGAGCAGGCGAAGTTTCGCGACTACCGGCAACTGGGCATCAACCGCCTGTCCATCGGCGTGCAGAGCTTCCAGGCAGAGAAACTGAAGGCGCTGGGTCGCATCCATGACGGTGACGAAGCCATCCGAGCCGCCGATATGGCCCGCGCCGCCGGCTTCGAAAACTTCAACCTGGACCTGATGCACGGCCTGCCTGATCAAAGCCTGGAAGACGCGCTGAGCGATCTGCGTACCGCCATCGCCCAGCAACCGACGCATCTTTCTTGGTACCAGCTCACCGTCGAGCCGAATACCGAGTTCTGGAGCAGGCCTCCAGTCTTGCCTGAAGACGACACCCTCTGGGATATCCAGGAAGCCGGCCAGGCGCTGCTCGCCGAAGAAGGCTACGCACAGTACGAAACCTCGGCCTATGCGCAGCCTGGCCGCCAGGCACGGCACAACCTCAATTACTGGACCTTCGGCGATTTCCTAGGCCTCGGCGCGGGTGCCCACGGCAAGATCAGCCGGCCTGACGGACGCATCCTGCGCAGCTGGAAAACCCGTCTGCCCAAGGATTACCTGGACCCTGGCAAGCGTTTCCGGGCCGGTGAAAAACTGCTGGAAACCCAGGAGCTGCCCTTCGAGTTCCTGATGAATGTGCTGCGCCTCACCGACGGCGTGCCCGCACTGTTGTTCACTCAGCGCACCGGCTTGCCGCTAGAGCAACTGGCCGAGGCCCGCCGGGAAGCCGAAGCTCGCGGACTACTCGCCGCCGACCCGCAGCGTTTGGTCGCGACGCCCAAGGGCCAGCTGTTTCTCAACGATTTGCTGCAACTCTTTCTTCCATAGGATTTCGCATGGATTTGCTACTCGACCTGATCGCCACCCTGTCGCGCTGGAGCAGCAGCCACCTTTCGGATATTTCCCTGGCGATCATGGCCACCTTGTTCGTGCTGCTCGGGCCGATGCTCAACGCCTGGGTACAGAAGAACATCGGCGGGTTGAATTTCATCCTGCGCACGCTGCTGTTCGTGATCTTTTGCGCGGTGGTTTATGGCCTGGGAATCATCTACCTGAGCCCGTGGCTGGCAAAGGGGCTGGCGCAGTTCAACAACTACACCCTGGCGCCAGTGCTGATCCTGTTGTTGTTCATCATCGGGGTGATTGCGGATCGCAATTGAGGGTCACCGTCAGCCTAAAGGCCGCATGACGCCACATATAAAAACGCCCTGCGATTGGCAGGGCGTACTTGAGAGTCGGCTGATCCGGTTGATCGCGAGGCAGTGCTGTCGTCAGTCGATGCGCTCGAACTTGAGATCCCAGACACCATGACCCAGGCGCTCGCCCCGGCGCTCGAACTTGGTGGTTGGCCGTTCCTGCGGGCGCTCGATGTACTGCCCGCTTGCCGCCTGGTTGCGATAACCCGGCGCTGCATTCATGACTTCCAGCATGTGCTCGGCATAGGCTTCCCAGTCGGTCGCCATATGCAGCACGCCTCCGACCTTCAGCTTGCTTCTAACCAACTCGGCAAAGGCCGGCTGGACGATACGCCGCTTGTGGTGCCGGCTCTTATGCCAGGGATCAGGGAAAAATAGCAGAACCCGATCCAGGCTCGAGTCGGCCACACAGTCGCGTAGCACCTCCAGCGCATCGCAGCTGTAGACACGGATATTCGTCAGATCCTGCGCTATAACGCCGGACAGCAGAGCGCCCACGCCCGGCGAGTGCACTTCGACGCCGATGAAATCCTGTTCAGGCGCTGCTGCCGCCATTTCCAGAGTTGAATGGCCCATGCCGAAGCCGATTTCAAACGTTCGCGGGGCCTGACGACCGAAGACCTCATTGAAATCACGCTGACCGTCGGCCAGCTCCAGGCCGAAGCGCGGCCAGCCCTGATCCAGCCCGCGCTGCTGCCCCTCGGTCATGCGCCCGGCGCGCATCACGAAACTTTTGATGGTGCGCATGCGCCGTTGGCCTTCGGCCGGGGTGGAAGTGTCACTCATGAACGAACCTGCAATGAATAGATGGCAACCGCGCAACCAGACGGTTGCACGGTACAACGGAGGGGGAAGGTTAGCGGATCAGCCCTTCGAGCGGCGACGAAGCACTGGCATAGAGCTTCTTCGGCATACGCCCAGCCAGATAGGCCAGGCGCCCGGCCTCGATGGCGTACTTCATGGCCTCGGCCATCAGCACCGGCTTCTGCGCGTGGGCGATGGCACTGTTCATCAGCACCGCCTCGCAGCCCAGCTCCATGGCGATGGTCGCGTCGGAGGCCGTGCCCACACCGGCATCCACCAGCACCGGCACCTTGGCCTCTTCGAGGATGATGCGCAGGTTGTACGGGTTGCAGATACCCAGACCGGTGCCGATCAGGCCGGCCAGCGGCATCACCGCGATACAGCCCATTTCGGCCAGTTGGCGCGCGATGATCGGGTCGTCGCTGGTGTAGACCATGACGTCGAAGCCTTCGCGAACCAGCACCTCAGCCGCCTTGAGGGTTTCGATCACGTTGGGGAACAGGGTCTTCTGGTCGGCCAGCACTTCCAGCTTGACCAGCGAGCGGCCGTCCAGCAGCTCGCGCGCCAGACGACAGGTCCGTACCGCGTCCTCAGCGTCGTAGCAGCCAGCGGTATTGGGCAGGATGGTGTAGCGATCCGGAGAGATCACATCCAGCAGGTTGGGCTCGTCGGGGTTCTGACCGATGTTGGTGCGGCGCACCGCCACGGTCACGATCTCTGCACCCGAAGCCTCGATGGCGTCGCGGGTTTCGTCGAGGTCCTTGTATTTACCGGTGCCTACCAGCAGACGCGATTGATAGGTGCGACCGGCGAGCGTAAAGGGCTTGTCGTGCGGAATTGGGCTCATGGGGCCATCCTGTTCACGTTGTTTAGCGGGAAGTGGCTGCCACACGGGCGGCAGCGGTATCGACGGCGCAACAGAAGGTCTTAGCCGCCACCGATGGCATGGACGATTTCCACCTGGTCGCCATCGGCCAGTATGGTCGTAGCATGCTGGCTACGGGACACGATATCGCGATTGACCTCGACCGCCAGCCGCCGCCCAATCAACTCCAGACGCTGCAGCAGATCCGCTACCGACACCCCCTCGGGGAGTTCATAGCGTTCGCCGTTCAACTGAATTTGCATAGTGCTCGCCACCATTGCCAAGGGGGCACGCATTCTAGCCTGATCGACCCGACCCACCAAAACCATTCATCCCGCTGTCAGCTCCGAAGCTTCCAGCCGGCCAGTAGCAGACAGAGCCAGCCGGCGAGAAAGGCCACACCACCGAAGGGGGTAATAATCCCCAGCTTGCCAATACCCGTCAGAGTAAGCAGATACAGGCTGCCGGAGAACAGCAGCACCCCGAGTACGAACAGCCCGCCTGCTACCGTTAGCAGGCGGCTCGGCGCATGCAACGCCAGCAGTGCAACACCGATCAGCGCCAGCGCGTGAATCAGCTGGTAGTGCACACCGGTCTGGAACACGGCCAGGTAATCGGCGCTCAGTTGGCTCTTCAGACCATGGGCGGCGAAAGCACCGAGGGCAACACCGGTCATACCGAAAAAGGCTGCCAGTACAAGAAAGGGACGAATCATCGCGAGGGGTTTCCGTTCAGGCATTCAAGCGCCGCTATAATGCCTGCTCGATCCACCTGTCACCATGCCCATGCTCCGAAGACTGCTGCTGCGCCTCATCAAACTGCTGTTCTGGCTGGCTGCGCTCTCCGTGCTGCTGGTACTGCTGCTGCGCTGGGTTCCTCCGCCGTTCACCGCCCTGATGATCGAACGGAAGATTGAATCCTGGCAAAGCGGCGAGCCCATCGATTTACAACGCAGCTGGCGGCCGTGGGACGAACTGCCGGACGATCTGAAGATGGCTGTGATAGCCGCCGAAGATCAGAAGTTCGCCGAGCACTGGGGGTTCGACATCGCCGCCATTCGCGCCGCGCTGGCGCACAACGAGCGCGGCGGATCGCTGCGCGGAGCAAGCACCCTGAGTCAGCAGGTTGCCAAGAACCTGTTCCTCTGGTCCGGGCGAAGCTGGGCACGCAAGGGGCTGGAAGTCTGGTTCACCGGCTGGATCGAGGTGTTGTGGCCCAAGCAGCGCATCCTCGAGGTCTACCTGAACAGCGTCGAATGGGACAGCGGCATCTTCGGTGCCGAGGCGGCGGCCCAGCGTCACTTCGGCATTGGCGCGCCCTACTTGTCGGCCCGTCAGGCCAGCCTGCTGGCGGCAGTGCTGCCCAACCCGCGTGCCTGGAGCGCCGGCCGGCCCAGCGCTTATGTCAGTAATCGCGCGGCCTGGATACGTCAGCAGATACGACAACTGGGCGGTAACGCTTACCTGAAAGGCGTGCAGGAATAGCTCGCCCCTTGGAAAAACTTCGTTCGGCCCTGCCTGCATCGTTCATGGCTGGCGCTAAATCGTCTAGACTGCCACCCTATGGCCAGTATGGGTATTCAGGTGCAGTTCACTTACGACGAGCCGCTCGCAGTACCAGAGCATCTTTCTCTTCCAGTGGTTCCGGTGAACTGAAGTGACGATTGTCCGATTGCAACGGCTTTGCCTGTTCTACCTGATCCTGGCCGTATTCTGGGTTGTGCTTGGCGAGCTGCTGGTGCGCTGGCTTGCCGACACCCAGACGCCTATCTCCATGCTGCAGATGAGTAAGGGCCTCCTGTTTGTCACTTGCAGCACTCTGCTGCTGTACGTGCTTGGCCGCCGTCATATCGATCAAGTAGCGCGCCAGCAGCAGACGCAGAGATTCAACCAGACCCGCCTGCGCCAGGCCGAAGCCGTTTTCGACTGCACTCAGGAAGGCGTTCTGATCAGCGACGCCCAGCAGCATATCCTGCATGTGAACCCCGCCTTCAGCCGCATTACCGGCTATGCCCTGGAAGAAGTCATCGGGCAAACCCCGAGGATGTTCGCCTCGGGCAAGCATGACGCCAATTTCTACAATCAGATGTGGCTGGACCTGCAAGGCAAGGGCATGTGGAGCGGCGAGATCTGGAACCGTCGCAAAAGCGGCGAGTTGTACTCGCAACTGCAGAACCTGCGCAGCATCTGCGACGAGGATGGCCAGGTCACTCACTACGTGGCGGTTTTCTCCGACCTGTCGGCGCTGAAGCGTTCACGCGAGGAGCTGGACCATCTGGCGCACTACGACCACCTGGTCGGTTTGCCCAACCGATTGCTGTTCAGCGAACGGGCCAAGCTCGATCTGGAGCGGGCCAGGGCGGAAAAGCGCGGTGGCGCCCTGTTGCTGATCGACCTCGATCACTTCAAGGACATCAACGAAAGCCTCGGCCACAGCCATGGCGACACCCTGTTGATAGCCGTGGCCAAGCGCCTTCGCACCTTCCAGAACACCAACATGACCCTGGCTCGCCTGGGTGGTGATGAGTTCGCCCTGCTCTGCGAAAACCTCAACGCGGGTCAGGCTGCCGCGCTTGCGCTACGCCTGCTCGATAGCCTGACGTTACCGTTCCAGCTGAGCGGCACCGAACTATTCATCACCGCCAGCATCGGCATCGTGCTTTACCCGGATGATATCGAGAACGTCGAGCAGCTGATGCGCAATGCTGACTCAGCGCTGTTCAAGGCCAAGGGCAGCGGGCGCTCGACCTATGCGTTCTATACCCAGGAACTGACCAGACAAGCCCAGCAGCGCGTCGAACTTTCCAGCGCCTTGCGCCAGGCATTGGAGCAAAACCAGCTGGAGCTGCATTACCAATCGATTCACGAACTTGCTGATGAGCGCATCATCGGCTTCGAGGCGCTGGTGCGTTGGCTACACCCTGAACAGGGGCTAATTTCACCAGCCAGTTTCATCCCGATCGCCGAGGAAAATGGCCTTATCACGGCTATCGACCTTTGGGTGCTCACTCGTGCTTGCCGGCAGATGCGCAGCTGGCGCGACAGCGGCCTGTCTCTGGACTTCATCGCGGTGAACATTTCCAGCCGGCTGTTCAGCCACGGCGAGTTGGACATTCTTGTCTCGCAAATCCTCACCGAAAGCGGCCTGGATGCCAGGTATCTGGAGCTGGAAATCACCGAAAGCGCTGTCATGCTGGACCCCGACGCTGCCATGGACCAACTCGCCCGTCTGCGCGCTCTCGGCGTGCGCCTGGCCATCGACGACTTCGGCACCGGGCATTCGTCGCTGCTGCGTCTCAAGCGCATGAATGTTCACAAGCTAAAGATCGACCAGGGCTTCGTCAAAGGCCTGCCCGGCAGCCGTGAAGATGCCGCAATCACCCGTTCGGTCATTGCGCTGGCGCATAACCTTGATCTGAGGGTTGTCGCAGAAGGCATCGAAACCCCCGAGCAGGCAGACTTTCTGCTTGCCCATGGCTGCGACTATGGGCAAGGCTACGGCTTTGCACGTCCACGGGAAGCTGCAAAAATAGATTGGCAAGCCACCCTGAGCCGCGAATCTCAACCCAGCGGCGCATGATGCCGAGACACAGGCTTGAAGCGCCGTAGCCTTTATCTACTTCGTCACGAGAGCGCAGCAGCAATAGCATGATCGACTCTGCAATCGGATACAGCGTCTCCCCTGGCAGGTTCCGGCAGTTCTTCAACTGGCGTAACAGCGTTGCCTGGCTGGTTCTGATTTTCACACTGCTGGTCCAGTTGGTGATCCTGCAACACCTGCGCGAACGCGAAACACGTTCGGCCATCACACAGTTCGAGTTTCTGGTGGAAAAGACCACCGAAGCCATCGGCAAACGCCTGATCGACCACGAGCAGATCCTGTATGGCGCCGCCGGGCTGTTCGACGCCAGCGAGGGTGTTTCACGCGAGCAGTGGCGCCTGTACAACCAGCGCTTGCAACTGGCAGAGCGCTATCCCGGTATTCAGGGCGTCGGCTTCGCCCAGGCAGTGCTGCCGCAGCAGCGCACAGCGCACATTCAGGCGGTGCGTGAAGAAGGCTTCGCCGATTACGACATCTACCCTGCCGGGGATCGCCCGCTCTATACCCCTATCGTCTATCTCGAGCCCTTCATCGACCGCAACCTCGCCGCATTCGGTTATGACATGTTTTCCGAGCCGGTGCGTCATCAGGCCATGTCGGCAGCCGCTGAAACCGGGCAGCCGCGCCTGACCGGCAAGGTCAAGCTACGCCAGGAGACCCACGGCGAAGTACAGGCCGGAGTGCTGATGTATGTGCCGGTGTACCGCAAGGGTGAGCCTCTCGATTCGGCGCAGCAACGGATGCAGGCACTGCAGGGGTTCGTCTACAGCCCCTATCGGGTGGGCGATCTGATGCGCGGCATTCTCGGCGCCGCCGATCCCACGCTCAGTCTGCGCATCTACGCCGGCCCCCATGAGCATAACGACCAGCTCATCTTTACCAGCCGCGAACAGCCCCGTGCGCAAACCTCGCGCTACAGCAAGACACTGCGCCTGGAACTGTATGGGCAAACCTGGACCCTGCACCTGGAAAGCCTGCCGGAGTTCGACGCCTTCTTCCACGGCAACGATGCACTGGTGATCGGCCTGGGTCTCGGCCTGAGCCTGCTGCTGTTCTTCCTGACCTCCTCGCTGTCGCTGCGCCGCAGCCGCGCCGAAGCCTTGGCGCAACAGATGACCGAGCGTATTCGCGAGAACAAACGCGCACTGCAACTCAGCGAAGAACGCCTGAGCCTGGCGCTCAAAGGCAGCAATGACGGCTTCTGGGACCTCAACCTGGAGGCCGGGACCCTCTACGCCTCACCTCGCGCCTGGCACATACTCGGCTATCGCCCCGGCGAGCTGCCCTCGGACCTGAAGCTCTGGGAGCGCGTCCTGGTAGCCGATGATCTGCAGCAAGCCAAGGCCCAACTGGCGCAAACCATGCTATCGGCGGTTGACCACTTCACCGCTGAGCTGCGCTTCCAGCACAAGAGCGGCAAGGTCGTTCCCATGCTGGTGCGCGGTTATATCCAGCGTGACCGCAACGGCCAGGCGCAGCGCATCAGTGGTACCAGCATGGATCTGACCGAGCACAAGCGCGTCGAGCGGATGAAGGATGAGTTCGTTTCCACCGTAAGCCACGAACTGCGCACGCCGCTGACGTCTATCAGCGGTGCGCTGGGTTTGATAACTGGCGGTGCCATGGGCACTATTCCGGCCAACATGCAGCAGATGCTGGAGATCGCCCATCGCAACAGCCTGCGTTTGGGCCACCTGATCAATGACCTGCTGGACATGGAAAAGATCGCTGCCGGCAAGATGCCCTTCAACATGCGTGAGCACTCGCTCAAGCGCCTGCTGGAGGAAGCCCTGACCAGCAACCAGGCTTTTGCCACGCACCTGGGCGTGAATTGCGTCCTGCACACGACACCCGAGGCGCACGTCTGGGTGGACGCCTTGCGCCTACAGCAGGTGCTCAGCAATTTCATCTCCAACGCCATCAAATACACGCCTGAGGGCGGTGAAGTGACCTTGCATTGCCAGCTTGTCGATGACCACGTGCGCATCAACGTCAGCGACCAGGGGCCCGGCATACCGCTGGATTTCCAGAGCCGCGTCTTTGAAAAGTTCGCCCAGGCGGACGCATCGGATAGCCGCCAAAAAGGCGGTAGCGGCCTGGGACTGGCGATCTCCAAGGAGTTTATCGAGCGCATGGGGGGCCGGGTCGGATTCGAAAGCCGCGAGGGCCAGGGCACGACCTTCTGGTGCGAGCTGCTGCTGCTCGAATCGCCGAGCGTGACCGTAACCGAGTCCGATGCGCTGCGCCTGCTGGTGGTGGAAGACGAACCCGATACCGGGCGACTGATGCTGTTGATGCTTCGCGACGCCGGCTACGAAGTGGACCGCGTGCAAAGCCTGCATGCCGCCCGTGAAAAACTCGCCAACCGGCGTTACCAAGCCATGACCCTCGACATGCATCTGCCAGACGGCAGTGGTCGCGAGCTGATCGACGAGGTACGCGGCAATGCCCAGACGAGAGATATGCCGATCATCGTGGTATCCGCCGCCAGTCACTTCGACTCACACGAGCAGGATGCCGGCATCACCTGGCTGCACAAGCCCATCAACACGGCGCAACTGATGATCGCACTCACCGACGCTCTGGCCGTTCGCAGGCAATAACAAGCCCGGCAGAACACAGCGCGAGAGTTGACAGTTAGGCTTTCGAAACCCCGATACGCTGTCTGCTCATCAACGGGCAGCGGACGAAAGCAGGATGGGTTAGCCTTAGGCGCTTCCGTCAAAAGCCACAAGAGCCGCGAGCGATGCGGCAACGGCCAAAACGAAAAAGGCGCTGTCAGGTAAACCCGGCAGCGCCTTTTTCACATCGACGATATCAAGCCTGGATAGAACCCTTGAGCTTGTTCATCGCGTTCTTCTCCAGCTGACGAATACGCTCGGCTGAAATGCCGTACTTCGCCGCCAGGTCGTGCAGGGTGACCTTTTCGTCGCTCAGCCAGCGCTGCTGCAGGATATCGCGGCTGCGCTCATCCAGCGCTTCCATCGCCGTATGCAGGCTGGAATTGGAGCTGTCGCTCCAGTCGGCATCTTCAAGCTGGCGTGCGGGATCGTAGCGGTGATCCTCAAGATAATGCGCTGGCGATTGGAACGCGCTGTCATCATCGGCATCCGCCGAGGGATCGAACGCCATGTCGTGACCGGTCAGCCGGCTTTCCATCTCGCGCACTTCCCGGGCTTCGACCCCAAGACTTTCGGCTACACGTTCGACTTCCTCGTCGTTCAGCCAGGCCAGACGCTTTTTCTGGCTACGCAGGTTGAAGAACAGCTTGCGTTGCGCCTTGGTGGTGGCGACTTTGACGATGCGCCAGTTGCGCAGAACGAACTCGTGAATCTCGGCCTTGATCCAGTGCACCGCGAAGGACACCAGGCGCACGCCCATTTCCGGGTTGAAGCGCTTGACCGCCTTCATCAAGCCTACGTTGCCTTCCTGGATCAGGTCAGCCTGCGCCAGGCCATAACCCGAATAGCTGCGAGCGATGTGTACGACGAATCGCAGGTGGGCTAGAACCATCTGGCGAGCGGCTTCGACGTCCTGTTTATAGAACAGACGCTCGCCCAGATCGCGTTCCTGCTCGACCGTCAGCAGCGGAATGCTGTTGACCGTTTGCACATAGGCCTCAAGATTGCCTCCCGGAACCAGCGCTTGAACAGGTTGCAAAGTATTGGTCATGCAGATCCTCCGATAGTGAAGCTGCAGAAGTGTAACATTGCCCGATAGGACTGCAATGCCTGCGAAAAGTTCAGTAACAGCCCCTTAAAACGCTTTCATAACAACAACTTAAGGCTTTTACAAAGCATCTCGATCAGCGCGGAGCGAGTTCGTTCAAATGCCGCGCCACCGCCAACCAGGCCCCGATATAACCCAGCAGCAACGCACCAAGCACCAGCGACAGGGCATCCTCGGTGGGCACGCCAGCCAGCCCGAAATCGCTGCCGTAGAGCCCCGCCAGATCGATCACTGCCTCGTTCAGCCAACCCAGCCCATACGCCAGCAGCAACCAGGCGATCAACCCAGCGCCCAGGCCATAGAGAGCGCCCATGTAAAGGAACGGACGGCGCACATAGCCATCAGTGCCGCCCACCAGTTTGACCACCTCGATTTCGGTGCGGCGATTCTCGATGTGCAGCCGAATGGTGTTGCCGATCACCAGTAGCAGGGTGGCAATCAGCAGCAGCGTCAGACCGAAGACGAAGCGGTCTCCCAGCTTCAGGATCGCAGCCAAACGCTCAACCCAGAGCAGATCCAGCTGGGCCTGCTCAACGCCGGCCAGCCCAGCCAGCTGCTGGCGCAGCGCTTCGAGCTTGCTCTTGTCGATCTCATTGGGCGTAACCACCACGACACCAGGCAGCGGGTTTTCCGGCAGTTCACGCAATGCCTCGCCGAGGCCTGAAAGTTGCTGGAATTCTTCCAGCGCCTGCTCTCGGCTGATCCACTCGGCATCAGCGACATCCGGCAAGGCCAGAACCTGCTCGCGCAACGCCTGACCGGCTTTGCTATCGGTCCCCAGCTGCATGTACAGGGATATCTGCGCAGCACGCTGCCAGGAGCCGCCGAGGCGCTCGACATTATCCAGCAACAGTGCAAGGCCCATGGGCAGGCTCAACGCGACGGCCATCACCAGGCAGGTGAAAAAACTGCCGATCGGCTGTTTAACCAGTCGCCTGACGCTATCGACCAAACTTGCGCGATGGCTTTCCAGCCAGGCGTGAAACAGCGTTTTGAAATCCGGTTCATCAGGATTGTGCTGCGGCGCTTTTTTTACCGAGCCGCCGACGCGTTCAGCGGTGCTCGGATTGGACTTGGCCGCGGATTTGCGTTCGTCGCTCATCGAGCCGCCTCCCCATCACCGATCAAGCGGCCACGCTGCAGGGTGAGCATGCGATGGCGCATGCGGGCAATCAGGGCCAGGTCGTGACTTGCAATCAGCACCGTGGTGCCGAGGCGGTTGATGTCCTCGAACACGCCCATGATTTCCGCCGCCAGGCGCGGATCGAGGTTACCAGTGGGTTCGTCAGCCAGCAGCAGTGCCGGGCGATGCACCACCGCACGGGCGATGCCTACGCGCTGTTGCTGACCGGTGGAAAGATCCGAAGGATATTGCAGCGCCTTATCCTTGAGACTGACGCGCTCTAGCGCGGTCATCACTCGCTGGCCGATCTCGCGCTTGTTCAGCCCGAGGATCTGCAGCGGTAGCGCGGCGTTATCGAAAACGGTGCGATCGAACAGCAGCTGGTGGTTCTGAAACACTACGCCGATCTGCCGACGCAGGAATGGAATCTGCGCATTGCTGATGCGCGACAGGTCTTGCCCGGCCAGCAGCAGCTTGCCGCTGGTGGGCCGCTCCATCGCCAGCAACAGCCGCAGCAAGGTGCTCTTGCCGGCGCCGGAATGGCCGGTGACGAACAGGAATTCGCCGCGCTGCACCTGGAACGACAGCTCATGCAACCCGACGTGGCCGTTGGAATAGCGTTTGCCGACCTGTTCGAAACGAATCATGTGGGGGGGGTACCTGCGCTCGTTCCTTTTTCGGCAAACAGTGCGCTAACGAAGGCATCCGCCTCAAAGGCGCGCAGATCGTCGATACCCTCGCCGACACCGATATAACGGATCGGCGTACCGAACTGCTTGGCCAGCGCAAATATCACCCCACCCTTGGCAGTGCCATCGAGCTTGGTCAGCACCAGTCCGGTGAGCTCCACCGCCTGGTTGAACTGTTTGGTCTGGTTGATGGCGTTCTGGCCGGTGCCGGCGTCGAGCACCAGCAGCACTTCATGCGGTGCCGTCTCGTCGAGTTTGCCCATGACCCGACGGACCTTCTTCAGCTCTTCCATCAGATTGTCCTTGGTGTGCAAACGCCCCGCGGTATCGGCGATCAGTACGTCAACGCCTCGCGCTTTGGCAGCCTGCACAGCATCGAAGATCACCGAGGCGGAATCGGCACCGGTGTGCTGGGCGATCACTGGAATATTGTTGCGCTCACCCCATACCTGCAATTGCTCTACGGCTGCGGCGCGAAAGGTATCACCGGCGGCAAGCATGACCTTCTTGCCTTCGAGCTGCAGTTTCTTGGCCAGCTTGCCGATGGTGGTGGTCTTGCCCGCGCCATTGACGCCAACCACGAGGATCACGAAGGGTTCTTTGCCGGCATCGATCTGCAGCGGCTGCTCGACCGGTTTGAGCAGGCTGGCCAGCTCTTCTTGCAACGCCTTGTACAGCGCGCCACTGTCGGCCAGCTCCTTGCGCGAAACACGGCGGGAGAGGTTTTGCATGATCGCCGTGGTCGCCTCGACGCCCACGTCGGCAGTCAGCAGACGGGTTTCGAGCTCATCCAGCAGCTCGTCATCGATGGCCTTCTTGCCCAGGAACAGGCTGGCCATGCCTTCGCCGATGCTAGCGCTGGTCTTGGACAGGCCTTGCTTGAGACGGGCAAAGAAGCCCAGCTTGGCGGGTGCTTCTATAGCACTCTGTGCGGGCGCGGGTTCCGGCTCGGCGACAACCTCCGCCGGCACCGCAGCCGCCGGCTCAGGCTCTACGAATACAGTGGCTGCGGTGATTTCCGCTTCCGGTTCGGGTTGCAGTTGGGCTTGCGGGACGGATAGTTCGCTCTCGTCCAACTGCTCCTGCGCCTGCTCATCGGGCTGATCCGCGAACGGCTGGCTATCTTCCAGCGGCTCGGATGGTGGCGGCTCAGCTACCGGGGCCTGCGGCTTCTTGCGCAGCCAGCCGAACAAGCCTTTCTTCTCGCCAGCCTCGGCTGGCGCCTTCTTATCGTCGTCGTTGGAACCAAACATGGAGAAGATTTTCTCAAGAGGGCGAAACGCCAGCAGCCACGCCACCGGCCAGACGGAGGCTATCCTAGCACCGCACAACCGACTGCGTTAAGCGTGGCTGTAGGGCTGGACCTGTTCGGCCCTTCGAATCTACAGCCGAATAAATTCGGCCCTGCGGATCGTCATGATCGCGGCAACGCGCGAACACCTGAATTACGCTCCCATCAGATATCGACGTCGATCGAATCATGAGCCACTTTGCCCCGGCCACGGCGCCCAGTACCATGCCCCCGCGTGTTCTCCGCCGGCCAGCCACATGACGGCGGGTTTCATCCCTGAACGAGTTCATCACCATGTCCCCGATGCTACGCCGCGCAGCCGCTCTTTTAATCGCCACATTTTATCTGCCGCTGGTCAGCGCAGCCGAGGCCCAACCCACCCACGAGTTCCTCCTGGACAATGGTCTCAAAGTCATCGTCCGTGAAGATCATCGCGCCCCCGTGGTGGTGTCCCAGCTTTGGTACAAGGTGGGGTCCAGCTACGAATCACCCGGCCAGACCGGCCTTTCTCACGCGCTGGAACACATGATGTTCAAGGGCAGCCGTTCGCTCGGTGCCGGTGAGGCTTCACGCATCCTGCGCGAGCTCGGCGCCGAGGAGAACGCTTTCACCAGCGACGACTACACCGCTTATTACCAGGTATTGGCGCGTGATCGTCTGGCGGTAGCCTTCGAGCTGGAAGCGGATCGCCTGGCCAGTCTCAAGCTACCGGCAGACGAATTCGCCCGTGAAATCGAAGTGATCAAGGAAGAGCGCCGCCTGCGCACCGATGACAGGCCCAGCTCACTGGCGTATGAGCGCTTCAAGGCCATGGCCTACCCGGCCAGCGGTTACCACACCCCTACCATCGGCTGGATGGACGACCTCAATCGCATGACCATCGAGGAGCTGCGCGCCTGGTATGAAGCCTGGTACGCACCCAACAACGCCACCCTGGTGGTGGTCGGTGATGTCACGGTGGACGAAGTGCGAACGCTGGCCGAGCGGTATTTCGGCCCTATCGAGAAACGCTCGGTCCCAAGCGCCAAGCGCCCTCTTGAACTGGCCGAGCCAGGTGAGCGGCGCCTGACCCTGCACCTCAACACCCAAGTGCCAAGCCTGATGATGGCCTTCAACACGGCCAGCCTGGCGACCGAAACCGAAAATCCACGGCAGATCCATGCGCTACGCCTGATCACCGCACTGCTCGACGGCGGCTACAGCGCACGCCTTTCGCGGCAACTGGAGCGCGGCGAGGAGCTGGTGAGCAGTGCCTCGGCCTGGTACAACGCCCACGCGCGCGGTGACAGCCTGTTCCTCCTCAGCGCCTCGCCCAATACGCAAAAAGGCCGCACCCTTGAAGAGGTCGAGGCCGGCCTCTGGCAACAACTGGAGCAGCTCAAGCAGACGCCCCCCTCGCCCGAGGAGCTTGAGCGCGTCCGCGCCCAGGTCATCGCTGCTATGGTCTACGAGCGCGACTCCATCACCCAGCAGGCCACCACCATCGGCATGCTGGAAACTGTCGGCCTGTCCTGGCGGCTGATGGACGAAGATCTCGCTGCGCTGGAAGCCGTAACGCCGGACGACGTTCAGCAGGCCGCCCGCACCTATTTCACTCGCTCGCGCATGAGCGTTGCCCATGTTCTGCCCGAGGAGTCCGGTGATGAGTGATCGCACCTTTATGCGTAGCGGCCTGATCGGCCTCCTCCTGCTCGGCAGCTTCGGCCTGGCAGCCTGTGATAGCGAAACCGGCGACTCGGTCGCCGTCATCCCGCCGGCGCAGAACGTCGCCACACCCGCCGAATCCGGCCAGGCTATCGCCCGCGAAGACCGGCGGCAGCCGCGTCTGGAATCACTGGACGCGCTGGACGACCAACCACTGCCGCGCCGCAAGCTGGATATCCAAAGCTGGCAGACCGACGGCGGCGCTCAGGTCCTGTTTGTCGAAGCCCACGAGGTGCCGATGTTCGATCTGCGCCTGACGTTCGCCGCCGGCAGCAGCCAGGACGGTGACGTACAAGGCCTGGCGATGCTGACCAACGCCATGCTTAACGAAGGTATCGGAGGCAAGGACGTCACCGCCATTGCCGAAGGCTTCGAGGACCTGGGGGCCGAGTTCGGCAATGGCTCCTACCGCGACATGGCCATCGCCAGCCTGCGCAGCCTGAGCGCGGTGGACAAGCGTCAGCCGGCGCTGGAACTCTTCAGCCAAGTGGTTGGCCAGCCAAGCTTTCCAGAGGATGCACTGCAGCGCATCAAAAACCAGGTGCTGACCGGCTTCGAGTTCCAGAAGCAGAATCCCGGCAAGCTGGCCAGCCTGGAGCTGTTCGAGCAGCTGTACCAGGATCATCCTTACGCGACCCCCAGCGAGGGCACGCCAGCCTCCATCCCTGCCATCGATATCCAGCAACTGCGCGACTTCCATTCCAGGGCCTACGCCGCCGGCAACGTGGTGATCGCGCTGGTCGGTGACCTCAGTCGTGCCGAGGCCGAGGCGATTGCCGAGCGGGTTTCTGCGGCCCTGCCGCAAGGCTCTGCGCTGCCAGCGCCGGCAGCCCCAACCAAGCCGCCAGCCACCCGCGAACACATCGACTATCCATCCAACCAGACCCACCTGCTGCTGGCGCAACTTGGCATTCCTCGCGGCCATCCCGACTACGCCGCGCTCTACCTCGGCAACCAGATTCTCGGTGGCGGCGGTTTCGGCACCCGGCTGATGGAAGAAATACGCGAGAAGCGCGGGCTGACCTACGGCGTCTATTCCGGCTTCAGCCCCATGCAGACCAACGGCCCTTTCATGATCAACCTGCAGACCCGTGCCGACCTGGCCGAAGGTACGCTGCAACTGGTGCAGCAACTGGTAAGGGAGTTTCTCGATAAAGGCCCAACTGACGCCGAGCTAGAGCGCAGTAAGCGCCAGACCGCAGGCAGCTTCCCGCTGTCCACCGCGAGCAACGCCGATATCGTCGGCCAATTGGGTAGCATCGGCTTCTACAACTTGCCGCTGACCTATCTGGAAGACTTCATGCGACAGGTCCAGGCACTGTCGGTCGAAGATGTCAGGGCAGCGATGAACAGGCACCTCGACGCAGACGGTTTCGTCATCGTCACCGCAGGCCCACAAGTCGAGCAGAAGCCATTGCCGCCGCCCAGCGAAAAACCCCTTGAACAACCCAGCAGCGTTCCGGAGCACTGATGGCCAACCCCATTCGCCCTTCCGCCCATGGCGGCCAGGGCCAGCTACGCATCATCGGTGGCGAATGGCGCAGCCGGCGCCTTGGCTTCCCCGATGCCGAGGGCTTGCGCCCGACCCCGGACCGGGTGCGCGAAACCCTGTTCAACTGGCTTGCCCCCTATATCAGCGGCGCACGCGTACTGGATGCCTTCACCGGCAGCGGCGCGCTATATCTGGAGGCGTTGTCCCGAGGTGCCGGCATGGCGCTGGCACTGGACGTGAATGCCAATGCCATCGCCAGCCTGCGTAAACATCTGGATACGCTCAAGTGCGGTCAGGGCCAGCTGCTACAAAGCGACGCACTGCGTTATCTGGAAACCCAGACGCCAACGCATTTCGACCTGGTCTTCCTCGACCCGCCGTTCAACAAGAACCTGCTGCAACCGGCTTGCGAGCTGCTGGAAAGCAAGGGTTGGCTGGCCGATCACGCCTGGGTCTATACCGAAAGCGAGGCCTTGCCTTCGAGCCTTGGCCTGCCTGGCAACTGGCGCCTGCACCGGGAACAGAAGGCCGGCAGCGTTCACTATTCGTTATGGGAACGCGAGCTGTAACAAGCGCCAACCATTGAGAGGCCGCGGACAGGGTAATCACAGGGCTATTCGTTGACATCCTCCCCGCGCTA
>DDVX01000002.1 GCA_002345575.1 Stutzerimonas stutzeri
GGAAGTGACGGCCAAGCTCTCTCAGATCGATCATGGACTCCTCGAAGACACCAAAGCCCGTATGGGCCGCTCCTGGCAACACGCATTGAGCGATACCGTACTCGGCCATGACAACCTTTCGATTACGGTCATCGGCGATACAGCGAAATCACCCATTTTCAGTATCGGCCGATTCGCCAATGCGCCGCAGCAGCTGGATCTCGTGAGCAGGGACGGCGACTATCTTGGCTGGACAACGAAAGATGGCGTGCAGATGCTAACCGGGCGCAAGCAAATCCAAGTCCCGGGACTGGCTTCAATGACGCTTTTACTTTCGCAAGATCGCAGTGCCGATCAACGGCTGGTGGCTGCTTTCCTGCGCTCGGCCTTAGTGACCGTGCCGATGCTACTGATATTGATCGGATTGGCTGGGTGGCTAATCGCCCAAAATGGTTTGCGACCGCTGCGCAAGTTCCGGGCCTTGGCGACTAAGGTATCGACACAGGACCTATCACCCCGAATCAGTAGCGATCGGCTCCCACAAGAACTCCAGGCATTGGCGCACAGCCTCAACGTAATGCTTCATCGACTCGATGACGGCGTTCAGCAACTGACACACTTCTCGGACGATGTGGCTCATGAGTTGAAAACTCCGTTGAACAACCTAATAGGCAAGGCGCAGGTGACTTTGGTACGAGAGCGAAGCAAAGAGCAGTATCGCGAAGTGCTCGAATCGTCGGTCGAAGAGCTCGAACGCATGGATCGAATCGTGTCAGACATGCTGTTTCTCGCCCAGGCCAGCCACGCCAGCCCAGCACTGAAGCTCGAACAATTATCCTTAGGAAGTGAGGCGAGGCGCGTATGTGAATACTTCGAAGTCCTCGCCGAAGAAGCGGGAGTCGCAACGACAGTAACGGGCGATGCCGTGGTTTTAGGAAATCGGCTTATGGTCCAACGGGCCATTTCCAACCTGTTATCCAACGCGTTGCGGCATTCGAATACTGGCAGCACGGTCGAATTTAAGATCCTTGAGGAGAACGTAGACATCGTCTCGCTGGCTGTCACCAATCATGGCGCGACTATCGAATCGGATCATCTCCCACACCTGTTCGACCGCTTTTACCGCGTGAACGGCATACAACCTCGTGGAGCAGGCTTGGGGCTAGCGATTGTCCGTTCAGTGATGAACCTCCACAAAGGCCACGTGGCCGTCGCCAGCAAAGACGGTCGGACCACGTTCGAACTCACCTTTCCTCGGCATGCCTGATTGAAAGTGACACGGCTAGGGAGACGGCTTATGAGAGCATCAAACTATGGAGAAGAGTAATCATTTGAGCGTGCACGTTGGTCGGGTACCCACTCCCGCGAGCCCAACGCCATTCGTTTAAGCATGCCTCCCGGTGAAAATTCCGCAGGGCTCAACTTACACCCATCATGTTTTGCCGGGTGATTGCACAGTTCCTATGGTATTTGTTTATCTCTGGTCGCTATCGTTTCGTTGCCGACCGGCATACCGTCGATAAACAGCCTATAGATGGCATGCCAATTGGGCCAAAAGCACGATCATGTCCAATGGACCAGAAGTTGGCGATCCATACCGCTAATGTCACCGGTATGGCCAAGGGTGGGCGGTTGCAGGGGCTGAGTGCAACACGGTTATTGAATTGAAGCAGGCGCATCATGCCGCATAGCCATGGCTTCCTGCATCACTTTGCCCATAACTTCAATTGGGCATTTGAAGTCGAAGCGCTTACGTGGGCGCATGTTCAGTTGCAGTGCGATGGCATCCAGTTCTTCCTGGCTGTGTACCGACAGGTCTGTGCCTTTGGGCAGGTACTGGCGGATCAGGCCATTGATGTTTTCGTTGCTGCCGCGCTGCCAAGGGCTGTGCGGGTCGCAGAAGTAAATGGCCACCCCGGTCTGCTGAGTGATTTCAGCATGCCGCGCCATTTCTCGGCCCTGGTCGTAGGTCATGCTCTTGCGCATCGCCAGCGGCATGCCATTGAGCGCTGCACTGAAGCCTTCCATCGCCGAGGTCGCCGTCGCGTCGTTCATCTTCACCAGCATCAGGTAGCCACTGGTGCGCTCCACCAGCGTACCTACAGACGAGGCGTTGGCCTTGCCCTTGATCAGGTCGCCTTCCCAATGCCCTGGCATCAGCCGGTCTTCGATCTCCGGCGGACGTACATGAATACTGACCATCTCAGGGATCTGACCGCGCCGATCCACACCGCCAGAGCGCGGCCTGCGCGTCGTCTTGCTTTGGCGCAGGCAGATGATCAGCTCCTTGCGCAGTTCACCGACCGGCAGGGCATAGATCGCGTTATAGATCGTCTCACGACAGACGTAGGCCTCTCTGAGGCTGGGAATGTTCATGCTGCGCAGCTTGCCGGCAATCTGCTCGGGAGACAAACGCTCACGCAGCATATGAACCACCAGCTCAAAGCGCTCGCTACCCGGCAACAGCTTTCGCATCGGTCGACACACCTGGCGGCGGGCTTGCATCTGCTGTTGGGCTACACGGGCCGAGTAGCCACCACAGGCATCTCGATTGCGGCGCAGCTCCCGGCTGATGGTCGAAGGGGATCGGTTGATCAAGCAGGCAATCCCACGCAGGCTGAAACCTTGGGCATGACCGATTTGAATGGTGGCGCGCTCTTCAACGCTGAGTTCGGTATAAGACATGGGGGCAGCACCGTACCGGAAAGGTCAGGTGTTGCACTCAGTTTTTGCCGCCGCCCCCTCTCCTGCACGAAAAGGGCGTCAGACTAGCAAACCTGCCTGGTAAAGAGGCCCACCAATGCCGCCGCAGCTGGCCGTTCACTCGCCCGCCGTGTCGGCAGTCGTGCCAGCACATCCTTGAGATAGGCATGACTGGATCAGACTCATGAACACCGCCTCCAGTTAGTCGCTGCGTAGCGCCCGGCAAACAACCAGTTCTAGCGTCCTGGACACCACATCACGCTGGGCCAGCATCTAGTTATGCAGTGCGTTGAGGACGGTGAAACCAGCTCCTGCCGTATTCGCCCGAGTTCTTCATCGCTTATGTCGCGCACTTGGCGTTCGACTTTGTACGGCCCAGCGATAGCGTGCAGCGCCTGTACGGCCAGTTGGCTTTTGTTCGCCTCGTGCAAGTCGAAGAACTTGCGCCGGGCGTGGACCATGCCGCCAATTAAGGTGATGCCCTGCTCCTGTAGTCAGCAAAGTCGCCGCAGGCCAGCTTGCCATTCCACTGACCAAGTGATTGCGTGCTTGCTCACCGGCACGGCTGGGGCTGAAGTCGTACACCACGGCCTTCAGATCGGCAAAGGCCGTGGTGCGGTAGGTCCAGACGTAAGCCCGATGGGATTTCTTCTCGCCCCGGGGCGAGCATTTGCACCGCTGTTTCACCATGGATCACGCGGTGACGGTAAGGCGCTTCACCCGCCATAGTCAGCTCCGCCAGGCAGCACCGATCACCATGCGTTACTACAACACATTCCTTTCTTGTGTAGCTATTGATCAAATGTCAGAAATAAGATCTTATATCTGACATTACAAACCGAGATTCGATATGCCATCAATTCCGAGTGCGATCCGGGAACGCAGCCAGTCGTTGAGAAATGGAGGCGTGCTCGCTCCTAAAGAGTTTCTCCATCTGGGAAGCCGCGCTGCGGTCGACCAAGCGTTTTGCCGACTAGTTAAAGCCGGAAATTTGATACGAGTGGCACGCGGAATCTATGCACTTCCTTTATCGATCAAAAGCCGACGCCGCGCTCCGTCTGCTGAGTCAGTGGCAAAATCGATCGCATCGTGGAAAAAGCAAGCCATCGCGCCTACAGGGCAATGTGCTGCGAATTCGCTTGGCCTAGCTCTGACTAGCCCCGTAAAGGAGGTACTACTTACCACCGGTCGCAGTATGAAAGTGGTCGCTGGAGACCAAACGGTCGACCTCCAGCGGGCTCCCTACTGGATGCTTTCGCTTGGTAACAGCCTTGCTGGCGATGCCGTCAGAGCGCTCGCTTGGATAGGTCGCGACCGAGCAGATGGGGCAGCAGTAGCGCTTAGGAAGCGTTTGCCCAGTAACGAATGGAGCAAATTGAGTTCTGTGCGCGCGAGCCTTCCTAGCTGGATGGCTACTGCCATTGGAAGAGCAACTCTGGATAACCACACGCGAAGGCTGAACTGATAACCGGTGGGCACCACAAAATACCAACCATCTTCCGTCTGAAAGAGTCTCAAACGGTTAAAGTATCGTTGAGCAAAAGGTAGAAACTCATGGCTAGCGGCGAACACTTGAAAGCGCTACTGCGCTCGCACATCAAAGGCGACGATTCGCATTTTTTAGCCGTAGCCATGCAACTGGCAGCTCATGAGGCTAAACAGGGGCATGGAAAGCTAGCAGAGGATCTGCGAGCACTAATCGACTCGGCCAAGAAAAACCGCTTGCCTACTGGGATGCCTGTGCCGATAGGCCAGCCTCGGGGCGAGCTGAGCAGCTTACTTAGCGCTGCGCTTCCCAAAACTCGTCTTTCTGAAATGGTCTTGGATGAGGTGACCCATTCCCGCCTGGAAAGGATCATGAGCGAGCAGCGCAACTTTGAAAAAATTCGTGCTCACGGTCTGTCTCCACGCCGTAAGCTGCTCTTAGTCGGCCCGCCCGGTACCGGAAAATCGATGACGGCTTCAGCCCTTGCTGGGGAGTTGGGTATTCCCCTGTATATCGTTCGGTTCGACAGCTTGATAACAAAGTTCATGGGAGAAACAGCGGCAAAGCTGCGTCAGGTATTCGATGCAATACGCGACACCCGGGGTATCTACTTTTTCGATGAGTTCGACGCTATCGGATCCCAGCGCGGCCTTCAGAACGATGTAGGTGAAATGCGCCGCGTGCTGAATAGCTTCCTTCAAATGATTGAGCAAGATCAGTCGAACAGTCTAATCATCGCTGCAACCAATCACCCCGAGATTCTCGACTACGCCCTGTTCCGTCGATTCGACGATGTTATTGAGTATGGCCTGCCCAACCAGGAACAAATCCAAGCTGTGCTGAAGAACCGACTCGCGAATTTCTCGAAGTCGATAAAAAGCTGGGGTAAGCTCTGCACCACCGCAGAAGGCCTCAGCTATGCCGAATTGGCGAGAGCTGCGGACGACGCAATCAAGGATGCGATCATTCAGGATCGAACCGAGGTGGCAATCAAGGACGTGGAGAGGCACCTTACGGAGCGAAAGGCGTTCCACGGGAGACAGCGCTCCTAATGTAGTAGAGCATCTCAATGACGGAACCAACCAAAGGTCAACGGCCCCATTTTCACCTCCAGGGACAAGGGCTAGCGGAACGCTTCCAGTCCACAGCATCGGCAAAACGAGAACCTCGCTACCCCTCACCAGATCGAATAACGCATGGTGCTAGGCTTCTCAGCCAGCTCAAGCGTGCAAGCCAAGAGATGGCAGAGGCGGTAAGGCTTCAGCGCCAAACTGTTGAAACGCAGCTTAGGCCAGAAGGTGGATTTGGCCTGCAGATCGAATTTAGGAGTGAGCCAGGCTACGCTCTCGCCTTCGAAGGCCTCGCCCGCGGGGCACAGCGCATTGAGCTCCTGAACCTACGACGTGACCCAGCCACGAATACGGAACTCGCGACCGTTTTTGTTCCGGATGGGCAGTTAAAAGCCTTTGAAAATCTTGTTCATCAGTACCTGGAAGCGGCCACAGCGAAAGGCATTCCGCGCAATGCACCGCTTCTGAATCCGATCCAAGAAATCAAAACCGCAGCGTTTAACGCCTTGTGGACCGACGACCCTGCGGTATTGCCGCCCAACGAAGCGGAGACCATATGGTGGGAGTTTTGGCTCCCAATTCGAGATAGTCGAGAAGCGGTGCTTAACCGCTTTAGGTCGATTGCAGAAGCATGCGGTTTCGAGACCTCCGATAAGGAGCTGAGATTTCCCGAGCGGACAGTTCTTAACGTCTATGCCTCTCGCGGAGCTATCACTCAAACGCTATCGCTGCTCAATGAGGTCGCCGAGATTCGTAGGGCAAAGGATACTGCCGAATTCTTTGATGCCATGTCGCCACCGGAACAGAGAGAGTGGGTCGAGGATTTGCTTGAGCGGACGATTCCCGCTGAAGATGGCAGTATTCGTATCTGCTTGTTGGATACAGGCGTCAACCGGGGCCACCCACTTCTTGCGCAGCACATTGATGAAGATGACCTATATACCGTCAACAGCAACTGGGGGCTTGCAGATGTGGCTGGCCACGGTACAGGGCTGGCCGGTATCGCTTTATACGGCGACCTTTTCGACCCGCTCGCCAGCCAAGCACCTGTCGCGGTTAGTCACCGCTTGGAATCGGTGAAGCTGCTCCCCACCGGCCAGCATAATAAAAAGGAGCCCTACGGCTCGCTGACGATTGATGCCATTACCCAGCCAGATACATCCAAACCGGAAGTACGCCGTGTCTTCAGCATGGCGATCACCAGCCTCGATGATCGTGATCGCGGCCGCCCCTCGGCGTGGTCTTCAGCTATCGACGAACTCGCGTGTGATGTTCTGGGCGAGAGAGCCAATCCTAGACTGATCGTCCTATCAGCAGGTAATGCCGATAAAAACCAGGCGATTCACTACCCTAACAGCGTCACCACTGACGGTATTAACGACCCGGCGCAGGCGTGGAACGCCCTTTGCGTCGGAGCCTATACCACAAAGGTTACGATTGATCCCCCAAACTCTGGCCTGTTGCCAGTCGCGGCAGTTGGCAGTTTGAGCCCCTACAGTACAACTTCAGGGACCTGGACCAACACAGCTTGGCCGCTGAAGCCAGATGTAGTTTTCGAAGGGGGCAACCTAGCTACAGATGGGCAATACGCCTACACCGAACCTTGTCTGTCGCTACTAACCACCTCCAATGAACCCCAACGACGGCTGCTGTCAACCACCTGTGCAACTAGCGCAGCCTCAGCACTGGCTGCACGTATGGCAGCCCAGATATCAACGAGCTACCCGCAGTTCTGGCCTGAGACAGTAAGAGCCCTCATCGTGCATTCTGCTGAATGGCCTAATCGAATGCTGCAGGACTTCCTCGCTGGCGATTCAAAAGCCAACTATGAAAATCTGGTAAAACACTGCGGCTTTGGTGTGCCTGATATAGGGCGCGCTCTATATAGCGCCGGCGACTCCTTAACAATGATCGCCGAGGACCAGCTGAGGCCTTTTGCGAGGCAAGGCTCTAAACCTCCCACCGCGCGAGACATGCATCTACATCTACTTCCTTGGCCTCGTCAGGAATTGCTCAACCTCGGCAACGTCGATGTAGAGATGCGGGTAACCCTTTCCTACTTCATTGAACCAAACCCCGGCATCGCCGAGCGCGGCATTAAAGGCCGCTATCGCTACGAGTCGCATGGCCTTCGATTTGACGTAAGTCGCCCTAATGAAGACAAGGACCAGTTCCGGCAACGGATCAACAAGCGTGCTCGGGATGAGGAGGACGGTGCCTATCAGGGAGGCGGTTCAGATCCATGTTGGCTGCTTGGCACCCAAACTAGGCATCGCGGTTCACTTCATTCGGACATATGGCGGGGTACTGCTGCTGACCTAGCAGGCCGCGGCATGCTCGGCATTTATCCCGCCTTGGGCTGGTGGAAAACTTTGGTCAAGCATCAGCGTTACGACGATACCGTAAGGTACAGCCTAGTGGTATCGATCAAGACACAGCAAACCAGCGTTGACCTTTATGCTGCGGTCGAGCAAGTGATAGAGGCCCAAACGGCGATTTACGTTTGACCATGCCTCGCTCGGTCCGGCTAAGAGTCTAGTAACTATCACCGAGTCGTGAGTAACGCCTTTATTTAAAAGCTAGGTCGACTCGATGAACGTAATTATAGTAACAGTATGGCTTGTCGTAGCGTATGCACATTCGCCGTCCCTGACCAACACATTAAATCATCCATGCTGAACTTGTTAGGCTGTTCTCTGATCACGCTGGGCAACCGACGGGAGACTTGTGTATGGAAACCATGTTACGTTTAGCTTGAACTTATATGAGAAGCGGGAGTTGTAACAGTGCAGCACAAGATTCCATTTTTTCCACCTTCACTTCCCGATGAAACACTACACTCAAGAGTTTCTCGCTACCATTTTCTATCAGGCAACAAAACACAACCTCTCACTTTCCGAGATGCTTTCGGCGCTGCCCCATTTCCTTTGGACGTTGTTGTTCCGAAGAAGATATCTCAGCTAGCTGAACGGCTCCCAGGAGAAGCTGAAGACAACCTTAAACGGTTACTACATACCAATACGCTTCTGCCATTGTTTACATCATTTCTTGGAACCGTGAACTCTCACAAAAAACTTAGCCAAGATACTTCGACAAC
This sequence comes from Stutzerimonas stutzeri, assembly GCA_002345575.1. GTDB lineage: Bacteria > Pseudomonadota > Gammaproteobacteria > Pseudomonadales > Pseudomonadaceae > Stutzerimonas > Stutzerimonas stutzeri_S. Next base: position 8,336 of record DDVX01000002.1, read on the forward strand.
AGCGCTGTCACGAATTCCTCAGCGCGTGGTCGGCGTACACGGCACAGCTAAACTTTGCATTGCATGCTGCGAGAGCGACGAATATGAGTTTGGCTCCAGCTATTGGCATAGAGCTCACCAGATACCAGGAGTTTCCAGTTGCTGGAAGCACCGTGAAATTCTGATAAGTTCATGTCAATTTTGTTCAAAGCCGTTCTATACGAAAAATCGAATTCTAACAATGCCGTGGTTACCCTGTGAGTGTGGCTGGTCAGTTAGTGCAAACACGTGCGATAAACCCGCTCCCCTACTTGAGAACGAATTTGCAATTTTTTGCAAAGAGCTGTTGCACGGAGACGTTCCAAGTATCTCGCAAGAATCCCTTGCGCATGCGTACAGAACACAAGCCTCCGTGCTAGGGCTAAGAGCTGGCAGTCTAGTTTCACAGGCATCATTATTCAACAGTATAGTCGAGACCTTCGGAGACGAATTCCTCTGTCAAGCGGACGCTGCATACGCTGCCAAGAAGACAAAAACGTGGATTCGCCTTTCTACAATAGATGATCAATTAGATATGCCTGTAACACGGCATTTGATACTAAGCTTTTTCCTATTTAGGGATTTTAATTTCTTTAAGAGCACCCTACAAAATCAACAGAGCGTGCCTTTCGTAAGAGCTCGCAGGACAGATTCAAAGCAGCTCAAATCAACGGAAAGTAAATGCTCAGTTTACAGGGTTAAGATACAGCAGATTGTAAACCGTTGGCCGGATTCAACATTAGAAGACTGCTGGAAGAACTCATTGAAGGCAACATCATGGCTATTTAAACACGACCGTAGTTGGTTACTCTCCTATTTATCTGGAACGACGCAGCCCGATACTAGGGTAGTCGATATAAAATATGCAAAGACCATCGAGGACGGAATCGAGGGTCTTTACGCGCTCTCGTCTAAACCTAAGAGAGTAAATATCGGCAATATCCTTTCTCTCCTACCTAAAAAGTTGCCAGGTGGGCAAGATAGAGAAAAACTTTATCCTGAAGTGTCAAAAAAAATCAAAGAGCACTATGAATCCCTTTGGCACTTCCATGTCCGGCGGATGATATGGGGAATACACGAACTCAAAAGGCTTGACCTTAAACCATCTATTGTTAATTTGAGTGACTTGATAAAAATCAATAGAATAAGCTGCAATTCAATTCTCAGCCACTTTGGCTGGAACATCGAAGTAATGGTGAATCAAAAATTCAGCCTAGTAGATGAGATGAACAGACTTTCGATCACGCGCCAATGGTCTGGCCCTATAACAGTCGATGCAGGCTATGCCGGCCGAGCTTACCAAAAAGCTCGTATGGCTAAATTAGACTAGCTCCATGTGGCTAAGCTTCGTTGATCAATTTCATAAGATACGAAGCTGCATTACCCGCTGGCGGACGAATCGCTGCGAACCTCAATAAAGTCGCAGCCCCGAAAATTGCATTACGTGCACGTAGTTCTTTAGCAGCCCATTCTATTCTTCGGTGATGAAATTGATCGAGCGTTTCACAGGTTGCCTTAAGCTCTAAGCTACAGCTGGGTAACAGCAGCAATTTCTTCTCAAACAGTGTTGATGAATTCAGCTCACGCCCTATCAGCGCAACAGAGATCCGTAGTGGCTTACCTGGACGGGCTCTGAGGCTACTCACGCACTCTCGAATTCGAAGAGACAACTCTCTATCCAGACTTGGCCAGTCAATAACAGCGGTGCGCTTACGAGCAATCTTTCTAATGCACTGGACCTTTCCTTTCAACCAAACTCTATCGTTACGGTAAAGCCAAGCGTAATCGGTGCACGCGTGAGCTGCCGTGTTCCTCTCACGTTCCATAATAAAACGAAGACGGCGGTTTTCTCGGTCTCGCTCCACTCGCAACCCTGACAACATGTCTTTAAGATCGGTTTCCATCCTTAGAACTCTATACACCGACGCCAATGAAACACTGCAATCGGTAGCTACTTCAGAAAAGGCCTTACCTGAAACTAGCTGATCACGGATTTGCTGCCTGAGGGCTGGCAGTAGAATGGATGGGCGAGCACGAACATGTATTCCAAGCTGAACGGCATAGACGTGAAGCGTAGAGACGCTGACTCCTGTCACAGCTCCAATCTGGCGAAGTGAATGCCCTTCTGAGTACATTTCTTTGAGCGTGTGCGCTAAGCCACCAGTTTTGGCGGTCACTTTCGTCGCTATACTTTTCGACATAGGCATCTGGACAGAACGCTGGACAGCTAAATCATCGAAGTTCAGTTCAAGCGCATCCGCAAGAAGCAAATAATGTAGCGGATGATGGGCGCCTCTTGGCTTTCGCAGTAACTTGAGGACCCAAGAAGGAGCTTGTTTTGCGCGCACTGGGCACAGTCGTGAAAATTCCCCGGCGCTGGGCAACCCTTTGAAGTAGATCGACAACATGTCAGCCAACGGCGTCAGCCGAAGCCTGCCAGTGGAACTCACGAGCGCATGAGCCTGTGCCCCTCGTAGCAAGTTTTGCTGGAGCACGTGATGTTGCAGCGGGTCACAATCTCGATCGAGCGCAGACCAAGAAAGAGCCGCGAGACGGTATAGCCTGTCTCTCTGAATGGCACTGACTTCCAGTGCTAGGGCGTGAGCATGTAAATTATCGTCAGTCGGCAGGAAGCACCGTGTAGCTTTGTCCCGGATCCAAACCGGTTCGATGATCGAGAGGGGCTGTACGTGATGGGGGCATATCCAAACCCCTGGAAGCTGATGTACGCGATGCCAGTAGGCTTGACCATGTTTCTGATCATCCTCAGCAAGACACACCGGGCAGAATCTAACCCGAACGTATCGCTCTAGAGAGCTTGCAATGAGTCCAAGCCGCATTTTCAACCCTTGACCGTTCCTGCTTTCCATTTGGCGGCGCGTCATCACTAGCTGCTCTGGCGACATAAATGGTTGGAAGTACGGCAGCAGAGTATGTCGTGAAATAAGAGCGTTTGTGTCCAGCCCAGTAACCGGCTTCAAAAGCCTTTCCGATTCTTTTAAATGGCAAGGGAAGCTTGTGTTCCGGGTAAAGGTATAGCTGTGCTCAACGTTGCTGAATGCTTGGCGGACTGAAGCAAACCCGGTCAGCCGGCAGTAACGACTCAACAGGCTGTGAAGTGTTTCGTCTGGGAAGGGAGATAAGAAAAAACCTGGCCCAGTATCCATCTCCCACCTCAATCCTACCTATCGCTGTAGGCGTCACAGAACTCAAACGTCTGCTCGCATAGCCAGCCCTCTTTCCGCAATTGCTCAAGGGGGTTTTCACTATTGGCTATCTCAGACAGTTCTGCGGATTCTTGGGAGGACGCCGTGGCAAGTTTTGGGGCAGGCGTCTTCGGTACGCCCTGCGCTTTCGGCGTTGATGCTGGACTAATGCTACTCAGTAGCGAATAACGTTTCGACAAGTCGTCTGAACTCAGCAGCATCATGCCCTCAAGTTGGGCATCAATTGGCAATAGGTCTTCAAACCGTCCTAACTGCCTAGGGTCCCGACTACGTAAGGCCGACAATGCCGGTTTCAGGATTTTCATCTTGGTATCGGCCACGCGTCTGAATGTGCTTGGAACGAGGCGCTCCTCGCCGTGCTGAATAGCAAAACGCTGGCCTAGGATAACTAGCTTAACCAGGAAATCGGTGACACCCTGAGTCAAATCATAGAGTACGTCGAGTAACTCATCCGTCAGCGGACTAACTTCATGGCACCATTGATAGGCCCACAAGGACTCAACCAACATCTTCCAGAAAGGATCGTCCTTCTCGAATCTTTCAAACTCTATAACGCCAAGACCACATCCACGTCGAGCATTTCGAAGCACGTCCGAAAACAGGCTGATCATTGAGTTAGTCCCAATGAACACAACGGGGATGCCAATCGAATTGATCAGGTTGACAAAGAAATTGAGCATGTTGTCTTTTCCACCGGCTCGAGCCGATCGAAGATGCTGAATTTCGTCGATTAGCAATGCGCCTATAAAATAGGTACTCGCGACCTGTTCCATACGTTGAATCGTGTCGGGTAAGCCACTCCGAGAGCGGTAGCTGTTTGCATATCGGTCTTGTCCAATAGCCTGATCCACTGCTCGGAAGAACGCCCGGCACAAACCGCTTAGCGATCCATCGAACGGGCAATCCAGCTTTAACCAAGTGATTTGAGTTTGTACAAACTGACGTTTTCCGTAGCGTTCATGGAGAACTGTCTGCGGATAAAGACGAAGGATTGATTCAAGTGCCGTCGATTTTCCGATCCCACTCAACCCAACCAAGCTGAAGGTCGTTGCAGTGGACCGAAACCCATCAGATGTCCTTCTGCTCGTTGAAAGCGAGTGAAGGTGTCTTACGGTCGTCGGCGAAAGCGGATTACGCCCTACATATCCACTACGAATCAAAGAAGAAAGAGTTGATTCCAGTTCAAGATGTACCGGCAAAGGCTGAACGACCGTACGTAAGCGATCGATGCAGTGAAGGCGGACCGCGCTATCGAGTTCGCGCTCATGCTCGTTCACAGGCGGAAAATTCATGATCAATGAGGCCGCATCGCTCTCACAGAGGATTGGCGGTAACGCCTCTATCAACGGGTTCCCTTGGAACTCCAAAACAGGCGATTCCTCATACCGCGCGACCGCATGCGTAAGTACGGTCATTTTTTAGCTCCTGGACGAAGCCGACTCAGCAGGTCAATGACCTCAGCGCTGCGGGCACCCGCGTAATTTTCCGCAACGCCAACGCTAGAAATCGCGTCGGATTGCGGCGGGACAGAAGATCGCAAGTCATCCGGTACGAACGAATCCTTACGTTCTTGCAAGCGTTCGTTAGCTCTATTACTACGAATGTTACCCAGCTTTTCAGACTTGGACGAAACTTGAGTTGTTAAGGATTTATCTTTTTTCGCAGCTTTAACGACACCAGATATTTCTGCATCTAGCGAGACTTTACCGACTAGCTTGGTGTACTTGCTGTCTGGGGATTCTTGTTTGATGATGGCGAGCATGTCTATAACTTCATCAAACCGGTACCCGTGATAACGAATTTCAGATTTCCTTAGATCACAGCGCAGAAATTTACCTTGATTATTTTGGATCCAAATATGCTCAGTGCTGTTAGGGTCATACCAACAAAGAATGCTGCTAACCCCTCTATGTCTTGCTCTAGCAAACCAGTTCTGCTCAACGGCCAAGTCACAAATGTAAAACATACCCTTGAACTTAATCCCTCCCTTTTGTATAGAACCCCTATCTCGGGGTAAAAGATGTAGGTAGATAAGTTCGTCAGCCTGGGTATTTTCATCGATTCGATCATTCCGGAGCGCCCAACTCCATATACCTATTGGGGTAGGTTCCACCTGATCGGCTATCATTTCTTTGGTAAGGCGGTCGGGCTGCCGATTGTGCTTATTATAATGGAGTATTCCCTGAATAATAATCTTCGTGAACTCTGCCAAATTGAGCGTAGCATCCAGCCTATAATCACGCTCTCCCCGTTCTTTATTCCTCTTACGCACTGCACCGGGGATCCAATGTATTTGGGTAGTAACGTTCAGAACTTTGAAACTGCTCTCTACGATAGCCTTCCAGTCCGGTCGATAAGGAGGAGCTATACCAAGGTTTATCCTGAGCCCTGAGGCCAGGCCTTCTGCAGCCTGCCCCAACATCTCGCCTCTGTCAGCAAAGATTTCATGAGGTAAGTGGTGGCAAGGCCATTCGTCCGGAGTAATATCAACACCATTATCCGCGCAAAATTCCTTCTTCTGAGTAAACGCATTAAACAGTGCCTGACGGGCACCGTTCCAACTCGGCCCTTCAAGGCCTACATAAACACCAGTGATCATCCCTGAGAAAGTATCAATTATCACATAAATGACAGGACGGCCAATAATCCAGTCTCGATTATATCGACTGACCAGATATATATCTGCCACAGTAGCGTCTATTTCAAACAAATGGCAAGGACCACGAAGGCCATCTCGAACAGTACCAATTAACGGGCGATGATCCTTTTGCCAATTTCGCTCACCGCTTCTTCCTCTAAGAACAGTAATATCGTCATACGCTTTGTGCCCCCAATATGCGAACTGCCTAGCCGTTGGTAGTTCATTTGCGGGGAGCAGTGGTGGCTCTATACAATATCCTGGCTGCGTTTTTGATGTATAAAAACGCCTGAGCATTTTTATGTAAGCATCAGTGATAGTGCCTACTTTTCCGGTTGCAAATAAAGAAAAGCCTACCTTTATGCAGTTCTTGTCGGCCTCCGTCAGTACCTTTGACTGAGTATCAGCTTCCACCCCTTGAAAATAAACTTTGCGGCCGGGTTTTTTTCCATCCCTATACTGTTTGTTTTTACCTGGACCTCCAGAGTTAAAACGATCAGGTAGTAACGCGTTACGTACCTGGCCGTTCATCCAGTATCGGTACAGTAGTCGATATATAGTTTTTTTGTGTATTTCTAACTTTAGCGCTTGGTCAGCTATTAAGCGCCCCATAGCTCCAGGCTGAAATATCTCTCCCGGAATTTCCGTCTCAATCAAATTCTGGATACGCCGCCAGTTTTTATCACGAAAATATTTCTCTTTTTCAGAAAGATCTTCTTCAATCCGCAACATAAAGGGGCTAGGTACGATAGTTGCCGTCTTTATATCACCATTAACCAAAATACTTCTTAGCTCTGACAAACGCATCACCCAAGGTCTTTTGGGTGTCTCTGTCATGTCAAAAAGTACGACCTGATCGCTTATAGCATCCAGCCAAAGCACCCTGGCCAATCGTTGCAACTCTGTGGTTTCGGTAACTGGTTCAATTACGTCGTTGATATTTAGATATGACATCAGCTAGCCCTGCTCTCATATCTATAATCTTCGGCGGGGTACAAGACATTTGCGATTATCAAAACACTCTTCATCGTTAGCCGCTCGGCTACTAGATTAAGAGTTATATACTTATTCCAGACTAGGTGCATAAATATGTTTTTGGCGTCGCTATAAGGGATAAATAGCGAATTAGCAATACTCCTGAGCATACGCTCAAGAGGCCATTGAAACTCTCGCATGCTATTAACCTCATCGAGGAAACTAACGATCAATGTACGTTGCTGTAGCTCCCTTTTTAGCGCAGCCCCTTTTCGAAACCAATCTAAGTTACTGCTCAGGATTGCAGGTATGTTTTTTTCCGTAACGACGGTCCAGTCAATGTCGCGACTTTTCCAAAATTCTCGTTCTATCTTCAACTTTTCTAAAGTGCGCTTAAGTCCTCGGCCCGAGTCAAATGAATCAGAGTATTTGATTGTACGCGCAACTAACCTGCTGCTTCCGTCAGGCTGACGCAGCGTGATTAAGAAATCGGTGGTCATCACCAAAGGAACTTTTGTTCCCGGATAAACCGGGTAAGAGATATTCAACGCGTTAGCAATCGATTGCGCTGACGATTGAGGCAAAAGGGGATATTGCTCTCTGATATCTATTACCCGGTTAGAAAACTCAAGCAGAAGTAGGTAGCCATATTCCAAATCAGAAAGAAGGTGATGAAGACGATTGACCTTGGTTCCATGTATCTTGCGAGACCGCCCGTGAGATGGAACATCCTGCACCCGTAGCCATGGTACGTAGTGCTCTAGACTCCCTTGCCCAAAACCTTTTTCGATATGCCGATCAATGTCGGACTGGGTTCTAAAGCTACGACCTCGCAAACAAGCCTCCCGGTGCCTTCAGCCACACCCATCATCCAAAGTTTGAAAATTCGCTCAAAAGTCCTAGGACACTTCACTGGCTGTGGATAAGTTTTAAAACGCGAAGACAGATTAGCTTCGTTTGGTCAGCGTATACGTGATTCCAGATAGGCGGGCGAGCAGCCTCTGATAAAGTGTTGTAAATCAGAGGCTTACCTTTTGTCATATAATTTTGTCTGCTGTCAAAATATTTTGTCTTTTGACAATATTTTTTGGCAAAAACCAGGTGAACCGGCTTATCTCGCCGGTTTCACTCGACCGTGACCGATTTTGCGAGGTTACGCGGCTGGTCCACATCGGTGCCGCGTAGTACGGCAACGTAATAGGAGAGCAGCTGCAGCGGTACGGTGTAGAGGATCGGCGCAAGTGCATCGTGGATGCTGGGCATGTTCACCACGAAGGTCCCTTCGCCGTTCTCCATCCCTGCCGCGCCATCGGCGAAAACGATCAGCTCGCCGCCGCGTGCACGCACTTCTTGCAGGTTGGACTTGAGCTTTTCCAGCAGCTCGTTGTTCGGCGCCACGGTAACCACAGGCATGTCGGCGTCCACCAGTGCCAGCGGGCCGTGCTTGAGTTCACCGGCCGGATAGGCTTCGGCATGGATGTAGGAGATTTCCTTGAGCTTGAGCGCACCTTCCATCGCCACCGGATATTGCGCTCCGCGGCCAAGGAACAGGGTGTGGTTCTTCTCGGCGAAATGCTCCGAGATCTTCTCAACTGTCGTGTCCATGGCCAGCGCCTCGCCGAGGCGGGTCGGCAGGCGACGTAGTTCGGCCACCAGCTCGGCTTCCTTATCCGCTGACAAAGTGCCACGCACCTGACCCATCGCCAGTGTCAGCAACATCAGCCCGACCAGTTGAGTAGTAAAGGCCTTGGTGGAAGCCACGCCGATTTCCGGGCCGGCCTGAGTAAGCAGGCAAAGATCAGACTCACGCACCAGCGAACTGATGCCGACGTTGCAGATCGCCAGGCTAGCCAGATAACCGGCGCCCTTGGCATTGCGCAGCGCGGCCAGGGTGTCGGCGGTTTCACCAGATTGGGAAATGGTGACGAACAGCGTGTCGGGCTGCACCACTACCTTGCGGTAACGGAATTCGCTGGCAACTTCGACCTGGCAAGGAATCCCGGCCAGCTCCTCCAGCCAGTAACGCGCGACCATGCCGGCGTGGTAGCTGGTGCCGCAGGCGACGATCTGCACATTGCGTACCTTGGTGAACAGCTCAGCAGCCTGTGGACCGAACGCCTGCACCAGCACCTGCTTGTCCCCCAGGCGACCTTCCAGGGTGCGCTGCACGACCGTGGGTTGCTCGTGGATTTCCTTGAGCATGAAGTGGCGATATTCGCCCTTGTCTGCCGCTTCCGCACCTTCGTGGTACTGCACCGACTCACGTTGAACCGGCTGACCGGAAGCATCCCAGACCTGCACGCTGTCACGGCGGATCTCGGCGATGTCACCTTCTTCCAGGTACATGAAGCGGTCGGTGACCTGGCGCAGCGCCAATTGATCGGAGGCGAGGAAGTTTTCGCCTAAGCCCAGGCCGATCACCAGTGGGCTGCCGCTGCGTGCAGCAAGCAAGCGATCGGGCTGCTTGGCACTGACTACCGCCAGACCATAAGCGCCATGCAGTTCCTTGACGGCAGCCTTGAGCGCGACGGTCAGATCGCCGAACTCATCGAGTTTGTGCTTAAGCAGGTGCACGATGACTTCGGTATCGGTATCGGAAACGAATTGATAGCCGAGCGCCTGGAGCTGGCTGCGCAGCGCTTCGTGATTCTCGATGATGCCGTTGTGCACCACCGCCAGATCTTCGCCGGAGACATGCGGGTGTGCATTGCGCTCGCACGGCGCACCATGGGTCGCCCAACGGGTGTGGGCAATGCCCAGGCGCCCGGTCAGTTCTTCGGCCTGCTGTGCACTTTCCAGTTCAGCAACCTTGCCCGAGCGGCGAAGCCGTTGCAGGGTACCCGCGGCATCCAGCACGGCAATGCCGGCACTGTCGTAACCGCGGTATTCGAGGCGCTTTAGGCCTTCAAGAAGAATCGCGCTGATATTGCGCTCGGCGACGGCGCCAACGATGCCACACATGTTCAGTTCTCCAGATTGTTTTCGATGGCCGCGCAGATCAACCTGACGCCACGGGCCTGAATGCTGTTACGCGCCTCGGGGTCGAGGCGATCATCGGTAATCAAGGTATGGATGCCGCTCCAGGGCAGCTCCAGATTGGGAATGCGTCGGCCGACCTTGTCCGACTCGACCATGACAATCACTTCGCGGGCGACTTCGGCCATTACCCGCGATAGGCCCAGCAACTCGTTGAAGGTGGTGGTGCCTCTCTCGAGATCGATGCCATCGGCACCGATGAACAGCTGATCAAAATCATAGGAGCGCAACACCTGTTCGGCCACCTGGCCCTGGAAGGATTCGGAATGCGGATCCCATGTACCGCCGGTCATCAGCAGCACCGGCTCATGCTCCAGCTCACGCAGGGCATTTGCCACATTCAGCGAGTTGGTCATCACCACCAGGCCATGGGTGCGGCCCAATTGCGGGATCATCGCCGCCGTGGTGGTGCCGCTATCGATAATGATCCGCGCATGCTCGCGAATGCAGGCAACCGCCGCACGGGCGATGGCCTGCTTGACTGGAGAAACCGGCTGGATGGACTCGCCAATCAGCTCCTGCGGCAAAGACACCGCCCCGCCATAACGGCGCAACAACAAGCCGTTCGTCTCCAGCGCGGCGAGATCCTTGCGGATGGTGACCTCGGAGGTTTCGAAGTGCCGCGACAACGCATCGACACTGACCTCGCCCTGCTCGTTGAGCAGCGCAAGGATGGCGTGACGACGTTGAGGCGTGTTGCGCTTCGACATACTTATGTTTCGATTCGAAAGTTAAGGGTGCGAATCAAAACCTAGCGAGGGCTGGGAGTCAAGCCTCAATTGAGGGTCAGCTTGATAATGAAGCCCACCAGGCACAGCCCAGCAAGCTTCTCCAGGCCGCGTGCGACACGCCGATTGGCGCGCATCCGCTCGGCGAGAGAATAGATACTCAGCACGACGACCAGTCCACCGGCGTATCTAGGACTTCTTGTCAGCCTTGACCGGTCGCTGCCAGCCTTCGATATTGCGCTGTCGTCCGCGCCCAAGGCCCAGGGTGTGTGCCGGTACATCCTCGGTGATCACCGAGCCGGCCCCGGTAGTCGCGCCTTCGCCCAGGTTCAGCGGTGCAACCAGCGAGCTGTTCGAACCGATGAATACATCCTCACCCATTACAGTCCTGAACTTGTTGGCGCCGTCGTAGTTGCAGGTGATGGTGCCCGCACCGATGTTGCTCCGCGCGCCGATTTCGGCATCGCCCAGGTAGCTCAGATGGCCCGCCTTGGCGCCTTCGCCCAGCACGGCATTCTTCAGCTCGACAAAATTGCCGACATGCGCTCCGGCGCCCAGCACACTACCGGGACGCAGACGGGCGAACGGCCCGCAGTCAGCGCCTTCACCCACTTCCGCGTTTTCCAGATGGGAGTTGGCCTTAACGATCGCGCCCTTGCGCAGAGTGGAGTTCTTGATCACGCAGTTGGGCCCGATCTGTACGTCATCCTCGATCACCACGCGGCCTTCGAGGATCACGTTAATATCGATCAACACGTCGCGACCAACCGAAACTTCGCCCCGCAGATCGAAACGTGCCGGATCACGCAAAGTCACGCCCTGCGTCATCAACCGACGCGCTGCACGCAGCTGGTAGTGACGCTCCAGCTCTGCCAGCTGGATACGGTCATTGGCGCCCTGCACTTCCATGGCATCCTGCGAGTGTTCCGTGGCGACACGCAAGCCGTCTGCCACAGCCATCGCGATCACATCCGTCAGGTAGTACTCACCTTGAGCGTTGCTGTTGGACAGGCGCCCCAGCCATTCGCCGATGCGGCTACCAGGCACCGCCAGAATGCCGGTGTTGCCTTCGCGGATCGCCCGCTGTTCATCACTGGCATCCTTGTGCTCGACGATGGCCTGCACTTCGCCCCGTGTGTCCCGCACGATGCGCCCGTAGCCAGTGGGGTCGTCAAGGATCACGGTGAGCAACGCAAGTTGCTCCGGGCCGACCTTGTGCAACAGGCGCTGCAGGGTCTCGGCTTCGATCAGCGGCACATCACCGTAGAGGATCAGCACCCGCTCGGCCGAAAGGTGGGGCAATGCCTGCGATACTGCATGGCCGGTACCCAGTTGTTCTGCCTGGACCACCCAGGTCAGATCTTCACCCGCCAGGCGCTCGCGAACCAGGTCGGCGCCGTGGCCAATCACCACCTGGATGCTTTGCGGCTGCAAAGCGCGCGCCGTATCGATGACATGGCCGAGCATGGACTTGCCCGCCACCGGATGCAGAACCTTGGGCAGAGCGGAACGCATACGGGTGCCCTGGCCGGCAGCGAGAATGACGATATCGAGTGACATGGAAGCGATCCTGAAGATGTTCGAAAGGTGCCGGACAGGCCGGAATCGGCAAACGCCGGAAACGAAAAAGGGTAGCCAAGGCTACCCTTTTACGCATGCGCGATGAAGCTGCAGTCGCGGGTCGATCAGTGACGACCGTACTTCCTGCGCAGCTGCTCGATGGTACGCAGCTGGGCTGCGGCCTCGGCCAGACGAGCGGCGGCGGATCCGTAGTCGAAATCCACGCCCTTCTCGTGCAGAGCCTTCTCAGCAGCCTTGACGGCGGCCTGAGCGGCAGCTTCGTCGATGTCTTTGGCGCGAGTAGCAGTATCGGCCAGAACCTTCACCATATTCGGCTGCACTTCGATGAAGCCGCCGGAGATGTAGAAGATTTCTTCCTCGCCACCCTGCTTGATCACCCGCACCGGACCCGGCTTGAGATCGCTCAGCAACGGCGCGTGGCCCGGCAGGATACCGATGTCACCCAGGTTGCCATGGGCGACGACCATTTCCACCAGCCCCGAGAACAGCTCTTCTTCCGCACTGACGATGTCGCAATGGACTGTCATAGCCATACTTATGCCTCGGTAATCTGCCCCCGTCCCGAACGGGTTCGGTCAGGGGCTGGATCGGCGCCCGCAAGCGGGCGCGCCAGTTACAGTTTCTTCGCTTTCTCGATGGCTTCGTCGATGGTGCCGACCATGTAGAACGCCTGCTCCGGCAGGTCATCGTAGTCACCATTGAGAATGCCCTGGAAGCCACGAATGGTTTCCTTCAGCGACACGTACTTGCCCGGAGCGCCGGTGAAGACCTCGGCTACGTGGAACGGCTGGGACAGGAAACGCTGAATCTTACGAGCACGTGCGACCAGCTGCTTGTCGGTTTCCGACAGCTCGTCCATACCCAGAATCGCGATGATGTCCTTCAGTTCCTTGTAGCGCTGCAGCACGTACTGAACGCCACGGGTGCAATCATAGTGCTCCTGACCAACTACCAGCGGATCCAGCGAACGGCTGGTGGAGTCCAGCGGGTCAACGGCCGGGTAGATACCCAGGGAAGCAATATCACGCGACAGAACGACGGTGGCGTCCAAGTGGGCGAAGGTGGTCGCCGGGCTCGGGTCCGTCAGGTCATCCGCGGGAACGTATACGGCCTGGATCGAGGTGATCGAACCGGTTTTGGTGGAGGTGATGCGCTCTTGCAGAACACCCATCTCCTCGGCCAGGGTCGGCTGGTAGCCTACCGCGGAAGGCATACGACCCAGCAGTGCCGAAACTTCGGTACCGGCCAGGGTGTAACGGTAGATGTTGTCGATGAACAGCAGAACGTCCTTGCCTTCTTCACGGAACTTCTCGGCCATGGTCAGGCCGGTCAGTGCCACGCGCAGACGGTTGCCTGGCGGCTCGTTCATCTGACCGTAGACCATCGCTACTTTATCGAGAACGTTGGAGTCCTTCATCTCGTGGTAGAAGTCGTTACCCTCACGAGTACGCTCACCTACACCAGCGAAAACGGACAGACCGCTGTGCGCTTTGGCGATGTTGTTGATCAGTTCCATCATGTTGACGGTCTTACCAACACCAGCACCACCGAACAGGCCAACCTTGCCGCCCTTGGCGAACGGGCAGACCAGGTCAATGACCTTGATGCCGGTTTCCAGCAGATCGCTGCCGCCAGCTTGTTCGGCGTAGGTCGGTGCGGCACGGTGGATGCCCCACTTCTCTTCGTGCTCGACCGGACCGGCTTCGTCGATGGGCTCACCCAGGACGTTCATGATACGGCCCAGGGTGCCGGCACCTACCGGTACCTGAATGGCTTTACCACTGTTGTTGACGTCCAGGCCACGCTTGAGGCCTTCGGTCGAACCCATGGCGATGGTACGTACAATACCGTCGCCCAGCTGCTGCTGGACTTCCAGGGTGGTCTCGGCGCCTTGAACTTTCAGCGCGTCATAGACGTTCGGTACCTGATCGCGTGGAAATTCCACGTCGATAACGGCGCCGATGATTTGAACGATACGTCCGCTACTCATTTTTGGTTCCTCTGAATATTTGAACCGTTCTTAAACCGCGGCAGCGCCGCCGACGATTTCCGAAATTTCCTGAGTGATCGCAGCCTGACGGGCCTTGTTGTAGACCAGTTGCAGGTCGCTGATAAGCTCCCCTGCGTTGTCGGTTGCGCTCTTCATTGCAATCATCCGCGCGGCCTGTTCGGCTGCACCGTTCTCAACCACAGCCTGATAGGTCTGGGACTCGATGAAACGAACCAGCAGAGCATCCAGCAGTAGCTGGGCATCCGGCTCGTAGAGGTAGTCCCACTGACCTTTCTTGACCTGTTCAGCGTTCGCTTCTGCAGCCAGGGGCAGCAGTTGGTCGACCGTCGGCTTCTGAGTCATGGTGTTGATGAACTTGTTGGAAACCAGATACAAGCGATCTACGCGGCCTTCCTGGAAGGCATCGAGCATGACCTTGACGCTGCCGATCAAGTCATTGATCGACGGTGCTTCACCGAGATTACCGATGGCTGCAACTACGTTGCCACCAAAGCTGCGGAAGAAGCTTGCGCCCTTGTTACCGATCACGCAGAGGTCAACCTCGACCTTCTGATCGTGCCATACCTTCATGTGCTTGATCAGCGACTTGAACAGGTTGGTGTTCAGGCCACCGCATAGGCCACGATCGGACGAGACAACGATATAACCGACACGCTTGACCGGACGCTCCACCATGAACGGATGACGGTATTCCGGGTTGGCGCTGGCCAGATGGCCAATCACTTGCCGGATCCGCTCCGCGTAAGGACGACTGGCAGCCATGCGCTGTTGTGCCTTGCGCATCTTGCTGACCGCGACCTTTTCCATGGCGCTGGTGATCTTCTGCGTGCTTTTGATGCTCGCAATCTTGCTGCGAATCTCTTTTGCGCCTGCCATTTGACACCTATCGGGTTAGCAGGCGGGAGTCTTTCGGCTCCCGCTGCGGCTTACCAGCTTTGCGTGGCCTTGAACTTCTCGATACCGGCTTTCAGGCCAGCGTCGATTTCGTCGTTGAAGTCGCCCTTCACGTTGATTTTCGCCATCAGCTCGGCGAACTCGTGGTTGAAGAAGGCGATCAGGGCCTGCTCGAAGGCGCCAACCTTGGCCACGTCCACGTCGGTCAGGAAGCCACGCTCAGCGGCATACAGGGACACGGACATTTCGGCGATGGACATCGGCGCATACTGCTTCTGCTTCATCAGCTCGGTTACACGCTGACCATGCTCAAGCTGCTTGCGGGTCGCTTCGTCCAGATCGGAAGCGAACTGCGCGAACGCAGCCAATTCACGGTACTGGGCCAGCGCGGTACGGATACCACCGGATAGCTTCTTGATGATCTTGGTCTGGGCAGCACCACCTACACGGGATACCGAGATACCGGCGTTAACGGCCGGACGGATACCTGCGTTGAACATGGCCGATTCCAGGAAGATCTGACCGTCGGTGATGGAAATCACGTTGGTCGGAACGAACGCGGATACGTCGCCAGCCTGGGTTTCGATGATCGGCAGTGCGGTCAGGGAACCGGTTTTGCCAGTCACTGCGCCCTTGGTGAACGCCTCAACATATTCTTCGGAAACGCGCGAAGCACGCTCCAGCAGACGGCTGTGGAGATAGAACACGTCGCCTGGGTAGGCTTCACGTCCCGGCGGACGACGCAGCAGCAGGGAAATCTGGCGGTAGGCCACTGCCTGCTTGGACAGATCGTCATAAACGATCAGTGCGTCTTCACCGCGGTCGCGGAAGTACTCGCCCATGGTGCAGCCGGCGTAGGGTGCCAAGAACTGCAGCGCGGCGGACTCGGAAGCGGAAGCCGCAACGATGATGGTGTTGGCCAGGGCGCCGTGCTCTTCCAGCTTGCGCACCACGTTGGCAATGGTCGACTGCTTCTGACCGATCGCTACGTAGACGCATTTGATGCCGCTGTTGCGCTGGTTGATGATGGCGTCGATGGCCATGGCGGTCTTGCCGATCTGACGGTCACCAATGATCAGCTCACGCTGGCCACGGCCTACCGGGATCATGGCGTCGACCGACTTGTAGCCAGTCTGTACCGGCTGGTCGACCGACTTACGCCAGATCACGCCGGGTGCCACTTTCTCGACAGCGTCGGTCAGTTTTGCATTGACCGGTCCTTTGCCATCGATCGGGTTACCCAGTGCATCGACTACGCGACCCAGCAGTTCCGGACCTACCGGAACTTCCAGGATGCGGCCGGTGCACTTGGCGCTCATGCCTTCGGTAAGGGTCAGGTAGTTACCCAGAACCACGGCACCGACGGAGTCTTGCTCCAGGTTCAGTGCCATACCGAAGACGCCGCCAGGGAACTCGATCATCTCGCCGTACATAGCGTCGGCCAGGCCGTAGATGCGTACGATGCCGTCAGACACGCTGACGACGGTGCCCTCGTTACGGGCTTGAGCAGACACATCGGATTTCTCGATGCGCTGCTTAATGATTTCACTAATCTCGGAAGGATTCAGTTGCTGCATGCCATGACCCTCAAATCAGGATTTCAACGATTCGGCCAACTGGCTCAGTTTGCCGCGGACCGAACCGTCGACAACCACATCACCGGCGCGAATGACCACGCCGCCGATCAGAGCAGGATTCACAGCCTGCTGGAGGTTGACGGTGCGATCTAGCCGCTTCGATAGGGCGGCAGCCAAAGTTTGGAGTTGTGCGTTGCTGAGCTCGAAGGCAGTTTCAACTTCTGCCTCAAGCGTTTTTTCGGCTTGCGCCTTGATGTCCTCGTACAGCTCGCTGACCGTCGGCAGTATCGACAGACGATCATTCTCGCCAAGGCTGCGAACGAAATTGCGGAAGGCTTCGTCGGTATCGTCACCGAGCAGGCGAACCAGATCCTGGACCTTGCTTTCGCTGGTCAGGCGCGGGTCGCCCAGCAGGGCCGAGACTTCCGGGACTTCAATGGCGATGGCCGCCAGGCTCAGCATCTTCGACCAGGACTCGGTCTGTCCGGCCGCACTGGCAAACTCGAAAGCTGCTTTAGCGTAAGGCCGAGCAAGCGTCTGGGTATTGATCATCGCTTGCCTCGCTTAAAGTTGGGAGGCCAGTTTTTCGACCAGTTCGTTGTGTGCCTTGGCGTCCACCTGGGACTCCAGGATCTTCTCTGCACCGGCGACGGCAAGAGCCGCTACCTGACTGCGCAGTTGATCCCTGGCACGATTCACTTCCTGTTCGATCTCGGCGCGGGCACCTGCGACCAGTCGCTCACCTTCGCTACGTGCCTGCTGCTTGGCTTCCTCGACAATCGCGTTGGCTTGCTTGTTGGCCTGCTCGATGATCTGGGCAGCCTGGTCCTTGGTCTCACGCAGGGTGTTAGTCACCTTGTCCTGAGCCAGTTTCAGGTCTTGCTGTGCACGGCCAGCGGCATCCAGCCCTTCGGCGATCTTCTTCTGGCGTGCTGCCATGGCTGCCGTTACCGGAGGCCAGACGAGCTTCATGCAAAACCAGACGAAGATAGCGAAGGCGATCGTTTGACCGAACAGCGTCAAGTTAATGTTCACAGCGATTTACCTCGTGCTATCTCGTTCAACGCGGGAGTCATTCCACGGCGACGGGGCTCGCCCGGCGAACCCCATCTCAAACCGGATAAATGCTTAACCAGCGACAACGAAGATGAGGTACATCGCGATACCAACACCGATCATTGGTACGGCGTCGAGCAGGCCGGCCATCAGGAAGGTCTTGGTTTGCAGCTGCGGAGCCAGCTCAGGCTGACGAGCAGTGGATTCCAGCAGCTTGCCGCCAAGGATGGCGAAGCCGATGCCAGTGCCCAGGGCACCCAGACCGATCATGATAGCGGCGGCGATGTAGACGAGTTCCATGTAAAGCTCCTGAAGCTAAGGGGTTAAGGTTTTCGTGGGTAAAGCAAAGTCGTTTCGAACAGTTCAGCCGTTAATGCGCGTTTTCGGCTCCATGGTCTTCATGTGCAGAGCTCAGATACACCACGGTCAGAACCATGAAGATGAACGCCTGCAGTGGGATTACCAGGATATGGAAGATCGCCCAAGGCACATTCAGGGTCCACTGCACGTAGAACGGCAGCAGCGCGATAAGGATGAAGACAACCTCACCGGCATACATGTTGCCGAACAGACGCAGAGCCAGGCTCAGCGGTTTGGTCAGCAGACCGAGAATTTCGAGGAACAGGTTAAATGGCACCAGCGACCAGTGATTAAACGGGGTGAAAGCCAGTTCCTTGGTGAAACCACTCACGCCCTTGACCTTGAAACTGTAGAAGAGGATCAGGATGAACACGCCCAGCGACAGACCAAAGGTTCCGTTCGGGTCGGTGGTCGGCACGATCTTGAAGGCCGGTAGGCCCAGCAGGCTGGCGATACCAGGGATGTAGTCGACCGGAATCCACTTCAGGCTGTTCATCAGGAACACCCAGACGAAGATTGTCAGTGCCAGCGGTGCGATCAGTGCGTTGCGGCCGTGGAAGGTATCCTTGACCACGCCTTCGATGAACTCGACGCAGATTTCGACGAAGTTCTGCAGCTTGCCGGGTACGCCGTCGGTGGCGACCTTGGCGACACTGCGGAACAGCAGAATGAAGATGGCGCCCATCAGCAGCGACCAGCCCAAAGTGTCCAGGTGGACGGCCATGAAGCCCATATCACGCGCTTCGATGCCGGTCTGGGCGATGGTCCAGGTGGCTTGATCGACGACAGAGCCGTCGCCGCGAACGTAACCTGCCGGCAGTTTCCCGTAGGTCAGATTCTGCAGGTGATGCTGGATATATTCCGCCGGGGTACTCGCCATAAACGCCTCAGTGCTCAATGCTTCGGATTAGTTTTCATCAGTAAGAGGGCGCTCGCTCCAGCGCCTAGAACCAGCACGTAGCCTGCAAACAATGCCAGCGGCTCCAGCGGTTCCACTCCTACAAACACCAGCGCAAACAGCGCTGCTGCAAGAATCTGTTTACCCATCTCGCCAGCCCAGATGGACTGCACGATCGCCCTGGCCGAACGCGCGCCGAAATAACGGAACGCCTTGAACGCGAAGTACACATTGGCCAGTAGCGCTATCAGGCCGCCAAGCAACCCGGAGTAGCCGGCGACCATACCAAAAAGCAACCCGCAAAACACTGCGACAACCAGCCCGATAAGCGCCTGCACAGTCAGTACACGCACAACCGGCTGACGATGGAGAGGTGTTCTGTTGCGTATATTCACCCGTACATCCGCCGTCAGATACCGTTGTTGCCAACAATGACCGCAGTCAAAAAAGCGCGGCGAGTATAGGAGCAGGCCACTTTGCGTTCAACCTTCAGGTAGCCTTTTCCCGCTGCCGCTACATGTTTTTTTGTTTCAGCGAATGTGTGCCAGCACACCTTGCAGTTCATCCAGCGAATTGTAGCGGATAACCAGCTGACCCTTACCTTTCTCGCCATGCTTGATCTGCACCGGAGAGCCCAGCCGCTCAGCCAAGCGCTGCTCCAGACGCTGGATATCAGGGTCGCTTTTCGGCTCGCTTTTCGTGGATTGCTGAGTGCTCAGCCACTGGCGCACAAGGGCTTCGGTCTGTCGCACCGTCATACCCCGTGCGACAACATGTCGCGCACCGTCTATCTGTTGTTCAGCCGGTAGGCCGAGCAATGCACGGGCATGACCCATTTCCAGGTCACCATGGGACAACAGCGTCTTGATCTCTTCAGGCAGGGCAATCAACCGCAGCAGATTGCTAATGGTCACTCGCGACTTGCCCACCGCATCGGCGACTTGCTGCTGGGTCAGCTGGAATTCCTGCTGCAGGCGTTGCAATGCCACCGCTTCTTCGATGGGGTTGAGGTCCTCGCGCTGGATATTTTCGATCAGCGCCATGGCGATAGCGGCTTCATCGGTGACATCACGTACCAGCGCGGGGATTGTCTCCAATCCAGCCTGCTGGCTGGCACGCCAGCGCCGTTCACCGGCAATGATTTCGTAGCGACCGCCGCCAATGGCGCGCACAACGATGGGCTGCATGACGCCTTGGGCCTTGATCGATTGCGCCAGCTCTTCGAGGGTGACCGGATCGATGTCGCGCCGGGGCTGATATTTGCCGCGCTGGATCAGATCCAGAGGCAGCGGTTGCAGCTCACGCGTGTCGGCATGGACGGCCTGCTCCTGTATGGCGCTGACGTTGGCGCCGCCGAGCAGGGCATCCAATCCACGTCCCAGGCCTCTTTTCTTGGTCGCCATTAAAAATTCCTTATGCGGTTACGCTACGGGCGGCGCGGCGCTGGCGGCGTGACAACTCTCCAGCCAGAGCCAGGTAGGCCAATGCGCCCTTGGATTGCTTGTCATAGACCAGTGCCGGCATGCCGTGACTGGGCGCTTCGGCCAGTCTTACGTTGCGCGGAATGACGGTGTCGTAGAGCTTGTCGCCGAAATGCGCCTTGAGCTGCTCGGTGACGTCATTGGTCAGGCTGCTGCGCGGGTCATACATGGTACGCAGCAGGCCCTCGATCTTCAGGCTCGGGTTGAGCGCTTGGGAGATGCGCTGAATCGAATTGACCAGGTCGCTCAGACCTTCCAGTGCGTAGTACTCGCACTGCATGGGGATGATTACCCCGTCGGCCGCCGTTAGCGCGTTGATAGTCAGCATCGACAGCGACGGCGGACAGTCGATGAGGATGTAGTCGTAATTTTCGCGTATCGGTGCCAAGGCCTCACGTAGACGGTTTTCCTTGGCCGGCAGGCTGAGCAACGCCACTTCGGCAGCGGTCAGGTCACGGTTGGCTGGGAGCAACTGGTAGCCACCATGCTCGGAGTACTGCATGGCATCGACCAGGCTGCATTCGCCGATCAGAACGTCGTAGATCGAGTACTCCAGATTCAACTTATCCACACCACTGCCAGTGGTGGCGTTGCCCTGGGGATCGAGGTCGATCAACAGCACGCGACGACGCGTCGCCACCAGCGAGGCGGCAAGGTTGATGCAGGTAGTGGTCTTTGCGACACCGCCTTTCTGATTGGCGATGGCGAATACTTTGGCCATGGTCAGTGTCTGTCCCCGGTCTGGGTCATGAAGTGCGGCGCAGTATCAGCAGATGGCGCTGGCCTTGGCAACCGGGCACCTTTAGCACCAGGCAACGTTCCAGCTCGAAATCTTCGGGTAGAGCTTGCAGTTCGTCGTCCGGCTGCACGCCTTTCATGGCCAGCCAGCGAGTTTTGTCATCACTCAGGTGACGTGTCCAGTTGGAGAAATCTTCTAGGGAGCTGAAGGCCCTGGAAGTGATATCGGTAAAGGGCTGCTCGGGTTTGAAAGCCTCTACGCGATTGTGGATAACTTCAACGTTGCCCAACTTGAGCTCAAGCTTGACCTGGGTGAGGAAGCGCGTCTTTTTGCCGTTGGAATCAAGCAGGGTGAACTGGCGCTCAGGAAACACAATAGCCAGGGGAATGCCCGGCATGCCGCCCCCACTGCCCACATCCAGCCAGCGCGAACCACCCGAGGCGGCATGGACCACCACGCTGAGGCTGTCGAGCAGGTGCCGTGAAACCATTTCTGCCGGATCACGTACCGCCGTCAGGTTGTAAGCCTTGTTCCACTTGTTCAGTAGCGCCAGATAGCCCAATAGCAGCTGTTGCTGCTCTTCGCTCAACTCGATGCCTAACTGCAATGCACCTTCGCGCAGCTCTGCCGCGTGGCTTGCGGTATCCAAACTCATCAGGCGCTCTGCTCCAGTTTCTGACCGGCACTGCGCTTTTTCAGGTGAATCATCAGCAATGAAACCGCTGCCGGCGTGACGCCGGGAATCCTTGATGCCTGGCCGAGTGTTTCAGGCCTTGCCTGACACAACTTGTGCTGGATTTCCTTGGAGAGCCCAGGGATTGCTGAATAATCCAGTTCGCTGGGTAGCGCTATGTTCTCGCTGGCACGCAGACGAGCGATCTCGTCCTGCTGCCGTTCGATATAGCCCGCGTATTTGGTCCTGATTTCAACCTGCTCGGCTACTTGCGGATCGTCCACCGCCACACCTGTCAGCTCGACCAGGCTCCGATAGTCGATCTCGGGTCGAGCTAGCAGGTTCAGCAAGTTGTACTCGTGGGTCAGCGGGGTGCCGAAACGGGCTGATATGGCATCACCCTGTTCGGTTCCAGGACGCACCCAGGTTTCCTTCAGACGCTGTTCTTCTCGGTCGATTTCTTCGCGCTTGCGCTCGAAAGCGGCCCAACGGATGTCATCCACCAACCCCAGCTCTCGACCCTTTTCGGTCAGACGCAGGTCGGCGTTGTCCTCACGCAAGATCAGCCGGTATTCGGCACGCGAAGTGAACATGCGATATGGCTCTTGGGTGCCCAGGGTGATCAGGTCGTCGATCAGCACGCCGAGGTAGGCTTCATCGCGGCGCGGATACCAAGCGTCACGGCCCTGGGCACGCAGTGCGGCGTTGGTGCCAGCGAGCAGACCCTGGATACCAGCCTCTTCGTAGCCGGTGGTCCCGTTGATCTGACCGGCGAAGAATAACCCGCCAATGACCTTGGTTTCCAAACTGTGCTTGAGATCCCGCGGGTCGAAGTAGTCGTACTCGATGGCGTAGCCGGGCCGGACAATATGCGCCTGCTCCATGCCACGGATGCTTTGCACGATCTGTAGCTGCACATCGAACGGCAGCGAAGTGGAAATACCGTTAGGATAAAGCTCGTGGGTGGTCAGGCCTTCAGGTTCGATAAAGACCTGATGACTGTCCTTGTCGGCAAAGCGATGGATCTTGTCCTCGATGGACGGGCAATAGCGCGGGCCGACACCTTCGATGACACCGGAATACATCGGTGAACGATCGAGGTTGGCCGCGATGATCTCGTGGGTACGGGCATTGGTGTGAGTGATCCAGCAGCTCACTTGCCGCGGATGCTGTTCGCGGTTGCCCAGGTAGGACATCACCGGCAACGGTGTGTCGCCGGGTTGTTCGATCATCACCGAGAAATCCACGCTTTTGCCGTCGATGCGCGGCGGCGTGCCGGTCTTTAAGCGTCCTACGCGCAAGGGTTGCTCGCGCAGACGCTGAGCAAGAGCGATGGAAGGCGGATCACCGGCACGACCTCCGGAATAATTCTGCAGTCCTATGTGGATAAGTCCGCCGAGGAAGGTTCCGGTCGTTAGAACTACCGATTCAGAGAAGAAACGCAGTCCCATTTGGGTAACCACGCCCTTGACCTGATCAGCCTCGACGATCAGGTCGTCAGCCGCTTGCTGGAATATCCACAGGTTCGGCTGGTTCTCCAGTGTTTCGCGAACGGCAGCCTTGTACAGGATTCGATCAGCCTGGGCACGAGTGGCTCGGACTGCAGGGCCTTTGCGGCTGTTGAGCACGCGAAATTGAATGCCGCTTTTGTCGGTAGCAGTCGCCATGACGCCACCCAGTGCATCGATTTCCTTGACCAGATGGCTCTTACCGATGCCGCCGATGGCCGGATTGCAGCTCATCTGCCCGAGGGTTTCCACATTGTGCGTCAGCAACAGGGTTTTCACGCCCATGCGCGCCGCTGCCAGGGCAGCTTCGGTACCGGCATGGCCACCGCCGATCACGATGACGTCAAAACGGGAAGGGAAATCCACCACGCACCTCGTGCCTGTTCGTAAGAGTTCTGGGAAGCACGCAAGTATAGGGTTTCACGGACGTTGAAAGAAGGCTTCTGGATAAAAAATAACCAGCTTCGATTATTAAGCACGCAGGCAGACAACATAGAAATAAAGAAAGAGTTTCTTTAAAGCTTATTTTTATGATTATAAATGGTGCGGCTGTTTTCTGTGGATAACCTCTGAAGGCCTTGCAGTCTGTGGGCTACAGAGAAGAGTAACCCGGTGATGAAGCTGGGCGGCAACGGTGTGCAGCCCGTGGGTAGCCTGTGCATGGAAGTGATAGTTATCCACAGTCGTATTTATGCACCGTTTTATACCGAGGTTATGGACCTAGCTCATAGGTGGTTGTCCACAGTGCTTATGGCGTTGTTGGCTCTTAAATATTCTCAACGAAAAGGCTTTTCGAGCAGGCACAGTTCGTCACGCCATGCTCACTTAGAGCTGGCGTACGAGTAGAAACAGCTTTGACGGAGGATTATTTGCCGATGCAGAAGCTAGAAAAGATCCGTCCTAGCAGATCGTCTGAGCTGAAGGCACCGGTGATTTCGCCCAAGGCTTGCTGAGCCTGACGTAGATCTTCAGCCAGTAGTTCACCGGCACCTGCGCGGGTCAGCTGGGCGTGTCCGTGGTCAAGATACTGCTGAGCCTGACGCAGTGCATCAAGATGACGACGGCGGGCGCTGAAGCCGCTTTCTGCAGTTTGGTCGTAACCCATGCAGGTCTTCAGGTGTTCACGAAGCACATCCAGTCCCTGGCCCGAACGAGCCGAGAGGTTAAGCGCGGTCTCCCCGTTGGGGCCAATGAACAGCCCGATGGGCTCGCCGGTGAGGTCTGCCTTGTTGCGAATCAGCGTAGTGCGCAGCGGGTCGGGCTTGGTTACGAGGAAATCCGGCCAGGGAGACTCATCGGCACCGATGGTGGAAGTGCTGGCATCAACCATCAACAGGATTCGATCAGCCTCCTCGATAGCTTTGATCGCGCGTTCGATGCCGATGCGTTCGACCTGATCCTCTGTATCGCGCAGCCCGGCGGTATCGACGATGTGCAGCGGCATACCATCAATGTGGATATGTTCACGCAAGATGTCCCGGGTGGTGCCGGCAATGTCCGTGACGATGGCGGCCTCGCGTCCGGCCAGCGCATTGAGCAGGCTCGACTTGCCGGCATTGGGCAGGCCAGCGATGACCACTGTCATGCCCTCTCGTAGAAGAGCTCCCTGACCAGCTTCACGCAGAACTGTGGATAACTCGCTGCGCACGCCATCAAGTAATCCGAGCACGTGGCCATCGGCGAGGAAATCGATTTCTTCTTCGGGGAAATCTATGGCTGCTTCAACATAGATACGCAGTTGAGTCAGCCTTTCGGTGAGCTGGTGAACACGCCGGGAAAACTCGCCCTGTAGTGAACGCACCGCATTGCGCGCCGCTTGAGCGGAGCTGGCTTCGATGAGATCAGCGATGGCCTCGGCCTGTGCCAGGTCCAGCTTGTCGTTGAGAAATGCCCGCTCGCTGAACTCCCCCGGCCGCGCCAAACGCGCACCGAGTTCCACACAGCGGCGCAGCAGCATATCCATGACTACTGGTCCGCCATGGCCCTGCAGCTCCAGCACGTCTTCACCGGTGAATGAATGTGGGCCGGGAAAGAACAGCATGAGCCCTTCATCGATAACCTCACCGTCATTGGCGTGAAACGGGCCGTAATGGGCATGACGGGCAATAGGCTCCCGTCCACTGAGGGTGATGGCCAGCGCTTTGGCGCGCGGCCCGGAAACACGCACGACGCCAATACCGCCACGACCCGGTGCGGTGGCAACTGCGGCGATGGTTTCGTGATCCTGGCGCATGCGTTTTTCTCCGAAAACTGGAAAAGCAAAACGCCCCAATCAAGGGGCGTTCTGTTCAGCTATCAAGTCAGACTGCCTTGGCTGCCTTTTCGATCTTCCGGGTAATGTACCACTGCTGTGCAATGGACAGGACGTTGTTAACGACCCAATACAGCACCAGACCGGCCGGGAACCAGAGGAAGAAGAAAGTGAAGATGATCGGCAGCAATTTCATGATCCGCGCCTGCATGGGGTCCGGCGGGGTCGGGTTGAGCTGCTGCTGAAGGAACATGGTTACGCCCATGATGATCGGCAGGATGAAGTAGGGATCCTTGATCGACAGGTCGGTGATCCAGAACATCCACGGCGCCTGGCGCATCTCTACGCTTTCCAGCAGTACCCAATAGAGCGCCAGGAACACCGGCATCTGTACCAGGATCGGCAGGCAGCCACCGAGCGGATTGATCTTCTCCTTCTTGTACAGCTCCATCATCGCCTGAGAAACCTTCTGGCGATCATCGCCATGCTGTTCCTTGAGCGCCTGCATCTTCGGTGCCACGGCGCGCATGCGAGCCATGGATCTGTAACTGGCTGCCGAGAGCGGGAAGAAGACTAGCTTGATGATGATAGTCAGTACGATGATTGACCAACCCCAGTTGACTATCACCGCCTGAATCGCGCTGAGCAGCCAGAAGATCGGTTGGGCAATGAACCAGAGGAAGCCGTAATCGACTGTCAGGCGCAGGCCCGGCGAGAGTTCTTCCAGTCGATTCTGATCTTTGGGGCCGGCATACAAGGTCGCAGCGATCTCACCCGTGCTACCGGGAGCAACCGCAACGGCAGAGCCGGTGAAGCCGATGATGTAGTTACCCTGGCTGTCCTTGCGGGTCTGGACCTGATTGGTCTGATCCGGCGACGGAATCCAGGCAGTGACGAAGTAATGCTGAAGCCAGGCGATCCAGCCGCCTTCTACGGCTTCCTTGACGCTCTTGTCATCCATGTCGCCCATGGAGACCTTGCGATAGGGCTCGTCCTTGGTCCAGAGGGCTGCCCCCAGATAAGTAGCGGTGCCGGTTGCAGTACTCGAGGAGGGGTCTCCACTGCTGTCGCGCTTGAGTTGCCCGAACATGTAGCCGGTCCAGGGCTTTTCGCTCTGGTTGTCGATCAGGTAGCGCACTTCAAGGTCGTAGGCTCCGCGATCGAAGCTGAAGCGCTTGATGTAATCGACACCATCTT
The DNA here is from genome assembly GCA_002345575.1 of Stutzerimonas stutzeri. Lineage (GTDB taxonomy): Bacteria > Pseudomonadota > Gammaproteobacteria > Pseudomonadales > Pseudomonadaceae > Stutzerimonas > Stutzerimonas stutzeri_S. Next base: position 35,184 of record DDVX01000002.1, read on the forward strand.
CGCTGTATGCCAGGTCGACCACCAGACGGTCCTGGCCTTCGGCCATTTCGTATTGCTGCTGCTCGCTGCGATACAGCGGACGCCCACTGGCCTTGTCCGGACCGTCGCCGATCAAACCGCTCTGTGCTTCATAAATACGCTGTGCACTACGCTCGAACAGCTGGAAAGGTACGTCAGGACGATCCTGGCGACGTGGAAACTGCGTAAGCCGCAGATCGATGATGTCGCCACCACGCGGATCAATAGCCAGATCCAGCACATCGGTACGCACGTGGATCAGCTGTGAACTTGCTGGTGCATCAGGAAGCGCATTGGCCTGCTGCTCGCCGGCTACCATAGGGATGTCGCTTTGCGCGCCTTCAGGACTGGCAATGGCCGGCATGTCGCTTTGCGGGGCCGTAGCATTTTGCGTCTGACGCGACTCGTCAGGCAGGGCTGTCTGACCATAGTCCTGGTTCCACTGCAGAACCAGCAGGTAGGCAACGATGGCCAGTGATACAAGCAGGATCGAGCGTTTGATATCCATGATTACTCGGTCATCGATGATGAATTTGAGGTGTTATTAGAAGGTACGGGATCATAGCCGCCCGGACTCCATGGATGGCAGCGGCCAATTCTGCGCAAGCTAAGCCAGCCACCGTGCAGCAGGCCATAGGTCTCAATGGCCTCTAGTGCATAGCAGGAGCAGCTTGGATAGAAGCGGCAATGGCTCGCCATCAGAGGACTGATGGCGTACCGGTAGATGCGAATCGGGATCAGAGCCAGTTTACGCATGGACTGTCTTACCCTGCTCTGGTTGGACGGCAGCTTGGGACTGTGTGCGCGACAACCGTTTCCAGAGTTTGTTGAATTGCCGTGCCAGCTCAGAATTGTCCACATCGGCCAATCCCTTACGTGCAATCACCACGACATCCCATCCGGCCAATTCCATTTGATGGAGGCGGAAGGTTTCGCGTAGCTGCCGCTTGATGCGATTGCGTTCGACCGAGAGCTTGACACTCTTCTTACCGATCACCAGCCCTAGACGGGGGTGCGGCAGGTCATTTTCGCGCACAAGGAGCAGGACGTTCCTGCCCGGTAACTTGCCGGAAGGGGAGTCGAAGACTGCCTTGAACTGGCTCGGGGTCAGCAATCGCTTTTCCCGACCGAAGTCCCGACTCACTAGCGATTCCGACGTGTTCAGACTGCCAGACGCTTACGACCCTTGGCACGACGGCGGGACAGAACGGCACGACCGCTCTTGGTAGCCATACGGGCACGGAAACCGTGGTTGCGAGCGCGCTTGATGGTGCTGGGCTGGAAAGTGCGTTTCATGATGCTTTACCTGGTGATCCATTGCGGGCCGGAATGGCCCCCTTTTAAGAGACCGGCGATTGTAGAGAAGCCGGGCGGTCAGGTCAATTTCCAGCCAGACGATCAGCCAGAGATATTTAAATAAAGATAAGAAAGAATAGTCTTTCTTACTAAAGCGTTTATAGATGGTGAACCAGTTTTCTGTGGATAACCAGCTGCAGGCCATAAGTGGTAGGGCCTTGAGCGAAACTGAACCCTTGGGGTTATCGGTGGGCTTGAGGTGTGTATGCATTGCATAGGTTGTGGGCAATTGGATGACTTATCCCCAGGAGAAATGATGCCCATGATATCCACTGGCCGGTCCCCAGAGCCTAACCCTGCTTATCAACAGGGCTTAGCTAGCTATTTCTCTCCCCTAGAGGCGGCTGAGCTGTCGCTTTCTATCGCTGGGCAAGCCACATTTGTGGATAAGTAGAAGGCGCAGAGCTACAATAGCGGCCGTTTTACAGCTCGACAGCGTCTAGGAGATTCCGTGTCGGTGGAACTTTGGCAGCAGTGCGTTGACCTTTTGAGGGATGAACTGCCAGCCCAGCAATTCAACACATGGATTCGTCCGCTTCAGGTTGAGGCCGAAGCAGACGCACTTCGCGTTTACGCCCCTAACCGTTTTGTCCTGGACTGGGTCAACGAGAAGTACCTGTCACGACTGCTGGAGCTGTTATCCGAGCGAGCGAATGGTCCTGCCCCGAACCTGTCGTTGCTGATTGGCAGCAAGCGTAGCCCTTCGGCTACCGGTTTGCCGTCCGCCTCGATGGCTCGAGCTCAACAGCCGACCCAGACTGCAGCGCCAGCCGCTCAAGAATCAGTGCGGCATGAAAACTTCTCGACCAGTTCATCCGAGCCGATCGCTCCCGTACGTACAGAGCGCAACGTGCAGGTTGAAGGTGGGCTCAAGCACACCAGCTACCTCAACCGCACCTTCACCTTTGAGAATTTCGTCGAAGGCAAGTCGAACCAGTTGGCGCGCGCCGCTGCATGGCAGGTAGCGGACAACCCCAAGCACGGCTACAACCCACTGTTCCTTTATGGCGGCGTCGGCCTGGGCAAGACCCACCTGATGCACGCGGTGGGTAATCATCTGCTGAAGAAGAACCCGAATGCCAAGGTGGTCTATTTGCATTCGGAGCGCTTTGTCGCGGATATGGTTAAGGCGCTGCAGCTCAATGCCATCAATGAATTCAAGCGCTTCTACCGTTCGGTTGATGCGCTGCTGATCGACGACATCCAGTTTTTTGCCAAGAAAGAGCGATCTCAGGAAGAGTTCTTTCACACCTTCAATGCGCTGCTTGAAGGTGGGCAACAGGTGATCCTTACCAGTGATCGTTATCCCAAGGAAATCGACGGTCTGGAAGAGCGCCTGAAGTCCCGCTTCGGCTGGGGACTTACGGTGGCGGTTGAGCCGCCGGAGCTGGAAACGCGCGTGGCGATCCTGATGAAAAAGGCCGATCAGGCCAATGTTGATTTGCCTCACGATGCAGCGTTCTTCATAGCCCAGCGGATTCGCTCCAACGTGCGCGAGTTGGAAGGAGCGCTCAAGCGGGTGATTGCTCACTCCCACTTCATGGGGCGCGACATCACCATCGAGCTTATTCGCGAATCGCTCAAGGATTTGCTTGCCCTGCAGGACAAGCTGGTCAGCATCGACAATATTCAGCGTACCGTCGCAGAGTATTACAAGATCAAGATTGCCGACCTGCTATCCAAGCGACGCTCACGTTCCGTGGCCCGTCCACGCCAGGTTGCGATGGCTCTGTCCAAGGAGTTGACCAACCATAGCCTGCCGGAGATCGGTGACGCATTTGGCGGGCGTGATCACACGACGGTACTGCACGCCTGTCGTAAGATTGCAGAGCTTCGGGAATTGGATGCAGATATTCGCGAAGACTACAAAAACCTACTGCGTACTTTGACAACCTGACAGACTGCGGCCAATTAATAGGCAAGGGACCGGACCATGCATTTCACCATTCAGCGCGAAGCCCTGTTGAAACCCCTGCAGCTGGTAGCCGGCGTCGTCGAACGGCGCCAGACCTTGCCGGTGCTGTCCAACGTACTGCTGGTCGTCCAGGATCAGCAATTGTCCCTGACGGGCACCGACCTGGAAGTCGAACTGGTCGGCCGCGTTGCCCTGGAAGATGCTTGCGAGCCCGGTGAAATTACCGTGCCTGCGCGCAAGCTGATGGATATATGCAAGAGTCTGCAGCCCGATGCGCTAATCGATATTCGTCTTGACGATCAGAAGGTGATCATCAAGTCCGGGCGCAGCCGCTTTACGCTTTCCACCCTGCCGGCCAACGATTTCCCTGCGGTGGAAGAAGGTCCTGGCTCGCTGAGCTTCAGTGTCAGCCAAGGCAGCATGCGCCGCATGATCGAGCGCAGCAGTTTCGCCATGGCTCAACAGGATGTGCGCTATTACCTTAATGGCATGTTGATTGAAGTCTCCAGCGGCATGCTGCGCGCAGTGGCCACCGATGGCCATCGCTTGGCAATGTGTTCCGTCCAAGCCAGCATCGACCAGCAGGAGCGCCACCAGGTCATCGTTCCCCGCAAGGGTATTCTCGAACTGGCGCGACTGCTGACCGAGCATGATGCGGAAGTCAGCATCGTGCTCGGCCAGCATCATATCCGCGCGACCACTGGTGAATTCACCTTTACCTCCAAACTGGTAGACGGCAAGTTCCCCGATTACGAACGCGTACTGCCGCGGGGTGGTGACAAGTTGGTAGTCGGTGAGCGGCAGACATTGCGCGAAGCCTTCAGCCGTACGGCGATTCTTTCTAACGAGAAGTACCGCGGCATTCGCCTGCAGTTGGAAAGTGGTTTGTTGAAGATCCAAGCCAACAACCCTGAGCAGGAAGAGGCGGAAGAAGAGGTTGCGGTCGATTACAACGGCGGTTCGCTAGAGATCGGCTTCAACGTCAGCTACCTGCTGGATGTGCTGGGCGTGATGACCACCGACAAGGTGCGCCTGATTCTCTCCGATGCCAACAGCAGCGCGCTGGTTCAGGAATTCGATAATGACGACTCCTCTTATGTCGTCATGCCGATGCGTCTGTAATCAGCGCTGAATGTCCCTAAGCCGTATTTCCGTCACCGGTGTTCGCAATCTGCAGCCGGTGACGCTGACCCCCTCCCCTCGCATCAATATCCTTTACGGCGACAACGGCAGCGGCAAAACCAGCTTGCTCGAAGCTATCTACCTGTTAGGTATGGCACGCTCGTTTCGCAGTGCTCGGCTGAATCCAGTAATTGCTCACGAACAGGCAAGCTGTACGGTTTTCGGTCAGGTGACGCTAGACGCGAAACGATCCAGCGCACTCGGTATTTCCCGTGATCGCTCGGGTGATGTGCGTATTCGTATCGATGGGCAGAGCGTCAAGAGCGCTGCCGAACTAGCCGATACGCTACCTTTGCAGCTTATCAATCCAGATAGTTTTCGCCTGCTGGAAGGCGCGCCAAAATTACGCAGGCAGTTTCTCGATTGGGGCGTGTTCCACGTGGAACCTCGCTTTATGCAGGCCTGGCAGCGGCTGCAGCAAGCCCTCAGGCAGCGTAACTCGTGGCTCCGGCATGGTACACTTGACGCTGCTTCGCAAGCGGCCTGGAGCCGCGAGCTGAGCCTGGCGAGTGAAGAGATCGATGGGTATCGACGAGCTTACATACAGGCACTCAAGCCAGTTTTCGAGCGCACTCTGGTCGCATTGCTGGAGCTTGAAGGCTTTCAATTGAGTTATTACCGGGGCTGGGACAAAAGCCTGCCCCTTGCCGATGTACTGGCGGCATCTATCGAACGTGATCGAATGATGGGGCATACCCAGGCCGGGCCTCAGCGAGCTGATCTTCGTCTGCGCATGGCAGGCCATAGTGCGGCGGAAACTTTGTCGCGTGGTCAGCAGAAGCTTGTCGTCTGTGCGTTGCGCATAGCACAGGGCCATCTTGTGAGCGAGGCCAAGCGAGGCCAATGTATTTATCTGGTCGATGACCTACCGTCCGAGCTGGACGAAAACCACCGGCTTGCGTTGTGCAGCTTGCTGGAACAACTGAATTGCCAGGTATTCATCACCTGCGTCGATTCGAACCTATTGCGAGAAGGCTGGCGTGACGATACACCAGTCTCAATGTTTCACGTGGAACATGGGACGATTGCCCAGGTCCACGGCCCCTCGGGAGTGACGGCATGAGCGAAAATCACACGTACGATTCGTCCAGTATCAAAGTACTTAAAGGTCTAGACGCTGTACGTAAGCGTCCCGGCATGTACATCGGCGACACGGACGACGGAACCGGTCTGCATCACATGGTATTCGAAGTCGTGGATAACTCCATTGACGAGGCGCTGGCAGGCCATTGCACCGATATCACTATCACCATTCATGTCGATGAATCCATCAGTGTGCGCGACAACGGTCGTGGCATCCCGGTCGATATCCATGAAGAAGGTGTATCGGCTGCCGAAGTGATCATGACTGTGCTGCACGCCGGCGGTAAGTTCGATGACAACTCTTACAAGGTCTCCGGTGGCTTGCACGGTGTTGGTGTTTCCGTGGTCAATGCCCTTTCCGAGGAACTGGTGCTGACAATTCGCCGCGGCGGCAAAGTCTGGGAGCAGATCTATCGTCATGGCGTTCCCCAGGCTCCGCTCACAGCTGTGGGCGATACCGAGGATTCGGGCACACAGATCCATTTCAAGCCTTCCCCGGAAACCTTCCAGAATATTCATTTCAGCTGGGACATCCTGGCCAAGCGACTGCGTGAACTTTCCTTCCTCAATTCAGGAGTCGGCATTGTTCTGCGTGATGAGCGCAACGCCAAGGAAGAACTGTTCAAGTATGAAGGTGGTCTTAGTGCCTTCGTGAACTATCTCAACACCAACAAGACACCGGTGAATGAGATCTTCCACTTCAATGTCCAGCGTGAAGACGGTGTTGGTGTAGAAGTGGCGTTGCAGTGGAATGACAGTTTCAACGAGAACCTGCTCTGCTTCACCAACAACATTCCTCAGCGCGATGGTGGCACACACCTGGCCGGTTTCCGTTCGGCGCTAACGCGTAACCTGAACAACTACATCGAACAGGAAGGTCTGGCGAAGAAACATAAGGTCGCCACCACTGGTGATGATGCCCGCGAAGGTCTGACTGCGATCGTATCGGTCAAGGTGCCAGATCCCAAGTTCAGCTCACAGACCAAGGACAAACTCGTTTCTTCGGAAGTGAAAACTGCGGTCGAGCAGGAAATGGGCAAGCATTTTGCCGACTTCCTCCTTGAGCATCCCAACGAAGCCAAAGCCGTTGTTGGCAAGATGATCGACGCGGCTCGTGCCCGCGAAGCGGCCCGCAAGGCGCGAGAAATGACGCGGCGCAAAGGTGCGCTGGATATCGCCGGTCTTCCTGGAAAATTGGCTGACTGCCAGGAGAAGGACCCTGCCCTTTCCGAACTTTACATCGTGGAGGGTGACTCCGCGGGCGGCTCTGCAAAACAGGGCCGTAACCGCAAGACCCAGGCAATCCTGCCGCTCAAAGGCAAGATCCTCAACGTCGAGCGTGCTCGCTTCGACCGCATGATCTCCTCTCAGGAAGTCGGCACCCTGATCACCGCGCTGGGCTGTGGCATCGGGCGCGAAGAGTACAACATCGACAAACTGCGTTATCACAACATCATCATCATGACTGATGCTGACGTCGATGGATCGCACATTCGCACGTTGCTGCTGACCTTCTTCTTCCGCCAACTGCCTGAGCTTATCGAGCGCGGCTATATCTACATTGCGCAACCACCGTTGTACAAGGTCAAGCGCGGCAAGCAGGAGCAGTACATCAAGGATGACGAGGCGATGGAGGAGTACCGTACCCAGTCAGCCCTCGAAGAAGCCAGCCTGCATGTAAACGAACATGCGCCAGGTCTGTCTGGCGAGGCGTTGGAGCGGTTGGTTAATGACTATCGCGCAGTGATGAAAACCCTGCAGCGTCTGTCACGCCTATATCCGCAGGAGCTGACCGAGCATTTCATCTACCTGCCGCGTGTAACGCTTGAGCAACTGGCTGACCAATCGGCAATGCAGGCGTGGGTTGCAGCTTTTTCCGCCAAGCTTGATAGCGACGAGCGCTCGGGCCTGGCCTACAAGGCGAGCGTTCGTGAAGACAAGGAACGTCACCTGTGGCTGCCTGAGGTCGAAATCATCTCTCACGGCCAGGCCAGCTACATCACCTTTAACCGCGATTTCTTCGCCAGCAATGACTACAAGTCGGTCACTACTCTGGGCGAGGAGTTGAACAGTCTGCTGGAAGATGGCGCCTTTGTTCAGCGGGGTGAGCGTAAGAAGGCAGTCTCCTCCTTCAAGGAAGCATTAGCCTGGTTGTTGGTTGAAGGTACCCGTCGCCATAGCGTCCAGCGCTACAAGGGGCTGGGTGAGATGAACCCCGATCAGCTGTGGGAAACCACCATGGACCCGGCAGCGCGTCGGATGCTCAAAGTGACCATCGACGACGCTATTGCGGCTGACCAAATCTTCAATACCCTGATGGGCGATGCGGTAGAGCCACGTCGTGAATTTATTGAGACGAACGCGTTGGCGGTGTCGAACTTGGATTTTTGATGTTGTTGTTTTAGGTGGCAAGAGCTTTTTGCCACCTGAGACGCCTTCCGTCATTCAGTATCACCTCAACCCTGGCCTAGCGCCGGGGTTTTTTATGAGTAAGAAATAATAGTTACAGGCGATGTTCCACGTGGAACACGAAATCAAGTGTCGATAGTTTTTATGCATAGCCGCGCTTGTCTTAATCAATTTTCGAAATCCAGATGGTCCCGGTAACATCCACTCCATCAAGAATTTTCATCTTTCTGGCCGCTAGGTCACTCATTTCTCAAAGGGGTATTCCATGCTCGATACCAATCTCAAGACCCAGTTGAAAGCCTATCTGGAAAAGGTCACTCAGCCGTTCGAGATCGTCGCGTCCCTCGATGACGGCGAGAAGTCCCGGGAAATGCTGAGCATGCTGCAGGACATTGCAGGTCTCAGCGACAAGATCACCCTCAAGACCGACGGCCAGGACGCACGCAAGCCGTCGTTCTCGCTCAACCGCATCGGCGGTGACATCAGCCTGCGCTTTGCCGGGCTGCCGATGGGCCACGAGTTCACTTCGCTGGTGTTGGCGCTGCTACAGGTCGGCGGTCATCCGTCGAAGACCGCGCCGGACATCATTGAGCAGATCAAGAACATCGAAGGCGAGTACAACTTCGAAACCTACTTCTCGCTGTCCTGCCAGAACTGCCCGGACGTGGTCCAGGCGCTGAACCTGATGGCCGTGCTCAACCCCAACATCCGCCACGTCGCCATCGACGGTGCGCTGTTCCAGGACGAAGTTGAAGCGCGTCAGGTGATGTCGGTGCCCAGCATCTACCTCAACGGCGAACTGTTCGGGCAGGGCCGCATGGGCGAAGAAGAAATCCTTGCCAAGCTCGACACTGGCGCTGCCTCGCGTGATGCCGAGAAGATGAGCGCCAAGGCCGCCTTCGACGTGCTGGTCATCGGCGGTGGCCCGGCGGGCGCTGCAGCGGCTGTCTACGCCGCGCGCAAGGGCATCCGCACCGGTGTTGCCGCCGAGCGCTTCGGTGGGCAGGTGCTGGACACCATGGCCATCGAGAACTTCATCTCCGTCAAGGCCACCGAAGGCCCGCAACTGGCCCGCGCTCTGGAAGAGCATGTGCGCGAGTACGATGTCGACATCATGAACCTGCAGCGCGCCAGCAAGCTGATCCCGGCCGGTGCGGAAGGCCTGCACACCGTCGAGTTCGAGAACGGCGCGCGGCTGCAGTCCAAGACCGTCATCCTCTCCACCGGTGCCCGCTGGCGCGAAATGAACGTGCCCGGCGAGCAGGAATACCGTGGTCGTGGCGTCGCCTACTGCCCGCACTGCGACGGCCCGCTGTTCAAGGGCAAGCGCGTGGCGGTGATTGGTGGTGGCAACTCCGGCGTGGAAGCGGCCATCGATCTGGCCGGCCTCGTCGCCCACGTCACCCTGCTGGAATTTGGCGAGAGCATGCGTGCTGACGCCGTGCTGCAGAACAAGCTGCGCAGCCTGAACAACGTCACCATCCTGACCATGGCGCAGACCACTGAGGTCAAGGGCGACGGGCAGAAGGTCACCGGCCTGGTCTACAAGGACCGCCACAGCGATGAGCTGCACAATGTCGAGCTGGAAGGCATCTTCGTGCAGATCGGCCTGCTGCCTAACAGCGATTGGCTCAAAGGCAGCGTGGAGCTGAACCAGTATGGCGAGATCATCGTCGACGCCAAGGGCCAGACCAACATCCCGGGCGTCTTCGCTGCCGGCGACGTGACCACGGTGCCCTACAAGCAGATCGTCATTGCCCTGGGCGATGGTGCCAAGGCGTCGCTGAGTGCCTTCGATCATCTGATTCGAAGCACCTCGCCTGTCGCATAACACCAGCATCGTAACGAAAAGGGGGAGCAGATTTCGGTCTGCTCCCCCTTTTGGTGTTCTGCCTGGATGTTAGCTGGAAGGTGCCAACACGCAACGATTGCGTCCTGTGCGCTTGGCTTCATACAGCGCCTGATCGGCGCGGCGCAGAAGGTGTTCGTAGTCCGGATGGCCGTCATAAACGGCTACGCCGATGCTGACCGTCACGTTGAGCATTTCGCCCTGAGGCAGGCGAAAGCGCTCAGAGTCTATATAGTTGCGTAGCTTATCCGCCGCCTTCATGACCTTCTGAGCGTTGATGTCCACCAATACCACGAGGAATTCTTCGCCGCCGAGACGGAAGGCGTAGTCACCTCCACGGGTGTTATTGGACAGTGCTGTGGCGATCTGCAACAGCACCTGGTCGCCGCCGTCATGTCCGTAACGATCGTTGATCTGCTTGAAGTTGTCGACGTCGATGGCCAGTACTCCGAAGCTGCCACCGGCCTGGCGGCTGTAGAGCATCTCCTTGTTCATCACTACCGGCAGAAACTTGCGGTTGAGCAGCCGGGTGAGTACATCACGTCCGGCTTCCAGTTCGCTGGCCTGTTCAAACAGGTTGTCCAATAGGAAGCGGATGGAGCGGGTCTTTTCGCGGATGCTATGCAGCGTACCGTTGCCTTGATCCACGCCGGCCTCACCAAGCAGCTGTAGCTCCTTGTCGATGTTAAGGATGAGCCCAAGAATGCTCGCCGCATTGGGCGAGCCCTGGAAGGCGTGAGCTGCCTTGTGGCGGAACCAGAGGCCAAACTCGGAGCCGGTCAGTCGCGGCAGGCTGGAGAAGCTGCTACCCACCGCGAGGTTGAACATCAGCTGGTTTTCCCAATCCAGCAGGGCGGCCCGCTGGCGTTCCTTCTCTGCGCCCAGGTTCTGCGCCACCGAAAACAAGCGGTAGGCCTCCTCTGCGCGTGAGTTGCGGTCGTGGGATTGTGAGTAGGCGAAGCAGATGATTTCCACGGCTAGATCGATGAGATCCGCCCCAAGGCGCCCTGCATCGCGGCGTAGGAGTTCCTCCTGCACGTGCTGTTCGATTAGAGTGCGCAGCCGGCCCTTGAGATGACGTGCACCACGCAGGACCAGGCTCACCGGGATCTCGATGCGTGCATGGACCGCGCCGATAGTGCGCTGCAGCTCGATAAGCGGCTCCAGACTCTCGTCGCCGGTGGCTGATAGTACGCGCTGTACCCAGCGCTCCATGGAGTTGCTGAGACGCTCCTGGACCTGCTCATGGGAAAGGAGCAGTGTGGCCTGGGGATCGGCCAGCATTTGCCGGTAGAAGTGCGCGGCCAGCTCCTGGCTGTTGGCTTCAGCTACGGCTTTCAGCTCGATGCCGGCCTGGAGTGAAAAGCGTTGCAGCAGGCTTTTCCATTCGGCAGCCAGTTGTTCGTTGGAGATATGTTGCACGTAACAGGCTCTCGATGATGTCCAAGGGCGGCCTCCCTGCCCTCCCTGATAACAGGTTGATCAGTTCGTAACGGCCTGGTTCTCCAGGAGTTGCACCTGTGCGTTGATCCAGTCTTCGGCTCGCTGGTTGAGCTCGGCGATTGCGCGTGGGCCTTCGCTTTCGGCATGCATGGCCGGGCCGATTACCACCTGGATGACACCCGGTTTCTTGCCCCAGCCCGCCTTGGGCCAGAACACGCCGGCGTTGTGCGCGATGGGCAGTACCGGCAAACCAGCATTGACCGCCAGGGATGCACCGCTGCGGGAGAACTTGCCTTGTTGCCCGACCGGCACGCGGGTGCCTTCCGGGAAAATCAGCACCCAGGCGCCCCGCTCCAGACTTTCTTGACCCTGCTTGGCAACCTGACGCAGGGCTGCCTTGGGGTTCTCGCGGTCGATGGCGATGGGCTTGAGCAGCCACATGGCCCAGCCAAAGAAGGGTACACGCAGCAACTCGCGCTTGAGCACCTGGGTCAGAGGCTCGAAATATGCGGAGAGAAAGAAGGTTTCCCAAGTGCTCTGGTGCTTGGCCAGGATCACACAGGGCTGTGCCGGAATGTTCTCTGTGCCATGCACTTCATAGCGTAGGCCAACCAATACCTTGCCCAGCCACACGGCGCAGCGGCACCAGTTCTGTACTACGAAGCGATAGCGCATCCTAAATGGCATGAACGGCGCAAAGACCAGGCACACCAGACACCAGGCAAACGCGGTGAACGACAGCAGCAAATAGTACAGAGCGATGCGCAAGGGAAGCACGGCTTTCATGCGGCACTCTCCAACAGATAATCGACGACAGACGCCAGGTCATCGAACACCCGCGTCCCGGGAGGTAGGGTCCCTTCCAGCGTGCGCAGGCCCTTGCCAGTTCTGACCAGATAGGGCTCGCCGCCCAGCAGCATGCCGGCGTGCAGGTCGCGATGGCTGTCGCCAACTACCGGTACGCCTGCTAGGTCAGTCAGGCTGAAATGCTCTGCGATGGTGCGGAACAGGCCGGGCTTGGGCTTGCGACACTCGCAGCCATCGTCCGGACCGTGCGGGCAATGTACTATCAGGTCGATGCGTCCGCCCTGCTCCATCACCAGCTGCTGCATCTTCAAGTGCATGTCATCAAGCGTTGTAGCGTTGAACTTGCCCCGCGCCAGACCTGACTGGTTGGTGGCGACCGCCACTGTCCAGCCGGCTTGGCACAACCTTGCGATGGCCTGGAGCGAGCCGGGGATCGGAATCCACTCAGCCAGGCTTTTCACATAGGCGTCGGAGTCTTCGTTGATGACACCGTCACGGTCAAGGACGATCAGTTTCACAGGCTTAGCCAAGTGCGGAAATATCGGCGACGCCAAGGAACAGTCCTCTCAACCGGGCCAGTAGGGCATAGCGGTTGGCGCGTACCGAAGGGTCTTCAGCATTGACCAGCACCGCCTCGAAGAAGGCATCCACCGGAGCTCGCAGGTGCGCCAGGCGCTCGAGCGCCTCGCGATACTGGCGGGCTTCGGCCAAAGGCTGAACCGCCTGTTCGGCCTGTTGCAGCGCCGAATACAGCGAGAACTCAGTGGCATTGTCGAACCAGCGTGGCTCGACGGTTTCCGGCAGCTTCGCCTCGAACTTGCTCAGCAGATTCGACACACGCTTGTTGGCAGCCGCCAGTGCCTGGGCTTCGGGAAGCTTGCGGAAGGCTTGTACAGCCTGCACGCGCTGGTCGAAGTCCAGTGCCGAAGACGGTGACACGGCGCGTACGGAGAAATAGGTAGCCACTTCCACGCCTTCATCTTCATAGCGCGCACGCAGCCGCTCGAAGATGAACGCTAGTACCTGATCGGACAGGCCGCCGGCTTTCACCTGGCCGCCAAATTGATCAATGGCGAAATTCACCGCCTTGACCAGGTCCAGATCCAGCTGCTTCTCGATCAGGATGCGCAGGATACCCAGCGCAGCACGGCGCAACGCATAGGGGTCCTTGCTGCCGGTGGGCAGCATGCCAATACCGAAGATGCCGACCAGGGTATCGAGCTTGTCAGCCACTGCGACGATGGCGCCAGTCTGGGTGCTGGGCAGCTCGGCGCCAGCGCCGCGGGGCATGTACTGCTCGTTCAGCGCCAGGGCAACATCTTCCGGCTCACCATCGTTGAGCGCGTAGTAGTAGCCGGCAATGCCCTGCATTTCAGGAAATTCGCCAACCATTTCCGTGGCCAGATCGCATTTGCTCAGCAGGCCGGCGCGAGCGGAACGTCGAACGTCGCCGCCAGTGGATTCGGCGATAAACGCGGCCAGACGGGAAACCCGCACAGCCTTGTCGTAGACGCTACCGAGCTGGGCCTGGAACACCACGTTGCGCAGACGCTCGTTGAAGCTTTCCAGCGTCTGCTTCTTGTCCTGCTTGAAGAAGAACTCTGCGTCGGTCAGGCGCGGGCGAACCACCTTCTCGTTGCCGGCAACGATCTGCGTCGGGTCTTTCGATTCGATGTTGGCCACAGTAATGAAGCGCGGCAGTAGCTTGCCGTTCGCGTCCAGCAGACAGAAGTACTTCTGGTTGTCCTGCATGGTAGTAATCAGTGCTTCTTGCGGCACCTCAAGGAAGCGCTCCTCGAAGGAGCACACCAGCGGCACCGGCCATTCCACCAGCGCGGTGACTTCATCGAGCAACGCCGGCGGCACTATCGCCGTGCCGTTCTGCTCGGTAGCCAGCTGTTCCACACGCTTGGCGATCAGCTCGCGACGCTCGGCGAAATCGGCGATCACGTGGGCGCGGCGCAGGTCTTCCCGGTAGCTGGACGGCTGCGAAATACGCACCGGGTCCGGATGGTGGAAGCGGTGGCCGCGGGACTCACGACCGGCGCGTTGGGCGAGGATGGTGCAATCGACGATCTGATCACCGAACAGCATCACCAGCCACTGGGTCGGACGGACGAACTCTTCCTTGCGCGCGGCCCAGCGCATGCGCTTGGGAATAGGCAGGTCATTCAGTGACGCTTCGATGATACCCGGTAGCAGCTCTGCTGCCGGCTGGCCGGCGATGGTGCGGCTGAACTTGAGCTTAGCGCCGCTGCGATCGATCTCCGCCAGGTCTACGCCGCATTTGCGGGCAAAGCCCAGCGCAGCCTGGGTCGGCTCACCCTCGGCATCGAACGCGGCCTGGATCGGCGGGCCATCGAGGTTGACGCTGCGATCGGGTTGCTGGGTATCAAGCTGTTCGATTAGTACGGCCAGTCGGCGCGGCGCAGCAAAGGCCTGTACGCGGCCATGGGCGAGGCCGGCTTCTTTCAGGCCCTTTTCGATACCAGCGCGAAAGGCGGCCGAGAGCTTGTCCAGCGCCTTGGGCGGCAGCTCTTCGGTGCCAAGTTCGACCAGAAAATCCAGTGCACTCATTCTGCTGCCTCCAGCTTGGCCAGTACTTCGTCACGCAGATCAGGCGACGCCATGGGGAAGCCCAGCTTGGCACGCGCCTGCAGGTAGCTTTGCGCCACGGCGCGGGCCAGGGTGCGTACACGCAGGATGTACTGCTGGCGTGCGGTCACCGAAATGGCCCGGCGTGCATCCAGCAGGTTGAAGGTGTGCGAGGCCTTGAGGACCATTTCGTAGGTCGGCAAAGGCAGCTCCAGCTCGATCAGGCGGTTGGCTTCGCTTTCATAGAAGTCGAACAGCTCGAACAGTTTTTCGACGTTGGCGTGCTCGAAGTTGTAGGTGGACTGCTCCACCTCGTTCTGGTGGAACACATCGCCATAGGTCACGGTGCCGAAGGGACCATCGGTCCAGATCAGGTCATAGACTGAGTCAACGCCCTGCAGGTACATGGCCAGACGTTCCAGGCCGTAGGTGATCTCACCGGTGACTGGGTAGCACTCGACGCCGCCGACCTGCTGGAAGTAGGTGAACTGGGTGACTTCCATGCCGTTCAGCCAGACCTCCCAACCCAGGCCCCAGGCGCCGAGGGTCGGCGATTCCCAGTTGTCCTCGACGAAACGAACGTCGTGTACCAGGGTGTCGACGCCGATGCGGCGCAGCGACTCCAGGTACAGGTCCTGGATGTTTTCCGGGTTGGGCTTTAGGACCACCTGGAACTGATAGTAATGCTGCAGGCGGTTGGGGTTTTCGCCATAGCGGCCATCGGCCGGGCGACGCGAAGGCTGAACGTAGGCGGCGTTCCAGGTCTCGGGACCTACGGCACGCAGGAAGGTGGCAGTGTGGAAAGTACCGGCGCCCATTTCCATGTCGTAGGGCTGCAGGACCACGCAGCCCTGCTCGGCCCAGTAGCTCTGCAGGGCGAGGATCAGGTCTTGGAAGGTGCGCACGGCAGGCGTAGTCTGGCTCAAAATTTCACCTGTGCTGGGCTTCGACGGAAAGTTGCGGAGTATACCCGATTCCCGTGCTTTTCCGGGGTGGCTGCATGCATGCGGGCGCCGCTTTCCATCTGCCCTTCATGCTTTGGAGAGTCGTCCATGCAGCGTTGTGCCTGGTGCAGCGAAGACCCACTGTACATCCATTATCACGACCACGAATGGGGTGTGCCGAACCGCGATCCTCAGGTGCTTTTCGAGTTTCTGCTGCTTGAAGCTTTTCAGGCTGGGCTGTCTTGGATCACTGTGCTACGCAAGCGCGAACGCTATCGCCAGGTGCTGTTCGGCTTTGATCCCCAGCGCCTGGCGAAGCTGAGCGATGCCGAGATCGACCAGCTCATGCAGGACCCCGGCATCATCCGCAACCGACGCAAGCTCGAAGCCGTGCGCAGCAATGCCCGCGCCTGGCTGCAGCTGGAGGATCCGGCGGCGTTCATCTGGTCCTTCGTTGACCACCAGCCGCTGATCAATCATTTCACTGCACGCGATCAGGTTCCCGCGGTTACGACTGAAGCCGAAACCATGAGTCGCGCCCTGAAAAAGGCAGGCTTCAGCTTCGTCGGTCCGACCATTTGCTACGCCTATATGCAAGCTTGCGGGCTGGTCATGGACCACACCACCGACTGTCACCGGCATGCGCCGTTGGCCGCTGCGGCGGCGGACGCTGCGTTGATGCAGGTACACTAGCGCCTTTGATTTTCGGGAGTCACTCTCTTGGATAGGTTCAAAGGCGCGCTGATCGTCAGTTTCCTGCGGCTGTTCGCGTTGTTGCCCTGGTCGATGGTGCAGCGCATGGGCGCGCTGATTGGCTGGCTGATGTGGAAGCTGCCGAATCGCTCCAGGGAAGTGGCGCGGATCAACCTGGCCCACTGCTTCCCCGAACTTGACGAAAAACGCCATCAGCAACTGCTGGGCGACTGTTTGCAACAGATCGGCAGAACTTTTACCGAGAGCGCCTGTGCATGGATCTGGCCGGCGGACAAGACGCTGCGTCTGGTCAAGGAAGTTGAGGGTCTTGAAATACTCGAGCAGGCGCTGGCGTCCGGCAAGGGCGTGGTTGGTATCACCAGCCATCTGGGCAACTGGGAAGTGCTCAACCACTTCTACTGCGCGCAGTGCAAACCAGTCATTTTCTACCGCCCGCCCAAGCTCAAGGCGGTGGATGAGTTGCTCCAGAAGCAGCGGGTACAGCTGGGCAATCGGGTCGCGCCTTCGACCCGAGAAGGCATAATCAGCGTGATCAAGGAAGTGCGCCGCGGTGGTTCGGTGGGGATTCCGGCCGATCCCGAACCCAGTGAAAGCTCAGGCGTCTTCGTGCCGTTTTTTGCCACTCAGGCGCTGACCAGCAAATTCGTCCCCGGTATGCTCACCGGCGGCAAGGCGGTGGGTGTGTTCCTGCATGCCCTGCGTTTGGAAGATGGCTCTGGCTTCAAGGTTATCCTCGAAGCCGCGCCGCAGGAGATGTACAGCGAAGATGTTGATGTCGCCGTTGCGTCCATGAGCCGCATGATCGAAAGTTATGTGCGGCGCTGGCCGAGCCAGTACATGTGGACCATGAAGCGCTTCAAGAAACGTCCTGCCGGTGAGGCGCGTTGGTACTGATTTCACGGACATAACAACAAGAAGGAGCCGCGGCATGCAAAACCAGCGTATGCACCCTCGCGCCAACATGAAATGCCGAATTCGCATCAGCCATGAATCATTCGGCGAAGTGCTGGCGCAGACCCGCGATCTTTCGGATAGCGGCGTCTACGTCAAACATCCCGATCTGGTCTCGCTGCAACCGGGCACAATTGTTCTTGGCCAAGTACAGGATCTGCCCATCCCAGCGCCGGAGCTGCAGATGGAAGTAATGCGGGTGGATAGCGAGGGCGTCGGGCTGCGCTTTATCCTGGCTGATTGACTTTACATAGGCCGAAATTTCGTCGGCCTCTTGATAAGTTGTAGGCCGAATGAATTCGGCTACAGGGCTAGCAGGCCGAAACGGCGCGGAAGATCAAAGGCTCTGGGCCTTGTCCAGCTTGCGCAGGAACACCGTCATTTCCTTCTCGGCCTGCTTGTCGCCATGTGCCTGTGCGGCAAGCAGCCCTTTCTCCCAGGCCGCGCGAGCTTGGGTGGTGTCGCCGCTGCTCTGTAACGCCCGGCCCAGTAACTTCCAGGCCGCAGAATACTTCGGGTCCAGCTCCACACAACGGCGAAAGTGCGTGGCCGCCCGCTCGGCATCACCGGCATCCAGATAGCCCTTGCCCAGGCCGAAGCGCAGCATGGGATTGTCCATGCCCTGCGCGAGCATCTTTTCCAGTGATTCAAGCATTGGTTGCCTCCTTTGGCGCGCTGAAAGCGCCATGTGACTGAAGCGAGCCGGCAGGGCTCACGTCCAGCTTAATCGTTCTATCTCCAATAGCCATGGTCCGGGCTCTGCACGAAAGTACTCGACGGCTTCTTGTAGAGACTAGTGCGCCTCGTTGACCGCACTGAGAAACGCCTGAGTACGTTCCTGCCGCGGATTGCCAAAGAGTTCATCCGGCGTACCCTGCTCGAGAATACGTCCCTCGTTGAAGAAGCATACGCGGTCGGCGAACTCCCGGGCGAATCCCATCTGGTGGGTCACCATCAACATGGTCAGGCTGTGCGCATCGCCTAGCCGGCGAATCACGTTGAGCACTTCTCCGCACAGCTCAGGGTCGAGCGCCGAGGTTACCTCATCGAACAACATTACTTTCGGCCGCATCGCCAGCGCCCGGGCAATTGCCACGCGTTGCTGTTGACCGCCAGACAGCTGCGACGGGTAATGATTGAGCTTGTCTTCCAGACCGACCATGGCCAGCAGTTCCTCGGTACGTTCGCGCGCTTCGGCCTTGGAAAGGCCGAGCACTTGCACCGGCGCTTCCATCACGTTCTGTAGCGCGTTCATGTGTGGAAACAGGTTGAAGCTCTGGAACACCATGCCGACCTTGCCGCGCACGTTTCGCTGATAGCGGGAACTGGCGCGTACCAGCTGGCCGTTGGCGTCGGGCATGTGCGTTAGCGGCTCGCCATCAACCATGATCACACCCTCATCGATGTCTTCCAGGGTCATCAAGGCGCGCAGCAGTGTGGATTTGCCGGAGCCACTGGGGCCAATAATGGCGACCTTCTCGCCGTTGTATACGTCAAGGTCCAGGTGGTCGAGTACCGTCAGTTCGCCATAGCGCTTGGTTACGTCGCGAAACTGCACCATCGGCTCGATACTGTTGTCGGTTTCGCTGGTCGGGGCAGAACTGGGCGTCAAGATACTCATCGTGCGAGCTCCATGCGGTTTTCCAGACGGCGCACCAACCAGGCTAGGCCGAGACTGAGGATGAGAAAGAACAGGCCGACCATGGTGATCGGCTCCAGGTAGCGAAAATGTTCGGAGCCGATGTTCTTGGCCCGCTGCATGATTTCCACCACAGTGATCGCTGACAGCACGGGGGTGTCCTTGAGCATCGAGATCAGGTAGTTGCCCAGTGCCGGCAGGATGGGGCGTAGCGCTTGGGGCAGGATGATCTTGCGGTAGGCGGTCAGTGGCTTCATGTTCAGCGCGGTGACCGCTTCCCACTGAGAGCGCGGCACCGCATCCAGACCGGCGCGGTAGACCTCGGCGGTGTAGCAGGCGTAATGCAGGGCGATACCGATGATGCCGGCCTGCAAGGCCGTCAGGTTGAGGCCATAGGCTGGTGCCACGAAGAACAGGAAGTAGACCTGGATCAGCAGCGGTGTGCTACGGATAAATTCTATCAGGCCGGTCACCGGCCACGACAGCCAGCGCAGACGGCTGCGCCGACCGATGGCGAGGAACAGACCGAGCACGATGGCGATGGAAAAGCCGGCCAGGGTGATGCCGATGGTCTTCAGCGAAGCATCCAACAGCCTCGGCAGAATGGCCCAGGCGAACTCCCAGTCGAAGAAGTTCATGACAGGCCTCCACGCATCCGCCCGCGGCTGAGTCGACGTTCCAGCGCACGCATGGAGAAGTTGATGATCTGCGCCAGGACGAAATACATCACCAGCGCCAGGCCGAATATTTCCAGGGTCATCAGCGTCGCCTGATCCAGCTGGCGCGCGCGAAAGGCGAGGTCCGACAGGGTGATCAGCGACACCAGAGAGGTGTTCTTCAACAGTTCGATCAAGAGGTTGGTGCCCGGTGGGATCGCTGCCAGCAGCGCCTGCGGCAGGATGATGCGTCTTGTGCGCTGCCAGGGCGTCATGTTCAGCGCCTGACAGGCTTCATGCTGGCCTTCATGCACCGAGCGGATAGCGCCGCGCAGCACTTCCGCGCCATAGGCGCCGATGTTCAGTCCCAACCCGATGATCGCAACCTGGAAGGCGCTGAGACTGATGCTGAACGGTGGCATCGGCAATACAAAATAAAGCCAGAACAGCTGCACCAGCAGTGAGCTGCCGCGAAAGACTTCGATATAGGTAATGGCCAGCCAGCGCAGCGGGGCGATGGGTGACAGGCGCCCGAAGGCGGCGACCAGGGCAACGGCAATGGCCAGCAGGGAGCCGAAGAAGGCGACCTTGATGGTCACCCAGGCACCCTCCAGAAGCAGTGGAAGGAGTTCAGTCATGGGGTATCCAGGCGGGGCAGTGGCAATCGCGGCTGTAGGACTGACATTCAAACAGCGCCAAGCGCATCGCTGGAAAAGCGATGTAGGCAGGTGAAGGCGAAGCGTCTCTGCAGAAGAGGATCAAGCGCAGTTCCGGAGCCTTCCGCGAAGCCCTCAGGCCACGCGGTTAGCCACGTTCCGTCAAGCTGAGCAGAGTTCCTCGGCCGTCTTGTCGGTAATATTGGAGCGGTCGAAGCCGAACGGCTCGACGGCTTGCAGGTGCTCGTCACTGCCCAGCCAGTTCTTCAACTCGGCATTGACCGCATCACGCAACGCCTTGTCCTGAGGGCGGAACGCCAGCGCACCGTAGCCGGTATGGGCCGGGTCGTCCTTGAAGTCGGTGGTGGCCTCGACCTGATCACCAGCCTTTTCGGCCAGGCCCTTCATGGTCAACTGGGTGCCGATGGCAGCATCGGCGCGACCGGTGCGCACGGCCTGCAACTGCGAAGTGGTATCCGGTACCTGAACGATCTGAGAGTCCTTGATGCCGGCCTTGCGCGCATACGCGAGATTGACGGTGCCCGACATGATGGCCAGTTTGGCCTCGGGGTCTTTGGCGATGTCCTCATAGCTACGCAGATTCTTCGGGTTGCCGGTCTTCACCAGCAGGGTATCGGGCAGTTGGTAGTGCGGGTTAGTGAACAGCACCTGCTTGCAGCGCTCGGGGGTGATGTACATGCCGGCGGCGATGAGGTCGAAGCGGCTGGCGCGCAGACCGGGGATCAGCGAGCCCCATTCGGTGAGGACGGGATTGATGGTTTCGATGCCCAGCCGCTGGAAGATCTTTTCGACGATTTCGGGAGATTCGCCGGTGACGCTACCGTCGGTGGCGGTGTAGGCGAAGGGTGTTTCGTTGGCATAGCCGATGCGGACGCTGCTGCTTTCCTTGATCTTGGCCAGCGTATCGGCCTGGGTCAGGCTGCTGATCGTGATACTGGCCAAGGCCGTACAGCCGATCAGAAGCCTGGAAATGGGTGAGATAGTGGGAGCCCTCATGGTGTTTCTCCTGTTTTTGTTCTTGGATCGCGAATGGCGATTCGTTTGCCAGGAGGCATCGGGGATGTCGCTTAAGAGCGACGGTATGTCGAGTGTGAATGCCTCGCCGGTTCGCTGGTTGACGGCGGTGGAGCCTCAGCTCCCCCGCCGGAGCATACAAAGGTAAGTGGCAAACGGAAACCCGAAGCCACCTGAAGCGAAGGTCGCGATTTTTGACCAAACGAACGAAATCCGGTTCAGAGCGAGTTTCAGCGCTGTGTATCGCCAGCGAAACGGCACCGCTGCGCCCGATGTGGCACTTAGAAAAAGGTCAGGCCGGCCTGAAATAGCCGTTCGACATTGCGAACCTGCTTTTTATCTACCAGGAACAGGATCACGTGATCGCCGGATTCGATCACGGTGTTGCTGTGGGCGATCAGCACCTGTTCGGCGCGGATAATTGCGCCGATGCTGGTACCTGGCGGCAAAACGATCTTGCCGATCTCGCGGCCGATGACCTTGCTTGAGCGGATATCGCCGTGGGCTATCACCTCGATGGCTTCGGCAGCGCCGCGGCGTAGCGAGTGCGCGCTAACAATGTCACCGCGGCGCACGTGGGTCAGCAAGGTGCCGATAGTGGCCAGCTGCGGGCTGATGGCGATATCGATCTCGCCGCCCTGCACCAGGTCGACGTAGGCTGGGTTGTTGATGATGCACATCACCTTGCGTGCGCCGAGTCGCTTGGCTAGTAGCGACGACATGATGTTGGCCTCGTCGTCGTTGGTCAGGGCGAGGAAGACATCGACATCGCGGATGTTTTCTTCCATCAGCAGGTCGCGATCCGAGGCGCTGCCGTGGAGGATGACGGTGTTGTCCAAGGTATCGGAGAGGTAGCGGCAGCGGGCCGCACTCATTTCGATGATCTTCACCTGGTAGCGGTTTTCGATGGCTTCGGCCAAACGCTCGCCGATATGCCCGCCGCCAGCGATAAGGATGTGCTTGTAGTTCTCGTCCAGGCGGCGCATTTCGCTCATCACCGCGCGGATGTCGGCCTTGGCGGCGATGAAGAATACTTCATCATCGGCCTCAATCACGGTGTTGCCTTGGGGCAGGATCGGCTGGTTGCGGCGGAAGATTGCCGCGACGCGGGTGTCGACGTTGGGCATGTGCGCGCGGATCTGGCGCAATTCCTGCCCGACCAGCGGGCCGCCGTAGTAGGCGCGTACGGCCACCAGCTGGGCTTTGCCGCTGGCGAAGTCGATCACCTGCAGCGAGCCAGGGATCTCGATCAGGCGCCTGATGTAGTTGGTCACCACCTGCTCTGGGCTGATCAGCACGTCCACCGGAATCGCTTCGTTGTTGAACAGGCTGGTGCGGGTAAGGTAGGCCGGCTCGCGCACGCGGGCGATCTTGGTTGGCGTATTGAACAGCGTGAAGGCTACCTGGCAGGCGACCATGTTGGTCTCGTCGCTGTTGGTGACTGCCACCAGCATGTCGGCATCATCGGCGCCGGCCTGGCGCAACACGGTAGGAAAGGAGGCGTGACCGACGATGGTGCGGATATCCAGGCGGTCGCCCAGATCGCGCAAGCGGTCGGCATCGGTATCCACCACGGTGATGTCGTTGGCTTCGCTGGCAAGGTTTTCCGCCAGGGTACCGCCGACCTGTCCTGCACCGAGAATGATGATTTTCACGCGGTCACTCCTGAAAGAGCGTTGTCTGGCTCAGAACGTCCGAGCGGCGGGCTGGGCTGCAATCTTGATCAGTTTGGCGTAGTAGAAACCGTCGTGCCCGTCTTCCTGCGGCAGCAATTGCCGGCCATGAGACTGTTCGATGCCGAAAGTACCAGGCAGGCCCAACTCGCGCGCGCCGGGCGTGCGGTTCAGGAAGGCTTCGACAACCTCGCGATTCTCGGTTGGCAGCACCGAGCAGGTTGCATACAGCAGTACGCCGCCCACTTCCAGGGTGGGCCAGAGTGCATCGAGCATCTCGCCTTGCAAGGTGGCCAAGGGGGCGATGTCGGTCGCCTGGCGCGCCAGCTTGATGTCTGGGTGGCGGCGGATTACGCCGGTGGCCGAGCACGGCGCGTCGAGCAGAATGCGCTGGAAGGGCTTTCCGTCCCACCAGGTCTGGGTGTCGCGGGCATCGGCAGCGGTCAGCGTGGCTTCGAGTTGCAGGCGCTGAAGATTTTGCTGCACGCGTTGCAGGCGCTTGGGTTCCAGATCCAGCGCGATGACTTCGGCCAGACCCGGCTCGCGTTCGAGGATATGGCAGGTTTTGCCGCCTGGCGCGCAGCAAGCATCCAGCACGCGCTGACCGGGTTTGAGCTCCAGCAGTCCGGCGGCCAGTTGTGCCGCTTCATCCTGCACGCTGACCCGGCCTTCGGCGAAGCCAGGCAGCAACTGCACATCGCAGGCTGCTGCCAGACGGATTCCGTCTTCGCTGAACTGGCACGGGAAGGCCTCAATGCCAGCGGCCTGTAGTTCGGCCAGGTAGGCGTCACGGCTGGCTTGACGGCGATTGACCCGCAGCATCATTGGCGGGTGGGCATTGTTGGCGGCACAGATGGCTTCCCAGTGCTCCGGCCAGAACGCCTTTAGCGATTTCTGCAGCCAGCGCGGGTGTGCCACGCGGATCACGGGGTCATGCTCCAGCTCAGCCAGCAAGGCTTCGCCGTCGCGCTGGGCGTTGCGCAGTACCGCATTGAGCAGGCCCTTGGCCCAGGGTTTCTTCAGTTTTTCGACGCAACCGACGGTTTCACCGATGGCCGCGTGGGGTGGAATGCGGGTGTAGAACAGCTGATACAGGCCGACCAGCAGCAAGGCCTCGACGTCGCGATCGGCGGCTTTGAAGGGTTTCTGCAGCAGGCGCTCGGCCAGACCCGCCAGGCGCGGTTGCCAGCGCGCGGTGCCAAAGGCCAGCTCCTGGGTCAGGCCGCGGTCACGTGCTTCGACCTTGGCCAGAACGTCGGGCAGGCTGCTGCCCAGCGAGGCCTTGCCCGCGAGCACCGTCGACAGCGCACGGGCGGCGGCCAGGCGTGGGTTCATCGCCATTATTCGAACACCTTGCCGGGTGTGAATTGCTCGCGTCGGCTGTTGTACAGATCGCCAAATCCCAGGGGCTTTCCGCCCGCCAGCTGCAAGCGGGTGAGCAACAGCGAGCCCTGACCGCAGGCGACTTCGAGGCCATCCTTGCCAGCTGCGATGATCTGACCGGGACTGCCCTGCCCTGCACCAACCTGGGCGCCGTGGAGCTTCACCGCTGCGCCGTCGAGGCTCGTATGGCAGATCGGCCAGGGATGGAAGGCGCGAATCAGCCGCTCCAGTTCAAGTGCCGGGCGTGTCCAGTCGATGCGCGCTTCGTCCTTGTTCAGCTTGTGGGCATAGGTGGCCAGGGTGTCGTCCTGTACCTCGCCTGGCAGGTTTCCGGCTGCCAGTGCCGCCACACCCTCAACCAGTGCCTGGGAACCCAGGCTGGCTAGGCGGTCGTGTAGGCTGCCGCCAGTGTCCTCTGCGCTGATCAGCGTGCTGACCTTGAGCAGCATCGGCCCGGTATCCAGGCCGGCTTCCATCTGCATCAGGGTCACGCCGGTTTCACTGTCGCCAGCTTCGATGGCACGCTGGATCGGCGCTGCACCACGCCAGCGCGGCAGCAGCGAAGCATGGCTGTTGACGCAACCCAAGCGCGGCATGTCCAGCACCGCTTGCGGCAGGATCAGGCCATAGGCGACGACTACCATCAGGTCAGCCTGCAGCGCTTCAAGCTCGGTCTGGGCAGCGGGATCGCGCAAGGTCTGGGGCTGGTAGACGGGAATCGCATGTTGCAGGGCGAGCTGCTTGACCGGGCTGGGCATCAGCTTCTGACCCCGCCCGGCGGGGCGATCCGGTTGGGTATAGACCGCAACGATGGCATGGCCAGCATCAAGCAGAGCCTGAAGGTGCTGGGCGGCGAATTCCGGCGTGCCGGCGAAAACGATGCGCATGGAAAAGGTCCGTCAAATAAAAAAGGCTTGCCGTAGCAAGCCTTCGAAGTGTGGGTCTCAAGCCTGCTGGCGGTGGATCTTTTCCAGCTTCTTCTTGATCCGGTCGCGCTTGAGATTGGACAGATAGTCAACGAATAGCTTGCCGTTGAGGTGATCGCACTCATGCTGGATACACACCGCCAGCAGGCCTTCGGCCTCCAGCTCGTAGGGCTGACCGTCGCGGTCCAGCGCCTTGATCCGTACCTTCTGCGGGCGGTCGACATTTTCGTAGAAGCCGGGCACCGAGAGGCAGCCTTCCTGATACTGGTCCATCTCGTCGGTGAGGAACTCGAACTCGGGGTTGATGAAAACCCGTGGCTCGCTCTTGTCCTCGGAAAGGTCCATGACCACCACGCGTTTATGCACATCGACCTGGGTTGCGGCCAGGCCGATTCCCGGCGCGTCGTACATGGTCTCGAACATATCGTCGATCAATTGACGAATGCTGTCATCGACCACATCGACAGGCTTGGCGATGGTACGCAGGCGTGGATCGGGAAATTCCAGGATGTTCAGAATCGCCATATACGTTTGTGATGCACTTATGGAATAAATTCAAATGCCGCTGCTAAGATGCCGGGCAGCTTGTAAACGGCTTAACGCCGCTTTCCACAAGGATTACCGCGGCGCCAGGGCGCTTTACGTGAAGGCACATCATAAAGGGATTCACCACATGAGGAAATCACTACTCGCCTTGCTGCTGGTAGCGGTTGGCGGTATCGCCCAGGCTGAGGTTCAGCTCAAGGCAGATCATCCCGAGCAATACACCGTGGTTAAAGGCGATACGCTCTGGGACATATCGGGGCGATTCCTGCGTGAACCCTGGAAATGGCCGGAACTGTGGCATGCCAATCCCCAAGTGGAAAACCCGCACCTGATCTATCCCGGCGACAGCCTCAGCCTGGTCTATGTCGATGGCCAGCCGCGGCTGATGCTCAACCGCGGCGCCTCGCGCGGCACGATCAAACTGTCGCCTACGGTGCGCACCACGCCGATGGCCGAAGCCATTCCGACCATTCCGCTGGAAGCCATCAACAGTTTTCTGCTGAGCAACCGCATCATCGACAGTGTGGACCAGTTCAAGGGTGCGCCTTATATCGTCGCGGGCAATGCCGAGCGCGTCATCAGCGGTTCGGGTGATCGTGTCTATGGCCGTGGTGTCTTCGAGGACAATATCCCTGTCTACGGCATCTTCCGCCAGGGCAAGACCTACGTAGACCCGGACACTCAGGAATTCCTCGGCATCAACGCCGATGATGTCGGCAGCGCCGAGATTGTCGACATGGAAGGTGACATCGCCACCATGATGCTGACCCGCGTCACCCAGGAGGCGCGAATCGGTGATCGCCTGTTTGCCAGCGAAGAGCGTGCGGTCAATTCCTCCTTCATGCCCAGTGAGCCGGAAGAGGAAATCAGCGGTCTGATTCTCGACGTGCCGCGCGGCGTGACGCAGATTGGCCAATTCGATGTGGTGACCCTGAACAAGGGCGCCCGCGATGGCCTCAAAGACGGCAACGTGCTGGCCGTGTACAAGACCGGCGAAACCGTGCGCGATCGGGTCACTGGCGAGAACGTGAAGATTCCTGATGAGCGTGCCGGCCTGCTGATGGTGTTCCGCACATATGAGAAGCTCAGCTACGGCCTGGTACTGCAAGCTACGCGTTCACTGGCGGTACAGGACAAGATTCGCAACCCCTGAGAATTGAAAAGTTAGAGCCCCGCTGATGCGGGGCTTTTAGGTTATTGAGTGCCGCACGGATGCGGCACACCGAAACAAGGATGTTTGCCATGCCCGCGATTTCCCCCGCCGAACTTGAAGCACGCCTGCGTCTGCATCTGTTACCCGATCTGGGGCCACGGCGTTGGCAGCGGTTGTTCGAAGCTTTTCCCAATGCCTCCTCTGCCCTCAGCGCACCGGCCAGCGCCTGGCGCTCGCTTGGCTTGCCGGCCACCTGCGCCGAGCATCGTCGCAGCGCAGAGATTCGCGAACGCGCCGCCGCAACGCTGGGCTGGCTTGAGCAAAGCGACCACCACCATCTGCTGATGTGGGGCGATCCTGGCTACCCTGCGCTGCTGGCTGAATTGCCGGACGCCCCGCCGCTGCTGTTCATCGAAGGTGACCCAAGCCTGCTGGAACGTCCACAACTGGCCATGGTAGGCAGCCGTCGCGCTTCGCGTGCGGGTTTGGACAATGCACAGTCTTTCGCCCGTAGCCTGGCGCGAGCCGGCTTCGTCATTACCAGCGGCTTGGCGCTGGGCATTGATGGTGCAGCGCATCAGGGCGCGCTGGATGTAGATGGCCACACCATCGCTGTACTAGGCACTGGCCTGCAGCGGCTTTACCCTGCGCGCCACGTTAGCCTGGCGAGCAGAATCATTGAAGGCGGTGGCGCCCTGGTGTCCGAATTACCATTGGATTGCCCGCCGCAAGCATCTAATTTTCCTCGACGCAATAGAATCATCAGTGGTCTTTCCTTGGGCGTACTGGTGGTTGAGGCGAGTCCTTCCAGTGGCTCGCTGATCACCGCGCGGCTGGCCGCCGAGCAGGGCCGCGAGGTGTATGCCATTCCCGGCTCCATTCATCATCCCGGCGCACGCGGCTGTCACCAGCTGATCCGCCAGGGCGCGGCGCTGGTGGAGGGCGTCGAGGATATCCTTCAGGCTCTGCGTGGCTGGCAGCAGGTCGCTCCGTCCACGCCTGACAACGTGATGTCCGAGCGGGAGGTGCACCCACTGCTCGCCCAACTGCACGCGGCACCCATGAGCAGTGAGGCCCTCGCCCATGCGCTCGCCCAGCCGCTGACGCAGGTACTGGCCGAGCTCACCGAGCTGGAAATTGAGGGGCGGGTGGCCTGCGAGCATGGCCACTGGATTGCCCGCAGCGGTTGAGCACCCTGCTCAGGTAAACTGCGGCGGTTTTCCTACAGCTGGGGTCATGATGGTCGGCAATTGGCGTATACAACAGGCGGCGCGTGCAGTGCGGGCTGGTGGCGTAATTGCCTACCCTACCGAGGCGGTCTGGGGCCTGGGTTGTGATCCCTGGGACAGCGATGCGGTGTATCGCCTGCTGGCGCTCAAAGAGCGGCCAGTGGAAAAGGGATTGATCCTGATCGCTGGCGACATCGATGACTTCGACTTTCTTCTCGCTGACCTGCCTGAGCGCTGGTTGGATCGCCTCGCTGGCAGCTGGCCAGGGCCCAATACCTGGCTGGTGCCGCACCGCCAGCGTTTGCCTGAGTGGATCACCGGCCGACACGACAGCGTGGCGCTGCGGGTGACCGACCATCCACTAGTAGCCAGACTTTGCGCATTTACCGGCCCTCTGGTGTCCACGTCAGCCAATCCTGCCGGTCGCCCTTCTGCCCGCTCGCGCCTGCGTGTGGAGCAGTATTTTCCGCGCCAGCTGGATGCCGTTCTCGGCGGCCGGCTGGGCGGCCGACGCAACCCCAGCACCATCCGCGATGTGCGCAACGGTGAAGTCATACGAGCGAGTTAGGAAACGGGTGAAGCCAAGGGCCGAACTTGTTCGGCCCGGCCTTTCAAGCTTTAAGGCAGCAAGATCGTTGAGCCGGTGGTGCGTCCTTCAGCCAGCAGGCGCTGTGCTTCGGCGGCTTGAGCGAGCGGATAGCGCTGACCGATTTCCACGTTGATCTGACCGCTTTCGATCATTTCGAACAGCTCGGCGGCCATCGCCTGCAGACGCGGTGCCGTATCGGCATAGCCAGCCAGAATCGGTCGGGTAACGAACAGCGATCCCTTCTGCGCCAGCACGCCGAGGTTGACGCCCGTTACCGCGCCGGAGGCATTGCCGAAGCTGACCAGCAGTCCGCGTGGCGCCACACAGTCCAGCGAGATTTCCCAGCTGTTCTTGCCCACCGAATCGTAGACCACCGGGCATTTCTGCCCGTCGGTCAGCTCCAGCACACGCCGCACCACATCCTCGCGGGTGCGGTCGATGGTAGCCCAGGCACCCAGCGCCTTGGCGCGCTCGGCCTTTTCTTCCGAGCCGACCACACCGATCAGCTTGGCGCCCAGCGCCCTGGCCCACTGACAGGCGATCGAGCCCACTCCCCCGGCTGCCGCATGGAACAGGATGGTTTCACCAGCCTGCAACGGATACACCTGACGTAGCAGGTATTGCGTGGTCAGGCCCTTGAGCATCACCGCGGCCGCCTGCTCGAAGCTGATCGCCTCCGGCAGCTTCACCAGATGCCGCGCCGGCAGTACGTGATGTTCAGCGTAGGCACCCAGCGGTCCTGTGGCGTAGGCGACGCGATCACCGACCTGCCACTGCTCGACGCCCTCGCCCAGCGCCTCAATTATACCGGCGCCTTCGGTACCCAGACCCGACGGCAGGCTCGGCGGCGCATATAGACCGCTGCGAAAATAGGTGTCGATGAAGTTCAGGCCGATGGCATGGTTGCGTACGCGGACTTCGCCGGCTGCGGGAGCGGGGATCTCGGCCTCGATCTGTTCGAGCACCTCGGGACCACCGTGCTGGCTGAATTGAATGCGCTGAGACATTAGGAGCTCCTGGACGGATCTAAAGGTACCTATCCAATCGCGCTGCCCGGAATTCGTCAACCGGACGGATGATATGCTTGCGTAATTTCCGCGCATTCCTGTGTTCGTCGGGGATGCGCTGCTCTTCTTTCTAATGCCAAGGTGATTTCGTGAGCGACCGGACCGAAGCCGTCAAAGCCTACCTGCTCGATTTGCAGGACCGTATCTGCGCCGCGCTGGAGGCCGAAGATGGTGGCGCGCGCTTCGTTGAGGATGCCTGGACCCGTCCCGGTGGCGGCGGTGGCCGTACCCGGGTGATCGAGAACGGCGGGCTGATCGAAAAGGGCGGCGTCAACTTTTCCCATGTGTACGGTAGCGGCCTGCCGCCTTCGGCCAGTGCCCATCGGCCCGAGCTGGCCGGGCGCGGTTTTGAGGCCATGGGCGTGTCCCTGGTGATCCATCCGCACAACCCCTACGTGCCCACGTCACATGCCAATGTGCGTCTATTCAACGCTGAAAAGGAAGGCGAAGAGCCCGTCTGGTGGTTCGGCGGCGGTTTTGACCTGACGCCCTTCTACGGTAATGACGAAGACTGCATCCATTGGCACCGAGTCGCATACGACGCCTGTGCGCCCTTTGGCGCCGACGTTTATCCGCGCTACAAGGAATGGTGCGACCGTTATTTTCACATCAAGCACCGCAACGAGCCCCGTGGCGTCGGTGGTCTGTTCTTTGACGACCTCAACCAGTGGGACTTCGACACCTGTTTTGCCTTCATGCGAGCAGTTGGCGACGCCTATCTGGAGGCCTACCTGCCGATCGTCCAGCGCCGCAAGGCCATGACTTTCGGCGAGCGCGAGCGTGAATTCCAGCTGCTGCGCCGTGGCCGTTACGTGGAATACAACCTCGTCTATGACCGGGGCACGCTGTTCGGGCTGCAGTCGGGTGGGCGCACGGAGTCGATCCTGATGTCCCTGCCGCCGAATGTCAGCTGGGGCTACGACAAGAATCCAGTGCCCGGCACGCCGGAAGCGCGCCTGACCGAATACTTTCTCACGGATCGCGACTGGCTCGCTGGCGCCTGATTTCCTAGCAGTTTGGAGTTTTTCATGGACCGCTACGGCGTATTCGGCAACCCCATCGGCCACAGCAAGTCACCACAGATCCACCGTATGTTCGCGCAGCAGACCGAACAGTCGCTCAGTTATGAGGCCCTGCTGGCGCCGCTGGATGACTTCCCCGGTTGCGCCCGGCAGTTCTTTGTCGAGGGGCGCGGCGCTAACGTCACCGTGCCGTTCAAGGAAGAAGCCTGGCGTCTGTCCGACCAGCTGACCGAGCGCGCCCGCCGCGCCGGGGCGGTGAACACCCTGCACAAGCTCGACGACGGACGCCTGCTGGGTGACAACACCGACGGCATCGGCCTGGTACGCGACCTGCTGGACAACGCCGGAGTGACCTTACAAGGCAAACGCATCCTGCTGCTGGGCGCCGGCGGTGCGGTGCGTGGCGTACTTGAGCCCCTGCTGGCGCAAGGCCCGGCTGCGGTGGTGATTGCCAACCGTACCCTGGCCAGGGCTGAGCAATTGGTCGAGGAATTCGCCAAGCTTGGCCCGGTCAGCGCCAGCGCATTCGAGCAGCTGGATGGCGCATTCGATGTGATCATCAATGGCACTTCGGCAAGCCTTGCCGGCGAACTGCCGCCGCTGGCCGTCACGCTGATCGCTGCGGGCCACACCTTCTGCTACGACATGATGTATGGCGCGAAACCCACGCCGTTCTGCCAATGGGCTACTGATCTTGGCGCACACGGCCGCGATGGCCTGGGCATGCTGGTGGAACAGGCTGCTGCTGCTTTTGAACTCTGGCGAGGCGTGCGCCCCGAGTCGAGGCCAGTGCTGCTGGCGTTGCGCGCTCAACTGCAAGGCTAAAGCCTTCAGAAATGAAAATGGATCTGCTGATGCAGATGTTGTGGTCGCTCCAACTCATCCACCATGCCGGCGGCGATGCGTCGTAGCTGCACGCGAAGGTCATTGCTGGGCAGCCCGTCGATATCACTGAAGTCTTCGATGGACAGGTCCTCACCGGCGGTACTGGCATCCACTAGCGTCCACTTCAGCGGATGCGATGCGATCAGTTGCCGGGCGGCCGCCAGCTCCGACTCATCGGCGTGGGCATTGAAGTCGGCTACCAATAGCAGACGCTGCACGCCCGCATCGGTCATGCCCGAAAGCAACGAGAACACCGCTTGATACAAGTCCTGCGGCCGGCCAACGACGCTGGCATCGGGCGCCGTCGGAACCGAAGGGCTGTCGAACAGGCAGATGACTCCATGCATGCCAGCCACGCTGCGTGACACGCTGATGGCATCGAACAGATCGCCGGCCTTGGTGCGCAGCCCTGGTCGGGCAGTCATGGAATTGAAGTCATTGATCAGCGCGACAGCCTCGTGTTGCCGGCTCAACAGCTCGCACAGCACCGCGTTGCCCAGGCTGGAGTGTGCTCCGTAGAGCGCGAACTTGAGACGTGGCGTTTCGGCGTTGAGCATGGCGGCGCCCTTCAGCAGGTCGTTTAACCCAGAAAGTTTTTCAACGGTCTGCTAACGACGGGTGGCGAGATAGCCGATCAGGGCCACGGCACCGGCTGCCAGCGCCAGGGTGCTCAGCGGATGCTTGCGAGCACATTCACTAGCCGCGCGGGTGGCCTCGCGGCTACGTCTAGACAGTGCCTCGCGATGCTCATCCCAATGGTTGTCGTGCCAGAGCGACTCGGCGCGCGAGCGCAGATCATTGAAGCTATTACGCGACCCTCGGCTGGCGTCGCGCTTGAGCTCGTCAAGAGCGCTCATCAGGTTGTGAATTTCGCGCTCAATCTCGTCACGTGTGGTGTTTTTGCTGCTGAAACGGGACATGAGAACCCTCCCCTAGATGGATATCTTCTGATCTGACAGCTTGCTCGTCTGAAGGTGCAGTGAATCTCTTCTACACTCCATCGACATGGAACTGTGGCGTGCGGCTTTTCCGTATACTGCGCGCCGCGTGACATCATTCTTTTCGTCACTTTTCTGGTACTCATTTTGAAACTACGCCATTCCATTTTCGGCCTGCTGTTGGCTTGCAGCAGCGTCATCGCCAGCCCCGCCTCATTCGCGGCGCCGGCACAGCAGGAACTTGCCTCTGGCAGCGCTTTGCTAGTCGACCTGAATACCAGTCAGATCCTTTATTCAAGCAATCCCGATCTGGTGGTGCCCATCGCTTCGGTCACCAAGTTGATGACCGCTATGGTGGCGCTGGACGCCAAACTGCCGCTCGATGAGCAGCTGCCCATCACCATTCGCGATGCGGCGGAGATGCAAGGCGTGTTCTCGCGGGTACGCATCGGTAGCGAAATCAGCCGTCGCGAGATGCTCTTGTTGACACTGATGTCCTCGGAAAACCGCGCCGCAGCCAGCCTGGCTCACCACTATCCGGGCGGTTATGCAGCCTTTGTCCAGGCGATGAACCTCAAGGCCAGTGAGCTAGGCATGAGCCGTACCCGTTATGTCGAGCCCACCGGCCTGTCGCAGCACAACGTCTCCAGTGCCAATGATCTGGTCAAACTGCTGCGTGCCAGCCGCGCCTACCCGCTGATTGACGAGCTCAGTACCCAGCCCGAGAAAACCGTGGCCTTTCGCAAGCCCAACTACACCCTCGGCTTTCGCAACACCAATGCCCTGGTGCGCAAGCCCAATTGGGATATCCAGTTGACCAAGACCGGCTTCACCAATGCCGCCGGTCACTGCCTGGTGATGCGCACTGTGATGGACCAGCGTGATGTGGCCTTCGTGGTGCTCGACGCCTTTGGCAAGTACACCCACATGGCCGATGCCAATCGCCTGAAGAAGTGGCTGGAAACCGGCAAGGCCACACCGGTGGCACCAGCCGCCCTGGCCTACAAGGCGCAGAAACAGGCCGAACGCCGTCTGGCCGGGCAGGCAGGAGCGGTAGCCGGCGCGCGTTGACCTAGCTTTTCAGCGGCTCGTTTCGTCATGTGATGCAACGATGCTGGTGCGCCCGACTCAAACGACACATCGTCCCTCGCGTACCGGGAATGCATGTCGCTATGAGTACACCTGACAGCAGTTACATCGAATGGCTGGAAAGCCAGTCCATGCTTCAAGCGGCCCGCGAGCGGGCCCGCCACTATGCCGGCCAGGCACGGCTCTGGCAGCGCCCCTATGCACAGGCGCGACCACGCGATGCAAGCGCGACGTCCTCGGTGTGGTTCACTGCGTATCCCGCGGCAATCGTTACGCCAGAGGGTGGCTCGGTACTCCAGGCGCTGGCGGATGAGCGGCTTTGGAGTGCACTTTCCGATCTTGGCGTGCAGGGTATTCATAATGGCCCGATGAAGCGTTCCGGCGGCCTGCGTGGCCGTGAATTCACGCCGACCATCGATGGCAACTTCGACCGCATCAGCTTCGGTATCGACCCCAGCCTCGGCACCGAGGCGCAAATGTTGCAACTCAGCCGCATGGCCGCCGCGCATAACGCCATCGTTATCGAGGACATCATCCCGGCGCACACCGGCAAGGGCGCCGATTTTCGTCTCGCTGAAATGGCCTACGGTGACTATCCGGGTCTGTACCACATGGTCGAAATCAACGAGGAAGACTGGCCGCTGCTGCCCGACGTGCCGGCAGGGCGAGACTCGGTCAACCTGTCGCCGGTGGTGGTTGAGCAGCTCAAGGACAAGCACTACATCGTTGGCCAGCTGCAGCGGGTGATCTTCTTCGAGCCGGGGATCAAGGACACCGACTGGAGCGCCACCGACATCGTCACCGGCGTGGACGGCAAGCACCGCCGCTGGGTGTATCTGCATTACTTCAAGGAGGGCCAGCCGTCGCTGAACTGGCTGGACCCGACTTTCGCCGCGCAGCAGCTGATCATCGGCGATGCCTTGCATGCCATCGATGTGTCTGGTGCGCGCATGCTGCGCCTGGACGCCAACGGCTTTCTCGGCGTCGAGCGTCGTGCCGAGGGCACCGCCTGGTCGGAGAGCCACCCCTTGTCAGTCACCAGCAACCAACTGATCGCCGGTGCCATCCGCAAGGCCGGCGGCTTCAGTTTCCAAGAGCTGAACCTGACCATCGACGACATCGCCGCCATGTCCCACGGCGGTGCCGACCTGTCCTACGACTTCATCACCCGTCCGGCCTATCACCATGCGCTGTTGACCGGCGACACCGAGTTCCTGCGGTTGATGCTGCGCGAGGTGCACTCATTCGGGATCGACCCGGCCTCGCTGATCCACGCGATGCAGAACCACGATGAGCTGACTCTGGAACTGGTGCATTTCTGGACATTGCACGCTCACGACCATTATCACTACCACGGCCAGACGCTACCGGGCGGCATCCTGCGTGAGCACATCCGCGAGGAAATGTACGAGCGGCTGACCGGCGAACACGCGCCCTACAACCTCAAGTTCGTCACCAATGGCGTGGCCTGCACCACCGCCAGTGTGATCACCGCCGCGCTGGGCATTCGTGACCTGAATGAAATCGGCCCCGCCGAGATCGAGCAGATCCAGCGGCTGCATATCCTGCTGGTGATGTTCAATGCCATGCAGCCTGGCGTATTTGCACTATCAGGCTGGGATCTGGTCGGCGCACTGCCTCTGGAGGCGGCGCAGGTCGAACACCTGATGGGCGATGGCGACACCCGCTGGCTGCATCGTGGCGCCTATGATCTGGCCGATCTCGCGCCCGAAGCCGAAACCTCCGCCGAAGGATTGCCACGAGCACGTTCGCTATACGGCAGCTTGGTCGATCAGCTGCAGACCTCCGGCTCTTTTGCCTGTCAGCTCAAGCGCATCCTCAGTGTGCGGCGTGCGTACGATATTGCCGCGAGCAAACAGATCATGATTCCCGATGTGCAGGCGCCGGGGCTGCTGGTCATGGTGCACGAGCTGCCCGCCGGCAAGGGCGTGCAGATCACTGCACTGAACTTCAGCGCCGAGTCGATCAGCGAAACGCTTTGCCTACCTGGCGTCGCGCCCGGTCCGGTGGTGGATATTATCCATGAGCGAGTCGAGGCAGACCTGACCGAGACCTGCGAGATGGTCCTCAACCTTGATCCCTATGAAGGTTTGGCTTTGCGGGTGGTGAGTGCAGCTTCTCCGGTGCTATGACGGCAGCTGGCAGCATCGCCAGTCACAGCGTCGGCTCTAACGTACCTGCTCGGCGGCAGGATAGGAGCCGGCAATGGCCGCATCGAGGGCTTCGAGTGATACCGGCTTGACCAGATGCGTGTCGAAGCCGGCGGATTTCGAGCGTTCAAAATCCTTGATCTGGCCATAGCCGGTGAGTGCTACCAGGCGCAGCTCTTCCTTCGAGAACCTGCCCCGCAGCGCCGCCGCCAGATCGTAGCCATCCATTCCGGGCAGGCCGATATCCAGCACCGCCACGTCGGGCCGGAACTCTTTAGTGATTTGCAATGCCTGCAACGGCTCGCTGGCGGCGACGACTTCATGACCGCGGTGGGCCAGATAATCACGCAGGCTTTCCAAGGCATCGGCGTTATCGTCGACCAGAAGGATGCGCAGCGTTGATCCGGCGGCAATGGATGTGGGCTTGGGGGCAGCCTGACGGTTGTTCGTCAGGCTCAGGCGCGGTAACGAGACGGTGAATGCTGAGCCGCGGCCGATGCCTTCGCTGCGAGCTATCACTGAACCTTCGTGCAGCTCGACGAAGTTTTTCACCAGCGCCAGGCCGATACCAAGCCCACCCTTGCCACGGTCGATGGTGGAAGCGCCCTGCTCGAACAAAGTGAACAACCGGGGAAAGAGCGTCGGGCTGATCCCCGAGCCGTTGTCATGCACCGTGACCGATACTTGGGATTCGGTGGCCTGCATGGTGATTTCGATCTGGCCGCCGCGGTCGGTGTACTTGGCCGCATTCGACAGCAGGTTGGCGAACACCTGCATCAGCCGGGTTGGGTCGCCGTACACCCAGACCGCCTGTTCTGGCAGGCGTATGGTCAGGCGGTGGCTGCGCTCCTGAAATAACGTTTCGGTAGTCTCAACGGTGCGCTGAATCACCTCTCTCAGCTCGAGCGGCTCACGCTTGAGTTCGGTCTTGCCCTGAATGATGCGGGTTGCATCCAGCAAGTCATCCAGCAGGCTGGAGAGGTGTTTCGCCTGGCGCTCGATGATCTGATGTTCGCGAGGCAGCTCCTGGCCCTTGCTGCGCAGTTTGAGCAAATCCAGAACGGTGATGATCGGCGCCAGCGGATTGCGCAGTTCGTGCCCGAGCATGGCGAGGAACTCGTCCTTGGCGCGGCTGGCCTGTTCGCGTTCATGGTTGGCGCGGGCGGTCTGTAAGCCCGTGGTCGCCAATGATGCGGCGGCGCGCAGAAAAGCCAACTGCGGCTCGCTGGGGAAATCATGCCGTTCGGAGCCAAACCAGATGTTTCCGCCGAATTTGCCGCAGCCCATACTCAGCCGCACCACGCGCATCGGCTGCTGCGGGGTAAGCAGCAAATGCACGCGTCCATCAGGTAAGCGAGTCTGTTCCCATTTGCCGGCGGCGACCTCCCACTCGGCCCGAGCCGGCGCGTCGATGTATTGCCCGTTCAGGCGCAACACCCTGTGTGGGGGCGTATCCGGCAGCAGCTTGACGTCGGCCATGATGAAACGCATCGGCACGATGCGTTCAACGGCTTCGATAGTGATTTGCAAAATGGCGGCACCGTCGCGTCCTGCCCACAAGGCAGGCAGTGCCAACAGCCCCATCAGGTCGCGGAGGCTACGGGCTGAGCTGACGTTATCCAAACGCTCCGACATCGGTGGATTCATTTAACGCTTTGGCCAGCACAAGGGCCGTGATCAGCTGGCATGGGTGCTACGCGACTGTGTGCCGATTTCCCTGTTGCGCAGCTCTTCGAGCATTTCGGTTGCAGGCGTGTAGAAAGGGTTTTCCTGCACGATGCCATTGATCAGAGTCAGGGGATGAGTACGCAGCAGGTCCATCATCGTCGAGCCGTTGAGCTTGGCGATGTCGTAGACACAGATCGCCGGCTGGCGATTCTTCGACAGTACTTCGTTGACCTCTGCCTCATAGGCGAGAAGATCCTTCTCAACGGCTGCGCCACGGAACGCCCAGTCCATGTTGCCCATGATGCGCACCCTGGGATAACCCGCCTTGGCCGCCTGCTTGCACGCGGCATCCAGCGTTGCAAGCATGCGATCTTTCTCGAAGACACCGTTTTCATCCAGGTAAACGCCTTGCCAGGACTGCAGCTCCAGCTGGCCACAGGCTTCACAGGCGTGGGTGTCGATCCCACCTGCAGTCAGGCGATTACGGTGTTCTGCCAAGGTGGCAGGATCGAGAATATGGATGCTCTTCTCACCCTGATCGAGCGCTTCCCTGAAAAAAGGGATCAGCACATCGTATTCCTGCTCGCGGCTATCGAAGAACGCGCAAACGTGGAAATGCTCAATCGCGGTGCCAGCCAGTGAAAGGTCGCTCATAGTTTATCTCCTGAGTCAGACAACTCTCAGCAGTCATGAAATGGTGCCGATATGGCAAGGCGTCGATTCTACAGGCTAAAGCAAAGTCGCACCCCCGCACTCGGACTCTCTTCGCGATGAGCGGTCGAGACTTTGGTGTTGGTTGGTGCGGCAGAGCAAATGCATGACATGCTCCAAGCGATCAGCAGACAATAGCGGCCTTACTCGCCCGGCCCATACCGCTGCGGCATGGGTGGGGATCCGTCTGACAATGGAGTCGAAATGACTATCGAATGGTGGTACTGGGCGGTCGGTGGCTTGCTGCTGATCATGCTGGAGCTGGTGATTCCCTCATTTTTCGTGATCTGGTTCGGCATGGGCGCGCTGTTGGTCGGGGCGACACTGCTCATTTCTGGCGGCCTGTCACTGACCCTGCAACTGGTGATCTGGGCACTGGCTTCGCTGGCCATGGTGGTGCTCTGGTTCAGGGTGTTCAAACCCAACCGACACAAGACATTGATCGGCACCGCTGCTGGCGAAGTGATCGGCGAAGTGGGCTTGCTGGTTGGCCAGGTCGAACCGTTCCAGCGTGGCAAGGTACGCTTCCAACGGCCCATTCTCGGCGCTGAGGAATGGGCCTGCGTGGCGGAGCAGAGCATCAGCGCCGGTGAGCGCGTGCGACTGGTTTCCGTCGAAGGTAGCTACCTGAAAGTCACCAAAGCCTGACGGGTATCTCTAAAAACACCTGCGTTGCCATCACTGCGTTAGAAAACGGGCGGAAATGCTCATTTACAGCTCGTAAACTGCGCTCTTTCGGCTGATCTCTCCCTGCGCTGGCTGCCTCGCCTACGGTTTTAAAGGCACCCTGAACAGACTGTTTCTTACTCTAGGAGTCACTTAATGAATGCGGGACTGATCATTGCCGCTGTGGTGCTGGTATTTATCGTCGTTACCATCGCCAAGGGCGTGCGCCTGGTGGCCCAGGGCGAGGAGTGGGTGGTCGAGCGACTCGGCAAATACCACAGCACCCTGCGTCCGGGGCTGAACATCTTGATTCCGTACCTGGATCGGGTGGCCTACAAGCTGGTGACCAAGGACATCATCCTCGACGTACAGGAGCAGGAAGTCATCACCCGTGATAACGCGGTGATCCTTACCAATGCCATCGCCTTTATCAAGGTTACCGATCCGGTCAAGGCGGTCTATGGCATCACTGATTTCTCCGAGGCGATCCGCAACCTGATCATGACCACCCTGCGCTCCATCGTTGGCGAAATGGAGCTGGACGAAGCACTGTCGTCACGTGACCGGATCAAGGCGCGCTTGCGCGAAAGCATTGCCGACGAGGCGGTGGACTGGGGGCTGACCGTCAAGTCGGTGGAAATCCAGGACATCAAGCCTTCGGAATCCATGCAGCGCGCGATGGAGCTGCAGGCCGCTGCAGAGCGTGAGCGCAAGGCTACTGTGACCCGTGCCGAAGGTGCCAAGCAGGCGGCCATTCTCGAAGCCGAAGCGCGTCTGGAGTCGGCTCGCCGCGACGCTGATGCACAGGTCATGCTGGCTGAAGCTTCGGCGGAAGCGATTCGCCGTGTCAGCAGCTCCATAGGCAGCGAAAGCGGGCCGATGATGTACCTGCTCGGCGAGAAATACATCGCCGCTCTGGACCGCTTGAGCCAGAGTAACAACGCCAAGACCGTCCTGCTGCCCGCCGACATCCAGGAAACCCTGCGCGGTGTGGTCGGCAAACTGGGTGCGCGCAGCTGAGTACGGCCTTCCAGCCGACTAGCTGAACACCTGCATTCTCTCCCGGTCGAAATTTGACCAGCTACCGGGAGAAATCAGCGTGTCCAATTCCAGCAATCTCTTACTGGCCGCCCTGGCAATCGGGGCGGTAACGGGTATGCGCAGCATGTTGGCGCCGGCTATGGTCAGCCGGGCGTTAAGCGAGCGAGACGATCTGACTGGCGCAGGGGAGGCGGCGCAGCTGCTGACCTCAGATGCGGCGCAAACATTTCTTCCGGTGCTGGCGGCCGGAGAGATTGCAGGCGACAAGATGCCGTTCGCCCCGGATCGGACCATAGTGCCGTCGATGATGTTTCGTGCATTGTCTGGAGGGGTGAGTGCGGCGGCGCTGGCCGGCGTGCGACGCGAGCCTGTGCTGGTGCCGGCGTTGCTCGGCGCTACGGCGGCGCTGGTTGCCTCGAAGATCGGCCTGAGCTTGCGCAAGCCCTATCAGCCCAACACGATACTCAACGCTGCGCTCGGCCTGGCCGAGGATTGTCTGGCGGTGGGCCTCGGCCGGGCCGGTTTGCGCGAGGCACTGGGCGAGGAGCGGCGTCAATCTTGAGGTAAGGGCATGCCCCTCGCGGACTTCGGGCGATCAGCTCGGCCAGCGGCAATCAAGGCAGGCAGGTGGATAACGTGCGAAGCGCTTATCCACCGGAGATCTCGACGGGGAAGGTGGAAAAGGCTACGCCGTTTCCACCTTACGACTCAATCCAGATCCGCTGCGCTGTGGCGTTCCGGTGCCTGCTCGGATTCCTCGCCCCAGGTGCGGTTGACCTTGCGACCGCGGATAACCGCCGGGCGTGCGGCGATATCGGCGGCCCAGCGCTGTACGTGCTGGTAGTCCTGCACCGAAAGGAATTCGCCGGCCTGGTACAATTCACCCATTGCTAGCACGCCATACCAGGGCCAGATCGCCATATCGGCAATTGTGTAGTCATCGCCAGCAACAAAGGGCCGTTCGGCCAGTTGGCGATCAAGCACGTCCAGCTGGCGCTTGGTTTCCATGGCGTAGCGGTTGATCGGATATTCGTACTTTTCTGGTGCATAGGCATAGAAATGTCCGAAGCCGCCGCCGACGAAGGGTGCTGAACCCATCTGCCAGAACAGCCAGTTCAGTGTCTCGGTGCGCGCTCGAAGTTCGTTAGGCAGGAAGGCGCCGAATTTTTCCGCGAGATAGACCAGGATCGAGCCGGACTCGAACACCCGCAGCGGCTCGCCTGCGACGCTATGGTCGGCCAGCGCCGGAATCTTCGAGTTGGGATTGATCTCAACGAAGCCACTGCCGAACTGGTCGCCGTCGCCAATCTTGATCAGCCAGGCGTCGTACTCGGCGCCGCTGTGGCCAAGGGCGAGCAGTTCTTCGAGCATGATGCTGACCTTGACGCCGTTGGGCGTGGCCAGTGAATAAAGCTGAAGCGGGTGCTTGCCAACCGGCAACGCCCGTTCCTCCCGCGCGCCGGCCGTCGGGGCGTTAATGCTGGCGAACTTGCCTCCAGAAGGCGCATCGTGCGTCCAGACCTTCGGCGGAACGTAAATTGTGGCAGGCATGGAAATCTCCTCGTACTGAACAGGATGTGCGCAGCATGCTACGCCTTTGGTCGGCTGAGTCGGTGCTCGCCTGCCGCATACTCTTAGTGTCGGCTCATAGTCGCTGACTATCTTGCTTGCACGTTTGACGCTGGTATAGATCTGCGACGCGATCATGCTCGGCTTGGCGCCAAGTTCAGCAGCCAGCATCAGCACCTCCGAGCCAAGCTGTATCGCGCCCAGGGGCACGCGCAGATCGTGCCCGAGAATGCCGAGAAAATATTGCGCGAGGCGCTGACAGCTTCCGGATGGCTTGCGACGGACTCGGCAAACGCCTGGTCGATCGCTTCGTCGGTAGCGGAACGGAAGTAACGTCGCGGTCAGCTGGCCAATGCTGCCGGCACCTTCGTTTCGGTGGCGTAGCCGCGAGGGTTTTTGCTCTGCCAGCGCCAGGCATCGGCGAGCATGGTCACCAGATCCTTTTCCGCGCGCCAGCCCAGTTCAGCCCAGGCCTTGCTTGGGTCGGACCAGCACTGGGCTATGTCGCCTGCGCGGCGCGGCTTGATCACGTGGGCCAGGGGCCGGCCAGTGACTTCTTCGAAAGCCGTAATCATCTGGCGTACCGAATGGCCCTTGCCGGTGCCAAGGTTCCAGACTGATACCCCGCGTACCTGTTCCAGGCGATCCAGTGCCTTGAGGTGGCCTTTGACCAAGTCCACTACATGGATGTAGTCGCGAATGCCGGTGCCATCCGGGGTTGGATAGTCGCCGCCATAGACGCTGAGTTGCTTGCGCCGGCCAACAGCCACCTGAAGCATGTAAGGCAGAAGGTTGTTCGGCACACCGTTGGGGTCCTCGCCGATCAACCCGGATTCGTGCGCGCCGATAGGGTTGAAGTAGCGCAACAGGCCGATGGACCAGCGTGGATCGGATTCGGCCAAACCCTTCAAGACGTTCTCCGCCATCAGCTTGGACTGGCCGTAAGGGTTGGTCGGAGTACCGGTTGGACGGTCTTCGGTGATGGGCATCACCGGTGATTCGCCGTAGACCGTGGCCGACGAGCTGAACACCAGCCTGAATACGCCTGCTTCGGCCATTGCCTGACACAGCGTGATACTGCCGCTGACGTTGGTTTCGTAGTAGCGCAGCGGCTCGCGCACGCTCTCGCCAACGGCCTTTAGCCCGGCGAAATGCATTACCGCGCGGATCGGGTACGAGGCGAACAGCGCCTGCAGCAACGCGCGGTTGCGTACATCGCCTTTGACGAACTGCAGCTCCCGTCCGGCCAGACGCTCGACACGGTCGAGCGCGGCCTTGGAGCTGTTGCAAAGATTGTCGAGGACCAGAACATCCTCACCCGCCCGAAGCAGCTCCAGTACTGCATGGGAGCCGATATATCCTGCCCCGCCGGTCACTAGAATCATTTGTTACTACCTCCGTAATCCAGTTTTTGAACGCACGAAGGACAAGTCGCAGCTGGCCGCGAAGCGGCGCCGCAAAGCATCTCCAAAGTAGGGTCGGCCTATCGAACCGGGCGCGAAAACAAGTGCGCGAGGCTACCCGGGGCCCGGGTTGTATCAGGCGTCCTGAAGTAATGACGAGCAGGAAGCGAGGCAAGTTCAACCCAGCCGATGACGGGTGTTTGCGGGTGTGGCGCGGCGGAACCGCTGGCGCCTTCGTGTCGTCGCATAACCGGCGAACGGCGTGCTCGCAAGCGAACTATTAGCCACGCCGTACGCCTTATATGTTGCGCAGGGCAGCGCCGAATCCACGCGCGATGCAGCGGATAGGACGCAGACCGCACCGCCACCCGACGAGGTTTCTCATGAGCTGGGCAGGCCCCTTCCAGTACGAGATTGGCAAATCCCCCGACAAGTCGGCCGCGCCGGCCGAGGTGGTTTTCGACGAACAGGTACCCACACTCCTTTGCCTGTCCCACCTGCGCTGGAGCTTCGTCTATCAGCGCCCGCAGCATCTGATGTCGCGCTTTGCCCGCGACTTCAACGTGCTGTTCTATGAGGAGCCGATCCCGACCGAAGACGCTCAGCCCTGGCTGGAGGTGCGCCCCGAGGAGAACGGCGTGCAGATACTGATTCCGCGCCTGCCCGCCGGTTGTGTCGGCGAGGAAGCCGATCAGGTGCAGCGCAGCCTGCTAGATGGCTACCTGGCGAAGCTGGGCGCCAGTGAGTTGCTGCTCTGGTATTACACGCCAATGAGCCTGGCCTTTTCCGATCACCTCAAACCAAAGGTGGTGATTTACGACTGCATGGACGAGCTCTCCGCCTTCCATGGCGCGCCGCCTCAGCTGATCGAGCGCGAGCGCCAGCTGATGCGCCGCGCCGACCTGGTTTTCACCGGCGGCTACAGCCTCTATGAGGCAAAGCGTCAGCATCACGAAAACGCGCATCCCTTTCCCAGCAGCGTTGACGTCGAGCACTTCGCTGCGGCGCGGCGGCCACAGGCCGATCCGGCGGATCAGGCCGAGATTCCACTGCCGCGCCTTGGATTCTACGGCGTGATTGATGAGCGCCTGGACCTGGGGCTGATCGCCAAGGTCGCCGCGCAGCGCCCGGACTGGCAGATCGTGCTGATCGGTCCGGTGGTGAAAATCGACCCGGCGACGTTGCCCCAGCGCGACAACATTCACTACCTGGGCGGCAAAACCTACGACGAGCTGCCGCAATATCTGGCCGGTTGGGACGTGGCCATCATGCCG
The DNA here is from genome assembly GCA_002345575.1 of Stutzerimonas stutzeri. GTDB lineage: Bacteria > Pseudomonadota > Gammaproteobacteria > Pseudomonadales > Pseudomonadaceae > Stutzerimonas > Stutzerimonas stutzeri_S. Next base: position 79,439 of record DDVX01000002.1, read on the forward strand.
TTCGCGCTGAATGAGTCGACTCGCTTTATCAGTCCGACCAAGACCCCCGAATACCTCGCCGGTGGCCGCCCGGTGGTCTCAACGCCGATCACCGATGTGGTGCGTACCTATGGCGACACCGGCATCGTGCGCATCGCCGATAGCCCCGAGGCGTTCGTCGCGGCCTGCGAGGCGGCTCTGGCCGATGCGGAAGACCGCGACAGCCTGCTGACCAAGGCCGACGAAATCCTTGGTGATATGTCTTGGGACCACACCTGGAGCCTGATGAAGGAGAAGATCCAATGCGCAATCTGAACCCGCAAGACCGCAATCCTGAACGTCTTGGCGGGGTTGGCGGCGAGCTGCCGCAGCGCCGCAAAGGCTTCGACTATCTGATCATCGGCGCCGGTTTCGCCGGCAGCGTGCTGGCCGAGCGTTTGGCGGCCGGGTTGAACAAGCGTGTGCTGGTGGTCGACCGCCGCCCGCACATCGCTGGCAACGCCTACGACTACCACGACGAATCCGGCGTGCTGATCCACCGCTACGGGCCGCATATCTTCCATACCAATGCACAGCGCATCGTCGACTACCTGTCGCGCTTCACCGAGTGGCGCCCGTACGAACATCGCGTGTTGGCGCAGGTGGACGGGCAGTTGGTGCCGATCCCGATCAACCGCACCACCCTGAACCAACTCTACGGGCTGGATCTGCAGACCGATGAGGACGCAGCCCATTACCTGGCCAGCCGCGCCGAACCCGTTGAAAACATCCAGACCAGCGAAGACGTGGTGATCAACGGCATCGGCCGCGAGCTGTACGAGAAATTCTTTCGCGGCTACACCCGCAAACAGTGGGGGCTGGACCCGTCGCAGCTGGACAAGTCGGTCACCTCACGCATTCCCACGCGCACCGATACCGATGATCGTTACTTCACCGATACCTTCCAGCAGATGCCCAAATACGGCTATACGAAGATGTTCGAGAAGATGCTGGCGCACCCGAATATCAAGGTGATGCTCAACACCGATTACCGCGAGATCCGCGACGAGGTGCAGCACGATCATCTGATCTTTTGCGGCCCCATCGACGAGTACTTCGACTACCGTTTCGGCAAGTTGCCCTACCGTTCGCTGAAGTTCGAACACAAACAACTAGAACAGGAGCAGTTTCAGGCCGTCGGCACAGTCAACTACCCGAGCGAGGACGTGCCCTACACACGCATCAGCGAGTACAAGCACCTCACCGGGCAAGTCCATCCAAAGACCAGCATCACCTACGAATATCCCTCGGCCGAAGGCGATCCCTACTATCCGATCCCGCGGCCCGAGAACGCCGAGCTGTACAAGCGCTACGAGCAGCTGGCAAACGAGACGCCGGGCGTTACTTTTGTCGGGCGGCTTGGTACCTACAAGTACTACAACATGGACCAGGTCGTGGGCCAGGCGTTGGCCCTGTACAAGCGTATCGAGGAAGCCGAGCGTGGACTCGGCGAAGGCGCCGAGTACAGTCAGTCGCTGACAGAGCGAGCACCCTGAGACGAGGCCAAGATGCATCAGCCCACGCTATTCAAGAGTTTCTTCATGGGTGGTTTCGAGTGTTCGAACCACCGGCGCAGCGATGGTCGGCGCCTCGATCTGCTTGCGGCCACCGGCCATGATCGCTGGGCTGCGCATGACTATTCGGTGTTGCAGCGCCATGGCCTGCGTAGCGTGCGTGACGGCCTGCGCTGGCATCTGATCGAACGGACGCCATACCAATACGACTGGTCGAGTTTCCTGCCAATGCTGCAGGCCGCGCATCGCCAAGGCACCCAAGTGATTTGGGATCTTTGCCATTACGGTTGGCCGGACGACATCGACATCTGGCGCCCGCAGTTTGTCGAACGCTTCGCCCGTTACGCCGCAGCCGTTGCGCAATTGGTCAAGGATGAAACCGATACCGTGCCCTTCTATGCACCGCTCAACGAAATCTCATTCTGGGCCTGGGCTGGCGGGGACGAGGCGTATTTCAATCCGATGGCACGCGGCCGTGGATTCGAACTCAAGCATCAGCTAGTGCGCGCGTCCATCGCTGCCATAGATGCGATCCGCGCGGTGGAGCCGCGTGCGCGTTTTGCTCAAGTCGACCCCGCCATCCACGTCGTCGCCTCCAATGACCGCCCCGGTCCGCAGCGCGACGCGGAGCGTTTTCGCCAGGCCCAGTTCGAGGCCTGGGACATGCTTTGTGGCGAGCGCTGGCCGGGCCTCGGCGGGGCGCCGGAATATCTCGACGTGCTGGGCGTCAATTACTACTCCGACAACCAGTGGTATCTGAGCGATGGCCGTACCATAGCGCGCGACAATCCTGACTACCGTCCCTTCAAAGGCATCCTCACTGAGATCTGGCAGCGCTACAAACGTCCGCTACTGATCGCTGAAACCGGTGCCGAGGGTGATTTGCGCGGCGACTGGTTGCGCTACGTCAGCGAGCAGGCCGGGCTGGCCATGCAGCGTGGGGTTCCGGTGGAGGGCATTTGCCTGTATCCGGTCCTGGACTATCCCGGCTGGACCGATGACCGTCACTGCCCGACCGGTTTGCTGGGGTTCCCTGACGAAAACGGTAACCGCCATGTGCATGAAGGCCTGGCCGACGAGCTGCGTCTGCAGCAGATGCGCTTCAGCCAGTTCAGCGCCGTATCTCCGCTGGCCCAAGTCCTTTCATGAACGCCCCAGCGGCGGCCAGTCGGGCGAAAACGACATCGGTGCCGCTACCGAGCACACCCTTGGCCTTTCTCTGGCGTTACATCTGTGCCCGGCCTTGGCACTTCGGCGGCCTGCTGGCGCTGATCATCGGCGCTTCGGGCTGTGCGGTGGCCGTGCAGTACGGCATGAAGTTGCTGGTGGACGCCATGGCCCAGGGCGCCTCGGACCGCGGTACCGCCAACGTATGGTTTCCGCTGTGGCTGTTTATCGGCCTGATTGTCATCGAGAACGTGTTCTGGCGGCTTGGTGGCTGGCTCGGCTGCCGTACCGTGGTGGCCAGTGTGGTGGATTTGCGGGTAGATCTGTTCAAGCATCTGACCGGCCACCCGATGCGCTATTTCACCGAGCATTTTGCCGGCTCGCTGGGTAACCGGATTTCTGCGATCGGTGCCGCGGCGGGTGCGATCTACGGCGGCCTGGCCTGGAAAATCGTGCCGCCAATCGTGGATTTCATCGGTGCAGTCGTGGTGCTGTTGACCGTCGACGTACGCATGGCTGTAGCGCTGATCCTGTTCGTCGCCATCGTTGCGGCCTTGATAACCGGCTTCGGCATTCGCGGTCGCGCCAAGCATCAGCGCTTTGCCGCTCAGTCGGCGCGGGTCGGTGGTGAGCTGGTGGACGCCGTGTCCAACGTCTGGACGATCAAGGCTTTCTCCGCCCGGGATCGCGAGGCCGAACGCCTAGCGCAGGAGATCGGCTACGAAGCTCGGGCGCAGCGGCGTAGCTGGATGTACCTGGAAAAAGCTCGGGTGATGCACGATATCTGCCTGTCGGTGATGGCCGGCGGCATGCTGATTTGGGCAATCAGCCTGTGGATCGGTGGTGAAGTGACGGCCGGTGACGTGGTGTTGGTCAGCGCCCTTACGTTCCGCATATTGCATGGATCGAGGGATCTGGCGCTGGCGCTGGTGGACGCCACGCAGCAAGTCGGCGCCATCGAGGACACCCTGCGCATCATCGTGCAGCCCCACGGCCTGGAAGACAGCGACGCGCAGCTCCTGCTCGCTGAGGGTGCCATCACCTTTGAAGACGTCAGCTTCAGCTATCCCGACCGCAGCGCGGTGTTCCGCCATCTCGATCTGCACATTCCCGCTGGGCAGAAGGTCGGTGTGGTGGGGTCGTCGGGTGCCGGCAAATCGACCTTGATTAACCTCATTCAGCGCCTGGACGACGTGCAGGACGGCTGCATCCTGCTCGATGGGCAGGACATTCGCAGCGTCAGTCAGGACAGCCTGCGCGAGAAGATTGCTGTGGTGCCGCAGGAAACAGCGCTGTTCAACCGTAGCATTCGGGAAAACATCCGCTACGGACGGCCAAGCGCGACGGATGAGGAAGTGATTCAGGCTGCGCGCAATGCATTCTGTGACAGCTTCATTCGCGAGCTGCCGGAGGGCTATGACACCCTCGTTGGCGAGCGGGGCGTGATGCTTTCTGGCGGCCAGCGTCAGCGCCTGGGTATCGCACGGGCGTTCCTCAAGGATGCGCCAATCCTGATCCTCGACGAGGCCACCTCCGCACTGGATACCCAGTCTGAAGCTGAAATTCAGGCCGCGCTCAACGATCTGGTGCACAACCGTACCGTGGTGGCCGTAGCGCATCGTCTATCGACCCTGTCGAGTTTCGACCGGATTGTCGTGCTGCGTAACGGGCGCATCGTTGAAGACGGTTCGCCCCATGAGCTGCGCAGCCGCGGTGGAGAGTTCGAGGCGCTGTGGCGAATGCAGGCTGAAGGTTTCAAGGCGCAGCCTGACCCTGCGGTATGAAGCACGTGGCACTGATTCAAGCAGCCTGCGCTCGCTTGGCTATGACCCCGACGAACAGCATAGGGTGGAAAACGGCGAAGCCTTTTCCACGCGTCTGCCGATCCCTGGTAGATCGGTGCCCCTCCGACAATACGCAACGGTGGATAAGCTTCGCGTTATCCACCCTACGCCTGAACTTCGCCACGCTCTGCTGGCCTCAATTCAGCAGGACGCACTCATTCGAGCGGAGTCTCGCGGACCAGAAGGAGGCATTCATGTCGGACCATCACACCTACAAGAAGATCGAGATCGTCGGCTCGTCGCGCAACAGCGTCGACGAGGCTATTCGTAACGCCATCGCCGAGGCGAACAAGACGCTGAAGAATCTGGAGTGGTTTGAGGTGGGCGAGATTCGCGGCCATATCGACGATGGCCAGGTGGCGCACTTTCAGGTCACGGTGAAAGTCGGCTTTCGCCTCAACGAAAGTTGATGCGTCACCCCGCGATGCACGCGCATCGCGGGTAGGCCGGTTCACTTCAACCCGGCGATGATCTCGAAGGCGCGGTGGCGGTCGGCGGTTTCGTAGAGGTCGCAGGTGAAGATCAGCTCGTCGGCCTCGGTTTGCTCCAGCAACACCTCCAGGCGCGCTTTGACTTTTTCCGGCCCACCGATCAGGGCCAGACCGAGGAAGTCGCCTACGGCTTGCTGCTCGTGTGGCAACCATAGGCCCTTCATGTTTTGCACCGGTGGTCGCAGCACCAGGCTCTGGCCACGGATCAGCGAAAGGATGCGCTGGTAGACGCTGGTGGCCAGATATTCGGCCTGCTCGTCGCTGTCGGCGGCTATCAGCGGCACGCCGAGCATCACGTAGGGCTTCTCGAGCACCTCGGACGGCTGGAATTTTTCGCGGTAGAGCTTGATCGCCTGATGCATGAAACGTGGCGCGAAGTGCGAGGCGAATGCATAGGGCAGGCCCTTGGCTGCCGCCAGCTGCGCGCTGAACAGGCTGGAGCCCAGCAGCCAGATCGGCACATTGCTGTTCACGCCAGGCATGGCGATCACGCGCTGGTTGGGCTGACGCGGGCCGAGCAACAGCTCCAGCTCTTCGACATCCTGAGGAAAATCATCGGCGCTGCCCATGCGGTCACGGCGTAGCGCGTGGGCGGTGAACTGATCGGCGCCGGGCGCGCGGCCCAGACCCAGTTCGATGCGGCCAGGGTAGAGCGCCTCAAGGGTGCCAAACTGCTCGGCTATCACCAGTGGTGCGTGGTTGGGCAGCATGACGCCACCGGCGCCAAGACGGATACGCGAGGTGTTGGCGGCCAGGTAGCCAATCAGCACCGAAGTCGCCGCGCTGGCGATACCGTCCATGTTGTGGTGCTCGGCGACCCAGAAGCGCTCGAAGCCGAGCTCTTCTACATGCTGGGCCAGCGCCAGCGCGTTCTGCAGAGCCTCTGCCGGCGTGCCATCGTCGCGGATGGGCGCCAGATCCAGGGCGGAAAAGCGGGTCTGGGAAATACGGGACATCGTCTACCTCGAAAGTCAGTAACAGTGCTCGGCTTCAGCGCGGACCAGCACATTGCGCTGCTCGTCGCGCAGCCAGCCCTGAGGCGTGAAGCCTAGAGATCGGGCCTGGAACAGGTAACGCTTGCCGGCCTCGAAGTTGTCGTAGTTGACCACCAGGGTACAGCGCATGGTCTGGGTGTCGCCAAATAGGCCGAAGCCGCCACTGCTGATTTCGAATTCGTAGCGCGCTTCAAGTTCATGTTTGCCCGGTGGGACCTGGAAGTAGCGACCATCATAGGTGCGTTTGCCGTCCAGGCGGTCGGACATGAAGATATCTGTGGTCTGCGCTGTCATGTCCACCCAGGCCATGTTCGGGTCAGGCGTCGGCAACGGGCCGGCACAGCCGGCAAGGAGCAGGGTGAGCAGCAGGGCGAGCGACTGGCGCATGGCGGATGGCTCCGAGACAGGTGGATTCGCCCAACGGAGCCTGCGCCAGTTACCGCCGGTTTTCAACGCGCAAGCTGATTCGCGGGCGCGGCCGGCTCTCACGGGCGGGCCTGCGCGCTTTCTGCGGGAACGGGCCATGCCCGTGAAAATCTCTGCAGTGAGGATGGCCTTAATCGCGGGCGTGGCCCGCTCCTACGAGGCCGTGTGCCCAGGGTTGAATCAGCGTTTCGCGACGTTGCCGCAGCCCTGCTCCGTGCCCCTTGCCAGCAGCGTCTGGTGCTGATCATAGAGTTTCGCCCAGGGACGGAAGCCATAACCGCCGGCGACCAGTCGGTAGCGGTTGCCGGCAGTGAAGCGCTCATACTCCAGGCTCAGTTTGCAGTCGCGCGCGAGCGGCTCGCTGCCCAGGCCGATGTCGGCGCCCTCTACCTGAAAGCGATAACGCATTTCCAGGGTGCGGCTGCCGGGCTGGACCTGGAAGTAGCGGTCGTCATCCAGGCGGCGGCCGTCCACTGCCAGCGCCTGCAGGTCGGTTTTCTCCAGCGGCTCCAGCTCGATCCACGCCTGCGCTGGGTCGGGCTTGGGCATCCATAGCGAGCAGCCGGCCAGGCTCGAGAACAACAGGGCAACAATGAAACCACGCATGGCAAAACTCCGGCTGGGGGAATCGACACGATGGGATTGCCGCCCGCCGTACCGCTTTGTAGGGTGTCAGGCGCCGACTCCCATAGGTTTCCCGATGCCGAAGCTCAACGCCGCCTTGATCGACCGCCTGCGCCTGCGCTGGGTTCCCCTGCTGCTGGCCGTCGGTCTGAATGGGTGCAGCAGCTATTACGGCCAGCTGGCACAGGGGCAACTGGAATTGCTGCGCCAGCGCCAGCCGGTGGCAGTGTTGATTGCTGATGAAACTCAGGATGCCGCTCTTCGCCAGCGCCTTGCACAAGCGCAGCACGCACGCGAATTCGCCAGCTCGGCGCTGGGCCTGCCGAACAACGGCAGTTACCGGCTTTATGCCGATTTGCAGCGGCCTTACGTGGTGTGGAATCTGTTCGCCACCGAAGAGTTTTCCGTCGAGCCGCTGCAGCACTGCTTCCCCATCGCCGGCTGCGTCGCCTACCGCGGCTATTACCGTCAGGGCGCTGCGCGTGGTGAGGCGGCGCGGTTGCAGGCCGAGGGCCTGGATACCCTTGTCGCCGGCGTGGAAGCCTATTCGACGCTGGGCTGGTTTGATGACCCGCTGCTCAACACCATGCTGCGGCGCAACGATGAGCAGCTGGCCGGGTTGATCTTCCATGAACTGGCCCATCAGCAGCTCTACCTGTCCGGCGACACGGCGTTCAACGAGTCCTACGCCAGCTTTGTCGAGCGCGAAGGGCTGCGGCAATGGCAAACCAGCCGAGGCGTACCCGAGCAGGCCGCACAAGCCAGGGTGCGCTACCGGCAATTGGTGGAGCTGCTGCTGGAGACCCGCGAGCGGCTTGCCGAACTGTATGCCTCGCCGCGCTCCGAGGGTGAGCTGCGCCAGCTTAAACAAACCGAATTCATGCGGCTGCGCCAGGCCTACCGAAACTTGCGTGATACCCAGTGGCAAGGTGATCGGCGTTTCGATCGCTGGTTCGCCCAGCCGTTGAACAACGCCACGCTGGTGCCGTTCGGTCTGTATGACCGCTGGGTACCGGCCTTTGCTGCCTTGTTCGAAGCGTGCGGCAAGGATTGGCAGTGCTTCCATGCCGCAGTGGCGGGGCTGGCCAAACGCCCTGCTGACGAACGGGAAGCCCGCTTGAGGCAGCTTGCGAACTAAGCAGGCGAAGCGGCGATACGCCTGCCAATGCGCTTGTGGCCGTTAGCGAAGCCCACACGTTTGCGGCTCATCGGCGACGATCACGCCATCGCCGATGAATGGTGCGAATCCTTTTGCTGTCTCCTCGGTCCCCTTTATAGATCGCCCATGTTCATGGAGCGATTACCGATGCCTGATTCCCACGCATAACAACGGAGGCTCCATGGAGACCATATCCGGAATTTTAGACAACAAAGGCACGCCCCTGGAGAAGCAGAAATTCACATGGAAGGAAATGGCGGGCAAGCCCATCAGCAAGCTCGATGACGACGCCTTCACCCGTGTCCGCATCATCCTGATGAACGGTGTCGAGACCGACGCATTGCGCCTCAAGCACGGCATTGCCCGCTTCAACAAGGAGCTGCGCCTGCCGCTGGCAGAGATCCGCCGCGTCGAGCAGCATCAGGCGACCATGGTCAACTGGCTGATCGGCGCCGATCACTCGCCGCTGGAAACCACAGTCGCCTACGAGCAGGTGGCCATCGAAGTGACCGCAGCGGTTGCGCAGAACGAGCCCGACCCCTACCAGGCGCAGACCTATCGCTTCGGCCTGCTGGAAGACTTCGATCACCTGTACCGCTACTCGGCCATGCTAGATCGCTTGGAAGGTAAAGATGCCAACAACATCCTGCAGGGCTACACCGACATCGTACCGGGCCGCAAGACGTCCGAGCATCACCGTCACCCGGAAAACGACATCCGCGACAACTACGAGAAGAACAGCGCTGCGCTGATCACCAAGATCCACGCCGCGCTGATCACCGGGGCCGAATACCAGACCCACGATTACTACATGAACATCGGTCCGCTGTTCGCCGACCCTGTCGCGCGGCAGCTGTATGCCGAAATCGCCTCGGTGGAAGAGCAGCACGTCACTCAGTACGGCGCGCTGTCCGACCCCAGCGAGAGCCATATCGAAAAGTGGCTGGTGCATGAGGCGATGGAGGTCTACATGTACGCCAGCTGCGCCGAGCAGGAGACCAATCCGCGTATCAAGGCAATCTGGGAGCGCTTCCTCGACTACGAGCTGGGCCACCTGAACGTGGCTTGCGAATGGTTCAAGAAGATCGAGGGCCGCGATCCGGCGGAAATTCTCGGTGGTCCGCTGCCGAAGATGGTCGAGTTCAAGAGCCAACGCGAGTTCGTTCGTCAGGTATTGGCTGCTGAGGTCAACCTGCGGACTGCCGGCCCGGCCTACGTGGACAAGGCCAAGGAGCCGCAATCCTCCCTGGATTACCGCACTTACCTGGCCTCACAAGGGCTCGCCTCGGACATTGTTTCGGCGGGTTACCAGTGGGGCCCGGGCGGCGAACTTATGCGCAAGAAATCCTGAGGAGAGATCGATATGGCAACTTCAGCGAAAGTAGGCGCCAACATGACTGGCGTGCAGATGTCACCCAAGGACACCAAGAGCCTGCTCGAAGCAGTCGAGCAGATCCTGCCCGACGTGCCCGGCGACTCCAAGGCGATCAAGGCCGAGCGTATCGTGCGCAACGAAGAGGCTGACCGCATTGGCTCGGTGCCTGTGCCAGGCTCGGCCAAGGGCATGCTCAAGACCACCTTTGACATGGCCATGGGCAAGAGCCCGGAAATACTCATCGACAAGCTGGGCGAGCGACTGGCCTTCGAGCGCAGCGGCGTGCGTTTGTACGACGCGATGATCGCCAAGGCCAAAGCCCTGGAAGGGAGCGACTCGGATTTGATTCAGGTGCTCAAACACATTCGCGACGAGGAATTCGAGCACATGAACCTGGTTCGTGAGGCCATCGAGACGCTAGGCGCCGATCCAACAGCCATCACCCCCTGTGCCGATGTGGCTGGAGTGAAATCCATGGGCGTAATGCAGGTGCTGACCGATCCGCGAACCAACGTCGCCCAAGGAATAGGTGCGCTGCTGACCATCGAGCTTGAGGACAATGCGGCCTGGGAGCTGCTGATCGAGCTGGCCGAGGCCGGCGGTCATCCGAACATCGCCAAGAGCTTCCACAAGGCCAAGGAGCAGGAGGATGACCATCTGGTGAAGATCAAGACCCTGGTCCGCCGCGACCTGATCGTGCAGATCAAGTAGCCGTCCAGATCAGATTGATTGCGCGTGTGCTTCATTTCGGCGTGCCTTCGGGCACGTCTTTTTTTGCCTTAGGAGAAGGCGCTGCGCAGTTCGCCCAAGGTGGCGTAGTAATAGGCTGGTGATTCAGCCATCAGCTCGGCATGGCTGCCGAAGCCGTAGCCCACGGCGGCAGCCTGCAGGCCGTTTTCCCGCGCGCCGATCAGGTCGTGCTTGCGGTCGCCAATCATCAGGGTTTGCGCGACTTCCAGCTTTTCCTCGGCGAGCAGGTGGGCGATCAGTTCGACCTTGTGGGTGCGGGTGCCGTCCAGCTCGCTGCCATAGATCACCTTGAAGTGATGGTCGAAGGCGAAATGGCGGGCGATCTCGCGGGCAAACACCGAAGGCTTGGAGGTCGCCACATAGAGCGTGCGGCCCTGACAGCGCAGGTGCTCCAGCATTTCCAGCACGCCCTCGAACAGCAGATTCTCGTAGAGCCCCTGCACCTTGAAGCGCTCGCGATAGAACGCCACTGCCTGCCAGGCACGCGCTTCGTCAAAGCCGTAGAACTGCATGAACGCCTGTAGCAGCGGCGGACCGATAAAGGGTTCGAGCTTTTTCAGGTCCGGCTCGTCGATTTCGAGCTTGGCCAGTGCGTATTGGATCGAGCGGGTGATGCCTTCACGTGGGTCGGTGAGGGTGCCGTCTAGGTCGAAGAGGATGGTGGAGTGGTGCATGGAGACGCTCGTGAGTAATGAATTGAGACGTGTTTGGTCAGGATTTTACGCACCCTCGGCCATGTGCTGGTTCTTCAGTTTCACGTAGTTGCCGGCGGTATAGCTGAAAAAGCTGCGCTCCTTGTCGGTCAGTGGACGAGCCTGTTTGACTGGGCTGCCGACATAGAGAAAGCCGCTTTCGAGCGTCTTGCCCGGCGGTACCAGGCTGCCGGCACCGATGATGACCTCATCTTCCACCACCACGCCGTCCATGATGATGGAGCCCATACCCACCAGGATTCGGCTACCCAGCGTGCAGCCGTGCAGTATGACCTTATGCCCGACGGTCACCTCGTCGCCGATGATCAGCGGGAAACCGTCCGGGTTAAACGGCCCGGCGTGGGTAATGTGCAGCACGCTGCCGTCCTGGATGCTGCTGCGCGCGCCGATGCGGATGCGGATGCGGTGCATGTCGCCGCGGATCACCGTCAGCGGCCAGACCGAGCTGTCTTCGCCAATTTCGATATCGCCGATCAGCACGGCGCTGGGGTCGACGAACACGCGTTCGCCGAGCTTGGGCGTGTGGTTCTGGTAGGTGCGGATGGACATAGCGGGGCTCCTGGGATGGGTAGGGTCAGGTCGGCTGGAATTCTTGGCGTGCACCGCGAAAGAACTCGCCGGGGGTAGCGCCGAACTGCTCGCGGAACGCTGCGATAAACGCCGAAAGGGATTCGTAGCCACAGCTCAGCGCCACGTCGGTGACGCGCTCGCCACGCTCCAGGGCCGGCAGCGCACTGAGCAAGCGCAGGCGTTGCCGCCAGGCGCGGAAAGTCAGGCCGGTTTCACGCAGGAACAGGCGGCTCAAGGTGCGTTCCGAGACGTTCAGTACCTGGCTCCAGTCGGCCAGGCTGTCGCGTGCGTCAGGGTGGCTCTGCAATCGCCGACACAGCTGCCGCAACCTTGGCTCGGCCGGCAGTGGCAGTACCAGCTCGACTTCCGGTGCACAGCCCAGCTGATCCAGCAGCACCTGCACCAGGCGGCCTTCCGAGCCTTCTTCGGCGTAGGCTTCGGGCAGTGTGCTGAAATGCTGGATCAGTTCGCGCAATAACGGGCTGACCTGCAGCACGCGGCAACGCTCGGGGGCATCGCCAGCCACACTGCGATCGATGTAGAGGCTGCGGATGCAAGTATCCGGCGCGCAGAACACCTGGTGGGTGATCCCCGCTGGAATCCACACGGCGCGCAGCGGCGGCGCAATGAAACGGCCACGTTCGGTACGCACTTCAAGTACGCCTTCCACCGCGTGGGATAGCTGTATCCAGGGGTGGCTATGGCGGTAGCCGAGCTTGAGATTGGGTGGTGAATCGAGCTGGCCATACACGGGCCGCGGCAGCGCCTGTAATTCGCTTAGGCGTGAAGGTAGCCTGGCCTGATGTCCGTTTGGCGACATTTAGTGCCTGCTTGGCGTTAGTCGGAAGATAGCGATCACGATAAGGTCACGGTCTGTTGCTCGCAAGTTCAAGGATCATCCGTCATGGCTCATCTGCGCCTATTGTTCGATAACTTCACTCTCGCGCTGCTGGCGGTTATCGCCATCGCTACCTTTCTGCCCTGTGAGGGGCAGGGCGCCGTTATCTTCGGCTGGGCGACCACATTGGCCATTGCCCTGCTGTTCTTCATGCACGGCGCCAAGCTGTCGCGTGAAGCCATCCTGGCCGGGGCCGGACACTGGCGCCTGCACCTGCTGGTATTCGCTTGCACCTTCGTGATGTTTCCGCTGCTGGGCCTGGCCCTCAAGCCGTTCCTGACGCCATTGGTCGGCACCGAGCTCTACCTCGGCATTCTCTACCTCTGCGCCCTGCCCGCCACGGTGCAGTCGGCCATTGCCTTCACTTCGCTGGCTCGCGGCAACATCCCGGCTGCAATCTGCAGCGCTGCGGCCTCCAGCCTGCTGGGCATCTTCCTCACCCCGGTATTGGTGATGTTGCTGCTGGGCGTGGAAGGCGAAGCCGGCTCAACGCTGGATTCCATCGGCAAGATCGTGTTGCAGCTGCTGGTACCCTTCATCGCGGGGCAGTTCGCGCGGCGCTGGATCGGTGCCTGGGTAACGCGTAACAAGGCCTGGCTGAAGTTCGTCGATCAGGGTTCCATTCTGCTGGTGGTCTACACCGCCTTCAGCGATGCTGTGGTCGAGGGGCTCTGGCAACTGATCCCACTGTCACGGTTGGTGGCGCTGACGCTGATCTGCTGTGTGCTGCTGGCGCTGGTGCTCTGGCTTACCCACTTCCTCGCCAAGCGATTCGGCTTCAACCTGGAAGACCGCATCACCATTCTCTTTGCTGGTTCGAAGAAGAGCCTGGCCACCGGCGTGCCCATGGCACAGGTGCTTTTCGCCAGCAGCGCGGTGGGCATGATCATCCTGCCCCTGATGATCTTCCACCAGATCCAGCTGATGGTCTGCGCGGTGCTGGCCCAGCGCTATGCCCAGCGTGATGAAGAGCCAGAGCCGGTTTCAGAAGCCGCTGCTTCATAGGCATAGGGAAGCGCTATCGGGCTGATTCCCAGCTGCGCGGTCAGGCATTTGTCTTTAACATGGCCCGAGTATCCATCAGAAAGGGCCAATGCCGTGACCGCTACCAATCCGCTGCTCCGCGATTTCGACCTGCCGCCCTATTCCGAGATCCGTCCCGAGCACGTCGAGCCCGCCGTGGACAGCATCCTCGGCGATAATCGCATCGCCTTGCAGGAGCTGCTCAGCCGCCCGGCCGAGAGCCTCGATTGGGGCACGCTGGTGATCGGCCTGGATGAGATGAACGAGCGTCTCAGCCGCGCCTGGAGTCCTGTCAGCCACCTCAACGCGGTGTGCAACAACGCCGAACTGCGTACGGCCTATGAGGCCTGTTTGCCGAAGCTGTCCGCCTACTTCACCGAACTGGGGCAGAACCCTGATCTGTTTGCTGCTTACCAGGCGCTGTCGCTGAGCCCAGAGGCAGACGGCTTTGATGTGGCGCAGAAGACCATCCTCGAACATGCCCTGCGCGACTTCCGCCTGTCCGGTATCGATCTGCCAGCGGCCGAGCAGCAGCGTTTCGGTGCCATCCAGATGAAGCTCGCTGAGCTGGCCAGCACTTTCTCCAACCAGCTGCTCGACGCCACGCAGGCCTGGACCAAGCACGTCACCGATGAAAGCCTGCTAGCCGGAATCACCGATTCGGCCAAGGCGCAGATGGCCGAAGCCGCCAAGGCCAAGGGGCAGGACGGCTGGCTGATCAGCCTGGAATTCCCCAGCTACTACGCGGTGATGACCTACGCCGATGATCGTGCGCTGCGTGAAGAGGTCTATGTCGCCTATTCCACCCGCGCCTCTGACCAAGGTCCGAACGCCGGCCAGTTTGATAACGGCCCGGTGATGGAGCAGCTTCTCGATCTGCGTCAGGAGCTGGCGAAACTGCTCGGCTTTGGCAACTACGCCGAACTGTCGCTAGCCACCAAGATGGCCGAGAGTACCGATCAGGTGCTGGGCTTTCTGCGAGACCTGGCCAAACGCAGCAAGCCGTTCGCCGAGCGTGACCTGAAAGAGCTGCGCACCTTCGCCGCTGAGAATGGCGTATCCGATCTGCAGAGTTGGGATGTCGGCTACTTCGCCGAGAAGCTACGCCAGCAGCGCTACAGCCTGAATCAGGAAGAACTGCGCGAATACTTCCCCATCGACAAGGTACTGTCCGGGCTATTCACCATCGTCCAGCGCCTGTACGGCATCGAGATCCAGGAACTGGAAGGCTTCGATAGCTGGCACCCGGACGTGCGCCTGTTCGAGATCCGCGAAAACGGCGAGCACGTCGGTCGTTTCTTCTTCGACCTCTACGCCCGCGCCAACAAGCGCGGCGGCGCGTGGATGGACGGCGCCCGCGACAAGCGCCGCACCTGCCTGGGCACCCTGCAGACACCGGTGGCCAATCTGGTCTGCAATTTCACCCCTGCAGTGGGCGCACGACCAGCGTTGCTGACCCACGACGAAGTCACCACACTGTTCCACGAGTTCGGCCATGGCCTGCATCACCTGCTGACCCAGGTCGAGCATGCTGGTGCCTCGGGCATCAACGGCGTGGCTTGGGATGCGGTCGAGCTGCCCAGCCAGTTCATGGAAAACTGGTGCTGGGAGCCGGAAGGCCTGGCGCTGATTTCAGGTCACTACCAGACCGGCGAGCGTCTGCCTCAGGACAAGCTGGAGCAGATGCTGGCCGCGAAGAATTTCCAGTCCGGCATGATGATGGTGCGTCAGCTGGAATTCTCGCTGTTCGACTTCGAGCTGCACGCCACTCACGGTGACGGTCGCAGCGTGTTGGAGGTGCTGGAGAGCATCCGCAACGAGGTTTCGGTAATGCGCCCGCCGGCCAGCAACCGCTTCCCCAACAGCTTTGCGCACATCTTCGCCGGCGGTTATGCGGCCGGTTACTACAGCTACAAGTGGGCTGAAGTGCTGTCGTCCGATGCCTTCTCGCGCTTCGAGGAAGAAGGTGTGTTCAACCCCGAGACTGGTCGGGCCTTCCGTGAGGCCATTCTGGCGCGCGGTGGTTCGCAGGAGCCAATGGTGCTGTTCGTCGATTTTCGTGGCCGCGAGCCGTCCACCGACGCGCTGCTGCGCCACCTCGGCCTGACGGAGAAAGTCGCATGAGCGAGGAACAGAAGATTACTGCCAAACGCTTTATCGCTGGCGCCGTGTGCCCGGCGTGCAGTGCTACCGACAGCATCAAAATGTGGGAAGTCGAAGGCGTTCCGCACCGTGAGTGTGTGAGTTGCGGCTATGCCGATACCCTCAATGCCGAGGGTAATTCGGTGCCGTCCGAACTGGGCACTCGCGTCAATCAGGCCAAGCCGAAAGCTCCTGAAGTGCAGGTACAGACTGTACAGTTCTTCCCCAATCCCAAGTTGAAAAAGCCGCAGTAACGAATTCCGGGCGCCTGCCCACGGCGCCCGCGCGATCAACGGCAATCCTGACTTAGCCAGCTCTGATACTGTATGCGCATACAGCTATCGGAGCTTCTATGCTGCATCTGAAAAGTACCCCTCGCGGACGCGGCACTGCCATCAACCCGGACAACCGTTTCGCGCCGACGCGCAGCGAGCTGTACGACGATGGCTGGGAACAGGAGGTGCCGCCCACGCGCGCCACCGAAGTACGCAGCGAGACGGCGAAGACCGTAATCACGCGTAACCAGTCCCCCGATGTCGGCTTCGATCGGTCGGTAAATCCCTACCGGGGTTGCGAACACGGCTGTATCTACTGTTTCGCTCGTCCGAGTCATGCTTACTGGGATTTGTCGCCAGGCATTGATTTCGAGACGCGTCTGATCGCTAAGACCAACCTTGCCGATTGCTTGGAACATGAGCTGAGCAAACCTGGCTATGTGCCGCAGCCCATTGCCCTGGGCGTGAATACCGACGCTTATCAACCGCTGGAACGCGAACAGCGGTTGACCCGTCAGGCGCTGGAAATCCTGCTGCGCTTCAAGCATCCGGTACACATCATCACCAAGGGCTCGCTGGTGCTGCGTGATCTGGATTTGTTGGTGCCCTTGGCCGAGCAGAAGCTGGTCAGCGTCTCTGTCAGCCTGACCACTCTGGACGACGAGCTCAAACGCATCATGGAGCCCCGTGCCGCAGCGCCATCGGCTCGCTTGCGGACCCTGCGCACGCTGCACGAGGCCGGCGTGCCGGTCAGCGTCATGTGCGCGCCGATGATCCCGATGATCAATGACATGGAGTTGGAACGCATGCTTGAGGCCGCTCGCGAAGCCGGTGCGGCGTCGGCGGGTTACGTGATGTTGCGTCTGCCCCATGAAGTCGCTGAGCTGTTCGAGGACTGGCTCGCTGAGTACTTTCCACAGCGCGCTGCGCATGTGATGAGCCTGGTGCGCCAGTCTCGTGGCGGCAAGGATTACGACAGCCGTTTCGGCAGCCGCATGCGCGGCGAAGGGCAGTTCGCCGTGCTATTGGCTCAGCGGTTCCGCCTGGCCTGCAAGCGCTTGGGCTATAACCGCCGCGATCAGAATGCCGGGCTCGATTGCAGCCGCTTCGCTCCACCGGGGCAGCAGATGAGTTTGCTCTAGGACTTTGAAGCAAAGGCCGAACAGTTTCGACCCTGGGACAACCAGATATGGCACTTGCCGACTGTAGTGCCGAGTTCAGTCGGTCACTCGAAGAACGGGGTGTGTAGGGAGACGATCCGCCCAGCGGAGTCGCAGTGGATGTGGAAGCAACACCTACCCCAACGGGCGCCGGAACTCTTGGGCAGCGCCACTGCACAAACCATGACGGGACGACTGGCTCCCGCATCGTTGGAGGCAATATGGATTGGATCGACCTGCTGCAATGGCCGGCGATGGTGGTGACGGTGATCGCGGCGTGGCTGATCGGCTCGCTGCAGCCCGGTCGTCGGACGGTTGGTTTCTGGTGCTTCCTGGCAAGCAACCTACTCTGGGTCGTCTGGGGCTGGCATACCGGTGCCTGGGCGCTGATCACCCTTCAGGTGTGCCTGGCGTTGATGAACATTCGTGGCGTGAAGAAGAACGACAGGGGCGCTGACAGGGTCGAAACAGCTGTCGACGGCACTTAAATTGCGAGTGTGCAATCGCTGTCTATACTCCCAAGCGTAGGGGTACTTGAGTGCAATCCGACTGTACGTGCAGGCGAAGGATTGGCTACTGGAGTCTCGGTGGCACAGCCAGAGCAGATCGGTCTGATCGGAAGCGTAGCTGACATCACCGGCCCAAGGCTTCAGGGCCGGGTCAGCCGATTTTCGGCGGAGCGAAGCGGTCGGCGGGATAACAAGAACCATAAGGGGAACCCGCAATGTCTCGACATCCAAAGCTCTGGATGAGTCTCGGGCTGTGGTTATTGTTCGACCAGGCCCACGCGGCTTGGGACGTGAACATGCCAGTCGGCGTGACCGATGTCAGTCGATCCGTATTCAATCTGCACATGGCGATCTTCTGGATCTGTGTAGTCATCGGCGCGTTGGTATTCGGTGTGATGATCTATTCGATGATCGCCCACCGCCGATCCAAGCGTCCGCAGTCTTCGAACTTCCATGAAAACACCAAGGTCGAGGTGGCCTGGACGCTCATTCCCTTGCTGATCCTGGTCGTCATGGCGGTTCCGGCAACGCAAACGCTGATCCATATCTACGACTCCACCGAATCCGACGTCGATATCCAGGTCACCGGCTACCAGTGGAAGTGGCACTACAAATACCTGGGCGAGGATGTGGAGTTCTTCAGCAACCTCACCACGCCGCGCGATCAGATCAACAACCTGGCACCCAAGGGCGAGCACTACCTGCTGGAAGTGGATGAGCCGATGGTGATTCCGACCGGCGCCAAGGTGCGCTTTCTGATCACCGCGGCGGACGTCATCCACTCATGGTGGGTACCGGCGCTGGCGGTGAAGAAGGATGCGATTCCCGGCTTCATCAACGAGTCCTGGACCCGTGTGGAAGAGCCCGGCATCTACCGCGGTCAATGTACCGAGTTATGCGGCAAGGACCACGGCTTCATGCCGGTGGTGGTCGATGTGCGCTCGCCGGAAGACTACGCCGTGTGGCTCGCCGAGAAGAAGGCCGAGGCGGCCAAGCTGGCCGAGTTGACCAGCAAGGAATGGACGCTTGAAGAGTTGAGCGAGCGCGGCGAGCAGGTCTACCGCACCGCCTGCGTGGCCTGCCATCAGGCCACTGGCGAAGGCATGCCGCCGACCTTCCCGGCACTCAAGGGCTCGCCGATGGTGACCCAGGACGTCGAGGCGCATATGAACATCGTCATAAACGGCAAGCCCGGTACGTCCATGGCCGCGTTCGGCAAACAGCTGTCCGAGGTCGATCTGGCCGCGGTGATCACCTACGAGCGCAACGCCTGGGGCAATGACACGGGGGAGATGGTCACGCCGAAAGACGTGCTTGATTTCAAACAGGCCGATGAAGCCACCCAATAAGAGGACAGGCTGATGAGTGCAGTGATCGACGACCATGGTCATGCCGGACACGACCATCACCACGGCCCGGCCAAGGGCCTCTCGCGCTGGCTGCTGACTACCAACCACAAGGACATCGGTTCGTTGTACTTGTGGTTCAGCTTCTGCGCCTTCCTGCTGGGCGGCACCTTCGCCATGGTGATCCGCGCGGAGCTGTTCCAGCCCGGGCTGCAGATCGTGCAGCCGGAATTCTTCAACCAGATGACCACCATGCATGGGTTGGTGATGATCTTCGGTGCTGTGATGCCGGCCTTCGTCGGCCTGGCCAACTGGATGATCCCGCTGATGATCGGCGCACCGGACATGGCCCTGCCGCGCATGAACAACTTCAGCTTCTGGCTGCTGGCGGCGGCGTTCACCCTGCTGGTTTCGACCTTGTTCATGGAAGGCGGCGGGCCGAACTTTGGCTGGACTGCCTATGCGCCGTTGTCCACGACCTATGCGCCCGAGAGCGTGACATTCTTCATCTTCGCCATTCACCTGATGGGCATCAGCTCGATCATGGGTGCGATCAACGTTATCGCCACGGTGCTCAATCTGCGTGCGCCGGGCATGACGCTGATGAAGATGCCGCTGTTCGTCTGGACCTGGCTGATCACCGCCTTCCTGCTGATCGCGGTGATGCCGGTGCTGGCGGGTGCGGTGACCATGATGCTGATGGATATCCACTTCGGTACCAGCTTCTTCAGCGCGGCCGGTGGCGGTGACCCGGTGCTCTACCAGCATGTGTTCTGGTTCTTTGGCCACCCCGAGGTGTACATCATGATCCTGCCGGCGTTCGGTGCGGTCAGCTCAATCATTCCGGCGTTTTCCCGCAAGCCGTTGTTCGGCTACACCTCGATGGTCTACGCCACCGGCGCGATTGCCTTTCTGTCGTTCCTGGTCTGGTCGCACCATATGTTCACCGTCGGCATTCCGCTGACCGGCGAGCTGTTCTTCATGTACGCCACCCTGCTTATCGCAGTGCCGACGGGCGTAAAGGTGTTCAACTGGGTGAGCACCATGTGGCGTGGCTCGCTGACCTTCGAGACGCCGATGCTGTTCGCCGTGGCGTTCGTCATCCTGTTCTCCATCGGCGGTTTCTCCGGGTTGATGCTGGCAATCGCTCCGGCAGATTTCCAGTACCACGACACCTACTTCGTGGTGGCGCATTTCCACTACGTACTGGTGCCGGGCGCAATCTTCGGGATCTTCGCCTCGGCCTACTACTGGCTGCCCAAGTGGACGGGTTACATGTATGACGAGACTCTGGGCAAGCTGCATTTCTGGATGAGCTTCGTCGGCATGAACCTGGCGTTCTTCCCGATGCACTTCGTCGGTCTGGCCGGTATGCCGCGGCGAATTCCCGACTACAACATGATGTTTGCCAACTTCAACATGGTGTCGTCGGTGGGTGCTTTCATGTTCGGCGCCACGCAATTGCTGTTCCTGTACATCGTCATCAAATGCGTTCGCGGCAGTGGCGTACCGGCACCGGCCAAGCCCTGGGATGGCGCCGAAGGGCTGGAGTGGAGCGTGCCGTCGCCAGCGCCCTACCACACCTTCATCACGCCGCCGGATGCGCACACGCTGCACGAACATCGCACCGGCCCGAAGCATGATTAGCATCGAGTCCGCTGGAGGAATCTGCCATGCGCACTGAGCTGTCGCTTGCCAGTCTGGTTCGCCGTCTGTTGTTCGCAGTGGTGGCTATGTTCGCCTTCGGCTTCGCGCTGGTACCGATTTACGACGTGATGTGCAAGGCGTTCGGCATCAACGGCAAGACTGCCGGCGCCTATCAGGGCGCGCAGACGGTGGATGAAGCGCGGGAAATCCGCGTGCAGTTTTTGGCCACCAACGCCGCCGGGATGGTTTGGGAGTTTGGCCCGGTGGATGATCAGGTGAGGGTGCATCCCGGTGCCAGTCAGGAAATTCGCTTTATTGCCTATAACCCCACGGACAAGCCGATGTCCGCCCAGGCCGTGCCCAGCGTGTCGCCTTCCAAGGCCGCGGCGTATTTTCACAAGACCGAGTGTTTCTGCTTTACCCAGCAGGTTCTGCAGCCAGGCGAGCGCATCGAAATGCCGGTGCGCTTTATCGTTGACCGCGACCTGCCGGCCGATGTGCACCACCTGACCCTCGCCTACACGCTGTTCGACATCACGTCCCGCCAGCCCCCGGTCGCCGTCCTGTCTGCGCCCACGGCCAAGGAGAGTCTGCAATGAGCACCGAGAGCCATCAGCGAATTGAGAGCCATCAGCGCTTAGAAAGCCATCAGCCAACCGAAAGTCATGCGCAGTACTACGTCCCCGCGCAAAGCAAATGGCCCATCGTCGCCACCCTCGCATTGATAGTCACCGTCTACGGGCTGGGCAGCTGGTTCAATGACCTGACGGCCGAACGCGCAGAGTCAAACGGCCCGTGGATTTTTTTCGTCGGCGCCCTGTTGATCGCCTACATGATGTTCGGTTGGTTCGGCACTGTGGTGCGTGAGAGTCGATCAGGCCTCTACAGCCCGCAGATGGATCGCTCGTTCCGCTGGGGCATGACCTGGTTCATCTTTTCCGAGGTGATGTTCTTCGCGGCCTTCTTCGGGGCACTGTTCTACATCCGTTACTGGGTCGGCCCCTGGCTTGCCGGCGAGGGCGACAAGGGTGTCAGCAGCATGCTCTGGCCGGGATTCGAGTACACCTGGCCATTGTTGAACAACCCCGACCCGAGGCTCTATCCGGCACCTGACGGTGTGATCAGCGCCTGGGGCCTGCCGCTGATCAATACCATTCTGCTGGTGACGTCCAGCTTCACCCTGACTTGGGCGCACCACGCGCTGAAGAAGGACAACCGCAAGCAGCTGAAGATCGGCCTGGGGCTGACCGTGCTGCTCGGCGCCGCCTTCCTCGTGCTGCAGATCGAGGAATATATCCACGCCTATAGCGAGCTGGGGCTGACACTGGGCTCCGGTATCTACGGCGCTACTTTCTTTATGCTCACCGGCTTTCACGGGGCGCACGTGACCATCGGCGCGATCATTCTGACGGTGATGCTGGTGCGCATCCTTCGCGGGCATTTCACCCACGAACATCATTTCGGCTTCGAGGCGGCGGCCTGGTACTGGCATTTTGTCGATGTGGTGTGGCTGATGTTGTTCGTGTTTGTTTACGTGCTCTAGAGGGCGCGGCTTCAGCCAAGGATTGGCTGCAGCTGTCCCGAATAGAAGCCCCAGCCGGTCAGCGCGATGATCAGTGCGCTGAGGATGACGCGGATGAACAGCGCTGTGACGACACGAGACGTCCGGCCCGCATCATGGACCAGGAAGAAAAGACCGCTGAACAGACTGATCAGCGTGGCGACTAAAAGAACAACGATAACCGCCTTGAGCATGGGCGGATCCACGACAGGGGTGATGGGGGTGGAGTATAGCCAGTCGTATCCACAGATCAGGGGGGCGGTCATGAACGGCTTCAGACCGGGCTTGCTGCCGACGCTGGTGGTGTTGGCTTTGTTGCCGGTACTGGTCTGGCTGGGATTCTGGCAACTGGAGCGCGGCGAGCAGAAGCGCGACCTGCTGGAACGTCAGGAAGCTCGCGCCCAACTCGGTCCTTTGTCGCCCGCTGAGCTTGAGGGGCTGACGGACCCTGCATACAGCCGCGTGTACCTACAGGGTCGTTTCGATGCCGAACACAGCTTCCTGCTCGACAGCCGTACCCGCGACGGCCAGGTCGGGGTCGAGCTGCTACAGCCTTTCCAGGATCAGGCCAGCGGGCTCTGGGTGATCGTCAACCGCGGCTGGGTGCCCTGGCCGGACCGGCGCATTCCCCCGCAATTCGATACACCCGAGCAGGATCTGAAGCTCGCCGCCTGGGTCTATGTGCCGCCTGGCAAGCCTTTCGTTCTCGACCGGGGCATGGCTGAAGGCTGGCCGCGGCTGATCAATCATGTGGACATGCAGCAGCTGTGGCAGGCGCTCGGGCGCGAGGGCGTGGCCTATGAGCTGCGCCTCGAACCGGGGCCTGCGGCCTACCGCGCCGATTGGCCCGTGACCACCATGAGTCCGGCGCAGCATCGGGGCTATGCCGTGCAGTGGTTTGCGCTGGCTGCGGCGTTGCTGGCGCTGTTCATTTATCTGGGCGTGCATCAGGCACGGGAGAGTCGCCATGGTGAGCATGAATCCGACCGCCGTTGAGCCGAGACGGGCTCGTGGACGGCTGCAGCTGCTGCTGATCATCAGCGTGGTGTTGGGGCCGATGCTGCTTGCCTCGGCCATGTACCGCTTCGGTTTCTGGGTGCCGGAAAGTCGCAGCTACGACGGTGTGCTGGTCGCCAATGGCCAGGGCCGCGAGGCGCTCGGCGTGCAGGCCGGGACGGAGGCACGCTGGGAGTTGCTGGTCACGGCACCGCAAGGCTGCAACGAAAACTGCCAGGAGCTGGTCTATCTGGCTCGACAGATCAATATCGGCCTGGCCCGCGAAGCGGGCCGGGCAGGGCATGCGCTGGCAACGCCGCAGGCCCAAGATGCTGCTTATGAACAACGCCTGCAGCGCGAATATCCGCGGCTCAAGCGCTATGCATTGGATGCTTCCGTGTACTCGGCCAATCCTGAAGCGCCGGCCGCACCGCAGCTGTGGATCGTCGACCCCCACGGCAACCTGGTTTTGCGTTACGCGGTGGGTGCCGACGGCAAGGCGATTCTTGATGACCTTAAGTACCTGCTGAAGATTTCGCAAATAGGCTGACGGCAGCGGAAAAGGACAAGCAAGCCGCTACCAGCTTCCAGCCGTGTCGTAAGCAAAGAGGACCTTATGCCCGCCCGATCACGCCCTGGTTACCGCCTCGCCCTGATCGCCACCGCCCTGGCTGTGGTAGTGGTGCTGCTGGGCGCATACACGCGGCTGACCCATGCCGGCCTCGGCTGCCCGGACTGGCCCGGTTGCTACGGCTTTCTTGCGGTGCCGATGAGCGAGCATAAGCAGGTGCTGGCTGCCGAACGCTTCCCCGATGCGCCGCTGGAGGTGCGCAAGGGTTGGAACGAGATGGTCCATCGCTACTTCGCCGGTGCGCTCGGGCTGGTGATCGTCGGTTTGGCGGTGCAGGCGCTGCGTCGTCGCGGCGAGCCGGGCCAGCCGCTGCAGTTGCCGCTGTTACTGCTCGCCGTGGTGATCGCACAAGCCATCTTCGGCATGTGGACGGTGACGTTGCAGCTCTGGCCGCAGATCGTCACTACCCATCTGCTGGGCGGCTTCGCCACCCTGAGCCTGTTGTTTCTGCTTTGCCTGCGCTTATCCGGGCGTCTGCCGCCGTTAGCGGTGCCCGTGACACCGCGGCTGCGGCTATTCGCCGGGCTGGCCATGGGGCTGGTTATCGCCCAGATCACCCTCGGTGGCTGGGTCAGCAGCAACTATGCCGCAGTTGCCTGCACGGACTTCCCCACCTGCCATGGCCAGTGGTGGCCGCAGATGGACTTTTCCCGCGCCTTCGATCTGAGCCACCACGACATCGGCCCCAACTACCTCGGCGGTTTGCTCTATGGCGAGGCGCGTACCGCCATCCACGTCGCCCACCGGATAGGCGCACTGATTGTCACCCTGTTTCTGCTGGCGCTGGCCTGGCGACTGTTCCGTCAAGGATTCGGTGCGCTGGCCGCACTGCTGCTGGCGGCACTTGCGGTGCAGGTCGGGCTTGGCATCAGCAACGTGCTGCTCAACCTGCCGCTGGCTGTCGCGGTTGCCCACAATGGCGGCGGTGCGGCCCTGTTACTCGTGCTGGTACTGATCAATTTCCGCCTGCGGCAGCCAGCCCGGGCCGTTGCCCGGACATATGCTGAAACCGCTAGCGGAACGCTGCGACGCGACCCCAATGGCGCTGGCGGTGTCGAACTGCCCAGCCAATGATTACAAGGAGAAGCCCCATGGCCACAGCACTCAGCCAATCGAGCAGCGCGGCAAGTTGGCGTGATTATCTGGAACTGACCAAGCCCAAGGTGGTGCTGCTGATGCTCATCACCTCGCTGGTGGGCATGTTTCTCGCCACCCGTGCCGGGGTGCCTTGGGTGGTACTGCTGTTCGGCAACCTGGGCATTGCCCTTTGCGCCGGGGGAGCGGCGGCGGTCAACCATGTAGTGGACCGCCGCATCGATGCGGTGATGGCGCGCACTCACAAGCGGCCGCTGGCCGAGGGGCGGGTTTCCCCCTTCGCCGCGCTGGCCTTCGCACTGGCGCTGAGCGTTGCCGGTCTGGCGCTGCTGCTGGTTTTCACCAACGCCCTGGCGGCCTGGCTGACACTGGCCTCGCTGCTCGGCTATGCGGTGGTCTATACCGGCTTTCTCAAGCGGGCGACGCCGCAGAACATCGTTATCGGCGGGCTGGCCGGTGCGGCGCCTCCGCTGCTTGGCTGGGTTGCGGTGACAGGGCAGATCAGCGCCGAGCCGCTGCTGTTGGTGCTGATCATCTTTGCCTGGACACCTCCGCACTTCTGGGCCCTGGCCATCCATCGCAAGGCCGAATACGCCAAGGTCGACATTCCCATGCTGCCGGTCACCCACGGTGAGCACTACACCAAGGTGCACATTCTGCTCTATACGCTGATGCTGCTGGCGGTGAGCGTCATGCCTTTCGCCATCCACATGAGCGGCCCGTTGTACCTGGTCGCGGCCTTGGTACTGGGCGCGCGTTTTCTGTATTGGGCCGTCGTGCTGTACCGCGACAGCCGGCCACATGCGGCAATCAAGACCTTCAAATTCAGCATCTGGTACTTGTTTGCCCTGTTCATCGCGCTGCTGGTTGACCATTATCTGCTGCTCAACCTTTGAACCACCTCAGGGACGTATATGAGCCGTATTCAGACCACTGTCTTCATCCTTGTCGCGCTGATTGCGCTGGTCGTCGGGCTCAAGGTCTATCGGGTGCTCGACCGTGAGCCGCAGATCGATCCGACCCGGATGCTGGATGCAGGGATCATCCTGTTGCCGCAGAGCCGCCCGGTGCCGCCGCTGAGCCTGACCAATCAGGATGGCGAAGCGGTGCAGATGGATGAGCTGCAGGGCAAGTGGACGCTGCTGTTCTTTGGCTACACGTTCTGCCCGGACATCTGCCCGGCGACCTTGGCCGAGCTGCGCAAGTTGCGCAGCGAGCTACCCGAGACGGTGCGCGAGCGCATGCAGCCGGTGCTGGTCAGCGTCGATCCGCACCGTGACACGCCTGAACAACTGGGCAAGTACCTGAAGTTTTTTGGTGACGGCTTCATTGGCCTGACAGGCTCGCTGGAGGCGATCCAGACCTTGGCCAACGGCGTCGGCATTCCCTTCATTCCCGGTGATACCAGCCGGGAAAACTACACCGTGGATCACAGCGGTAACCTGGTCATCATCGGCCCGGATGGACGTCAGCGCGGATTCATCCGTGCGCCGCTGAAGGTGCAGAAACTGCGTGAGCAGCTGCCAGGTTTGCTGAGCCAGTCGGAGTAGGTCAGCGCCTGGCCCAGGCGCCCAATTGCCGCACCAGATCGCGCTCCTGCACGGCGATGGCCTCCAGCATGCCGGCAATGGCTCTGAAATCGCCATTGCCCTGCTTGTTTCGAGACTGCCGCACACAGGCCGAGGCGAACTGGCGCCAGTCGTCACCGATGCGGGTCAGTTGCGTGGCCATGTCATTGAGCGCGGGCTCGCCCAGCAGCGTGCCGGATTCCTGCAGAAAGCTTGCGTACATGAAGCGGAAGCCCGCACCGCCGGTTCCTATCTCTTCCTGCATTCGCACAATATGGGTGAGATAGAGCCGGTTGTACTTGGTTTGCGCCGGGTCGAGCTTGCGTAGCTGCGCGGCCAGGTGGCGAATGCCGCGAATACCGATCCAGGGCAGCGGCATGCCATCAAGGATGCGCGTGGTGGAAACCAAGCTCTTGCGAATCAGACGATCCCAGTCCTGCTCGGACGGCACGTCCTCGACCCAGTACAACAGCCCGTTGCCGGCCAGCGCGCCCTTGGCGAAGCGTGCTTTTTGCAGGTCGGCGCTGGCGCAGCGCACCGGCTCCTCGAACACCGGGTCGCTGAGCAGGTAGTCGTCCCCATCACGCCCGTAGGCCAGCAGGTTGTGCGCGTTGAAGTGAAAGCGCATTTCCGGCGGGAAGTAGGGCAGCCAGAATACCGAACTCTGCAAACCAGTCAGGCGACCATCGCTCAGCGCACGGTCCAGTGCTACGCGGCCCTGCTCCGGCTGGCGGAAGGTGGCCGTCTGCAGCCGCGCGCCGAGGCGTTTGCTCAGTGTCCTGATGATGTGCTTGGGCGGCATCCGGTAGGCAATCAGCGGCATGCCACCGAGCTTGACGATGGGCAGGTAGGCGAACGCCAGCCCCGAAGCCAGGCCGAAGGCCATCGGTTCGCTCATGGGCAGGCCGGCGTGGGTCAGCAGGTTAGCCATCACCCCGGTTTCGCAGTGGGCGCTCTGGCGATGTTGAAAAGCGCTCATTGCGGCAGCTCCTGCTGGTAGCGGATCAGTTCAGCGACATCCAGACCGAAGGCCTCGGCGTAGCGAGCCAGCTGCCGTGCTGAAAGGCGGCGGTAGATGGACGGGCGAAAATGCCGGCGGATGCGCCACTGCCAGAAGCCAGTCACCTGTGCCAGTGCCGGCTCGTCGAGGCGGTAGCGATACATCAGGCATTTTAGCGGCGAGGCCTGGCCGCTTTGCCATTCGGCCAGGGCTCTGGCCTCCTGTTCTTCAAGCTCTGCCACGGCGAGCTGCGTTGCATAGGATTCGGGGTCCCAGCCAGCACTTTGCGTGCCGCAATAATGGCCTTGCTCATCGACGGCATACAGCAGTTTGCTGTGGCCGCCGTAGCTGCTGCCCGGGTCCTGCGGGACTTCCTCAAGCTTCATCGGGCGCAACCACGGTCATGTGCAGAAAAGCGCTGGAGAAACGGCCACTTTCCGGCACATAGCCCAGCAAGCGCTGGCCGATCTTGAGCTGGCCACTGTGGAACAGCTCGTCGAGCATGATGAAGAAGGAGGCCGCACCGGTATTGCCCTTGCGCGTCAGATTGGTGAACCAGCGCTCCTGCGGGATGGCGAAGTCGACGCGCGCCAGGCCCTCGGCCAGACGATCGCGAAAGAACTCCGAGGAATAGTGCGGCAGGAACCAGTCGATGTCCTCGGCACGCATTTCGCGACGGTGGCGGATGCGTTGCAGCGTCTCTTCGACGGTGACTTTGACGATGTTCTCGTTGAGCAGTTTGACGTTCTGCTTGATGGCCATTACCGAGCGGCGACTGCGTTCCTCGGCCTCCAGGCGGCTCCAGCCGACCAGCTGTTCGCCCTGCATTTCCGCGCCGCCATACATGCATGCCGGAAAGCGGTCGGCGAAGGAGAGAATGTCGATCCAGTCGATGCGCAGGCTCAGGCCCTTGGGGTTGGGCCGGTCTTCCAGCCAGACCGCGCCAGCGCCGTCGGAGAGCATCCAGCGCAAGAAATCCTTCTCGAAGGCGAGCTCCGGGCGGCGCTCCAGTTCCTCGTCGATGCCCTCGATCTCGGCGCTGAAATTGCGCGCCTGCATCAATACCGAGGCGACTTCCGAGCCGCAGGCGACGGCGTTGCGGCTTTCGCCACTGGCGACGTTTAGCCAGGCGTATTTCAGGGCGCTGACGCCGCACAGGCAGATCCCTGCGGTGGTCACCACCTCGCAGGGGGGGTTGCCCAGTTCGCCATGCACCATTACCGCGTGGCCGGGCATGGTCTGGTCCGGCGAGGAGGTGCTGGCTACCAGACACTGAATGTTCTGCAGTTCGTCAGCACTGGCCAAGCCGCGAATGGCTGCTGCGGACAACTGCGCATTGGTCATGCTCGGCTCGCCCGTGGCCGGGTCGATCACATAGTGACGCTGTCGGATACCGTTGCTGCGCAGCACGATGGAGCGTGCCCGCGAGGGTCGTTCGCCGACCTGGCCGAGGCGAGCTTCCATTTGCTCATTGCCCACTGGGTCGTGGGGCAGGCAAGCGCTGATACGGTTGATATAAACGGGCTTGGCCACGAATCGGTCCTCGAAACGTTACTCGCCGGAGGGCGCGGCAAAATAGGCTTTTTCCCGCTGAATGCGGGCGCGGGTCAGCGGGCTAAGCAGCTTCTTCAGCAGCGCGGTAACCGGCACCACGGTGAGGATCAGGCTCAGCAGAAAGACAATGTAGAAGACCAGACCGACACGCCGACGCAGGCTGTGCTGCGGCCCAAGCGCCGCCAGCAGCGTGCCCCAGGCCTTGAAACTGCGGGTGCCGACGCGCTCGCTGGCGATCAGCTTTTCATCCACCCGCACTGCACCGAGGCCACGCAGCATCGGCTGCTCGATGGCGCCATCCTGCTTCAGACGTTCGCCGATGGCCACGCCGAAACGCTGTGCATCGGCGATCTCCGCTTCGCTGATACCGGCTTTGGGAATGCAGGCGAACGGCTGTTGGCGGCCGGTGAACATCCACAGAGGCGTGGCCAGGAAGCTTGCCGCCGTGCCGCATTCGTCGGTCAGCACAATGTTGTCCACCAGCCGCGCGCCCAGCGCATCGAGGCGCGCCTTGAGCTTCTCCTGGGCCATCAGCCACATGTTGCGACATCCGATCAGCGTGACCACGGGCGTGTTGCTCAGAAGCTGCGCCGCTTCTGGCGTGGCAAGAAAGCTGGTAATGGGGCGGGATGGCGAGAGGAACCAGACTTGGTAGGCGAGAATCACTAGGTCATAGCGCTTGTCGGCATCCACCTGCAGCGGCCGCAGCGGCTCCGGGCGCATCAGTACGGTTTCGGGGAAGATGCTGAAAAACGTGAGAAACGGCCAGGGAAAGGGATAAGGTGTGGCCGGTTGCACCGGCAGAAAGTCCACTTGCACGTCGTCACACGCCAGCAGCGGCGCGCAGACGGACTGCACCAGACGGCCGAGCTGTCCTGTTTGCGAATAGTGAACGACCAATACCTGGCGCATGGAAACTTCAGTCACTGAAAATGGCCGCGATTATGCCACAGCAAATAAATCTGAATGTAACGCGCGCCTGGTTGGCTGCCGGGCTTGTGACGCTTGGCATGGGGGCCGTTCAGGCGGCGGATATCCGCTTGCAGGTTGCAGACCTGTCGGAGGGGACGCTGCATGCGCAACTGCATGCAGTGGATGCCGATGATTGGGACGCGCCCCTTCGCCAGGCCAGCGGCAAGCCAGGATTGCTGGTTTTCTA
Organism: Stutzerimonas stutzeri; assembly: GCA_002345575.1. GTDB lineage: Bacteria > Pseudomonadota > Gammaproteobacteria > Pseudomonadales > Pseudomonadaceae > Stutzerimonas > Stutzerimonas stutzeri_S. The sequence continues at coordinate 109,649 of DDVX01000002.1, forward strand.
CGACGTCCCGCCGGGACGCTATGCCATCGAGCTCTTCGTCGACCTCAACGGTAACGGTGAGCTGGATGTCAGCCCCAGGGGTATCCCGCGCGAGCCGGTAGGCTTCTCAAGCAATCCGCGTTTGAAACGAAGCAAACCCTTGCTGCAGGACTGCGCCTTCAAGCACGGCACGGAACACAGCGAAGTCGTCATCGAGCTGCGAGGCGCAAAGCTAGCGCGTAGCGCAGCCCGGACTGTTGACTAGCCTTCAGCGCCTTCTCCGCGCCAGATCAGCTCACTGGTGTCGTAGCCGCGCTTCTCTGCCTCCTCCAGCAGACGCTGCCGGGTGCCCGCATCGAGCTGTATGTCACGCGACAAAAGCCAGAGAAACTCCCGATCCGGGCTGCCGACCAGGGCGACGCTGTATTCCTGATCCAGATAAAGCACCCAGTAGTGGCCCTTGGTCAGGTTGGGAAAGAGCTTACTAAACCAGTTATCGAAGCGTACCCAGAGCCTGTCGGTACTGCCCGGCTGTTGCGGCTCGGCCTCGCCCCTTGCTTCCTTCCATTCGCCATTTTTGGTTTCGCAGCGGTTGACCACCTCAACATTGCCGTTTTCCAGCAGGCTGTAGCGGGCCTCGGAACGCACGCAGTCGCGCTGGAAGAACATCGGCAGCCGCGCTTGTTCGTACCAGACGCCCTGGTAGCGCTGCAGATCGACATGGCCGACGGTGGGCGGCGCGTCATCGAAATTTTTAGAGCCGGTGCAGCCGGCCAGCAGGACGGCGCTCAAAAGAACACTGGCGATACGCATGCATCTCTCCTCATCGAAATTGAGTTCGAACTATTTCAGGCCCTGGCCGGAAAACATCAGTACCTTGTCTCCGGCGTACTGGATGCTGATGAAGCGATGCTTGGCACCCCAGGTACAGCTGGACATCCCCAGCGCACCGGCGCATTCCCCAGGTTTACCGAGCAACTCTTCTACCTGCTGGCGTGACATGCCGGCTTCGAGCTTCGCGAAGTTTTCCTGAGTGATCGGATTGCACCCCGCGAGGATCAGCAAACCAGCCAGCAGTCCCAAATGACGCAATGGCATCGTTTATCTCCAAAGCAGCTGCTGCAGTGCTGGCGAACGGCTGACCAGTACTATTACCCCGCATCAGACCGCGGTCGTTTGTATTTGTCGCAGCAGCATTAGCGTCCCGGTTGCGAGCGAAAGCCCGGTACTGCGCTGGGCCGCTCCGTGCGTGCGGCTGGCATGGTGCAGTTGAGGTCGCGAAAAGGCTGGTCGCTGAGGCGTTCCCAGCCATGCCCCGGAGAACTCTGGCGGCAGATGAGCGTGCCGTCGATCCTGCTTTGCCATTGGTAATAGGGCGCAGGGCCGGCGATTGCCAGTAGTGAAAATGTCAGGCCGAGGGCGAGAAGCAAAGCACGCATTGTTCGATTTCGCGAAAAGTGACCGGGCTACTGTAACGGCATCAACAGTTTGCACAAGCGCCGCTCAGCCCGTTTACGACGCCTCCACGGGCGCATGGGCGCAATATTGCCGACGCCTGAGACGAGATAAGCGGAATCTTGCCGATCAGGCCTGGCTTTTAACCCTTGAACAGCTCTGCAGAGGTGATTCAAGTGCTGGCACGGCTTCTGCAGTACTCTGAGCCTCGATGCGATACAACGACAAGAAGATTGCAGCGATCTACCAGACTTGCAGGATGGTTCCCGCACCCGTCGCTCTCCTTCGTGTCGCCCGGTTGCTTATGCGTGCCGGGGCAATCGTCTATCGTGTGTGCTGCGTCATCCAATAAAAACGAAACGGAGATCCACCATGAGACTGACCAAAAGCCTGGGCCTGCTTGCTGCAGTGGCAGCGTTCACCGCCAGTACGGCGGCTGTTGCCGCGCCGACCTTCATCAACATCCTTACCGGCGGCACCAGCGGCGTTTACTACCCCATCGGCGTGGCCATTTCGCAGCAGTACAACAAGATCGACGGCGCCAAGACCTCGGTTCAGGCCACTAAGGCTTCCGTGGAAAACCTCAACCTGTTGCAGGCCGGACGCGGCGAACTGGCGTTCTCCCTCGGCGACTCGGTGGACGATGCCTGGAACGGCGTCGAGGATGCCGGCTTCAAGGCTCCGCTCAAGCGCCTGCGAGCCATTGCTGCGACCTACCCGAACTACATCCACATCGTTGCCAGCAAGGAATCCGGAATCAAGACTCTTGAAGACCTCAAGGGCAAGCGCATCTCCGTAGGTGCGCCGAAATCCGGTACCGAGCTCAACGCCCGCGCGATCTTCAAGGCCGCCGGCCTGACCTATGAAGACATGGGGCGCGTGGAGTTCATGCCATACGCGGAGTCGGTCGAGCTGATCAAGAACCGTCAGCTCGACGCCACACTGCAGTCCTCGGGCCTCGGCATGGCGGCCATTCGTGACCTGGCAGCGATGGTTCCGATCACCTTCGTCGCGGTTCCTGAAGACGTAGTAACCAAGATCGGCAGCGCCGCCTACCAACCGAAGATGATTCCGGCCGGTACCTATGACGGTCAGGACGCGGACGTTCCTACTGCCGCTATCACCAACATTCTGGTCAGCCACGACAAGGTCTCCGACGATGTGGCCTATCAAATGACCAAGCTGATCTTCGAAAACCTTGATCGCCTGTCCAGCGCCCACTCCGCGGCCAAGGACATCAAGCTGGAAACCGCTACCGAAGGTCTGCCAATCCCGCTGCATCCAGGTGCCGAGCGTTATTACAAGGAAGCTGGCGTCCTCAAGTAACGGCAAGCTGCAAGCCACAAGCTGCAAGTAAAGCAGCGGATGGCTTGCAGCAATTTCCGGAGCTTGAAACAACGCAATGTTCAGGCGTCAGACCCGGGTACCGAAGTCCGCGCTGACAGCTTGGAACTGAAGCTTGCAGCTTGAAGCTGTTTTTTCCAGAGAGCCATCCCATGAGCGAAACCCAAGGGCTGCAGACCAGTCCCAGCGAATGGCCGAAGACGTTGTTCTACGTCGCGCTACTGTTTTCCGTCTATCAAATCATCACCGCAGCCTTCCACCCCGTCTCCAGCCAGGTGCTGCGCGCGGGCCACGTCGGTTTTCTGCTGCTGATGGTCTTCCTTTGCTATCCGTCCAGGGGCAATGGGCGCCCCTGGCAGCCGCTGGCATGGCTGCTCGGACTGGCCGGCATGGCAACGGCTTTTTACCAATGGTATTTCGAAGGTGACCTGGTCCAGCGCTCGGGCGATATGACCAGCACCGACATGTTCATCGGCATCGTCCTCATCGTGCTGGTATTCGAGGCCGGTCGCCGGGTGATGGGCATCGCGCTGCCTGTTATTTGCGGCATCTTTCTCGCCTACGGGCTGTTCGGCGAATACCTGCCGGGGGACTTTGCCCATCGGGGCTACGGTTTCGACCAGATCGTCAACCAGCTCTCGTTCGGCACCGAAGGCTTCTATGGCACGCCGACCTATGTATCGGCGACCTATATTTTCCTGTTCATCCTGTTTGGCTCCTTTCTTGAGCAGGCCGGGATGATCAAGCTGTTCACCGACTTCGCCATGGGTATGTTCGGTCACAAGACCGGCGGCCCGGCAAAGGTTTCGGTGGTGTCATCGGCACTGATGGGCACCATCACCGGTTCGGGTGTGGCCAACGTGGTGACCACCGGGCAGTTCACCATTCCGCTGATGAAACGCTTCGGCTACAAGCCGGCCTTCGCTGGCGCGGTGGAGGCCACGGCGAGCATGGGCGGGCAAATCATGCCACCGGTAATGGGCGCGGTGGCTTTCATCATGGCCGAAACCATCAACGTCCCTTACGTGGAAGTGGCCAAGGCAGCGCTGATCCCGGCAATGCTCTACTTCTTCGCCGTGTTCTGGATTGTCCATCTTGAGGCGCGCAGCAAGGGCCTCAAGGGCCTGCCGAAGGACCAGTGCCCGAGCGCGCTGGGCGCGGTCAAGGAACGCTGGTATCTGCTGATTCCGTTGGCGGTGCTGGTATATCTGCTGTTCTCCGGCCGCACACCGATGTTCTCCGGCACTGTGGGCCTGGCCCTGACGGCCATCGTCATTCTCGGCTCGGCGATCATCCTCAAAGCCAGCAGCTTCTGGCTGCGCGGCGCCTTCTGGATCGCCCTGGGCGTAATCTGCGCCGGCTTCTTCCAGCTTGGCATCGGGGTCATCTTCGGCGTCATCGCGGCGCTGGTGGTGGTGTGCTGGTTCATCAAGGGTGGCCGCGATACCTTGCGGGTCTGCCTGTTCGCCCTGGTTGAAGGCGCTCGTCACGCGATTCCAGTAGGTATCGCCTGCGTACTGGTCGGGGTGATCATCGGCATTGTCTCGCTGACCGGCATTGCCAGTACCTTCGCCGGCTACATCCTGGCCATCGGCGAGAACAACCTGTTCCTCTCGCTAGTGCTGACCATGATCACCTGCCTGGTGCTGGGCATGGGCATCCCGACCATCCCCAACTACATCATCACCAGCGCGATCGCGGCGCCGGCGCTGGAGCAGCTGGGTGTGCCGCTGATCGTCTCGCACATGTTCGTCTTCTACTTCGGACTGATGGCCGACCTGACGCCGCCAGTCGCGTTGGCCTGCTTCGCCGCAGCGCCTATTGCGCGGGAGAACGGCTTCAAGATCAGCCTCTGGGCAATCCGCATCGCTGCCGCCGGTTTCGTTGTGCCATTCATGGCGGTCTACGATCCGGCGCTGATGATGCAGGGCGACAATCTGCTGGCCACTGCCTACATGGTCGTCAAGACGGTCTTCGCGGTATGCCTGTGGGGCATGGCGGTATCGGGCTTCTTCCAGATGCGCATGCCGTTGTGGGAGCGTTTGTGGGCGTTTGTGGCCGGTGTCGCGCTGATCCTGGCGATGCCGATCAGCGATGAAATCGGCTTCGCTCTGGGCATTGCGCTGGTGGCCCAGCATATCTGGCGCGCCCGTCGTGCTGAGAGGCTGGCGGCGGCGTGATCGGACTCTGCCTGGGGTTGGCAGGCGTGGTGTGGGCACAACTGCCCACACCCGCCTTCACCCTGGCGTGGAACCACACCATCGAGAAGATCCGCTGGGAAGAAGACTATCGCGTGACGCCAGACGGCCTGCTGTTAGGCGAAGCGCGAATCAAGGGCTCCGGCGCCGGAATGGAGGCTCCGGATGACGCTGTGCTACGTAACGGCAGCTGGCACTACAGCCGCCAGCTGCCGCCCTTGCAACCACTGCGTGTAGGGCGAACCCCGGAAGCTGGTGATTACCAGCTGTGCTTCGATGGGCAGTGCCACACGCTGAGTGAATGGCTCGGCCCGCCCACCTCGGCGCAACCCGCGCTGGAGTTGTGGAGCTGCGCCCAGGTGGAATAAGCAACTCGTGCGGAACGGTTGCAACCGCGAACGGGATACGACCACCGCACGGTGGATCGGTGAAGCGTAATCCACCCTACACGCTGCCGAACAAGTTCGGCCCTACACCACCGTAGCCGTAGCCTGGATTAGCCGAAGGCGAATCCGGATCTTCGAAAACATAATCCGACAGGCGCAACTCAATCAAACCGCCAACTCCGGCTCCCGCCTGAGCGCTGCGGCCCTTCTCGCACGCAGCTTACGCCACCAGATCACCAAGCCCGTCACCGACAGCAGCGCAATCGCTACGCCGAGCACCGCTATCAGAATGCGCCCCGGCATGCCAAGAATGCGTCCACCATGGATCGCGGGTTGCAGCATGTGAAACTGCTGCCCCAAGGTGCCCTGCCCCGGTATCTCTTGCCCCAGCAGTTGCATCCCGTCGCTACCGTGGAAGAACAGCCAGGCGTTGCCCTGATTGCTGTGGTGGTCACCGAAACCCGCGCCATAGAAGTTGTATTCGAAGCTGTAGTACAGCTCGCCGATGGGCTCGCTCAGGCTGAGATCGGCCGCGTGCTGCATCGCGTAATCGTAGGCCTGGTGGAAGTCATAGGCGGTGGTGCCCAGCTCATCCTTGGGCAGCCTGCTGCGGGCCTCGTAGACACTTGGATCGACCTTGGATAGCAGCGACACCACCGGTTTGAAAACCTGCTCCGGCAGGTTCATCGCCACGCTGCTGACCGCCACTGGCGTCAGCAACAGCCACAGCCACAGACCACCCGCGCGGTGCACGTCATGGTTCATGCGCTGACGCTTGATCTTCCACGACGTCCACCACTTGCCGAAGAACGGCCGACCGCGCGGGAAGGTCAGGACCAGCGAGACGAAGCAGTCGAGCACCCAGGCAATCGCCACAATACCCATCAACCAAAGCCCCCAGTTGCCGGGCAGCGACAGGTTGTAGTGGAACTCGAGCATGAAGGGCACGAAATTCTTGCGCGAAAAGCAGCACTCGCCCCAATAACGCGTTCCAACCGGCTCGCCGGTCACTACGTCGAGGTACTGCACTACGGGCTTGATCTCGAAGGGCTTTCCGGTGGTCGGGTCGTTGCGCGGCACCAGCGCCATCAGCGCGGCGTGGCCCGGCTCATCGGGAAACTCCATGTACCAGACCTGCATGCGCGGGTTGGCCTGCTGGATCTTGTCGACCAGTTCGCCCGGCGCCAGCACCGGCCCTTCGCTGCGGGTGTGGTAGAACTCGGGATTCAGCCACTCGTCCAGCTCATGATGGAAAGCCAGGATGCTGCCGGTGATGCCCGCCAGGAACAGGAACAACGCGGTCGCCAGGCCGATGTAGCGGTGCAGAAGCACGAGGATAGAACGCATCGTCGGTTTTCCGTTTATTCAAAAAGCACGAAGCCACCGACCCGTGAAGGCCGGCGGCAGCGGTACGACTCAGAAGTCGTAGGTCAGGGTCGCCATGACATTGCGCGCCTCACCGTAGTAGCACTGGCTCAGGCTGTTGCACGCGGCCACGTACTTCTCGTCGGTGAGGTTGTTGAGGTTCAAGCGCACACCGACACCCTGCAGGCCCACGCGGGACAGGTCGTAACCGAGCATGGCGTCGTACAGCGTGTACGACGGAATACGCAAGGTGTTCTCCGCATCGATCCAGCTCTTGCCGAAGTAGCGCGCACCGGCTCCGACTTGCAGGCCGGTGAGCAATCCCTGGTCGAAGGTGTAATCCGACCACAACGAAGCCATGTTGCGCGCGACCGCGTTAGGCATGTTGCCGCGATTGTTCACCCCGGCGGCGCCGGTGAAGTCCTTGGAATACTCGACGTCCATGTAGGTGTAGCTGGCAATCACATTGACCTGTTCGAGCGGCCGCAGGCGGGCTTCGACTTCCACCCCTTTGGAGGTGAGTTCGCCCACCGCGCGATAGAAGTTCTCGTTGGAATCCTTGTTCGCCAGGTTGGATTGCTTCAGGTCGAAGTAGGAGATGGTGTAGAGGTCGTGCGTGCCGAGCGGCTGGTATTTGAGACCCACTTCGTACTGCTCGCCTTCGGTTGGATCAAGCAAGGTGATGTTGTAACCGCCACTCGCATTGGCGTTATAGGCGCTCGTGGTGTTGGGGTTGAACGACTCCGAATAACTGACATAGGGCGACAGACCGTTGTCGAAGGCGTAGAGCACACCGACGCGGCCGGTGAACTGCTCCAGCTTGGCGCTATCGGCCTGATCGCCGTAGGCCGCATCGTCGGTATGGTCGAACGAGACATCCACCCAGTCCTGCCGCACGCCCAGGGAGAAGCGCCAGTTGCCCAGGCTGATCAGGTCCTGCACGTAGAGGCCGGTCTGCTCCAACTCACGGGCCTCGTCGTACTGGTGACCGAACACCGGGCTGCCTGCCCCGACGGCCCCGGTGTAGGGGTTGATCGTAGACAGGCCATAGCCCTCGTCATAATCGACCTTGGCCTTGCGCCGCTGGTAGTCGAGACCGGTCACCAGAGTGTGGCTCAACGCGCCGGTATCGAAGAGAAACTGCAGCTGATTGTCGATAGTCCATGCATGCAGGACTTCGTTGGCACCGGTGTAGTAGCGCACCAGCTCATCCGCTGTCGCATAGCCGTACTGGTAGACCTGACCCGAGTCCACGGTCGAATCGAGGTACTGGAAGTTCTGCCGCGCCGAAACCACGTCGTTGAAGCGGTGCTCCAGCTGATAGCCGACCATCTGCTGGTCGCGTTCGAACTTCTCGTAATTCTCATCGCCCTCGAAGAAGCTGCGCGAGATACGTCGACCGCCGTGGGAGGTGACAGTGCCATCCGCCGGAAGCCCACCGTGGTAACCGCTCTCCGGGTCGTGCTGCAGCATGGCCTGCAAAGTCAGGCGGGTGTCTTCGGTGAAGTCGATAGCGAGCGAGGGCATCACGGCATAGCGTTTTTCCTCGATACCATCAACCTGGCTGTCGGCATCCTTGGCTACGCCGACGAGGCGGTAGGTGATCCGCTCGTCATCCAGCGGCCCGGTGAAATCGAACGCGGCCTGCTTGTAGTCGTTGCTACCGTAGGAAAACTGTATCTGCCGGCGGGCCTCCCGCTGCGGCTTCTTGCTGGTCATCGCCACCAGACCGCCGGGCAGGCTGCGGCCATAGAGCACCGAGGAAGGGCCCTTGAGAATATCGATGCGCTCGACGAAATACGGATCGACCTGCAGGCTGCTGTAGGTGCCGCTGTCGCCCAGCAGCTTCTGGCCATCGAGATAGAGGTTGTCCACCGAGCCGTCGTTGATGCCGCGCATGGCGATGTAGTCGTAACGGGTCGTTGCGCCGTAGGGGTTGCTCATCAGCCCGGGGGTGTAGCGCACTGCCTGGGCGATCGAGCGCGAACCCTGGTCCTCGATCTGCTGGCGAGTGACAACCGAGACGGTTTGCGAGGTTTCCACCAGCGGCATGCTGGTCTTGGTCGCCACGCTGCTGTGGGTGGCGTTGTAGCCCGCCATCTCGCCCAGCGCGTTGCCCAGCGCGAAGCCTTCGACCACCATCGGCTTGAGCTCGACGGTGCTGGCCTGTTCGGCACGTGGTGCCAGCGAATAGGTGCCCTGCGCGTTGCGTACCGTTTGCAGTCCGCTGCCCTGCAGCAATGCGTCGAAGCCTTCATCGACGTTGTATTGCCCGCTCAGGCCGTTCGACTGGCGCTCTTCGAGCAGACTGCCGTCCACCGAGAGCATGATGCCCGCTTCGCCGGCAAAGCGGCTCAGAGCAGTGGATAGAGGGCCTGCGGGAATTTCGTAGTAGTGCGCCGATTGTTCGCTGATAGCGAACTGCGCAAGCGCCACAGGGGCAACGACGAGGGATGCCAGCGGCAGGCAGAAGACCGCGGCGCGAATAGCCTGTGTCAGCGGGCGCGAGCGGTGGAACGAGCGGGTGTGAGACGGCATGGGGCATCCTTTTTGCGAAGGGCAAAATTACGATCAGTGCCCTCTATGCCCGGCCAGCTTGAAAAAAGGGAACCTGAATAAGAATCTTTTTTATTCAGGTTGCGACTAGGCTTCGGCTGTCTGCCCAGAAGGTTCGAGGCTGATCCACCAGGGCAAGCGCCGGTTGATACGCAGCGGCAAGGTGCTTTGCAGCGCATCCAGCACCCGCTCGGTATCCGCCAGCGGAAAGGCGCCCACCACCCGCAAATCGGCGATGCGCGGATCGCAACCGATGTAGCCGGGCCGATAGCGGCCCAGTTCGGCAACGAAGTCTTCCAGGCGCTGGTTGTCGGCCAGCAGTACGCCGTTGGACCACGCCTGGCTGGCGACCTGAGCGGGTTGCGCCGGGCGAACGAAATCGCTGCCGAAGGTGGTCTGCTGTCCCGAGGCGATTGCCTGCGACTCGCCGAGGCTGGTCGGTTGTATTTCAACCGTCCCGGCAAAGACGTTGAGCTGGGTCAGCCCCTGGTGCTGCCGGACCGCAAAGTGAGCGTGCTGGTGTGTTCGCAAATGACCTTCAGCCGTACGTAACAGCAAGGGGCGTTGTTCGAACGGCGTATCGAGCAGCAATTCGCCGCGATACAGCGATAGCTGGCGGACATGCCGATCGAAAGCCACGTCTACTGCACTGTCGGTGTTCAGCCATAACTGCGAGCCGTCCGCCAGGCGCAGGTCGCGGACTTCACCGACAGCAGTGCGCAGATCCGCCGTCCATTCCCGCCATGAAGTCAGGCCCGTGGCCAGCGCACCGCCACTCATCAGCGAGAGCATCTTCAGCGCCTGTCGCCGGTTGGGTTGGCGTTGTTGCAGCAGACGCTCAGCCGACCGTGCGACCCGGTCATCCGCCAGCGGCTGAAACTGGCCGCTGATCCGCTCCACCCGCTGCCAGGCAGCTGCGTGTTGCGGTTCACGCAACCAGGCGCGCCAGGCCAGACCATCCGCCTCGCTGGCCGAGCCCGACTGCAGCACCGCGAACCATTGCGCAGCTTCCTGCAGTACTTGGTAATCGGCGTTCACGGCTCTTCCACCAACAGCAGGCAGTGCAGCATTGCCTGCGCCATGTATTTCTTGACCATACGCTCGGAGATACCCAGGTGCACCGCAATCGCTGCGTAGGTCATGCCGTGCAACTGAGACATGAGAAACGCCGCGCGCGCCTTCGAAGGCAGCCGGGCCAGCATCGCGTCGATGCGCAACAGGGTCTCGACAATCAGCGCCTGGGATTCGGGCGACGGCGCGACTGCCTCAGGCTGCAGTGCCAGGGCATCGAGATAGGCCTGCTCGATTTGACGGCGGCGCCAGTGGTTGATAAGCAGCCCCTTGGCGATGGTATGCAGATAGGCCCGTGGCTCACGAAGAGCGGCCATGTCCTGCTCCTTGCCGAGCAACCGGACGAAGGTGTCCTGGGCCAAGTCGGCGGCGTTCTGGCTGCAGCCCAGCTGACGCCGCAACCAGCCGTTCAGCCAGCCTTGATGATCGACGTAGAGCCGATGTATGAGTTGTTGTCGGACAAGACCGTCGGCTGCCATAGCACCTCCCGCATAGCTTGGCGGGAGATGATAACGCTTCTCAATATCGTAGATCTAGCAGCATGCTTCCAGGCTGATGCGCTCATCTCAAGCTCAGGCGGAGTTTTTTACAGGCAAAAAAAACCTCGAACTTCATTGGGGGAGGGGGAAGTTCGAGGTTGAATTCGGACCGCTAGGGCGGGGTCCGAAGATCTGCCAACACTTAACACAACAAGGAGCATCGAAGAGCTTTCACACCCTTCGAAGGCTAGGACTCCCTTATTTGCGCTGAAGTTCAACGCACCGCAAAAAATATCTGCCTTGGCACGCCGTCGAAAACGAAGCATCGCCGGCACCGGTGCGTCTCATGCGGCGGCCCGCTATCAGTGGGCTTCGTCCCAGTTATTGCCAATACCGGCCTCCACCAGCAGCGGTACATCCAGCTCAGCGGCTTGGCTCATCAGCGGGCAAAGCGCCTCGCGCACCTGCTCGACGAGGTCCTCGCGAACCTCCAGCACCAGTTCATCATGTACCTGCAGGATGATCCGCGCATCCAGGCCGCTGTCCTGCAACCAGGTATCCACGGTGATCATGGCACGCTTGATGATGTCTGCTGCGGTGCCCTGCATCGGCGCGTTGATCGCGGTACGTTCGGCGCCCTTGCGCATGGCGCCGTTCTTCGAATTGATCTCCGGCAGGTACAGGCGGCGCCCGAACAGCGTTTCCACGTACCCCTGCTCGGCGGCCTGGGTGCGGGTGCGCTCCATGTAGGCCAGCACGCCGGGATAGCGGACAAAGTAGCGGTCGATGTATTCCTGCGCCTCCTTGCGGCCGACGTCGATTTGCTTGGCCAGACCAAAGGCACTCATGCCGTAGATCAGGCCGAAGTTGATCGCCTTGGCGCTGCGCCGCATGTCGTTGGTGACCTGGTCCAGCGGCACGCCGAAGACCTCGGCGGCGGTGGCGCGGTGCACGTCCAGGTCGTTCTGAAACGCATGCAGCAGGCCTTCGTCCTGGGCCAGGTGGGCCATGATGCGCAGTTCGATCTGCGAGTAGTCAGCCGCCAGCAGCTTGTAGCCGGGTGCGGCGACGAAGGCCTGGCGGATTCGCCGGCCCTCGGCGGTACGGATCGGGATGTTCTGCAGGTTCGGGTCCGACGAGGACAGGCGCCCGGTGGCGGTCACCGCCTGGTGATAGCTGGTGTGGATGCGCCCAGTGCGCGGATTGATCTGCTGCGGCAGCTTGTCGGTGTAGGTGCCCTTAAGCTTGCTCAAGGAGCGGTGCTGCATGATCACCCGGGGCAGCGGATAGTCGCGCTCGGCTAGCTCGGCGAGCACGGCCTCAGCGGTGGAGGGCTGGCCGCCGGCGGTTTTCGACAGCACCGGGCAGCCGAGTTTTTCATAGAGAATCGTGCCCAGCTGCTTGGGCGAGCCGAGGTTGAATTCCTCACCGGCAATCTCGAAGGCTTCGCGCTCCAGCGCGACCAGCTTCTCGCCCAGCTCGACACTCTGCTGACCGAGCAACTTGGCATCCACCAGCGCGCCATTGCGCTCGATGCGTGCCAGCACCGGCGCCAGCGGCATCTCGATCTCGTTCAGTACTGTGAGCAGCGACGGCGTGGCACCGAGCTTTTCCTGCAGCGCCTGGTGCAGGCGCAGAGTGATATCGGCATCCTCGGCGGCATAAGGCCCGGCCTGCTCGATGGCGATCTGGTCGAAGGTCAGCTGCTTGGCGCCCTTGCCGGCAATGTCCTCGAAGCGGATGGTGCCGCGGCCGAGGTATTTCAGCGCCAGGCTATCCATATCGTGGCGGGTGGCGGTGGCATCCAGCACGTAGGATTCGAGCATGGTGTCGAATTGCATACCGCGCATTTCGATGCCGTAGTGCATCAGCACGTTCATGTCGTACTTGCCGTGTTGGCAGATCTTGGCGCGCTTGTCGTCTTCCAGCAGTGGCTTGAACGCGGCGAGCACACTGTCGCGGTCGAGCTGCTGGGGCACGCCCATATAGCTGTGGCCTAGCGGCACGTAGGCGGCTTTGCCGGTCTCGATGGCGAAGGACAGGCCTACCAGCTGCGCTTTCTGCGCGTCGATGCTGGTGGTTTCGGTGTCGAATGCGAAACATTCGGCGCCTTGCAGCTGCGCCAGCCAGCGGTCGAGGTCGGCCTGTTCGAGAATAGTCTCGTATTCGGCTTCGGCCTGGATCGAAGCGCCTTCCGTCATGGTCTCATCGCGTTCGGCAGCTTTCGCTTCGCGCAGCAGCTCGTCGAGCCACTGCTTGAATTCCAGTTCGCGGTAGAGCGCAATCAGAGCTTCGCGATGGGGCTCGCCCGGCATCAGCTCGGTCACTTGCACATCCAGCGACACGTCGAGCTTGATCGTGGCCAGTTCGTAGGACATGAACGCCGCATCACGGTGTTCTTCGAGTTTCGCGCCCAGAGTCTTGGCGCCACGAATCGGCAGCGCCGCGACCTGATCCAGGTTGTCGTAGAGGCCCTTGAGCCCGCCAGGAATGCCATTGAGCAGGCCGCACGCCGTTTTCTCACCAACACCGGGCACACCAGGGATGTTGTCCACCTTGTCGCCCATCAGCGCAAGGAAGTCGATGATCAGCTCGGGGCCGACGCCGAACTTGGTGCGCACGCCCTCGATGTCGTAGATGCTGCCGGTCATGGTGTTGACCAGCGTGACGTGGGGGCAGACCAGCTGCGCCATGTCCTTGTCACCGGTGGAAATCACCACGTCGCGGCCCAGCGCCGCACACTGGCGCGCCAGGGTGCCGATCACGTCATCGGCCTCAACGCCTTCGACGCACAGCAGCGGCAGGCCCAGCGCACGTACGCTGGCATGCAGCGGCTCGATCTGACCGCGTAGGTCGTCCGGCATCGGCGGGCGATGGGATTTGTATTCGGCAAACAGCTCGTCGCGGAAGGTCGGCCCCTTGGCATCGAAGACCACCGCAAACGGGCTTTCCGGATACTGCCGGCGCAGCGACAGCAGCATGTTCAGCACGCCTTTAACCGCGCCGGTAGGCTTGCCCGTGGAGGTGGTCAGCGGCGGCAGGGCATGGAATGCGCGATAGAGGTAGGACGAACCGTCTACCAGGACCAGAGGCGTTTGACTCATGAGCGGGATCAACCTTTTCGACGGTCCGGGCGCTAGAATGCCCCGGACCAATCATTGGAAAAGGGGCAAGGTTATCATGCGGACTATCAAATACCTGATGCTGGCCGCTGTGCTGGCAAGCGTTCCGCTGGCCGGTTTTGCCCAGGAATCGGTGGACGGAGATCCAGACGTCACCATCCGCCAGGAAGGCGAACGCACTGTCGAGGAGTACCGCGTCAACGGCTTTCTCTACGCTGTGAAAGTCACGCCCAAGCACGGTAAGCCCTACTTCCTAGTGCGCGCTGATGGCGACAGCAATTTCGTCCGTGCCGATCAGCCGGACATGTTGATCCCCGCCTGGGAAATCTTCCGCTGGTAAGCATCGGCCATCATCGAGGCACGAACCCCCATGTCTGTATTCACGCCACTTGAGCACCACGAACTGGAAGCCTTCCTGGCGCCTTTCCGCCTGGGGCGCCTGCGTGACTTCCAGGGGATCGTCGCTGGCACCGAAAACAGTAACTTCTTCGTCAGCCTGGAGCAGGGCGAATACGTTCTTACGCTGATCGAACGCGGACCGGTGCAGGACCTACCGTTCTTCATCGAGCTGCTCGACGTGCTGCATCAGGCGCGTATTCCCGTACCCCACGCCGTACGCACCGCCGAAGGTGTGGCACTGGGCACGTTGGCGGAAAAACCGGCATTGCTGCAGCCACGCCTGCCGGGCCGACACGTCACCTCGCCGAATGCCGCCCACTGCAGTGAAGTAGGGCGCCTCCTGGCGCGCATACACCTGGCGACCCGCGAGCGTATCCTGGAGCGCCCCAGCGACCGTGGCCCCGATTGGATGCAGCGGGAAGGGCCGAGTCTGGGGCTGAACCTGCCCGACAAGCAATTGCCGCTGTTGCGCGACGGCCTGGCGGAAATCGCCGAGCTGAAACCGAAATTCCGCGCCCTGCCCAGGGCTAACCTGCATGCCGATCTGTTCCGCGACAACGTATTGTTCGAAGGCAGCCACCTGACCGGGGTGATCGACTTCTACAACGCCTGCTCGGGGCCGATGCTCTATGACGTGGCAATTGCAGTGAATGACTGGTGCTCACACCCCAACGGCGAAATCGACGAAGAGCGCAGCCGGCCCCTGCTTGCAGCCTATTCCGCCCTGCGCCGTTTCACCCCCGCCGAAGCCGAACTCTGGCAGCCGATGCTACGTATGGCCTGCGTGCGTTTCTGGCTCTCGCGGCTGGTCGCCGCACAGCAGATTGCCGGCCAGCAGGTGCTGGTCAAGGACCCCAACGAGTTCCACCGCCTGCTGCGGGCGCGCCAGCATTTTCACAGTGTGCTGCCGTTCGCGCTTTAGCTCGGGCGGTAGCAACCAATCGGTTGGCAGCGCCGGCTCCCGGTGCAACGGGACAACGACCGGCGCCACCTCCTGGCTCTACCCGCGATGGTGGCTCGGTGCAAGCTTGTAAACCGAGGTATCCAGCTCTTCGAAACGGGCCTTGAGTTGCAGCGCCAGGTACAGCGAGTAATGCCGCGACTGGTGCAGATTACCGCCGTGGAACCAGAGATTATCCTGCTGGGTAGGCTTCCACATGTTGCGCAACTCGCCTTCATACGGGCCTGGATCGTTGGTGGTGCCGGACCCCAGGCCCCAGCAGCGCCCGACCTTGTCTGCCACGTCCTGAGAGATCAGTTTGGCTGCCCAGCCGTTCATCGAGCCGTAGCCTGTGGCATAGACAATCAGATCGGCCGGCAGACGGCTGCCATCGGTGAGCACCACGGCGTCTTTTTCGATCCGTTCGACGCCCAGCCCCGGTGCGCTTTTCAGTTTGATGGTGCCATTGGCGATCAGCTCCGAGGCGCCAACGTCGATGTAATAGCCCGAGCCCCGGCGAACGTATTTTAGAAACAGCCCGGATTCGTCGTCGCCGAAGTCCAGCATGAAGCCCGCCGCGGTAAGCCGATCATAGAACGCCTTGTCGCGCGCTTTGACCTGGTCGAACGCCTGGCGATGGAACTCGGGCAGCACCTTGTACGGAATCGAGGCGAAGAGCATGTCGGCCTTGTCCGTCGTGACGCCCTGCTCCAGGGCATCCTCCGAATAAAGCGGGCCGAAGACGATGTCCATCAGCGAGTCGGAACGCACGATATGGGTGCTGGAGCGCTGGATCATGGTGACTTCAGCACCGTTTTCCACCAGATCGGCACAAATGTCATGCGCCGAATTGTTGGCCCCGATGACCACCGCGCGCTTGCCGCGCCAGGCATCGCCGCCCGGGTGTCGGCTGGAATGGTGCTGCTGGCCGGCGAAGGCTTCGGCGCCGGGATAGACCGGCACGTTAGGTACACCGGACATGCCCGTCGCGAGGATCAATTGGGTGGGTTTGAGCGTCACCGGCTTGCCGTCGCGCAATACCTTCACCGTCCAGTGGCCGGCCGCCTCGTCATAGCTGGCATTGACGCACTCGGTCCTGGCCCAGTAGTTGAGCTCCATGACCTTGGTGTACATCTCCAACCAGTCGCCGATCTGGTCCTTGGGCGTGAACACCGGCCAATGGTCTGGGAATGGCAGGTAGGGCATATGGTCGTACCAGACCGGGTCATGCAGGCACAGAGACTTGTAACGACCACGCCATTGATCACCCGGCCGCTCGGCCTTGTCGATGATCAATGACGGCACACCCAGGCGCTTGAGCCGTGCACCCAGACCGAGCCCGCCCTGGCCACCGCCGATAATCAGGCAATAGGGCTGCTCGGTAACACCCAGCGCGGCTTCTTCGTCCCGGCGTTTTTCCAGCCAGTTGCGCTTGTCCGCATGCTGTTGCCCATGCTCGGCCCCCAGCGGACGGCGGCGGCCTATGGGCTCTTCGAACCCTTTCAATTCGCGCATAGTGGTGAGCAAGGTCCAGCACAGGCCGTCCTTTAGGCGCACGTAGCCCTTGCCGCGGGCCGCTTCGGTTTCCAGGCTGATCCAGCCCTCCAGCACACCGTCAGCCAGGGTCGCTTCGCCTTCGAGCTTCCAGTTACCCGGCTTGGTCTGCTCCAGACGCGTTTCCAGCATGTCGCGAATATTCGCTTTACCTTCCAGGGTCACCAAGTTCCAGCTAAACAGGACCAGGTCACGCCAGTGGCAGTCTTCGGCGAACAACTCGAGGGTGCCGTCCACGTCGCGCTGAGCGAGACGCTGGCTCAGGTGCTCGACCCAGGCAGCGAGTTGTGCGGTAGGCGTTTCGGTATTGATCATGGGTTCGACGCTGATGTTCATCGCTTGCCTCCACCCGGTGTTTATTGTTGTTTCACGCATCGCCCGGGTGCGATTGCGTGCGTCATCGAAGGCCCGGCGCCAAGCGCCGTGCACTGTTGATTCAGAAAAAACCGAGCGGATTGATGTCGTAGCTGACGAGCAGGTTCTTGGTCTGCTGGTAGTGGTCGAGCATCATCTTGTGAGTTTCGCGACCGACACCGGACTTCTTGTAGCCACCGAAGGCCGCGTGCGCCGGGTACAGGTGGTAGCAGTTGGTCCAGACGCGACCGGCTTTGATCCCACGGCCCATGCGGTAGGCGCGGTTGATGTCGCGGGTCCAGACGCCAGCGCCCAGGCCGAACTCGCTGTCGTTGGCAATCGCCAGCGCTTCGGCTTCGTCCTTGAAAGTGGTCACGGCGACGACCGGCCCAAAGATCTCTTCCTGGAATACGCGCATCTTGTTGTGGCCCTTGATCAGGGTCGGTTGCACGTAATATCCGGTCGCCAGGCTGCCTTCGAGCTTCTCGGCAGCACCGCCGGTGAGTATCTGTGCACCCTCGTCACGGGCGATATCCATATAGGAGAGGATCTTGTCGAACTGCTGC
>DDVX01000003.1 GCA_002345575.1 Stutzerimonas stutzeri
CATGGCTACTTCAGACCATCCTTGTATTGATTTTGAAGAGGAGGTAGCAGGTTATTTGTGGTTTGCGGCGGCGGAGATAGCAGGTGTTTTGCGAGTAGTACGCTGAAAATATGTTAGTTTAGGTAACTGACATAAATGTAAAGTTTAGGTTATATAAACGACAGGTCTGATCTGCAATAAAGCCAAACAATATTTACGAACTATTCGAGGCTCGCTCATAAACGGGTCCAAGCTTTCCCTTGTGCCGAAATTTGCGTGCTTCGGAGTTAAACATGATGAATGACTTGATCAAATATCGCGCCTGGTCGGCACACCCGTTTCCGCTCTCCGCTCATGACTGGCGTGGTGCGCAAGCCGAAGTCCTCGAATATTCTAGTTGTCGTTGCTGCAATCAACGGGACCGGCACTGCAGTAAGGAGATTCTATGAACTGGATCGTTCAGCCGCTGCCCGTCCGCAGTTGGGGGCTGCTAGCACCCGTCATCCTAGGCCTTGCTCTGAGCAGCGGCGCGCAGGCTTCGCCAGGGTCAGCCGAGCTTGGCGCCACGTTGCCTCCGCTGCTAGACCTGCTTGAACGGCAGAGCCCAGAGCTCCGGGCTGTCGGGCATGAGAGGCAGGCCGCCTGGGAGCGTCCCGATGTAGCCGGTGCGCTCCCGGACCCGATGCTCACTTTTGAGGAAATGGGCATCGCCCGCGACGACCCGAGCCTATCGCCCAGCGGCGTTGGCAGCACACGTTACGCGTTCCGTCAGACTTTTCCTATTGGCGGCAAGCGGGGGCTTGCTCGCGAGATCGCAGAGGCGGGCGCCGAGCAGGCAGCGGCCCGCGAGCGCCTGAGCCGAGTCGAGCTCAGGAGTCTCGTCAAGCTTGCCTTCAACGAATACCAGTATGCCCACGCAGCCATCCAGGTCACCGAGGAGCTGCGGGCGCTGGTGGATGAGCTTGAGAGTATTGCCCAAGCTCGCTACAGAGTGGGGCTTGCGCCGCAACAGGACGTGATCAAGGCTCAGACCGAGCACACCAGTCTGCAGAGCGAGCTGCTGACGCTGGAACGCGACCGACGCGGCACGGCGGCGCGGTTGAACGGCATCTTGGCGCGCCCTGCGAACTCGCCGCTGGCGGAGCCCGCCGGTTGGCCTGCTCTGCCTGCATCAGTGCCGACCTTGGCTGAGCTGCAGGCTCGTATCTTCGGTGGCAATCCTCAACTGGCTGAGCTCAATGCACGAATTCAAGAGGCCCAGCGTGCTGAGGCGCTTGCCAGCCGAAACTGGATTCCGGATATCACCGTCGGCACTGCCGTCGTCCAGATGGGTAACCGGGCCGAAGAGTTCGAGTTGATGCTGGAGATGAATATCCCGCTGTGGGGCAAACGCCGCAGCGCAGAGCAGCGCGAGGCCGTTTCCTTGCGCTACGCCGCCGAGGCTCGTCGCGAGGCGGTCAACAGCCGTCTCGCGGGCAGCGTAGGTGAAGCGTGGTCGGCGTTGGAGACAGCCTTTCGACAGCACGAACTGATTGACAGAACGCTCCTGCCGCAGGCGGAGCTCACCTATCAATCGGCGCTCGCCAGCTATCAGACCGGCAACGTCGATTTCGCGACCTTGCTTGATGCCCAGCGACAGATTCGCCAGCTGAGGCTGTCGCTGCTCTCGCTGGCGCTGGAGCAACGAGTCCAAGTGGTGGAATTGGAACGTCTTGTCGGAGCAGAACTATGAATCGCAGCATGATTTTCGGCGCAGGTGCGCTCGCCCTTGCGACGGCAATCGCCGGCTTCGGTGGTGGCTACATGGTGGCGCAAAGGACAGGCTCCTCGGAGGTAGCTGGAAGCACCGCCCCACAAGAGCGCAAGGTTCTGTACTACCGCAACCCCATGGGGCTGCCCGACACGTCGCCAGTGCCCAAGAAGGATCCGATGGGGATGGACTACATCCCGGTCTACGCCGACAAGGGGCCTGCTGCCGCGCAGGGCGAGCGCAAGATCCTGTACTACCGCAATCCCATGGGACTGCCGGACACCTCCCCGGTGCCGAAGAAGGACTCCATGGGTATGGAGTACATCCCCGTTTATGAGGGTGATGAATCGGGAAACACCGTTGTAATCAGCCCTGAGAAGGTGCAGTTGCTGGGTGTACTGTCTTCGCCAGTTGAGCGCCGCGTGCTCACCCGTACAGTGCGTGCAGTCGGTACGGTGCAGGTCGACGAGCGCGGCCAATACACCTTGGCGCCCAAGTTTGAGGGTTGGATCGAAAAGCTCTACGTCAACACGACCGGTGAGCCGGTTCGCAAAGGCCAGCCACTTATGGAGGTCTACAGCCCCGAGCTGGTGTCGGCGCAGCAGGAGTTCCTGATCGCCAATGCCGGGCAGCAAAGTCTTGCCGGCGGCAGCGCGGCCGCGCAAAAGGGGCTCGCCTCCCTCTCCTATTCTGCCCTTGAGCGGCTACGCAATTGGGATATCGGGGAAGCACAGCTTGAACGGTTGCGTCGTACTGGCAAGGTAACTCGCACTTTGACGATCGCCGCGCCCGTGGATGGCGTGGTATTGGATAAGCCATCGGTTGAAGGTATGCGCTTTCAGCCAGGGGATGCCCTCTACCGAATCGCGGATCTCGATACCGTCTGGCTTATCGCTGAGGTTTTCGAGCAGGATCTGGCGTTAGTTCAGCTTGGGCAGAAGGCGCAGCTTACGGTAAGCGCCTATCCCGACCGGCGCTTTAGGGGCGAGGTAACCTTCGTTTATCCCGATCTGTCGCCGGAGACTCGCACCGCCAGGGTTCGCATCGAGCTAACCAATCCCGACGGCCTGCTTAAGCCGGCTATGTTCGGCACCGCTCAGCTCGCAGCAGGTGAGCAGGCGCCGGTGCTCGCAGTGCCTGACTCGGCGGTAATCGACAGCGGTACTCGCCGGATTGCGCTGGTTGCCCTGGGCGAAGGTCGCTTTGAGCCGCGCGAACTGCGCACAGGCAGGCGTGCCGACGGCTACCTTGAGGTGTTGGAAGGGCTGGGGGAGGGCGAGTCAGTAGTCACGCGCGCCAACTTCCTGATAGACGCCGAGAGCAACCTAAAGGCAGCGCTAAGCGGCATGAGTGGGAAGTCGGCTTCGACTGCAGAAGCGGATCCCCATGCCCATGGAGCCGCCGTCGGGCCTGACGGTCCCGCCGCGCCAGGCAATGCCGATGCACTTCATCGTCATGCTGGACACGACGATCACAGTGATAGCGGCAGTTACGAGAGCAACGAGCTTCATAAGCCGGCGGGTGAGGTGGATGCGGGCCACGGTAGCGACGCTGAGTCTGGGAGTCACCCAGATCATGTGATGCCGGACGGCGGCCATTCCCATGGAGGGCATTAAGCATGCTTGCCAAAATCATTGAATGGTCGGTGCGCAACGTCTTCCTTGTGTTGCTCGCCACGCTGATTATCATCGGCGCCGGCATCTACGCGGTAATGAAAACCCCACTGGACGCACTGCCGGACCTATCCGACGTGCAGGTGATTGTGTACACCGAATATCCTGGGCAGGCCCCGCAGGTGGTAGAGGATCAGGTCACCTATCCGCTTACCACGGCGCTGCTATCGGTGCCCAACTCCAAGGTGGTGCGAGGCTTCTCGTTTTTCGGTGCCTCCTTCGTCTATGTCATCTTCGAGGACGGTACCGACATCTATTGGGCCCGCTCGCGGGTGCTGGAGTACCTCAACTTCGCTTCGAAGAACCTGCCAGCGGGGGTGACACCCGCGTTAGGGCCAGATGCCACAGGTGTGGGCTGGGTCTACCAATACGCCTTGACCAGCACACGTCATACCCTTGCTGAGCTACGCACCCTGCAAGACTGGTTCGTGCGCTATCAGCTCACCAAGGCCGAAGGCATATCCGAGATTGCGAGCATCGGAGGCTTTGTCCAGCAGTACCAGGTCACCGTTGACCCGCAGAAGCTTCAGGCCTATGACATCCCGTTGAGCCGGATATCTGAAGTCATCCGTACCAGCAATGCCGACGTCGGTGGCCGCATCGTAGAGATGAGCGAGACCGAGTACATGGTGCGCGGTCGTGGCTACCTGCGCGGTGCAGAGGACATCGAGAAACTGGTGCTGAAAGCTTCACGCGGAATTCCGGTTCTGCTGCGTGATGTAGCTCGCGTCGAACTCGGCCCGGACGAGCGTCGCGGCGTCGTTGAGCTCGATGGAGAGGGTGAGGTGGTCGGCGGCATCGCCGTTGCCCGCTACGGCGAGAATGCTATGTCCGTGATCGACAATCTTGAGGCCAAAATAGAGGAGATCCGTCCCGGCCTGCCGGAAGGAGTGAATATCGAGACGGTGTACGACCGCTCGGATCTTATCCAGCGCGCTGTCGACAATCTCAAGTTCACGCTTCTTGAAGAGTCGATCATCGTTGCGCTGGTGTGCGTTGTGTTTCTTCTGCACGTGCGCAGTGCGCTGGTGGCCATCCTCATGCTGCCGATTGGCATCCTAATGTCCTTCATCGCCATGCGCTGGCTAGGGCTCAACTCCAACATCATGAGTTTGGGCGGCATCGCGATCGCCATCGGTGCGATGGTGGACGCAGCTATTGTGATGATCGAGAACGCCCACAAGCACCTGGAGCGAGCGCCGCCGGAGAAGCCGCGTGTACATATTATAATCGAGGCCTGTCGGGAGGTAGGCCCTGCGCTGTTCTTCTCGCTGCTGATCATCACAGTCTCCTTCCTACCGGTGTTCACGCTGGAGTCGCAGGAGGGGAGGATGTTCTCGCCGCTGGCGCTCACCAAGACCTTCGCTATGGGCGCTGCGGCGCTGCTATCAGTGACCCTGGTGCCGGTGCTGATGCTGCTGTTCGTGCGAGGGCGGATAATCCCCGAGCACAAGAACCCGGTGAACCGCTTTCTGATATGGGTCTACCGCCCGATCATCCAAGGTGTGCTGCGTTGGAAGGTGATGACAATCGTTGTAGCGCTGGTGGTTTTGGTCGTTAGCATTTTGCCGGCGCGGCAGCTCGGTAGCGAGTTCATGCCGCGACTCAACGAGGGCACGCTGCTGTATATGCCAGCCTCGCTTCCTGGTATGTCTATTACCAAGGCCGCTGAGCTCATGCAAACGCAGGACCGGATCATCAAGAGCTTCCCAGAGGTGGCCTCGGTGTTTGGCAAGGCGGGCCGCGCGGCCACGGCCACCGACCCGGCGCCGGTGGAAATGTTCGAGACGGTGGTTAACCTCAAACCGGAGAAAGAGTGGCGGCCAGGAATGACGGTGGACAAGCTCATCGCCGAGATGAACGACGCGCTGAAATTTCCGGGCGTGGCAAATAGCTGGACTATGCCCATCCAAGGGCGCTTGGACATGCTCTCCACCGGCATTCGAACGCCCATTGGCATCAAGGTATTTGGCATGGACCTCGCCGGGATCGAGCGGCTAGCAACTCAGATTGAAGCGGTTGTGCAGGCAGTGCCCGGCACCACCAGCGCGTTTGCCGAACGTATTACAGGCGGCTTCTACCTCGACATTTCGCCCGACTATGACGCCTTGGCCCGCTACGGCTTGACGGTAGGGGAAGTGCAAACGGTGATTAGCACCGCCCTTGGCGGCGAGCTTGTGACCACCACTGTCGAAGGGCGGGAGCGATTCGGCGTCAATGTGCGCTATCCGCGAGAGCTGCGTTCCGATCCCCAACGGATCGGCACTGAAGTGCTAGTGCCGACGCCGAGCGGTGCACAGATACCACTCGGCCAGCTTACGGACATCAGCATCACTAAGGGCGCGCCGAGCATCCGCACTGAGAACGCATTGCTATCGGCCTATATCTACGTGGATATTCGTGATAGGGATATCGGTAGCTACGTGCGCGAGGCGCAGCAAGCTGTACAGGAGCAAGTGAGTTTCCCGCCTGGGTATTATGTCACCTGGAGCGGCCAGTTTGAGTACATGGAGAGAGCGGCCGAGCGGCTGAAAATCGTAGTGCCGTTGACGCTGGTGGTGATCTTCCTCCTGCTGTATCTGAACTTCCGGCGGCTTACCGAGACGCTGATCGTCATGCTCTCAGTGCCATTCTCGCTGGTAGGTGGCGTTTGGCTGATGTGGGCGTTGGGCTACAACTTCTCCGTTGCAGTAGCGGTGGGTTTCATTGCTCTGGCTGGCGTTGCCGCGGAGACAGGCGTGATCATGCTGATCTACCTTGACCACGCGCTCGATGAGCGTCGAGCAGAGCGGGAGGCTGCCGGTGAAAAGCTGACGGTGGATGACCTTTACCAGGCAGTGATAATTGGCGCGGTGGATCGAGTGCGGCCGAAGATAATGACTGTGGTTGCCATCATGGCCGGTCTGTTGCCAATCATGTGGGGCACCGGTACCGGATCGGAGGTGATGAGGCGCATCGCCGCGCCGATGGTGGGCGGCATGGTTTCTTCGACGATTCTTACGCTGGTTGTTATTCCGGCGATCTATACGCTCGTGAAACAGCGTGGCCTGGCCCGTTCGGCTTGCTAAATGATGCGGATTCGAGCATCGATTTGTTCGAATCCGCCCTGATCGTCCGGCCGGTGGGTAATCGCATCGACTCCGACACCGATTCGCATCCTCCATCAGTCATTCGCGACGCTAATGGAGCCATAGATCTTGGAGGCGAAACGGTGTCGCTGCTGACTGTGCAGGCGCGATTCCCATCGACGGTATCGTCAACAACCAAAAGGCCCCAGGCTAAAATAGAGAAGACGTTGCATCGCCTGATAGATGTGCCGTGCAGCATGGCGCACGTGAAGTACGTTGCCGAAATCGATCTGGCGCTTAACCAGAAGTACTCGGCGTGCGGCATTCGCATCGCCTCCTAATTCCACCGGTCTTCATCTGGTCGCCGTGATGGATCTTGGTTTACGCCAGCTAACAAGCCAGGTCGAGCAGCACCGCAGATTCCAAATAACTGCCGCGGGAATCCATTCTCGGACGGCAGGCCAAGCGATGCGAATGGACAGCCACGCAAATCAGGCTTCGTGTCGATCACGTCTGCTACCTGTAGCAGCTACTTCGATCCAGGCGACCTGGCGTGGCCTCGGTGATTGCCACCATCGGGTGCTTCATCGGGCTACACAGAGCAAACGAAGCGGCATTGTACGGATTAAGCTTGCCGCACTCACCGCCTCAAGATCTTGGCGGTACTGCCTGCGCCCGCCACTTTCGTGAGGCAGTCGTATCCGCGTTGGGCAGCCCTAGCTCCGCAATTGCGCGCTAAAATGAAAGACGCTCCCCGCCGTTACCTTATGCTTCATGGGTAAGGCGCGAAGCCGCGTCTCTGAGCCGTCCGGATCAATTCGAACGAGCCATCCATCCCTCGCCATTATCAGCGTACGGCCTGCCTGAACTGCACGCAGGTAAGCAGCATGCGTGGCGCTGGCTGCGAGCGCAGGAATCAATCCCTCGGGATGGCCAATTTCGTGGTCGCTGGGCTCTGTCATGGTTTAGCCTCCAAATAGGGGGAATCTACGACATGGGTGTGCGCTATGGTAAGGCGTCTCCGCCATGCTTCTGACTTTAGCTTCTGTAAGGAGGGTGGCGTCATGGACACACCTAACAGCTGGCGAGTTGTCTGCCAAGATCCGGGAGACGGCAGCGGAGACGTAATCGTTGAGCTTCCATCTGAGTTACTTGCGAAACTCGGTTGGACGCTGGGAGATGAGCTGATAGTGGAGAAAAGCGAGGAGGGATTTTCCCTAAAGCTCAAACCGCGGCCCGTGAACGCACCTCTTTAGGCGGATTGCACCGCATAGGCGGCATAGCCAATGAGGCGTTCCGGCGTTAGATCGAACTGCGCTTCGAAACACTCGACCATCGTTCTGGTCGAGTCGACTGCGGCAGTACGATGCACCGGAGTCGTTTCCACTTACATGATCACGCCATGCTCGGTGTCGCTCAGGAAGTTGGCGGAGTAGGCAAAATAAGCCGAGCCAGGGCGGCGGTGTCAGACTTTATTCCTGGCTGCGGTGGGGCTTTTCCGGCGGACGCGTTAGGCTGTGTCGAACTATATTTCCGTTGTTGCGGCATGCCATAGCGCTGAAGCTTGCGGATTTTGCGGCCCTCTATGTCAAACTATATTCTGGGCATCCAGCACGGCACTGAGAATCCTGGAGAAATGGAAGGCCACTACCGAGCAGGCGAGCAGTGTTCTTCGTGTCTCGCGCAGCAGCATTTCCCGTGCTCAGCAGGGCAAAGGCGTTGAACTCGACCGTGATCAACTGGAGCGGGCCAGCATTGTATTGAACTGCCATGCCAGCCTGCGGCTGGTATTTGATAACCCTGAAAACGTCTACGGCTTTATGGGTCTTGAGAACCACAACGAATTCTTTAATGGCCGTAAACCGTTGGAAATCATGGCGCAGGGCGACCTCATGCCACTGTTCGAGGTTTACAAGCGGATCGACGCTTTTTGTGGGGGAGGTGAACTTGTCTACTCTTCCAGTCCTTGGGATGGTATGAAGTAGTCAGATATTTTCGGCCTCCGCCGCTTTGGAAGAGGGCGATCATTCAGTATCGACAGATCCCCCGCTCAATCCCGGCAATTTTCAAGATGGCGCCATCTGGTTACACCACATGGCGATCGGCAGTCTCATTGGAGCGCCTGAGCATCCTCTCCAAGCGAAATACGCGCGTGACAACCGTCGGCACCTTGCCCTGTTTCTAGCAGCGCAGTAGTTCTCAGCAATAGAGAGGCTAGAACACCCCTGAGGGGGCCAAAGCAAGTGGCATTGGTTTATTCATCCTTGGCCGAATCGCTTGCGACCTTGCCGAAGGACTCCCAGTGGCCAACCAGCTCATCAACGCGATCAGGAACACGTGGTGTCTTACTGATTACTAGGCAGCGGGTGCTGCCTATGTATTCCTCAAGAAGGTAGAGCGTATCCCCAACGTCGACGCCCATTTCCTGCAAAACGTCGTCAGGCAAGCGAATAGCGCCGTCGCCGTCCCAGTCTTCGATCACCACATGATGCTTCATCGCTACTCCAGGAGGCGATTGAATGAAGTGTCCGCAGGGGGAGGCAGCGGCGAGCCGTTGCCAACTAAGTCCCGCGGCGCAGGCCGGCAGCATAGCAAAAAGCTGTCTGTCAGAGAGTGGCAACGACGGTGTGCTGCAGCCGATGCTCTTTTGACCCACGTACCGGAATTTCATTGCCCCTGTTTCGAACGCCGAACTCGTTGTTGCATTTCATATTTCAGACTGCTGGGTTGGGTCAGCATAGTGTCGGCGCCCGGGTCAATAATGCGTCGGCGGCAACACCTCAAGGCCCCTTTCTCTGTCGTCCAGTAGCTCAACTGTGTGAATTTCCGACAATCTCTGCACGCACGCGCTCAAACAGTTGATCCAGCGTGAGCGTGTCATCCATTAGAAGGTAGCAACGTGCCAGGATCGTCAATGGGTGGACGTCCATTACAGAGGCAAGGTCATGCGTCTTTTCAAGGGTAGGTCCCTTTGCGCCGGCCTCCAACTGGCTCAAGTACGTTTGGCTGCTGACGCCCCCGAAGTCTTCTTGCTTGAGATGGCGAGCTTTTCTCGTGTCCCTTAGTGCGATGCCAAATGCGCGCTTCAGCTCCATCTCTTTTTCTTCCCCGCAAAAGGGATGATGAAGCCGCCTTGAACATCAGATAACCATTAACTATTGTTAATATTTTGGGGGAATTGCTATGTTCATGACGTACCGGCATGCAGAGCTGCTTCCAGGAGGTATTCTTGGTGATCCTCAAGTACAGCACTGGCAGTTTGTTGAGCAGGAGATCCACTATCCGTGGTTTTACGTGGAGCTAGTTCGGGACTACGGCGATGAAAAAATTGGTAGCATGCTCATGATTCCGACTGTCCCAGTGCTCCAGCGGGTGCTTGAGGAGCTAGACGATCGTTCATGGTTGGCCCAGGCATTTCTGGTATCGCCTGGTCACCTGAGGGGGGAGACGCATTGGCTGATGGAGCCCCTTACTGAGGTGAGCGTCGCTGAGGATGAAGAAGACAACCAACCGGGTTACGTCTACAGGGTAGGGGGTGGGGCCAGCTATAGCACTCACCCCGCAAGTGGTAGGGGCAATCTTCGAACAACGGAAGTTATCTTTTCCGCTGGACGCCACCTGCGAACCTAACCATTCAAGCTTTCGGGTGTGGGGCTGCGGGCTTTGCTGGCTGAGAAGGATCTTCTCAACCCGGTACAAACTAGGGCCTTTTCTGCGGTGCGCGGATGGTAGGGAGCCGCAATGTCCAACACTGATTGTGCCCTGTCGGTATCCACCCGTATTGCGCAACGGGTCAAGCGCTTACCCAAAGGGCAGCCCTTCTGCATCAGCCGCTTTGCGGAACTTGGAACGCGTGGCGCCATAGCCAAGGCAGTAGCTCGGCTGGTCAGCCGAGGCGAGCTTGAGCGTGTTACTCGGGGCGTCTACATGCGGCCGAAGCAGAGTAAGTACATCGGCAGGGTTCGCTCCAGCCCGCTGGCTGTTATGGAAGTCATCACCAAGGCAAACGGAGAGACGATACAGATGCACGGCGCAGAGGCTGTTCGGAGGCTGGGCCTCAGCACGCAAATGCAGGTGCTACCGACTTTCTACACCAGTGGTTCTACTCGCGAAATTAAGGTTGGCAATGCGGTGATTCGTCTCAGGCATGTCTCCAGTGATCGCTTGCAGCATGCCAGTACGAAGGTAGGGATGGTGCTCACCGCTCTCTACTACATTGGAAAAGAGGGGCTGTCCAAGCAGGTGATTTCCAAGATCACCAGTGCGCTGAGCAGCGAAGAATTGATCAAGCTCCGGGCCTGCAAAATGCCGAAATGGATGCGCTCTGCATTGACCCTTGCCGCTAAGGATGCTTAGTGTCCGACTTCTAATCCGACCCAACCGCAACAGAATAAGGTGAGCTTCTAAATATGAAAAAACACGGTGCTCACTGCCTCCGGCACGTGCAAATGGCCTCATTGCACACCCGTTTGCAAGCGACCTGTATAGTTGCAGGCTGAACCGCCCCGGGTATCGCGGAGGCTATTGTGTTTGAGTCAGGCTGCCACTGGAATGGCTGCCTGACTCTGTTCGTATAGTGCCTCAAACTCGGCTGGCGGCCTATTTCCGATCGGCTCCAGCAGCCGCTGATGGTTGAACCAGGTCACCCACTTCAGCGTTTCCCACTCCAGGCTTTCTACGCTTTTCCATGGCCCTCGCTTGTGGATCAGCTCGGTCTTGTAAAGGCCATTGATGGTCTCTGCCAGCGCGTTGTCGTAGCTGTCACCGGTGTTGCCAACTGATGGCTCGATGCCGGCCTCACCCAGCCGTTCGCTGTAGCGAATCGACAGATATTGCGAGCCCCTGTCGCTGTGATGAACCAGTCGATGAGGCTTAGGACGCCGGGCGTGAAGCGCCTGTTCGAGCGCATCCAGAACAAACTCCGTGCGCATGTGCCGACTGACGCGCCAGCCGACGATGAACCGCGAATAAACATCGACGATGAACGCGACGTAGGCAAATCCCTGCCAGGTTGAAACAAACGTGAAATCGGCGACCCAGAGCTGGTTGGGATGTTCGGCGGTGAACTGACGCTTCACCAGATCTCTGGGACTGGCATTGCCTGGATCGGCTTGCGTGGTCTTCACCGTCTTGCCTCGTGCCGCACCGCATAGCCCCATCTCACGCATCAATCGCTCCACTGTGCAGCGCGCCACGCCCTGGCGTTCGCGATGCATCTGCCGCCAGACCTTCCTGGCCCCATAGACCTCGTAGTTTTCCTGCCAGACACGGCGGATCTGCACGGCAAGCATCTCGTCACGGATCGCTCGAACTGAGCGTCGTGAGTGATCGCGTAAACGTGCGGCATGGCGTCGGTAAGCCGATGGAGACACTTGCAGCACGCGGCACAGTGGCTCGACCCCGAAGGCTTTGCGGTGCTCGTCGATGAGCGACCAGATTACTTCAAACGGCGGTCGAGTTCCGCCTGGGCGAAAAAAGCGCTGGCGACCTTGAGGATCTCGTTGGCCCGCTTGAGCTCGCGAATCTCGCGTTCCAGCTCTTTGATGCGAGGATCTGCCGAGGGGGTGGGGCTTGAGGGGGAAGAGGCCTTGCGAATCCAGTTGCTCAAGGTCTGAGCAGTGCAACCAATCTTGCTGGACACCGCCTCGATGGCCGCCCACTGGGAGTCGTGTGACTCCCGGACTTCGTAGACCATTCGCACCGCACGCTCGCGGACTCAGGGGAAAACTTCGGTGGCTTTGGCATAGTGGCTCCAGTTTCTCAAAAGGTGGAGCCTCCGCGATACCCGGGGCGGTTCAGGCGCCTTTAACACTTAGGTGGACTACCCGCATAGGTAGGCTCGTCGAGGGCCGTGGCGATGGATAGCCCACCTCCAAAGCAGGTAAAGTACGGGATTGATTTGCCGTCCTTGGAACCCTGAATGCCACTACTGTCTTGGTGCAACCGTGATGCCGACCTGACGCGGGCTGCCCTAGCGCCGTACCGTCTGCTGGAGCCGGTTGCTGAAATGTCCTATGGAGAGCCGGACTCTCCGAACATGCTGATCGAAGGCGACAACCTCGACGCGCTGAAGGCGTTGCTTCCTTACTACGCCGGTCAGGTGAAATGCATCTTCATCGATCCGCCGTACAACACGAAGTCGGCGTTTGAACGGTATGACGACAACCTAGAGCATTCGAAATGGCTGTCCATGATTTACCCCCGGCTGGAGCTTTTGCGTGAGCTGATGAGTCAGGAGGGTTCGATCTGGATAACCATTGATGATAACGAGGCCCACTACCTTAAGGTCATCTGCGACGAGATTTTTGGGCGTAAGAATTTCATCGCTGAAATCATATGGCAGAAACGCACGTCCCGTGAAAACCGCGCTGCGGTTGGGTCGTCCCACGATACGATGCTCGTATACGCCAAAATGGAAGCTTCGAAGTGGAAGAAGTATAGAAACCTGCTTCCTCCGAACGATAAAGGCTATGGTAATCCCGACAAAGATCCGCGTGGTCCGTGGCGATCTATTCCGTTTTCAGCGCAAGGTTTTAGACCAAACCAGATGTACCCAATTGTTAGTGATTCTGGCGAAACCCATTTGCCTCCCAAAGGGCGGTGC
This sequence comes from Stutzerimonas stutzeri, assembly GCA_002345575.1. Lineage (GTDB taxonomy): Bacteria > Pseudomonadota > Gammaproteobacteria > Pseudomonadales > Pseudomonadaceae > Stutzerimonas > Stutzerimonas stutzeri_S. The sequence goes on from DDVX01000003.1 coordinate 13,075, forward strand.
TGGGGTGCACTGGAGTCGGAATTCAATCGGTATCGTGCGGAAAACCGTGTTTACTTTCCCAAGAATGGGAAGGGTAAGCCTCGCCTCAAACGGTTTCCATGGGAAGACGAAGGGCTTGTACCTATGACGTTGTGGCATGCCATAGACGCTGGTACCACCGAAGAGGCGAAGAAGGAAATTTTGGCGCTGTTTCAGGATGTGGAGGCGTTCGACACTCCGAAGCCTGAGCGCTTGCTGAGGCAGGTTCTGGAGGTGGCAAGCAAGCCTGGAGATCTCGTACTGGACAGCTTTTTAGGCTCTGGCACTACCGCTGCCGTTGCACACAAAATGAAGCGTAATTGGATAGGCATTGAGATGTCCGATAATGCTCGTCTTTTCTGTTCCCCTCGGCTGCGGCAAGTTGTAAACGGTGAGCAAGGTGGCATCTCTGAAGTCATTGGCTGGAATGGTGGTGGTGGCTATCGATATTACAAATTGGGAGTTCCGGTTTTCGATGATACTGGTCATATCCGAGAAGGGATTTCTTTCGAGCAATTGGCAGCTCACGTTTGGTTCGCCGAAACCGGCACAGCTCGCTCGTCATCCGCTGAGAAATCCCCTTTTCTCGGGAAGCATCATGGCACCTCTTATTACCTCCTCTTCAACGGCATACTTGGCGATTTGACCGCGACTGGCGGCAATGTACTCACCAAGCGGATCCTCAAAGCTTTAACTAAAACCGAAGGACCGACGGTGATATATGGTGAAGCTTGCGCAATCTCTTCTGAGCTTCTTCTGGAATCGAAAATCACCTTTCGGCAAACCCCATACGACATCAAGGCTCGCTGATCATGGCGCTCACGCTCAAGCTTTACCAAAACCGTGCATTGACCAGTCTTGAAAAATTCCTTGATGCAGCGCGGCTCGAAGGACCGTCGAAGGCGTTTGAGGACAACGTCGATGTTGGGTTAGTCAGTGATTATAAATTGATGCCCGGATTGCCGGATATCCCATACGTCTGCCTCCGCATCCCAACGGGTGGAGGTAAGACGGTAATGGGTGCCCATATCATCCAAATCTGCGGATCCTCTTACCTTGAGCGTCAGCACCCGGTGGTTCTCTGGATGGTGCCAACCACGCAGATTAAGACTCAGACAATCGAAGCATTTCGCGATCATCGGCACCCCTACCGCCAAGAGCTGGATGATGCTTTTGGCGGCCAGGTAGCAATTTTTGATGTGGCTGAATTCACCCGCATACGTCCAGCCGATTTAGTGACCAAAGTTTGCGTTGTTATTTCTACCGTGGCAGCTCTAAGGGTGGACAAAGAAGAAGGACGTAAGGTTTACGAGCACCATGAAGATCTTGAGGGTCATTTCACTGGTTCTGCGGCGGAACTCCAACATCTCGACAAGGGCAAGGATGGAAAGGCGGTAGCCTCATTCGCAAATCTTCTCAAGCTGTATGGTCCGTTGGTCATCATGGACGAAGCGCATAATGCGACTACGCCACTCTCCTACACGGTGTATGAGCGTCTTGGTCCAAAAGCTGTGGTGGAGCTGACTGCAACCCCTGATGTGTCCAGTTCGAACGTATTGGTAAGCGTGTCCGCATTCGAGTTGAAAGCGGAAAATATGATCAAATTTCCCGTAATCCTCAAAGAGCATAACGGTGAATGGCAGGTTGCTGTCAGCAGTGCTGTAGCGAGACGTAAAAGCCTCGCCAAGACAGCGCTTGATGAGCCTGAATATATTCGTCCCATACTGCTCATCCAAGCTGAGAACGCCAAGAGTGAAGCCACTGTTGAAGAGGTCAAACGGCACCTTGTCGATACCGATGGTGTGGACGAAAAAGCGATTGCTATCGCTACTGGTACGCAACGTGAAATAGATGGAATCGACCTGTTTGCTAATGACTGTCCCATCGAAGTCATCATTACCAAGCAGGCGCTGAAAGAAGGTTGGGATTGCTCGTTTGCATACGTCTTCTGCTCGGTTGCTCAGGTGAAATCAGACAAAGATATTCAGCAGCTTCTAGGACGTGTTCTGCGCATGCCATATGCGGTTCCGCGCCGCCAGGACGCGATGAGCAAAGCCTACGCCCACGTCACCACAGATACATTTGGACGTGCTGCAGGTGAGCTGACCCAATCGCTCATTAATATTGGTTTCAACCCCATGGAAGCTGCTGCTGCCATCCGCAAGGAGAAGCCTCCGGAGCTGGCATTGCAAGGCGGTCAAGTAGGTACGCCCGAGCTTCCAGTATCGAGGGTTGTCTTAGCAAAGGCTCCTGATTTCTCGAAGATCCCAGAACGTGATCACGAACGGGTTCTGTTTGTACTCGATGCTGAAGGGCCTGGTGGAGTAGTCGAGCTGAAAGACGAACTGGACTTTCTTACGGTTGAAGCCATCGTATCGACGGTTATAGGTAAGGAGAAAAAAGCGGCAGTTGCTGCTGAGGTTGAAAGGCATCAGCAAGCTACGGTAGCAGCCAAAGCTCCCAGTGAAAGGGGAGTTCTGTTTCAGGTTCCTCGCTTGTATTCAGTCGAGCAAGGCGAGCTTGAGCTGGTTGACCGTGGCGCGGTTTCAGCGTCGTTTAACTGGGATTTGCTGTCATCCCCACCGGACCTTACATCCTTCCACTTTGACGAATCGAGCATGACCTTCGAGGTATATCTCGACGATAAAATGGTTCAGTTCCAGAATGTGAAAGACGATGTGGGCACGTACCTTCCCGGCTTCGCGCAGGACCGTACCGCATCAGACTTGATTGGGTGGTTGGATCAGGAGATTCGCGAGCCATCAATCAAGCAGCCGGTTCTACGTGAATGGTTACGTCGGGCGGTTACAGGGTTGATTGAGGAACGGGGCTTCTCGCTTTCGCAGCTTCTGAAAGGTCAGTTCATTCTTAGAAGAAAGCTTGGCGAGCAATTGTTGCTGGCGAAGAAAAACGCCTATGACAAAGGATTTCAGCAGGCGCTGTTCCATGATGACTTGGAGCTGGTTACGTCATCTGAACCAGATCATGCGTTTACTTATCCAGCAGACATGGCTCTGTACCCGGCTACCTCGTACTACGCAGGATCATTCAAGTTTAAGAAGCACTACTACCCATTTCCGGGCATGCTCCCTTGGAAAACAGCGAAGGGTGACGACGCAGAGGAATATCTCTGTGCGCAGGCGATCGAGCTGCTGGATGAGGTCGAATTTTGGGTGAGAAACCTTGTTCATATTACCCAGTTTTGGATGCCGACGGCGAGTCAACGTACCTATCCCGATTTCGTGGCTCGTCTCAAAGATGGACGCCTGTTTGTCATTGAGTACAAGGGCGGCGACCGCGTAAGCAACGACGACAGTAAAGAGAAACGCTTAATCGGTGAGTTATGGGCTAAGAAATCAGGCGGGAAGGGTGTGTACCTGATGGCTCAGAAAAAGGACGAGCAGGGTCGTGGGTTGCGTGAGCAGCTACTTAATGCCATTAACAAAGCTCCCTGACGGCACCGTATGCCATTGCCTACGAACTTAACATCCGGCCACGCAAACGCTTCAACTGGAAATTCCCGATTGAAGTGATGATAGAGGCGATAGAAATAGCGATGGCGATGCAATAGATACACCTGCCTCAATTCAATAACCGTGTTGCACTCAGCTCCTGCAACCGCCCATTCTTTACAGTTTAGGGGCTTGGCGTGAGGAGGGGAGATGATGGAGGATGTGTGGACAGCTACCTGAACCAGTTTTGGCGGTTTCTAGCATGACTTGCTTTATCTACGGTCCGGAATCTTCGGGTAAAACTACCCTGACCCTGTCGGTGATCGCTGAAGCACAGAAGATGGGCGCCACCTGTGCGTTCGTCGATGCCGAGCATGCTCTGGACCCTGATTACGCGGGCAAGCTGGGCGTCAATGTTGACGACCTGCTGGTGTCGCAGCCCGACACAGGCGAGCAGGCGCTGGAAATCACCGACATGCTGGTGCGTTCCAATGCTGTGGACGTGATCATCGTCGACTCCGTGGCGGCCTTGGTGCCCAAAGCGGAAATCGAAGGCGAAATGGGTGATACCCACGTCGGCCTGCAGGCTCGCCTGATGTCCCAGGCACTGCGTAAAATTACCGGTAACATCAAGAACGCCAACTGCCTGGTGATCTTCATCAACCAGATCCGCATGAAGATTGGCGTGATGTTCGGCTCGCCTGAAACCACTACCGGCGGTAACGCATTGAAGTTCTACGCTTCGGTCCGTCTTGACATCCGCCGTACCGGCGCTGTGAAGGAAGGCGACGAAGTAGTGGGCAGCGAAACCCGCGTTAAGGTGGTGAAGAACAAGGTTGCCCCACCGTTCCGCCAGGCTGAATTCCAGATTCTTTATGGCAAGGGTATCTACCGCAACGGTGAGGTCATTGACCTTGGCGTGCAGCAGGGTCTGGTCGAGAAATCCGGCGCTTGGTACGCCTACAAGGGCAGCAAGATCGGTCAGGGCAAGGCCAATGCGGCCAAGTATCTGGAAGAGAATCCCGAAATTGGTCGTGAGATCGAACAGCAGATTCGCGACAAGCTGCTGGTAACTGCTCCGGATACCAAAGCCAATCCGGTAGTAGAAAAAGATCTGGCTAACGCTGACCTCTGAGCCCATGGCCGCCGTGCTGGATAACCCCACCGCCGTGCGTCGGACTGCAATGGATTTGCTGGCCCGACGCGAGCACGGGCGCATTGAGCTGACACGCAAACTGCGTCAGCGCGGCGCCTCGCCCGAGCTGATCGAGCCGGCGCTCGATCGGCTTGCAGAGGAAGGGTTGCTCAGCGAGGCGCGGTATCTCGAGAGCTACGTTCGGATGCGCGCCAATGCAGGTTACGGCCCGCTACGAATTCGCGAAGAGCTGTCCCAGCGTGGTTTGGCGCGTGAGGAAATAGAACAGGCATTACGCGAGAGCGGCTTCAATTGGAGCGAGCAGTTGCGTGACGTTTGGCAGCGCAAGTTTTCCGGCATGCTGCCCAGCGAGCCGCGGGAACGGGCCAGGCAGGGTCGCTTTCTCAGTTACCGTGGTTATCCGCTGGACATGATCGGTCGGTTGCTGCGTGGCGGCTCGCTCGACGACTGAACAACCCACCACGACAGCCCTCCTTTATAGCTCTGCGTCAGGCCCTACCATGCGGCCAGTTTTAATCCTGCGCACTTAGCGGCGCTGCCCAATTGCTTTTTTCGTTAATGAAGTCGATCAGCTCGCGCAGGCGACCATGATCACGACCATTGAAAGCAAAGCTCAGGCGCGGCAGCGGCTGCAATTCGGGCTCATCCAATTCCATTTCACAGCAGGCCTGCTGTTCGAAGCCGCCTTGCAGATAAAGATCGGCGAACTCCCTGTTCATGTGATTGAGCGCGGCATCGGTCAGCACATGATTCATGCGCATGATGAAGCGACTTTTCACCCAGCGGCTTGAGTGAAAGTTGCTGTAGAAGGTGTCGATCTCCTTGGCCGCATCCTCGGCATTATCGACCAGGCGTACCAGGTGCAGGTCGCTGGGCAGGATGTAGCGGTTGTCCTGCAGCTGATGGCGCATGAAGCTCAGCGCATCCTTCCAGAAGGTACCTCCGGGTTCGTCCAGCAGCACGATAGGCACCAGCGGACTCTTGCCGGTCTGGATCAGGGTCAGCACTTCCAGTGCTTCATCCAGCGTACCGAAGCCGCCGGGGCAGAGCACCAGCGCATCGGCTTCCTTGATGAAGAAGAGTTTGCGGACGAAGAAGAAGTGAAAGGACAGCAAGCGCTCGGTGCCGCCCACGATGGGGTTGGCGTGCTGCTCGAAGGGTAGGGTGATGTTCAGACCCAGGCTGTTGTCCGTACCGGCTCCCTCATGCGCAGCGGCCATGATGCCGCCGCCCGCACCAGTGATGACCATTAGCTCGTGGCGCGCCAGGTGTGCACCCAGGTCCCGTGCCAGCGCGTACATCGGATGTTCGACGGGTGTGCGCGCCGAACCGAAAACGGTGACCTTGCGGCGTCGTTTGTAACGGTCGAGCACGGCGAAAGCGTGTTCCATCTCGCGCATGGTCTGCAGCAGGATCTTGGCGTCCCAGCGATTGCGGTCGGCCTGCGCCATGCGGATCACGGTGATCAGCATTTCCCGGTAGAGAGACAGATTCTGGCTTGTGCCCGGAATGACCATATCGACCAGCTCGTCGATCTTTTTCGACAGGTCGGCGCCGCTGGTTTTGAAGTGGCGTGAGAGGTAATCGTCCGCTTCGAACGGCATGCAAGGACTCCTTTGCGTGCGCTGGTCTAATCAAGCCAGGCGGCTGGTTACGAATGTTGGAGCGTTACCCGAATGGCATGCGCTCTACGGTAATGGGCGATGTGCTCGGCTGTCAGAGCGCGATGCGGTCGCCGGGTTCAGGAATATTGGCTTTCCAGCCCAGGCGCTCGTCCAGCACTTTCTGTAGCACCTGCATTTTCTCCAGCTCGCCGTGAACCAGGTACAGCTCCGGGCGGGATTTGAAATGGCTGACCCAGTCGATCAGTTGGGATTGACCTGCATGTGCGGAGAAACCGCCGAGGGTATGCACCTGAGCACGTACCGCGATGCGCTGATGCAGCAGTTTGACAGTCTCAGCGCCGTCGACAATGGTCCGGCCCAGTGTGCCGCGGGCCTGAAAGCCTGGAATGACCAAATGACATTCCTTGCGCCAGAGGTTGTGCTTGAAGTGATGCAGGATGCGTCCGCCATTACACATGCCGCTACCAGCGATGATGATGGCGCCGCTTTTGAAGCGGTTGATGGTCATCGAGTCTTCCGCGCTGGGCGTGGCCTTGAGGATTGGCAACCACTTTTCGATGCGCCCGCGGTCACTGCCGTTGGGCCCGCCGGGTTCAACGCCGGCGATGTCCAGTTGCTCTTGAAACAGTGAATAGATGGCATTCGCGCCTATGGCCATCGGGCTATCGAGGAAGACAGCCTGTTGTGGCAGGCGACCTTGCTGGTAAAGCTGACCAAGGTAGTAGATCAGGTCTTGGGTGCGTCCGACCGCAAAGGAGGGCATCAGCACATTGCCGCCGTCACGGTGAGCCTGCTGAAGGATGTCGGCCAGCTCTTCGATGGTTGCCTGATGGTCGCGGTGATCGCGGTCGCCGTAAGTGGATTCCATCAACACTACATCGGCTTCGCCCAAGGTGGCGGGTGCATGCATCAGCGGTGAGCAGGCATTGCCCAGGTCGCCGGAAAATACCAGTCGGCGGGTGCGGCCAAAGTCCTCAACGTCAGCCTGGACAATGGCTGAGCCGAGAATATGACCGGCATCGTGAAAGGTTACGGTAACACCGGGTGCTGCGACGAAGGGTTCGCCGTAGGTTTGTGCCTGGCGCTGCTTGAGCATGCGCTCGGTGTCGATTCGGGTATACAGAGGCTTGACCGGTGATTTGCCTAGGCGTGCCCGCCATTTGTTTTCCCACTCGGCGTCTTTTTCCTGGATGTGCGCCGAGTCGAGGAGCATCAGTTCGAGCAGCTTGCAGGTTGCATCGGTGGCGTAGATCGGGCCCCTGAAGCCCTCGGCAACGAGCTTGGGTAGTAGACCGCTGTGATCGATATGGGCGTGAGACAGGACAACGGCGCTGAGGGTTTTGGGGTCGAAGGGGAAGCGGGCCCGGTTGCTTTCTTCGTCCTGGCGCCGCCCCTGATGCATGCCGCAATCGAGAAGAACCCGAACACCCTTATGGGTCTCCACCAGATAACATGAACCGGTGACCTGTTGAATGGCACCTAAAAAGCTGAGCAAAGCCATGGCAACCTCCTGTCTACACATTGACCTCAAGAATGCCCGCCACCCTGTCGGTGCGTCTTGATACATATCAGCGATAGCTGGACAGACACCATCTAGACTACCGCAACCGCCAAGCCACGGAGCGACCTCATGAATCAACTACTGCCCAGTCTTGCTGAAATGGACCGCCACGCCGAACTCCAGCCAGAGTTCGACGCATGGCGCGCCGGTTACGGTCCCTTTGTGCATTCACTGGAAACTCAGGCGGCAGTTTTTCGTCTGGCTCACCAACTGGTTCAGGCGGGTTTGCAAGACGATTTGGCCAGTGTCTATCGTCTCTTACAGGCTATCGACCGGCTGAGTTCGGCAGGGCTCTGGCTGGTAGTGCACATGACCTATGCGCGCCAGGTCCGGCTGGATGGCTCGCCGCTGACAGCGGAGGACTTCAAGGCCAATCCCGAGGGGCATACCGGCGGCTCGCTCAACATGGTACCGGCTTATGCCGGCTACCTGGGGCTCAACGCTCTTACAGGCACCACCCGCGCCTGGTTGATGGGGCAGGGGCATTGCGTGGCGGCCATCGAGGCGCTGAATCTGCTCACCGACAACCTGCACCCCGAGCAGGCAGAGGCCTATGGCGGTGGCGAGGCTGGGATCAATCGTCTGCTCCAGGATTTTTACGGTTATCACCAGGCGGCCGATGGCAGTCCGTCCGCGCCGCTGGGCAGCCATGTCAATCCGCATACCGCCGGCGGCATCGCCGAAGGCGGCTACCTGGGCTTCGCCGAACTGCAATACGCGCACATGCCGCTGCCGGGTGAAACATTGGTGGCCTTTCTCTCCGACGGCGCGGCTGAAGAGCAACGCGGCAGTGACTGGATTCCGCGTTGGTGGCGCGCCGAGGACAGTGGTGTGGTGCTGCCGATCATGATTGCCAATGGCCGGCGCATCGAGCAGCGCACCCAGCTCGGCACCGATGAGGGGCTGGCCGGCTTTCGCCAGCACCTAAGTGGTTGCGGCTTCGATCCGATTCTATTCGATGGTCGCGACCCGGCAGCCTTCGTCTGCATGCTCTGGGAAATGGAGCAGCGCCTGGCTCGACGCATTGAGGAAAAGGAGCGAGGTATCTTGAGCTACCCGCTGCCGATTCCTTACGGCATTGCCGAGACGGTGAAGGGCTTCGGCTTCTATGGCGCCGGCAGCAATGCCTCGCACAACCTGCCATTGCCGGGTAATCCCTCCAAAGACGAGGCGGCACGTGACCTGTTCAACGAGCATGTTGTGCCGCTGTTCGTCCCGCAGGATCAGCTGTGCGCTGCGCGCCAGTTGCTGGTCAAAAGCCGTCAGGGGCGACCGCTGGAGCGCGACAACGCGCTGGCACTCCGTCACCCCGAAGAGCCAAAGATGCCGGCGCTCACCTATCGCGATGACAGTTGCTCGCCCATGGCGGCGGTCGATGACTTCTTCGTGGCGCTGACTCAGGCCAATCCGTCGCTGCGTCCGCGTGTAGGCAACCCCGATGAGCTGGCCAGCAATCGCCTGGGTGGTGTGCTCAAAACTCTCAAGCATCGTGTGATCGACCCGGAAAGCGAGTTTGAGGCGGTGGACGGGCAGATCATTACCGCACTCAACGAAGAGGCTGTGGTTTCCGCCTGCTTGGCTAACCAGGGCGGACTCAATCTGGTCGCCAGCTACGAAGCCTTCTGCGTGAAGATGCTTGGTGCGGTGCGTCAAACCCTGATCTTCTCGCGTCAGCAGAAGGAGGTCGGGCGCCCGGCAGGCTGGCTTGGCTGGCCCCTGATCGCGACCTCGCATACCTGGGAGAACGGTAAGAACCAGCAATCCCACCAGGACACCACGTTCTGCGAGGCCCTTCTGGGCGAAATGAACGACATGGTGCGGGTGCTCTTCCCTGCCGACCACAACAGTGCCCTGGCGCTGTTGCCTTCCATTTACCAGGCGCGGGGCGAGCTGGCCTGTATGGTCATGCCCAAGCGTGATCGACCGGCATTCTTCAATCGCGAGCAGGCCGAACAGCTCGCCAAAGATGGCGCAATCATTGTCGATGAGCAGGCTGGCGAAAGCCCCATCCTGCTGATCGCCAACGGCAGCTACCAACTGAGCGAGATGCTGCGTGCGACGGTGCGCTTGAAGGAAGCGAACATCGCCTACCGTCTGGTGTACTTGCAGGAGCCGGGGCGTTTCCGCGCGCCGCGTGATCGCTGGGAAATCGATGCGCTGGCTGCAGATGGCGTCAGCGAGCGACTGTTCCCCGAACGGATGGCGCAGAGAGTCATGCTGACGCACATGCGCCCCGAAGTGCTGCGCGGCCACCTCTGGCCGATCCTGCCGGATGCGCGCTGCAGTTCGGTGCTGGGCTACCGTAACCGTGGCGGTACGCTGGACGAGCCAGGCATGCAGTTCGCCAACCGTGCCTCTTGGGCAAACGTGCTGGCGGCCTGTGCACGGCTACTGGATATGCCGCGCACGGCGCTGTTGAAGGTTGACGAGGCCGCCGCCGTGGCTGGCAAGGGCGATCCTGGCGTGTTGCGCTGACAGGATGTGACCGGGGTAGCTAGCGCTGCCCCGTGTTCGGCTTAGCAATCGCTGCCGCGGTAGCGCTCGGTGGTGATGGGTTTCTTGCTCTGGTATTCCATGAACTCGAAGCGCAGCACGGCGCCCTGGGCCATCAGCTGGCGCAAACCATCGTTGTTGCACACGCTTGCCGCTAGCTGGGTACGGACTTCTTTGGGGTTGTCGCGCATCTGTGCGGCATGCCTTGGCTGGACGCTCAGATGGTTGACCAACTCGTTGCCATCGACGGTATAGCCCTCATCAAGAAGATTTTCATTGATAGCGCGGGGTGTGCCGACGCTGCTTTCCTGGGCAACCTTTTCCAGCAGTTGAGTCAGTGATTGCTGCTCCTGGGCTGCTGCGATATGGCTGAAGGGCAGGGCAAGGCAAAGAGTGAATAGGGCTGTCGTGCGGTACATAGTGATCTCCTGGTGACTGCCGTCGTTCGACCGATGGCTGCCTGCGCGGTTCATTGTCCTTTGCTAGACTGCCGACCCGCTCAAAGCTGCTATCGACCCGAACTCCATGCCCCATGCCGTAGCCCGCCTGCGCGAGGCGCGTCTTGCACGTAGCCTCAAGCCTTTTATCGCCCGAGGCTCGCGTGCCCCACGTTGCGCTCGTTGTCGTGTCCGCGACAGCCATTGCCTGTGTGCCTGGCTACCGAGCGTGCCGGCGCGCAGTGCGGTGTGCCTGATCATGCACGATATAGAGCCGCTGAAGCCGAGCAACACCGGCTGGTTGATCGCCGATCTGGTTGCAGATACCCATGCGTTCGGCTGGCAGCGCACGGCGGTGGATCCGGCTCTAATTGCGCTGCTGGAAGATCCGCAGTATCAGCCGTTTGTGGTGTTTCCCGGCGAGTACGCAGAGCCTGAACGTGTGGTCGAAAAGGTTCAGGTCGATACCGCCAAGCGGCCGCTGTTCATCCTGCTCGATGCGACCTGGACTGAGGCACGCAAGATGTTTCGCAAAAGTGCTTACCTCAATCGGCTGCCGGTGCTGAGCCTGCAGGCGGATGTATTGTCGCGCTACCGGCTGAGGCGTTCGAGTCGCAGTGAGCACCTGTGTACCGCCGAAGTGGCGGCGTTGTGTCTGGGGCTGGTGGGCGATGTCCAGGCCTCGACTGCGCTGGATGCCTGGCTGGATGTCTTCACCGAACACTATCTGGCTGCCAAGCATCAGCGAGCCCCGAGTCTGGATGACGAAGCCCATCGGACGCTGGTGGCGTTAGGCGTTTAACAGGCTGCTGCGGTTGAGCAACAACAGCCTGCGAGTCAGCGCTTCGCTTCTTCGGCAGTTTCATCGCCTGCCATCAGAGGCACTGGCTTACGTGGCCAGAGCTGGGCGGCGAGCATGCCGATGAACATCAGTGTGCAGCCGAAATAGCCGCGTAGGCTGAGGCTCTCATCAAGGAACAGCGCCCCGGCAATCGCCGCGAACACTGCTTCCAGGGAAAGAATGATGGCCGCGTGAGAGGCGATCGCATGTTTCTGCGCGACGACCTGCAGGGTATAGCCGACGCCAACCGCGAACATGCCGCCATAGATTACTGCCGGCATTGCCAGCCAGATGCCGTTCAGGCTGGTTTCTTCGAACAGGGCTGCAAGTATCAGACTAAGCACCGCGCAGGTAACGAACTGCATGAATGCCAGGCGAATGGCGTCGTGGCGGCCGACGAAAAAACTTACCAGCAGTACGTGTACACCCCAGACGAAAGCGCCGGCCAGCTGCAGCCAGTCGCCCGAGGCCACCGTAAAGTCATCGCCAATACTGAGCAGCGCCATCCCCATGACTGCAAGGGTCGCCCCCAGCCAGGTACCCATTCCAGTTCTCTGGCCGATGATCAATCCCAACAAGGGCACGACGATGACATAAAGGCCGGTAATGAAGCCCGAGTTGGTGACGCTGGTGAATAGCAGGCCGACCTGCTGCAGGTTGATGCCCAGCGTCAGTGCCAGGCCCATGCATAAGCCGCCCAGCAACATGCCGCGTTTGAGGAATGGTTCGTGCTGTGCTGGTCCGCGGCCCTGACGCAATAATAGCGGCAGCAGTACGAGGGCCCCCAGAGCGAAGCGCAGGCCGGTGAACAGGAACGGACCGATGTTATCCATGCCGACCCGTTGAGCCACAAAACCGGAACCCCAGATCATGGCGGTGATCAGCATCAGTAAGTCGGCGCGAAGGGCTTGATTGCGCATGTTTGGACTCGTCGGCAAAAGGCGCGAACTTTGCCTCAAAACTCCGGACTTGACCACTTATTCGCGGGCCGGCATGCTTGCGCCGCCTGATTTAAAATGCACTCGGTATTCGAATTCTGGGTGATGGCGCGATATCATCGGGCTATCACATTTCTGAACTATAATTTCGGGCTTCCCTGAGGTCAGTCTGTTGGATTCGGCTCCGGTCGATGAAAGCGCCAATAAAAACTATAGGTCTGCCAATGGCTGCTTACGAAATCCTTATCGCTGATGATCATCCGCTGTTCCGTAGCGCGCTCCAGCAAGCGCTGACGATTGGCTTGGGCAGTGAGGTGCGGCTCCGCGAAGCAGCCAGCATCGCCGAACTGGAAGCTCTGCTAAATCAAACCGCAGACTGGGATCTGGTCCTGCTGGACCTGAATATGCCGGGTGCTTATGGCTTTTCCGGGCTGGTCCTGCTCAGAGGGCAATATCCGCAGGTACCGGTGGTGATGATCTCAGCGCAGGAGGACGCTGCCGTGGTGGCTCGCTCTCGTGAGTTCGGCGCCAGTGGCTTTATCCCCAAGTCCAGTTCGCTGGAAACCATTCAGGAAGCGGTGCGAGCTGTGCTAGATGGCGACGCCTGGTGGCCCAGCAACATTCAGGACGTGGCGCATGTCAGTCCCGAGGCCAAGGCGGCCAGTGAAGGCCTTGCCAGCCTCACGCCCCAGCAATTCCGGGTGTTGACGATGGTTTGTGATGGTCTGCTGAACAAGCAGATCGCCTATGAACTGAATGTCTCCGAGGCAACCATCAAGGCGCATGTGACAGCGATCTTCCGCAAGCTCGGTGTTCGCACTCGCACCCAGGCAGCGCTGTTGCTGCAGCAGATGGGCTCCATTCCAGCTAGCTGATATCGGCCTGCAGTTGTCGGCTTTTTCATGCAATCGTCGGCAGCACGATTTCGTCGCTGCGTCGTATTCCCTCGGTAAGTGCCTGGCATAACTCGGTAAATTCGCGCATGGCGGCTGTCTGGTATTTCTGCGCATGCCAGATGAAATTGAATTGCCGGGTCAGGTGCAAGTCAGGTGTTTCCAGTGCTACCAAACTTCCGCGTCGGAAGGCGTCGCGTAACGCCAGGCGGGATATGCAGCTGATTCCCAGCCCTGACTCGACCGCGCGCTTGATTGCTTCTGTATGCTCCAGCTCGAGGCGGATATTGGGTCTGAGCGAGTGGCGGTCAAGGGCGTGATCGAAGGTCCGGCGAGTGCCTGAGCCCTCTTCACGCAGAATCCAGGCTTCTCGTGACAGGTCGTCAAGAGTGATTACAGCGCGCTCGGCCAAAGCATGCTGCGGCGCGCAGAACACGACCAGCTCGTCTTCGACCCAGGGCAGTACTTCGATGTCAGGGTGCTGGCAATCACCCTCGATCAAACCTAGATCAAGTTCATATTGCGCGACTTGCTGAACAATATGCGCAGTGTTCTGAACGTGCAGTTTCACCCGACACTCTGGGTGGCGCTGCATGAAGCTGCCGATCAGCAAGGTCGCCAGATAATTGCCAATAGTCAGCGTCGCTCCGACATGCAGGGAGCCAAAGCCTGTCTTGCCGGCCAACAAGTCCTCGATGGCCTTGGCCTGGTCAAGCAGGCTCACTGCTTGCGGCAGCAGTTGGCGGCCCAGCGCGTTGAGCCACAAGCGCTTGCCGGCTCGGTCGAACAATTGGCAACCAGACTGGCGCTCCAGCTCAGCCAGCGAGGTGCTGGCTGCCGATTGCGAAAGCGCCAGGCTTTGCGCGGCGCGCGAAACGCTTTCCTGTCGGGCAATGGAAACAAAAACCTGTAGCTGTCTCAAAGTAAAATGCATATCTATATAACCGATAAGGCATATCGTTAATATTCATTTAACGGATATTAGCCGCCCCGGTAGACTTGGTACAGAACGATGCGCCGTCGCGCACTAGAAGGGGTATCCGTACATGAGCAACCTGAACGTTGAGCGAGTCCTCAGTGTGCATCACTGGAATGACACGTTGTTCAGTTTCAAGACCACCCGTAACCAGGGGCTGCGTTTCGAAAACGGCCAGTTCGTCATGATCGGTGTGGAGGTTGAAGGGCGTCCGCTGATGCGGGCCTACAGTATCGCCAGCCCAAATTACGAAGAACATCTTGAATTCTTCAGTATCAAGGTGCCGGATGGGCCGCTTACTTCACGTCTGCAGCATCTCAAGGAAGGCGATTCGTTGATGGTCAGCCGCAAGCCGACCGGCACGCTGGTACTTGACGACTTGCTGCCGGGCAAGCACCTGTACCTGCTCAGTACAGGCACTGGCCTCGCACCTTTCATGAGTGTGATTCAGGATCCGGAAGTCTACGAGCGCTTCGAAAAGGTCGTGCTCGTGCATGGTGTTCGCTATGTCAATGAAGTGGCCTACCGGGACTTCATAACCGATCACCTTCCGCAGAACGAGTTCTTCGGCGAGGAGCTGAAGGAAAAACTGATCTATTACCCGACAGTCACGCGCGAGCCCTTCGAGAATCAGGGCCGGCTGACCGATCTGATGCGTAGTGGCAAGCTGTTCAGCGACATAGGCTTGCCGCCAATCAATCCAGAGGACGACCGCGCGATGATCTGCGGCAGCCCGAGCATGCTGACCGAAACCAGCGAGGTGCTGAACAGCTTTGGGCTCAAGGCTTCGCCGCGGATGGGCGATCCCGGGCATTACCTGATCGAGCGGGCGTTCGTGGAAAAATAGCACCTTGCATTAGGGTGAAGAAGGCCGGCCGGCGCGATGCGTCCGCCGGCCATTTTCATATATAGGGTGCGCAGCATTTCTTGAACTTCTGCCTGCTGCCACATGGGCAGGGATCGTTGCGTCCGCCTTTCAGTGCAACGGTTGGGTCGATGAAGTACCAATGGCCGCCATGCTGCACAAACGCCGAGCGCTCCTGCTGAGCGTGCTCTCCAATCTGGTCATGCCAGCGTGCGGTGAAGGTCACCAGGGCATGTTCCGGTTGTCCGCCAAGTAGCTGGCTGTGTTCCACGTCCAGCCCCAGCCAAGTACTGGCGGCGCTCCAGTCGTGCATCGACTGCAGGTCCAGCGAAGCTTGCTGAGCAGGTAGGGTAGTAGCCTTCAGGTAATCGATCAGTCCCAGTACATAGGCGCTGTAGCGCGAACGCATCAGCAGCTCTGCGCTGGGCGCGGGCGCTCCGGCGTGATAGCGACCGCAGCAGCCATTGAGTAGGTCGCCGCTACCGCAAGGGCAGCTGGCATTGCCTGGAGTTTGAGTGTTCATATCATTCACTATTATCTGGTTTCGGCGGATGCGGCTCTGGCCTGCACATAAACGTTTCGGAACCTGCTACTGCACAACCGAGTCACAGATTCAGTGAGCAAGGCCTGCTCATTGTTTTTGCGGCCTGCGCGTCTCTTTGGAGCCTGTTTGGCTTAAAGACTAGCGCGGCGGCGCTTGCCGGCCTAGTCTCGTTATAACTGGAGCAGTCTGTGCATCGCTGCATTTGCTCTGGTCGATCTCATACCAGGAGGCTTTACCGATGAGTAGCTTACGGACAGCAGTACCCGTGATTGTGATGACTACCTTTCTGGCCGGTTGTGCAGGGGTGCAAAAACAGGATTGGCCCACCTGTGCCGCAGTCGGTGGTGTCACCGGTGCCGCGCTCGGTGCTATAGAGAGCAGCACCTATGCGGGCTACGGCGCGCTGATCGGTGGTGGTGTGGCGGCAGCTTATTGCTGGGCCAACGGCACCGAAGAGCAAACCGTTGCGATGGTCGAGACGGTCGAACCCACTCCAGTTGCTGATGAACCCGAGCCGATGGCGGAGCCGGTGCGTGTCGAGCTCGACGTCAAGTTCGATTTCGATCGCGCCGTGGTCAAGCAGGACAGCATGGGCGACATCCAGGATCTGGCGGACTTCATGAAGCAGTACGGCCAGACTTCCACTGTTGTTGAAGGCCACACCGACTCGGTAGGTACCGACGCCTATAACCAGCGTCTGTCCGAGCGCCGTGCCAATGCTGTGCGTGATCTGCTGGTCAATCAGCATGGCCTGGATGCCAGCCGAGTCGACGCAGTCGGCTATGGCGAGTCCCGTCCGGTTGCCGACAACTCGACCGAGGAAGGCCGCGCCATCAACCGCCGCGTGGAGGCGGAAGTAGAAGCACGCCCGTAACGGGTTTGTGAGTCACTAAGCCGGGCACCTTGCCCGGCTTTTTTATGGGCGACAAAGAAGCCGTTAGCAAGCTATTGGACGTCGGCCGTTTTTTAACGGCCTGTTAGAACAGTGGGCGGGCGCTGGCCAGTGCAATCACCAACAGGCCCAGCAGCAGATTGATGCCCACCAGCCTGCGGATGCCTCCCAGTGTTGCGCCGCCTTCAGGCCAGTTCTGTGCGGCAATGGCGCGCTTGAGTGCCGGAAGCTGCAGCATCTGGATGCGCAGGAACAGCGCTAGCATGACCAAGAATAGGCCCGCCATGACATGCACATAACGAGGTGCTGCGGCCAGACTGTCAAAGCGCATATGCCAGAGGCCGATACCGCTGATCGGCAATATCAGCACTGCAGCCCAGATCCATTGGAAGAAACGCCGAAACACCTCAGCCCAAAGACGCAAGCGTTCAGGCGGCTGCAATTCAGACACGGCGGCGGGTCGCAACACCATCCAGGCGAAGAACATGCCGCCTACCCAGATCACGGCGGCTAGCACATGCAGCGAGTAGAGCAGGGCAAACGGGGTCATGCAGATCTCCTGTAATGTTTTCAGAGGTTCCCGAAGAGAACGCGCGCTATCATAGCCACCCCTCGAAGTACTGAAAATATATACAGCTCCCACGCCCATGCTCAGCACCGAACTAAAGACCCAGATTCAGGGCGCCTATAGCCGTTTTCTCGAAGCCAAAGGCCTGAAGCCTCGTTACGGCCAGCGCCTGATGATCGCCGAGGTGGCGAAAGTACTGGGTGCGATCAAGGCTGACGAGGAAGGTCGGCGAGACGGCGAACCGGCTATCGTCGCAGTGGAAGCCGGGACGGGTACTGGCAAGACGGTGGCTTACAGCCTGGCGGCTATTCCGGCGGCCAAAGCGGCAGGCAAGCGCCTGGTCATCGCAACCGCTACGGTCGCGCTGCAGGAGCAAATCGTGCACAAGGATTTGCCCGACCTGATACGCAACAGTGGTCTGGATTTCTCCTTCGCGCTTGCCAAAGGGCGCGGTCGCTATCTGTGCCTGTCCAGGCTCGACGCGCTGTTGCAGGAAGGCCAGGCGCAAAGCGCTACTGCTCAGCTGTTCGAGGAGGAGGGTTTCCGTATCGATGTGGACGAGCGCAGTCAGAAGCTCTACGGCAGCATGGTCGAGAAGCTCGCCGGCAATCGCTGGGATGGTGACCGCGACAGTTGGTCGGAGGAGCTGGACGACAGTGACTGGGCGCGACTGACTACCGATCACAGTCAGTGCACCAGCCGCCACTGTCCCAACTTCCAGCAGTGCGCCTTCTACAAGGCACGCGAAGGTATGACCAAAGTCGACGTCATCGTGACCAATCACGACATGGTGCTGGCCGATCTGGCGCTTGGCGGTGGCGCGGTGTTGCCCGACCCGCGTGACACGCTATATGTCTTTGACGAAGGCCATCATTTGCCGGACAAAGCCATTGGCCACTTCGCCCATTTCACTCGACTGCGCTCTACCGCTGACTGGCTGGGACAGGTCGAAAAGAACCTGACCAAACTGCTTGCTCAGCATCCATTGCCGGGCGACTTGGGGCGATTGATCGAAGCGGTGCCGGAGATTGCCCGCGATCTGCGCAACCAGCAGCAGTTCATGTTCAGTGCTTGCGAGCAGCTGGCCGATTTTAGGCCTGGCGAAGACATGGAGGGGCGAGAGCGGCCCAGGCATCGGTTCGTTGGTGGCGTAGTACCCGAGCATTTACTGGAAATGGGCGCCGAGCTGAAGAAAGGCTTTTCCAGGCTGACCGACCTGTTCACGCGCCTGGCTGATTTACTCAAGGAAGCAATGGACAGCGAGTCTGGCGTCGGCATCGCCAGTCATCAGGCCGAGGAATGGTATCCACTGTTCGGCAGTCTGCTGACGCGTGCCCAGGGCAACTGGGAGCTGTGGACAGCCTTCACCGTCGAGGACCCGGAAGACAGCCCGCCAATGGCTCGCTGGCTGACGCTGGCCGAAGGCGGTGCGCTGTTCGATATCGAGGTCAATGCCAGCCCTATCCTCGCGGCTGAAACCCTGCGCCGAAATCTGTGGAATGTCTGCTACGGCGCGCTGGTGACCTCCGCGACGCTCACCGCACTGAACAGCTTCGATCGTTATCGCATGCGTGCTGGATTGCCGCGTTGCGCGGTAACTGCGGTAGTGCCGAGTCCTTTCCAGCATGCCGATGCCGGTGTGCTGCGGGTGCCTGACCTGCAGGCCGATCCGCGGGATGCTGCGGCGCATACAGCGGCAATCATCCGCGAGCTGCCACAATTGGTTGAAGGTTCGCGCGGCACTCTGGTGCTGTTTTCGTCGCGTAAACAGATGCAGGATGTATTCGACGGGGTGGAGCGTGACTGGCGCAAACGAGTGCTGATCCAAGGCAACCTGTCCAAGCAGGAAACCCTGAACAAGCACAAGGCACGCGTGGACGAAGGCAAGGACAGTGTGCTCTTCGGTCTGGCCAGTTTCTCCGAAGGCGTCGATCTGCCTGGTGCCTACTGCGAGCATGTGGTGATCGCCAAGATTCCCTTTGCTGTCCCGGACGACCCTGTAGAGGCAGCGCTGGCAGAGTGGATCGAGGCGCGTGGTGGCAATCCCTTCATGGAAATCGCGGTGCCGGATGCCTCGCTGCGCCTGGTGCAGGCCTGCGGGCGTTTGCTGCGTAGCGAAGAAGATCGCGGCACCATTACCCTGCTCGACCGGCGGGTGGTGACCCAGCGTTATGGCCGGGCCATTCTCAGTGCTCTGCCGCCGTTTCGTCGTGAGATTGACTAGAGAGAGGAGAGACCAGGCGTGCAGATTCAAGGCTATTTCGACCTGCGTTTCGAGGCGCTCAGGGATTGCTTTCAGGAGCTCTTCGAGGCGGGTGGGCAACGAGGCGCGGCGGTTTGCGTGATGGTTGGCGGCGAGACCGTGGCCGATCTGTGGGCGGGCAGCGCCGACAATACCGGCGAACAGGCCTGGCACAGCGACACCTTGGTCAATCTGTTCTCCTGTACCAAAACTCTGACTGCCGTGGCAGCAATGCAGCTTGTCGACGAGGGTAGGCTGCAGCTCGATACGCCGGTGGCGCGGCTGTGGCCCGAGTTCGCCGCTAATGGCAAACAGAACATCACCCTGCGCCAGCTGCTCAGTCATCAGGCTGGTTTGCCGGCAATTCGCCAGCCGCTGCCTGCCGAGGCGCTCTACGACTGGAGCACCATGACCGCTGCACTG
Source organism: Stutzerimonas stutzeri (assembly GCA_002345575.1). Lineage (GTDB taxonomy): Bacteria > Pseudomonadota > Gammaproteobacteria > Pseudomonadales > Pseudomonadaceae > Stutzerimonas > Stutzerimonas stutzeri_S. The sequence goes on from DDVX01000003.1 coordinate 32,999, forward strand.
GCTGCCGAGCAGCCATGGTGGACTCCAGGTGACGGCCATGGCTATGCCGCCATCACCTATGGCTGGCTGCTGGGTGAGCTGATTCGTCGCGCCGATGGCCGGGAGCCGGGCGAGGCGATCATTGCCCGCATCGCACGCCCGCTCGAGCTGGATCTGCATATCGGACTCGATGCCGCCGAGGATCATCGTGTCGCCTACCTGACACGGCAGAAGAACAACTTCGGCGATGCGGCCAGTCAACGGTTGCTTAAGGCGTCGATGGGCGACCCGCAATCGTTGACGGCTCGGGCCTTTAGCAATCCGCCGTCAGTCATGAACAGCGCCAACAAGCCTGAGTGGCGGCGCATGACGCAGCCCGCGGCAAATGGGCATGGCAATGCGCGCTCGCTGGCTGGTTTCTATCAGGGGCTTCTGAGTGGCGATTTGCTCGATCCGATGCTGCTCACAGAGATGACGCGCGAGCATAGCGTCGGAGAGGATCGTACTCTTCTGACGCGCACTCGTTTTGCGCTGGGCTGCTGGCTGGATCAGCCTGAAGTTGCCAATGCTACCTTCGGGATGGGGCCGGGAGCCTTCGGTCATCCAGGGGCGGGGGGCTGTATCGGGTTCGCTGATCCACAACGAGAACTGGCTTTTGGATTTGTCACCAATACTCTGGGACCCTACGTATTGATGGACCCTAGGGCGCAGCGACTTGCTCGTGTGGCAAGTGCCTGCCTGGGCTAAACCACTCGTCTGTTTGTCTCAAGATGACTTTTCAGAACAAGGACCTGCGTCCACAATCTGAAGCAAATCCTTGCTTATGCTGTCTACCAGCTGCCGCCGCATCACCACTCATTCATGGAATTCGCAACATGAACCTGCTGAAAAGCTCCTTTCTAATCCTGCTCATGATTCTTGCCGGCTGTAGCTCTAAAAATGAAAAGCCAATTGCGGCAGTACCGTTGGAGCCGGTGATCGATTATGCCTGGCTGGACGACTACGAGCCTCGCCTTCGTGATGCTCTGAAGGAAAGCCGTTTTGAAGTCGAGCGGCGCAAGGGCCTGCTGGTGGTCACGGCGCCGGTGGACGCTACCTTCAACCCGGATCGCCCAGGCATGTTGCTGCCGGTGACGCTGGGGCCGATCAGTCGCGTGGCGAAACTGGTCGAAAAAGATGAGAAGACTGCTGTCGTGGTCCTAGGGCATGCCGACAGTACGGGTTCGCTGGAAATCAACCGTACCATCAGCCGTCAACGGGCAGGCGCGGTGGCAGCTATCTTCCGTCTCAGCGGGCTCAAGCATGATCGGCTGCGCATCCGTGGTATGGGGTCGGACATGCCACGGGCATCTAACGAGCACGAGGAGGGGCGTGCGCTGAACCGTCGTGTCGAAATGATGCTGGCGCCGCAAGCTACGCTGCTGGCACTGATCAGCCAATACAATGCACCGCCTACTCAGGTTGCTGCAGCCGAAGTGAGCAAAAAGGCCGAGTAAGCCAAGACATGGCGTCCTGGGCTCGAGCCTCGATTTGTTTTGCGCTGAGTCAAGCGTGGTGCGGGGGCAAACCGATTAAGCTTAGACTTTGACTGTTCAGGATGCCCGCGATGACCCAGACCCTGGCTGATATGCGCCGCGACTACACGCGTTATGGGCTCAGTGAAGCCCATGCGCCGAATGAGCCATTTGCCCTGTTTCGCCAGTGGTTCGATGATGCGCTGCAGACCGAGAAATTACCGGTCGAGCCCAACGCAATGACCGTAGCTACGGTTGATGCGCAAGGGCGCCCACATTGCCGTGTGCTGTTGCTCAAGGCGCTCGACGAGCGTGGCTTCACCTTCTTCAGTAACTATGAAAGCGCCAAGGCCGAGCAGCTTGAAGCCTGCCCGTATGCAGCAATGACCTTTTTCTGGCCGGCCCTCGAGCGGCAGGTGCGCATCGAAGGGCGGATCGAGAAGGTCAGTGCCGCCGATTCGGATGCCTACTTTCAGGTGCGGCCACTTGGTAGTCGTCTAGGGGCCTGGGCTTCGCCGCAAAGCCGGGTGATCCGTGATCGGGCGGAGCTTGAGCGTCTGCTTGCCGAAACCGAACTGCGCTTTCTCGACAAGGCACCGCATTGCCCACCGCATTGGGGTGGTTATCGGTTGCTCCCTGATCGAATCGAGTTCTGGCAGGGGCGAACCAGTCGCCTGCATGATCGGCTCAATTACCGGCTCGTGGCGAGCGATTGGCAGCGTGAGCGTCTCGCTCCCTAGCGAGCTGCTGAACTACCGGCGTTTGCATTATTTTCGTTGAAACAGCCTCGTCCTGCCTCTTTTCGTCTACGTTCTCAGCGGCCTGCTAGCCCTGTATTGCCTGCTGCTCCGGCGCAACGCCGGAGCACATAGCGATTCGATCAGTTGTAATTTTCCAGTTCCCGCTCCAGCCAGTCTTGCAGATCCTTTCGTTTGACCTTCGCGGCCTTGGCGGCTGCCAGTCGTTCCAGTATCCAGGTGCGTCTGTCTGGGTCGCTCCCTGCCAGGGAGAGTGCTAGATCGCGGTCTGCCCAGCGCCTGAATCGTACGAACAACCAGGCATGAAATGCCAAGCCGGCAATGGTGGTGACGGCTATGATGAAATAATCCATGGAGGGTCTCATGTTTGGCGGGGGATGGTGTTTCGCCTGTGCGTGACGGGGTGGCGTCGGTTAAAGTAAAGCCTTGCCGAAGGTCTTTGTGTGTTTCTTCGCCGGGCAAAGCGACAGGCATCCGGAACATGTTGAGTCAGGATGCGTCCGTTGCCAAGGGCCTGCGCAGCAGGTCCTGCCAGGCGTCGAGGTCAATACCATTTAGGAGAGTACATATGCGCAGCCCTGTATTAATCGCTTCGTTCACCGTCATGGCTATGGTCGTGGGCGGCTGTACATCCAATCTGACTGGTGACTCCTATTCACGTGATGAGGCGAGAACCGTACAGACCGTGCGCTACGGGACCATTGAATCCTTGCGCCCTGTCAAAATCGAGGGGACCAAGACGCCCATTGGCGGCGGTGCTGGAGCTGTTGTTGGTGGTATTGCCGGCAGCGGTGTCGGCGGCGGGCGTGGTAGTGCAGTAGCTGCTGTGATTGGCGCGGTGGCCGGCGGCATGCTGGGTGCAGCTGCGGAAGAAGGCATCACGCGCACGCAGGGTGTGGAGATTACGCTGCGTGAGGACGATGGCAGCTTGCGTGCATACGTACAGCAGGTCGAGCCCAACCAGGTCTTTCGAGTGGGCCAGCGTGTGCGGGTCATGACCGTCAATGGCACCAGTCGTATCGCACCCTGATATTTATCCTGGCACGCCGGCTCTGCGTGCCTGAACTCCGATTGAACCCGTCGTTGGATAAGCGCGGCCTGCCGCGTTTGTTTTTCGAAATATATGAATCCATGACGTTACGGTGGTCGGTGTGGATAATCGTCACACGCCGTCGTGCCCCTATGGGCTAGTGCTGGTCTCCCAAGGATATAACTGCTGCCTACTTGCGCGGCTCAAGGGGTTTTGTTCATGGCGCTTGCGCTGATAATCGCTCTGCCATTTCTCGGAATTTTTTTGCCGCTGCTGTTCGAAAGACTTGGTCGGTCCGCCTGTGCGTTCGGTGCGGGCCTGGCCCCGCTGGCGGCATTGATTCTCCTTATGTCCAAACGAGAAGCTGTATTCGCTGGCGAAGTGGAAGTGCAGATGCTGCCCTGGCTGCCGGAACTCGGCCTGAATCTAAGTCTGAGGCTTGATGGGCTGGGTTTCCTGTTTGCCTTGCTGATTCTCGGCATCGGTTTGCTGGTCATTCTTTATGCGCGCTACTACCTGTCGAAGCAGGAGCCGATGGGGCGCTTTTTCGGCTATTTCCTGTTGTTCATGGGCGCAATGCTCGGTGTGGTCTTGTCCGAAAACCTGCTGTTGATGCTGATGTTCTGGGAATTGACCAGTCTCTCCTCGTTCCTGCTCATTGGCTTCTGGAACCATCGTTCCGATGCGCGTCAGGGCGCCCGCATGTCACTGGCAGTAACGGGCGGCGGCGGGTTGGCACTGTTGGCCGGCCTCCTGCTGATCGGGCACATAGTCGGCAGCTACGAACTGAGTACGGTGCTGGTTTCCGGTGATCTAATTCGGGCGCATGACTTATATCCGTTGGCGCTGATCCTGGTATTGCTCGGGGTTTTCACCAAGTCCGCACAGTTTCCGTTTCACTTCTGGCTACCGCAGGCAATGGCGGCACCGACGCCAGTTTCCGCCTTTCTGCACTCGGCCACCATGGTCAAGGCAGGGGTGTTTTTGCTGGCTCGGTTGTATCCGGCGCTGTCGGATTCGGAGTGGTGGTTCTACCTGGTCAGCCTAACCGGACTGACAACACTGCTGGTCGGTGCAGTTATGGCGCTGTTCCAGCATGATCTAAAGGGCTTGCTGGCCTACTCGACCATCAGCCATCTTGGGCTGATCACTCTGCTGTTCGGTCTCGACTCGCGGCTGGCGGCAGTGGCGGCGATCTTCCATATCATCAACCACGCCACCTTCAAGGCCTCGCTGTTCATGGCTGCTGGGATCATTGATCACGAAACCGGCACACGGGACATGCGGCGTATCAATGGCTTGCTGAAGTACATGCCTCACACGGCGGTGCTGGCGATGATTGCCTCGCTGGCCATGGCCGGCGTGCCCTTGCTCAACGGCTTCCTGAGCAAGGAAATGTTCTTTGCCGAAACCCTCGATCAACATCTGCTGGGCAGTTTCTACTGGACCATTCCCGCGCTGGCGACACTGGCTGGCGCTTTCTCGGTGGCCTATTCGCTGCGCTTCGTGCATGACGTGTTCTTCAATGGCGAGCCGATCGACTTGCCCAAATACCCACCGCATGAGCCGTCGCGCTACATGAAGATTCCGGTGGAGATTCTGGTGCTGCTGTGTCTGATGGTCGGCATGTTGCCGGCTTACACCGTTGCGCCGCTGCTGGCGGCTGCGGTGGCTGGAACCCTCAATGGCACGGTACCCGAATACAGCCTGTCGGTATGGCACGGCTTCAACCTGCCGCTGCTCATGAGTTTTGTTGCATTGGCCGGTGGGGTACTGATTTATGCCCTGCGCAAGTGGATATTTCACTGGTACGAGGGACTCCCTCAGATCGATTCGCTGGAGGTGTTCAGGCGGGTGATCAGCGAAATCACCGCAGGTGCGCGCTGGATAACAGAGCGCCTTGATAATGGTTCGCTGCAGCGATATCTAGTACTTGTACTGCTCAGTTCTCTGGTGCTGGTGGTGTACGCACTGACGCCGCTGGAGGCGCTCAGTGGCCCCGTTGCGCCGACCACACCGGATGTCTTTACCGTGTTTGGCATGCTGGTTCTATGCCTGTCCTCGGTGCTTACGGTGATCTTCCACCGCAAGCGGTTGGTGGCACTGATCATTCTGAGTGTCGCCGGTATGCTGGTGGCGCTGGTGTTTGCCCGCTTCTCAGCACCCGATCTGGCATTGACTCAGCTGTCTGTTGAGGTAGTGACGATCATCCTGCTGATGCTGACGCTGTATTTTGTGCCTGACCGGACGCCTGCCGAGTCGAGCAGCCTGCGTACCCTCCGAGATCTGGTCCTGGCTGGTAGCTTTGGCACCATGCTTGCCATGCTGACCTATGCGGTGCTGACGCGCCCTTACGAGAGCATCGCGTCTTTCTTCCTGGAAAATAGCGTTTCGGGTGGTGGCGGCACCAACGTGGTCAACGTGATTCTGGTGGACTTCCGGGGCTTCGATACGCTCGGCGAGATATCGGTTCTGGCCATTGCTGGGGTGGGCATCTACGGCTTGCTCTACGGACTGCACCTACCGTACCCCCGTCGTGACTATGGCGGGCGACTCTGGAGTACCGACAGCCATCCGATGGTGCTCGATGCTCTGTCTCGTGCGGTGCTGCCGATGGCGTTGCTGATTTCCGTGTTCATTTTCCTGCGCGGGCACAACCTGCCGGGTGGCGGCTTCATTGCCGGCCTGATCACCGCGGTTGCGTTGATTCTTCAATATATTTCTCATGGCGTGACCTGGGCGGAGCAGCGTCAACCCTTCAGCTACCACGGCATCGCCGGGCTTGGTGTGCTGATTGCGGGGCTCACAGGCCTAGGCAGTTGGCTGTTCGGCTATCCGTTCTTGACCTCGGCATTCGGTCATTTCCATCTTCCATTTATCGGTGAGTTCGAGCTGGCTACAGCCATGTTGTTCGATCTCGGCGTTTATCTGGCGGTAGTCGGTGCCACTCTGCTGATCCTGTCCAATATGGGTCACGTCAGTCAGGACGAGTCATGCAAGGAGGTGCTCTGATGGAGGCTGTGCTGGCGATAACGCTGGGAATCATGATGGCCAGCGGTGTTTACCTGCTGCTACGGGCACGAGTGTTCCCGGTAGTGATGGGGCTGACGCTCATTTCCTACGCGGTGAACCTGTTCATTTTCTCCATGGGCCGGTTGGCCACAGGGGTGCCGGCTGTCATCGGCAAAAGCGCGGAATATGGCGACCCGCTTCCGCAGGCGCTGGTATTGACCGCCATCGTTATCGGCTTTGCCATGACTGCATTTGTCGTGGTGCTATCTCTGCGTGCCCTGGGTGAGTTGAAAACCGATCATGTGGACGGCCAGGAGCCGCGCGAATGAATCATGTGTTAATCCTTCCGATCTTGCTGCCGCTGCTAGTCGGTAGCCTGTTGCTGGTTACCCATAGGCTGAGTAAATCGTTCAAGCGTACGATGTCGTTGCTGGCGACCTGGCTGTTGGTGCCGCTGACACTGTCGCTGCTGCTGCAGGCCAATAGCGGAACACTGTTCATCTACCAGCTGGGCAATTGGCTGCCGCCGTTCGGTATCATGCTGCTGCTTGATCGCCTAAGCGCGATGATGCTGCTGTTGACTGCAGTATTGGCAGGCTTTGCGGTCCTTTATGCCTCGCGTGGAGGCGATGACAAGGGGCCCAACTTCCATGCGCTGTTCCAGTTCCAACTGGCCGGCATTAATGGTGCCTTCCTCACTGGTGATCTGTTCAACCTGTTCGTGTTCTTCGAAATCCTGCTGATCTCTTCCTACGGCTTGCTGGTCTATGGCAATGGTGCCCAGCGCGTGCGGGCCGGCATTCCTTATGTGGTGCTGAACCTACTAGGCTCGGGGCTGTTCCTGATTGGGGTGAGTCTGCTCTATGGTCTGACCGGAACATTGAACATGGCCGACCTGGCCATCCGGGTTGCGGCGGCCGACCCGGCCGATGCGCCACTGCTAGCCGCGGCGGGCTATCTACTGCTGATCGTGTTTGGTCTCAAGGGTGCGATTCTGCCTCTGTACTTCTGGCTGCCACGCGCCTATGCCGCAGCGCCGGCAGCAGTTGCGGCGCTGTTTGCAATCATGACCAAGCTTGGCCTCTATGCGATTGTCCGCGTGTTCACGCTGATTTTCGGCAGCGAGGCGGGCGTACTCAACAATATGGTGCTCGACTGGTTGTGGCCGCTGTCGATGCTCACTTTAGCCGCCGGTGTGCTGGGTGCGCTCGCGGCGCGCAATCTGCAGGTCTTACTCTCGTATCTGGTGGTGGTTTCGGTGGGAACCCTGCTGGCCGGCTATGCCATGGGTACCGAGCAGGGACTGGGTGCTGCGCTCTACTACCTGCTGCACAGCACTCTGGTCGCCGGCGGTCTGTTCCTGCTGGCTGACCTGATAGCCTGTCAGCGGGGTGAGGCGGGTTCAGATTCAGTGTTGGCCCCAGCACTGCGGCAGCCATTGCTACTCGGGGCGCTGTTCTTTGTCGGTGCCATCTCGGTCGCCGGGTTGCCGCCCTTTTCCGGCTTCCTGGGCAAGGTGATGTTGTTGCAGGCGGCATCGCCCGGTAACGGTGCGCTGGCGCTCTGGCCGGTAGTGCTGGTGGGAGGGCTGGGCATGGTGATCACGCTGAGCCGTGCCGGAAGCTCAATATTCTGGCGAGCAAGCGACGTTGTGCCTGAGGCTCAGGCCATGCCGGCCGATCCGCTACGCATGCTGGCAACCGTCGGGCTGCTGCTAGGCAGCGTATTGCTGGTTGTCGCCGCACAGCCGGTGCAGGCCTACGTCCAGGCTACGGCTGCACAGTTGTTCGATCTCGGTCCTTATCTGCAGATCATCCAGGGAGGTGGGGCATGAAGAGGTTTCGTTTGTTGCCCAATCCCATGCTGACGTTGCTTCTGGCTGGGATTTGGCTGCTGCTGAACAACACCTTGGCGGGCGGTCATGTCGTGCTGGGGCTGTTTCTTGGTTGGGCGATCCCGCTGCTGGTTTCGGGTTTCCTCATTGAGGTTCCTCGGGTGCGTAAGCCTCTCAAGCTGTGCTGGTTCATTCTGATCGTTCTCTGCGACATCGTGGCGGCCAATATCCAAGTAGCCAGACTGGTGCTCGGCCCGAAAGAAAAATTGCGGCCGGCGTTCATCGTCATGCCCATGAGAATCGAGAACGAGTTCGTTCTGGCAGTCCTGACCAGCATTGTCTCGCTGACCCCCGGTACGGTATCAGCCGGTCTCAGTCCTGATCACAAGAGCCTGCTGATGCATGCGTTGGATGCGCCGGATCGCGAAGAGATCGTCACTAGCGTGCAAAACCGCTACGAAGCGGCGCTGCTGGAGATTTTCGAATGCTAGCCTATGTGATTCCCTTCTGCCTGGGGCTGCTAAGCGTGGCGGTGATGCTTAATATGATTCGCCTGATCAAGGGGCCGGAGGTGCCGGACCGGGTTCTGGCGCTCGATACGCTATATATCAATGCCTTGGCGCTGATCGTGATTTTCGGTATCTGGCTGGCTTCCGATCTTTTCTTCGAGGCTGCGCTGCTGATCGCGGTGATGGGATTCGTCAGTACCGTTGCGGTTGGCAAGCACCTGCTGCACGGCGACATCATCGATTGAGGAAAATACATGCCGTTCTGGATTGAATTACTGGTCAGCGCATTTCTGATCATTGGCAGCATCTTCGCGCTGATAGGGGCGATAGGCCTTTATCGCCTGCCTGACTTTTACACCCGCCTGCACGGCCCTACCAAAGCCACCACCCTCGGTGTGGGCGGCATCCTGGTCGCTTCGATGCTGTTCTTCAGCTATCACAATGACGGACTGAGTCTGCATGAGTTGCTGATTACTCTGTTCCTGTTCCTCACCGCCCCAGTCAGCGCTCACATGCTGGCCAAGGCGGCCATGCAGCAGAAGCTGGATCGCATCGAGAAGACGCACGGCCAGCCGTGGGACTGATCCCTATTGCCTGCTAATGGCCGCGGCTTTCCAGCAGTATCAGATTTCGATGCTGCTGGGGGAGGCCTGGTGTTCGTTCTCCTGCGTCAGCTGCCTGACTAAAGCCTGCTGTAGCTGGATGCACAGCTGCGAATCTGACAGTGGCTGATTGTCTGCATTGGTCACGAAGAACACGTCTTCCACACGCTCGCCCATGGTAGCGATCTTGGCGTTCTGCACCGATAGGTCGAAATCGAGAAACAGCTGACCGATACGGGCCAGCAGGCCGGGGCGGTCCGGCGCGATGACCTCGATGATGGTCTGTAGCCTTTGGGCATCATTGTGGATGGTGACCTGCGGCGGGAAGGCGAAGTGCTTGAGCTGCCGGGGCACGTAGCGCTTGATGATCGTCAGGTATTCTTCCGGCTTGCGCAGTGCCTCGATCAGGCCCTGGCGTATTTCCTGGATGCGCTCGGGGTCGTTGCCGATGGGTGTGCCGTCGGCGTCCAGCACGATATAGGTATCCAGGGTGAACTGGCTGCTTGAGGTAATGATCCGGGCGTCGTGGATGTTCAGGTTGAGCTGATCCATGGCGGCCACGGTCACCGCGAAGAAATCATGCTGGTCGGCCGCGTAGATGAAGATCTGCGTGCCGCCTTCGAATTCACGCTGCGTGGTTTCCTGAATCAGCACCATCGGCTCGCTGCTGTCGCCATGCTGCAGGATGGCTCTGGTATGCAGGGCGACGTCGGTCGGCGAATGACGCAGGAAGTAGTCGTCGCCCAGTTGCGCCCAGAGCTGTTCGGCATCATCCGGGTCGGTTCCGTTGCGCACTAGGCTGTCGAGCGCGGCACGCTGGGTCTGACGAATCTGCTCCTCGCGCTCCAGCGGATTTTCCAGGCCGCGGCGCAGTGCGCGCTGGGTCTCGCTGTGCAGCTGCCGAAGCAGGCTGGCGCGCCAGGAGTTCCAAAGGGTTGGGTTGGTGGCATTGATGTCCGCTACGGTGAGCACATAGAGATAGTCCAGGTGTGTCTCGTCGCCGACCATCTGGGCGAAGTCGTTGATAACCTGTGGGTCGGAAAGGTCCTTACGTTGCGCTGTGGTGGACATGATGAGGTGGTTGGCTACCAGCCAGACCACCAGGCGCGTATCCCAGGCGGGGAGCTTGTGGCGTACGCAGAATGCCTGAGCATCTTCCGCTCCGAGCTCGGAGTGATCGCCGCCTCGGCCTTTGGCGATGTCGTGATAGAGACCTGCGATGTAGATGAGTTCGGGCTTTGGTAGCAGCTCCACCAACTTGCTCGCCAGCGGGTATTTTTCCGCGACACCCGGCTTGCTCAGTTTGCGCAGGTACTTGATGACGTTGAGCGTGTGAGCATCGACGGTATAGATGTGGAAAAGATCGTGCTGCATCTGTCCGACGATATGGCCGAACTCCGGTAGATAACGGCCGAGAATGCCGTAACGGTTCATCCGTCGCAGGTTGCGGTGTATGCCTTCCCGGCACTTGAACAGCTCGATAAACAGGCTGGTGTTGCGGATATCGCTGCGAAAGTCGTCGTCGATCAAGTGGCGATGGTCTCTTAGCAGGCGAATGGTTTCGGCGCGTACCCCTTTGATCTCCGGGTGCTGAGCAAGCAGTACGAATACTTCCAAGAGGGCAAAGGGGCGCTGGACGAAGACTGAATCTTTGACGACTTCAAGATAGCTGTCGCGTACCAGAAAGCGGCTATTGAGCGGAGCGGCCTCGCCGCTGTCGCCTTCCCAGAGGATCACTTCGGCAAAGTGCTGGCCTACTAGGTCACTGAGCTCGGAGATGCTCATCACTACCCGGTAGTACTTCTGCATGAAGCGCTCGATGGCGAGCTTCGCGTCGCTGTCTTCGTAGCCGAGCAGGGCGGCGAGGCTGCGCTGGTGGTCGAAGAGCAAGCGGTCCTCGGCGCGCCCTGCGAGCATGTGCAGTCCGTAGCGAACCCGCCAGATAAAGGCTTGGCTGGACACCAGCAGCGAGTACTCGCCTTCTGTCAGAAAACCTTGGTCAAGGATGGCGCTCAGGTTCAGGCTGCCGAACTGGCGCCGCGCGATCCACAGGATCGTCTGGATGTCGCGCAGTCCTCCGGGAGATGCTTTGACGTTGGGCTCCAGGTTGTATTCGGTGTTGTTGTACTTGGAGTGGCGGGCGTTCTGCTCGTTACGCTTGGCGAGGAAAAACTCCTTGCTTGACCACATCTCGCTTGGGCTGGTGACCTTCAGCATGCTTTGTCGCAGGTGCTCGGGGCCTGCGATGGTGCGGCTTTCCATCAGGTTGGTGATGACGGTCAGATCTGCGCGGGCCTCTTCGGCGCACTCGGCAACCGAGCGCACGCTCTGACCAACCTCCAGGCCGATATCCCAGAGCAGGGTCAGAAAGCCCTCGATAGGATCACGGAACAACTCCTGGTCGCTGCCGTTGAGCAGGATCAGCAGGTCAATATCGGAGTAGGGATGCAGCTCGCCACGGCCGTAGCCGCCAACCGCGATCAGTGCGATATCAGCGCCCTTGTTCCAGTCGAAACGGGACCAGGCAGCGCGCAGGATCTGATCGATGAACCATGCACGGTCAGTAATCAGGCGCCGGATATCGGAGCCGGCAAGAAAGCGCTCGTCCAGAACCTGACGAGCCTTGGTGATGACCTTCTTGAATGCCGGGATCGGACTTGACTTGAGCGCCAATTCTGCCTGGAACTGGCTGCGGTCGAAAAGTTGGGGATCAACCTGTGGCATGCCAGTTCTCCGTCAAGCGGTATTCAGGGGCGGGTGCGGGCGATGGTGTCGTCACTGCGCAGGGTGAAGATCTCGTAGCCATCGGCGGTGACTACGAGAGTATGTTCCCACTGCGCCGACAGCTTGCGATCCTTGGTGATGGCCGTCCAACCGTCACCAAGCAGGCGAGTTTCCGCGCGGCCCTGGTTGATCATCGGCTCGATGGTAAAGGTCATGCCTTCCTTCAACTCCAGGCCTGTACCGGCGCGGCCGTAATGCAGCACCTGCGGCTCCTCGTGGAATACCTTGCCGATGCCGTGACCACAGTATTCGCGCACCACTGAGAAGCCGTTCTTCTCCGCGTGCTTCTGGATCACTTCGCCGATATCACCAAGGCGAGCGCCGGGGCGCACGAGCTCAATACCTTTATAGAGGCATTCCTGAGTCACGCGGCACAGTCGTTCGGCCCACTCGGGGACCTTGCCGACCATGAACATCCGGCTGGTGTCGCCGTGATAGCCATCCTTGATAACAGTGATGTCGACGTTGAGGATGTCGCCATCCTTCAGCGGCTTGTCATTGGGGATGCCGTGGCAGACCACATGGTTGATCGAGGTGCAGATGGACTTGGGAAAACCCTTGTAGTTGAGCGGCGCCGGGACTGCCTGCTGCACGTTGACGATATGGTCATGGCAGAGACGGTCCAGTTCGTCGGTGGTGACGCCGGGTCGGATATGTTCTTCGAGCATTTCCAGCACTTCGGCGGCCAGGCGGCCGGCGATACGCATCTTCTCGATATCTTCGGGCGTCTTGATGGTGACAGTCATTAGGAACTCTCGGAGTGCGAAAAATAAAGGCGCTATATTAACAGCTTGAAACCGGGCAGTGCGGATGGGGAGCGCGCCGGGTATCGCTTCCGCGCTTGCAACCTATGGCATCCTGTCCCGCCTTTGTGCTATAAAACGCGCCGCTCAACGGAGACCTCCGTTTTGCTTGAATCCACACACGTGTCGACACGGTATCCTGGGTGCTCGGAAGAGTTGGATATCGGGGCGCGTGGAGGCCTAACCCGATTCATCGAGGAAGTACCATGACTCAAGTCACCATGCGCGACATGCTGAAGGCCGGTGTGCACTTCGGCCACCAGACCCGTTACTGGAACCCGAAAATGAACAAGTTCATCTTCGGTTCGCGCAACAAGATCCATATCATCAACCTTGAAAAAACCCTGCCGATGTTCAACGAAGCGCTGCAGTTCGTTGAAAAGCTGGCTGCGGGCAAGAACAAGATTCTGTTCGTCGGCACCAAGCGTTCCGCTGGCAAGATCGTTCGCGAAGAGGCTGCACGTTGCGGCTCGCCGTATGTCGATCATCGCTGGTTGGGCGGCATGCTGACCAACTACAAGACCATCCGTGCGTCGATCAAGCGTCTACGTGAGCTCGAAGTCCAGTCCCAGGACGGTACCTTCGACAAGCTGACCAAGAAAGAAGCCCTGATGCGCACCCGTGATCTGGAAAAGCTGGATCGCAGTCTGGGTGGTATCAAGGATATGGGCGGTCTGCCGGATGCCATGTTCGTCGTTGACGTCGATCACGAGCGCATTGCAATTTCCGAAGCCAACAAGCTGGGCATTCCGGTCATCGGCATCGTCGATACCAACAGCAGCCCGGAAGGTATCGATTACATCATTCCCGGTAACGATGATGCCATCCGCGCTGTGCAGCTTTATCTGAGCGCGACAGCCGACGCGGTAATCCGTGGCCGTCAGAATGGAGCCGGTGGTACCGACGTGTTCGTCGAAGAAGGCGCCTCCGAGGCCGCTGAAGGCTGAGCGAGTAGCATTGCCTAGTTGAACCCGGTGAACAGAAAGGGGGCTATGCCCCCTTTTTGCCACTTCCGAATTGATCGCCCCGTTGGTGGGCGATAGTCGATAACGAATCGAGAGGATTTGCGAACATGGCAGAGATTACTGCAGCCCTGGTTAAAGAACTGCGCGAGCGCACTGGCCAAGGCATGATGGATTGCAAAAAGGCACTCACCGCTGCTGGTGGTGATATCGAGAAAGCCATCGACGACATGCGCGCTGCTGGCGCCATCAAAGCGGCCAAGAAGGCGGGCAACATTGCTGCCGAAGGCGTAATCGCGGTCAAGGTTTCTGATGACAACTCACGTGCCGTGATCATCGAAGTCAACTCGCAGACCGACTTCCTGGCCCTGCAAGAAGACTTCAAGAACTTTGTCAGCGGCTGTGTTGAGCAGGCTTTCGCTGAGGAAATGACCGATGCAGCCCCGCTGGTCGCAGCTCAGGAAAGCAACCGTGAAGCGCTGGTTGCCAAGTGCGGTGAGAACGTCAATATCCGTCGTCTGACCGCCGTTTCCGGCGAAACCGTGGGTGCCTATCTGCACGGCCACCGCATCGGTGTACTGGTTGCCCTGAAAGGCGGCAACGAGGAGCTGGCCAAGCACGTTGCGATGCATGTCGCCGCTTCCAACCCGGCTGTTGTTACTCCGGATCAGGTCTCGGAAGAGCTGGTAGCCAAGGAAAAGGAAATCTTCCTGCAGCTGAACGCCGAGAAGATCGCCGGCAAGCCGGAAAACATCGTCGAGAACATGGTCAAGGGCCGTATCAACAAGTTCCTGGCCGAAGCCAGCCTGGTCGAGCAAGCCTTCATCATGGATCCGGAAGTTAAAGTCGGTGATCTGGTGAAGAAAGCTGGTGCCGAAATTGTTTCCTTCGTTCGTTATGAAGTAGGCGAAGGCATCGAGCGCGCTGAGGTCGACTTCGCTGCTGAAGTGGCTGCTCAGGTTGCCGCGACCAAGCAGTAATAGTTCCTGTTGTCCTCAAAGAGGCTGCCCGCTCACGCGCGCGGCCTCTTTGTCGAATAGAAGGGCGATAAAACGCAAGCGAGGGAGGCGAGGCAGGAACAGGCTAAGTACGGATCGGGCTCGCGTACGAGTTTAACGTTCTAAATGAGCATTACTCACTTCGGGCGCGCTAAAGCGCGTTAGCCGCAAGCGGCTTTCCGAGGCTGTTTTTAATTCAGTATTGCCAATGTAGGTAGTTTCCGGCGGCCTGATGGGGATAAGAAATCGTTTTTGTCCCTGTATAGTCAACGCTGGCACCAAACAGCAGTTGCGCTGTCATAGCGCAGATATTTCGGGTTTGTGCGGCCTATCCGGTCATGCAGCCTAGTCATACAACGCCGCAGGAGATACAACGCCAATGGCTCAGCAGATGAGTGCACGCAATCCACGCTACAAACGCATTCTGCTCAAATTAAGCGGCGAAGCCCTGATGGGTGCGGAGGACTTCGGCATCGACCCCAAGGTGCTCGACCGCATGGCCCTGGAAGTTGGCCAGTTGGTTGGAATTGGCGTTGAGGTGGGTCTCGTCATCGGTGGCGGCAATCTGTTCCGTGGCGCGGCATTGTCGGCATCCGGCATGGATCGGGTCACAGGCGACCACATGGGCATGCTGGCAACCGTGATGAACGCGCTGGCCATGCGTGATGCGCTGGAGCGCTCTAATATCCCGGCGCTGGTGATGTCTGCTATTTCCATGGTTGGCGTGACCGACCATTACGACCGCCGCAAGGCAATGCGTCATCTCAAGACCGGTGAGGTGGTGATCTTTTCCGCCGGGACCGGCAACCCCTTTTTCACTACCGACTCGGCTGCATGCCTGCGTGGCATCGAAATTCATGCCGATGTCGTGCTCAAGGCCACCAAGGTGGATGGCGTCTATACCGCCGACCCCTTCAAGGATCCGAATGCCGAGAAGTTCGAGCAGCTGACATATGATGACGTGCTCGACCGCAAGCTCGGCGTGATGGACCTGACCGCCATTTGCCTGTGTCGCGACCACAAGATGCCGCTGCGGGTATTCAACATGAACAAGCCCGGCGCCCTGCTCAATATTGTGCTTGGCGGTGCCGAAGGAACACTGATCGAGGAACCGAATCAATGATCAACGAGATCAAGCAAGATGCGCAGGAGCGCATGAAGAAAAGCCTGGAGTCGCTGGCAGGCGCTTTCGCCAAGATCCGCACCGGTCGTGCTCATCCGAGCATTCTCGATGGCGTCATGGTGTCCTACTACGGCAGCGATACGCCGCTGCGTCAGGTTGCCAACCTCACCGTTGAAGATTCACGTACTCTGGCCCTGACCATTTTCGACAAGAGCATGATCCAGGCAGTGGAAAAGGCCATCATGACCTCCGATCTGGGCCTGAATCCGGCAACGGCCGGCACCACTATCCGTGTGCCGATGCCGGCGCTGACCGAAGAGACCCGCAAGGGCTTCACCAAACAGGCGCGCTCTGAGGCTGAGAACGCCCGCGTAGCGATACGCAACATCCGCCGTGACGCCATCGCCCAGCTCAAGGATCTGGTGAAGGAAAAGGAAATCAGCGAAGACGAGGAACGTCGTGGTCAGGATGACGTTCAAAAGCTGACCGACAAATACGTTGCGGAAATCGATAAGGCGCTGGAAACCAAGGAAAGCGACCTGATGGCCGTTTGACCGCCGTGTCGAACGCCCGTAAGGCTCAACCTTACAGCGCGCTAGGCCGCCCCGGTTGGTTGTGAGGTTGTTGGCCTGGAGTTTCCACTGGGCTTTTATCTATTGTTTTGCAGCGTGACTGAGCGCAGGTAGTCGTTTCATGGAAAAGGTCAGGCCAATTGCCGGGCGGAAAGCACCCCGCCATGTCGCAATTATCATGGATGGAAACAATCGCTGGGCAAAGCGTCGTCTATTGCCGGGCGTGGCCGGACACAAGGCTGGCGTAGACGCGGTACGTGCAGTTATCGAGGTATGTGCCGAGGAGGGCGTTGAGGTTCTGACCCTGTTCGCCTTCTCCAGTGAGAACTGGCAGAGACCCGCTGATGAGGTGGGCGCGCTGATGGAGCTGTTCCTGACGGCTCTGCGTCGCGAAGCGCGCAAGCTCAATGAGAACGGCATCAGTCTGCGCATCATCGGTGACCGTGAGCGTTTTCACCCCGAGCTGCAGGTGGCGATGGCCGAAGCCGAAGCCATGACAGCTGGCAGTGATCGCTTCGTACTGCAAGTGGCAGCCAACTACGGCGGACAGTGGGACATCCTTCAGGCCACGCAGCGCTTGGCACACGAGGTTCAGGCCGGTCAGCTTGGCGCCAATGAAATCACCCCGGCGCTTTTTCAGAGCTACCTGGCGACGGGCGATCTGCCGTTGCCGGACCTGTGCATCCGCACGGGCGGTGAGCGTCGCATCAGCAATTTCCTGCTGTGGCAAATGGCTTATGCCGAGCTCTATTTCTCCGACCTGTTCTGGCCGGACTTCAAGCGTGAAGCGATGCGCGCCGCGCTGGCAGACTACGCCAAGCGGCAGCGGCGCTTCGGCAAGACCGGCGACCAGCTCGAAACAGAGGTTCGTGCAGAATGTTGAAGCAGCGCATCATCACCGCGGCGATTCTCCTGCCGGTCGCTCTGATCGGCTTTTTCCTGCTGGAAGGGCTTGCCTTTGCACTGTTCATCGGTGTGGTTGTAAGCCTTGGCGCCTGGGAGTGGGCGCGTATGGCTGGCTGCGTAGGGCAGCCGGCTCGGGTTGGCTATGCGCTGCTCGTGGCTGCGCTTCTGGCGGTTCTCTACGTGCTTCCGGTGCTGGCACCCTGGCTACTGACTGCCAGTGTCTTCTGGTGGCTGGCCGCGACTGCACTGGTTCTGAGTTATCCAGACAGTCAGCGCCACTGGCGCGGTCGCATCGGCAGCCTGGCGATCGGTCTGTTGATTCTGTTGCCGGCCTGGCAGGCGCTACTGGTACTCAAGCAGTGGCCGCAGGGTAACTGGCTCATAGTGGCGGTCATGGTGCTGGTCTGGGTCGCTGACATCGGCGCCTATTTTTCCGGCAGGCGTTTCGGTCGGCGCAAGCTGGCACCGCAGGTCAGCCCCGGTAAGAGTTGGGAAGGGCTGGTAGGCGGCCTGCTAGCCAGTCTGCTGGTTACGCTCGGGGTCGGGCTCTATCACGGTTGGCCCGCGCGCGCGCTGGTGCTGGCTCTGCTGGGCGCGACCTTGGTGGTACTGATCTCGGTAGTGGGTGATCTCACCGAGAGCATGTTCAAGCGCAGCGCGGGGATCAAGGACAGCAGTCAGCTGCTGCCTGGCCACGGCGGCGTCATGGACCGTATCGACAGCTTGACCGCAGCCGTACCCGTATTTGCAGTTCTGCTGTGGCTCGCCGGCTGGGGTGCTTGGTGAGCGATCCCTTGCAGATAACCGTGCTCGGTGCGACGGGCTCCATCGGGCTGAGTACGCTGGACGTCATTGCCCGCCATCCAGGGCGCTACCAGGCTTTCGCCCTGACCGCCTTCAGTCGTATTGCCGAGCTACGTGCACTGTGTTGTCGGTACCGCCCGCGATATGCCGTGGTAGCGAGCAGCGACCAGGCGCGGGTGTTGCAGGACCAACTGGTCAGCGATGGCCTACAGACGCGCGTGCTGGTGGGTGAGGGCGGCTTGAGCGAAGTGGCGGCCCATCCGGAAACCGATGTAGTAATGGCGGCAATCGTCGGTGCGGCCGGTTTGCGACCGACCCTGTCTGCGGTTCAGGCCGACAAGCGTGTATTGCTGGCGAACAAAGAGGCGCTGGTCATGTCTGGCGCTTTGTTCATGCAGGCGTTGCGCCAGAGTCGGGCGGTTCTGTTGCCCATTGATAGTGAGCACAATGCCATTTTTCAGTGTCTTCCCGGCGACTATGCTCAGGGTCTCGCAGGCGTTGGCGTGCGGCGAATTTTGCTCACCGCATCCGGTGGGCCGTTTCGCGAATGGCCGCTGGAGCAGCTGGCCGACGTGAGTGTCGAGCAAGCCTGCACACACCCCAACTGGTCCATGGGGCGCAAGATTTCCGTGGATTCGGCGAGCATGATGAACAAGGGGCTGGAGCTGATCGAGGCCTGCTGGCTGTTCGATGCGCGCCCGGATCAGGTCGAGGTAGTGATCCATCCCCAAAGCGTCATTCATTCGATGGTCGATTATATCGACGGCTCGGTACTGGCACAGCTGGGCAATCCCGACATGCGCACGCCCATCGCCCACGCCCTGGCTTGGCCGGAGCGTATCGACTCAGGCGTCTCTGCGTTGGATCTGGTGCGTATTGGTCACCTTGATTTCCATGCGCCCGACGAGCAGCGTTTTCCTTGTCTGCGCATGGCGCGTCAGGCCGCGCAGAATGGCGGGACGGCGCCAGCGATGCTCAATGCCGCCAACGAGGTGGCTGTCGATGCCTTCCTTGAAGGGCGGGTTCGCTTCACTGAAATCGCAAGTATCATCGAAGATGTTCTAAATCGTGAAGCGGCGACTGCAGTTCATTGTCTCGGTGATGTTCTAGGTGCCGATGCACAGGCCCGCAGGCTGGCGTCGCACTGGCTCGAGGGCCGCAACCGCTAACGGCCCGGCGTTCCGCCGACCGGGCAGGTGTGCCCACTGCTGCAAAACGGCCTTTCGAGGCAGAGGATTTTATGAGCGCGCTGTACATGCTTGTCGGCACCCTGATTGCGTTGGGTGTCCTGGTGACCTTTCACGAATACGGGCATTTCTGGGTCGCACGGCGTTGTGGCGTCAAAGTGCTGCGTTTCTCGGTGGGCTTTGGGCGTCCCTTGTTGCGCTGGCATGATCGCCAGGGCACCGAGTTCGTCGTCGCGGCCATCCCGCTCGGCGGCTATGTGAAGATGCTCGACGAGCGCGAGGGTGATGTACCGGCCGCGCTGCTCGATCAGACCTTCAATCGCAAGACGGTGGGGCAGCGCTTCGCCATCGTCTCCGCCGGGCCGCTGGCCAACTTCCTGCTGGCGCTGGTGTTTTTCTGGGTGCTGGCGCTGTTGGGTAGCGAGCAGATTCGCCCGGTGGTGGGTGCAGTTGAGGTGGGCAGTCTGGCCGAAAAGGCCGGTTTGATGTCGGGCCAGGAAATCCTTGAGGTCAACGGCAAGCCCACTTCGGGCTGGGCCGAAGTCAATCTGCAGTTGATCCGCCGCTTGGGCGAAAGCGGCCCGCTGGACATGCGCGTGCGCAGCCTGAACAGCAGTCAGGAACAGTCTGTGCGGTTGGAGCTGAACGATTGGCTGAAGGGGGCCGAAGAACCCGATCCGATAGGCTCGCTGGGTATCCGCCCCTGGCGACCGGCTATCGTTCCGGTGGTCGCCCAGCTGGACCCTGAAGGTCCTGCTCAGGCCGCCGGTGTGCGTTTGGGAGACCGCCTGGTCAGCCTTGATGGCAAGCCGCTGCAGGAATGGCAGGAAGTCATCGACCGGGTCCGGGTACTGCCGGGCAAACCCGCGTTGCTGGAAGTGGAGCGTGAAGGCCGCAATCTGGAACTGCCCCTGACTTTGGCGGCGCGTGGCGAAGGTGACGATCTTCGAGGTTATCTGGGTGCCGGTGTTGCGGCCGGCGAATGGCCTGAAGATATGCTGCGCACTATCAGCTACGGGCCTCTGGAGGCCATAGGTGAAGGGCTTCAGCGGACGTGGTCGATGAGTCTGCTGACCCTCGATTCTCTGAAGAAAATGCTCTTTGGCGAGCTCTCGGTAAAAAACTTGAGCGGCCCGATAACCATTGCTAAAGTGGCGGGCGCTTCTGCACAGTCCGGCCTGGGTGACTTTCTAAACTTCCTCGCCTATCTGAGCATTAGTCTTGGAATACTCAATCTTTTGCCTATTCCGGTTCTGGATGGGGGGCATTTGCTCTTCTATCTGGTCGAGTGGGTCCGTGGACGTCCCCTTTCGGACAAAGTCCAGGGTTGGGGAGTACAGATTGGTATCAGCCTGGTTATCGGGGTGATGCTGCTTGCGTTGGTCAATGATATTGGCCGGCTTTAATCGCCTACAACTTGATGTCGCCGCGCTCAGCGCAGGTTCAACTTTCAGGTTATAAAAGAAAGGACTTCATGAAACGTCTGCTGCTACCTGCGGTGATTTCCGCACTGATGATTGCCGAAGTTCACGCCGAGTCCTTCACCATCTCCGATATACGTGTCAACGGCCTGCAGCGGGTTTCCGCCGGTAGCGTCTTCGGTGCCCTGCCGTTGAACGTCGGTCAGGCGGCTGACGACAGTCGCCTGGTAGATGCGACCCGTGCACTCTTTCGCACCGGCTTCTTTGAAGACATTCAGCTAGGCCGAGAAGGCGATGTGCTGGTCATCAGCGTAGTAGAGCGACCTTCGATTTCCGGTATCGAAATCGAAGGCAACAAGGCGATCAAGACCGAAGACCTTCTTTCCGGTTTGCAGCAGTCCGGCCTGGCCGAGGGCGAGATTTTCCAGCGCGCCACTCTTGAAGGCGTGCGCAACGAGCTTCAACGCCAGTATGTAGGCCAGGGGCGCTACTCGGCCACTATCGAAACCGAGGCCGTGCCGCAACCGCGTAACCGTGTCGCGTTGAAGATCACTATCAACGAAGGTTCAGTCGCTGCGATCAAGCACATCAACGTGGTGGGCAACACCGTCTTTGCCGAAGAAGATCTGACCGATCTGTTTGAGCTGAAGACCACCAACTGGCTGTCGTTCTTCCGCAACGACGACAAGTATGCGCGCGAAAAACTCTCCGGTGACCTTGAGCGCCTGCGTTCCTATTACCTGGATCGCGGCTACATCAATATGGATATCACCTCCACCCAGGTATCCATCACGCCGGACAAGAAGGATGTCTACGTCACGGTAAACATCGACGAAGGCGAGCGCTATACCGTTCGCGACGTCAAGCTCAGTGGTGACCTGAAGGTTCCTCAAGAGGAACTGCAGGCGCTGCTGCTGGCGAAAGAGGGCCAGGTTTTCTCGCGTAAGGTCATGACCACCACCTCGGAGCTGATCACGCGGCGGCTGGGTAACGAGGGTTATACCTTCGCCAACGTCAACGGCATTCCCGAAGCCAATGATGAGGACAATACCGTCTCGATCACCTTCGTGGTCGATCCCGGCAAGCGCGCCTACGTCAACCGTATCAACTTCCGTGGCAACACCAAGACCGAAGATGAAGTGCTACGCCGCGAAATGCGTCAGATGGAAGGAGGCTGGGCTTCGACATACTTGATCGACCAGTCCAAAACACGTCTGGAGCGTCTGGGCTTCTTCAAGGAAGTCAACGTTGAAACCCCGCAAGTGCCGGGTACCGACGATCAGATCGACGTCAATTACAGTGTTGAAGAGCAACCATCAGGCTCGATTATGGCGAGTATAGGTTTCGCCCAGAATGCCGGTCTGATCCTGGGTGGCTCTATCAGCCAGAACAATTTCCTCGGTACTGGTAATCGCGTTAGCATCGGCCTGACGCGCAGCGAATACCAGACGCGCTATAACTTCGGCTTTGTCGACCCCTACTGGACCGAAGACGGTGTCAGCCTTGGCTATAACGCCTTCTACCGCACCACCGACTACGATGAGTTGGATTACGACGTATCCAGCTATTCCGTAGACAGCCTGGGCGGCGGCATGAATATCGGCTATCCGATCAGCGAGACCTCACGTTTGTCCTTCGGTCTTTCTGTTCAGCAGGATGACCTGGATACCGGTCGTTACACCGTCGATGAAATCTATGACTTCATGGAAGAAGAGGGTGACAGCTTCCTCAACTTCAAGGCGTCGGTGGGCTGGTCGGAATCGACGCTCAACCGTGGTGTGCTGGCGACCCGTGGCCACTCGCAGAGCCTTGTGTTTGAAACCACCATTCCGGGAAGCGATCTGTCGTTCTACAAGATCGACTATAGCGGTCAGCTGTTCGTGCCGATGACACAAAACTACACCCTGCGCATGCATACCCGTTTGGGTTATGGCGATGCCTACGGCTCAACGTCGGCCCTGCCATTCTACGAGCACTATTACGCCGGTGGCTTTAACTCGGTGCGCGGCTTCGAGGACAGTAGCCTTGGACCGCGCAGCACCCCAAGCAGAGCCTATGATGCGGCTGGCAATCTACTGCCGGAGGGGCGCTGTGACGCTACTGGGCGCTGTACCGATGATCAGGACGAGCTGCCCTTCGGAGGCAACGTTCTGGTGCAGGGCGGTCTGGAAGTGCTCTTCCCGATGCCTTTCGTAAAAGACCAGCGTTCGCTGCGTACATCCGTCTTTTGGGATGTGGGTAACGTTTACAACACCAACTGCCCGTCTGGTTCGGGCAGCAAGTGCAGCGACATCGATTTCGGCGATATGGCCAGTTCGGTGGGCGTAGGCCTAACCTGGATTACCGCCATGGGCCCGCTGAGCTTCAGCCTGGCGATGCCGGTGGTCAAGCCTGACGAGTCCGATACCCAAGTATTCCAGTTCTCCCTGGGACAAACCTTTTAACGACCTGGGGCGCTTCGCTCCGGGGTTTTCTTTCAGAGTGGTATATACCGTGCGTAAGTTGACCCAACTGCTTTTCGTTGCTGCTGCACTGGTGGCAGCCCCCGCATTCGCCGACATGAAAATCGCAGTGCTGAACTATCAAATGGCTCTGCTCGAATCAGATGCCGCCAAGCGCTATTCGGTCGACGCGGAAAAGAAGTTCGGCCCGCAGCTGGACAAGTTGAAGGGCCTTGAAAACGATGCCAAACGCATCCAGGACCGTCTCGGCAAGGACGGCGACAAGATGCAGCAGGCCGAGCGTGAGCGCCTCGAGCTGGAATTCAAGCAGAAGGCCCGTGATTTCCAGTTCCTATCCAAGGAACTCAATGAGTCCAAGGCTTCGGCTGACCGCGATATGCTTAAGCAGCTCAAGCCGAAGCTGGACAAGGCCGTTGAGGAAGTCATCAAGAAAGGCGACTACGATCTGGTCCTTGAGCGTGGGGCGGTGGTCGATGTCAAACCCCAGCTTGATATCACCCGCCAAGTCATTGAGCGCATGAACCAACTGCGCTGATGAAAGGCTCTGTCTATACGCTCGGTGAACTCGCCGAGCAGCTGGGCGCCACTCTGCGTGGCGATGCGGCGCAGAAGGTGTCGGGTCTTGCCACACTTCAAGATGCAGGCCCGCATCAGCTCAGCTTTCTGGCCAACGCCCAGTACCGCAAATACCTCGCGGGCACCCGTGCCGGCGTCGTGCTGCTCAAACCGAAGGATGCCGAAGACTATTCCGGCACTGCGCTATTTGTGGACAATCCCTATCTTGCCTATGCGCGCGTCTCGCATCTGTTTGAGACGCGTCCCAAGGCAGTCCGTGGCGCTCATCCAAGTGCTGTCATCGATCCGAGCGCGACGATTGATCCGAGCGCCAGTATCGGCGCTCAGGTAGTGATCGAAGCGGACGTCTGGATAGGTGCGGATGTGGTGATTGGTGCCCAGTCGTTCGTAGGTGCACGTAGCCGGGTGGGGGCGGGCGGGCGGCTTGCTCCGCGCGTGACGCTCTGTCATGACGTCTACGTCGGTGAGCGGGTGGTGATCCAGCCAGGCGCGGTAATCGGTGGCGAAGGTTTCGGCTTCGCCAACGAAAGGGGCGGCTGGGAGAAAATTGCTCAGATCGGCGGCGTGCGTATCGGCGATGACGTCGAGATTGGCGCCAACACCACGATCGATCGTGGGGCGCTGTCGGATACGATCATTGGTAACGGCGTCAAGCTGGATAACCAGATTATGATCGCGCACAACGTGCAGATCGGTGACAACACGGCCATGGCTGGTTGCTCCGGAATTTCCGGGAGCACCAAGGTTGGCCGCAATTGCATGATTGCTGGTGGCGCAGGCTTGGTCGGGCATATCGAGGTGTGCGACAACGTATTCATCACCGGCATGACCATGGTGACCCGATCTATTACCGAGCCAGGCAGCTATTCCTCGGGTACGGCTATGCAGCCAGCCGGCGAATGGCGCAAGAGCGCCGCCAGAATCCGTCAGCTCGACGAGATCGCCCGCCGCCTGCAACAGGTGGAAAAACGCCTGCCCGCCGTGACCCCGGAAGGTGATTAGTCTTCTGATGCCTGACTCTGTCTTCTGATTGCCCCGCCAGTCACTATCGACGGCTGGCTGCACCGCCGTGATGGCGTGCTGCTCCCCTACTCATTACAGGCTTTTCCACACATGATGGACATCAACGAAATTCGCGAATACTTGCCGCATCGGTACCCCTTTCTGCTGGTCGATCGGGTGGTTGAGCTGGATACGGAAACCAAGCGTGTTCGTGCTTACAAGAACGTCACCATCAACGAGCCGTTCTTCAATGGCCACTTTCCGCAGCATCCCATCATGCCGGGTGTGTTGATCATCGAAGCGATGGCTCAGGCGGCGGGATTGCTCGGTTTCAAGATGATGGGCGTCAAGCCGGCTGACGGCACGCTCTATTACTTCGTTGGCTCGGATAAGCTGCGCTTTCGCCAGCCTGTGGTGCCAGGCGATCAGCTTGTGCTTGAAGCCTCCTTCATCAGTGCCAAACGCGGCATCTGGAAGTTCGATTGCCGCGCCAGCGTTGATGGCAAACCTGTATGCTCGGCTGAAATCATCTGTGCGGAACAGAAGATATGAGCTTGATTGACCCTCGCGCCATCGTAGATCCTGCCGCACGGCTGGCCGATGACGTTCAGGTCGGACCCTGGTCGATCATCGGCCCGGACGTCGAGATCGGCGAGGGCACGGTGATTGCGCCCCACGTAATCATCAAGGGGCCGACTCGTATTGGCCGACACAACCGCATCTACCAGTTTTCTTCGGTTGGTGAGGATACGCCCGATCTCAAATACAAGGGTGAGCCGACTCGTCTGGTGATCGGTGATCACAACGTGATCCGTGAAGGGGTGACGATCCACCGAGGCACCGTGCAAGACCGCGGCGAAACCACCATCGGCGACCACAACCTGATCATGGCCTATGCGCATATTGGTCATGACAGCGTCATTGCCAACCATTGCATCCTGGTCAACAACACAGCGCTCGCCGGCCATGTGCATGTCGGTGACTGGGCGATTCTTTCCGGCTACACCCTGGTGCACCAGTACTGCCATATCGGCGCTTTCAGTTTCTCCGGAATGGGCACAGCCATCGGTAAAGATGTACCTGCTTTCGTCACGGTATTCGGCAATCCGGCAGCGGCGCGCAGCATGAACTTTGAAGGCATGCGCCGTCGCGGTTTCAGCGCCGAGACCATCGCTGCCCTGCGCAACGCCTACAAGATTGTCTACCGCAAGGGGCTTACCGTCGAGCAGGCACTTGCCGAGCTGGCCGGCGATGCCGGAGCTTTCCCTGAAGTGGCGTTGTTTCGAGACTCGATCCAGGCATCCAGTCGTGGCATCACCCGCTGACATGTCCAAGCCTCTGCTAGTGGCACTGGTCGCCGGAGAGGCTTCAGGCGACATCCTTGGTGCAGGGTTGATGCAGGCGCTCAAGGCGCAGCGTCCCGATGTCCGTTTCGTCGGGGTTGGCGGGCCACGAATGGAAGCTCAGGGGCTTAAATCTTACTTTCCGATCGAGCGCCTCTCCGTCATGGGATTGGTGGAAGTGCTCGGTCGTCTGCCTGAGCTGCTG
The DNA here is from genome assembly GCA_002345575.1 of Stutzerimonas stutzeri. Lineage (GTDB taxonomy): Bacteria > Pseudomonadota > Gammaproteobacteria > Pseudomonadales > Pseudomonadaceae > Stutzerimonas > Stutzerimonas stutzeri_S. The sequence goes on from DDVX01000003.1 coordinate 59,385, forward strand.
AAGCGGCGCAAGCGCCTGGTGCATACGCTGTCAGAGCTGCGTCCCGACGTGTTCATCGGCATTGACGCGCCCGACTTCAACCTGGATCTGGCGCTGAAGCTGCGGCGGGCCGGCATAAAAACCGTACATTACGTTAGCCCTTCGGTGTGGGCCTGGCGGCAAAAACGCGTGCTGAAGATTCGTGCCGCCTGCGACTTGATGCTTACGCTGTTCCCGTTCGAAGCAAAGTTTTATGACGAACATCAGGTGGCGGTATGTTTCGTCGGTCATCCCCTGGCCGATGCTATCCCGCTGGAGTCTGATCGGGACGCGGCGCGCGATGCGCTCAATCTGCCTCGGGAAGGGCATGTCGTGGCCCTGATGCCAGGCAGTCGTGGCGGCGAGGTCGGACGTCTGGGCGAGCTGTTCCTGAATGCGGCTGACCGTCTGCGGGCGATGCGCCCCGGCATTCATTTCGTGATGCCCTGCGCCAGTCCCGAACGTCGCGCGCAGCTTGAGCAGATGTTGGCCGGCCGCGACCTGCCGTTGACCCTGCTGGATGGTCGTTCCCACGAAGCGCTCGCTGCATGTAACGCAGTACTGATCGCTTCCGGTACGGCGACGCTCGAGGCGTTGTTGTACAAGCGCCCGATGGTAGTGGCCTACAGCGTTGCGCCGATGACCTTCGCCATTCTCAAACGGCTCGTGAAAAGCCCCTACGTCGCACTGCCCAATTTGCTCGCGCAGCGCCTGCTGGTGCCCGAGCTGTTGCAGGATGCGGCGACGCCTGAGGCCATGGCACAACTGCTGTCACCCTTGCTGAGCCATGGTGAGGTGCAAACGGAAGGTTTTGACGCCATTCACCGCACCTTGCGCCGCGATGCGTCGAACCGGGCTGCCCAGGCGGTACTCGGGCTGGTAGAGGCAAACTGATGCAGATGGGGCTGGATTTCAGTCTGGTTGAAGAGCTGGTGGCCGGCGTCGACGAGGTGGGCCGCGGGCCGCTGTGCGGGCCGGTAGTCACAGCTGCGGTGATTCTCGATCCCTTGCGTCCCATCATCGGACTCAATGATTCGAAAAAGCTCACTGAGGCGAAGCGCGAAGCGCTGTTCGATGAGATTTGCGAGAAGGCACTGGCCTGGTGCATCGCTCGCGCCGAGGTCGAGGAGATTGACCGCCTCAATATTCTGCACGCCACCATGCTGGCCATGCAGCGTGCCGTCGAAGGGCTTAGCATTACCCCGAAACTGGCACTGATCGACGGCAACCGTTGTCCGCAGCTTGGCGTGCCCTGCGCGCCAGTAATCCAGGGTGACAGTCAGGTACCGGCCATCGCTGCTGCTTCGATTCTGGCTAAGGTGAGTCGCGACCGGGAAATGCAGGCGTTCGACCTGATCTACCCCGGCTACGGCCTGCGCGGCCATAAAGGCTACCCGACTCCCCTTCATCTCGAAGCTCTGCAGCGTCTCGGCGCCACACCAATCCATCGTCGCAGCTTCGCCCCGGTGCGCCGGGCGCTGGAGCAGATGCTCGAAACGCCATAAGGCGCTGTGGGTCCGGCTTGCGCTAGTTAGCGGGTGAGCCGCCGCATCGGAAAAATGCTCCATCGCTTCGCTCGCTGCCGCCAGTGAAGGATAAATCTCGGGGTGGCTACGGGCGGATAATTGCGGTTTTCAGCAGCCGACCGTCCTTCCTGAGGTGTTGCTCGACGCCCTGCTATGATGCTTTCCGCTACAATCGCTGCCCCCAGTAAGTCGCGTCCAGGTTCAGTCATGCCCGTTTCGTTCGTCCATCTTCGTCTGCACACCGAATTCTCCCTGGTTGACGGGTTGGTGCGCGTCAAGCCACTGATCAAGACGGTCGCGGCGACGGGGATGCCGGCGGTGGCGGTCACGGACATGAGCAACATGTGCTCGTTGGTGAAGTTCTACAAGGCTGCGCAAGGGGCGGGAATCAAGCCGATCTGCGGTGCCGATATCTGGCTGGCCAGCCGTGAGGAAGACGGCCCGTTAAGCCGGATGACGTTGCTGGCGATGAATACCCAGGGTTACCGCAACCTCACCGAGCTGATTTCCAGAGGCTGGACCGAGGGGCAGCGCAATGACCTGGTGATCATCGAGCGGGACTGGGTCAAGGCGGCAAGCGAGGGTTTGATCGCACTGTCCGGTGCCCGAGAAGGGGAGGTAGGACTGGCCCTGCTCAACGGTGATGAAGCACAGGCCGAGGCGCTGTTGCTCGAGTGGCAGGCGGTGTTCCCCGAGCGCTTCTATCTGGAAGTGCAGCGCACCAGCCGGGTAAATGACGAGGAGTACCTGCATGCCGCGGTAGCGCTAGCCCAGCGCCGCCCGGTGCCGCTGGTGGCGACTAACGATGTGCGCTTCCTCAAGCAGGACGACTTCGAAGCCCATGAAACCCGCGTCTGCATCGGCGAAAGCCGTATCCTCGACGACTCGCGGCGGCCGCGCAATTACTCCGATCAGCAATATCTGAAAACGCCCGAGGAAATGCACGAGCTGTTCAGCGACCTGCCCGAGGCGCTGGAAAATACCGTCGAGATCGCCAGGCGTTGCAACATTGAAGTGCAGCTGGGTACCTACTTTCTGCCCGACTTCCCAGTGCCGGACGGCATGACCATCAATGACTATTTCCGCAAGGTCTCGTTCGACGGCCTCGAAGAGCGCCTGAAGGTGATACTGCCCAGCGACACGCCCGACTACGAGGCGAAGCGGCAGGTGTATGTCGATCGTTTGAACTTCGAGCTGGATATCATCATCCAGATGGGCTTCCCGGGTTACTTCCTGATCGTCATGGACTTCATCCAGTGGGCCAAGAGCAACGGGGTGCCGGTGGGGCCAGGGCGTGGCTCGGGTGCTGGTTCGCTGGTGGCTTATGTGCAGAAGATCACCGATCTCGACCCGCTGGCCTACGACCTGCTGTTCGAACGCTTCCTCAATCCGGAGCGGGTTTCCATGCCCGACTTTGACGTCGACTTCTGCATGGATGGTCGCGACCGAGTCATCGAATATGTGGCTGAAAAGTATGGTCGCAACGCGGTCAGCCAGATCATCACCTTCGGCACTATGGCGGCCAAGGCCGTAGTGCGCGATGTCGCGCGGGTGCAGGGTAAGTCCTATGGGCTGGCTGACCGTCTATCGAAAATGATTCCGTTCGAAGTGGGCATGACGCTGGAAAAAGCCTACGAGATGGAAGAGCCGTTGCGCGATTTCCTCGCTGTCGATGAAGACGCCAAGGAAATCTGGGACATGGCGCTCAAGCTCGAAGGCGTAACCCGTGGTACCGGCAAGCACGCCGGCGGTGTGGTGATCGCACCGACAAAGCTGACCGACTTCGCACCGATTGCCTGCGATGACGAGGGCGGCAGCCTGGTCACCCAGTTCGACAAGGACGACGTCGAGTCTGCAGGCCTGGTCAAGTTCGACTTCCTCGGCCTGCGTACCCTGACCATCATCAAATGGGCAATGGAGACGATCAACCGCGAACAGGCCAAAAAGGGTCTGGAGCCGCTGAATATCGACTTCATCCCGCTCGATGACAAACCGACTTTTTCGCTGTTGCAGAAGGCTGAAACCACCGCGGTGTTCCAGCTTGAGTCGCGTGGCATGAAGGAGCTGATCAAGAAGCTCAAACCCGACTGCCTGGAAGACCTGATTGCCCTGGTGGCGCTGTTTCGTCCTGGCCCGTTGCAGTCGGGCATGGTCGACGACTTCATCAACCGTAAACATGGTCGTGCGGAAATTTCCTATCCGCATACCGATTACCAGTACGAGGGCCTCAAGCCGGTACTGGCGCCCACCTACGGCATCATCCTGTATCAGGAGCAGGTGATGCAGATCGCTCAGGTCATGGCCGGCTACACCCTGGGCGGCGCCGACATGCTGCGCCGGGCCATGGGCAAGAAGAAGCCCGAGGAAATGGCCAAGCAGCGCGGCGGATTCATCGAGGGCTGCAAAAATAACGGTATTGATGCAGATCTTGCGGGCAACATCTTCGACCTAGTAGAGAAGTTCGCAGGTTACGGCTTTAACAAGTCTCACTCCGCAGCCTACGGCCTGGTGTCCTACCAAACGGCCTGGCTCAAGGCGCATTACCCTTCGCCGTTCATGGCGGCGGTGCTTTCGGCGGACATGCACAACACCGACAAGGTGGTTACGCTGATCGAGGAATGTCGCAGCATGAAGCTGCGCATTGATGCGCCGGACGTGAACAACTCCGAATTCAAGTTCACCGTCAGCGACGACGGGCGGATCATCTACGGCCTAGGTGCGATCAAGGGGGTGGGTGAAGGGCCGGTGGAGGCGATTGTCGAATGTCGCAGCGAGGGTGGGCCATTCAAGGATCTTTTCGACTTCTGCAGCCGGGTCGATCTCAAGCGTATTAACAAGCGCACCCTTGAGGCCTTGATCCGGGGCGGTGCGCTGGATCGCATGGGGCCGTATTTTTCCGATGATCCCAAGCTGTACCAGGCCGGCATCGATCAAAACCGAGCGGTGTTGCTGTCGGCGATGGAAGAAGCGATTCAAGCTGCGGAGCAGACCGCGCGCAGCGCCGAGAGCGGACATATGGACCTCTTTGGCGGGCTATTCGCCGAGCCCGAAGCTGACGTTTATGCCAACCACCGCAAGGCTCGCGAGCTGACACTCAAGGAGCGTCTCAAGGGCGAGAAGGACACCCTGGGCTTGTACCTCACGGGCCACCCAATTGACGAATACGAGGGTGAGGTGCGTCGTTTCGCCCGTCAGCGAATTATCGATCTGCGACCGGCGCGCGATACCCAGACTGTTGCCGGCTTGATCGTCAACCTGCGGGTGATGAAAAACAAGAAGGGTGACAAGATGGGCTTCATCACCCTGGACGACCGCTCCGGGCGCATCGAGGCCTCGCTGTTTGCCGAGGCGTTCAATACGGCCCAGGCATTGCTGCAGACCGATGCGCTGGTAGTGGTCGAAGGCGAAGTCAGCAACGACGACTTTTCCGGCGGCCTGCGACTGCGGGCCAAGCGGGTTATGAGTCTGGAGGAAGCGCGCACTGGTTTGGCCGAGAGCCTGCGGGTCAGAGTCGCCAGCGAGGCGCTCAAGGGTGATCGAGTGCGTTGGCTGGCCGACGTCTGTGGTCGTCATCGCGGCGCCTGTCCGATTACTCTGGAGTACACCGGTAACGACGCGAAAGCGCTGCTGCAGTTTGGAGAAAGCTGGCGAATCGACCCGGCGGACAACCTGATTCAGGCATTGCGTGACCAGTTCGGGCGCGACAACGTCTTCCTGCAATACCGATAGCGGCCAGCATCGAGTCATCGCCGAGGAAAACTGGCGCATGACCCGTCCGCTACCCAAGCGACCCGATCTCGATCGAGTCATGATTGCGAACATTTTTTGTTCGACCTGAATGCGTCCGTCCCGTAAGGTAGGGCGCAAAAAACGGAACAGCTTCCCGGCCTTCCTGGCCGTCGACGCATGACGGATGACTATGAACCCGAATTTTCTCGATTTCGAACAGCCGATCGCCGACCTGCAAGCCAAGATCGAAGAGCTGCGCCTGGTTGGTAATGACAACTCGCTGAATATTGGTGATGAAATCACCCGCCTACAGGACAAAAGCGAGTCGCTCACCGAAAGCATCTTCGGCAATCTGACTAGTTGGCAGATCGCTCGTTTGGCCCGCCACCCGCAGCGGCCTTACACCCTCGATTACATCAAGCACCTGTTCACCGAGTTCGAAGAGCTGCACGGTGACCGGCATTTCTCCGACGATGCCGCCCTCGTTGGCGGGACCGCGCGGCTGAACGGCGAGCCGGTGATGATCATTGGTCATCAGAAGGGTCGCGAAGTGCGCGAGAAGGTGCGTCGCAACTTCGGCATGCCGCGTCCTGAAGGTTACCGCAAGGCCTGCCGCCTGATGGAAATGGCTGAGCGCTTCAAGATGCCGATCCTGACCTTCATCGACACGCCCGGTGCCTATCCGGGAATTGACGCTGAAGAACGCAACCAGAGCGAAGCCATCGCCTGGAACCTGCGCGTGATGGCGCGTCTGAAAACGCCGATCATCGCTACCGTTATTGGAGAGGGTGGTTCCGGGGGTGCGCTGGCCATCGGTGTCTGTGATCAGCTGAACATGCTGCAGTATTCCACCTACGCAGTGATTTCGCCGGAAGGCTGTGCCTCGATTCTCTGGCGTACCGCTGAAAAGGCGCCGGAAGCCGCTGAAGCCATGGGCGTAACGGCCGAGCGCCTGCAGAGCCTGGGTATCGTCGATCAGGTCATTCCTGAGCCGCTTGGTGGCGCCCATCGCAACCCGGTGGTGACCGCCGCGTCCATTCATGAGGCGCTGACCTCGCAACTGGATATGCTCAAGAGACTCGATACCGATGCGCTGCTGGCCCGTCGTTACGAGCGTCTGATGAGTTACGGTATTCAGCAGTAACCAGCTGCAAGTGGCACGCAGGTGAGAAACAGGTGACTCTGGAATCCCGCCTTCTTGAAGCGCTCTCCCAATGGCGCCAGGCTCCGGCCTGGCGCGTTGCGTTTTCGGGCGGGCTGGATTCCACAGTGCTGCTGCACGCCCTGGTACAGCTTGCTGAGCGACACCAGCTTCCACCCATTTCCGCGATCCATATTCACCATGGCCTGCAGTCTGCGGCTGATGTTTGGCCAGAGCATTGCCGTCAATTCTGCGTGCGGCTGGGTGTCCCGCTGCATGTCGTGCATGTGCAGGTTCGACCGGGCGCGAGCCTGGAGCGGGGCGCGCGTGAGGCGCGCTATGCCGCCTTTGCCTCCAGTCTGAAAGGCGGCGAGCTGTTGCTAACCGCGCAGCATCGTGATGATCAGGCGGAAACTCTGCTGTTTCGTCTTTTGCGCGGAGCCGGAGTGCGAGGGCTTGCGGCAATGCCCGTGAGTCGTGCGCTGGGCTCGGGCTGGCTGCTGCGTCCCTTGTTAGCAGTGGCGCGGTCAGAGCTGGAGAGCTGGGCACAGGCGCATCAACTGCAGTGGGTCGATGATCCCTCTAATCAGTCTCTAGAGCATTCGCGCAACTTCCTTCGCCATCAGGTGATGCCGGTGCTGGAGCAGCGCTGGCCCCAGGCGTCGGCAAACATGGCGAGAGCTGCTGCACATCTTGGCGAGGCGCAGTCATTGCTCGATGAGCTGGCCGCAATGGATCTGCAGGATGCGCAAGTGTCGGTCGAATGGCCTTGGTTGCCAGTGCCTAGCCTCGATCTGTCGGCCCTTCGTGCTTTGAGCCCGGCTCGCCAGCGCAACGCGCTGCGTCACTGGCTAAACCCCCTGACCCCGCTGCCGGATACCGACCATTGGGCTGGGTGGCAGGCCCTGCGTGATGCTGCCGTGGATGCGACGCCATGCTGGCGCCTGGCCGGCGGCGAACTGCATCGTGCAGGTAACCGCCTGTGGTGGTTGTCCGGTTCCTGGCTTGAGTCGGTAACGGGTGAGCTTGCTTGGTCGGACACCTGCGCTGCGTTGAGTCTGCCCGCCAATGGCCGCGTCAGTCTGGAGGGGGCGGAGCACGGCGCCTTCAAGGTCGGTTACCGAAAGGGTGGTGAGGTAATGAGCTTGCCGGCTCGCGGTCGGCGTGATCTGAAGCGTTTGCTCAATGAGACTGCGGTTCCCGGTTTCCTGCGCTCGCGTTTACCGTTGCTCTATTGCGACGGGGAGCTGGTTGCGGTGGCTAATCTGCCACATTTGAACGTGACGACGGTGTCATTAATATGGACGCCTTTGACGTGATGTGTGTTTGAGCTGATAGGGTCTTTCCAGTAGACTACGCTCCCGTCTCATTACAGCTTCTGCGGCCTCTTCGAATCCGTGGCAGTTGCGCTATTGCCGCCTGGGGCGCAATGGCTTCTTTGCTTTCCCCCAGCGGCACCAGCCGCTTAACGCAGACTTCTAGGGTTTTTCATGACGCGCTACATCTTCGTCACGGGTGGTGTTGTTTCTTCATTGGGGAAAGGCATCGCCTCGGCTTCATTGGCAGCCATCCTGGAGGCGCGGGGCCTGAAGGTCACGATGCTTAAGCTGGACCCCTACATTAACGTCGATCCGGGCACCATGAGCCCGTTCCAGCACGGTGAGGTGTTCGTCACCCACGACGGCGCTGAGACCGACCTGGATCTGGGCCATTACGAGCGTTTCATCCGCACCCGGATGACTCAGAACAACAACTTCACCACTGGTCGCGTGTACGAAGACGTGATTCGCCGTGAGCGGCGTGGTGACTACCTGGGCGCGACCATCCAGGTCATCCCACACATCACCGACGAGATCAAGCGTCGCGTCATCAAGGGCGCCGGCGATGCCGACGTGGCCCTGGTGGAAGTGGGTGGTACCGTGGGTGACATCGAGTCGCAGCCGTTCCTGGAAGCGATTCGCCAGTTGCGTGTGGAAGTCGGCGCCAAGCGCGCCATGCTGATGCACCTTACGCTGGTGCCCTACATCGCTACCGCTGGTGAGACCAAGACCAAGCCGACCCAGCATTCGGTGAAGGAGCTGCGCTCCATCGGCCTGCAGCCGGACGTGTTGGTATGTCGCTCGGAAGTGCCGATCGACCTGTCCTCGCGACGCAAGATCGCGCTGTTCACCAACGTCGAAGAGCGCGCGGTGATCAGCCTGCCGGACGCCGACACCATCTACAAGATCCCCGGCATGCTGCATGCCCAGGGTCTGGACGACTATGTTCTCGAGCGCTTCGGCCTTGAATGTCGGGGCGCCGACCTCTCCGAGTGGGATCGCGTCGTCGATGCCAAGCTTAATCCGGAGAAGGAAGTCACCATTGCCATGGTCGGCAAGTACATGGAACTTCTAGATGCCTACAAATCTCTGATCGAGGCAATGAGCCACGCTGGCATCCAGAGCCGTACCAAAGTGAACCTCCGTTATATCGACTCCGAAGACATCGAGAACCAGGGCACCGGCCTGCTGGAAGGCATGGACGCGATCCTGGTGCCGGGTGGTTTCGGTCTGCGCGGTGTGGAAGGCAAGATCGCTACGGTGCAGTACGCCCGCGAGAACAAGATTCCATACCTCGGCATCTGCCTCGGCATGCAGGTGGCGGTGATCGAGTTCGCCCGCAACGTGCTGGGCTGGACCGACGCCAACTCCACCGAGTTCGACAAGGACAGCGGCCATCCGGTAGTGGGCCTGATCACCGAATGGGCCGATGCTACCGGCGCCGTGGAAACCCGCGACGATGCGTCCGACCTGGGCGGTACCATGCGCCTTGGCGCTCAGGAGTGCGGTTTGGAAGCCGGTTCCAAGGTGTTCGATTGCTATCGCAAGGAGCGCATTGTCGAGCGCCATCGTCATCGTTACGAAGTTAACAACAACCTGCTGCCGCAGCTGCAGGAGGCGGGCCTGAAGATCACCGGTCGTTCCAGCGACGGTGCGCTGGTGGAAGTGGTCGAGTCGCCGGATCATCCATGGTTCGTGGCCTGCCAGTTCCACCCGGAATTTACTTCTACGCCGCGTGACGGGCATCCTCTGTTCAGCGGCTTCGTCCAGGCTGCATTGGATTACAAGGCGAGCAAGGCATGAGTCAGAAGATCATTCGCGTCGGTAATATCGAGATTGGTAACGACAAGCCGTTCGTCCTGTTCGGCGGCATGAACGTGCTGGAATCTCGCGATCTGGCACTGCAGATCTGCGAAGCCTACGTGAAGGTGACCGAGAAGCTCGGCATCCCCTACGTGTTCAAGGCCAGCTTCGACAAAGCCAACCGCTCGTCCATCAACTCCTTCCGCGGCCCCGGCCTGGAAGAGGGCATGCGGATTTTCGAGGATGTAAAGAAAGCCTTCGGCGTGCCGGTGATCACTGACGTTCACGAACCACACCAGGCGCAACCGGTAGCTGATGTCTGCGACATCATCCAGCTGCCGGCTTTCCTCTCGCGACAGACCGATCTGGTGGTGGCCATGGCCAAGACCGGCGCGGTGATCAACATCAAGAAGGCGCAGTTTCTCGCGCCTCAGGAAATGCAGCACATCCTGACCAAGTGTGAGGAGGCCGGCAACGATCGGCTGATTCTTTGCGAGCGCGGCTCCTCGTTCGGCTACAACAATCTGGTGGTCGACATGCTCGGCTTCGGCATCATGAAGCAGATGAACTACCCGGTGTTTTTCGACGTGACTCATGCGCTGCAGATGCCCGGTGGCCGTGCCGATTCGGCCGGTGGCCGCCGTGCGCAAGTGACCGAATTGGCCCGCGCCGGTCTCAGTCAGGGGCTTGCCGGATTGTTCCTCGAAGCCCATCCCGATCCGGACAACGCCAAGTGCGACGGCCCTTGCGCTCTGCGGTTGGATAAGCTCGAACCTTTCCTTACCCAGCTCAAGCAGCTGGATGATCTGATCAAAAATTTTACGCCAATCGAAACGGCTTGAAGCCTTGTAGCTATCTACGGAGTGTTAATAAAAAATGGCAAAGATCGTCGACATCAAAGGGCGTGAAGTTCTCGACTCACGTGGCAATCCCACTGTCGAAGCGGACGTAATCCTCGACAACGGCATTGTTGGCAGCGCCTGCGCACCGTCTGGCGCGTCTACCGGTTCGCGCGAGGCGCTGGAACTGCGTGATGGCGACAAGAGCCGTTACATGGGCAAAGGCGTACTGAAGGCGATCGGTAATGTCAACGGCCCCATTCGTGAGCTGCTGCTTGGTAAGGATCCGGTCGATCAGCAAGCGCTGGACCGAGCGATGATCGAGCTGGACGGTACCGAGAACAAGGCTAAGCTGGGCGCCAACGCTATCCTCGCCGTCTCCCTGGCTGCTGCCAAGGCTGCTGCGCAGGATCAGGATCTGCCGCTTTACGCGCACATCGCCAACCTCAACGGCACGCCGGGCCAGTACTCCATGCCGGTACCGATGATGAACATCATCAACGGTGGCGAACATGCCGACAACAACGTCGACATCCAGGAATTCATGGTCCAGCCGGTTGGTGCCAAGACCTTTTCCGATGCCTTGCGCATGGGCACTGAAATCTTCCACAACCTCAAGGCCGTCCTGCAGGCCCGTGGCCTGAGCACTTCCGTAGGTGACGAAGGCGGTTTTGCACCGAACCTGGCGTCCAATGAAGATGCACTGGCGGCCATCGCCGAGGCGGTCGAGAAAGCCGGCTACAAGCTGGGCACCGATGTGACTCTGGCTTTGGACTGCGCTTCCAGCGAGTTCTACAAGGATGGCAAGTACGACCTGGCCGGCGAAGGCAAGGTATTCGATGCAGCCGGATTTGCCGATTACCTGGCTGGTTTGGCTCAGCGTTATCCGATCATCTCCATCGAAGATGGTATGGATGAGTCCGACTGGGCCGGCTGGAAGGTGCTGACCGACAAGATTGGTGAGAAGGTGCAGCTGGTCGGCGATGACCTGTTCGTTACCAACACCAAGATTCTCAAGCGCGGCATCGACGAGAAGATCGGCAACTCGATCCTGATCAAGTTCAATCAGATCGGCTCGCTGACCGAGACCTTGGAAGCCATCCAGATGGCCAAGGCAGCCGGTTACACCGCCGTGATCTCCCACCGCTCCGGCGAAACCGAAGATCACACCATCGCCGACTTGGCCGTAGGCACTGCCGCTGGTCAGATCAAGACCGGCTCGCTGTGCCGTTCGGATCGCGTTTCGAAGTACAACCAGCTGTTGCGCATCGAGGAGCAGCTGGGCGGCAAGGCTCCCTACAAGGGGCGTGCCGAGTTCCGCGGCTGAAGGCTGTTGAAAAACTAGCTGCGTTGGCAATACTGCGTTAAAAACAGGCTCGGACTGCTCATTTAGATCTCTAAACTCCGCGTCCTCGCCTGTTTTTGCCTTGTCTTGCCTGCCTCGCTTACGTTTTTCTACTAGCCTGTTAAACCCGACGTGGTAGAAAGGGCGGCGTAAGCCGCCTTTTTTTGTGAGTCGAAGTCTGTTTCGATGTCAGTCCGGATCAATTGGCGATAGATGAGGTCGGACTATGTCGCCGCTTGTATTTACACCTTCACTGGTAACCAACCGAATTCATTTCATGCCATCCATGCGCACTCCTTACTGGTTGTTCGTCGTTCTGATCCTGCTGTTGGGAGGCCTTCAGTATCGTCTCTGGGTTGGCGAGGGGAGCATGGCTCAGGTCAGCGGGCTGAACAAACAGATAGCCGAGCAGAAAGGCGAAAACCAGCGTCTGTTGGAGCGTAATCGCATCCTCGAAGCCGAAGTCATGGAGCTCAAGCAGGGCATGGAAACCGTAGAAGAGCGTGCCCGCCAGGAACTGGGCATGGTCAAAGAGGGTGAAACCCTCTATCAGCTCAGCGAATGAACCGGCTGCCGCCTTTCTGGGTAGTGATTCCGGCCGCCGGAGTGGGCAGTCGCATGCGGGCCGATCGGCCCAAGCAATATCTGCAGCTGGGTGGGCGGACGATTCTAGAACACACGCTTGATTGCTTCCTTACCCATCCGAACCTGCACGGGTTGGTGGTCAGCTTGGCCACAGACGATCCCTGGTGGCCATCCCTTGCTTGCGCCAGCGACTCGCGAATCCATCGTGCTGCAGGCGGAGCCGAGCGTGCCGACTCGGTATTGGGCGGCTTGCGCTTGCTCGACAAGCTGGGGGCTGCTGCCAGCGACTGGGTGCTGGTGCATGATGCGGCGCGTCCCAATTTGATCCGTGAAGATCTGGACCGGTTGCTGGCCGAGCTGGCGAACGATCCGGTGGGCGGTCTGCTCGCCGTACCAGTGCGCGATACGCTCAAGCGTGTAGGTTCTGATGGTCGTGTACAGGAGACCGTCGACCGCAGTTTGATTTGGCAGGCCTATACACCGCAGATGTTTCGCCTCGGTGCACTTGAGGCGGCACTTGCCGGTGCTCTGGTCGAGAAGGTGGCGATCACCGATGAGGCTTCGGCGCTGGAGTGGGCCGGGCAGTCGCCGCGCTTGATCGAAGGCCGGGCGGATAATCTGAAGATTACCCGCCCGGAAGATCTGCAATGGCTAGCGCAGCGCTGGTCGAGCAAGGCTGAAGCCTGACCTGGCGAAGGCTGCGACTGGCTGTCTCAATACCGGTAGATCGCTGCCGCACCACTATTTGTGGGCATTCGTTCTGTCGGCACCACGATCACCTCGCCTCCTTGCTCCAGTGTCCAGATAGTCAGTTCGTCCAGTAGGTCGGGGGTTGTTGCGTCCCCATTTTCCGCCGGCGTTGCCTTGCCTTCGGCCTTGTCGACGCGGCCGGGTATCTGTCGCTCCGCTTCGACCAACAGGGTTGCCACGCGTCCTTGTACGGCAGCCTGCCCGATCTCCTCCAGCTGATCCGAGGCCAGTCCTTTGCCGTGGGACGTGCCGAACTGGTTTATCAGTCCTTCGAGGCGTTTCAGGTAACGCGGCTGCATTACCAGCCAGCTCTCCTCCCTGATTTCGTTGAGCGTCAATGCACCCTGTCCGATCTCGATGCCTTCGGGCAGTAGATGTTCGTTTTGGCTGATTCGGCGGAAGTGTGATTGCTGTTCCGGCAGCGCGGCCAGGATCAGTGGCAAGCCGCTGGGGCGAGAGTGGTACTCGGTAATGGCGCGGTCTACCTCGCGGAAATAGCGGTCGCGGTCGCGATCGATTTCCGCCTGCTTGCCGCTTCCACCTGCTTCCGTCTGCATCGGGTCGCCGCGTTCGCTGGCGCGACTGTAACCTTGCGAGAAGCCGCTCTGACTCTTTTCCGTAAGTTCGGTCCCCAGCGCCTCCGCCAAGGTGCGGGGTACGTTTTCGTGCAATGGAATTTCATCCAGCGCATCGCGGTTGCCGCCGAGCAGGCGTACCGAATCGCGAGACAAGCACAGGATGTGATAACGGTCAGCCGACTGGGCGATGCGCACCAAGGGTTTGACATGCATGCGTTCGTTGGCCACTGCGAATTCCGGCACCTTGCGCTGGAGCCGGAAAAACTGAAAGTAATCGCGGCAGCCAAACACCGCCAGCCCGTCCAGGTTGTGGTTCCAGAAGTCGCCGTCGTCCATCAGGTCGTGAAATGGACGTAGCAGGGCGTCGGCCTGCTCACCCCATCCTTGCTGCTTGAGCGAGTCTTCAAGCTGGCGAACCAGATGCCTGAAACGAATGGGGTCCTGTTGGCGCTCAGGGAAGCTGCGGTGAGTAGGCTGGTAGAGGGACAGGCAGGGGGCCTCGCGCTGGGCCAGCAGCTGATTGAGGGTTTTACTATCGAGCAGTCTGTTCATGCACGGCCTCGTTTGTTCGGGTGGTAGGGTCCTCGCGGGATTTACCGATGATCATGTGCGCAAGTGGCTTCGATCAAAGCGGGTAAAAGGCTGGTTACTGATTACGACGTGGTGGCAGGGTGGGGGTTCCTGCCCTGGCTGGCAGTCGGACGCACGGACCCGTAAGACATTGTTTCAGCGGGGAGTTGTTGCAGCGTTGAGTGCCGCTCAGGCTCGACGATATTCCGGGCGACTAGCCAGGCCGTCCTTCAGTGCCTGAACCAGCAGGCGCACCTTCGGCAGTGGATAGCGGCGTTGTGGATAGACGGCCCATACCGCAGTATTGGGCGGCTGATTGGCTTCCAGTAGCGATACCAGCTCGCCGCGGCGCAACGGCTCCTGAACGTAATAATCCGGTAGCTGGCAGAGGCCGAAGCCGCGCAGGGCTGCATCCAGCACGGCCTGGCCGCTGTTGCAGCGCCAGTTGCCGGTGGGTTTGAACGGTTGCTCTCGGCCATCGACCTGCAGCATCCAGGTATCGCTAGTGCCCACCAGGCAGTTGTGCCGTGCCAGTTCGGAAAGCGTGTGCGGACGCCCGTAGCGTTCGAGGTAGGTCGGGGCAGCACACAGGTACATGGCCCGTGGTGCGATTCGGGTCGCCACCAGCCGGGACTCACCGAGGCGGCCTAGGCGGATAGCGAGATCGAAGCCTTCATGCACCATGTCCAGGGTGCGGTTGGACAGTTCGATCTCCACCCGCAACTGCGGATATTGCGCCATAAACTCGTTCACCAGCGGCACGATGAAGCGCTCGCCGTAAGCCACGGCGGCAGTCATGCGCAGCAGTCCTGTAGGTGCCGCGTGTAGATCGCTGATGGCATTGAAAGCCTCATCGCGCTCTTCAATCAGGCGCTGGCAACGGGTGAGGAAGGTATGCCCGGCTTCGGTCAGCGATACGCGGCGCGTGGTGCGATAGAGCAGGCGGGCCTGCAATCGTTCTTCGAGACGCGCTACCTGGCGGCTGACATGTGAAGACGACACTCGCAATTGTTCGGCAGCACGCATGAAACTGCCGCATTCGGCGACGGCGACGAATTCGTCGAGACCTTCCCAGCGATTCATGCCAGCTCCTTAGCAAAAACTGGATTATCCCTCTGTGGCAATAATGTTTCCACGATTTGCTCATTAACCCAGCGCACGGATGAAACTACACTCTGTTCCATTCACCCAGGAGGAGTCCTCATGAGCATCAAATCCCGCGCCGCCGTCGCCTTCGGCCCCAACCAGCCTCTGCAGATCGTCGAAGTCGATGTCGAACCGCCCAAGGCCGGTGAGGTACTGGTACGCATCGTCGCTACCGGTGTCTGCCACACCGACGCCTATACCCTGTCCGGTGAGGACTCCGAAGGCGTGTTTCCCTGCATCCTCGGCCATGAGGGCGGCGGTATCGTCGAGGCCGTTGGCGAGGGAGTGACCTCGGTTGCGGTGGGCGACCACGTGATCCCGCTGTACACCGCCGAGTGCCGCCAGTGCAAATTCTGCACATCCGGCAAGACCAACCTCTGCAGCTCCGTACGTGCCACCCAGGGCAAAGGCCTGATGCCGGACGGCACCACCCGTTTCAGCTATCAAGGTCAGCCGATTTACCACTATATGGGCACCTCGACCTTCTCCGAATACACCGTGTTGCCGGAAGTCTCGGTAGCGAAGATCCCCAAGGAAGCGCCGCTGGACAAGGTCTGCCTGCTGGGTTGCGGCGTGACCACCGGCATCGGTGCGGTGCTCAACACCGCCAAGGTAGAAGCGGGCGCCACAGTGGCGATCTTCGGTCTCGGTGGCATCGGCCTGGCGGCGATCATCGGGGCGAAAATGGCCGGAGCCAGCCGGATTATTGCCATCGATATCAACCCCTCCAAGTTCGCCATCGCCGAAGAGCTGGGCGCCACCGATTTCGTCAACCCGAAGGACCATGACAAGCCGATTCAGGAAGTCATCGTCGAGATGACCGACGGTGGCGTGGATTACTCCTTCGAGTGCGTCGGCAACGTGCAGTTGATGCGCGCCGCGCTGGAATGTGCGCACAAGGGTTGGGGCGAGTCGGTGATCATCGGTGTCGCCGGCGCCGGACAGGAAATCAGCACCCGTCCGTTCCAGCTGGTGACCGGCCGGGTCTGGCGCGGCAGCGCCTTTGGTGGCGTGAAGGGCCGCACCGAGCTGCCAAGCTATGTCGAGAAATCACAGAGCGGCGAGATCCCGCTGGATACCTTCATCACCCACAACATGGGGCTGGAGGAAATCAACAAAGCCTTCGATCTGATGCACGAAGGCAAGAGCATTCGTACTGTCATTCATTTCTGATCCGCAGGGCGGATAACGCCGTCGCCAGACGGCTTATCTACCTCGGTCGGTGGAAAACGCTTCGCGGTTTTCCACCCTACGTGAGGCATATCCATGACTCTTGAGAATATTTCCTGCAACAAGAGCTTCGGCGGCTGGCACAAACGCTACCGCCATCGCTCCAGCAGCCTGAACTGCGACATGGTGTTTGCCGTGTACCTGCCGCCTCAGGCAGAGCAGGGCGAGAAACTGCCGGTGCTCTATTGGCTCTCGGGGCTGACCTGCACCGACGAGAACTTCATGCAGAAGGCCGCTGCGCAGCGGCTGGCCGCGGAGCTGGGCCTGATCATCGTCGCGCCGGACACCAGCCCGCGGGGTGCGGATGTACCAGACGACCCGGACGGCGCCTGGGATTTCGGCCTGGGTGCAGGCTTCTACCTCAACGCCACCGAGCAACCCTGGGCGCAGCACTACCGCATGTACGACTATGTGGTTGCTGAGCTGCCAGCGCTGATCGAGGCGAATTTCCCGGTCTCCGACAAGCGCGGTATCAGCGGCCACTCCATGGGCGGACATGGTGCGCTGGTGTGCGCACTGAAAAATCCGGGGCGCTATCGCTCGGTTTCAGCTTTTTCACCCATCACCAACCCCGCCAGCTGTCCCTGGGGCGAGAAGGCTTTTTCCCGTTATCTGGGTGAAGACCGCTCACGCTGGCGGGAATGGGATGCTTGTGCGCTGTTGGCCGAAGCGGGAGAGAAGTTGCCGATCCTGGTCGACCAGGGTGATCGCGATGACTTCCTGGAAAACCAGCTCAAACCCGAGGCGCTGGAGGCTGCGGCCAAGGCGGCCAATCACCCGCTGACGCTGCGTATCCAGCCGGGTTACGACCACAGCTACTACTTCATCGCCAGCTTCATCGACGACCACCTGCGGCATCATGCCCAGGCGTTGCAGGGCTGAGGCCTGGTTCAGGTGGTTGGTCGACGCGTGGAAGATGCTTCGCAGTCTTCCACCCTACGCTCTGTTCACGCAGCCTGCAGATCGAAAGATGTAGGTCGGGTTAGCTGAAGGCGTAACCCGACTGTCGTCCTCAGCCGCCAGCCAGATGGCTAGCGGCCTGGCGGTGGTCGGCGATCAAACCGGCCAGATCCAGCCCTTCGATCTGGCCGTCAATCACCTTCCAGCGACCGCCAATCATTACCCGGTCGGCCCTGTCGGCAGCGCACAACAACAGTGCGGCAATGGGGTCGTGACTGCCGGAAAAGCGCAGCTCGTCAAGCTTGAACAGAGCCAGATCAGCCTGCTTGCCCGGCGCGATCTCGCCGATGTCGGAACGTCCCAGTAGCTTTGCCGAGCCACGGGTTGCCCAGCCAAGGACCTTCTCGGGCGTGATCTTTCCGGCGCCGTAGCGCAGGCGCTGGATGAACAACGCCTGACGGGCTTCCAGCAGCATGTTCGAGATGTCACTGGACGCTGAGCCATCGACGCCCAGCCCGATGGTTGCACCCTCGTCTTCGAGTTGCAGTGTTCGACAGATTCCCGAAGCCAGGCGCATGTTCGAGCTGGGACAGTGGCAGATGCCGACACCCGCTGCTCCGAGGCGGTCGATTTCGATCTGGTTGAAATGGATGCCGTGGGCCAGCCAGGTCTGCGGGCCGAGCCAGCCGACATTTTTCAGGTAATCGACGCTGCGCATGCTGAAACGGCGGATGCAGGCCTGCTGTTCGTCTGGCGTTTCGCCCAGGTGGGTATGCAGGCGCAGGCCGTGGGTTTGCGCCAGTTCGGCGCTGGCGCACATCAGTTCGCGGGTCACCGCAAAGGGTGAAGAGGGTGCCAGGGCAATCTGGATCTGCGCGCCATCGTCGCGCTCATGGTACTGCTCGGCCAGGCGCTGGCTGTCGGCCAGAATCACCTCGGCGCTCTGCACGCAGGCGCTGTTGTGCGACCCGGCGACGTTTATCGAGCCACGGCACAGGGTGGCGCGAATGCCCAGTTCGTGCACGGCCTCGACCTCGATGTCGATGGCCTGCTCCAGCCCTTCGGGAAACAGATAATGATGGTCCGCAGTCGTGGTGCAACCCGAGAGCAGCAGCTCGGCCAGTGCGACCTTGCTGGCCAGGGCGAGCTGTGCGGGTGTCAGCCTTGACCAGACGGGATACAGCGCCGGCAGCCAGTCGAGCACCGGGGCGTTGACCGCAGGCCCCCAGGCGCGGGTCAGTGTCTGGTGGAAGTGATGGTGCGCATTGACCAGCCCCGGCAGGACCACATGTTCGCGGGCATCGAAGGTTTCATCGACCGGGCGAGCCGGTGTCTGCCCTGCGGCCAGCAGCTCGACGATGACGCCGTTTTCGATCACCAGTCCGCCGGGCGCCTGATGATCGTTGGCCGTAAAAAGCGCGAGGGGGTTGCTGATCCAGAGCCGCTTCCTTTCTGCCACGCGTGCCTCCTAACCGCCCAGGTAGGCGTCGCGAACCCTGGGGTTGACCAGCAGTTCTTCGCCGCTGCCCTGCATGACGATGTGGCCGTTCTCCAGTACATAGCCGCGATCAGCCAGCTTGAGCGCCTGATTGGCGTTCTGCTCGACCAGAAAGATGGTCACGCCATCTGCGCGCAACTGCTCGATGATCTCGAAGATCTGCTGGATGATGATCGGCGCAAGCCCCAGCGAAGGCTCGTCAAGCAGCAGCAACCGGGGCTTGCTCATCAGGGCGCGGGCGATGGCCAGCATCTGCTGTTCGCCACCGGACATGGTGCCGCCGCGCTGCTGATAGCGCTCCTTCAGGCGCGGGAACAGCAACATGACCTTGTCCAGCTGTTCCTGGAAGTCTGCTTTGTCGGTAAAGAAGCCACCCATCGCGAGGTTTTCTTCCACGGTCAGGCGGGCAAAGATGCGACGTCCTTCGGGCACCACGGCTATGTCCTTGCGCATGATGTCGCAGGTCTGTTTTCCCACCAGCTCATCCCCCTCGAAGCGGATGCTGCCTTCGGAGGCTTGCGGCGAACCGCAGAGGGTCATCAGTAGGGTGGATTTGCCGGCGCCATTGGCTCCGATCAGGGTGACGATTTCGCCTTTGCGGACCTCGACGTTGACCTGATGCAGTGCCTGGATTTTGCCGTAGCAGGTCGAGACGTTTTCAAAATACAGCATGCTTACGCCTCTCCCAGATAGGCTTTGATCACGTCCGGATTGTCACGGACCTGCTCCGGCGTACCGTTGGCCAGCGGGCAGCCCTGGTTGATCACGTAGATGTGGTCGGAAATGCTCATGACCAGCTTCATGTCGTGCTCGATCAGCAGCACCGTGACCCCGTGGGTGTCACGCAGGACGCCGATCAGCGCCTTGAGGTCCTCGGTTTCCTTCGGATTGAGGCCGGCAGCCGGTTCGTCGAGCATGAGGATGCGCGGGCGCGTCATCATGCAGCGGGCGATTTCCAGGCGGCGCTGCTGGCCATAGGCGAGCGTGCCGGCCGGGCGGTTGGCCACTTCGGTGAGGTTGACCTGCTCCAGCCAGTGCGCAGCGAAATCCATCGCCGCGCGTTCGCTTTTGCGAAAGGCCCTGGTCTTCAGCAGTCCGGACAGGAGACCCGTGTCGAGATGACGATGCTGGGCCACCAGCAGGTTTTCCACGGTGGTCATGTCCTTGAACAGGCGGACATTCTGAAACGTGCGGACCACGCCCTTGCGCGCGATCTTGTGCCCCGGCAGGCCCTGGATCGCCTCGCCGTCCAGCAGGATTTCACCTGAGGTCGGCTGGTAGAAGCCGGTCAGACAGTTGAATACGGTGGTCTTGCCGGCGCCGTTCGGGCCGATCATCGAGACCACCTGTTTATCCCGTACGGCCAGTTCCACTCCGTTGACGGCCAGCAGGCCGCCGAAGCGCATGGTCAGGCCGCGTACTTCGAGAATCGGGCGACTCATTGCTTCAGCTCCATGTGGGGGCGCTGCATGGGCAGCAGGCCCTGCGGACGCCAGATCATCATCAGCACCATCAGGGCGCCGAACATCAGCATGCGGTACTCGCTGAACTCGCGCATCAGCTCGGGCAGCAGGATCATCACGATAGCCGCGAGGATCACCCCCAGCTGCGAGCCCATGCCGCCCAGTACGACGATGGCGAGGATGATCGCCGATTCGATGAAGGTGAACGATTCCGGCGACACCAGCCCCTGGCGCGCGGCGAAGAAGCTGCCGGCGAAACCGGCGAAGGTTGCGCCGATGGTGAAGGCCGAGAGTTTGATCACCGTGGGGTTCATGCCCAGCGCGCGGCAGGCGATTTCGTCCTCGCGCAGCGCTTCCCAGGCGCGGCCAATGGGCATGCGCAGCAGGCGGTTGATCACGAATAGCGTCAGCAGCACCAGCAGCAGGGCGATCAGGTAGAGGAAGATCACCTTGTTGATGGAGTTGTAGGCAACGCCGAAAAACTCGTGGAAGGTCTGCATGCCCTCGGCGGCGCGGCGGTCGAAGCTCAGGCCGAACAAGGTCGGTTTGTCGATGCCGCTGATGCCGTTGGGACCGCCGGTGAACTCGGTCATGTTGCGTAGCAGCAGGCGGATGATCTCCCCGAAGCCCAGGGTCACGATGGCCAGATAGTCGCCGCGCAGCCGCAGCACCGGAAAACCGAGCACGAAACCGAACAGGGCCGCCATGGCGCCGGCGATAGGCAGGCTGAGCCAGAAGCCGAAGCCGTAGTAGTGCGACAGCAATGCGTAGGTATAGGCCCCGACCGCATAGAAGCCGACGTAGCCCAGATCCAGCAGACCGGCCAGCCCCACGACGATGTTCAGGCCCAGGCCCAGCATCACGTAGATCAGGATCAGCGTGGCGATGTCCACCGCGCCGCGTGAGGCGTAGAACGGCCAGACCAGCGCCACCAGCACCAGAGCGATGATGATGTAGCGCTGGGTCGAGGGCAGGGTCAGGAAGTTGCCGGCCCCGGCAGGGACGGTCGGCAGGTTCGGGCTGGCCGCCCAGCCGGCGGCCAGGCGGGTGCGAAACAGTTGCCAGACGAACATGGCCACGGCGCAGGCGGCGATGACCCAGAAGGTCCTGGCGTCAGCGCCCTGTACTTCGATATTGATACCGACCGTGGTGAGCTTCAGGCCGAATACCGGGACCGCGACCGCGATGACCAGCAGGGCACTGAAAAATGCTGTGCGCAAATTGCGAGTCATACCTTCTCTACCTCCGGGCGCCCGAGGATGCCGGTGGGGCGGAACAGCAGCACCAGGATCAGCAGGGTAAAGGCCACCACATCCTTGTACTGGTCGCCGAAGATGTCAGCGCCAAAGGCCTCGGCCACACCCAGCACCAGCCCGCCGAGCATGGCGCCGGGAATACTGCCGATGCCACCTAGCACCGCGGCGGTGAAGGCCTTGATGCCGGCAAGGAAGCCGATGTGC
The DNA here is from genome assembly GCA_002345575.1 of Stutzerimonas stutzeri. Lineage (GTDB taxonomy): Bacteria > Pseudomonadota > Gammaproteobacteria > Pseudomonadales > Pseudomonadaceae > Stutzerimonas > Stutzerimonas stutzeri_S. The sequence goes on from DDVX01000003.1 coordinate 81,285, forward strand.
GGGTTGATCACTCCGTACTGCATGCTGATCAGCACCGCCGCAACTGCGGCCAGCGCCGCACCGATGACAAAGGTCAGAGAAATGATGCTGTTGGTGTTGATGCCCAACAGGTTGGCCATTTTCAGGTCCTCGGCGCAGGCGCGGCAGGCACGGCCCAGGCGCGAGCGAGAGATGAACAGCGTGAGGCCCATCATGGCAACGATGGTGACCACGAAGATCAGCACCTGCATGTAGGAAATCACCACCCCGTTCATGATGCTTTCGCCGATCACAAAGTTGCCGGGCATGGGGTTGGGGATGGCCTTGTCCTTGGAGTCCTGCGCTAGCAGCACGAGGTTCTGCAGGAAGATCGACATGCCAATGGCGGAGATCAGAGGGATTAACCGGTTGCTGCCGCGCAACGGCCGGTAGGCGACCCGTTCGATGCTGTAGCCGTAAGCGCTGGTGACAATCATGCTGGCGATGAAGGCGCCGATCATCAGCAGGGGCAGGGCGTCGAGCCCCATCATCGAAAGCCCGATAATGGCGATGAAGGTCACGTAGGAACCGATCATGTAAACCTCGCCGTGGGCGAAGTTGATCATGCCGATGATCCCGTAAACCATCGTGTAGCCGATGGCGATCAGGGCGTAGGTACTGCCAACGGTCAGGCCGTTGATCAGCTGTTGAAAGTAATGATAAAGCTCAGGCATCACATCTCTCCTGAACACCCGCATCCAAAGCAGCATGCCGTTGAACCTTCCACGTCTAGGTTCAACAGCCGTTTGCCTAACAGGGCAGACCTGCTTCGAACACGCAGCATGGAGATGCGGCGCCAAGGGCTTGGTGCGGATCACGCACACGCCAGGTTCGAGGCGGGCCGGCGATGCAGGCCACTCGCTTGGTTGAAGATGTCGCTGGGTTGCCCGATGGCTTGTGGCCGGGCCGCCCCGATCAGCTGAAACGAAGCCCACGGCAATCGCGGTGGGCTTCGGTCGGGTGGTTATAGACTCACTTGGCTTCGGATTTGGTACCGTCCTGGTGCCATTCGTAGACCACGAAGTTGAAGTCTTTCAGGTCACCCTTTTCATCGAAGGTCAGCTGACCGGTTGGGGTGTCGAAGGTATTGCTGCGCAGGGCTTCAGCCACCTTGTCGGTGTCGGTGCTGCCAGCCTTCTCGATACCTTCGGCAATGACTTGCACGGCGGCGTAGGAGGGGAATACGAAAGGACCGCTCGGGTCCTGCTTCTTGGCCTTGAAGGCATTGACCAGTTCCTGGTTGCGTGGATCCTGGTCGAAGGATTTCGGCAGAGTGACCAGCATGCCTTCCGAAGACGGGCCGGCGATGGCGGAGATCTCCGAGTTGCCGACGCCCTCAGGCCCCATGAAGCGTATGTTCAGGCCCTTTTCCCGCGACTGGCGCAGCAGCAGCCCCATTTCCGGGTGGTAACCCCCGTAGTAGACGAAGTCGACGCCTTCACGCCTGAGTTTGGCGATCAGCGAGGAAAAGTCCTTGTCACCGGCGTTAATGCCTTCGAACAGGCCAACCTTGATGTTCTTGCTTTCCAGTACCTGCTTGACTGAAGTGGCGATGCCTTCACCGTACTGCTGCTTGTCATGGATGACGGCGACGTTGCTCGGCTTGATATGGTCGGCGATGAAGTTGCCGGCGGTCGGGCCTTGCAGGCTGTCCAGGCCGATGGTGCGGAAGATCAGCTCGTAGCCGCGCGCGGTAATGTCCGGGCTGGTGGAAGCGGCGGTGATCATCAGGATGCCTTCATCCTCGTAGATGTCTGATGCCGGCTGGGTGGAGCTGGAGCACAGATGCCCGACCACGAAATTGACTCCGTCATTGACGATCTTGTTGGCCACCGCGACCGCCTGCTTGGGGTCACAGGCATCGTCGTAGACCACGCTCTGCAGCTGTTGGCCATTGACGCCGCCCTTTTTGTTGATCTGCTCGATGGCCATCTGGGCGCCCATGAACTGCATGTCCCCGTACTGGGCCACCGCTCCGGTGACCGGGCCGGCGAGTGCAATCTTGATTGTGTCGGCGGCCAGGGTATAACTCGCTGCGCCGGTAAGCGCGATGGCCAGGAACAGTTTGCAAAGAGGCTGCTTGGTCTTCATATGTGCTCCACTTTCATAATTATTGTTTGGAACCTGTGGCTTGCGGCATCTAACCGCACGGCAACTGTACCGGCACAGTGTAGAAGCGTCGCTACCTGTTTGCACAGTAGGCGACGCCATGCTTGATGGAGAGTTTTCGAACGCTATCATGACGCTGCCCCATTATTGAGCGAGTTCCATGAGCGACGAATCAAGCACTCTTTATGCCAAATTGCTGTCCGAAACCGCCTCCATCACCTGGCAGGAGCTGGAGCCCTTCTTCGCCCGCGGTGCCCTGCTGTGGGTCTCCGACGATTTCGATCTGATTGTGGCAGCGCAGGCGGTAGCCGAGGACGACCGTGCAAAGGTCGAGACATGGCTGAGCGAAGGGCGCATGGGGCGTCTCGAAGCCGAACAGGCACAAGACTGGCTCGCGCGTTCCCCGTCCCTCTGGGCCGTGGTGGTTGCGCCCTGGGTGCTGGTGCAGGAGCGGGCGGCGAAGCCCAGTCTGCACTGATTCGGAGCACGCGGCGGGGTGCCGCTTCTGTCAACCGCGCACCCAGCGTTGCCGCGCCCAGCCACTAAGCGCATCGACCGCCAGCACCATCAGCAGCATGGCCAGAATCACCGTCGAGGCCTGGGCTTCCTGGAACAGGCTCAGGCTCATGTAGAGCATTTGCCCCAGACCGCCGGCACCGACGAAACCGAGCACACTGGCCATGCGGATATTGTTTTCCCAGCGATACAGCGTATAGGCCACCAGTTGCGGCCAGAGCAGCGGTAGGGTGCCGTAGCAGAATGCCCCGACGCGCCCACTCCCGGATAGCTGCAAGGCCTCGGCCGGGGCCGGCGGAGTGTTTTCCAACGCTTCGGCAAATAACCGGCCCAGAACGCCGGTGGTATGCAACGCCAGCGCTAGGGTACCGGCATTCGGCCCTAGTCCCGCCGCCAGCACCATCAATGCCGCCCAGACCAGTTCCGGAATGGCGCGCAGAGCATTGAGCAATAATCGGGCGCCACCCTTGGCGATCAAGCCGAAACGTCCAGCCGCAGGCAGTGCAAGCAGCAGGCCGAGCAGCGCCGCCAGTAGCGTGCCAATAGCCGACATCGCCAGGGTTTCCAGTGCGCCATAGCCGATGGCGCGCAGATGATTTGGCGACAGGTCCGGACTGAGGAAGCCTGAGGCATAGCGCCCCATCTGCCGCAGACCCTCGCGGCTGAACAGGGCGCTGGTTTCGAGCTGCAGGTAGGCGAAGGCTCCGATCACTGCGGCGATCAGCAGTAGCGGCACTCCGTAGCGCGACAGCGACTTCATACGAACCTCTGGCGCAGCAATTGGCTGAGCAGGTCCGCCAGCAGCACCAGCAGGAGGAAGGTCAGCAGCATGCTCGCCACCTCACCGCCTGCGAACATGCGCATCGACAGATCCATCTGCTGGCCCAAGCCACCGGCGCCGACAAACCCCATCACTACCGAAGCGCGGATTGCGCATTCCCAGCGATAGACCGTGTACGAGAGCATTTCCCCGGAGGCTTGCGGTAGCACTGCGTAGGCGAACGCCTGCAGCCGCGAGCTGCCTGCGACGAGTAGGGCGCGGGTCGGCAGCGGATCGACCGACTCGAAAATTTCTGCGTAGACCTTGCCGAGCATTCCAGCATAGGTGATGGCGATAGCCAGCACCCCGGCGGTGGGGCCGAGGCCTACGGCACGCACGAAGAGCAGTGCCCAGACGATTTCCGGCACGCTGCGCAGAATGATCAGCAATCCGCGCACCGGCCAGCGCAGCGCCTGTGCCCAGCGATGTGGGCGACCGCCTCGGCTGAGTGCGGATATCGACAGAGCGCGTGTAGCGATCAGCGCGCAGGGCATCGCGACAGCCAGCGCCAGAGCCATGCCAGCTGTGGCAATGGCCAGGGTCTCCAGCGTCGCCTTCCAGAGCATGGCAAGGAAGTCGCGGCCATGTTCAGGTGGCCAGAACGCCCCGAGAAAAACGCCCATGGTGTCGGCATTGCTGCCATCGAACAGCACGCCGATATCCAGCTCACTTAGCGACAGCCCCGGCCACAGCAAGGCCAGCGCCAGCACCGTCAGCAGCAGGCGCGAACGGGCGGCGGGGTCGCGCCGGGCGAGAGCGGGACTCAGCATCGTGGGATAAGCAGTGTCTGCTGCGGCCGGTGGTCAGCGGTGCCGGTCAGCTGTTCATTGGCATAGAGCGCGTCGAGTTCGGCCTGGCTGACCAGCGCCGCTGCCTTGTCGAACAGAATGCGCCCGTCGCGTACGCCAAGTACGCGCGGGAAGTGTTCCAGCGCCAGTTCCACGGCGTGCAGGCTGGCGAGTAGCGTCGTCTGGCGCCGTTCGGCTTCCTGGTTGAGGATGTTCAGCGACCAACTGGCCAGAACCGGATCCATGGCGGAAACCGGTTCGTCGGCAAGGATCAGTTCGGGCTCTTGATACAGCACGCGTGCGATACCCACGCGTTGCAGTTGGCCGCCGGAAAGTTGGTCGCAGCGCTGATAAAGCTTGTCGGCCAGATCCAGCTGGTTCAGCACATCGGCCGCACCCTGGCGATCCAGCGGATAGAGCAGGCTGAGCAGGCTGCGGCCCAGCGACCATTGGCCGAGACGACCGGCCAGCACCGAGGTGACCACCCGTTGCCGGGGCGGCAGGGGCGGCGCCTGGTGGATCAGGCCGATACGTGCGCGCAGCTTCTGTCGGGCGTTGGCCGAGAGCGACCAGGGCTCGCAGTCGAGCAGTGCGTACTGCCCACGATGCGGTTGCAGGTGAGTGGCCAGCAGGCGCAGCAGCGTCGTCTTGCCGGCCCCGGAAGGACCGATGATGGCGACGCGCTCGCCTCTGGCTATTTCAAGCTGGATGTCCTGCAGTGCCGCCTGGCCATCGGCGTGGGTATAGCCCACGCCGGACAGGCGTAGCGTCACTTCAGCAGGCCGGCGGCGCGGGCGGCTTCTTCGATGCCTTCGTAGTTCTCAGGCTTGGTCTCGATGAAACGGCTGGCGGCCTGCAGATCTAGGATCGCCTTGTGCTCAGGATTGGCCGGATCAAGGGCGAGGAAAGCCGCCTTGATCTTCTCGGTCAGTGCCGGGTCGAGGCTGCCGCGCACGGTCCAGTTGTAGTCGTAGTAAGGCGGGGTGGTGGAGATCACACGGACCTTGTCGGTATCAACCTTGCCGGTCGCGACCAGCTTGTCCCAAACCGAGGCGTTGAGCACACCGGCGTCGGCCTTGCCTGCTTCGACCCAGGCGGCAGTGGCGTCATGCGCGCCGGAATAGGCGATGCGCTTGAAGAACTGCTCGGGATTGATGCCATCTTTGAGCATGAAATAGCGCGGCATCAGGCTGCCAGAGGTCGACGATACGGAGCCGAAGGCGAAGGTTTTGCCCTTCAGGTCTTGCAGGGTCTTCACCTCGGGATCGGCGGTGATGAACTTGCTGGTGAACTGTTCGTCCTGCTCGCGCTGCACCAGTGGGATGGCGTCGCCGGTTTTCAGACGGGCCTGGACGAAGGTGAACCCGCCCAGCCAGGCCAGGTCGAGACGGTCGGCAGCCAGGGATTCAACCACGGCGGCGTAATCGGAAACCGGTGTGAACTTCACCGGCATGCCCAGCTCCTGCTCCAGGTATTTGCCCAGCGGCTCGAACTTGCGGATCAGTTCGGTCGGGGCTTCATCAGGGATAGCGGATACCCGCAGGGTTTCAGCAGCGTGGGAAGTAGCAATAGTCAGGGAAACGGCAAGGCCGACAACGGCTGCCAAGGTGCGCTTAATCATTGAGGTTCTCCGGTTCAATAGCGGAAAAAGCCGGCGGATTATAGGTTGAATAGGATGGCCGAGAGCAAGCGACGGGATGCCAACTGAAAGAAACTTCGGAAAAACGAAACACTTAGTGGGGGATTCGATCAGAACAGAACGCTTTCATTGGCGCAGGTGAAGCGCCTTGCAGAGGTAAGCAGCCATGTCCGCACTACTGCCGCACGGGTTTATTCCTCCTTACATTCTTGATCGCATCATCCGCAACGGCTCGCAGCATCAGCGCCAATGCGCCTTGAGCACGCTGGCCCACGTGGAGCAGCTATTGCCCAACCCCGGTCCGCCGCGCCAGCAACTGGGCAACGCGCTGCTGCCGATACGAGGTCAGCCCGGCCAGCCGCAGCGTAGCATCCACGATGCAGAGCACCTGATGCAGCTACCGGGTGTGGTGGTGCGAGCCGAGGGCCAGCCCGCCACCGGCGATGCTGCGGTGGATGAAGCCTACGATGCGCTGGGTGCAACCTATGAATTTTTCTGGCAGGTGTTCGGGCGAGATTCGATCGACAAGCAGGGCTTTGCGCTGGTGGGAACGGTGCATTACGGAGATGGCTATGAAAACGCCTTCTGGAATGGCGCGCAGATGGTCTTCGGTGATGGCGATGGCGAAATCTTCCATCGCTTTACCCGGTCGCTGGATGTGGTCGCCCATGAACTGGCGCACGGCATCACTGAAAGCGAGGCCGGGCTGGTGTACTTCAATCAGCCTGGAGCGCTGAACGAGTCGCTATCGGATGTGTTCGGCGTACTTACCCGGCAGTTTGCGCTGAAACAGACGGCGGACCAGGCTGACTGGCTGATCGGTGCCGACCTGCTTACCGACAAGGTTCAGGGGATCGCGTTGCGCTCGATGGCAAACCCCGGCAGCGCTTATGACGACCCTGTGCTGGGCAAGGACCCGCAGCCTGGTCATATGCACGACTTCATCGTCACTCGCGACGACAATGGCGATGTGCATCTGAATTCGGGGATTCCCAATCACGCGTTCTATCGGGCGGCAATGACCCTTGGCGGGTATGCCTGGGAAAAGGCCGGGCGTATTTGGTATGAGACCCTGTGTGACCGGCGTCTGGCTAACGATGCCAATTTCGAGGCATTCGCCAGGCTGACTTTGGACACCGCCGAACGCATCTTTGGCGCCGCCGGCAACGAGCGCATGGCGGTCGAGCAGGCCTGGGCAGATGTGGGTGTCGAGTTAACCTGAGGAGGCTCCATGGACATCAAACGGCTACCGAAGCTAGGCGACGATGCCACCCTGAGGCTCTCGCGACAGGGCGGTGTTGCGGCGATGCAAGCACTCAGCCGGCCGCGGGAGATCGAGTTTTCCCAGTGCGACGAGCAGCAGCGCGGGCAGATCTGTTCGCTGCTGGAAGGCTGCCTGCCGCTGACAAGCCGCACCAGCGGGCGTGGCGATCAGCGTTATTACCAGATCGAGTTGCGCTACCGCGAACACGAGCAGGCTGACGAGATGATTCTGCGCATACCTGAAGAGCGTGCGCCTGACGAACTGGTGCGGCTGTGGGACAAGGGCGAGGTGCCCTGATCCACCTACTGTGCAGGCGGCCCACCTCGGCGAAGGACGGCGCTAGAATCCGTCTCACTGTCCCCAAGGAGCTGCATATCCATGTCTGACTTGCCTTCCATCGCCTTCGCCGGTATCGGCCTGATGGGCCTTCGCATGTGCCGCCGTCTGCTTGCGGCCGGTTATTCACTGACGGTGTGGAACCGCTCGCCGGACAAGTGCACGCCTCTTGTCGAAGCGGGTGCGCGGCAGGCGAACAGTCCCGCTGAGCTCTGTGCCACTGCCGATATCGTGCTGCTTTGCCTGGCCGATACCGACGTGGTGCGCGAGGTGGTGTTCGGCCCCGGTGGTATCGCCGAAGGCGCGCGGGAAGGGCAGCTTCTGGTGGATCACTCCAGTCTGGAGCCCGCAGCAACGCGCGCAATGGCCTCTGACCTGGAGGCGCGCAGCGGCATGCGCTGGATCGATGCACCGGTTTCCGGCGGCACCGCAGGAGCCGAGGCGGGCAGCCTGGCGATCATGGCTGGTGGTCGCGCCGAAGATATCGAGCGTGTACGCCCCGTGCTGATGAATCTGGGCCAACGGCTGACTCGCATGGGTGATGTCGGCACCGGTCAGGTGACCAAGGCCTGCAACCAGATGATCGTCGCCTGCAATGCGCTGGTTATAGCCGAAGTGGTGGCGTTGGCCGAGCGCTCGGGGGTCGACGCCAGTCTGATCGCGCCAGCCCTGGCGGGTGGCTTTGCCGACTCGAAACCGCTGCAGATTCTTGCCCCGCAGATGGCCGCCAGCGAGTTCGAGCCGATCAAGTGGCATGTGCGGACTCTGCTCAAGGATCTGGATACTGCAGTGCAGCTGTCTCGCGAGGAGGGCAGCGCCACGCCCATAACCGGCCTGGCGGCACAGCTGATGCGCCTGCATGGTAGCCAGGGGTATCTCGAACAGGATCCGGCCACGCTGGTGAAAATGTTTCGGGAGCAGAATCGATGAAGATCGCCGCCAATCTATCCATGCTGTTCTGTGAGCTGCCTCTGTCCGAACGTGTGCTTGCCGCCAAGGTGGCCGGTTTCGATGGCGTCGAGATTCAGTTTCCCTACGAGCTGCCGGCCATTCGCCTGAAGGAATTGCTTGAGCGTGCCGGTCTGCCGCTGGTGCTGATCAATCTGCCGGCCGGCGACCTGATGCAGGGCGGTGCCGGCCTGGCGGCTGTGCCGTGTCGCCAGCTGGCGTTCAAAGAGGCGCTGCAGCAAGCGCTGACATACGCGGCCATGGCTCGGCCGCAGTGGGTGAACGTATTGCCGGGCCGATTAGCCGAAGGCGTCAGCCGCGAGCAGGCGCTGGACACCTTGGCTGACAACCTGCGCAAGAGCGCCGAGGCCTTTGCTCAATTGGGTATCGGTGTGCTTTGCGAGGCGATCAATCCGCTGGATATGCCAGGCTTCCTCATCAACACACCGGAGCATCTGCAGGAGTTACTGGCTCGGGTCGATCATCCCAACTGCAGGGTCCAGCTGGACCTATATCACATGGCTCGGCAACAACTGGATATCGAAGCCGGTATCCGTTTGTTGGGCGAGCGTATTGGTCATGTGCAGTTTGCCGACTGCCCCGGGCGTGGGGCTCCAGGCACTGGCGAGCTGACCTTCGCGCCTTTGCTCAGGGCTTTGCGGGAAGTGGGCTATGCAGGCTGGCTAGCTGCCGAATACCGCCCTGGTGAGCCGGCAACGACGGCAAGCCTGGGCTGGCTGGAGCAGTGGCGGCAGGCTCGGCCGGTCGGTTGAGAACATCCCATTGCGCGGCATAAGCCGGGCTGATTGTCACAGACAGACCGACAGCAGCCCTCTAGAGTCCATCTCGACACCGACCGAATAACAATAAATCGAGAGCGACGTCATGCAGCAATCCTCCCAAGCCGCAAACGCCTGGCGCGTGTTGTTCCTGCTGTTCCTGGCGAACCTGTTCAACTTCTTCGACCGCACCATCCCGGCGATCATCAACGAGCCGATTCGCCTGGAATGGAATCTCAATGACTTCCAGCTGGGCCTGATTGGCACCGCCTTCACTCTCGTCTATGCCATCGCCGGCCTGCCGCTGGGGCGCATGGCCGACACTGGCTCGCGGCGCAAGATCATGGGTTGGGGCCTCACGGCCTGGAGCGGGCTGACGGCGGTCAATGGCCTGGCGTGGAACTTCTGGAGTTTCCTGATGGTGCGCATGGGCGTCGGCATTGGTGAGGCCAGCTATGGCCCGGCTGCCAGTTCGCTGATTGGTGACCTGTTCCCGGCCCACAAGCGCGCACGGGCTATGGGCATCTTCATGCTTGGCCTGCCGTTCGGTCTGCTGCTGGCCTTTTTCACGATCGGCTGGATGGTGCAGGCCTTCGATAGCTGGCGTGCACCTTTCTTTATTGCGGCAGTGCCGGGGCTGATCCTGGCTCTGTTCATTTTCCTCATCAAGGAACCGCAGCGCGGTGCGGCGGAAACGGTGAAGATTTCCCAAGAGCGCATCGAGCGGCCGATCCGCAAGGTCCTGGCGATACGCACCTTCTGGTGGCTGGTGATGGCCGGCCTGGCCTTCAACTTCGCCACCTACGCTTGCAACGCCTTCATGGTGCCGATGCTGATGCGTTACTTCGCCGTGCCGCTGGTGGAGGCCTCGGTGGCGACCGGAGTGATCGTCGGTGTTACTGGCCTGTTCGGCCTGACGCTCGGCGGCTGGGTCGCCGACCGCATTCATGCCCGCTACGAGCGTGGCCGCCTGCTGTTTGCTACTGCAAGCATGCTAGTGGCCAGCCTGTGTACCGGCTATGCGCTGTTTGCCGGGCAGATCGCCGTTGGCCTGTTCGTCGCAGTGTTCAGCATCGGTTGGCTGTTCGCCTACAACTTCTACACCTGTGTCTACACCGCGATTCAGGATGTGGTCGAGCCGCGCCTGCGCGCCACGGCCATGGCCTTGTACTTCGCCGGTCTGTATCTGCTGGGCGGCGGCCTTGGCACTGTTGTGGTTGGGCTGCTCTCAGATCACTTTGCCCATACGGCAATGCTTGCCGCAGGCGCCAGCGAGATGAGCGAGGCGTTTCGTGCGGTCGGCCTGCACGGTGCCATGTACTTGGTTCCGGCGGCCTTGCTGCTGACCATGGTGTTCCTGTTCTTCGCCTCGCGTAGTTTCGTTCAGGACGCCAAGCGGATGACCGCCAACATGGCGCAGGGCGTCGAGCAGGGCTGAGCGATGCCGGCCTGACGGCTGTCAGGCTGAGGGTGCGTTACGGTAAAGTCATGAACTGTCCGGCGGTGCCGGGCACCTGACCTGGGGGATTCATGGCTTACAGATTACGTCTGCAGGACTCGGCGGGCAGCGTGCGCAAAGTCGCTCGTCAGCGTATCGACAAGGCTGTGGCTGCGTTGTGCGTGCCGGAATCCGGCTATGGCGAGGGGGTGCACAAGGCGCGCAAGCGCTTCAAGGAAGTGCGCGCACTGCTGCGCCTGGTGCGGCAGCCTCTGGGCGTGGAATTCAAAGCGGAAAGCCAGCGGCTTCGCGATCTGGGCCGCGTGCTGGCACAGACACGCGATGCAGGCGCCATGCTGGAAAGTTGGGATTTACTGGCCAAGCGTTTCCCCGATGCCTTCGCCGAGGCCGACTTCCGCAAGGTTCGCCAGCGCCTTGCCGTACGCGCACGTGCCGAACAGGCCAATGCCGGGCTTGGTGAGCGAATCGCTGAGGTCATTGATCAGCTGCATGGCATTACCCACGGCATCGACGACTGGCCGCTGGAAACGCAGGGTTTCGACCTGCTGCGCGCGGGCATCCGTCGTACCTACGCCGACGGCTGCGAAGAGCTGGCCAAGGCGCGGCTGGACCGCAGTGCCGAGCAACTGCATGAGTGGCGCAAGCGGGTCAAGGATCACTGGTACCACACCCAGTTGATGATGCCGATCTGGCCATCGCTGATGCGCCTGCGCAATCAGTCACTAAAGCGTCTAGCGGACATGCTTGGGGATGATCACGACCTGGCGATGATGTATCACCTCATGCAGACGCAGCCTGCACTGTTCGGTGACGAGACATTGCACGAGCGCATCGCCCAGGCTATCGCGCAGCGACGCAACGAGCAGCAGAAAGCGGCCTTCGAGCTGGGCGAAAAGCTCTATCGCGAATCGCCTGAATTGCTGGTGGCGCGCTGGCAGCGATACTGGCAGGCGGCTGACTGAGCCGCCTTCCGGAGCGTCAGGCGGCGTTGCTGTTCACTTCGTGGATATGCAGCATTTTTTCCAGCTCGCCGCGAATCAACTCATCTTCGCAGCCCGGCAGGTATTCGCGCAGTTTGCGGATGACCCATTGCTGGCCCTTGTCGACAAAGGGCAGGCGCTCTTGCAGTGACTCAATGGCCATGGCCTTGCCGTAGAAAGCGCCGGTTTCCCGGTTCGGTTCGATGCCCAGGTGCTTGAGGCAATTGAGCACCAGCTTGCAGCTTTCGACTTCGCCCTGGCGAATCTGCTCCAGCACGGCCCGTGTTTCCGGGTCGCTGCATTGCTCCAGGCTCTCACTTGCAACCCTGGCGCCTGCGCGCTCGGCGCTGAGCAGGTCCTGAAGCAGCTTCGCTTCGCCTTCAGGGGTGTTCAGGTAATTCTGTTCGGTCATTGCGCGTCCTCCCATTGCGATTCGCAGTATTGGCGCACGGGTTCCATGCGCCAATACTCTGGAATTACAGTTTTTTCGCGGAGATGATCTTCACCGGCGACAGCGGAACGTTCTGCATCATGTTGCGATTACCGGTCGGTACCTGGGCGATCTGGTCGACCACTTCCATGCCACGTACCACCTTGGCGAACACCGCATAGCCGAAGTCACGGCTGCCATGGTCGAGGAAGTCGTTGTCGCGATGGTTGATGAAGAACTGGCTGGTGGCTGAGTCGACGTTCTGCGTGCGGGCCATGGCGAGCGTGCCGCGAACGTTGTGCAGGCCGTTGTCGGCTTCGTTCTTGATCGAGGCGCGGGTTGGTTTCTGGCCGAGACCGTCATTGAAGCCGCCGCCCTGGATCATAAAGCCGGGAATCACGCGGTGGAACACGGTGTCGTCGTAGAAGCCGCTTTCCACGTATTCAAGAAAGTTTTTTACGCTGATCGGCGCTTTTTCAGCCTCCAGCTCGATTTCGATTTCGCCCATGCTGGTGTTCAACAATACGTGCGGGTTTTCTGCGGCGAGCAGATTTCCGGCGAGCAGCAATGAGCAGGCGGCAAGTACGAGTCGTTTCATGATGTGGTCCTAGTGAGGTTGGAAGCTTGGTTTAGCAGGTAGTTTTCAACGGATCGCTAACCTGTCCGGCGCAGACTGTGATTGTGCATCGTACGTCTTGATCAGTTCGATGAGAATCTGCGTCGCCGGGCCGAGTGGCTTGTCGGAGTTGGTGTAAAGGGAGAAAGACGGGCGGCGCAAGCTGCCCTGGATCAGCGGCAGTGGTACAAGCAGGCCATCCGCCAGTTCACGCATGATCATGTGCCGGGGTAGCCATGCGAAGCCCAGGCCGCTGCTGACGAAGGCTACCGACGTAGCCAGGCTGCCAACGGTCCAGCGTTGTTCGGCACCCAGCCAGCCAGCGTCGCGCGGCTGGCGCTGGCCGGAGTCGCGCACCACCACCTGCATCTGGTTCTGCAGATCCTGCACGCTGAGCTTGCGTTGCATCTGGTGCAGCGGATGGTCGGCATGAGCGACGGCGATGAACTCGACAGCGCCCAGTTCAGTGCCCAGGTAGCCAGTGATATCCAGCGCGGTGATAGCCAGGTCTGCGGTGCCGTCCTTGAGCACCTCTTCGACGCCAGAGAGGACTTCCTCGCGCAGACGTACCCGACAGCCGCGACTGCACGGCATGAATTCCTTCAATGCGCGAAGCAGCGGGGCGTTGGGATAGGCGGCATCGACTACCAGGCGTACCTCAGCCTCCCAGCCCTGCTCCATGTGATGGGCCAGGTCTTCCAGCTGGCTGGCCTGGCTCACCAGTTGCCGAGAGCGGCGCAGCAGCACTTCGCCGGCTTCGGTAAGCACCGCCTTGCGGCCTTCGATGCGTAGCAGCGGAATGCCGAGTTGTTCCTGCATGCGCGCCACGGTATAGCTGACCGAGGATTGCGAGCGATGGAGAATTTCCGCGGCCTGGGCGAAGCCTCCGTGGTCGATCACTGCCTGCAGGGTCCGCCACTGATCCAGGGTTACACGAGGCGCTTTCATTCCGTTGTTTTCCTTCTGCTTCTGTCTGGTAGGCTGGCATCCGCCTGAACGAGGAGCCAATTACCATGAAAAGAATTTTCTGCCTGGCTGTGCTGGCCATCATCCCACTGAGTGCCGTGGCCGTCAGCTATCCGGTGGAAATGGAGCAACAGCTCAATGGTGCAGAGGTCATTGCCAGTACCGAAGCCATCGACCGCGACATGGCCGCCGTTCTGTTGCATAACCTCGGTGATCGCCCGGCGTCCTGCAAGGCGGTCTTTCGCAACGGCCCCGAGGCGCCACGTACACGGCAGACCACGTTGCAGGCCGGCGAGCGCAAACCGCTGATCGCGAAGTTCAAGCGCGATGTGATTCGTCTGCGGATCAAGCTGACCTGCGAGCCGCAATAACCTTTAGTCCTTCCGTACCAACGTTTGTTGAGGCGGCCGTAGGGCCGAACTTGTTCGGTCTTGTTGCCAATCCGTGGCCGAATGAAATTCGGGCCTATGGCACGGTGGGCTTTTGCGGTGATGTGCCGGCGAATGCGATGTGGCACTGCGGCGGTCCAGGCAGCTGCACGTCGCGATCGGCAATGACGACGCGCCTTTGACAAGCAGACGGGTTAATCTATGCAGCGTTTTTCGACCTGTTTCCAGACTTGCCTGAGGTAATGCCCCTTGTTTGACCAATTCGCCCTGCACGAACGCCTGCTCAAGGCAGTCGCCGAACTCAAATTCGTCGAGCCGACCCCGGTGCAGGCCGCGGCCATTCCTCCGGCGCTCGAGGGGCGCGACCTGCGGGTGACCGCGCAGACCGGCAGCGGTAAGACCGCGGCTTTCGTGCTGCCAATGCTGAACCGTCTGATCGGCGATGCAGTGGTGCGCACCGACGTGCGTGCGCTGATCCTGCTGCCGACCCGCGAGCTGGCGCAGCAGACGCTCAAGGAAGTCGAGCGCTTCTCGCAGTTCACCTTCATCAAGTCGGCGATGATCACCGGCGGTGAGGACTTCAAGGTCCAGGCGGCGATCATGCGCAAGGTGCCGGACATTCTCATCGGTACGCCGGGACGGATGATCGAGCACCTCAATGCCGGTACGCTGATCCTCAAGGACGTCGAGCTGCTGATCCTCGACGAAGCCGACCGCATGCTCGACATGGGCTTTGCCGATGACGTGCAGCGTCTGGTGAACGAATGCAACAAGCGCCAGCAGACTTTGCTGTTCTCTGCCACTAGCGGCGGCGCTGCCTTGCGTGAGATGACTGCCAGCGTGCTGCGCGACCCGCTGCACCTGCAGCTCAACCGCGTCAGCGAGCTCAATGAGGGCACTCGTCAGCAAATCATCACTGCCGAGAGCATCGAACATAAGGAAAAGCTGATCCACTGGCTGCTGGCCAACGAGACCTACAAGAAGGCCGTGATCTTCACCAACACCCGGGTTCAAGCCGACCGCCTCTACGGACGGCTGGTAGCCGAGGGCGTGAAAGCCTTCGTGCTGCATGGCGACAAGGACCAGAAGGACCGCAAGCTGGCCATCGACCGCGTCAAGGAAGGCGGCATGAAGGTGCTGGTGGCCACCGACGTGGCTGCACGTGGCCTGGATATCGAAGGGTTGGATCTGGTTATCAACTTCGACATGCCACGCTCCGGCGACGAATATGTGCACCGCATCGGCCGGACCGGGCGTGCCGGCGCCGAGGGCCTGGCGATCTCGTTGATCTGCCACAACGACTGGAATCTGATGTCGAGCATCGAACGCTACCTCAAGCAGCGCTTCGAGCATCGCGTGGTCAAGGGGTTGAAGGGCGGCTATATGGGGCCGAAGAATCTCAAGGCTTCAGGCAAGGCCGCCGGTCCCAAGAAGAAAAAGGAAGACAAGAAAAAGGCCGGTGACAAGAAAGCCAAACCGGCCAGCAAGCCGACCGCCAAGCGGCCGAGAAATGCCAAGCGCGAAGCGCCGGCCTCTCAGGTCGTCAGCAGCGACGGCATGGCGCCGCTAAAGCGCAAGACTTCCGACAGCCAATAACAAAGCTGTTCGTGTGGGAGCGGGCATGCCCGCGAGATTTTGCCAGTGACTTCGACGGGGTACGGAAGCCGACAAGTCCGCTCCCACCGCAGGCGTAACCTGGCTGTTGCGCCGCTCAGCGCTCCTTCGCTGGCGGGATATCCGCTTCCTTTTCAGCCTGCTCGATATGTTGCAGACGTTGTTCATACGCCTCGCACTCGTCGCCCAGCTCGTTTGCGGTCCGCTTGACCTCCATCTCTCGCAATTGCTCGTTGATCTCGGCTGCCCGTTTGGGGTCGCGCTCGGTCAGCTGGTTGACGCGTTCGGCCAGTTCTTCCGCCTTTGAGTTGATCATGTCGGTGGTGCACTGGGCGAAAGCCGGCTGGCTTGCCAGCAGGACGGCGGCGAGTGGAATCATCAGGTATCTCATGGGGGCGCTCCGTTGACTGACGTTGGTACGGTTGAGCGTCGCAACACTGCATTGGTTCAGCCGGTAGTGATCGAACCAGGCCGGCTTCAGAAGGGTCCGTATAGCAGAGCCGCTGCCCTTGAGCAGTGGCATGTAACGGGAGAACGCTCATGACTTACAACTGGAGCCTGATGCTGCGCCTGCTGCGCGAAGCACAGAAACCTGGTTCGGAACCCTTCACGCCGCGCCAGTACGCCGAGGAGCATGCGGTCGCGCTGGAGGACAGTGGCCAGCCGATGCCCAACCTCGATTCGCTCAAGGCCGATGCGCAGGACTATGAGAGCTTGCTGTACGAGGGCGGCTTTCTGGAGTCGCGGCCTGAGGAGCAGGGTGGCAATGGTGAAAACTTCATCCTCACCGAGCGCGGTCAGCGGCTGTTGAGCATCTTGGAAGATGGCAGCGCCGATGCAGGGCTGCGCCAGCAGCTGGAGAACAAAGGGCAGAGCGCATTGGTGCCGGAGGTATTTGACGAGCTGGCTTCATAAGACCCACGACGCCGACAGCGCAAGCTGTCTGCGTTCGATGCGTTTTGATGACTCGAGAACCACTTGCATCGCGCTGATTGCGAAGGCGTTTATATCGGTTTTAAAGCAGATCGCCCTGCGTAAAGCAGGGCGATCTATGGCCGGTCAAAGCGGTCCGATGCTGGTGCAGGAGGTGTTGCCCGTGTGCTTGCGCAGCATCGGCAATTGCGGACGTGACTTCCCGTTTTTCACATCCAGCGACAGCGCATACTTATCCCACCATGGTCCGGCCGCCCAGTAGGTGCTGGGGATGCAGTTCTGGCCTAGATACCTCAGTAGATTGTCCGTCGCGACAATTGCCGAAGGTGAATAGTCCGGTGCGCCATGCTCGCCGATGAAACCACGTAGCCTGTGTTGGCGCAGCCATTCAACGAAGGGCTTAGCGCGATTGACTCCGGTCATCGGGTCGTAGACGGCGTTACGGTTGGCGTAGCTGCCGGAGAAGTCGTGATCCAGGTACAGGTGCGCCTCATACACCAGATTGTTCTTCGGATCGCGCATCCAGGGGTCGTTGACCAAGCGGGTGTTGTACGAAGGCCAGTGATAGGCACTTGACCAGCGATCGCCCGCGACATAGATCCAGCGCGTGCGATCGATCTCACGGATGGCCTTGGATGCCGCCAGCGCCGCCTCGGGCCACTTGCCGTTGGTGGAGTGCGGTTCGTTCATCAGGCCATAGCCGTATACCGCAGGGTGGCTGGCCACCTTCTGGGTGATGCGCCTCCAGCTGTCGGCAAAGGCACTGATCGGCACGTCTTTCGAGGCGATCAGCTTGCCGTAGTAGCGGTAGTAGTTGTGCATATCCAGAATCACCTGGACGTTGTGCTTGCGTGCATGGTTCAGGGTTGTCATCAGCCGGCCCAGCTCGGCTGCGTTGAGCTCGGTGTTCAGTCGGGGCTGGATGCGTTCCCAACGGAAGGGCAGGCGGACCAGCTTCATGTTCAGGTCGGCATAGCGCTTGAAGTCGGCTTCGCCAGGGTAGATGTAGTGAATTAGGTAGCGTCCGGGAAGGCTCTCGCTGGCACTGTTACCGGCAGTGAATTCGGCGCCGGCAAGATTGACGCCCACCAGGTTGATCGGCGTACCCGAGTTTGCTCTGCCCTGTGAAGGCGAGCCGTCGCCCGGTTGTGGCTGACTGAAGCCGGTACTGCTTACCGACAGAGTGCGCGGATAGCCCACGGCCTTGCCGTCGATGGTGCCGCCGTCCACCAGCACGGTCATATTGCCGCCGGAGCGGTACACGACCTTTACAGTACGGATCTGGCCATCGGAGAACCTGACCTTGGCGCCTTTGTGAAAGGCGGCCTGGTTGGCCGGCGTGTCCTTGACGGAGAAGCCTGGGGAGGTGAGGTAGATGCCGCCGGTGAAGTCCTTGCCATTGAAGGCGTTCAGGGTCACCGTCAGGCCCGAATCCGCTACAGATGCAGGAGTAGGTGTCGGCGCTGGTGCTGGCGCCGGCTTTTTTGGCGCAGGTGTTGGTGGTGGTGTGCTTGGATTGCTTGGCGTGCTCGGCTGCGTAGGACCAGTGGCGGCAGACAGCTTGTTGGGGTAACCCAGCTTGCCGCCGATGGTCGCGCCGTTGAGCATCACGCTTATGTTGTTTCCGGAGATATAGATAGCCGTGACGGTGCGAACCTGGCCGTCGGCCAGGCGGACCGAAGCACCAGGCTTGAACACTGCGCGGTTGTCGGCGGTGTTGGGCAGTGAGAAACCGGCGGACTTGCGCCACACGCCTTTGATCCAGTCGTTGTTGGTGTAGTCGTTGATCGCGCTGCTATGACCAGCGTTGCTGTTGCCCTGCTTTGGTGTCGGCGCGGGCGCCGGTTTGCTCGGCGCAGGCACTGGCGTTGCCGTCGAAGTAGCCAGCGCAGTGACGCTTTTTGGGTGGCCCGTGCTGTTGGCGTTGAGCTGTGCGCCATCGAGCATGAGGCTCATGTGTGCGCCCGAGAAATAGATCGCCTTGATAGTGCGAACCTGGCCGTCGCCCAGCCTGACCTTGCCGTCCTTCTTGAACGTCGCCTTGTTTGCCGTAGTGGCAGGAATGGATACGCCGGGCGAAGCGCGCCAGGTGCCTTTGTTCCAGTCGTTGCTGGTGAAGTTGTTGAGCTGAGTCGCGTACTGTGCGCCTGCTGCCGTTTGTGTGGTTGCTGCGGCCGTACTCGTCGGGGCGATGCCGGCAAACCCGAACAACGCGCTCAGGGTGATGGCGCCGAATAGGCTCTTTCGCGAGCCCGATACTGCGTTGAGGAACATGGAAATCTCTCCGGAACTTGATACGTCAAAAGATCTCTGGGAGCTCTTTTAAAAAGTACGGAGGCAACTCGAGGCGATTCAAAAACTACCCGCTGCCGCCTTATCGGCTTGGTTAAAACCCACAATTATGAAGGGCCCAGCCATGGCGGCCTTTATATAGAAATGGCATAAGTAAATAAAATTAACTCTGGCGCCATTAAAACGGCACAAGCTGGAAGGCTCATAGCAGTGCTATCAAATTGATATTTATCGGCACTTGTTGCTGCCCTTTGAGTTAACTGTGTAAGTACTTGAAAGGGCCGGTTCATCGACTGTTACAGGCAAGTCGGAATAATGACGGCGGTTGAGTTTACAGATGCCAGAAATACTGACGAACGGTCTTTGGCGTTTATGTCTTTGTATTTCGGCGCTGACGGTCGGTATTAACGTTTCTGATCCAGACTTTCCACCGTCAGCTCCAGTGCCTTGCGCATATCCAGCCTGGCAGAGCGGCCGATATCTTGGTCATCAAGTCGGTAAGCGCGTTCCGAGGGCAGGATAGGGGCGGTCAAATCATCCGCCTCGGCGGGTTCAAAATCGCTGCCGCGCCCTATGGTCATGGCGCTGCGCCGCAGCAGCTCGCGCACCTGTGACGGCTCAAGCTCGGGATTCACCGACAACATCGCGGCAACGATGCCGGCCACCATGGGTGTAGCGTAGGACGTACCGCAATGCACATCGCCGCGCTTACCGGGCTCAAGCGTTGCCGCGCGGGTGCAGGCTGAAGCGGTGATATCCACGCGCATGTCGAGGTTGGATGAGGGGCGCCGTGTGACGTATTCGGGGTCCTCCACAGTGACATCGCGCTTGTCGCTGCGCTGATGGCCACCGACGACCAACAACTGGTCGGTGATAAAGGAGGAGGGCAGCCGATAGTCATCCTGCCCGGAGCGTGCCGAGCCGTTGCCGGCCGAATTCACCACCAGCACATCCGGATGCTCGCGGCGTAGCCACAGGAAGAACTCTTCCAGTAACTCCTCATAGCCGCTCATGGCGATGCCGGAGCGGACCAGTGAATCGACTTCCTCGCCCTCGATATCCCGCGTCCCTATACGGTGGATGCCCCAGCTCCAGTTGAGAATCCGCACGCCGTCTTCGACCAGATTGACCGACGCGGCAATGTTGGCCGTGATACCTGCATCGGAGTTGCGCTCGACTATCACCTCGTAACCGGCGCTGGCCGGCTCCAGAGCGCTGAGGAAACCGCTGTCGCCGGGCTCGTTGTTCCGTGCGGCAAGGATGCCTGTGACGGTGGTGCCATGGCCTGCGGGGGCGTTGGCGTCCCTCGCGTAGACGCAGGTGCGCGACTTGCTCGGGTCGCAGTCTCCGACATAGCTCGAGAATTCTGGCGAATCGAAGTCCACATCGCGCTCGATGATGCCGATACGCACCGGGTGGGTTTTGATGGGGTCCTGCTTGGCGGGCACGCGGTGCAGGTAATAGGCCACGGCGTCCAGAAAACGATTGGCAACCCATTCGCTGTTGCGCGGTTTGTCTTCCTGATCGCTTTCGACAGGCTCTTCGGCCCCGGACTCTTCGATCACCACCGCATCTACGCTGACTTCGTTGCCCAGGCGCAAGACCAGCGCATCGCGCTCGGTGAGATTCTTCGCGGGCAGGCGCAGCTGGTAGGTATTCAGGGGCGCGATCATGCCGACCACTTTGGCGCCATATTTTTTGGCCAGGCGCTGCGCTTCATCGAGGCCATCGTATTTTTCTTCGATGATCAGGCTGACCAGGTCGACATAGGTGGTGAGCCCATCCATGTTCTGCGCCACTTCATTCTCTCGTGCGGCTATGACATGGCTGCCGTTGAGGGTCAGCCAGACAGAGTTGCTGCGCTGCTCGCCCTGTTCCAACCAGAGCGGCCCGCTTTCATGGTCTTTCTTGTGCAGGCTCAGGCGTAGTCGGCCATCGCTACGCCGTTCGGCCTTGACCGGCTTGCCGTTCAGCAGCAACTTCGGCTCGTCTTTGCCCAGGCCCTCGCTGCGCAGGCAGAAGGTCAGCTCGTCGGTGGCGAGCAGGTCTCCACAGCGTTGCAGGTCCTTGAGCCTGAGCGATTCGTCAGCAGTGCTGGCCAGAGTTGACCCCAGTACCATCAGCAGGCCGCCGAGGCAGAGGAACGGTAGACGTTTCATGGACGGCGCTGTAGGTAATGCACGCTGAACAGTTGGCCCGGGTCGGTCCATAGCCCGCTGGAGTCGAACCCGGCGCTGCCGGCAAGATTGATGAAGCCCGGCAGGCTGTATTTGTAGGAGTTTTCGCTGTGTAGACTTTCTCCTGCCTGAAAGCGGAACAGCTGGCCTTCGAGGGCGACGGTCTGGTCCGTGCGGCTGACCAGGTGCATCTCGATGCGCGATTGCGCTTCGTTGAAAAAGGCACGATGGACGAAGCGTGACGGGTCGATGTCGCTGCGCAGCTCGCGGCGGATGCGATGCAGCAGGTTCAGGTTGAAGGCTGCTGTGACCTGGGCGCGGTCGTTGTAGGCGGCTTCCAGCGTGGCTTTGTCCTTGAGCAGGTCGACACCTATCAGTACACCGCCGCCGGGAGGGAGAACGTCATGCAGGTGGCCGAGTAGTCGGCATGCCTGCTCTGGGGTGAAGTTACCGATGCTGG
The DNA here is from genome assembly GCA_002345575.1 of Stutzerimonas stutzeri. Taxonomy (GTDB): domain Bacteria; phylum Pseudomonadota; class Gammaproteobacteria; order Pseudomonadales; family Pseudomonadaceae; genus Stutzerimonas; species Stutzerimonas stutzeri_S. The sequence goes on from DDVX01000003.1 coordinate 102,818, forward strand.
AGCCGGGAAAGAACACCAGCGGGTGATCCAGGGCGAAGTCGTCGGGCAGCTGCAGGTGATCGGAGAAATCGCTACAGACAGCGTGCACATCGAGCCAGGGATAATCAGCGGCCAGGCACCGCGTACTGCTCAGCAGGAAGTCTTCGGATATGTCGATACCCAGATAGCTGGCCGGGCGCAGCCCTTCTAGCAGCAGACGTACCTTGCGGCTGGCGCCACTGCCAAGCTCTATCAGGTTGCTCTGCGGGCCGACGATCTGGCGAATCTCGTCCGCAGCCTCGGCGAGGATGGCTTCCTCGGTGCGGGTTAGGTAGTACTCCGGCTGCAGGCAGATTTGCTCGAACAGCTCCGAGCCGCGCCGATCGTAGAAGAATTTGGGCGAGAGGTGCTTGGGCGAAGCGGCGAAGCCAGCCAATGCCTCGTCGCGCAGGGAGCTATCTCTGGGGGGCAAAACGTTGTCGTGCAGCTGTACAGCTAATGCCATTCAGGACTCCCTGGCCAGGCGCAGCCCGGCGAACTGCCAGCGCATGGCCGGCTGAAAAAAATTGCGGTAGGTGGCGCGGATATGGCTTTGCGGGGTGGCGTAGCAGCCCCCGCGCAGGACCATCTGCCCTGACATAAACTTGCCGTTGTATTCGCCCAGGCTGCCTTCCAGAGGACGGAAGCCGGGGTAGGGGCGGTAGGCACTGGCGGTCCATTCCCAGACATCGCCAAACATTTGCGAAGGCCCTTCGCCACGCCCGGCAGCGACCGGTTGCAGATGATCGCTTTCAAGGAAATTGCCCTGCATGGGCCTTCCGCGCGCGGCCACTTCCCATTCGGCTTCGGTGGGCAGTCGAGCACAGGCCCAGCGGGCGTAGGCGTCCGCCTCGTAGAAACTGACGTGGCAGACCGGCGCATCGAGATCCAGCGGTCGCAGGCCGCCGAGCGTCATTTCGTGCCAGGTATCTTCGTAGCGCAACCAGTACAGCGGAGCAGTCCAACCCTGCTGGCGAATGTGCGCCCAACCATCGGAAAGCCAGAGTTCGCTGCGGGCATAGCCGCCATCGGCCATGAACGACAGGAACTCGCGGTTGCTTACCGGGCGGCTGGCGAGCTGGAAGTCCTCGATGAACTGCCGGTGCGCTGGGGTTTCGCAATCAAAGGCGAACCCTTCACCGCCATAGCCGATGGAGTGAATGCCGCCGCGATAGTGGTGCCACTGAAGGGGCTCGCAGCGCGACGCCGGCGCTGCTTTCAGGTCGGTGCGATAAACCGGGTGCAGCGGGTTCTGCGCGAGGATGTGCTTGATGTCCATCAGCAGCAGCTCCTGATGTTGCTGCTCGTGCTGCAGCCCCAGTTCGACCCGGCGCAGGATTTCCTGCGCATGCTGGATCGGCGGATTGCTCAGCAGTTCGCCCATGGCCTGATCGACGTGCTGGCGAAAGCGGTAGACATCTGCCACGCCAGGGCGGGAGATCAACCCGCGGCTGGCGCGTGGGAAGGGCGTGCCGTGCGTTTCGTAGTAGGAGTTGAACAGGTGGTCGTAGGCAGGAGCCAGTGTGCGGTAGCCGTTCAGGAAGGGCTTGAGCAGAAAGGCTTCGAAGAACCAGCTGATATGTGCCAAGTGCCATTTCGGCGGGCTGACGTCCGGCATGCTCTGGACGACGTAGTCCTCGGTCTGCAGCGGTGCACAGATCGTTTCGCTGATTGCGCGTACCTGCGCGAAACGCTTTAGCGGACGAGCCGCCTCGGCAAGGGTAGGTTGCTCTGTCGGCTGTTCTGCCAGGGTGCCCATTCAGCTCCCCCTTGGTCATGGGGCGGGCGGCGTGCCTGCTAACGGGCGCGGGGCTGCCGCAAGCCTGGATAGTGATTTGGCTTATCAGTAGTTCGGCGGGGTCTCGGGGATTCCGGTGTCGTCGGCGAGGGCCGGCATTGTCCAGGGTTCGAGTCGCTGCGCCTTGTCCTCGACATCCAGGCGTGCTTGCTCGATCACGCTGCCCAGATGCTGGGCATGGCTGTATTCCTCTCGGGAAACGCTGGGCACACGCAGCAGTTCTTTTCCGCTGCCATCCATTACGGTGAAGCTGAAGCTGTCTTCGTCCGGGTTGGCGCTGGTAACGCAGCCGCACGGCAGGAAGGCCTCGGAAACGAGCTGCATGGCGTCGTCGAGGGTCAGGGCTTGGTCGCTCATAGCGTTCTCCAACATCAGGCTGTGTGATGTGGACCGCTCAAAAGCGAGGCCGTTTCCTTGAGTGAAAAACTACCTGCGTTGGCAATACTGCGTTAAAGCAGACTCGGCAAGCCGCTGCGGCTAACGCGCTTTAGCACGGCCCGGAGTACGAGTGAAGTGAGTACGGTTCATTTAGACCCAAGACAGGTACGCGAGCCCGGTCCATCCCTTGCCTGTTTTGACTCGCTACGCTCGCCCTTCGAGCAACAGCCTTCGGCTGTTGCTCCCGCTGGTCGCCGCGCTTTGTCTTGCCTGCCTCGCCTACGTTTCAGCAGCTTGCTGGAGGAGGGTGCCCCGGCACTTGGCCGGGGTGAATCAGCCGGCGACCAGGACGCGGATCGCTTCCAGGCGCAGGGCGGCTTTCTCCAGCATGGCCAGGCCCTCTTCGCGCTGCCTGCGCAGGGCTTCGATCTCGCTGTCACGCACGCTCGGGTTGATCGCTTGCAAGGCCGTGAGACGCGCCAGCTCCTCGTCCAGGCTGGCCTGAAGCCGGCGCTGAGCGGCAACGACGCGTTCGGTATGGCGCGGCGCAATTTTCGCTTCGGCACTGCTGATCTGTGCCGCCAGCACATCGCGTTGAGCCTGGACGAACTTGTTGGCGCTGGCCCGCGGTACGCTTTCCAGCTGGTCGTTCAGAGTTTCGAAGGCAACCTTCGCCGCCAGATCGTTACCGTTGGCATCCAGCAGGCAGCGCAGTGCCAGAGGTGGCAGAAAGCGGCTGAGTTGCAATGCGCGTGGCGCCACTACTTCGCTGACAAACAGCAGTTCTAGCAATACCGTGCCGGGCTTGAGAGCCTTGTTCTTGATCAGGGCCACCGCGGTATTGCCCATGGAGCCGGACAACACCAGATCCATGCCGCCCTGCACCATGGGGTGTTCCCAAGTGAGGAACTGCATGTCTTCGCGGGCAAGTGCCTGCTCGCGGTCGTAGGTAATGGTTACGGCTTCGTCGTCGCCGAGCGGGAAGCTGGCATCCAGCATCTTCTCGCTGGGACGCAGGATCAGGGCGTTCTCGGAGTGGTCTTCGCTGTCGATGCCGAAGGCGTCGAACAGCTCTTCCATGTAGATCGGCAGGGCGTACTGATCGTCTTGTTCCTCGATCGCTTCGACCAGCGCCGCGCCCTGTTCGCCACCGCCGGAGTTGAGTTCCAGTAGGCGATCACGGCCGGCATGCAGTTCGGCTTCCAGGCGCTCACGCTCGGCGCGGGCTTCGTCGATGAGCTTGGCGAACTCCTCGTCGTCACCTTCCTCCAGCTGACTCAGCAGACGTGTGCCGAACATGTACTGCAATGCGTTGCCGGTGGGGCAGGTGTTGAGGAAGGCATTTAGTGCCTGGTGGTACCACTGGAACAGGCGCTCCTGCGGACTGGTTTCCAGATAGGGCACGTGTAGCTGGATGACATGTTGCTGGCCAATACGGTCGAGGCGGCCGATGCGTTGTTCGAGCAGGTCCGGGTGCGCTGGTAGATCGAACAGCACCAAGTGGTGGGCGAACTGGAAGTTGCGGCCCTCACTGCCGATTTCCGAGCAGATCAGCACCTGCGCGCCGAACTCTTCGTCGGCGAAGTAGGCGGCGGCGCGGTCACGTTCGAGAATGCTCATGCCTTCATGGAACACCGTGGCCGGAATCCCGGAGCGCACGCGTAGGGCATCTTCCAGATCCAGCGCCGTCTCGGCGTGTGCACAGATGACCAGCACCTTGAATTTCTTCAGCATTTTCAGAGTGTCGATCAACCACTCCACACGTGGGTCGAAGGTCCACCAGCGATTCTGCGTATCGGGCTCGTCCTGCTGGTTCTGGAAGGCGACTTCCGGATACAGCTCGGCGTGATCACCTAGCGGCAGTTCCAGATATTCGGCCGGGCAGGGCAGCGGATAGGGGTGCAGCTGGCGCTCGGGGAAACCACGTACAGCGGCACGAGTATTGCGGAACAGCAGGCGCCCGGTGCCGTGGCGGTCGAGCAATTCGCGGATCAGCCGGCTGCTGGCGTCGATGTCGCCGTCAGTAGCGGCGGCCAGCAGGGCCTCGCCCTCGGCACCCAGGAATTCGTGAATAGTCTGGTGTGCGCGCTCGGATAGGCGGCCCTCGTCGAGTAGCTCCTGCACCGCCTCGGCCACCGGCTGGTAACTGGTGCTTTCGGCGCGGAAGGCTTCGAGGTCGTGGAAGCGATTGGGGTCGAGCAGGCGCAGACGGGCGAAGTGGCTTTCCTGTCCGAGCTGCTCGGGCGTTGCGGTGAGCAGCAGAACGCCGGGAATCACTTCGGCCAGTTGTTCGACCAGCTGATACTGGGGGCTGGCACCGTCCGGGTGCCAGACCAGGTGATGCGCCTCGTCCACCACCAGCAGATCCCAGCCAGCGGCAAAGGCGGCGTCTTGGGCGCGCTCGTCTTCCTTCAACCACTCCAGCGATACCAGTGCCAGCTGAGTGTCTTCAAAGGGGTTGCTGGCATCGCTCTCGATGAAACGTTCGTCGTCGAACAGGGCGACTTCCAGGTTGAAGCGACGGCGCATTTCCACCAGCCACTGATGCTGGAGGTTTTCCGGCACCAGAATCAGCACGCGACGAGCGCGACCGGTGAGCAACTGGCGGTGAATCACCAGGCCTGCTTCGATGGTCTTGCCAAGGCCCACTTCATCGGCCAGCAATACCCGCGGCGCGATACGGTCCGCGACTTCCCGGGCGATATGCAACTGGTGCGCGATGGGTTGCGCACGCACGCCGCCCAGGCCCCATAACGAGGAGGTCAGTTGTTTGCTCTGGTTTTCCAGCGTGTGGTAGCGCAGCTTGAACCAGTTCAAAGGGTCGATCTGCCCGGCGAACAGGCGGTCGCTGGCCAGGCGGAACTGGATGAAGTTGGACAGCTGGGTTTCCGGCAGGGTACGGGCTTCGTTCTGCGCGGTCAGGCCGTGATAAACCAGCAAGCCATCGACATCGTCGACCTCGCGCACGGTCATCTTCCAGCCTTCGAAATGGGTGACTTCATCGCCAGGAACGAAGCGCACCCGAGTCAGTGGGGCACTGCGCGCCGCATATTGACGGGTTTCGCCGGTTGCCGGATAAAGCACGGTGAGCATCCGCCCGTCGAGCGTCAGGATGGTTCCCAGGCCAAGTTCGGCCTCGCTGTCGCTGATCCAGCGTTGCCCCGGTAGATACTGCTGCGCCATGCTGCCTCCCGCTGTGAAAAAGCGCGCTATGGTAACGGAACACGGTCGTCAGAGCGACGACAGATGCCCACGGAATCAAGGTTATAGGTCCGTTTCTACTTCGAGATAGGGGTAGTTAAACGGAAACAGGCCAAAACCAGTGTAGCCTCGCTGTTAAAGTCGTCCCCGGCCCGGCCGATCAACCGGAGCAGGCAATAGTCAGATATGTCGGTCATGCTGCAAGGAGAGCGAAGATGCTGCCAGTCATTCCAGCCGGAGTCGTTCAGGTCAACGCACAGCAGGACGTGGTCAAGCCACGACCCGATATTGCACCTGTCACACCGGTGGAGCCGGGCGCCGAGGAAAGCGCGGTGGAACTGGATCGCCGACATCGTCAGGAAGCCGAACAAATGCAGCGCGACGAGCAGCGTCGGCGTCAGCGTCGCGGTTATACGGCTGAAGAACTGGCCGAAGGCGAGACTGCCGAAGAGGATCAGCAAGCACTTGAGGAACTGCCACGCCAGGGGCTCTGGGTGGATGTACAAGTCTGAAACAGTATTATTGAACGTACTTGGCAGCCGGAACGCGAGTCACTCTTATGAGTAGTGAAGTAAAGCTGATCGATTTCAGCGCAGAACGTGAAAAGCGTATCCACGACATCAAGGACAAACGCCTTGAAGAGATGCGCCAGGCTTTCGAGCAGGCGTTGCCGCTGGGCAAGCCGAAGAAGAAGGCTAAGGGCAAGTCGAAGAAGCGCCCTTAGAGCACCGTCCCCTCGCAATTTCCCTCCAGATACCCCTGTTTTCTTGATCCAGGTCAGCTTGCGTGGCCCCTGTGCGCCTAGCTTTCGCGGCTATTGATATCGGTCAATTTTTTATCCCGTCAGCGAGGTACCTTGAAGCCATCAGACAGTACAACGGCTTGGAGGAAGGTAATCATGTTCGTCGATAATGTGGTGCTCGCTGGGGTTGTCACAGTCGGCCTGATGGTCGTCTTCTTGGGGGGCTTCGGATATTTCATCTGGCAGGACGCGCAAAAGAAGCGTTGATTCGGCTAGTGCAACAGAGCACGCAAGGCATTTGGGCGACTTAGGTCGCCCTTTTTTTTGCTCTTTTTCTGACGTGCCCGATACGGGAGGCATCGCTCAACAGGCAACGGGCTATCAGAAAGCCACGCGGTTGAAGAGGCTTCAACCGCGAACGCGATATTCAGCGATCAACCGAAGTTGATCGGCGGCAACTCCTTCAGTTCAACGCTTTGCGCGCGGCGTGGCGCCAGGACTTCGGCTACGCCCTCGACAACCTGCTCATCATTCTGGTTGAACACGTTGGTGGCAATACGCACGCGGTGCTTCGGCAGTTTTTCCAGGATTTCCAGACGCACGGTGAGGGTGTCACCAAGCTTTACCGGGCGGGTAAAGCTCATGGTTTGGCCCAGGTAGATGGTGCCTGGGCCCGGCAGGGTGCAGGCGACTGCTGCGCTGATCAGCGCACCGCTGAACATGCCGTGGGCGATGCGCTCCTTGAACGGCGTTGCGGCGGCGTACTCGGCATCTAGGTGCACCGGATTGCGGTCGCCCGACATGGCTGCGAACAGCTGGATATCCCGTTCCTCGACGGATTTCTCATAGCTGGCAGTCTGACCGACTTCCAGAGCGGTATAGGGCGTGTTGCTGATGGTGGTCATCAAGTTTCCTCGGATGTAGGGCGGTCGCTGGCGGCGGTTGCCCACCGGTTCCGTAAAGCCTGTGCGTGGCGCCAATGCGACCGCAGCACAAACCTGGCGGTCGCATTCTAGAGGCCGGCTGCGATCTTGTCGCCAAACCGGCCTCGCTAAATCCGTGTTCGGCTGCCGTTAGGCAGTTGTCGCGTGTCAGATCAGCCCTTCCGCCTGCATGGCTGTCCGAACCGCGGGCCGCTCGGCCACGCGTGCGGCATAGGCCTGCAGTGGTGCGAGGCTATCGAGATTGACACCCGCGCGTCGCGCCCAGGTCGTGGTGACATATAGGTAGGCGTCAGCAACGGTGAAGTCGTCCCCCGTGAGGTAGCGACGCCCCTCAAGCTGGCCAGAAACCCAGCTGAACTTGCGCACCAGCGTGGCAATGAATGCGGCCCGAGCCTTTTCATCCATTGCCTGGCTGAGCCGTGGGTTGAACAGCGGCACGAATGACTTGTGCAGTTCGGCGGAGGCATAGCTCTGCCATTCCAGTACCCGGTAGCGGGGCAAGCCTGCAGCGGGTAACAGATCCTCGCGCCCGGCTTTTTCCGCGATGTATTGCGCGATCACTGCGCCCTCGGTTATCCGCGTGCCGTCCTCCAGCTCCAGCAGCGGTACCGCGCCTTTGTCGTTGATGCCGTAGTAATCCCCGCCATCCTCTGTCTGGTGCGTCATCAGGTCGACCTTGACCAGGCTGTACGGCTGTTCGGTTTCGCATAGCAGGATGTGTGGCGCGAGCGAGCAGGCGCCAGGCTTGTAGTACAGCTTCATGGATATTCCTCGTCGAAGGGGGAGGTGACTCTATTACCTGGCAGCAAACGGATGAACATACGAATCTGCAGTTCAGCTTTGAATATTACGTATAGCTGACAGGCCGGGGTGCAGCGCCAGGCTAGATGAAAGATTCACGGCAGTGATTTGCCTACCGCGAGCCTGTTATGCCGTACGGCTTAGCTGCTAAGTTCGGTGTCGTCCACTTTCAGGTAAAAGAGGCCAATAACAAATGCAACCTGACTTCTGGAATGACAAACGCCCCGCGGGCGTACCCAACGAGGTAGATATGGGCGGCTTCCGCTCGGTGGTGGAGGTGTTCGAGCGCTCCTGCAAGACGCACGCACACCGCCCGGCGTTCAGCAATATGGGCGTGACGCTGACCTATGCGGAGCTGGACCGCCACTCCGCAGCTTTTGCCGCCTGGCTGCAGAAGCATACGGACCTAAAGCCCGGTGATCGCATTGCGGTGCAAATGCCCAACCTGCTGCAATACCCAATTGCCGTTTTTGGTGCTTTGCGTGCGGGATTGGTGGTGGTCAACACCAACCCGCTATATACCGCCCGCGAAATGCGCCACCAGTTCCAGAACTCTGGAGCGCGTGGGCTCGTCTACCTCAACACCTTCGGTAAGCTGGTACAGGACGTACTACCCGATACCGATATCGCATGTCTCATCGAGGCGCGTATCGGTGACATGCTCCCGGCGCTCAAGGGCATGGTGATCAACGCGGCCGTCAAACATCTGAAGAAAATGGTGCCTGAATACAGTCTGCCGCAGGCTGTATCGTTCAAACAGGCATTGCGCGAAGGCGCGCGTCACAGCCCGGCTCCGGTCGCGCTCGGCCTGGACGATATCGCCGTGCTGCAATACACCGGCGGTACTACCGGTGCGGCCAAGGGCGCCATGCTCACCCACGGCAACCTGGTGGGTAATATGCGGCAGGTACATGCCGTCATGCGGCAACTCGACGAGCATGGCCAGGCCATCGTCAAGGATGGTCAGGAGATAATGATCGCGCCATTACCGCTCTATCATATCTACGCCTTCACGGTTAACTGCATGTGCATGATGGTGACGGGCAATCACAATGTGCTCATTACCAATCCGCGCGATATCGATGGCTTCGTCAAGGAGCTGCGGCGCTGGAGGTTCACCGCCTTTCTCGGCCTCAACACCTTGTTCGTGGCGCTGATGGCCCATCGTGACTTCAGCAAGCTCGACTTCTCCGGGCTGAAAACCACCAATTCCGGCGGGACCGCGCTGGTATCTGCCGTGGCCGAGCGGTGGCAGGGCATCACCGGCTGCCAGGTGCTCGAAGGCTATGGTCTTACCGAAACCTCGCCAGTGGTCTGCGCCAACCCTTATGGCGGTATGGCGCGTACCGGCACTGTCGGCCTGCCGGTACCGGGCACGTTACTCAAGGTGATTGACGACAACGGGAACGAGCTGCCCCTCGGCACCCGCGGCGAGCTGTGCATCAAGGGTCCGCAGGTCATGAAAGGCTACTGGCAGCGTCCGGAAGCCACTGCCGAGGTACTCGATGATGAAGGTTGGCTGAAAACCGGTGATATCGCAGTGATCGACGAGGACGGCTTTGTGCGCATCGTCGACCGCAAGAAGGATCTCATCATCGTCTCGGGCTTTAACGTCTATCCCAACGAAGTCGAGGATGTCGTCATGGCACATCCCAAGGTCTCTGCGTGCGCGGCGATTGGCGTGCCGGACGAGAAAACCGGAGAGGCGGTCCGGCTGTTCGTGGTGCGCAGCGACAGCAGCCTCACGGTGGAAGAACTGCAAGCCTATTGCCGGGAAAACCTGACTGGCTACAAGGTGCCGAGGCAGCTGATCTTCCGTGATTCATTGCCGATGACAGCGGTCGGGAAAATCCTTCGCCGGGAGCTGCGCGACCAGGCTTGAAGCGCTTTTATGGCGTTGCCAGTCACCCGGGGGGAGGGTGACTGGCTTCTTGTTACTGGTCACTTTATGTCGTTTTTCTCTGTTCCGGACGCTGTTCGGCCAGTTTTAAAGCTGCTAACCTCGCCCCACTTTTTGGCCGTTTTACCGGCGCAAAATTAACAAATCACAACAAAATTGCTGCCATGCGCAGAAATGCTGTCGCTTAGGAGTGGGGTCATGACCGATAACTTCTGGAAGGATAAATATCCTGTCGGAGTCGAAAGCGAAATCAATTCCGGCGAGTACCAGAACATCCAGGCTGTGCTCCAGCAGTCCTGCGAGCGCTTTGCTGACAAGCCGGCCTTCAGCAACCTCGGCAAGACCCTTACCTACGGCGAGCTGTACCGGTTGTCCGGTGAGTTCGCCGCCTACCTTCAGCAACATACCGATCTGCAGCCGGGCGACCGCATAGCCGTTCAGCTGCCCAATCTGCTGCAATACCCGATCGTCGTGTTCGGTGCCATGCGCGCCGGCCTGATGGTGGTCAACACCAACCCGCTGTATACCGCGCGGGAAATGGAGCATCAGTTCAACGATGCCGGCGTCAAGGCGCTGATCTGCCTGGCGAACATGGCGCATCTGGCTGAAAGCGTGTTGCCGAAGACTGGCATCAGGCACGTGATCGTCACTGAAGTCGGCGACATGCTGCCGCCTCTTAAACGCTTGCTGGTCAACGCTGTGATCAAGCATGTGAAAAAGATGGTGCCGCCCTACACGCTGCCCAAAGCGGTCAAGCTCAACGACGCGTTGGCACTCGGCCGCGGCAAGACTCCGCAGGAGGCCAATCCGCACAACGACGATATCGCCGTGCTGCAGTACACCGGCGGTACCACCGGCGTGGCCAAGGGTGCGATGCTGACCCACCGCAATATTGTCGCGAACATGCTGCAATGCCGGGCGCTGATGGGTTCGAACCTGAACGAGGGCAGCGAGATTCTTATTGCGCCGCTGCCGCTCTATCACATTTACGCCTTCACCTTTCACTGCATGGCAATGATGCTGATCGGCAATCACAACATCCTCATCACCAACCCGCGCGACCTGCCGGCAATGATCAAGGACCTGTCGAAGTACCGCTTCACCGGGTTCGTTGGCCTGAATACCCTGTTCGTGGCGCTGTGCAACAACCAGGATTTCCAGAAACTGGACTTCTCCGGGCTCAAGATCACGCTGTCGGGCGGCATGGCATTGCAACTGGCCGCTGCCGAGCGTTGGAAGCAAGTTACCGGCTGCGCTATCTGCGAAGGCTACGGCTTGACCGAAACCAGCCCGGCGGCCTCGGTCAACCCGATCAATAGCATCCAGATCGGCACCATCGGCATTCCGGTGCCTTCGACCCAATTCAAAGTGATCAGCGATGAAGGGCAGGAGCTGGCACTGGGCGAGATCGGCGAGCTGTGCATCAAGGGCCCACAGGTGATGAAAGGCTACTGGCAGCGCCCTGAAGACACCGCCGAGGTGCTCGATGGCGAAGGCTGGTTCAGGACCGGTGACATTGGTCTGATTCAGGAAGACGGCTATATCCGCATCGTCGACCGTAAGAAGGACATGATTCTGGTGTCAGGTTTCAACGTCTACCCCAACGAATTGGAAGACGTGCTGGCCACCCTGCCTGGCGTGCTGCAATGCGCTGCGATTGGCGTGCCGGACGAAAAGTCCGGTGAAGCGATCAAGGTGTTTATCGTGGTCAAGCCGGGTGAAAGCCTGACCAAGGAGCAAGTCATGCAGCACATGCATGACAACCTGACCGGTTACAAGCGCCCCAAGCTCGTCGAGTTCCGCGACAGCCTGCCGACCACCAACGTCGGCAAGATCTTGCGTCGCGAACTGCGTGATGAGGAGTTGCGCAAGCTAGGTAAGAAGTGACCGCGTATCGGCCGACTCCTGCCAGCACGCAGGCAGTCGGCTGACTTGGCGGCAACCCCCAGCGCCCCGATAACCATCGGGGCGTTGTCGTTTTTACGGCACGGAAAATATTCGGGCCGGATCATCATTCATGTTGATCCAGGCATCGGGAGAGCGGCTGTAATGCCCGTTCCAGGCGTGTTTTTTGCTGGCGAGCACTAAAGAAGCCATAGCCGCTGCCGAAAAACCTTTCCCACATCCCGATACCTTCGTCCGCGTGGTCGAGGGGCTGCTTTAGGAATACACGATATGCTCGCGAGCCTGCGCCTCCGAACGAAACTCCTGCTGTTGGCTCTTGGGCCTATCCTGCTGCTGGCAACCCTGCTCAGCGCCATCACTGTTCAGAGACTCCAGCTTCTTGCCGCGGAGCAGGAAACACAGACGCGCGAGAGCCTGATCAGGGACCGCCAGGCTGAGCTCAAGCACTACGTGGACATCGGCTACAACGCCATCAGGCCGATCTATGAGGCTTCCGCCTCGATGGATCTGGATGCTCGCGACAAAGCCGTCGCTCTGCTGCAGGAGCTGAACTATGGCAAGGAAGGCTACTTCTTTGGCTATGACACCAAGACGGTGCGCCTCTTCCAAGGCAACACGGGTGACCGCATCGGCGAGAGTTTCTACGAGTTCAAGGACGCTGATGGACGCTATCCCATTCGCGACCTGGTACGTGCGGCCGTAGACGGTAGTCATTACGTCCACTACAGCTTCGTGCTGGGCGCCGAAAAAACCATCGTGCCCAAGGTGGGTTATGCGCTGCACCTGCCCAAGTGGGACATGTTCTTCGGTACCGCATTGAACCTCGACGGTGTTGAGCGCGACGTGCAGGCCGCGCGCGCTGAATTTCAGAAGCGCATCGACGCCCTGGTCATGATCATGCTCGGCTCCGCCATCGCGCTGCTGGTGCTGATGTGTCTGCTGGCACTGCTGATGAGCAATGCGCTGTTGCGCCCGCTGCTGTTGATCAAGAACAACCTGGACGACATGGCCCAGGGCGATGGCGACCTGACTCATCGCCTCTCGGTCACCAGCTCCGATGAGCTGGGCGAGCTGGCAAGTTCCTTCAACCGTTTCGTCGAGAAGATTCATTCTCTAGTGCAGCAGGTAGCCGGTACCACCAGCCAGCTCGGCGGTCTGGTCGGCGCGGTCGCCAGCCAGGCGCAGCGCTCGGAGCAGGCCATGGCCAGCCAGCGTAGCGAAACCGATCAGGTGGCCACGGCCATCAATGAAATGTCCGCCGCCGCTGGTGAAGTGGCCATGAGCGCACAGCGGGCCGCCGAAGCAGCGCGCGAGACCGACCACCAGGGCCAGCAGGCTAAGCAGGTGGTCGACCAGAGCGTCCGCCATATCCATGAGCTGGTGGGTGAAATGCGTGGCAGCAGCGAATCGCTGGAAGGCTTGCAGCAGGACGTGAAAGGCATCGTCGGGGTGCTTGATGTGATCCGTGCCATTGCCGAGCAGACCAACCTGCTAGCGCTCAACGCGGCCATCGAAGCTGCTCGTGCGGGTGAGGCGGGCCGTGGCTTTGCCGTGGTGGCTGACGAGGTCCGCGCATTGGCCAGCCGCACCCAGCAGAGCACTGGCGAGATCCAGGGCATGATCGATCGGCTACAGGGCGCAACCTCCAACACCGTGACCACCATGCTCCGCGCAGGCGAGAAGGGCGAAAGCACGCAAAAGCAGGCCAACCAGGCCGGCGAGTCCCTCGATGCCATCTCCACACTGATCGGCACCATCAACTCGATGAACGCCCAGATCGCAAGCGCCGCCGAAGAACAGACCGCAGTCGCCGAGGAAATAAACCGCAGCGTGCACCAGATCGCCGACGCGGTAGACGTCGTTGCCAGCGATGCGGAGCAGAGTGCGCAGACCGCACGTGACCTCAATGCGCTCACCGAGCGCCTGCAGGGGCTGGTCGGGCAGTTCCGCGTCTGATGCAACCAGCGGCGGCACAGCCCGCTGCTTGACCACTGTTACCGCCAGGCTTGGGCATTCGCGCCTTGCCTGTGCGGTATCACCGCCAATCTCCCGTGTCTCCGCTGGCCGGGCAAATCTGCGACAATCGCGCCCTTCACGAATTGCTCCACGGCTGTCCATGACTGACGCAACGCCCGCTTTCGACACCTTGCACCAGAACCTCGATCAGGCCTTCAACGCTGACCGCCATCGCCTGCGCCGCCAGCTCCATGAGCTTAAAAAGAAACCGGACGAGGCCAAGCTGGCCCAGTGGCTCGAGCGCTTCCAGGCTTCGGCGGCCAAGGTCGAGGCGCGGCGGCAGAGTGTGCCTGTCATTCGCTATGACGATGCGCTGCCCATCGCTGCCAAGCGCGACGAGATCAAGGCTGCGCTGGAAAAGCACCAGGTGCTGGTTATCGCCGGCGAAACCGGCTCGGGCAAGACCACCCAGTTGCCGAAGATCTGTCTGGAGATCGGTCGAGGTGTGCACGGGCTGATCGGCCATACCCAGCCGCGCCGCCTGGCTGCGCGCAGCGTCGCCATGCGAGTGGCCGAGGAAATCGGTACGCCGCTGGGCGAGCTGGTCGGCTATCAGGTGCGCTTCGAGGATCAGAGCAGTGACAGCACGCTGATCAAGCTGATGACCGACGGCATTCTGCTAGCCGAGACCCAGCACGACCGCTTTCTGGAAAAGTACGACACCCTCATAGTCGACGAGGCCCACGAGCGTTCGCTGAATATCGATTTTCTGCTGGGCTTCCTGAAGACACTGCTGCCGCGTCGGCCAGATCTGAAGGTGATCATCACCTCGGCGACCATTGATCTGGAACGCTTCAGCAAACATTTTGATGATGCGCCAATCATTGAGGTTTCCGGGCGCACCTACCCGGTGGACACCTGGTACCGCCCGCTGGCTGCCGAGACTGACGAGGACGGCAACCGCGTCGAGGACGATCTCACCGTAGATCAGGGCATCCTCGCCGCGCTGGAGGAAATCGAAGCCCACGAACGATCCATCGGCAAACGTCCTGGCGACGTGCTGGTGTTCCTACCCGGCGAGCGCGAAATTCGTGACGCCGCTGAGATGCTGCGCAAAGCCAATCTGCGCTTTACCGAGGTGCTGCCGCTTTATGCGCGCCTGACGCCCGCTGAGCAGCAGAAGATCTTCAGACCCGCCGCCGGTCGCAAGATCGTGCTGGCCACCAACGTCGCGGAGACCTCGCTCACCGTGCCGGGCATCCGCTACGTGATCGATTCCGGCACCGCCCGCATCAGCCGCTACAGCTACCGCGCCAAGGTTCAGCGGCTGCCCATCGAGGCGGTGTCACAGGCCAGCGCCAACCAGCGCAAGGGCCGCTGCGGGCGGGTCGAGCCGGGCATCTGCATCCGCCTGTACAGCGAAGAGGATTTCCTCTCCCGCCCGGAATTTACCGACCCGGAGATCCTGCGCACCAACCTCGCGGCGGTGATCCTGCAGATGCTGCATCTGCGCCTGGGCGACATCCAGGATTTCCCCTTCATCGAGCCGCCAGACGGCAAGGCCATCAGCGACGGATTCAACCTCTTGCAGGAGCTCTCGGCGGTCAACCGCGAGAACCAGCTGACGCCGCTCGGCCGCCAGCTGGCGCGCCTGCCGATTGACCCGCGGCTGGGGCGCATGTTGCTGGAAGGCGCGGTGCAGGGCAGCTTGAGCGAAGTATTGATCGTGGCCAGTGCACTGTCCGTGCAGGATGTGCGCGAACGCCCATCGGACCGTCAACAGGCCGCCGACCAGGCCCACGCCCAGTGGAAAGACCCCGATTCTGATTTCGCCGCGCTGATCAACCTCTGGCGCGGCTTCGAGGAAAAGCGTCAGGAATTGGGCTCCGGCGCGTTGCGAAGCTGGTGCCGGAAGAACTTCCTCAACTACCTGCGCCTTCGCGAATGGCGCGATGCCCACCGGCAGTTGCTGCTCATCACGCGTGAGCTCCAGCTCGGCAAAGGCAAGGCGGTGGATGGCTCCGGCCATCCACCCTACGAAAAGCCGGGAGTCCGTCCCAACCGTAGGGTGGAAGACGGCGAAGCCTCTTCCACGCGTCCGGCCGAGGCCGCCAGCCAACCCGCCCCGACCAAAGACACCAAGGTAAATGTCATCCTCCGCCAGCAAGCCGAAGCCAGCGAAGCCGCGCAAAAGGCCAAGGGCTACGCTGCGGTGCACAAGGCGATCCTCGCCGGCCTGCTCAGCCAGGTCGGCCACAAGACCGAAGACGGTGATTTCCTCGGTGCGCGCCAGCGGCGTTTCTGGGTGCATCCCTCAAGCGTGATCGGCCGCAAGAAGCCCAGCTGGCTGATGGCCGCCGAACTGGTGGAAACCACCAAACTGTTCGCCCGCATGGTGGCGAAGATCGAGCCGGACTGGATCGAGCCGCTGGCCGGTCACTTGATCAAGAAGAACCACTTCGAGCCGCACTGGGAGAAGAAGCGCGGCCAGGTGGTGGCCTATGAGCAGATCACCCTTTACGGCCTGATCGTGGTCGGCAAGCGCCCGGTGCACTACGGCCCGATCGACCCGCCCGCCGCTCGCGAACTTTTCATCCGCGAAGGATTGGTGCGCGGCGAAATCACCAGCCGCGCCCGTGCGCTCACGGCCAACCGCGAGTTGCTCGAACGCATGGATGAGCTGGAAGCCAAGGCGCGCCGCCGTGACATCCTCGCCGACGAAGAAACCCTGTTCGCTTACTACGATGCGCGCCTGCCGGCAGACATCTACCAGACCGCCAGCTTCGAGAACTGGTACAAACGCGAGAGTGCCAAGGACCCGCAGCTGCTGATCATGCGCGAGGAAGATGTGCTCGCCCGTGAGGCCAGCGAAGTTACTGCCGCCCATTACCCGGATCATCTGCACATTGGCGAGCTGCAACTGCCGCTGGAGTACCACTTCGAGCCTAACCACCCTCGTGACGGCGTGACCCTGCGAGTGCCCGCGCCGTTGTTGCCGCAATTGCGCCGCGAGCGCCTCGACTGGCTCGTGCCGGGGCTGATCGAGGCCAAGGCGGTGGCGCTGGTGCGCAATTTGCCCAAGGCCATGCGCAAGAACTTCGTGCCGGTGCCGGACTTTGTCGGTGCGGCGCTGACGAGGATTACCTTCGGTGAGGGTTCGCTGCCCGAGGCGCTTGGCCGTGAGCTGCTGCGCATGACCGGCGCCCGCGTGCCGGAAGAAGCATGGGCCGAGGCGGCCGCCGGGCTCGACAGTCATTTGAAGATGAACATTGAAGTGGTCGACGCGCGGGGTAAGTTTCTCGGCGAGGGCCGCGATCTGGCCGAACTGACCGCTCGCTTCAACGAGGCCAGCCAGGCAGCACTGGCGCCGCCGCAGCAGAAGGCCGAACAGAAACCGGTCGAGGCCAAGGGCTTTGCCCAGGTGGCGGAGAAGGCCCAGGCGAAGATGGCGGGCCTGTCCATGACCGTTT
This sequence comes from Stutzerimonas stutzeri, assembly GCA_002345575.1. Taxonomy (GTDB): domain Bacteria; phylum Pseudomonadota; class Gammaproteobacteria; order Pseudomonadales; family Pseudomonadaceae; genus Stutzerimonas; species Stutzerimonas stutzeri_S. The sequence goes on from DDVX01000003.1 coordinate 119,931, forward strand.
ACCCGGCGCTGGTGGAAGAGCGCGGGGTGGTCAAAGAAGGGCGTTTCCCGACCCAGGCCGAAGCTGATTACCAGCACCGGCGCGCGCTGCAGCGCCTGCTACTGCAGCAACTGGCCGAGCCCGCAAAGTACCTGCGCAACAAGTTGCCGGGGCTGACCGAGTTGGGGTTGCTTTACCGCGATATGGGCAAGGTCGATGCGCTGGTAGAAGACATTCTGCTGGCCAGTCTCGACGGCTGCATCCTCGACGGCGAAGCGCAGCTGCCCCGCGACGGTGCCGCCCTGGCGTCGCTGGCCGAGAAAAAGCGCGGCGACTGGTCCACTCACGCCGAACGTCTGGCGCGCCTGGTACTGGATATTCTCAAGCTCTGGCACGGCCTGCAGAAGCGCTTCAAGGGCAAAATCGACCTGGCCCAGGCCGTGGCGCTCAACGACATCAAGGCGCAGCTGGCCAACCTCGTCTATCCAGGCTTCGTCCGCGAGACGCCGGCCGAGTGGCTCAAGGAATATCCGCGCTTTCTCAAAGCCATCGAGCAGCGTTTTGAGAAGATTGGCGCGCAGCTGCAGCGTGATCGGGTTTGGTCTGGCGAACTGGCCGGTTACTGGGAGCGGTATCAGACACGACTGAAAAAACATCAGCAGGAAGGCAAGCACGACCCTGAACTGGTGGCTTACCGTTGGATGCTTGAGGAGTATCGCGTCTCCCTCTGGGCGCAGCAGTTGGGAACCAAGCTGCCGGTGTCCGACAAGCGTCTGAACAAGCAATGGGGTCAGGTCGAGCCCTAGGCTCCGGCAGGCTTGTGCAATCCGTGGCCGAATTCGGCTCTAGGAAATATGGCTGCGGTGGGGCAGCCTTTCGGGTACGTGCAACTTGTTCGGCCTATGCCAATCTGCAGCCAAACAAGTCGGTTAACGCGCTTTTAATAACTAGCCTGAACCGCCAGCGCGCCCCAGCCTGCTACCTACTGAAAATCTGGAACCTTTGCATGCAAAGCCGTAACAACCTGCCGGGCGTGGCCAGTTCGATCGGGGCCTCGGTGCTCTTCGCCACGCTGTACTACTACACCTCGCTGCTCGAACCGTTGGATGGCCAGCAAATTTACGGCTGGCGCATCCTGCTCACCGCGCCTTGCCTGGCGGTGCTTCTGCTCGGCTTCGGGCGCTGGGGGGAGGTGCGCCAGATTCTTGCGCGCCTAAGCACCGAGCCTCGTCTTTGGCTCGCATTGCCGCTTTCTTCGGCACTGGTCGGGCTGCAGCTCTGGCTGTTCATGTGGGCGCCAATCAACGGTCACGGGCTGGATGTCTCGCTTGGCTATTTCCTCCTGCCGCTGACTTTGGTGCTGACCGGACGCCTGGTCTTCGGCGAGGCGATCAGCCGCCTGCAACGGCTGGCCTGCGTGTTGGCGGCGGTGGGCGTGGCCAACGAGCTGCTGCTGGCCTCTTCGCTGTCCTGGCCGGTGCTGGCGGTCGCACTCGGTTATCCCTGCTACTTCATCCTGCGTCGCCGAATGAATACCGCCAGCCTCGGCGGCCTGTGGCTGGATCTGGTCATCAGCCTGCCGGTGGCTGCCACCTTTGCTCTGGCCGATGGCACTACCCTGCAGCACGTTATTGGCAGCTCTAGGCTGCAGCTGCTGATTTTCGGGCTCGGTGCCCTGAGCGCCTTGGCGCTGGCGCTGATGATCATCGCCACGCGACTGAACCTCGCCCTGTTCGGCTTGCTCAGCTACGTTGAGCCGGTGTTGCTGGTGGTCGTGTCGCTGATGCTTGGCGAGAGCATCGCCCCCGAGCAGTGGCTGACCTACGGCGCGATCTGGCTGGCGATTCTGGTGCTGGTGTTCGAAGGTATAAACGCGCTACGCAGAGCAAGAGGCGTTGTTGCACCAGGCGGTTGACGAATGCGACCGGTTGACCGTCTGGATAATTCCGGTATGAGAATGGCACTCGAGCGCGCTGGGTAACCGAGGTGCTCAAGCTCAAGACCCAGGGGCCGATACATCACTACCAATGTAGTCCCTCTGGGAGTTGTCACATGTTCACCATACCCACCCGGATCGCCTCACGTATGACGCTCGGCGTCCTCCTTCTGTTGTTGCTGACAGCCTTGGCGACTTTCGCCGTCATGGCCCTGGGTGGTAAGCCGAGGCTGGTCGCAACGGGGACTGCCGCTGCGGCGCAATCGGCCAGCGCGCTGGCCCGCCAGTTGGCGATACAGCTTGGTCGTATCGAAGGCACCACCGCTGCTGTGGCGCATCTGGCTGAAGCGATGCCGAATGACGTGGCCCTGGCAGCGTCGACGCTGCCTAACCTGATCGATGCGCAAGGCGATGCGGCCATTGCCGGTGGCGGGCTGTGGCCCGAGCCGAACGCTTTCACCCCAAGCGAAGAGCGCCGCAGTTTTTTCTGGGTGCGTAACGGCAGTGGCAAACTTGAATATTCGGACGATTACAACGCGCCGCAGACGGCTGCTTATCACGCCGAGTCCTGGTACACCGAGGCGCGTTCGGCGGTGCCGGGGCGTTGTGTTTGGTCGGATGGCTATCTGGACACGGTAAGTGGCCAGGCAATGACAACCTGCAGCGTTCCTTACAGGCGCGGTGGCGCATTTGCTGGGGTCGCGACGCTCGATTTGAAGCTCGACGGCTTGGCCAGTTTTCTCGAAGAAAACGGTGGCGTGACGGGTGGCTATGCGTTTGCGTTCGACCAGGCCGGCAACCTGCTGTTCTACCCCGGTCTGAAAGCGTCCGGCGGTTTGCCGACATTGACCGACCTGGGGCGCGAAAAACCATGGCTCAAGCCTCTAGTTGATGCCATTAGCGCGCGCAGCTTGGATGGCCAGCCAATCTTCCTGGAACAGGATGGATTGGTCGGCGGCCCGGCCTATGTGACATTGGAAACCATTCCCGGCACCGGTTGGCGGGTCGGTCTGGTCACGTCTGAGGCGAAAGTGACCGGCCTTGCCGATGAGCTGACCAGGCTGATACTTCTGTTGCTGTTGCCGCTTTTGGCGTTGCTGCTTGGCATCGCCTGGTTTGCCGGCAAGCGCTTGCTGGCGCAGCTTGAGGAAACTACCGAGCAGATCGAGCGGTTGGGGCAGGGTGGTGCTCGCGACAATTCTCAGCTGGAGATACATCGCGCCGATGAGCTTGGCGCTCTGCGCGGCGCAGTGAACCGCTATGCCGGTTCGCTACGCGATATGTTGCAGCGCATAGCCACCGAGTCGGCGAGTCTGGAGCGGCAGGCTGATGAGCTGGCGAAGCTGTCGATTGGTCTGGCCGACCGTGCCGAAGTACAACGGCAGGACAACACTCTACTGGCCACGGCGATTACCGAGATGTCGGCCAGTGCGGCCGAGGTTGCTCAGAATACGACTGATTGCTCTGACACAGCCCGACAGTCTTTGTCGGCTGCCGAGCAGGGCCAGGGCCAGGTACGGCGCAATAGTGAGGTGATTGGCGGGTTGGCAGGTGATATCGACGACGCGGCCTCGGCGATCACTCAATTGGGCCAGGACATTGAGCGCGTCGGCGTGGTGCTGGATGTCATCAAATCCATTTCCGAGCAGACGAACCTGCTTGCCCTCAATGCCGCAATCGAGGCCGCGCGAGCTGGCGAGCAGGGCCGGGGCTTTGCGGTGGTCGCTGACGAGGTGCGTACGTTGGCGGGAAGAACCCAGAGCTCAGCCAACGAAATCCAGCAGATGATCACCCAGTTGCGCGAGGCTTCGGCCAAGGCAGTTTCGACGATGCAGTCGGGTGCCCAGCGCACCCATGATGCGGTGCAACAGGCCAACGGCGTGGCTGGCACGCTCGGCGACACGGTTACCAGCTTTGATGACATCGTGCAGCGGGCGCAGCAGATTGCCGTGGCGGCGCAGCAGCAGAGCCACGTGACGCAAGAGATCAATGAGTTGGCAGTTCGGATCCATACCGCGAGCGAGGAAGGCGCACGTGATGCTGTCGCGCTGCGTGGGCTTGGCCAGGGCATGCTGGACATCTCGCAACGGCTGGCCGGTATGAGCCGCTAACCGGCGACGTTGGATCAGGCCGTGATATCGCGGCCTGTAACGAGCCGTGCGGAGCAACAAGCTTGAATTACATTAACTGGCGAAACCTGCGCCAACGAGGCATGAAAATCAACCGTCTGTCGCCGTGATTCACTCACTGCTGCCCTACAGCCCGCGTCGCATCGTCGCGATAGCTATGTGCTATCATCGCATTGCGCTTTTCAATCTATCAGGCCTGAGCAAACCGCTAGAATCCTGACGCTATTTTCTGCGGTAGCCCCCGCGAGGGGCCTAGAAGAAACTCATGTATCGGATTTTCAGCTGTATCACTGAGCTGCATCACCCCGGGTTTGTGATCATGGCTGCGTTGTTATGTGTCATGGGGGCGGGCATCACTCTGCGGCTTTATCGCCGCGCGCAAGAAACTCAAGGCGTGCAGCGGGTCGGTTGGTGTGTGCTCAGCGCCGGCACGGCGGGTTCGACGATTTGGTCGACGCACTTCATCGCGATGCTTGGTTATCGCCCCAATGTGCCCATCGAACTCGACCCTGGGCTTACCTCGTTATCGCTGCTGGTCGCCATGTTTGGCGCATCGGCAGGCCTGATGCTGGCGATCTTGCCACGCTGGCGGCTGGCACCAGCCATTGGCGGGGCAGTGTGCGGCCTGGGCATTTCGGCGATGCACTATCTCGGCATGCTGGCCTACCGCGTGCAGGGGCTGGTGAGCTGGGATCATGGCTACGTGTTCGTTTCGATATTGCTCGCAACCGGACTTAGCGCGTTCGCGTTCCAGCTGGCCCATAGCGCCAACAAGCTCAAGTGGCATCGTCACCCGGCATTGTTTCTTTCCCTTGCCATCGTCTCGCTGCATTTCACCGGTATGGCTGGCTTCGGTGTCTCGCCCGTGCTGGTGGAGCATGCCGTGACCAATCCTCCCGCGCTGCAGGCTTTGGCCTTTGCCGTGGGCGGAGTGACGCTGCTTATCTTCGGCGCTGGCGTGGCGAGCTACCTGATTGACGATAGCGTCAGGCTGGAGTCGCTCACGCGCTTTAAATACCTGGCCATGTATGACGGGCTGACCGGCCTGCCCAACCGCGAGAGCTTCAGTCGCCATTTGGACCTGTCGCTAAGCCAGGCGCAAAAAAGTGGCGAACGGGTGGGGCTTCTGTTCATCGATCTGGACGGCTTCAAGGCGGTAAACGATCTACACGGACATGCGGCTGGCGATCAGGTGCTGCAGCAGCTCGGCCAGCGTTTCAGTGCCTTGAGCGATGAGCGCATCTATCCGGTGCGCCTCTCCGGTGACGAGTTTGCGGTGGTGTTGCGCCTGCAGAGCAAGGTTGCGCTCGAAGCGTTCGTCGAGCGGTTGCAGGCCTCGATTGGCGAGCCAATGGAGACCTCGTTCGGGTTGTTCAATCTTGGTGCAAGCATTGGTGGCGCTGTCTACCCGCAGGATGCGAGTTCCAGGGAAAGCCTGCTCAGCAACGCTGATCTGGCCATGTATCGCGCCAAGGGCGAGCTCGGCCGGCAGGTGTGTTTCTACGAGCCGGAGATGGATGAGCGGGTGCGTCTGCGCAAGTCTCTTGCGAGCGACCTGCGCGCAGCCATCGAGGAGAATCAGCTGCAGGTGCATTACCAGTTGCAGACCGACCTTGCCAGCGGGCATGTCCGCGGCTACGAGGCTCTACTGCGCTGGAAACATCCGACGCGGGGCGATATTTCACCCGTTGAGTTCATTCCGCTTGCCGAACGTGATACGACCATTCTGGCCCTCGGCGAATGGGTACTGCGCAGGGCTTGCCAGGATGCAGCATCCTGGACTCAGCCCTTGAGCGTCGCGGTCAATGTATCGCCCATGCAGTTCATTTATGACGACCTTGCGAGCCTGGTGCGGCGGGTTCTGGATGACACCGGCCTGGCGCCCGCACGTCTGGAGCTGGAACTGACCGAATCGAGCATCTTCGCCGACCGTGACAAGGCGTTGGCGATGCTAACGTGTATCAAGGAAATGGGCGTCAGCATCGCCCTGGATGATTTCGGCACCGGTTATTCATCGCTGGATATCCTGCGTGCCTTCCCGTTCGACAAGATCAAGACGGACCGCTCCTTTATGCCGACTATCGAGGAAGACCCTCAAGCCCGGGCGATCATCTCCGCCGTGTTGGCGCTGGGGCGTAGCTTGAATATTCCGGTCTTGGCAGAAGGCATCGAAACGCCCGGTCAGCTCGAACTGCTTCGCAGCATGGGCTGTGCAGCCGTGCAGGGCTTTTATCTCGGTAAGCCCAAGCCGATGTCGGTGCTGGTCGAGGCGGGGCAAATCTCCCTGTTGTCCGACAGGCTGGCCCCCACGCCGTCGTTCACGGCCTGATGGCAAACGCCCCGCGCGGCTGAGGCCGAGTCTGAAAAACTACTCGGCATTGACCAGAGCGTTGACGTGCGACGCCAGCGCATCCAGCGCGAAGGGCTTGGTGAGCACACCCGTCGAAGGCTCCAGGTGGCTATTGCCGAGGACGTGGCTTTGGGCGTATCCGGTGATGAACAGTACCGGCAGGTCGGGTTTGGACTGGCGGGCGATATCAGCCATTTGCCTGCCATTGATGGCCCCGGGAAGGCCTACATCGGTAATCAGCAGGTGGATGGGCGCGCTGGAGTTCAACAGCAGCAGGCCGACGTTGCTGTCAGCGGCTTCGATCACTTCATACCCCATGCCGGTCAGCAATTCGACCACCAGCTGCCGGATCGAGGATTCGTCCTCCACGACAAGAACCGTCTTTCCGGGTGCAGCCTGTCTTGAGTCGGATGCAGGCTCGGAGTAGACAGAGTCCGGAAGCTCTACCGCGTGATGAGGCAGGTACAGAAACACCGTGCTGCCCTTGCCAACTTCAGAGCGAATCTTGAGCTGCCCACCCGATTGCTGGGCAAAGCCGTAGATCATCGAGAGCCCGAGCCCGGAACCAGCCCCTACCGGCTTGGTAGAAAAGAATGGCTCGAACGCGCGTGCCATAACTTCCGGGCTCATACCGAAGCCCGTGTCGGAAATGCAAATTGCCAGGTATTCACCGGCAGCGAGTTCTGCGTCCAACTCATCAGCTTCCAGATGCGCGTTGAAGGTTTCGATAAGAATGCTGCCGCCATCGGGCATGGCGTCGCGCGAGTTGATGCACAGGTTCAGTAACGCATTTTCCACTTGCGCCGGGTCCAGGAGGGAAGGCCACAGGTCATTGGCCAAACGAACCTTGATATCGATCGAAGGCCCTACCGACTGGCGAAGCAACTCTTCCATTCCACTGATCAGTTCATTGACGTCGGTTGGAACCGGAGCCAGGTTCTGCCGGCGGGAAAAGGCCAACAACCGATGCGTCAGCGCCGCAGCTCGTTGCGTCGCGCCTTGGGCAATCGCTAGATAACGTTCGATATCCACATGTCTTCCCTGGGCAAGGCGCATCTTCGCCAACTCCAGGCTGCCGCTGATGCCGGCAAGAAGATTGTTGAAGTCGTGCGCAATCCCGCCGGTTAATTGCCCCACAGCTTCCATCTTCTGCGATTGCCGCATGGCCGCTTCAGCCGCCTCGCGCTCAGCAATGGCGTCCGCGACGCGCTCCTCCAGAGTGCGGTTCAGCTCCTGAAGTGCAGCTTCCGCATCCTTGCGAGCGGTCACGTCTATGGAGGAGCCAATCAAGCCCATCACTTCGCCCGATTCGTCCAGTAGCGGCGCTTTGACGGAAAGCCATACGGCGGTAGTGCCGTCAGGTTTGCTGACGTATTCCTCAATCTGCTCGGCTTTGCCGCCGTGCATGATGCGCTGGTCCGTCTCCATGACCTTGCGGGCCTGGGCCTTGTCATCGAGAAATTCCAGATCGGTTTTGCCGATATAGAAGCTAGGCGGCTTGCCGATCAGCTGGGTGGTGCCGGTGTTGGCCACCAACATGCGGCCTTCTAGATCCTTCGCGTAGACAACACCAGGTACGGCCGCTGAAAAGTTCTTCAGCAGGCTGGAGATTCGGTCGCGCTCGGCTTCCGCCGATTTGCGTTGCTCGATATCCAGAAGCACGCCGGGAAAGCGAACGGCATTGCCTGCGGAATCCAGCTCGACCCGGCCATTGGCTTCGATCCAGCGGTAGATGCCATCGCTCTGTAAAACCCGGTATTCGCATCGATAAGGCCCGCCGCGCCTTATGGCTTCAACGATATCGGCTTTAACCCGCTCCTGGTCATGAGGGTGTATCGAGGCGGCCGCCTCGGCAAATGAGAGCCCAGTCGTACATTGCTCAAACGGCACACCGAAGGTACGAGCAAAGCGCTCGTCGGCAAAGATGTTGTCGTTAGGAATGTCCCAGACCCAAGTGCCCACTATCGCGCCGGCATCCAGGGCCAATTGAATACGCTCGGATTCGTCGAGAACGGCGGCCGTTGGGTACGCCGGTTTACCTTTCGCTGGAAAAACATTCATAGAGCGATCATTGCATCAATAAGCGGCCAGAACTCAGAGAGCGGCAGGATGGATAATGTTTCATTTGGCTAGAAAAAGTGAGACGGCTGGCGATCTGAATAGTGCGGATTATTGTCCGGACGAGGCGGGCGAAAAAGGGCGCTTTCGCAAGAAGTGCACATTTTGCTTCGTCTGCTGACTTATCACATAGGTATAAAAAGCCTTCCTACAGAATCTCTGTTAACTACCAGCTGTATGTTAGTTTCGCTTTTCAGGTTTTATGAATGCCTCAACCGTGAGTTGCGCCCATGACTCAGTCTCACTCCCCGGACGGAACAGCAACCTCGCGTACAGCGCGTGGCAGGCGAGTTCGCTTGTCCGCTGAAATGCGGCGTCAGCAGATCCTCGAAGCGGCATTGCAGGAGTTCAGCAGCGTCGGCTTTGAAGGTGCCACAGTGGAGCGTATTTCGCGGCGCGTCGGCCTGACCAAGGCAGGCCTGTATGCCCACTTCTCCAGCAAGAGCGAGATGCTTGAAGCGTTATTCGCCACCACGATGTTCTCCCCTGCCAAGCAGAATCACTGGCCGTGGGCTGAGGGCGTATCGCTCGAAGACATGGTTGACCGTTTTCTGGATATGGCCTACGCGGCCATCGACGAGCCGCACACGCGTGCAATCTTCCGCCTGCTGCTCAGCGAAAGCGCCCGATCCCCCGAGCTGTTTCGCGACTGGTACGGGCGCATGGTGCGGCCTCATGCTGTGCGTCGTCAGGCTGAGCTCGATGAGTGCATCGCCGGTGGCGTGATCGCCGATAACGCCGTTTCGAGAAAGTTTCCGCTGGTTTCCGCACCGGTACTGATCGCGTTGCTTGCCCAACTGATGCTGAGCGATGAAGTCGCCGAGCAGGAAGTGGCCGAGATTCGAAGCGCGCACCGGGAAATGTTGCTGATCCTGCTTGCCCCGCGAGGTCACTGATGGGTTTACCTCGTTCTGTATTGTTGGCGTCGCGTCCGCTGTTGCTGGCCACCATGGTCCTCCTCGGCTCGTGCGCCAGCGTGCAGCGGGAGCCTGCGCATGTGCCGTTCACGCTTCCCCCAGAATTTGTTGCTGCCGATCAGACTGTCCACTCATCGGTGGATTTGTGGTGGCGTGATTTTGGCGATGCACGCCTCGATGCCTTCGTGGATACGGCTCTGGAGAAGAATCCGGGGCTGGCGCAGGCGCTGGCACGTACACGCATCGCCGAAGCGCAGGCACGCTTGAATCGTGCCGATCAGTTGCCGCAAGTCGGGCTCGGCGCGGGTGCCGCTCGACAACGTCAGAACATGCCGGATCCGCTAACCGGCGAAAACGCCCAGGTGATCAGCAATAACTACGACGTCGCCGTCGATGTGAGCTGGGAGCTTGACCTCTGGGGGCGGCTGGCAGCGCTCAGCGCCTCGGCTCGCGCTGATTATCTGGCCAGTACCGAGCAGCTGCGGGCGGCTCGTCAGTCCGTGGCGGCGCAGGCGGTGCAGCTATATTTCCAGATCGTCCACGCCCAGGCTCAGGTCGAGCTTTCCGAGCGAACCGTTGCCGCACTGGACGAGATGGCCCGGCAGATCAACAACCGCGTCGCCATTGGCATCACCTCACCGGCTGACGGCATGCTCGCCGATGCCAACCTGGAATCGGCCCGCGCCGGGTTGGAGCAGCGCCGCGAGTCGCTGCAGCGCAATCTGCGCGAACTGCAGGTACTGATGGGTGAGTACCCCTCGGGCAATGTTGGGACTGCGCAGGTATTGCCGTCTGTTCCGGCAGTCCCGGCCAGCGGCGTTCCAAGCGAGTTGCTGGCCCGTCGCCCGGACGTGCGTGCCGCCGAGCTGAGCCTGCAGAGCGCCGGTTACCGATTGGGCGCAGCAGAGCGTTCCTTTCTGCCGTCGCTGTCACTGACCGGTTCGGCCGGCTACGGCGCCAGCGAATTCGCCGAGCTGTTCAACGGCGGCAATCTGCTCTGGTCGATTGCCGGCCGTGCGTTGCAGCCGGTGTTTCAGGGCGGACGCCTGGTGGCGCAGGTGGATATCTCCGAGGGTCAGCGTGACGAGGCGCTGAATGCCTACGCCGAAACGGCTCTGACCGCACTTTCCGAAGTTGAGAGTGCGCTGGCCGTCGACTCGCTGCTGGATCGGCGTGAAACGGCCCTGGACGCCTCGGCCGGCTCCGCGGAGGACGCGGTCACGGTGTCGCTCAACCGTTATCGGCAGGGCATCGACCCCTTCCTCAACGTGCTGGAGAGCCAGCAACGCGCCCTCGACGGGCGCAGCGCTCAGATCAGCGCGCGCCTTGCCCGCCTGGAAAACCGCATCGCCCTCTACCTCGCCCTGGGCGGTGGTTTCGAGAACACGCCACCCGTGCCCGCGGCCACGCCGCCCGCACCCTGACGATAAGCACAAGCATGACTAGATACTACCGAGGCGCCCTCGCTGCCCTTGCCCTGATCAGCCTGGCCGCCTGCGGCGAAAATCCCGAAATGACCGAGGCCCAGGCCGAGCAGCAGGCCAGCGGCAAGGCTGTGACCAGTGTCCAGGTGGTGCCGGCCGAGCGCCGGCAAATGCAGGCCTGGGTATACAGCCAGGGCACAGCGCGTTCGCGACAGCGTGAGTTTCTCACCTTCACCCAGCAGGGCTTGGTGACCCATGTCGATGCCGAGCTGCGAGTGGGCATGCCGGTCAAGGCCGGACAGCTGATCGCCAACCAGGCGCCCGAACGCGTAACTGCTGATCTGCAAGCCGCCAAGGCCGCGTTGGCTGAAGCGCAGGCCAGCCTTGAGCTCGCCGAGGTGACGCACAAGCGCTACCAGACGCTGATTGAACAACGCTCGGCTTCGCGGCAGGAACTGGACGAAGCTCGGGTGCAGGTTGAGCAGGCCAGGGCCGCCCGCGACAATGCCCGCGCGCAACTTGCCCAGGCGCAGCTGAGCGTCGACGAAACACGACTGGTATCGCCCATCGATGGCGTACTGGCCCGGCTCAATGTGGAAAAGGGCCGCTACTTCATGCCCAGTACGGTGCAGTCCGACAGTGAGCGAAACGCCTTGCGCACGGTGCCGGCCATGGTCATCGATCCGGATCGGTTCGAGGTGCGTGTCGATCTGCCGTCATATAACTATCGGCAGATTGCCACCGGCGCGCGAGTGATGGTCGGCGAAAACCCGACTGTTGCCGGGCAGGATGTCGATCCTCTGCGTGGCAAGGCCCAGGTCGAAGGTCAGGTTCATGCGATCAGTCCGTCGCTCGATCCTGAAACGCGTACCTTCGAGATCATCGTCCACACCCAGGGCAACGAAACCGGTTTGCAGGATGGCGAGTTCGTCGCCGTGTGGATTGCCGAGCAGAGCGCCGCCGACGCATTGGTGGTGCCGCTGGAAGCGCTGCGTTTTCGTAACGATCAGGCGTTCGTCTTCGTGGCCAATGAGCAGAGCGGCAAGGTCAGCGAGCGGCGGGTGGAACTGGCTCAGCAATCCGGCGATTACCGTACGGTGACGGGCGGCCTGGAGGAGGGCGAGCTGGTGGTGACCGATGGCCGCGCGGCGCTGCATGACGGCCAGGCTGTGCGGATCATGCACGTCGGCGAGGCGACGCAATGAGTGCTGGCAGCGAAGAGCAACAGCCGCCTAACAGCGAGGCTGCCCAGATCGAGAGCGACGAGGTGCGCAATGCACATCCGCTGGCGCGGTTTTTCTTCCTGCAACCGATCTTCGGCATCCTGTTGGTGGTCACGCTGGTTCTCGGCGGCATCATGGCCTACTCGCAGCTGGTCAAGGAGTCGCTGCCGGACCTGAACATTCCCCAGGCCACCATTACCACGACCTGGCCGGGCGCCGACCCGCTGACGATGGAGGAACAGGTCACCGACATCATCGAGGATGAGGTCACCACGCTACAGGGTGTGCGCCGGGTCGACAGCGCCTCGTTCGATTCCTATTCGATCATCTCCGTGGAGTTCGAAGCCTCGGCCGATCCGCTCGATGCCATGACCCGGCTGCGCGCAGCGGTCGCCGATGCAGAAGCCGAGTTGCCCGACGACGTCGAGCGACCGACCATCAAGCAGGCGTCGGTGGACGACCGGCCCATTTTCACCTTCACCCTGCATGGCGCCGGCACCTCGGCCACCATGAACGAGCAGGCGCGGCGCATCCGTGACGTGCTGGAGCGTGTGCCTGGTGTCAACGAAGTGGATATCGGCGGTGAGCGCGAAGAGATCGTGCAGATACTGCTGCGCCCCGAGCGCCTGCTCGCCCTCGGCCTTTCTCCTGCAGCGGTGCGCAATGCAGTGCAGCAAGCCAACATCGAACAACCCTTCGGCGAGATACGCAGCGACAGCATCGGCGCGGTAGTACGCCTGGAAGGCCGTTTCCGCGATGTGGCTGATCTACGCGCCTTGCCGGTGGCGCGCCTTGGTGGTGCCGGCGCAAGTCGCGCGGTGCGCCTGGATGAGGTGGCCACGGTAAGCCGTATGCAGGAAACCGAAACCAGCCGCGCATTCTTCGCCGATCAGGGCGGCGCGTTCGAACCCTCGCTGGAAATCTCCGTGCGCAAATCGCCGGGGGCCGATACGGTCAATCTGGTCGACACGCTGCGCAGTACCCTGGCGCAGATGGAGCAGCAAGGCGCCTGGCCCGCCGGGCTGGAGTACACCATTACCCAAGATGAGGCCGAGCAGATCTGGGAGGCGCTTTCCGAGGTTTTCGTCAGCGCGCTGCAGACCATGGCCGTGGTCTTCGTCATTCTGCTTTTGACCATCGCCTGGCGCGAAGCCGTGGTGGCCGGGCTGTCGGTGCCGATCACCTTTGCCGGCGTGCTGCTGGTCATTCTGGTAATGGGCTATTCGCTCAATGAGCTGGTGGTCATCGGCATGGTTATCGCGCTGGTGATGATCATCGATGTGTTCATCATCCTTATGGAAGGCCTGCACGACGAAATCTACGTGCAGGGCAAAACCTTCGGCCAGGGCGTGCTGGCCACGGTCAAGCGCTACGCGATACCGACATTTGCGGCACAACTGACCACTATTCTGGCGCTGGCACCGTTGATGTCCATCAGCGGCATCATGGGCGAATTCATCCGCGTGCTGCCCGCCACAGCGGTGGTCTGCCTGATTCTCTCGTTCGTCGTTGCCATGCTGTGCTCGCTACCGCTCTCGCGCGCTTTGCTGGGTAAGCAGCGCAAGGCGGACAGTCCACAGCAGCAGGGGCTGTCCGACCGGGTGACGAACCGCGCCGTCGATGGCTTAGAGCGCTGGAACGCGCGTTGGGTGGTGCGCTCGCGCAAGCACTCCTGGTTCTGGCTGCTAGCCGCTGTCGCCTTGTTCGTGGTTGCAATGGTGGCGTTCACCCAGGCGCGGATCGAGCTGTTTCCGCCGTCCGATGGCGAGCGGCTGGGTATCAATATCGAGCTGCCGCCCACCACTCAGTTGGACACCTCGCAGCAGGTGGCGGACGAGCTTGGCGAGATCCTCAGAAGCAAGCCTTACTTCAAGAGCGTGGTGAAGCTGGTCGGCCTGAAAAGCCCGTTTGCCGGCGGCTCCATGGCGGCCGCGCTGCAGCCGAGCGAGGCGGAGAACTTCATTGGTTTCTCGGCAATCTTTCTGCCACGTGATGAGCGTGATCTGGACTCCTACGTATTGGCCGAAGAGCTGCGCAGCGAGCTGAGCGCCTACCTGCAGGACAACGTTGCTGCCGCGCAATTACTGGTCGTGCCCGAGGCCAGCGGCCCTGGCGCAGGCGACCCGATAGAAATCCAGCTGATCGGTGCCGACATGGACGAGCTGCTGGTTCGCTCGCGCGAGGTGCAGGCCCTCCTGTCCGGTATCAGCGGCGTGGTGGACGTGCGCGATAACATCGGCATGCTCAAGCCGCAACTGGCCTTGCGTCCGGATCGGGAAGCCGCCAACTTCTTTGGCATCGGCCACGACGACTTGGCGTCGCAGATTCGCATCGCCTTCAGCTCGGATATCGTCGGCACTTTCGTCACCGCCAGTGACACGGACAATATTGACATCCGCCTGGGCACCGAATGGCCGAGCCGCCCCGGTGAAGCCGGTGGCCCACACAACATGGAAGAGCTGTCGCGAGTCCGTGCGTTCACTGGCGAAGGCCGCTCCATTGCCTTGAACCAGTTGCTGACCCCGATACAGTCGGAGGCCGCCATCGCCATCTCCCACAGCAACGGCGAACGGGCACTGACGGTGATGGCGAAGAACGAAGGCCGCACGGTCGTCGAGGTGATGACTGAGCTGGGCCCGCAACTGGACGAGCTGCAGGCAGGCTGGCCCGATGGCTACCGTGCGGTGGTTGGGGGCGAGTCTGCCGACACCGCCGAGACCTTCTCCTCGGCGCTCGTCGCGCTGCTTATCGCCGTGGTGCTGATCGTCGGCGTGCTGGTCATCGTCTTCAGCAGCTTTCGCCAGGCGTTCATCATCTTCGCCACCATGCCGCTCGCCATCATCGGCTCAGCCATCGGCTTCTGGGCGTTTGATATCACCTTCTCGTTCTTCGCGATGATCGGCCTGGTATCGCTGATCGGCATCGCCATCAACAACGGCATCATCATGGTCGACACCATGAACAGTTTTCTCAAGGAAGGCATGTCCATCACCGAAGCCGCCGCAGCCGGCTCTGCCCGACGGCTGCGGCCACTGTTGACCACGGCAGTGACCACCATCGTCGGGCTGGTCCCTCTTGCCATCAGCAGTGCCTTCTACCGACCACTGACCTTGGTGATCATCTTCGGGCTGGTATCAGTATCACTGCTCGCGCTGATCGTGGTGCCGGCTTTGTACCTGTTGCTTACGCCCAAGGGGGCAGGGGGGCGGGCTTCGCTGGATTGAGTGGATTGCCAGGGTTGATTTTGAGAGGGCTGTTAGCAGCCGAAGTCGGGCATTAGCGAGCACTTTCTTCTGGTTCATCGCAGAGGCGGAGCACCGGCTGTCTTCAACAGAGTCGTCGCAAAGCCGTCACTCGCGAAGCAGCCCATCCCGTCAGTTTGGACTGCTTCAACTGGTCGTTTACAGCGTCACGACAATCTTGCCGACCTGGGCATTGGCTTCCATGTGCCGATGCGCCTTGGCGATTTCCTCGAACGCAAAGGTTCGGTCGATCACCGGATGCAGCTTGCCGCTGGCCAGTCCTGCGTTGACGAAGGACTTGGCCTGTTCCAGCTTTTCCGGGTTGCCGGTGATCTCGAAGAGTTCGTAACCGCGTAGCGTCAGATGCTTACCGAGCACATCCATGACCGGCACGGGAATATCCTCGGCATCCAATGCACCGTACTGGAAGAAGATGCCCTGCATGCCCAGCACCTTGAAGATCTGGCCGGCGTATGCACCGCCGACGGGATCGAAGGCCATGCGGGCGCCTTTGCCGTCGGTGATGGACATGACTTCGTTGTTCAGATCCTGCTCTTCAGTAGCAATGACATGGGCTGCGCCAGCATCGAGTAGCGCTTGGCGTTTTTGGCTGGTACGGGTCAAAGCGACCGGCACAGCACCCACCATGTTGGCAATCTGAATGGCCGCCAGGCCGACACTGCTGGACGCCGCACGAATCAGCACGGTTTCTCCGCCCTGCAGGTTGCCGATATCGATCAGGGCACCGTAGGCGGTGATGAACATCATCCAGCTGGCTGCGGCCTCTTCGAACGAGAGGTTCCCTGGATGCTTGACCAGAGCGTGCACGGGAACATTAACCAACTCGCCATACATCCCGTAATCCGCGAACGAAAAAGCCGGGACTACGCTGACGGCATCGCCAATGTTGAAGCCGGCCACATCCGGGCCGAGCGCTTCCACGAGGCCGGCAGCTTCATAACCCAGGATGGCGGGAAAGCGCGGCTCGATAACGTACTGGCCGGTTCGGTACATGATCTCGGCGCGATTGATGCCGAGCGCCTTGACACGAATCTGCACTTCGCCAGCTTTGGGGGCGGAGACATCCACCTCGTCGATCTGCAGGACCTGTGCATCGCCGGTACGGTGAAAACGAACAACTCGCGACATGGGGCTGGACTCCTATCTGGGATATGGAGAGCAAATTAGTCGCTGAATTAGTAAAGATCAGCTCATCAGTTGCGACTTTATTGTTATCGATTAATTAACAATCTCAGTCTGTTAGATGATGCTGGTCGAGCAGCTGCGTCAACCAGTCAACAAAGACACGTACCTTGGGCGCTAGATAGCTTCGACTCGGATACAGGATCGAAACGGGCTTGGGCAGGGCTGGATAATCCGCCAGCACCTGAACCAACAGACCCGTATCGAGATAGGGCTGCAGGGCGGGCCTTACGCCCTGCAGCAAGCCGAACCCTGCCAGCCCGCATGCCAGGAGCGCTTCGGATTCGTTGGTCATGATGCCGCTGCGCAGCCTCAGCGTGACGGTGGTGTTCTCGACGCGAAAGGTCCAGTCCACCACCTTGCGCTCGCGCCCGGTAAAGAAATTGACCGCCCGGTGCTGATCAAGGTCTTCGAGGCTCTTAGGCATTCCATACCGCTCCAGATACTGCGGAGAAGCGCAGGTCACCATCGGTATCGCACCGATCCGCCTCGCCACCAGACTGGAGTCCTTAAGCTTACCCAGTCTGACAACGCAGTCGATGCCATCGTCGAACAAATCCACAGGCTGATCCGTCGCGCCCAGGATCAGCTCAATCTGCGGGTAGCGCTGCTGGAAATCGGGCAAGGCTGGAATGATCACCGACTTAGCCAGTGTGACGGGCAGGTCCAGGCGCAACCGGCCTGTGGGAACGACAGCATGGCTGGTGAACGAACTGAATGTGTCATTCACCTCTTCCAGGAGCCGCCTGCAGCGCTGATAGAACTCGCCGCCCTCTGTGGTCACGCTGACCTTACGCGTCGTCCGGTGCAGCAACCGCACTCCCAGTTCCCGCTCAAGCTGCTGCACGGCCTTGGTGATGGTTGGCCGATGTAATTGCAGAACCTCGGCGGCCTGCGTGAAGCTGCCGCTATCCACTACCTGAACGTAGATCTGCATTGTTTGCAGCTGATCCATGCTCAATTCCCGCCAGTAATCTCGAAGGGCTGCATCTTCGCATAGCTGTCATCGCTCGCCTTCATGGCTACCGATTGGCGTGTTTTGCTTTGGAATGTACTGGGCGTCTAGCCAACGGCAGCTCTTTGCGGGTTAGCGCCCATTGCTATGGCTGATCCACCCTTGTCAGCTCTCATGCGGAGGGCAAACCTTGAACACCACGCAAGGTTCAGTCACCAGCCTTGGAACAACGGAAAGCTAGCCGGGCAGAAAGCCCCGCTCCGGCTCAGATATATGGCCATCAGCGTAAGGCTCGTCAAAACCTGAGTGACAGCCATTGGCCTTGTACGGTACCCACACGCTACGGCGTACCAGCGCCCGCTTGGAAATTCGTTTAGCTGGCACTTCTGATCAGAAGTTCAGCAACGCCCCATCCTGCGGAATTTCGACGCGCTCCTGAATACCGGACTTCTGGACAAACTCGCTTAGCTCTTTACGGCTGAGCGCCATGTGATTGATGGCATCCAGATGGACCGCGACGACCGTTGCGTTTGGAGCCGCTTGCACCGCACGAAGTACGTCATCCTTGCCCATGATGATCGCACCGTCGAAGCCGCTGAGTTGCGCATAGCCGGCATTCAGCACGACCACGTGCGGGCTGTACTGGGTAAGAGCCTGGTCGACTTCATCACGCCAGATGGTATCGCCTGCCAGGTATAAGGTCTTGTGCTGAGGAGCCTGAAAAACGACACCCATCGCCTCACCAAGTGCCTGCGCCACCTGAGGCGTCGCGTACATCTCATCGGTTCCATGCTGGCCGCCAGTCTTGGTCAGCGTTACGCCGCCGAATTTGGCGTGGTCGTCGAGGATGCGCACATCGGTAAAGCCTTGCCCGCGAATGATTTCGGCATCGGCTGCATTCTGTACAAATAGCGGGAGGTCCTTGGGCAACAGTTCCTGCGCAGCATCGTCCCAGTGATCGAGATGGGTATGCGTGACGATAACTGCATCCACCCCGGCCATGACCTCTTCTACCGACATTGGCAGATCGACCCGGGGGTTGCGAAGCTCGCTGCGGTAGGTGTTTTCGAACCCAGGGTAGCTGCCCTTCTTCGCCAACATAGGATCGATCAGAAACGTCGTATCCGCGTAGGTGATTTTTACGGTGGCATTTCGTATTTGCTGCAGCTCCAGCGGCTCGGCTACCGTCGATTGAGCGAACACGCCGGTGGCGGAAAGGCCCAAAGCGAGAGCCAGAGATGTAGCGAGAGTTCTGATAGGCATGAGAGGTGGCTCCTGGATTTCACGGATCGGACGATGGCCTCATTCTGTGCAAGAGGAGGCGATCGCAACAGTGACCCAAATGCCAATCGTCGCTAGTATTGGGCCAATGTCGCCACCGGGAGCCTGACCATGACTACCCTGCATGTCGCCGCGCTGGCTTTTGAGGGTGTGAGCCTGTTCCACCTCTCCGTGCCCGGCATGGTGATAGCCGCCGCCAAGGAGCTTCCGGATCTGCCGGGTTACGAGGTGCGCTACTGCGCGGTGACGCCTGGCAGAATCCGTAGCGACCAAGGCCTCATGATCGAGGTGACCGAGGGCCTGGAAATCATGGAGCAGGCTAACGTGATCATCGTGCCGGCCTGGAGCGATCCCTGGCAGCCTGCCCCCGCCGAGCTGACCGAAGCCCTGCGTCAAGCCCATGCGCGAGGTGCTCTGCTCGTCGGCTTGTGCCTCGGTGCTTTCGTGCTCGGTGATGCCGGCCTGCTCGATGGCCGCGAAGCCACCACCCATTGGGCTGCGCGCGAGGCATTCGCCAAGCGCTTCCCGAACAGTCACTTTCGACCCGATGTGTTGTATGTCGCGGACAACAATATCGTGACCTCTGCCGGTACGGTCGCTGCTATCGATTGCTGCCTGTATTTACTGCGTGAGCGCCACGGTGCCGACGCCGCAAACCGGATGGCCAGGCTGTTGGTTACCCCACCACACCGGCAAGGCGGGCAGGCTCAGTACATCAAGCAACCCATGCCACAACTGCCCAGCGAGAGCCGATTAGCCGGCGTGCTGGAGTGGGCGCGCGAGCGTTTAGCTGAACCCATGACGGTCGATATGCTCGCCGAAGTGGCTAGCATGAGCCGCCGCACCTTCACCCGACGCTTCCGGGAAGCCACAGGCACGACCTTAGTAAGATGGCTAAGTGCCGAACGTGTAGCCAGAGCGCAGCAACTGCTGGAAACCACCGATATGCCGATAGAGTGCATCGTTTCTGAGGTGGGCTTTGGTACACCTCTGTCGCTACGTCAGCACTTCGTGGCTCAGCTGGGCATCACACCATCAGATTACCGACGTACGTTCTGTACGCGCATGCTTAAACAATAGATTTAGATCAGGGCTATCACCGGGCTCCATAGAATTGGTGATATCAACGTCGGCTTTCGGCCAGAAGCGGACTTGACTCCTCTGATGGAGTGGCCTGCTAGCGACTTTGCGCGAGTCTCGACACCTCCACGTTTCACTTCAGAAGCTGTAAGCGAGATTGAACCAGAAACAGGGATCTTTCTGCCGGCCGTCGGACTGAGCCTTGCCGCCTTCAAGCTTCCAGGCAGAAACGAGGTCAGCGCTCCAGGCGCTATAGTTGTAGCGGACACCGAAGCCTGCCCCAGAAACCGTCCGGTCATCACCAGCGTCGATTCCACCATTCGGTGTGCTGCCGCCATCTATCAGTAGATAGGGACTCAGACCGTTGTCCAGCGTGTAACGCAGCTCCAACTGAGCCAACCAGCCCCTGCTGTCGCTTCCCTCACCTACGGGAAATGCCCTGACGCCATTTGGCCCGCCGAGATAGAAGCTTTCGGAGCCATCCAGATTTTTTCGGTCAGACCACTGGCCACTCAATCGTCCGTAGAGGGTCAGATCCGAAGCCAAAGCTTGCAGGCGGGCCAGATCCAGATTGGCCTTGAAGAAGTCATAACCAACCGAGCCGGCCGCCGTTTGATCAATATCCAGCTTGCCGGGCGTCAGTGTCAGGCTTCCCCAACTGACGCCACCCCCCCCCCAGCCATCACGGTGGTCGAACAGCAATGCAACCGGCAGGCTGCGACTCTGCGTAGCCTTGGTGTAATTGGCGAAATTGACGTCGTCGTCCAGATCCTTGTACTGGTAAGTCGCCTGCAGACGAATGTTGCTCATCTGTGAACGCAGCCACGGATAGCTGATGCCCAGGGAGCTTACCTTGGCCGTTCCGGTATAGCCTTCGAACCCCTTGCCGAGGGTGTAATCGGTGTGCGAGTAGCCGACAAAGCCCCGTAGACCGTTGGCGGTAAGGGGCGCGGAATAGGTCAAGCCGCCAAGCCATGTGTCTTCATTGGAATAGAGTGCTGACACACTGAGTTCATCGCCCACCATCAACAGCCTCCGAGCCAGCACATCGGCGCGGCCTCGATAGGCACCGGAAAACCGGCTGCCGTGGTTGTCCACGGAGAACCGCCCGGCGAAACGGTCGGTCGGGCTCATCTGGATATCCAAGTCTCCGGTACCGACTGTCGCACCTGGTCGCATGACCGGAATAGCTGCAATCCCCGGCAGGTCTCCCAGAATCAGCAAGTTCCGTTCAAGCTTGTTGGACTCGATTGGTTCACCGAGAGCCAATGCGGCAACGTAAGGCAGAGCAGCGGCGGCGATAGCAGGGTCACCGCTGGTACTCACCTGACCATAACGCCCTTCTAGTACCTGTATAACCAGTTCGCCGCCGGCTAGGTCCTGTGCAGGCAAAAGTGCCCGAGCGAAGGGATAACCCTGTGCCCGGTAGTACAGGCTAATCCGGTTGGCGAGTTCCTGTAGGCCGGCAAGATCATATTCCCGGCCCCGGATATCGCCCAGTTGCTCCAGCAATTCATCGTTACAGAAAATCGAGTTGCCCTTCAGATTGATGGCCTGCAGAGAAACTTTCGCTCCACCTTGCGCGCCTGCGTTGAGGGGAGCGCCCTGCAGTTTCAAATCAACGGAGGGTACGAGCGGGGCCAACTTAGGCTGTTGGCTTTGTTGATAGATCAGGCCCGCTTCCGGCGCTTCCTGTGCCTGGATCGAACCAGATGCCAACGCGCAGAGAGCGATGGCAACAGCCGCTGGAGATGGCGTTAACAACTTCATATAGTAAGACCCTGTTCGCTTAGTCCTGATTCGGGTAGATGTCATCTCTGCTCTTGCGCACCCCGCCATCGACGACAAGCAATCGCAATGGTCCGCTTCCGCTCTGTTGCCCCCCGCTCACAAGGGCCGTTTCGGCTCCGCCCACATCGACGTACTCAAGGCTCGCGGCCGGCGCGCTATTACCTCTGCTGCCTACCGAGTAAATGGATGCAATGAACTGACTGATCTGATTGCTGGATGATGCAGGTCTCTCGCCACCACCCGCCGGGATATCGGGCTCAGCGATAAGCAGATGTCCCTCTTCAAACGCGATGGTGTAGTTGGGATTGAAGCTTTCATTCAACGTACCCTGGCGAATGGCGTAGCTGCCGGATGCTTCGCCTGGGTCTCTTCTCAGCTCACCGGCAAGGCTTTCGCCACGGACTAGGCCACAGTCGCTTGCCCGCACACCGCAGCTGGTTTGATAGGTCAGTGCCGGATCAGCTGCGCCCTGATTCTTTTCAAGACGGTCAGCCACAACGGCCACCCGGCGCGAGTTTATGGAAGCCGCGGCGTTGTCCTGGCTGGTAATGAGGTAGTTACGTACATCATTACCGCTGTAGCTGCTGGTCAGATTGACGACTTTATTGGCGGCTGCGTTCTTGTCGGCGAAGTGGCCGGTGGCGCTGACTCGCACATCATCGCCCGGCAGCCAGCCACGGGCGTTCGCGCTACTCACGGAGGCGTCGGTAGTGCCGTCATAAACCCGACCTTCGGCGGTAATACCGCTGACGGTGATCGCCAGACGATTGATATCGGCGGTGGTGCTGGCCTGATCGGTAATGAGGTAGTTAGCGATGTCACTGCCGCTGTAGCTGCTGGTCAGAGTGACGGTCTTGTTGGTATCAGCGTGTTTGTCAGCAAAGGCACCGGTGGCGCTGAGATGGAAATCGTCGCCCGACACCCAGCCACTGGCACCGGACACATCCACCGTGGCGAGGGTGTTTGCATCATAGAACTTGTCGGCGGCGCTGATACCGCTGATGGAGATCGCTCTCTGCGTAATGCTGGCGGTGCCCTCGGCAGCGCCGGACACCAGCTTATAATTGCCCGCATCGCTCCCGGAAAGACCGAAGCCGGTAAAGATCACTTGTTTTTTGCTGCCGACATTCTTGTCCACGACACCGACCAGCGAGTCGGTGGCAATCGCGAAATCGTCACCGCTGATCTTCCCACTAGCGGAAACCATATATCCGCTAAAGTCCATATTGGTGGTTCCGTCATAGACCCGGCTGCTGGTTCCCGCCAGCTCCAGGTCCAGACCACGCTGGGTGATGGTCAGGGTTCCAGCACTGGATTTATTGTCAGCAATTGCGTACCCGAGGCCATTAACCAGTCCACCGTTGTAGCTGACATCGTAGCTGCCGACCACCCGATTGCCGCTGGTTGAAGTGACGCCTGCTTCGAGTAGCCAGGCCGCCGTGCCGGTCAGATCGGCGCTCGAATCACCATTTGCGAAACCGGTATACGCCGCCGTGTAGGAGGGCAGCAACGAGCCATAAATGAGGCTCTGGGAATTCGCACTAACCAGAAGGGTTGGCTGCTCCCGGTAGATGGCATAAAGACCTGAGCCTAGGGTTGTCGAATAGCCTGTCGACGCCTCATCGCTGTTATAACGGAAGCGCCCACTCTTCGAACCGATGAGCTCGGTCATGCCGGTGCTGTCGGAAAGGCTGCCGGTATAGAGCGTCGCGCGCCCACCTGTTCCGGTGCTGATCGTGGCTCCAGATATTTGAATGTCACCCCCGGCTACATTGCCGGCCGCTAAGTCCCTGCCGGCGTTCAATGTGACGGCGTTAGACGCACCGGATTCCGTGGCAATGTTTCCAGCGACAGCCAGATTACCGCTCAACGTGGCTATATCAATCATGCCGCTGGCCTGGATTCCTTGATAATCGACGCCATCCCAATGGAGGGTGCCAATCCTCGTCGCATCCTTGTTGACATAGCTCAGACTGGCAACCTTGTGAGCAGAAATCGTGTTGATATCGTTCAAGCTGGAGTTGAGTGTGACAGTGCTGGCATTGCGAACCAGCAGCCTGTCGGCGCTCAGGTAGTTGTTACCGATGGCTGTGACCATGCCTATACCGTTGAGCCCATCCAGTATCAGCATGCCGCTGCTGGTGATACTCGATCCGCTATTTACGTTGATCGCATTGTTTCCACTATCCCTTTGCGCGGCGATATGGATCGTGCCGTCTTGGGCAACGATTTTTCCAGCCTTGTTACTGAGGCTGGGTGCGGAGTCACCAACGGCTACGGCATCCGAACTGCCAGAGGCGTAACCGTGAATCGAGACATTGCCGCTGCCTTCGGTACGTATATTGCCGGTGATACTCACGCCACGGCCTGCAAGGTCAGTTCGGCCCCGACCACGGATGCTGATGTCCCCTCCGCCGGCATTCAGATCGCCGTTTATAGATGCGCCCCGGGTAATGGCATTGCCCTCGGCTGATGCAGTTATATCCCCCTTGGCGTTACCGGTAAGCGGATCCGTGCCGCCTCCAATGACAATGTTTCCGCCGTTGGTGTTCACCCGGGAGCCTTCGGCAAGCCACACGTTGCCAATGCGGTTATCGGTTGCTTCCAGGTTGCCGCCGGCACGTGACCAGAGCGTAAGGGAAGCCTTCTGACCCACGGCTCCTGTCATATTGGCTGCGCCATTGAGAAGGATGTTTTTGCCGGACTTGAGGATCAGATTGTCTCGGTAGACGACATCGCCGCCCACAGTGACCGTGTCGGAGCGCTCGTCACCGATGGTGATGCGGGAAAAGCCATCGGCAAAGCTGGAGGAAAAGTAGTTGCCGGCCAGTTGCAAAGCGCTGACATCGTTACCACCGATGTTGATTTTGCGAACGGCACTGCGTGTCCGGATATCCAGCGCGCCTGTGGACGCCAAGGTGCCAGATATATTCAGAGAATCCGCGACAAGGTTGATGTCGCCGCTCTCACTGCTCAGGCTGCCTTCAATGAGGATGTCATAAGGATTTGCAGCACCTGAACCTAAGCCCTCCAGAGTGATGTTGCCGGACTGACTCCGAATGCTGGTTCCATTTGCAATGGTTACACCGGCATTCCTCGCTCCGCTACCCTGGATATGGATGCCACCCTCGCCGCTGCTGTTGATCTGGGCAAGCCAGGAATAAAAACCCCAGGAATTACCCGAGTCGGCATTGCTGTCGGCCCGCCCGTTGATGAAAATGGCAGTGCCTGCATCGCTTGAAGAGCTGATTCGGTCAGCTTTAAAAGCGCTTAATTCAATGCCGTTGGCGGAGCCGGCTGCCGCAACCGCATTTGTGTAGCCATCAAAGTGAATGGTGCCTGACGCAGCGTCGATGGTGTTGCCGCTTTCGAGACGAATGCCGTTGCTGTTGGCAAAGGACCCATCCGGGCTATATGTAGAAATTGAGCTGTAGTTGCCCTCGCGTCCACCGCCATAAAACGCCATGTCGCCGCCGTTAGTGGCGAGATTAGTTTGTATTAAGACGATACCGTTGCTATTTACGTCGTTACCAATAGCTCGACCGTCCCCAACCGTCAGTCCATTCCATGTAGTACCGCTACTACCGCCGCCCATCCACAGATGGCCGCCGTTGGTATTGATGATGGAGCCGTTTTTAATCCAGATCATGCCGCCGTCAGTGTTATCGACGTCCGCCCAAAACACAGTATTGAGCTTGCCGGAGGTGGATGAGATCTCCTTATTCTCATCGACAATAATATTGCGGTTGGCCCTAAACGTAAGCGTGGTGTCGATATTGCCGCCGGTGACCTTTATATCGTCATCTAAGAAAATATCGCCGTTGCCACTCGATAAGCCTGAGCAACTTGTACCTGAGCAGGAACCACTGCCATTGGTATCCAGGGTCACATCGGTCGACTGTAGAGCGTTGGCGATGGTGGCACCCGTTACGTTCCCACCGGTCGCAGCAATGGTGATATCGACAGGATCAATCAACCACTCCCCGGTCCTACCCGAAGATGCCTTAGTGGTCACAAATACGTCATCGGTGATGTCAACGTGCGCCGCACTGGTCTCGATAAACCCGCCGTCGCCGCCATTCGGAGCACTGGCGTCCAGGGTTCCGGCCACCTGCAGCTGTCCATGCTCCATGTCACCCATCAACATGATCCGGCCATCAGCGCCGCTGGTGAGCGTTCGGGCTTCGGTAATGCCGGTATGGTTAATGCTGCTGGAGGCCAGTTCATCCGCCGCCTTGGCAGTCAGGTAAACCAGCCCACCGTCGGCCTTGATGGCGCCACCCTGTTCGATATAGGTCGCTAACAAGGCTTCCTGGACTTCAATTTTGACCGGACCACCCAAATCCAGCGTTACTTTGCTGCCTGCGCCCATCAGGGTGCTGCCCTGCGGCGTATTGATCGTGCCCGTATTAATGATGCGAGCAGCGATCATCGCAACATAACCGCCTGCGGCGACGGTTATATTGCCCTGATTGATTATCGCGTTGCTGCTGGAACCGGAGAAGCTGTAGTTGCCCGCCATGAAATCGGAGGTGGAGATATCAAGAGAAGAGGCAACCAGCGCACCCACATCGACTTTGGCGGTAGAGCTGAACATCACCCCGTTGGGATTGACCAGAAACACCCGACCATTGGCGTTGATGGCGCCACGAATGTCTGAGACGTTATTGCCGGTAATCCGGTTCAGTGCCGCAGCTTGGGCATTGGGTTGTACGAAGTTGACGGTATGGCCTTCGGCGATCGAGAAGTCCTGCCAGTTAATGGCCAGGTTCTGGCTGTTCTGGTTGACGGTAAGCGTGTTACCCGCGCTGCTGATGCTGCCCTGACCGCCAACCACTTGCCCTCCAGTTGGCAAGGCGGCGTGCAAGGGCAATGCGAACAACAACAGAGTGCCGGCTGCGATGGGGGGCAGTGCGCCAGCAGCGGATGACTTACCGCCAGCGCTCCTGCGGCGCAGTTCCGAGACGGCCTGGAGAACACCTTTGCTCGTGTTCCAAACGACCTGATAGACCCGATTCATCGCACTCTCCCCAGCATGGAATTTCCTGGGGAGCAATGTGCGGGAATTTTCTACGTGACGTCAGTCTCGTTTCTCTCAATACTCTCAGTGCTTCGCCCGTTCGTCGATAGCACTGACGAATACGATGCCCTTACCGAAAATAGAGCGAATGGGCAGGTTCAGACCGATTTCTTTAGCCTTCTTGCGAAGCCGGCTCAGGATGACATCAATACGATGGATATCGGGATCCGCTTCATACTGAAACAGTAGATCGCTCAGGACTTCTTTGGAAAATATCTCGCCAGCGGAGCGGCCGAGTATATGCACCAGCTGATACTCTTGCGGCGTAAGCACGAGGGCTGCCCCACCCGGTGAAACCAGACGATTCTCCCGGTCGATAAGTTGCCAGTTGCCGTTGACATCGTTTTGCCGCCGAGGGATTTCAGGAAGCGACTGCTTTTGTTGCATTCGTTGCCAGAGGGCCTCAATTGAGAGAGCCAGCTCGGAAAAGTTGACCGGTTTTACCAGATACAGATCCGCCCCCAGGTTGAGCCCGCGGATTTTATCCTCCCGCTGGCCACGCGCCGTGATGATGATCAGGCCCATACCGGCCGGCCCACTCAGGTAATCCACGACGTCGAAACCATCTTCACCCGGTAGCCCCAGATCGATCAGGGCGATATCAGTCGGGTTGCGGTGCAGCATTTTCCAGAATACTTCTGCACTGCCTGCGCCCCAGACACTGAACCCTTTGTGCTGCAGGAAGAACATCAATTCTTCTCGTAGGTCCGCGTTATCTTCGATGATCGCGATCTGCGGATGTTTTTTACTCATCGAGGCGCTTGTGCCTCCCTTTTCGACGATAGCCTGAACTCAAAACAACTGCCCTGGGCGCTGCTTGCTAGCAGGAGCAGCTCACCACCGTGTGCATGTGCGATCTGCCTAGCGACATAGAGTCCCAGGCCCACACCTTGCTTGGCATCAGTACCACGGCGATAGGGCTCGAAAACATGCTTTGCTTGGTGCTCATCAATTCCTGTTCCTTGATCCGTGATGCGAACGATCGTCCACTCACTGTCCACCCCACAGTCAATGTGAATGAGGCCTCCTGTGGAGTATTTCACAGCATTGTCGATCACATTCGAAAGGGCGATGCGTAACAGTGCCGTATCGACCAAAACCTGGCTGATATGGGAGTCGGAGGTGTCAACCGGGCGGCCTAGCACGGTGAGAACAAGCTGATGACTGTCGAAGAGCTTCACCAACGACGCTGCAGACTCGACCAGCTTGGGCAGGTCGGCGAGCTGAAGATCCAGGTGCAGGTATTCAGCCGCCAGACGTGCATCAGCCAGGCAATTGTCGGTCAATTGAACCAATCGCTCGGTTGCTCGGTGAATCTTTTCATATCGAATGGTGCGCGGGCTCTGCACGCCATTCTCCAGTTGAACAAGATTGGTGAGGCTCGCGGAGATGACCGCCAAAGGCGTACGAAACTCGTGAGCAACCATGCCCATGAACTGGCGCTGATAAAAGCTGGCTTCGCGTTCCAACTTCAACTCTGTGGCTAGCTGTTGCTTTTCCAGCTCTTCGAGCTTCTTTTCGCGTATCCGGTAAACGGCAATGGCCATCACCAACAACATATTGACCACCAGCGCATATTGCCAGACGACATAGAGCTCAGGACGAAAAGGAATCCATCCGAAGATAGAAAAGAGCCCGAACAGGCTGGCAATGATGCATATTAATGGGCTGCTGCCAAGCAGCAGAGTGGATAATCGGAAACGGTCCTGCGCCCATACGAGCCAAGTGGCGTAGATAAATAACGCAGCCGTTACCATGAAAATAACCGCTGTTATTTTCACTGCCGTGCCGTATTGGTCGAGGGGGATCAATATCAACAGCGATAACGTCAGGCCACACCCGGTAAGCAACAACTTTTGAGCCCAGGGAAGATGCTGCCGAAGGTTGATAGTTTCAGAACTTAGCCACATAAGAAGAGCAAAGGATGTAATTGTCAGCACACTGGTGAGATAGTGCTGAATGGGCACGCCTAAGCCCATAAATATCCAGTTTACATACCCATTGATGCTTGCGACGAAAAGGTAGGTCGATGAGAATATCGTAACCGCCCATAGCAGACGGCTGCGCATGACAATAGCCAATATCAGCGCCAATAAACTGGAGATGGCGGCAAGACCGAAATAGAAACTCCAGAAGGACGCGCTACGAGCAGCATGCCCAAGGAATTGCGCAGGCTCCCAAAGGCTGGCCTGAAGGATAATGGAGCTGCTACTTTGTATACGGACGATGACATCGTAGCCCGCTGTATTGGCGGCGGGTGACGAAAGAATGAAGACCGGATTTCGATAATCCAGATCGGACTTACCGTAAAGCAAATCCCCCGTTTGCCGGCTTTGCCAAGGCTCATCCGTTCCCGTCGGGCGATAGAACAGCTGCAAGTCATCAAGGAAGTTAGGCCCTAGTTCCAGCCACCTGTCCTGCTGACCGAAAGCACTGGTCGGTAATTGGAATCGAAGCCAGTAGGTGTCTCGCACATAACCTCGCGCGAAGCCCTCTTTATGTTTGGCCTCAAGGCAAGCCAGCTCCTCCCAGGCCTCTATCAGAGACAGCGTCCCGCTGACATCTTTCAGAACGGCGTAGGGAATATCCGGCCCCAGCGTTCTGGGCGCAGCGTTTGCCACGATCCCAAGCATCATCAGAATCACGAGCAGTAGAAGAGAGTAAAAGGCTTGCCGGACGCTGGAGGTACGTCGGGAAAACGCTGGACTGAGCTGCTGGACGATCACCTTGTCGCTCCGGCGTCGCGTGCTCGGCTCTCGGCCGGGCAGTCGACACAGAATGCTCCGCCGTCTGAAAGCGTACCCGGAAGAAAGCAGGGCGCACTAATCACACGATCAGCAGCCGACAGGCTTCTTACAGGGCACCGATACAGAGTGATGCAGGCAACGTTCCTTGGCATCTGTTACCTACAGCACCCGATTGGATAAGAAATACGGGCCAAGCCTAACCCATTGAAAGTCATGGAGGACACTCAGTGTTTGCGCTGATGAAAAATTGAACCACCCTGCCGATTGAAATTTGACCCGGATGAATTGCTGGTTTCTGTAACAGCAACTGTGGATAAGTCTATCAGCGCAGCTGCTCTTGCCTTCCTCCGTCGATAGCCCAGTTCAGTTATTGAAGACCTGTTGCATGCCGTCATGCAGCAGGCCACCCGTTCGGCATGGTCAAAACGGTTCGTTTTCCTCCATGCCCTGACTGCCCTTGCGTTTGCGTTCCCGGCTTTGTAGGCGCCTCCAAACTTCAAAATATAGTGTTGGTGAACGTCCGCTTCTGGCCGGAAGCGGTCTGTGCAGCTTGGAGTCCGTCCTGCATCGTCACTCTGAAGTGATTAACCCACGTCTCGTTTCATCGTTAGATGAAGGCAGTATCCGGATGGCGATAAATTTAGAAGTCGGTGTGAAACTACCTTCACCGAAGCTCTCCAGCGGGACCAACGGGTTGGCTTCTGGGTAGTACGCTGCGGCCTGCCCCATTGGGGTGTCATAGGCGAGGAGTGTAAAACCGCGCACTTTTCGCTCGATGCCATCGTCCCAGAGCGAAAGGACATCCACGGCATCTCCACTCTCGAATCCGAGCCGCTCAAGATCACCTGGGTTGACGAATACCACCTTGCGCATGCCCTTCACACCGCGATAGCGGTCATTGAGGCCATACAGCGAAGTGTTGTACTGATCGTGCGAGCGTAGCGTCTGCAAAATCAAATCAGGAGCATCGTCTTCACGGTTGGCCTGTTCCGGTAACAAGTCCAACGGTAACGGGTGATGGCTGAACTGGGCCTGGCCGCTCGTTGTGTTCCATATTCGGCGTGCCACCGCATTACCCAGGTAGAACCCGCCTGGTTGCTGGACTCTGGTATTGAAATCGGTGAATTCCGGGAAGATTGCCTCGATCAGGTCACGGATGCGCGCGTAATCCTCTACCAACCAGTGCCAATCGACCGGGTGCGTGCCTAGTGTAGCCGCGGCAATTCCAGCGATGATGGCTGGCTCAGAACGCATCTGCGCCGACAGAGGTTGTAACTGACCCCATGAGGCGTGAACCATGCTGAACGAGTCCTCGACTGTGATCGCCTGAGGGCCGCTGGCCTGCTGATCGATGTCGGTTCGGCCGAGGCAAGGTAGGATCAGTGCCTGCTTGCCGATGGTCAGATGGCTGCGGTTGAGCTTGGTGCTGATCTGTACCGTTAGTTCGCAATTGCGCAGCGCATCATGGGTTCGCGCCGAATCTGGCGTCGCCTGGGCGAAATTTCCGCCCAGGCCGATGAAGACCTTGATCTGATCCGCCAGCATGGCACTGATCGCCTCGACCGTGTTGTGGCCATGTTCGCGCGGCACTCGGAAGGCGAAGCGCTGCTCAAGGGCGTCCAGCAGGGCTTTGGGTGGCCGCTCGTTGATGCCCATGGTGCGGTCGCCCTGGACGTTGCTGTGTCCACGAACCGGACAGGCACCGGCGCCCGGTTTGCCCAGGTTGCCGCGCAGCATCAGCAGGTTGGCAATTTCCTGGATGGTCGCTACCGAGTGACGGTGCTGCGTGATGCCCATGGCCCAGCAGACGATCACCCGCTCGGCGCGTCGGTACATCCGAGCGGCCTGTTCGATATCCTCAAGGGACAAGCCGGACTGCTGCTGGATCAGCGCCCAGGGTGTGGCCTCGACTTCACTCAGGTAGTCGTCGATTCCCTGCGTATGCTCGGCGATGAATATATGATCGAACACCGCATCAGTGCCGTGCTGCTGTGCTTCGCGTTCCCATTGCAGGAGGAATTTCGCCATGCCGCGCAACGCCGCCATATCGCCGCCGAGATTGGGGCGGAAGTAGGCGGTATTGGTCGGTACATCTTGATTGCCGAGCATCTCCAATGGCTTTTGGGGATGCTGGAAACGCTCCAGTCCTCGCTCCTTCAATGGATTGAAGCAGATGACCTGCGCGCCGCGCTCCACCGCTTCGCGAAGCGGCTCGAGCATGCGTGGATGGTTGGTGCCTGGGTTCTGGCCCAGCACGAAGATGGCATCTGCGAGGGCGAAATCATCGAAGGTCACCGTGCCCTTGCCGACACCGATACTTCGGCCCAGTGCGACGCCGCTCGCTTCGTGGCACATGTTCGAGCAGTCGGGGAAATTGTTGGTGCCGAACGCGCGACCGAACAGCTGGTAAAGGAACGCCGCCTCGTTGCTGGCGCGCCCGGAGGTATAGAGCTCGACCTGATGTGGGCTTTGCAGCTTCTGCAGCTGGGCGCCAATCAGGGCAAAGGCATCGTCCCACTCGATCGGCACGTAATGGTCGGTGGTGGCGTCGTAGCGCATGGGCTGAGTGAGACGCCCTTGGTATTCAAGCCAGTAATCGCTTTGCTCGCTCAGCTGACTGACGCTGTAACGTGCGAAGAACTGTGCATCCACACGTCTGTTGGTGGCTTCCCAGTTAACCGCCTTGGCGCCGTTTTCACAGAATTTGACCCTGTCGTCATGCGGTGAATCCCCCCAAGCGCAGCCGGGGCAGTCGAAGCCGCCGTTCTGGTTGGTTTTCAGCAGTGTGCGTATGTTCTTGAACGCGTTGCCGCTGTCGAGCCATGACCGGGCCACACTGCGCAGCGCGCCCCAGCCGCCGGCAGGGCCGCTATAGGGTTGGTAACGAGAGGCAGGCTGGAAACGGGTAGGGCGGCTCATGCTGATACTCATCTGCGTAGTGAATTCACCTCGGCCTGCATGCCAGGGCAAAACAGGCGAAGGGCGGCGAGTAGGTGCAATGGGTTACAGAGCGTTCGGGTGCTGCCCCAGGTATTCATCCAGTCGAGATGCCAGGTATTTGCGTGCCGTCGTGGTGTGACTATCGGTGAGCTCACCGGCCTTTATCACGTCTCCAGCGGCGATAGCCTTGGCTATTGCTTCATGTTCATCCCAAATGGACTGGCGGGAAGCCGACGATTGCAGCACGGTACCCATTGCACGTCGCAGGTGAACCCAGTAGACCTGTGCGCTTTCCGCGATCAGGGGGTTGCCTGACGCGGCGTAGATGTCGTGATGGAAGGCGACATCCGCATCGATCATGGCCTTTACGTTTTTGCCCTGGGAGACGCGACGGCCGTGTTCGATGATCGCGGGGTCCATCTGATAACGCTTCTCTGCTGCCATCTTGGCCGCCAGGTTATCCAGCGCGCCCCGTATCAAGTACAAATTGCTGATCGAGGTGACCGTCAAAGGGGTCACCAGTACCCCTCGTCCAGGTGCGTCCTGCACCAGCCCGTCCTTCTTCAGCAGCCGCAACGCCTGCAGCACAGGTGATCGGGAGATGTGCATCTGCTCGGCAATCTCCTCCTGTGTAAGTCGCGTACCCGGTGCCAATGTTCCATCACTGATGGCATCCAGAAGGGCTCTGTAGACCTCATCCACATAATCCGGACGCGCTTGGATTCGCTGCAACTTCGTTGTCATGGTGGGTTGTGGTGCCTTGGGTGGGCTGATGGTGATTGCCATTGTCCATGTTCTCCACACTGATTCCAATTTGGCGTCTTGACTTCCTCGAAAGCGACGTCAAGAATGTGCTCTGTATACAGAGTACAGAAACCAGAAGAGGAAGTGCAATGAAAGTCTTTTATGACAAGGACGCGGATCTGTCGTTGTTGCAGAGCCGCCGTGTGGCTGTCATCGGTTATGGCTCGCAAGGGCATGCCCAAGCGCTAAACCTTCGTGACAGCGATATCGATATTGTGCTGGGGCTGCGCCCGGGTGGCGAATCCTGGAACAAGGCAGTCGCCGCAGGCCTATCGGTCATGGCGGTCGGAGAGGCCGTGAAAGACGCCGACCTAGTCGTGATGCTGATTCCGGATGAGTCCATCGCTCACGCTTATGCCACTGAGGTGGAACCTGCTCTGCGCGAGGGTGCTGCCTTAGTCTTCGCCCATGGTTTCAACATCCACTACGGCCAGGTCAAACCGAGGCGGGATCTGGATGTGTTCATGGTGGCGCCCAAGGCGCCGGGGCATACGGTTCGTTCGACCTACGCGGCAGGCGGCGGCGTGCCTGCGCTGATTGCTGTCGAGCAGGACACCTCGGGTACAGCCAAGGCGTTGGCGCTGGCGTATGCCGCCGCAATTGGCTGCGGCAAGGCGGGGATCATCGAAACAGGTTTCCGTGAAGAAACCGAAACCGATCTGTTCGGCGAGCAGGTGGTCCTGTGTGGCGGTGCGGTAGAGCTCATCAAAGGCGGTTTCGAGGTGCTGGTCGAGGCCGGGTACTCGCCTGAGCTGGCCTACTTCGAATGTCTGCACGAGCTGAAGCTGATCGTTGATCTGATCTATGAAGGTGGTATTTCCACCATGAACTACAGCATCTCCAACAACGCCGAGTTCGGCGAGTACATCACCGGGCCGAAGATCGTTACTGCTGAAACCAAGCAGGCGATGCGCCAGGCGCTGGCGTTTATTCAGGATGGCTCTTATGCGAAGGAATTCATTCTTGAAAACAAGGCCGGCAACCCACTGCTCAGCTCACGTCGTAATCAGCTCAAACGCCATCAGATCGAGGTGGTTGGTGAGCAACTTAGAGGCATGATGCCTTGGATCAAGGCGTCAGCCTTGGTGGATAAAAGCCAGAACTAACCAACTGCACGAGGAGGCAAGCCAGCTAACAGATACGACAGGTGCCATTGCGCTCAAAACATATGTATACAGAGTTCCGTAGACCGAACTCGATGATAAAACAAGAACGGAGAGAGTGACATGACCGAGAAATTCGAACAGTACGAAGCCAAACAATCCACTGGTGGTGCTGCGCCTGTGGCGAAGAAGCTTATCGCCTATGGTGGCTACTACACCAATGAAGTTCCGGGCCATGACCCGGAACTGACCGAGACCGGTCCGGGCACGCCGCTGGGCGAGTACATGCGCCGCTTCTGGCATCCGGTGTGTATGTCGCTCGAACTGACCGACACTCCGCGCTTCCTGAAAATCATGGGTGAAGAACTGGTCGCCTTCCGAGACGGCAGTGGCCAGGTAGGTGTACTGCATGCCCATTGCGTCCACCGAGGCGCTTCTCTCGAGTACGGTGCGATCCAGGACCGTGGGATCAAGTGCTGTTACCACGGCATGGTTTTCGACGTCGACGGCGCCTGCCTGCACGTTCCGTTCCCTGATGGGGAAGATAAAGAGGCCCAGAAATATGCCTGCTCGATCCGCCAAGGAGCCTACAAGGCGTTCGAGCGCCACGGCCTTGTATTCGCCTACATGGGGCCGCCGGATGAAGAGCCGCCATTCCCTGAGTGGGAGGGCAACTTCACGGTGCTCGAAGGGGACGAACTGGTGCCTTACAGCAACTTCCAGCACTGCAACTGGCTGCAGGTACAGGACAACGCTGCGGACAACTTCCACCCCACTGCATTGCACGCAGCCAAGAACGTGGTGAACGAGAATTTCCAAGGCACGACTTTCGATGAGGTGGGTGCGGCCTCCATGGAAGTTGCTCCGGACATGCAGTTCATTCCGGTGCATCAGGGGCGAACTCTTGCCTGCGCGGGAGCACGCCGTGTCAACAAGGACAAGATGTTCCTTCGCGTCCAGCACCAGGTACTGCCCAACCTGAGCCTGCATGCCTATACCTCCGAGGACGGCTCCCAGAAAAAACTCTTCAGCCGCTTCCACATCATCCGCTGGACGGTTCCGGTCGATGACCAGAACAGCAAGATGATCGGCTGGCGGGTCATGGGACCGGGCATCGATACCCGCGGCGTCGGCAACAAGGACATGGTCGGCTACGAGACCATCGACTTTCTCGAAGGGCAGGTCGCCATGCGAAGGCCTGAGCGTTTCGGCAAGTACAAGCTGGAGGATCTTCCACCGATCCCTTCGAACCATCGCGAGCGCGAGAACTATAAGGATGCCCAGTACGCGCCGGGTGATTATGAGGCGATCATCTCCCAGCGGCCCATTGCCGTTCACAAATTGGAAAACCCGACCAAGTTCGATGCGGGCCTGTATGCCTTCCGCAAGATGCTTCGCGACGGTGTGCGCGGCACCAACCCTGCGGCCTCGGCAAAAGGCTTCGCCGAGTGGCTGCGATCGATGGAGGGGGAGCCGAACAGCTTCTGCACTGGCAACGTATTCGAACTACCGCTAGCCGATACCGTAGAGCAGGAAGTGGCCAACCGCCGACGTCTAGCCAAGGAAACCGTGGCGATCCTGGCTGAAGCGGACTCGCTGAAAGGCCGTGACAGAGAGGTCTTCGTGAAAGAGCGTCTCGAACAGCTCGAACAAAGCTTCAAGAAATAACAACAAGGCCTATCACTCCTCCCGGGGCAGAACTGACCGGGAGGGGTTTGAACAACGCCGAGGTGAGCCATGAATGCGATTGTTGAAGACAATGCCGTAACGCAGCTGGAGCTACAGGTCAGACAAATTCGGATGGAGGCGAACGGCATCAACTCCTATGAATTCGTTTCGCCAGACGGAGCCAGCCTTCCGCCTTTTACCGCTGGTGCACACATAGACGTGCATGCAGGAACGGGGATCGTTAGGCAGTACTCGCTGTGCAATTCTCCTTCAGAGAGGCATCGCTACGTTATCGCCGTATTGAAAGACCCAAACGGTCGAGGCGGTTCCGCAGCCGTGCATGAAAGCATCAGGGTCGGTGACAGGGTGCGCATCAGCGCCCCGAGGAACAATTTCGAACTTCGCCCCTGCAAAGGGAAAGTCGTGCTACTGGCGGGTGGAATCGGGGTGACGCCGATGAAGGCGATGGCCCATCAGCTGGAATCCGAGAACATCCCGTATGAGATGTATTACTGCTCCAAGGGGCCGGAATACGCCGCTTTTCAAGCTGAGCTCGAAGCGCTGGCGAAGTCGGGAAGGATCAACTTCCATTTCGATCGCGGCGATCCCAGGAACAGTCTGGATATCACCTCCATCCTGAAGAGTCCCGGCGGGGAATGTGAACTCTATTACTGCGGGCCGGGCGGCTTTATGGAGGCGTGCAAGGTCGCATCGGCGCACTGGCCCAGCGGCTCGGTGCATTTCGAGCATTTCAAGGCGCCGGTGAAGCCGGTGGATGCCGACGCTTCGGTGAGTGGCGGGTTCGTCGCCGAGATCGCGAGCAGCGGCGAGCGGTTGGAGATCGCGCCCGACCAGAACCTCGCTGAAGTGCTGCAGGCGGCTGGATACCCGGTTGAAACATCCTGTTTGTCGGGCCTGTGCGGCACCTGCAAGGTCCGCTACCTGGCAGGCGAAGTCGACCATCAGGATTTCATCCTGGATGACGGCGAGAAGGCCGAATACCTGACAGTCTGTGTGTCGCGGCCGGCAAGCAAGACGCTGCTCCTCGACCTCTAGGGAAACAGGTGGCTGGCAACCGCTAGCCGCCGCCTCATTCGAACTCGTGTTGGCTGCCGACGACGTAGCCTGAATATGCCAAGCCCCGACTGTAAACCAGCCGGGGCTTCTCATTTGCGTGTCATGCCCAGGTGAGGGTGGCTTTCATCGGGATCGTCTCGCGAATCAGGTCTTCCAGGGTTGCTATGCCTTGCGCCAGAAACTGCCTGGCCGACTCATCCCACAGTCGGCCCTCGCAAATCTTGGCGTCCACATCGGCGATGACGATCTGAGGGTAAGCCACGAGCGTCGCCTGCATCGCCCAGAGCGTCTCATGCAGCTGCTGCTGGGCACGGGTTCCGCCGGTGAACGCCGGCGTTGCGGTGAACGTGATCGTCGGCTTGCTCTTAAGCGGTGATTTGAGAGTGGGGCCAGATAGCCAGTCGAGAGCGTTCTTCATCACGCCCGACATACCGTGACTGTACTCGGGCGTGGCAAGCACCACGCCCTCTGCCTGTTCAACGGCCTCCCGCAAGGCGCGGACTGCTGTAGGGGTCTCTTCACGATCTGCGTCGCCGTTATATAGGGGGAGGTCATGCAAATTGTGCAGGTGAAGGTGAACCCTCGCCGGAAGCAACTCTGTAGCCAGCGTACGCAATATCACAGCGTTGCTTGATGTCTTTCGTAAGCTGCCGCACAGGCCCAGCAAATGAACAGTTTTCATTGTTATCTCCTCAAATCACGGGACGGCTCCAAAACTTGGCGCTGGTCACCGTCGATAGCAGTGTGGCGCGTGAAGGGCCTCGTGCATGGTGACTGTGCCAGCCGAACGGCAGGCTTGCCAGTAGTGGCAAAGGGCAATGGCTTGTGCTCCGGGTCGGCGTCGACCGTGTGACTGGCCGTTAAACGCACAGGCACGGCATCCGTATGCTGGATGCAAAAAAGCCCTCCGTCAGGAGGGCTTCAGGTTACTTGTAGGACAGCAGGCGTTTGGGAACCAGGAAGACCAGAAAGCACCCAGCGACCAGCACGACCGACAGCATTACGATTCCTGATGTCGTGTTACCAGTAGCTGAGTTGATCGTGCCCATTGCGAATGGGCTGATAAACCCCGACGCACTTCCGATCGAGTTGGCCAAAGCAATGCCCGTCGCCGCCGCCGCGCCAGTCAGAATCGCCGGCGGCAATGTCCAGAACATCGAAATCGTGGTCATTACGCCCATCGTGGCCAAGCACAGTGCCGGCAGGCTTATCATCAGGTTCGATTGGAACGAAGCGCTGATCAGAAATCCAACCGCAGCCAATACCCCGGGTATTGCCAGATGCCAGCGCCGCTCTTTGAAGCGATCCGAACTCTTGCCCACCAGCACCATCGCGATAGTCGCCAGGCCATATGGGATAGCTGTCAGGAGGCCAAGGTGCATCGAGTCCTGGATACCTGAGGCTTGAATCAATGTCGGTAGCCAGAAGCTGACGCCGTAGAGTCCCATCGTGAAGAACAGATAGATGAAACTCAGGAGCCAGATCTTCGGATCCGATAACCCGTCCCTCATGCTATGGAGGTTTTTTCCTTGGGATTCCCTGTCGATGTTGTAGCGCAGCACCCGCTTATCTTCAGAGGTCAGCCAGTTGGCGTCCTCTATTCGATCAGTCAGGTAGAAGTAAGCAGCTATGCCTACCAGGATTGTCGGCAACCCTTCGATGATGAATAGCCATTGCCAGCCGGCAAGGTTCTGCACGCCACTGAGCGAATGCATGATCCAACCGGAAAGCGGTGCGCCTATAACCCCGGACATCGGAATTGCAGCCATAAACAGCGCGGTTACCTTGGCGCCTCTGGAGGATGGAAACCATTGCGAAAGATAAAGCAGGATGGCGGGGAAGAATCCGGCCTCCGCGACGCCCAGCAGGAAGCGCATCACATAGAACTGCATCGGCGTGTTCACGAACATCATGCCAGCGGAAATCAGGCCCCAGGTCACCATGATCCTGGCGATCCAGCGCCGAGCACCGACTCTGTACATGATGATATTGCTGGGGATTTCAAAGGCGAAATAGCCAATGAAGAACATGCCGGCGCCAAGCCCGTAAACCGCATCGCTCCACGCGAGGTCTTGGGCCATTTGGATTTTTGCGAAGCTAACGTTGATGCGGTTGAGGTAAGAACAGACGTAGCAGAGAAACATGAACGGGATCAGTCGGATCATCACCTTGCGATAGATGATGTCCTCGGGATCTGCCATGGCTCCCGCTACTGGCCGCGCACGATCGGCGATAGTGGTCATGATGACGCCTCCAAGCATTGTTAAATTTATAAGGCTCGCGTCTCACCCCTTGTCGGTCGTTGGAACGCTTCAAGGGGTGCAGTCTTTTCAACCTGT
The DNA here is from genome assembly GCA_002345575.1 of Stutzerimonas stutzeri. Lineage (GTDB taxonomy): Bacteria > Pseudomonadota > Gammaproteobacteria > Pseudomonadales > Pseudomonadaceae > Stutzerimonas > Stutzerimonas stutzeri_S. Next base: position 159,317 of record DDVX01000003.1, read on the forward strand.
GTCTGGGGCGATCAATCCAGCATGTCAGGTTGGGTTTCCAGCAACTGGTTCCAGATGGGCTGGAAGTGCAACCAGCCGATGTAGTCGCTGCCGACGTTTTCACGGCTGAAGCGTGCGCGCTCGTCCGTTACCAGCTTGGGTTTGATGCCGGTAGCCGCAACCATGAGCTGCTGTTGGCAGCAGCGTTCCAGGGCGATGAACCAAAATGCGGCGCTTTCGATGCTGTGGCTGCTGGCGGTAAGCAAACCATGGTTCTGATGCAGGATTGCCTTGTGCTTGCCGAACAACGAGGCAATGGACTTGCCTGAATCAGTCTTGACAGCAACTGCCCCGGCTTCGGCCGTGATAACCAGCTGATCCTCGAAAAATGCCGCCGCATCCTGGGTGATGGGCTCAAGAGGCAGGCCGGTGCTGGCCCATGCGCCACCATAGACCGTATGTGCATGGCACATCGCGACGATGTGTGGATGCGCCTCATGAACATTCGCATGCAAGACAAAGCCGGCACGGTTGATGGCGTAGTCGCCTTCAACCACCTTGCCACTGTGATCGGCGAGAATCAGGTTCGACACCTTGACCTGCGAGAAGTGGACGCACATCGGGTTCGTCCAGTAGAGGTCCGGAAACTCCGGATCACGAACGGTCAGGTGGCCGGCGAAACCGTAATCGTATCCCTGAAGCGCAAATGCGCGGCATGCCGCAACCAACCGTTCTTTCAGGTGTTGGCGATGCTCGGCGTGGTTGTCGAATTCAGGTATTTCGGGATAGATCAAGCCTTCCTGCTCAGGCTGATAGATCGAGATGCGGTTCTGAGGCTTGGTCAGGGTGCTGTCCGGCTGCTTGACGCTGATATTCATTTGGTCAACCTCGAGGGATGGAAGGAGGTTGTACCTTTGCAAAGGTTGTATGAGCCGACAAACGATGGTATTTCACTGGGCTGTGAAATGAATTCACAGGAGGCCTAATGAGCGCTAGACCCAGTCTCGTTGCCTTGAGAGCGTTTGAAGCAGCAGCGCGTCATGGCAATTTCAGTGTTGCAGCCACTGAGCTCAATCAGACGCCTTCGGCGATCAGCCATCAGATCAAGAGCCTTGAAAAGTTCTTCGGATTTCAGCTTTTCATTCGCCACAGCAGGCACCTGGAACTCAACCACCAAGGTCGCCGCCTGTTCAATGTTATCCAGCCCGCTTTCGATTCAATCGACCAGATATGTTCCGAGCTACGGCCTTTCGCTGAAACCGAGAAGCTGGCCGTCCACTGTTCACCGAGCTTTGCAAGCAACTGGCTGGGCCCTCGGTTGCCGGGGTTCTTTGCAAAATATCCGCAATTCACTCTGCAACTGTCGTCGAGCGCTGCGCCGATCGACCTACATAAGCAGCCAGAGCTGGATATGGTCATTGCTTATGGGGCAGCAGTAAGGAGCTCGGATATCTGCATTCAGGGATTGGGTATGGAGGAATGCTGTCCGCTCGGTGCGCCAATGCTCCTGGGAGGGAGAACGACAGTCAGGTTTGGAGAGCTGGCAACGATTTCTCTGATCGAATCTCAGCTGAACCCGTTGTCATGGCAAGACTTCTTCCGGCTGCATGCAAAGCCCCTTCCCGAGATTATCCATCGACCATCGTTCGACAGGGGGGCCCTTGCGCTCGCGGCTGCCGTTGACGGCCTCGGGCTGGCATTGGAAAGCGTGCGGTTTTCACAGCAGGAGCTGGCGAAAGGGAGCTTGGCGAAGTTCGCCATCGAAGGATGCGCCTCGGTCATGCGTGAAATCCATTTCCTTTGCTACAGGCATACGCAGCGGAACTCAGCCAAGGTCGTGGCCTTTCGCGATTGGCTCACCCAGGAATGTGCTATGGACAATGGTTGAAGACTGTAGCTGGCAGATTTATTCAGTTGAGTTGGCTGTGACTGCTTCTGGCCGATAGGTGCCATATCTCTCCAAGAGCCATCGGCCTTTTAGATCCGGTGGTGTTCCAACAAGAAATCGACGAACACCCGCACCCGTGCCGGCATTGCCGAGCCGCCAACGAATACGGCATGAATCGGTTCCCGGTCGCCGGGGTTCCAGGCTTGCAGCAGTGGCACTAGATCGCCGCGTTGTAGATCCTCGGTCACGCTGAATTCGCCGATGCGCGCAATGCCTGCGCCTACCCGCGCCAGTTGTGCCAGCGCTTCGCCGCTGCTGCATTCGATATTGCCGCTGACCTTCAGAGAGAACTCGTTGCCATCATGGATGAACGGCCAGTTGGGCTCTGCGCGCCGGAAGTTGAAGCGTAGGCAGTTGTATTGGAGCAGGTCTTCTGGTCGCTGAGGCGTGCCATGGCGTTGCAGGTAGTCAGGGGACGCCACGACGACCTGGCCGGTTTCCCCGATTCGGCGGGCGGTCAGCGGGCTGTCGGGCAGGTGGCCGAAGCGCACCGCCACGTCAGCCTCGCCGCCAAGAATGTCGACCACTTCGTCGCCCAGGGTGAGGTCGACAGTGATGTTCGGGTATCGGGCGCTGAATGCCGCCACCAGCGGCACGATGGCCAGCCGTCCGTGGCCCAGGGCAGCGCTGACCCGCAGACGGCCTCTGGGTACGCCCTGATCGGCGATGGCTTCTTCGACTTCGGACATGTCGGCCAGGATGCGTCGGGCGCCTCGCAGATAAGCATCACCCTCGGCAGTGAAAGTGATTGCTCGGGTGGTTCTTAGCAGCAGCCGGGTGCCGAGGCGCTGCTCGGTCCGCGAGATGATCCGGCTGACGGCGGAGGGCGTCAGCCCCAACGCACGTGCGGCGGCCGAGAAGCTGCCTTCCTCAGCCACCGTGGCGAATACAACCATTTCACCTGATCTTCCGCTGACGTTCATTTGTGCTCCGTAAGCAAAGGTGCTTGCCCGAAATGCGATCTACCGCCGGTAAGGGCTGGATCGTAGCATTCGCAGCATAAATGAGGAGCCTTCCATGCGTATCAATCCACCCCTAATTGCACTAGCCATCGGTGCGTTCGGTATTGGCGTTACCGAGTTCGCCCCCATGGGCATGTTGCCAGGCATTGCTGCCGATCTCGGTGTTTCCATTCCTGCTGCCGGACTGCTGGTCAGTGCTTATGCCCTGGGAGTCCTGCTCGGCGCGCCACTGATGACGCTGACCACCGGCAAGATTCCCCGGCGCTATCTACTGATTGGACTTATGGCCATTTTCACCCTGGGGAACCTCATGTCGGCGTTGGCGACGGATTACTACAGTCTGCTGATCGCCCGAGTGGTGACCTCGCTGAACCACGGCGCCTTCTTCGGCGTTGGCTCCATCGTCGCCGCCAGTGTGGTGGCCCCCGACAAACGCGCAGGAGCAGTCGCGGCCATGTTCATGGGGCTGACGCTGGCGACCATTGGCGGCGTTCCATTAGCTGCGTGGTTTGCCGAACTGCTCGGCTGGCGCACCGCGTTCTGGGGCATCACCGGCCTTGGCGTGATTACCATGGTCGCGTTGTGGTTCGCCTTGCCCAACATACCGTTGCCGAAAAGCGTGGGCGTACTGAAAGAAATCCGCGTATTGGGCCGCGGCCCGGTGCTGGGGGCGCTGGCCCTGACCGTGGTGGGATCGGGTGCGATGTTTACGGTGTTCACTTACATCGTGCCGATCCTCAGCAGTGAGACTCATGCGTCCGCTACTTTCATTACCGGCATGCTGGTGCTGTTCGGCGTGGGCCTGACCCTGGGCAATATGTGGGGTGGCAAGGCCGCGGATCGCTCGATCGACCGCACACTGATCGTTTCGCTGAGCGTGCTGATAGTGGTGCTGCTGGCCTTCACCGTGCTGATGCGCTGGCCCCTGCCGGCGGCCGTCGCCATCCTGATCTGGGGTATCGCCAGTTTCGCTTTGGTGCCGCCGCTGCAGATGCGCGTGATGGAGGCCGCCAAGGACGCGCCCAATTTGGCTTCGGCGGTGAACATCGGCGCCTTTAACCTGGGCAACGCAATTGGTGCGGCGCTGGGTGGCGCGGTGATCAAGGCCGGGCTGGGCTATCCGGCGATCTCCCTGGCTGGGGCGGCAGTAGCAGGTTTGGGGCTGCTGATGGTGCTGGCTTTCGCTTGGCGCACCAGGGCCGGCACAACGGCGGCGGTATGCCAGTGATGTGAGTGCGGGGCTGCTGGCGCCACGCTCGCCTGAAGCATTATCGCCGCCCCCGCCGGGCCAGAACTGCTAGCGGTTTTACTGACCCCATCACTTGCATTGGATTTCCTACGGCCCGTTCGGCCATGGCTTGCCGGCTGAGGAAGTCATGACTCTGTGGTGAATGTTGCAATAACCGTCCCGGGAAGGGCTTCAGCCGCATAGGTGAAGGTGCCGTTGGTTCGCACCTCCTCGGCCGCACGCATCAAGGCTCCGAGCGCCGCGCGAGCCATCGAACCGCCGACGCTGATACGACGAACACCAGCATCCTGAAGCTCAGCCAGAGAATAGGTCGGCCCTTTAAGCCCCATGACTACGTTGACCGGCTTGTCCAGCGCCCGGCATACGGCTCGGATCGCTTCGATGTTTGGCAGCCCCGGCGCATAAAGAACGTCCGCTCCCGCTTCGGAAAATGCCTGAAGTCGCTTGATCGTATCGTCCAGGTTCTCCCGACCGTAAAGGTAATTCTCGGCTCGCGCCGTCAACAAAAAGGGCAGGTCGCGTGCGGCTTCGGCAGCGGCCTTGATACGGTCTACGGCGTGGGCCAGCTCGAAGATCGGCGCATCCGGGTCTCCCGTGGCATCCTCGATGGAGCCGCCCACCAGACCTACGGCGGACGCCATGTGAATGGTCTGCGCGCAGGTTTCGGCTGCAGCACCGAAGCCATTTCCAAGGTCGGCGGACACGGGCAGATGTGTCGCTGCGACGATCTCAGCGGCGTTTTTCAGGATCTCGTCCCGGCTGAGGCCGGTCAGCGAGTCCCGCTTGCCTTGCGAGAACGCATAGCCTGCGCTGGTGGTAGCGAGTGCTTCAAAACCGAGGCTGGTAAGCAGCCGGGCCGATCCTGCATCCCAGGGATTGGGGATCACGAACGTGCTGCTGCGTTGGTGGAGTTCTTTGAACTGCTCGAATTTGCGCTGCTGATCAGACATGGCTGCCTCTATGCTTTTTGTTGGTCGGGCTAACGCTTGAAAGCGTTCATCACTGCGCAGAATTAAAGCACAGCAGCGGCCAGCCCCTTGGCTTGCCTGGTCGCGCTCGCTTATGACCGAATTATGGTTCGCCTTCGGCAGCTTGAGGTCTGAAGCAGGGCTGAGCTACGGGCGGTTTCGGGCTGGGCATCCGCGATTAACGGCCATCCGGCCTCGGCGTAACCTTCTCCAGCTGCGGACACGCCCATTCCACAAAAGCCCTCACGCGTGGTGAAAGTTGCAAGGCGTGTGGGTAGACCAGCTGGATCGGCAGGTCCGCCGGCTCGAACGCTTCGAGGATTCGCACCAGGCGGCCGTCCGCCAACTCGTCGGCCACCTGGTAGTGCGCCAGGCGTGTTACGCCCAGGCCCTGTACGCAGGCGAGGGCAGTGCTACGGATCTGGTTGCAGACCAGCCGTGGGCTGATGTCCTGTCCCACCTCCTTGCCATCGTGCAGGTAGTACCAGCGTCTTCCGTGGGCGGCGAAGGCGATGCAGGCGTGGTTGCCCAGTGCGGCGGGGCTGTCGAGGGGCGGGGCGTTGCGCAGGTATTCCGGGCTGGCGCAGGTGATCAGGCGGGTGGTGCCGACCTGTCTTGCCACCATGGCGGAGTCGGGGAGGTGGCTGATGCGCAGGGCGAGGTCCAGGCGTTCTTCGAGCAGGGGCAATACCTGGTCGCTCAGATTCAGCTCTACCCGCATCGCTGGGTGTTCCTTAAGAAAGGCGTTTACCAGCGGGGTGACGTAGCGTTGGCCGAATTCAACCGGCGCGGTGATGCGCAGCAGGCCGCGGGCAACGCCGTCCCGCGCGTCCAGTCGCTGTTCCATATCATCGAAATCTGCCAGTACGCGGCGGCTCCAGGCCAGGTATTCCGCGCCTTCTTCGGTTAATGCCATACGCCGGGTGCTGCGGTTCAGCAGGCGCGCGCCCAAGTGGCGTTCGAGTGCGGCCAGCGAGCGCACGAGGGAGGCGACGGACTGGCCGCTGGCATCGGCCGCAGCGCTCAGGCTGCCGCTGTCGACGATGCGAACGAAGTTGGCCATTGCCTTGAGCTTGTCCATTGCCACCTTCTTATCTGTGCGATTACTGCATAGGTCTTGTCAGGCGCGCACCATAGGTCGAATGCGCATTGAGGGTGAAACTTCAGGGACTGTTTTCAACCGGAGTGCCCCATGAATAAACAACCAAGCCACGCTCGAATTCTGGCATACGACCATATCGGAATTCGGGTCAGCAACAAGCAACAGGCGATGGCTTTCTATCAGGCGCTCGGCTTCGTGGAGAGCGCCAGCTTTCCGCTGTTCGAGGCCAACGAAATGCTCAGCGCCGATGGCGTGCGGATCAACCTCATCTTTAATGGCGCACGCACGCCCAACGGTTACAACGCCCTGCTTGACGCGCCGGTGAAGCTGCCGGGCATGACGCACCCGGCCTTTATCGTCGATGACCTCCAAGTGCTCGAAGCCTGGTTGGGAGAGCAGGGGATCGTCATCACCGAAGGGCCGCACCACATCGGCCCGCGAAGAGTCGCGCTATTTATTCGCGACCCTGACGGCAATGTCCTTGAATTCAACCAACTGGTGGATGGAGAAGCATAATGAAACTGTACGACCTGCAAGCGTCTGGCAACTGCTACAAGGTTCGGTTGTTCGCGTCACTGGCCAACATCGAGCTGGAACTGGTGCCGGTGGACTTTCTCAATGGCGAGCACAAACGGCCGCCGCTTTCCGATCTCAATCCACTGGAACAGTTGCCCATTTTGGTAGACGGACAGTACGTCTACCGCGACTCCCAGGCGATTCTCGTCTACCTCGCGGGCGCCTATGGCGGGTTGGCCTGGTGGCCGGCGCATCCCCAGGGGCAGGCTGAAATCGTCCAGTGGCTGTCTTTCGCCGCCAACGAGATCAACCACAGCCTATGCACAGCCCGGCTGGTACAGAAGTTCGGTTACGCGTTGGATAAAGAGGCCGCGCTGGGGAAATCTCCCGCAGTGCTATCGCTGCTCGACCAGCACCTGGAAGGCAATGAGTGGCTTGCGATGGGCCGGCCCACCATTGCCGATTGTGCGGTCTATCCGTACGTGGTGCTGGCGCCGGAAGGTGGTGTGGATCTAACGCCGTACCGCCACGTAGCCCGTTGGATGGAGCGGATCGAGCAGCTGCCCGGCTGGCAGGCAGTGGATGCCGTTATGCCTGAAAGCGCCTGACCGATGCCGTGTTACAACCCATCCGCCAAGCGACGTGCGCGCACATGATCGATCAGTGCACGCAGCTTCGGCGGCTGGTTGTGGCGGCTTGGGTAGTACAGATAGAAGCCGGGAAAGGGCGGCAGGAAATCATCGAGCAACGACACCAATTCGCCGCGCTCGATATAGGGCAGAAAGGTTTCCTCCATGCCGATGGTGATGCCGCCGCCGGCCAGTGCCGTGCGGATCATCAGCTGCATGTCGTTGGTGGTGATTCGGGGTTCGACGCTGACATCGAAATCCCGCCCGTTCTCGCCGAACTCCCAGCGATAGGGCGCCACTTCCGGCACCGGGCGCCAGCCGATGCAGTGATGCGCAATCAGTTCGCGCGGGTGGCGGGGCGTTCCGTGGGCGGCGAGGTATGCCGGTGAGGCGACCGTTACCTGGCGCTGCAGCCCGGTGATGGGGATCGCCACCATGTCCTGTTCGATCACTTCGCCCAGGCGAACGCCGGCATCGAAGCCTGCGGCGACGATGTCCGACTCGTCGTCCGTCACGGTGATATCCAGGGTCACGCCGGGGTAGGCCTCGGCGAAGGAAACGATAAAGGGCCCGGACAGAAATCGCTCGGCAATCGAGGTGACCGCGACGCGCAACAGTCCCCGCGGCGATCTTTCGGCGGTCACGGCCTCCAGTGCAGTGGTGACCTTGCCGAGTGGCTCGTCTAGCTGGCGATAAAGCTGCTCGCCCGCTTCGGTCAAGCGCACGTTGCGCGTGGAGCGCTGCACGAGGGTGATGCCGAGGCTATCTTCAAGCTTGCGCATGCCCTGGCTGACGGCTGAGCGGGTGATGCCGAGGCGGTCTGCGGCGGCGCGGAAGTTGTCCGATTGCGCCACAGCGATAAAGAGCGGCAGGAGCTTGAGATCGGTTTTCATTGGTTAATTTTGCTAACCACTGCAGTTAGTAATGGGCGAGTTCTCTTGACGCTGCTGCGACTCTAGAGTCTTGGTTGTAACTCATCAAGAGGACGCATCTCATGAATCAGAATGTCAGCAAGGTCGTGCTTGTCACCGGTGCAAGCAGTGGTATTGGCGAGGCCACCGCGAGGTTGCTTGCCGAGCATGGCGCAACGGTTGTGCTGGGCGCGCGGCGCGCCGAGCGGCTTGAGCATATCGTCCGGGATATCACCGCTGCCGGTGGCCGCGCGCAGGCCTATTCCCTGGATGTGACCGATCTGGAGCAGGTCCAGGCTTTTGCCAATCACGCCATTGCGCAGTTCGGCCGCATCGACGTCATCGTCAACAACGCCGGGGTCATGCCGCTCTCGCCCCTGGAAGCGTTGCGGGTGGAAGAGTGGAACCGGATGATCGACGTCAACATCCGCGGTGTGCTCCACGGGATTGCCGCCGTACTGCCGGTCATGAAGGCGCAGGGTGCGGGGCAGGTGATCAATATCGCCTCGATTGGCGCCCATGCGGTCAGCCCGACTGCAGCCGTCTACTGCGCGACAAAATATGCCGTATGGGCCATTTCAGAAGGGTTGCGCCAGGAAAATACCGACATTCGCGTAAGCACCATCAGCCCCGGAGTGACCGAGTCCGAACTGGCGGAAAGCATCGCGGACCCCTCCGGGCGCGAGCAGATGAAGGACTTTCGCAAGATTGCCATCAGCCCGGAAGCCATCGCCCGAGCCATCCAGTTCGCCATTTCCCAGCCAGACGATGTGGATACCAGCGAAATCATCATCCGCCCTGTTCGGAGTGCCTTCTGATGAAGCTCTTCCATGCGTTACTGGCTGCCGGAATGCTGACCGCTATTGCCGCACCCAACCTGAGCAGCGCACAAACGGTGGATCAACGAAGCGCCCGCGGTGCGGAGGTGATTCGCCAACTCAATGAAGGTGAAACACAACCTGCCCTTGAGGCCATGCGCGGCGAATTCCCGTTCCTCGCCGAAGCGACCGAAGCCTACGCCCTGGGCGATGTATGGAGCCGGCCAGGCTGGACAGTCGCACGCGGCAACTGATCGCCGTGGCCGTCATGGCAGCGCTGGGAGATACCGGCACCATGCGGGTGCATGCGGGCTATGCACTGAACATCGGCGTCTCGGAAGAGGAGCTGAAGGAGATCATCTACCTGATCACCGTGCCGGCGGGCTTTCCGCGGGCCATCGCAGCGTCCGGCGTGCTTGCCGACCTGCTTGAGGAGCGCCGCCAGGCCGTAGCGGAGCGGGAGCAGTGAACCGTGAAGACGGCGCTTCTCAGGTCAGGCGGGCGCTTGGCTGCAGCGCGCCGGTGCGGTCCAGATGCAGGCGCAGGAAGTCCTCGGCGAGAAACAGCCGACCGTCGTAACCGGTGGCGGCCTCGGTGCGGATTTCTTCGATGGAGTGGCCGCGATTTGATCCCGGCTGATAGCGCGCGCTGAAATGCGTCAGGACCAGATTGGGCACGCCGGCCTGCTGTGCGAACGCGGCAACCTGCGCGGCGGTGCTGTGGCCAAATGGGTTGCCGGTGGCCTGGGTAACGGCCTGGCCAAAGGTGGCCTCGTGAACCAGCACGTGAGCGCCCTTGCAGGCGTCGGCCAGCAGTTCGGGGCGGTCGTTGTCGCCGCCGATAACGAAGCGTCGGGGCGGGCGACCATAGTCCAGGTAGTCGTCGCAGCTCAGTACGCGGCCATCATGTTCGACATCAAAACCGCGTGCCAACTGGCCCCAAAGCGGGCCGCGGGGAATGTCATCGCGCTCCAGGCGGTCGATGGCGAGTTTTGGGTCGGGGCGGGCTTCGGTGAAGCTGAAACCGTAGCTGGGTACGCGGTGGGAGAGGGCGGTGGTCTCCACTCTCACCTGCGAGTTGCGCCATTGGCCAAGGGTTTCCACCGCACGAAAGCGTAGTTCGAAGGGCAGCCAGGTGTGGCTCATGGCGAAGGTGCTGCGCAGCCAAGCCTCGATGCCCTCCGGGGCGATGATCTCCAACGGTTCCTCGCGCCGCGCCATACCGGCGCTGGCAAGCAGGCCCGGCAGGCCGTAGCAATGATCGCCATGCACGTGGGTTATGAAGATGGCTCGCAGGCCATGCAGCGTCAGCGAGGTGCGCAGCAACTGGTGTTGAGTCCCTTCGCCGCAGTCAATCAAATACCAGCCCTTGCCGCTGTCTTCCAACAGGGCCAGGCCGCTGACGTTGCGCCCCCTGGTGGGGGTGCCGGAGGAGGTGCCGAGAAATAGCAGATCCACGCTTTCGCTCCAGTGTCGTTGTCGCGCCAGTATGGCGCACGGCATTCGACACCGGGTATGGACCTGCTGGCTCTTATGGTTGCGCGCAGTTGACCATCCAGGACACACCGAAGCGGTCGGTAAACATGCCGAAGCGCTCGGCCCAAAAGGTTTTCTCCATCGGCATCACTACCTGCCCGCCCTCGGAAAGCCCATTGAACAGGCGTTCGCCCTCGGCCACGCTCTCGGGATGCAGGCTGATCGAAACGCCCTTGATGCCTTCATAGGGCGCGCCGCCACAGAACTCGCCGGGCAGCGTGTCGGAGGCCATCAGGCAGTGATCATCCAGGGTCAGGCAAATGTGCATGATGCGGTCGCGGTATTCGGCGGGAAACTGCTCGGCGTCCGGTGCCTGGCTGAAGGTCATCAGCTCCAGCCTGCCGCCCAGCACCTGCTGGTAGAAGGTGAAGGCTTCGCGGGCCTGGCCGTCGAAGGTGAGGTAGGTGGAAATCTTCATTGTCGTTCTCCTGTTAGTGGGTGATTTGCGCGCGCAGGCGCTCTTCCTGTTCGCGCAGTTCCGGGGTGAACTCGTCGCCGAAGTCTTCCGCTTCGAACAACTGACGGATTTCGATTTCCGACTCGCCGATGGCAGACGCGGGGCAGCGCTTTACCCAGTCGATGGCCTGCTGCAACGACTCCGTCTGGAACAGCCAGTAACCGGCGATCAGCTCCTTCGTCTCGCTGAACGGGCCATCCACAACTGTGCATTGGCCGTCGGCAAACCTGACGCGCGCGCCCTTGCTGCTTGGCTGTAGGCCTTCGCCGTCCAGCATCACGCCGGCGTTGACCAGTTCCTCGTTGTACTGGCCCATGGCGGTCAGCACCGATTCACTGGGCATTTCTCCGGCCTCGCTTTGAGGGGTGGCCTTGATCATCACGATAAAACGCATATCGATTCCTCCCGGACTGAAAAGCCTAGGCGAAAAATGTCGCCGGCTCTGATCACTGGTCGAACGGATGGGCAGCGGATCGACAGGGCGGCAGAAGTTTTTTGTGCAGGTCGGAGGGACGGCCAGGGCTTGGGCCGAACGCGGAGTAAAGCTGCACTATGCTCAATGCGAGCCAGGGCAACGCCGCATGTCGCCAGCCGGCGCCATGGCCAGTCCTGACGTCCGATCAAATGAATCGAGGGGTTCGCTATGTGGCTGGTGCTCATACTGCTGGTGCTGATTGCGTTCATCGTTTATTCAACGGTGAGTTGGAAGCTTCATCCTTTTCTCGCCCTGCTTGCCGCGGCGATTCTGGCGGGCTTCGCCTACCAGGTGCCGGCCGGGGAAATTCTCAAGACGGTGGCCTCCGGTTTCGGCGGCATCCTCGGCTACATCGGCATCGTCATCGCCTTGGGCACCATCATCGGAGTGATCCTCGAACGCTCCGGTGCGGCGATCACCATGGCCGAAAGCGTGATTCGACTGCTGGGCGAGCGCTTTCCGACGCTGACGCTGTCGATCATCGGCTATCTGGTGTCGATCCCGGTGTTCTGCGATTCCGGCTACGTCATTCTCAACTCGCTGAAGAATGCCCTGGCGGCGCGGATGAAGGTTTCGGTCGTGGCCATGAGCGTCGCGCTGGCCACCGGCCTGTATGCCACCCATACCTTCGTGCCGCCGACGCCGGGCCCGATTGCCGCGGCGGGCAACCTGGGGCTGGAGGGGTCGCTGGGGCTGGTGATTGCCGTTGGCCTGGTGGTGGCGGCGATCTCGGCGCTGGCCGGGCTGTTCTGGGCCAACCGCTTTCTCAAACAGGATGACCGCGAGCTGCTGGACGAAGCTCCCAGCGAGCTGCTCGCCGAGGATGTGGATTTCGAAACCTTGCGTGCCCGCTACGGCGTACTGCCCACCGCCTGGCAGGCCTTCGCGCCGATTTTCGTTCCCATCGCATTGATCTGCATGGGCTCGGTGGTGGCGCTGCCGGGCAGGCCGCTGGGCGATGGCGTAGTGTTTTCGGTGCTGAGCTTTCTCGGCCAGCCGGTGGCGGCATTGCTGATAGGCCTGGGCTTCGCCTGCACGCTGCTCAAGGGCGAGGGCAAGCGTCAGCAGTTTCATGATCAGGTAGCGGCGGGCATTGTCTCGGCGGCGCCGATCCTGCTGATCACCGGGGCTGGTGGCGCCTTCGGCGCGATGCTGAAGATCACCCCACTGGGCGATTACCTGGGTCAGAGCCTGTCGGCATTGGGTATCGGTTTGTTCATGCCGTTTATCGTCTCCGCCGCGCTGAAGACTGCGCAGGGTTCGACCACCGTCGCCCTGGTGACGACCTCGGCCATGGTCGCGCCGCTGCTTGGCAGTCTGGGGTTGGACAGCGAAATGGGCAGAGTGCTGACGGTAATGGCCATCGGTGCCGGTGGCATGACGGTTTCCCATGCCAACGACAGCTTCTTCTGGGTGGTCTCGCAATTCAGCCGCATGAAGGTTTCCACAGCCTACCGCGCACAGACGGTGGCGACGCTGATTCAGGGTGTGGTCGCCATGCTTACCGTCTGGCTGCTGAGTCTGGTGCTGCTCTGAGTTCGGCCGCATCACACCGGAGAGCAATCCCGGTGTGATGCGCAGGGCGGGCGGGTGGCCCTAGGGTGCGTCGGTAGAGCGGCGCTCCAGTGACATGCCGGCAGGCGTTTCGGCGTGAGTACCCTGTTGCGCTTCTGTCGAATTTGGCCGAGACCGTCTATGGTTCTGGCTCGCATAAACCAGACGGAGCCTTCGATGAGCCTTGCCACGCCTTACGACCCGCAGAATATCTTCGCCAAGATCATTCGGGGCGAAGCCCCTTGCTACAAGCTGTATGAGGATGACGATGTGCTCGCCTTCCTCGATCTGTTTCCACAGTCCTTCGGCCATACGCTGGTGATTCCAAAGCGCTCGGCAGCCTGCAACCTGCTTGATGTAGACACCCAGGCACTGTGTCAGGTGATGACGGTGGTGCAGCGACTCACCCGGATCATTGTCGATGAGCTGCAGCCGGAGGGTGTACAAGTGGCGCAATTCAACGGCGCTCCGGCGGGGCAGACGGTGTTCCATATCCACATGCATATCGTCCCGCGTTACGCCGGGCAGGGCTTGGGCGTGCATGCGGCGAAAGCAGCGGACCACGCCGAGTTGGAGAAGCTGCAGCAGCGCTTGGTGCAGCGGATCGCCGCCTCGTCCTGAGTGCACAGCTGGCGGCCCGCCCGCCGGCCAGAGCGGTTCAAACAGAGCGGTTTCGGACCATCGGTGGCCGATGCGGCGAACGTTGCCTGCGGGCGTGGCCTCCAAGTTCAACAAGTCATGAACGAATATTGCGAGGCTGCTATGACTACAAATCAGAACGCTACCGAGCCGTCCGATGCTGATGAAGTCGACATAACAATGACCGATGCGGGCGAGAAGAATCCCGGTGAAGACCCTGACTTCGATGAGCAGGTGCGACCAGGGGATGACCGCGAGCCGGAGGTGCTGCCGGATGATCCGGACATCCAGGGCAACGATGGTTCCACGGGCCCGGGCTAGCGAGCTAAGTATTCATGCGACCGCGACAGCCATAGTGATGCAGGCTTACGGCGCTACTGGTCAGCATTTGAAGCCCATCAGCGGATCGCGTTTCATAGGCAGGAGGCGACGTCGCTAGTGAACGTGACTTTGCACGGATCATGGCACTGGTGATTTATGCCTGTTTGCCGTTGTGGAAAGTTGTGTCTGCGCGCTGGTAATCGCACGGCTATCTGGCATTCTCGCTGGCAATTGCTGTCATATTGCCTGCGTGCCGGATGACCGGCGCTTCATTGCCAAGGAACTGCCATGCGCCTGATCGTCGCCCTGACTGCCGTGCTGTCGTTGACTGCCTGTTCTTCGTGGCAACCCGATCCCGATGAGATCACCCCGATTCCGTCAGAGCGGGTGCTGGCGTTTCAGGAGTCGCTGGAAAATTCCGGCGAAGTGGTGGTCACGCGGGACTTCGGCTTGCGTGGCGGCGGTTGCTATATCGCGGTGATGATCGACCGCGAGCTGGCTGCGCGGATTCATGTAGGCGAGGTGGTGCGCTTTCAGGTGCCGAGCGGCGCGCGGGTCGTCAGCATCGGCGTCGACCCACTGGACGACACCCTGTGCGGCAAGCTGCGCCTGCGACGCGAGAAGCTTGCGCAAGTTGAAGCAGGCAAGACGCTGGAATATCGCGTGATCGTTGATAACCGCATCGGTTTCGATATCGTTCCGGCTCCGTAGGATGGAATCGCCGAAGGCGCTTCCGTCGCCTGCCGCGAAGCTGTGAATCATCGTAACTCTACGAAAGATGCCGCTTCGCCGCGTCGACGGATTACGCTTCGCTAATCAATCCTACGGTGGGTTTCCATACAGACGCTTGTTCCAGTCCTCGACGCTGTGCTGGCTCAGCCGGCGTTCGACCAGTTTTTGCCAGGACGGTACCAACGGCAGTTCGCTGAGTTCCTCCAGCGCCGCGCGGTCCAGAGTGCGCTGATAGAGCACCTCCAGTACCCGCGCCAGCGACCAGCGTGGAAACGGGCGGTGTTCGAGGTTAAGCATTTGCCCGGCTTCGAGGCTGCCGGGTTCAAGGACCCGGTAATACCAGCCGGTCATGCCGCTGCGTTGCACGCGCAGGGCCATGTCGGGGATACCGAAGCGGTCGTTGAGCTTCCAGCAAGGCTGCCGCGTCTGGGCCACTTCCAGCAGCACAGTGCCGCAGCGCAGCACATCGCCCAGGCACAGGTCCGCTTCGCTCAGACCATGCGTACTGATGTTCTCGCCGAAGGCGCCGGGTTGCGCCAGCAATGGCATCGCACCGAGTTGCTCAATCCAGCGGCGGTAGTGTTCGTAGGGGTAATGGTGCACGGCCTTGTAGATGCCGCCATGAACCTTGTGGTCGCCCTGTTCATCACCTTCCAACCCTTCAGGACCGGTCTGAACAGGGCCAGCCAAGGGTTGTTTGGCAATGGCGCTATGGCTGCCTGGGCGAGTGAAGGGAACGGCCTTGCCGGTGAGGAGCTGATTGATTCGTGCCAGTTGCATGGTCATACGCCAGGTACCGGAGTTGGAGGAGATTATGCCTGATCGCTGCAGCAGGGCCGCCAGCGCGACCATCGCAGCAGCGAAGAAGCACCAAAGTATTATTCGTGCCGACTCGGGTGCTTCGTACCCTGCAGACATGATGCCTTTATCGTCGTACCTCGCTGGCCTTTGCACCCTGTTTACACATGGGGTCCAACGCACCTGCGCCCTGGTTCTGCTGACGTGCCTGTCACCTTTGATCGTGACCTCCGCCGCTGCTGAAGAGAAGACGGCCTTGCCGGTCCTGACGCTCAGCGCGCTGCAGTTCGGTACCGCGCACTGGGAGCTGGACCATCTTCAACGGCACGGGCTCGATCGGAGCAACGGCTTCGAGCTGAAGGTGCGACTGGTGGCGGACCTGCCTGCCTCGCGCCTGGCGGTTTCCAGCGGCAGCGTCGATGGTGCAGTGAGTGACCTGCTCTGGGCGCAGGCACGCTACGAGGCGGGGACGGCTTATCGCTACGTACCCTTTTCTTCGCAGATCGGGGAAATCCTGGTAGCCGAGGAAAGTGATATCCACACGCTGGCGGACCTGCGCGGCAAGCGCATTGGCGTGGCGGGCGGGCCGGACGGGCTTGGTTGGATGCTCCTGCAGCAGGCAGCTAGCCGCCAGGGAATCGACCTGTCCAGCGAAGCGAAGGTGCAGTATGCGGCGCCGCCGCTGTTGGGGCAGGCGTTGCGCCGAGGACAGGCGGATGCGCTGTTGACGTTCTGGCAGTTCTCGGCACGCATGCGCGGCGAAGGCGGTGTACGTACGGCATTCGCGCTGGAGGATCTGCTGAAGTCGCTGGACCTGGACGCACAACTGCCGGTTCTGGGCTACCTGTTCGCCGAAACCTGGGCTTCTCGCAATGAGGATCTGCTGGGGCGCTTCCAGCTCGCGCTGCGCCAGACCAAAACCCAGCTGGCGCAAGACCCCGCTCACTGGCAGGCCATCCGACCGCTGATGCGTGCCGAAAATGACGGTGTTTTCGAAGCGTTGCGCCAGAGCTTTATTGAAGGTATCCCACCGCCGTTGGATGAAACGCGCATCGGTCTTCTGCAGCAATTGCTCAAGCTCGTCGGCGCTGATCCGCAGAAGTTGATGCCAGCTGAATTGTTCCGGGTAGGGCGGTGACCTCCCCACGCTGGGCCTGCTGGATCGCGTTGCCCTTGGCCGTAACGCTGTGGGCGGTGGTTGCATTTATTGCACAGACGCCATTGCTGCCGACGCCCCTGGCGGTGCTGGATAGCTTCTGGCTGGCACTGCAGGGCGGCGAGATGCTGCATCATCTGGGCGTGACTCTGCGGCGGGTGATCTTCGCCTTCGTGCTGGCGATGCTGCTGGGCGCGCTGCTCGGAGTCTGGATGGGCCGCTCGCGGCTGACCAACGCCTTGCTCGACCCATTGCTGGTGTTGTTCCTCAACCTGCCTGCGCTGGTGACCATCATTCTGCTCTATGTCTGGTTCGGCCTGGTGGAAGTGGCGGCGGTGCTGGCGGTGGTGATCAACAAGGTGCCCAACGTCGCGGTAACGCTGCGCGAAGGCGCGCGTAGCCTTGATCCGCGGCTGGAGCAAATGGCGCAGGTGTACGGCTTCAGCCACCGCCAACGGCTTGTGGACGTCTGGCTTCCGCAACTGTTTCCCTACCTGATGGCCGCCACCCGAGGCGGGCTGGCGTTGATCTGGAAGATCGTTCTGGTGGTCGAGTTGCTCGGGCGTTCTGACGGCATCGGCTTTCAGCTGCACATGGCCTTTCAGGTATTCGATGTGGCGAGCATTCTGGCCTACAGCCTGGCCTTTATTGCTGTGGTGCAACTGATCGAACTGGTACTGCTGCAGCCGCTGGACCGGCGCGCATCAGCTTGGCGCGAAGCAGGTACACCCCATGCTTGAGTTGTGTCTGGACGGAGTAGTCGTCGGCCATCCGGTGATCGGCAGGGTCGCAGCGACAGTGGCTGAAGGCGATCGTATCTGTCTGCTGGGGCCTTCGGGGATAGGCAAGACCACGCTGCTCAATGCCATCGCCGGGCTCGATCCTCGGCTGAGTCCGATGGTCTGGGCGCGGGAAGGGCTGCGCATCGGCTACCTGTTTCAGGAGCATCGTCTGTTGCCTTGGCGCACGCTGCGGCAGAACCTGGCACTGGTGGGAGCGGCGCCGGCAGATATCGAACGGTTGCTGAAACAGGTCGGGCTTGCCGGTGCAGGTGATCGGTTGCCGGATCAGCTATCGCTGGGTATGGCCCGACGCGCAGCCCTGGCGCGTTGCCTGGCGATCAAGCCGCAGCTGCTATTGCTGGACGAGCCCTTCGCCTCGCTGGACCCGGACCGTGCTGCCGAATTGCGTGCACTGATTGCCCAGCTGCTCGATGCCCAGCCGCAGATGGCAATGATCTGCGTGACCCACGACGCCCGTGATGCCGACGATCTGGCCAATCGCCTCTGGTACATGGGTGGCACGCCGGCGACCTTGCAGTGCGATCAGCCGCTGAGCGGTGATGCCAACGCTAGCGCGATCAGCGAACGGCTGCGCCTGGTTATTCATGAGTCCACTCACCCGGAAAGGCGGCTGGATTTGCGGTCCGTACCGTAGGGCTGAACGTGCTCGACCCTTGGCGTGCAGGTAGCCGAGTGAATCCGTCCTACGGTCGAACCGGCGGACTGATTCGCCCGGAAGGGTCGGATTGTTGAATTTCAGCCTGTCGCCAACTGCGTCAACGCATGCAGTACCAGGCCGACCAGCCCGCCAACCAGGGTGCCGTTGATGCGGATGTACTGCAGATCCTTGCCGACGCTCTGTTCCATCTGCTCGACCAGCTCCCGACTTTCCCAGTTCTCTACCCGCTGCGCGATATAGGCGCCGATCTGCCCACGGTAGCGTTCGAGCATGGCCGGCGCGGCGGCCAGCAGGCGCTCGTTGATCCAGTTACGCATGGCCGTGTCGCTTGCCAGGGCGTCGCCCAGAGCTTGGGTCAGACGGACGATACGCTGGCCAATCCGTGAATCAGGGCTGGCCAGATCGGCTTTCAGCCACTCGGTCAGTTCACTCCAGAGCGACTGGATGTAGGCAGTAGTCGCCGGGTGTTCCAGCAATTGGCCAACGATGCGCTCGACCTCCAGACGATAGCCAGGGTCGTGCCTGAGGCGTTCGATATAGCCTTCAAGGTGCTCGTCGAAGCGGGTGCGCAAGGCGTGTTGTGGATCGTTGGCAATCTCGGCAATCAATGCCGAAACGCCATCGACGAACTTGTTCGCCGACCAGCCGCCTACGGCCTTGCCCAGCCCCAGGTAGCGCAGGGTGCGAACTTCGGCGGTGATGGCATTGGCCACCAGCGCGCGGGTGTCTTCGTCTTGCAGCAGGGTGTCGAGTCGAGCCAAGCCTTCATCGAGCATGGCCTGGTGCTTGCCCTGGCGAGTAAGTACTTCCAGGATCTGGCCGCAGACCGGCGCCAGGTCGGCCTTGCGCATGCGCTTGGTCAGGCGGGTCTGGACGAAGCGGCGTACGCGCTCATCCTGCAGCGAATCGGCACCGAAGCGCGCCACGCCGACCAGTTGCCGACCGACGGCCTCGGCGTTGTCCGGATGACGCAGCCAGTTTGCCAGCCGTCCGCCCAGGTCCAGCGCTTCCAGCTTGCTCAGCACCAGCGGCGTGGCGAGAAAGTGCGTGGTGATAAAGGTCGACAGGCTCTGGCCAATGCGCGTCTTGCTGCGCGGGATGATCGCCGTATGGGGAATCGGCAGGCCCAGCGGATGGCGAAACAGTGCGGTGACGGCGAACCAGTCGGCAATGGCGCCAACCATCGCTGCCTCAGCGAAAGAGGCCAGGTAGCCCCAGGCCGGATGGCGCGGCTCCATGGCGGTAGCCAAAACATAAAGCAGCGCGGCGAGCAGCAGCAGGCACCCAGCGACCCGCTTCATGCGGGTAACCGGGGATGCCTTGGGGTGTTGCAGCGGATTCATTGGATTCCTCCAGAGGAGGCTTGCAGCGGCTTATTCGTCTTCGTCTTCCTCGCGCAACAGCACATAGCTGCCGTCTTCGGTGCGCTCGCAAACGTAATACATGGCGATGCTGCCGTCCGCTTGGGTGACGGCGGCATAGTCGTCGGCTTCGACAGTGAATTGGTCGCTGGAGTCGGCGCCTGCTTCGCTGGCGAACAGGGCGGTGAAGAACGCGTCCTCCGGCATGCCGTCGAAATAGTCAGCGCGCTCCTTGGCATCCCACTCAGCTGGTGCCTCGAAGAGGCCGGTGATGACAACGCGGGCATCACCCATGTCCACTTCTTCGCCGTCCGGGTCAGTTGGGTGGGCGCGGTAGATGGTGCAGCTCAGTGCATCCGGGTGGGCCAGGATGTCGTCGCGCGAAAAGGATGAGTGTGCAGGCATGGTGCAGCTCCGGTGGCAGATGGGATGGCGGCAGTGTGGTGGAGTCGGCGGGCGCCTGCAATCGAGAAGATGCATGAGCGGCTCTTTGACAGCCGGTGCGGAGGGAAATCGAGCCGGGCGGCCTGAACCTTGTATCGCTCAGCTCCCCGAATGCGTCAAACCTTGACTTTAATCAGGGACGGGCCGCTGCGCTGTGGCCGATTCTGTCCTCACGCGGAACCCTGATGCAGGTCCACATTGAAGTACGTGGTGTTCCGGCCTCTTGTGCGAAATACCAATGCACCTTCGTGTGTTCTCACGAATTGTCTGGAATACACCTCATGAAAATCGTTTTTTCACCAGCCGAAGGGCTGATGAATCGTTTGTCCTATCCGAGCAAATTCGGTCTGCTCGGTCTGCTGGCTCTGATTGTCTTTACCATCCTGATCATGACCCTGGCGGGCCAGCTCAACACCACCATCGAGCGCTCACAGAATGAGCTGATCGCCACCAGCCTGGCGCGTCCGTTATTGAAGACGGTGGAATATACGCAGCAGCATCGTGGCGTTTCGTCGATGCTGCTCAGCGGCGACACGGCCGTCACGACGCGGCGCAGCGGGCTTGAAACCAAGGTTGACGAAACCCTGCGCCAGCTGGAGCAGGCACTGGCCGCAGACAAGCGCGAACTACCGCAATGGCGCGCGATCACCAGTGCGTGGAACACCCTCAAGCGTGGCGGACTGAACATGCCCCGGAGCGAGAACTTCGCGGCCCATTCGGCTTTGATCGAAGATCTGCTGCGTTTTCAGCGCACGCTCTCGGACGCCTACGCCCTGAGCTTCGACCCGGAAGCTGAGACCTTCTATCTGATGACCTCGTCGCTCAACGACCTGCCAGCCATGCTGGAGCGAGTGGCGCGCCTGCGCGGGCAGGGCTCGGGTGTTCTGGCCCAGGGCGAGATGGATGACGAGCGGCGCATTGCACTGATCCTGCTGGCCGAGGAAATTCGCGCCTCGATGGCCGACATGCAGGAGAACCTCGACAAGGTGATTGCACTTCGGCCAGAGCTGGCGGGTGATCTCCGGCGCGCATTGGCAACTCTGGCTGGCAAGTACCGTGAGGTCAGCGAGGTGGTGGAGCGCATCACCCGACATGATGACCTGCACAGCACGGCATCCAGCGAGTTCTTTGCCATGGGCACGGCGGTCATCGACATTGGTTATGCGCAGATGTACGAACTGCTGTTGCCTACGCTCGACGCCTTGCTCGGTCAGCGTATTGAGCATGCGCAGAAGGTCTTGTACCTGAATATCTCGGCGCTGATTGCCGTCATGACGATGATTGGCTACCTCTCGGTGGGCGCTTATCTGTCCGTGATGAGCAGCGTTCGCAGCCTGCGCGAGGGCAGTGAACGGCTCGCTTCCGGCGACTTGACCGCACATATCGAACTGGCCGCCCGCGATGAGTTGCGCTTTGTTGCCGGCAGTTTCAACGACATGGCCGACGCCATGCGCAAACTGATCGGCAGCATCAAGGACAACGCCAACCATGTCGCCGACTCGGCGTGCAATCTGGTGGCCTCTTCCGGGCAGATCCACGTGGCCTCGCAAAGCCAAAGTGATGCAGCAGGCAGCATGGCGGCGGCAGTCGAGGAAATGACGGTCGGCATCGAACATATCGCCCTGAATGCCGGCGAGGCGGACAGCCTGGCCAAGCGTTCCGGTGAGCTGTCGCGACAGGGCGGCGAAATTGTCGCCACAGTAGTGGCCGAAATCAGCGAGATCGCCCGCTCGGTAGAGAGTTCGGCGCGTACCGTTGAAGAACTGGGTGAGCGTTCAGGACAGGTGTCGGCGATTGTCGGCGTGATCGGCGATATCGCTGCCCAGACCAACCTGCTGGCACTTAATGCGGCCATTGAGGCGGCCCGCGCTGGTGAGCAGGGGCGTGGCTTTGCGGTAGTAGCCGACGAGGTGCGAAAGCTGGCCGAGCGCACCGCCAATTCAACCCGCGAAATAACCGAGATGGTCAACTCCATCCAGCAGGGCACCTTGGGTGCCGTGGCAAGCATGGAAGAGGGCGTGGCGCGCGTGCACGAAGGCGTCGAGCGTGCCCGTCATGCCGGCGAGGCTATGGGCGGTATTCGCGATGCGGCCAATCAGGTGCTTTCGACAGTGGCAGAAATTTCCCACGCGCTGCGCGAACAGAGTACTGCCTCGGCGGAGATCGCCAAGCAGGTAACGATGATTGCCCGCATGGCCGAAGAAAATGGCGAGGCCGTGGGCAGCAACCACCAGACGGCGAATCGCCTGGGCGAGCTGGCCGATACGCTGTTGCAAAACGTCAGCCGCTTCAAGGCATAATTCGATGCCTGCCCGGAGGGCGCGCTTTACTGAGCCGCTGGCAGTGGCGGTGGATGTAAAAGGCAACATCCACCCTACGGCTGCAACGAAGGCACCGCCGGGATTAGCTCTTGTTGGGTGGATCACGCTTCATCGATCCACGGGGTGGCCATCCACCAAGCGGAGCCGTGGCGGATGTCAAAACGCTATCCACTCCACGGTATTAGCAGGTTCAACGGTTGCTGAGGCTGCTCAGCAAAGTCTGGGTATCGGTGGCGCCCATCAGCGTTGCCGCGGCGAGGGGCGTGGCGCCGTTGGCGTCGGCAGCATGTGGGTCCGCGCCTTGGCTGATCAAATATTCAACGATCTCGGTGCGGTTGAACATGGCCGCCATCATCAGCGCGGTCTTGCCGTCGGGTGAAGCACCTTCGACATCGGCGCCGCGGTCGACCAGCAGCTTCACCATTTCCAGGTCGCCCTTGAACGCCGCGCCGGCCAGTGGCGTCTGGCCTCGGTTGTTGGTCAGTTGCGGATCTGCACCGTTTTCCAGCAGTAAGCGCGTGGCGTCGACGTGGCCGTGATAGCTGGCCAGCATCAGCAGGCTGTCGCCGTTGTGATTGCGGATGTTGGCGGGCAGACCCTGGGCCAGCAGTTCGGCCAGGCGCTGGGTGTTACCGTCGCGGGCGTTAGCGAATACCTGTTCGGCGAAGGCCAGGGTGGCGTCGTCCAGTTCAGGAGCGGGCTTGGGTTGATCCGTCATGCTTTCCTCGCAGCTGTCGGTGGTCCGGCGTCGGACGATGCGGGCATTGTGCCAAACTGCGGCTTGGCTGCCCGCACGGCTGTATCTATCTGCGCGATAGATATGCTGAATGTTGTGGCAGTATTGACCGCCTTTCGCCATTGAACGTTGTCATGAAGCCTGAAGATCTGGAATTGCTGGTAACCCGGACGATGCCTTACGGCAAGTACAAGGGACGGCTGATCGCTGATCTGCCGGGCAACTACCTCAACTGGTTCGCCAGGGCGGGCTTTCCGCCGGGGGAAATCGGCCAGTTGCTGGCCCTGATGCAGGAAATCGATCACAACGGCCTGTCGCGGCTGCTCGATCCGCTTAGACGGCGCCACAATCGGTAGGGTCGAATTTATTCAGCCGGTGTCTTTTGACTGTTCCCAGGTCCGAATAAATTCGTCCCTACTTGCCTTGCGCGGGCGCGGCGTAGATGCCGACTTCCACGGCCAGCGCCATCACACGCTCTACATCACAGCTGTAGACCAGTACCGCTTGCAGCTCGTCGTCCAGCGGTTCGCTGAAATTTACCAGCACATAGCCGCCCTTCTCGGGGTAGAGCGCGCCGAGCTGAGTCTGAATACGGTTGAGCGCCTTTGCGGGTTCGACCTTTGTCAGTTGCTTGGGCTGCAGCACAAAGCTGACGCTTTCGCCGAAGGAGGCGCGGATCTGCTCGAACAACGACTGGTAGTCGTCGGCCTGAAACAGCACGGTATCCGGCAGGCTGCCAACAATCATCCATTCGCCAAGCGGGATGGGAAAGTCATCGTCGTAGTTGATGTCCGGATTGGCCTGCAGAAAACCGGCGGGATCGGCATAGGCCTGGGCAGCCTCGTCGGCGATCCGGGCGATTTCCTCATCGCCCATGCAGCCCGAGCTGATAAGGGTGATCAATTCGACGAGCGAGTCTTTCATGAAAGGGTTCCTGCACGATGGGTGGGCAAGGATACCTCAAGGCTCCGGCGAGGGTGGCGGGGCTCTCAAAGGAAGCTATCTTCAGATAGTGGACACGGCGCTCTGATCGCCTCACGTTCAGACCGATGGGTCACGGGAAAATAACCAAAAGACTTAATTCGAGTCCCGGAAATTGGCCCAATGTTACGGAATCTTTCGGCTTTTCATGCACAATAGCCGGCAACACATGCGCCAGCCTGTAAGGCTTGTAGCGGACTTTTCGCAACGCCCGCTGGTGCGCACATTTTGATCAAGCCCCCATTCGAGAGGAACGGCAGTGCATAACGTCGTCATCAGCGGTACCGGCCTTTATACCCCTGCTCACAGTATTTCCAATGACGAGCTGGTGGAGTCATTCAACGCCTGCGCCCGCCGCTTCAATGCCGAGAACGCTGCCGCTATCGAGGCGGGCGATATCCAACCGATGCCTGAGTCCAGCTCGGCCTTTATCGAGAAAGCGTCGGGCATCAAAAGCCGTTTCGTCACCGACAAGGCCGGAATCCTCGATCCCGAGCGCATGACTCCGCGCATACCCGAGCGCAGCAATGATGAATGGTCGATTCTCTGCGAGATGTCGGTCAAGGCTGCCGAAGAAGCACTGGCCCGTGCTGGCAAGACCGCAGCTGATATCGATGGTGTGATCGTCGCCTGTTCCAACCTGCAGCGCGCCTACCCGGCGGTTGCGATCGAAGTTCAGGCAGCGTTGGGTATTAAAGGCTTCGGTTTTGACATGAACGTGGCCTGCTCCTCGGCCACCTTCGGCATTCAGAATGCCGCCAACGCGGTTCAATTGGGGCAGGCGCGCGCGGTGCTGATGGTCAACCCGGAAATCTGCACCGGCCACATGAACTTCCGCGACCGCGACAGCCACTTCATTTTCGGCGATGCCTGCACGGCAGTGATCATCGAACGTGCCGATCTGGCGACTTCGGCGCATCAGTGGGAAGTTGTCAGCACCAAGCTGGTGACCGAGTTTTCCAACAATATCCGCAACAATTTCGGCTTCCTCAACCGCACCGACGAAGAGCACATGAGCGATCCGGACAAGCTGTTCGTGCAGGAAGGCCGCAAGGTCTTCAAGGAAGTCTGCCCCATGGTGGCGGAGCTGATCGGCGCGCATCTGCAGGAGA
This sequence comes from Stutzerimonas stutzeri, assembly GCA_002345575.1. Taxonomy (GTDB): domain Bacteria; phylum Pseudomonadota; class Gammaproteobacteria; order Pseudomonadales; family Pseudomonadaceae; genus Stutzerimonas; species Stutzerimonas stutzeri_S. The sequence goes on from DDVX01000003.1 coordinate 184,482, forward strand.
GCGGCATCGAGGTCGAGGCGGTCAAGCGTTTCTGGCTGCATCAGGCCAACCTCAACATGAATCACCTTATCGTCCGCAAGCTGCTGGGCCGCGACGCTGCGCCCGAAGAGGCGCCGGTGATTCTCGATACTTACGCCAACACCAGCTCTGCCGGCTCGGTAATCGCCTTTCATAAGCATCAGGACGACCTGCCGGCCGGCAGCCTTGGTGTGCTCAGCTCCTTCGGCGCAGGCTACTCCATCGGCAGCGTGATTCTGCGCAAGCGCTGATTTTTGGCTTCGTACGGTCTGGCCGAAGGGTAATCCACCGGGCCGGCTGTCAGACCATGCGCGGGTCTGGCCAGCAGTAAAAGCTTCGCGGCTGAAGCCGCTCCCNNGGGAGCGGCTTCAGCCGCGAATGCTGTCATGTATCTCCGCAACTCTTGGTTCTGTAGCGCACCTTGTGCTTTCCCCTCGCTGAATGCCCTGCGCTCTATTTACAGAAAGTTCCCTCAACTTTGAATTGTCATATTGCAGCAAGCCTTCTGTCATATCGGCTTCCCATAATCGCCTCCGTCGAAACAGACGACGTCATGTCATTCGCAGGACGACGTTTCATAAAACGAAGGAGCTTTCCCCGATGAAGAAGAAGTTGATTGCGATTGCTGTTGGTACTGCGATGGCGGTTCCTGTTGTAGCAATGGCCGATGTTACTTTCTATGGCCGTGCTCATGTGTCGGTAGACTATCTGGATGACGGCGCCGACTATTCCGAAACTAACCTGTCGAGCAACTCTTCGCGCCTGGGTTTCAAGGGTGATCACCAGATTAATCCAGATCTGAAGGCATTCTTCCAGATCGAGCAGCAAATCAACTTCACTACTGGCAGCGGCGATGGCGACAGCAGCAGTTTCGCCACCCGTGACACCTTCGTCGGGCTGAGCGGCGACTTCGGTGCGGTACAACTCGGTCGTTTCGACAGCCCGTTCAAGGTCGCCCGTGGTCCGGCCAACCTCTTCGGTGATCAGGTCGGTGATATGCGTAACCTGACCCGTTTCGGCAACGGTCGCTTCGACGAGCGCTATGACAACACAATCCAGTACACCACCCCGACCATGGGCGGCTTCAACGCCAAATTGGCCTACTCGATGTACGAAGGTCAGTGGGCCGTGGAGGATGAAGACAGCGATGCTCTCAGCATGTCGCTGAACTATGCCGGTGGCCCATTGGAAGCGTCCCTGGCCTACGAGCAGGTGGAGGAAGATCAGGGCCGCGGCGAGCGTGACGGTATTCGTGCCGCTGCCGCCTATAAGCTGACCGATGCTTTCAAACTGGTGGGCTTCTACCAGACTGTTGATCACGACTCGCCGATTCAAGCCCAGCGCGATGCATGGTCGTCCGATGTATATGGCCTGGGTGGTGAATTCGCAGTTGCCAAGAATACGGCCTTGAAGGCCATGTGGATGACCCGCGACTCCGACGCAGACAATGCCGATGCCGATATGTGGGTAGTGGGCGTCGAGCATAAGCTGGACAAGGCAGTGCGTGTATATGCCAACTATGCAGTAATCGATAATGACGATAATTCCGCACAAGTTCCATGGGAGCAGGCCCGTTCGGCGAACGTGCGTAGCGGTGCAGCGGCTGTAGCAGCTGGCGTGAATCCAATGGGTGAAAAAGCCGCTGGGTTCTCTGTAGGTCTGCGCTACGACTTCTAATTCCGTTTCGAGGAATTAGTTAAAACAAACCGGGCTGTTCCTTAAAGGACAGCCCGGTTTGTCATTTAAGTGAAACTTTTCAGTCTTATTATCGTTTCCAGATTGTCATCTACCCCATTCCACCAATAGTTGGTGGACCTTCGCACCAAGGAGTTTTCATGCGCAGCTTGTTCGTTATCGCCATGGCTTGCCTGTTGGCAGCCTGTGCCCAACAACCCCACGTTCAGCTGTATTCCGGCTCGCCGTTGCCGGAGAGTCAGGTACTGACGCTGGTGGTGCCCGGCGAGCTTGAAATCCGCAGTATCAACGGGCAGCCACACTCTGCCGCCAACTCCATGTTCGGAGCTTCGGACAAGCGTTTGCATTTGCAGCCCGGCGCCTATCAGGTTCACGCCTTTTACAAGAACGGTTTCGACATCAACGGCGGCATGAGCCATGAACTGGTGCGCGGTCGCACGGCTATCTTCAATTTCGAAGGCAAGGCGGGTGAAACTTGGCGTCTGGAGTTCGAACGCCCGCAAAACCTGGCTGAAGCCCGGACGTTTGAAACTGAATTCCCCGCCTGGGCGCTGAACACCCGTACCGGCGAGCGCATCGAGGCCGAGGCTGGCAACCGCAACACCTCGGTGTTAAGCGCCATGCTGGGCAGCAGTGAAGTTGCCCCCGAAGCCACCAGCGTTGCGCCGCTGGGCGCCGTAACCGAGCCGGCTGCTCAGGGTGTGCCACTGCGTTCTGCGCCCACAGCGACGGCTGCTCTGCCGCACAGCGATGCCACCCTAACCACGCTGCAGCAGATGTGGAACCTGCTGACCCCGGAAAGCCGCGCGGCCTTTCTGAAGTGGGCCCAGCAGTAAGAGCCTAAAGCCCACGCCTCTGCGCGAATCCTTCGCGGGCGTGCGTTGACCAGTTGCGGCCGTTTTGTAGGACCAGGTCCTGCCTGCGAACAAGGCTAACGCCTCTGCGCGGAGTCCTTTCACGGGCATGGCCCGTTCCTACAGGGCGGGGCGCTGGTGAATCGGCCTTTTATTACGTCGCGTGACGAGCCAGACTGCTCGTCATGCCTATCCAGACAATTCCCAATCTAGCCGAGATCGCCCCGCACCAGTGGGACACCTTGCTGCCCGTCCCGCAGCCGTTTTTGCGCCATGCCTTCCTTTCCAGCCTTGAAGACAGCGGCAGTGTCGGCGGCTCTACGGGTTGGCAGCCGCAGCATCAGCTGCTGGTCGATGCTTCAGGCACCCCGCAGGCGGCGTTGCCGCTGTATCGCAAGAGTCATTCCTACGGCGAATACGTCTTTGACTGGGCCTGGGCCGATGCCTGTCATCGTGCGGGTATCCTCTATTACCCCAAGCTACTTTGCGCTGTGCCATTCTCGCCGGTAACTGGCGCTCGACTGCTGGGCAACCGCGAATTGGCCATGGGTTTGCTCGATCTGCTCACAGCTGAGATGGCGGAGCGGGGCCAGTCGGGGCTGCATGTCAATTTCACCGAGCCGGACGACGATGCCTTACTGCGTGGCAGGGATGGATGGTTGGAGCGCATCGGCTGCCAGTTCCTCTGGCACAACCGTGGCTACCGCGATTTCCAGGATTTTCTTGACGGCTTCACTTCGCGCAAGCGCAAGCAAGTGCGCAAGGAGCGCGAGCAGGTGGTTGCGCAGGGGATCGAGTTCGATTGGCGCGAGGGGCATCAGCTCGATGAGGCGGAGTGGGATTTCGTTTACGCCTGCTATGCCAACACCTATCACGTACGTGAGCGGGCGCCTTATCTGACGCGCAGCTTCTTCAGCCTGCTGGCCGAGCGCATGCCCGAAGCGATTCGCGTGGTGCTGGCCAAGCAGGGCGGTCGCCCAGTGGCCATGGCCTTCAGCCTGATCGACGCGCAAGGGCTTTATGGGCGCTACTGGGGTTGTCTTGCCGAATTCGACAGGCTGCATTTCGAGACCTGTTTCTATCAGGGAATCGACCAGGCGATTGCCGCAGGTCTGTCGCGTTTCGATGCCGGCGCGCAGGGTGAACACAAGCTCATCCGTGGTTTCGAGCCGGTGATCACCCGTTCCTGGCATTACCTGGTACATCCGGGGCTACGCGCGGCGGTGAGCGATTTCCTCCATCAGGAGCGCCAGGGTGTGCTGCGTTACGTCGAAGCTGCGCGTGCTGCGCTGCCGTATCGCCAAGACTCTTAGATTATTTGCTCTTCGGCGCTGCGCTGACGCCTTCCAGAGTGGCGAAGGAGGTGTCCTTGGCGGTCAGCAGGAAGTCACGCATAAAGGGTGAATCCAGCATGTCGGCGCGGATGCCGGCGAACAGCGTGGCGAACAGACCCTTATCCCCCAAGCGCCTGGCCGTCACGTAGCCTCGCGCGCTGTACTCATGCAGCGCCCAATTGGGTACGCAGCAGACGCCACGCCCGGACGCTACTAGCTGCATCATCATCACCGTCAATTCCGAAGTGCGGACTTGCGCTGGCTCGACATCCGCGGGTTCCAGAAAGCGCGTGAAGATGTCCAGTCGGTCCCGCTCTACCGGGTAGGTGATCAGGGTTTCACTGGCCAGATCCTCGGCGCGCACAAAGGGCCGGCTGGCCAGCGGGTGCTGGTTGGCCACCGCCAGCAATGCCTCGTAGGTGAACAGCGGGACATAGGTGATGCCCGGCAGCTCGACGGGGTCGGAAGTCACCACCAGATCCAGATCACCCCGCGCCAGTGCCGGCAGTGGCGCGAAGGAGAAGCCCGAGGCCAGGTCCAGCTCTACTTCCGGCCAGGCATCGCGGAACTGGTCGATGGTGGGCATCAGCCACTGGAAGCAGCTATGGCATTCGATGGCCATATGCAGACGGCCCGCAGTTCCTCCCGCCAATCGTGCGAGGTCGCGCTCGGCGCTGCGCAGTTGCGGCAGCATGCTGTCGGAAAGCTGCAACAGGCGCAGGCCGGCGCTGGTGAAGCGCACGGGGCGGGTCTTGCGTATGAAGAGTTGCAGACCCAGGCGTTCTTCCAGTTCCTTGAACTGGTGGGAAAGCGCTGATTGAGTCAGGTGCAGGCGCTCGGCGGCTTCCACCAGGCTGTCTGTTTCGCGCAAGGCGTGAAGAGTCTTCAGATGACGAATTTCCAGCATGCGAGGCTTCCTGCGTTGCGAATAGGCAGATGGCCTAAGCATCTACTTGAGTGTTGTTCATCTAGATGTGCGATTTTGTCTCAATTCGCTCATAGTGTCGAGCCGTCTTAAGATGTCTCTTAACGTAGGCGACAGACATGAAGGTGGTTTTCAGAGGCGCGTCTACAGCCAGAGACGGCTGACGAAATACGCCAGGCTGATGAAGAACCCGATGGCGATCAGTACCAGCGCGCCGTCGCGCGCCATCATCCCCAGCCCGAGGATGCTCAGCGCCGCGCCTGCGGTGGTATTACCGAAAGGGATCAGCTCCAGTGGCGGCATGGTGGCTGCGATCAGCAGGCATAGCAGGGCGTTGAAGCGTACGGCGATACCTTCAGTGAGAAAGGTCAGGCGCTGTCGCAGCAGGCGGTCGATAAAGCCGGCAGGGCGCTTGAGAAAGGCCATGGCGCGATCATATTTGCTGCGCGAAGCCGTGCGCCGCAGTAGCCATTGAGGCAACCAGATGTGCCGCCGGCCGATCAGCAGTTGCACGGCAATCAGCGTGATCATTACGGCAAAGATGCTGGGCAGGCCGGGAATGCCCGATAGTGGCGAGAACACCAACAGGCCCGGCACCAGCAGCAAAGCACCGAAGCTACGCTGACCGGTGGCCTGCAGCATGCAGTCGATGCTGACGGGCTGGTCCGCGTCTCCGGCCTGCTCCAGCAACTCCAGCAGTGTTCCGAGATCTTTCGGTTCTTCGGGCTGATTCATCTTGGTTTCGTGGCAAGAATCGTTTCATTTGGAAAACGCAGGCGGGTAAATGTCACAAGGTGAATATTTCTATTTTTCAAATCAAATAAGATGAGTTTGTTTCATTCTTGTGGGGCGCTCACACTCTCACCATCGAAATCGAGATGGATTGGAGAATCGTTATGGCTGTTGCTCACTCACTGGGCTTTCCTCGCATCGGTGCGGATCGCGAACTGAAGAAAGCCCTTGAGGCGTACTGGAAAGGCGACTTGAGCGAGGCCGGACTGCGCACTGTGGGCCGCGAGCTGCGTGCCGCTCACTGGCAGCTGCAGGCCGATGCCGGAATAGACTTACTGCCTGTAGGGGACTTCGCCTGGTACGACCAGGTTCTGACCCATTCGCTCATGTTCGGCGTAGTGCCGGAGCGATTTCGTCCCGCCGGCGGCAAGCCGACGCTGGATACGCTGTTCGCCATGGCGCGCGGCGTGGCCAAGAGTTGCTGCGGGGCAGGGCAGGCGCAGGAAATGACCAAGTGGTTTGATACCAACTATCACTACCTGGTCCCTGAATTCACGCTCGATCAACAGTTCAGTCTGTCCTGGACGCAGCTGTTCGAGGAGGTCGAAGAGGCTCTGGCGCTGGGGCACTCGGTAAAGCCGGTGTTGATCGGCCCGCTGACCTATCTTTGGTTGGGCAAGAGCAGGGGTGCGGACTTCGACAAGCTGGAGCTGCTCGAAAGACTGCTGCCGGTATACGGCGAAGTGCTCGACAAGCTAGCCGCGCTCGGCGTCGAGTGGGTGCAGATCGACGAGCCGATCCTGGTGCTGGATTTGCCCCAGAACTGGAAGAGTGCCTTCGAGCGCGCCTACAACCAGTTGCAACGGGCGCCGTTGAAAAAGCTTGTCGCCACCTATTTCGGTGCTCTGGAAGACAACCTGGCATTGGCCGCTTCGCTGCCGGTGGATGGCCTGCATATCGACCTGGTGCGTGCGCCGGAACAGTACCCGGTGATTCTCGACTGGCTGCCGGCCTACAAGATCCTATCCCTGGGGTTGGTCAACGGGCGCAACGTCTGGCGCTGTGATCTGGACAAGGCGCTGAAGGTGGTGCGCCATGCCGCACAGCGTCTGGGTGACCGTCTGTGGCTCGCACCTTCGTGCTCGCTGTTGCATGCGCCGGTAGATCTGCAACGGGAAGATCAGCTGGATGCCGAGCTCAAAAGCTGGCTGGCTTTCGCCGTGCAGAAATGCACCGAGGTGGCGATTCTCGCACGAGCGGCGGATGCACCCGAGAACGCCGAGGTGCAGGCTGCGTTGCAGCTAAGCCGCGAGGTGCAGGCCAGCCGCGCCCAGTCGCCGCGGATTCACAAGCCCGAGGTGCAGGCGCGCTTAGCGGCGATCAAACCACGACATGCGCAGCGTTCGTCCGGGTTTGCCGAGCGCATCGAGAAGCAGCGTGCGCTTCTGCAGCTGCCGGCGTTTCCTACCACCACCATCGGCTCGTTTCCGCAGACCCCGGCCATTCGCCTGGCGCGTCAGGCGTTCAAACAGGGCAAGCTGGGATTGGCTGACTACACCGAGGCCATGCAGGCCGAGATTCGGCACGCCGTCGCGGTGCAAGAGCAACTGGGGCTGGACGTGTTGGTGCATGGCGAAGCCGAGCGCAACGATATGGTCGAATACTTCGCCGAACAGCTGGACGGCTACGCCTTCACCCGCTTCGGCTGGGTGCAGAGTTATGGCTCGCGCTGCGTCAAACCGGCGGTGATCTATGGTGATCTGAGCCGGCCGGCAGCAATGACTCTGGAGTGGATTCGCTACGCTCAGCAGCAGACCGAAAAGATCATGAAAGGCATGCTGACTGGCCCGGTGACAATGCTGATGTGGTCGTTCGCCCGGGAAGATATCAGCCGCGAGCAGCAGGCTCGGCAACTGGCGCTGGCGATCCGTGACGAAGTCTGCGATCTGGAGGCGGCGGGTATCCGCATCATCCAGATTGATGAGGCAGCGTTCCGTGAGGGTCTGCCGTTGCGTCGCGCGCAGTGGCAGGGCTACCTGGACTGGGCTGTGGAAGCCTTCCGCCTGTGCGCTAGTGGCGTTCGCGATGAAACGCAGATCCACACCCACATGTGCTACAGCGAATTCAATGACGTGATCGAGTCGATTGCCGCCATGGATGCCGATGTCATTACTATCGAAACGTCGCGTTCGCAGATGGAGCTGCTGGAAGCCTTCCGTGCCTTCGAGTACCCCAATGACATCGGGCCTGGCGTTTACGACATTCACTCACCGCGGGTGCCGGATACCGCCGAGATGGTGCGGCTGCTGGAGCAGGCCTGCGAGCGTATTCCGGCCGAGCGGATATGGGTCAACCCGGACTGCGGGCTGAAGACGCGCGGCTGGGCCGAGACCGAGGCGGCGCTCGTGAACATGGTGGCGGCAGCGCGGCAGTTGCGTGCGAGGGTGGATGATGCTCTTTTCATCCACCGGTCTTGAGTCGGCTCGCACGCCTGTTCGCTGGTGGACAAGCTTCGCGTTGTCCACCCTACGGTTTTAACGTGCGGCGGGCACTCTACTTCTGTGGGGAGGATCTAGCCGCAAAGCCAAGCTTCGTGCCGAGGGCGGCACTCCCACGAAGCAGAGCCCGACGCACCACCGTGGGAGGCGCGCCCCCGCGGCGAATGCAGGCGAGAGCCTGCCAGCAAAGCAGAAATCAGGAGCGCTTGGTCGCCTTGCGCGGTGCAGCCTTGCGCTTCTTCTTCCAGGGCGCGCCTTTGCCGGGCGGACTCGGCGGGCCGCTGATGGTCAGTCGCAGGTCGCGGCAGCGCTCCACCTGCTTGCGCATCCACGCCGACTGCTTGGCAACGAATTCTTCCAGGCTCATTTCGCCGGACTGCACCATGTCCAGTGCCTGTTCCCAGATCGCCGTGGTGCCGGGGTCGGCAATCGCCCGTGGTACCGCATCGATCAGGCCGAAGGCGGCGGGGCTGGCCGACAGCGCTTTGCCCTGTTTGGTCAGATAGCCGCGGTCGAGCAGACCCTGGATGATGCCGGCGCGCGTCGCTTCGGTGCCGATTCCGGTGGTGTCCTTGAGTTTCTGTTTGAGGCGCGGATCGTCGACCAGCTTGGCGACGTTCTTCATCGCCTTGATCAGATCGCCTTCGGTGAAAGGTTTCGGCGGTTGGGTCCAGAGATCCTTCAGGGTCACGCCTGCCACTGAGCACTGCTGGCCTTGCTGCAATGTCGGCAAGGCTTGCGCAGGCGTGGGTTCGCGGCCCTTGGCCGGAGCGAGCGCTTCTGGCATTGCGCGCCGCCAGCCGGATTCCACGATTACCTTGCCGACCGCTCGCAGCGCCTGCCCGGCGCAGTCGAAGTCGGCCTGGGTGCGGTCGTATTCGTGATTGGGTAGGAACTGCGCGAGATAGCGTGCGCGAATCAGTGTGTAAACAGCGCGCTGCTTGCCCACCAGCCGCGACAGGTCGGTGGCGGCAGCGGTGGGGATGATCCCGTGGTGAGCGCTGACCTTGGCATCGTTCCAGGCGCGCGAGCGACGCTGCGTCTGCAGCCGTTCGAGCAAGGGCGCGAGGCTAGGATCGCTTCGACCCAGCGCGGCGATGATTGCCGGCGCCTCGCTGTGCTGGCTCAGCGGCAGATAACCGCAGTCGCTGCGCGGGTAGGTGATCAGCTTGTAGGTTTCATAAAGTGCCTGGGCGATATCCAGGGTTTCCTGAGCGCCGAGGCCGAACTTCTTCGAGCAGATTTCCTGCAGGGTACCGAGGTCGAAGGGCAGCGGCGGTGCCTCGCGCATGCGTTCGGTTTTCAGTTTGGTCACTTCGGCTTGGCTGGCAGTGCGCATGGCGTCCAGCGCCTGCTGGGCGTGCGCCTGATAAATACAGCGGCTCTGTTCGTCGCAGACATCCTCATGAGCGCGCCACTGCGCGGTGAAGGGAAGGCCATCGGCCTCCAGCTGCACTTCGATGGCCCAATAGGGCACCGGCACGAAGTTGGCGATGCTGCGGTCTCGGTCCACCACCAGGCGCAGGGTTGGTGTCTGCACACGACCCACCGGCAGTACGCCCTGATAACCGGATTGGCGCCCGAGCAAGGTAAACAGCCGGCTCATGTTCATACCGATCAGCCAGTCCGCGCGCGAGCGGCCCAGCGCCGAGTGATAGAGGTTGAAGGTTTCGGCACCTGGTTTGAGCGCCGCTAGCGCCTTGCGGATCGAGGCATCGTCCAGCGCCGACAGCCACAGGCGCTGGATTGATCCACGATAACGGCAGTGCTCCACCAACTCGCGGGCGATCATCTCGCCTTCGCGGTCGGCGTCGGTGGCGATCACCAGTTCGCTGGCTTCGCTCAGCAGCCGCTTCACGGCCTTGAACTGGCTGGCGGTCTTCGGCTTGACCTGCATCTTCCAGCGCTCGGGAATGATCGGCAGATCAGCCAGCACCCAGCGTTTGTAGCGCGTATCGTAGGCATCCGGCGGTGCGGTTTCCAGCAGATGGCCGATGCACCAGGTCACCGTCAAGCCGGGGCCGAGCCAGCAGCCGTCGCCACGCCGATTGGCGCCGAGCACCTTGGCGATGTCTTTGGCCTGGGAGGGTTTTTCGCAGAGAAACAGCCGCATTGCCGTGAGAGTCCTATGTCGCAATGCGGCATAGCATGCGCAGTACGACGGCCTGCGGCAATCTTTATCTGTATGAATATACAGTTGTGTGGAGGGTCATATGACGTAACCGGCGATGGCAACGAAATGCAGTAGGCTGCCGGCCATCACAAACAGGTGCCAGATGCCGTGCCAATGGCGAAAGCGCTGGTCGTAGGCGTAGAAGATGATGCCAACGGTATAGAGTACGCCCCCGGCCGTAAGCCAGGCGAAGCCTGCTCCACCTAGCGCCGCGAGCAGCGGCTTGATTGCCACCAGCACGATCCAGCCCATCACTGCGTAGATGACCACCGACAGCACCCGTGCTTCGGAGCGTGGCTTGATCTCTTGCAGCATGCCGATGATGGCCAAGCCCCAGACGATGCCGAACAACCACCAGCCCCAGCTGCCGCGAAGGGTGACGAGGCAGAAAGGGGTGTAGCTGCCAGCGATCAGCAGATAGATCGAAAGGTGATCGAGCTTCTGCATGATCACCTTCGCCCGCCCACGCAGGCTGTGGTAAAGCGTGGAGGCGCTGTAGAGCAGGACCAGGGTGAAGCCATAGATCGCAACGCTGACGATTTTGGCCATATCGCCGCTCAGGGCGGCTATGACCAGCAGCCAGATGCTGCCAATCAGGGCCAGCACGCCGCCTGCGAGGTGCGTCCAGGCGTTGAGCTTTTCCCCGTGATACATCGTGGCCCCGCTCGAATACTCAGTTTCCGGTCAGTACGCCAAAGACTTTCTTGGCCAGACTGGTGGCTGCCTGAGCCGGGTTCTGACGGATGCTCGCTTCCTGTTCGGCAATGATAGTGAAGAGCCCGTTGAGCGCCTGCTCAGCCACATAGCCTTCGATGGTGCCGTACTGGGAGTCCACTGCGCCGAGACCCGATGCCTTGGCAGCGATGGCGTTGTACTGCTGGGCAACGCCGACCTGGTCGGTGGCCTTCTTGATGATCGGCAGGAATTGGGTGCGGATCTGCTCGCGGCTGGTCTTATCCAGGTACTGGGTGGCCGAGTCGTTGCCGCCCGCGAGAATGGCCTTGGCGTCGGCGACGGTCATCTTCTTCACGGCATCAAGCAGCAACGCCTGTGCCTGGGGGACGGCGGCTTCGGCGGCCTGGTTCATGCTGTTTTCCAGGGCTTCGACCTGCGAGCCCATGCCCAACATCTTCAGCATGCGCGAGGCTTTGCCGATGTTGCCTGGCAGCTCGATGCGCACGTCGGGGTCATTGCTGAAGCCGCCCGGCTTGCCCAGTTGCTGTACGGCAACCTTGGCGCCCTGGCTAAGCGCATCCTTGAGACCCGCGTTAGCATCGCCCTGGCTGAGATCGGACAGCGAAAGCGCGAAGGCGCCGGTGGATAGCAACAGGCCGGCGATAAGGGTTGTGATGCGACGCATGGGCAAATCCTCGGGAGTAATGGCAGCGATCTTAACAGCTCTGCTTCGCTAGCTATGTGACGTTGAAATGAGCCTTGCGCCAATGCTGGGGGGCTATTCCGCTCCAGCGCTTGAAGGCCCGTGAAAAGGCCGTCTCGTCGGCGTAGCCAAGGTGCAACGCAAGGTCGGTGATCGACTGCGCGGACAGCTGCAGTTGCTGGCGTGCCTCGTCGTAGCGGATCTGATCAAGCAGCGTGCGAAAGCTATGACCCTGGCGTTGCAGCGCCAGTTGCAGACTGCGCGGATGTTGGTCGAGCAGCCGGGCGACCACCTCCAGCCTAGCCTCGCCAGTGGAGAGAATCGATTGCAGGATGTAGCGCGTGCGCTCGGCGAGATCCGCCGGTAGCTGCGAGTTGTGCCGGTATTGCTCGATCAGGTGCGACTTGAGCTGGCTGCGCTGTTCCACCGGGCGCAGCTCGAAGATGCCCGGGGCGGTGACGAAACCGCTGCTGCGCTGCTCGAACAGCACCGGGCACGGAAACAGTCGCGCATATTCGCTTGGCTCGCCCAGTGCCGCATGGCTGATCAGCAACTGACACGGTTGCCAGCTTTCGGCGAACAGCCCGGCCATGGTGCGCTGCATCACGCCCAGGCCCAGCTCGCGCAGCTGTCGCAGATCTACCGGCTCCTGTAATTGCAGGCGGTACTCGACCCGCAGCTGCTCACCTGCCGTTTCCAGATGCAGCGAGATGCCCTGGGCATGCAGGTGCACGTATTGCTGAGTGAGCTTGAGCACCTCGGCAAAGCTGTCGGCCTGGGCTAGCAGCAGGCCGAACGGGCCGAATACCAGGTAGTCGTGGTATTCGCTCAGTTGCAGGCCGAAGCTGGGCGCGGGGCCTTCGGCAGCGGCCAGGTTGAGTGCCTGGGCGAAACGCGCATAGGGCACGTAGAGATCGGAGCGGCGTAGCACCAGCGGGTCCAGCTCGCAGCGGCGCAGCAACGCATGGGGGTTGAGGCCGTAGCGGCGGCAGAGGCTATCGAAACCGATGAATACGGCGCTGCGGGCGATCTGGGTCATGCAAGCGGTCCTGAGGGCGGTAGCTGTTAAAGCGGCTTCAGCCACGAGAGCTCGCGAATGAATTGCTCCCGCAAGAGCGGGGCAAGTGCGCTTTATTTCTGCTGCTTATTCGCAATATGTCAACTTGGTATTCGTGAAATGTCAGGCTGGGTGAGACGTGCCGGCCTAGTCTGGAGGCTGTCGCTGCGTTTGCCAGGAGGCCTTATGAGTGCTGCGCTTCATCGTTGTGAAACCCTGGTGATTGGTGCAGGGCTGGCGGGAATCAGTACGGTGCTGGAACTGCTCGACCGGGGCCGCGACGTGCTGCTGCTCGACGCCGCGCCGCGCAGCCATTGTGGTGGTCAGGCCAACGATGCCTTCGGCGGCATGTTGCTGTGCGGCACACCTGAACAGCGGCGCAACAAGGTGCAGGATTCACCGCAGTTGCTGCTCGAAGACTGGTTGCGCGTGGCCGCCTTCGAGCCTGACGATCATTGGGGCCGGCGCTGGGCCGAGCACTATGCCGAGCGCAACAAGGCGGATATCTACGACTGGCTGCGCCAGCGCGGCGTAGGCTTCTTCCCCGCAGTGCAATGGGTGGAACGCGGCAATTTCGGCGACGGCAATACGCTACCGCGTTATCACGTGGCCTGGGGTTGCGGGCGCGGTATCGCACAGACGCTGGCTCGGAAAATGTTCGAGCACGGCAGGCTGAGTTGCCTCTTCGAGCACCGGGTGCTGGGCCTGGAACGGCACAATGGCGCCGTGGTGGGCTGCCACGGGCGCAGCGCCGAGGGCGATTTTCGTATCGAGGCCGAGCACGTAGTGGTGTGCAGCGGCGGGATCAACGGTGATCTGGCCAAGGTGCGCCAGCACTGGGACCCACTCTACGGCCCGTATCCCGAAAACATCCTTAACGGCACCGACCCACGCGCCGATGGCGAGCTGCATGCCCAGGTGCAGGCTGTAGGTGGACAGTTGGTCAAGCAGGGGCGGATGTGGAACTACGCCGCCGGCATCGCCCATCCGGAGCCGCAGTATCCACAGCACGGGTTGAGCCTGATTCCATCACGTTCCGCACTCTGGCTCGAACCCAGCGGCCGGCGTATCGGCCCGCAGCCTCTGGTGGGTGGTTTCGATACCCATGACCAGTGCAAACGCATCGGCCATCTGCCCGGGCAGTACGGCTGGCAGCTGCTGAACTGGCGCATCGCGATCAAGGAAATGGCGATTTCCGGCACGGACAGTAACCCGCACTTTCGCGACCGTAAGATGCTACGGCTGCTCTGGCAGCTGGTCACCGGCAACCGCGAGCTGGTGCGCTGGATGATTGATAAATGCCCCGATGTGCTGGCTGCCGAGGATCTGCCGCAACTGGCCGGGAAGATGGCGGCGTTGGCCGGCGATGGTCATCTCGATCCCAGCCTGCTGGCCGCTACGGTGCAGCACTATGACGCCGGCATCCGCCGCGGCCCCGCGTTGTACAACGACGAACAGCTGCGCCGGCTGCAACAGCTACGGCAGTGGCGGGGCGACCGTCTGCGCACATGTCGCGTGCAGCCGATTCTGGACTCCGGCGGTGGTCCGTTGATCGCCATTCGCACGCGGCTGATCAGTCGCAAGAGCATGGGTGGAATGCTTACCGATCTGCACTCGCGAGTGCTCAACGCCCAAGGCAAACCGGTGGCGGGCCTCTATGCGGCAGGGGAGGCCGCAGGCTTCGGTGGCGGCGGCATCAGTGGTATTCGCTCGCTGGAAGGCACCTTCCTCTCCAACTGCATCCTCAATGGTCGCCGCGCCGCGCAGGCTATCGTCGGCTACGCGTCGCACAGATAAGAACAAGGAACAGAGCCATGAAGAAAACCGGAGCCGCACTTGCACGCTTCGCCCTGGAGCAGCTGGGAGTCACCCATACCTTCGGCATTCCCGGCGTGCACAACACCGAGCTCTACGACGAGCTGAACGCCTCTGAGAGCATCCAGCCGGTGCTTGTTACCCACGAATGCGGCGCGGCCTTCATGGCCGATGCCTTCAGTCGCACCGGGTCGAGCATCGGCACCCTGGTGATCGTGCCGGCGGCAGGTGTCACCCATGCCGCCAGTGGCATCGGCGAAGCGGGGCTGGACGGCATTCCTATGCTGATCATCTCCGGCGGTATTCATAGCGAAAGTGGCCGCCGCTATCAGTTGCACGACATCGACCAGCACGCACTATTGGCACCCATAACCAAGGCCACTTTCCGCATTCTTAGTCATGCCGAGGTGATCCCCACGTTGTACCAGGCGTATCGCATCGCCACGGGCGGCGAGCCAGGGCCGGTGTTCGTCGAGCTGCCCTACAACATTGGCAACTTCCTTGGCGACGTGGCGGAGATGCCTGCGTTTGTAGCCGAGACGCTGACGGCCAGCCACGACCTGGAGCAGCTGCGTGAGGCTGCGCGGTTATTGGTGAATGCGCGTCAGCCCGGTCTTTTCCTCGGCTGGGGCGCCATGGGTGCGCAGGCTGAATTGATTCAGCTCGCTGAACTGCTTGGTGCGCCAGTTTGCACCACGCTGCAGGGGCTCAGTGCCTTTCCCGCCACGCATCCGCTGCATGTGGGCATGGGGTTCGGTGACTACGCGGTGCCGGCTGCGGCCAATGCCTTCAGTGATTGCGACTGCCTGCTGGCGGTGGGCACACGCTTTGCAGAAATCCCCACCGGCAGCTACAGCATGCCGGTGCCGGAAAACCTGATTCACCTGGACATTAACCCGCAGGTGTTCGACGCCAACTACCCCACGCGCATCGCATTGGCCGGCGCAGCGGAACAGTTGATCCCGGCGTTGCTGGCCGAGGTTCGGGCGCTGCGCAGCGAGGCGCCGGTCAGTCCGCTGCCAGCTCGAATTGCCGCTGACAAGGCCGCCTATACGAAAGAGTGGCTGCAGCACGACAGCAGCGGGCGGGTGAATCCGGCGGCGTTCTGCCAGGCACTGCGCATGCAGCTGAACGACGAAGCCATCGTGGTGGCCGACGATGGCAACCACACTTTCCTGCTAGCCGAGCTGATGCCCAGCCACGGCCCGCGCGGCTTCATCTCGCCCAGCGACTTCAATGCCATGGGCTACTGCGTGCCGGGGATGATCGGGGCCAAACTGGCCAACCCTGACCGGCAGGTGGTCGGCGTGGTGGGCGACGGTGCGTTGCGCATGACTGGCCTGGAACTGGTTACCGCCAGCAGCCTGAAGCTGGGCGTAGCGCTGTTCGTGTTCAGCGACGGCGAGCTGTCGCAGATCGCCCAGGCGCAGGAAATCCCCTACAACCGCAAAACCTGCACTGTGCTGCATCCGCTCAACCTCTCCGCGCTGGCCGAGGCTACCGGCGCGGCCTTCGTCGCCATCGAGAACAATGATCAATGTGTGGATGGCGTCGCCCGTGCCATGGCGCTGGCCGGCGAGGGCAGGCCGGTGCTGGTGGACGTGCGCATCGACTACAGCAAGCGCACGCGCTTCACCGAAGGCGTGGTCAAGGCCACCCTCAAACGCTTCACGCCGCGCGACAAAGTGCGGGTAGTGGGCCGGGCGTTATGGCGGCGGGTGACCGGTTGATGAGGGCGATGCCATGAGTCACTGCCTTGCAGCCAGCTGCGACGATTACCGACGCCTGGCCGAACGCCGACTGCCGCGCTTCCTGTTCGACTACATCGACGGCGGCGCTGGCGACGAATACACCCTGGCTGCCAACTGCCTGGACTTCCAGCGCGTGCGTCTGCGCCAGCGGGTGCTCTGCGACGTAGAAAATCCCGACACCCGCTGCAAGCTGATCGGCCAGCCGGCGAGTATGCCCGTGGCGCTGGCGCCGCTGGGCATGGCCGGGCTTTATGCGCGTCGTGGCGAGGCCCAGGCCGCGCGGGCGGCGGCTGCGTTCGGCGTACCGTTCAGCTTGTCCACCGTGAGCATCTGCTCGCTGGCCGAGGTGCACGCGGCAAGCGGGAAGTATTCGTGGTTCCAGCTCTATATGCTGCGAGACCGTGAGGCGGTGCAGGGCTTGCTGCAACAAGCCCTGGCCAACGGCTGCGACACCCTGCTGTTCACTGTGGACCTGCCGGTCGCAGGGATTCGTCGGCGTGATATTCGTAACGGCATGCTCAACCCGGGTTGGCGGGGCAAGCTGGCCAAGGCCTGCCAACTGGCGCAGCGACCGGGCTGGCTTCTGGATGTCGGTATTCGCGGCAAGCCGCATCATTTCGGTAGCCTCGCCGATCAGGTCGCCGACCCTAATGACCTGCGAGCCTTCAAGGTCTGGCTGGATGCGCAATTCGACCCTCGCGTGACCTGGGGCGATATCCGCTGGCTAAGCCAGCAATGGCCGGGCAAGCTGATTCTCAAGGGCATCCTGGAACCGGGCGATGCATTGCAGGCACTGGATTGCGGTGCCGATGGCATCGTCCTCTCCAACCACGGCGGGCGTCAGCTCGACGGCGTTTCTTCCACCGTCCGCGAGCTACCGGTAGTGGCCGAAGCGCTCAACGGACGCTTGCCGATTCTGCTCGACGGCGGCATTCGCAGCGGCATGGATATTCTCAAGGCGCTCGCTCTGGGTGCCCAGGGCGTCATGATTGGTCGTCCTTGGGCCTGGGCACTGGCCGCTGGCGGCGAGGCAGCAGTGACACGATTGCTGGCCGGCCTGCAGTGCGAGCTCGCGGTGGCCATGGCGCTGTGTGGTGTGAAAAATCTGGAGCAAATCGATGGCAGTCTGGTGGACTGGCTCTGAGCGATTCAGCTAAAGAGCTGCTGAGTCCGTTGCCACATCGCAAGAAGACGGCTAGCAGGGTCCGAAGAGATACATCTGGTGAAACGCTTCTAAAACAAATCGGCCAGCGCTCTTGGCGCTGGCCGATGTGCTACAGATCGCCCGAACGGGCGGCCTGAGCTGGAATCACGCTTTTTTCATCGCTTTTTTCAGCGACTTGATCTTCTTCTCATGCTTTTCGATCTTGGCTTCGCGCGCCTTGATCTTCTGCTTGAGGGATTTAGTGGAGTTCTTGGCTTCTGCTTTCTTGGACATTGGATGTCTCCTTTTTTGAAGGCTGATCGGCGGGTTTGTGTTTCTTGATGAACCCACGGATGAACTGCCTTATTTCGCGAGCGGCGCTTGTATCCAACTGTTCGCATAGCTTCACGAACTGCTCGCGTTCGATGCTGCTGATGCGGATCAGCAGTTGGCTATCTTTCTTGTTGAGCTTCACTTTCTTCGGTTTCTCGGACATGCGGATACTCGCGTAAAAAATGAATCTCGGTTCGAAAGAGATTTACATTGTATATACATATTTATTTAACGCAAGCTCGGTTCTGAAGCGCTAGGGCGCTGCGTAGGAGCAGACCAGCTCACTCCGTCACGGCAGATGGTAGTGAACTTATACCCCGGCAATACAATCCTCTTGTAAGCACAGTTAGAGCGCGCCTGACCGGCCGACGCATAGGCAATGCAGGTCAGGACGCCCAGCGATGAGGAGCCCGCCGTGACCGAAACTACCCACCGCACGTATCGAAGATCCCGCCGCACCACGCCGAATCCGCTGCATGCGACTCTGCTTGCCGGAACCGTTCCGCTGTTTCTCGGTGCACTGTTTAGCGATATCGCGTACTACCGCAGTTACCAGATTCAGTGGAGCAACTTTTCCTCATGGCTGATTGCCGGAGGACTGGTGTTCTGTGGCCTGGCGTTGCTGTTTGCACTGGTCAACCTGATTCGTGCCGAGCATAAGGGGGGAAGGCCAGCGCTTTACTTTCTGCTACTGCTGGCCACCTGGGTGTTGGGCTTTATCAACTCCTTGGAGCATGCCAAGGATGCCTGGGCTGCGATGCCTGCTGGTCTGATTCTCTCGGCGATCGTTACCGTGCTGGCTTGCTTAGCGACGGGTATCGGCCTCACCAACCTGCGCTCGAGGGGTGCCAAATGAACTACATCAGCCCGCTAACCGCCCTGAGCCTGGCATTGCTGTTGAGTGCATGTGGCGGCGACGAACAGAACAACGCCCAAACCTATGGCGCGGAGCCCAAGCTGCCTGAACCCGAACGCGGCTTGCTGCCCAGCATGAAGATCGCCGAGCCCACGCCATGGGGCGATCAGGTGCCGACGGTGCCTGAGAACTTCACGGTTACCGCAATCGCAACCGATCTGAAGATCCCTCGCCAGACCCTTGTGTTGCCCAATGGTGACATCCTCGTGGCGGAAGGACGCGGTGGTAACGCAGCCAAGCTCAAGCCCAAGGACGTTATCGCTGGCTATATCAAGGCCAAGGGCAATACCTCGGTAGAAAGTGGCAATCGCCTGACACTGCTGCGCGATGCCGACGGTGATGGCACCTACGAGCTTCAGACGGTGTTTGCCGACGACCTGAATGCACCTTATGGGCTGGCCTTCCATGACGGCAACCTCTACGTGGCCAATCAGGATGCGTTGGTGCGCTTCGATTATCAGGATGGCCAGACAGAGGCCAGCGGCCCGCCAACCAAAGTCACCGACCTGCCATCGGCGATCAATCACCACTGGACCAAGGCGCTGACCATCAGCCCCGACGGTCGCTTCCTCTATGTGGGTATCGGTTCCAACAGCAACATTACCGAGCGCGGCATGGAGGCCGAGGTGGATCGCGCGCTGGTCTGGCAGATAAATGCCGAGACAGGCGCTTACAAGCCCTACGCAACCGGTCTGCGCAACCCTACTGCGCTGGCTGTCCAGCCGGGCTCCGGGCAACTCTGGGCCGTGGTTAACGAACGGGACGAAATAGGGGAGGACCTGGTGCCGGATTACCTGACATCAGTTCAAGAAGGAGGCTTCTACGGCTGGCCGTACAGCTACTGGGGCAAGAACGTCGATGACCGCGTGAGGCCGCAGGACCCGGATAAAGTCGCTGCCGCCATAACGCCGGACTACGCCCTGGGTTCCCACGTTGCCGCACTCGGCCTGGACTTCTCCAGCGAAGTCATGGGCCCGGAGTACGCGGATGGCGTATTTATCGGCGAGCACGGCAGCTGGAATCGCAAGAGTCCGGTGGGCTACAAGGTGATTTTCGTTCCCTTCGAAAACGGTCGGCCCTCCGGTGAGCCGATGGAGTTCGTGACGGGCTTTCGCACAGACGACGGCAAGACCCGCGGCCGCCCCGTCGGTGTGACGGTTGATCCGAAAGGTGCACTGATCGTCGCCGATGATCTGGCTAATACCGTGTGGAGGGTGAGTCGTAATCAGTAACGTCTACTGTTCTCCAAAGCGCGGCTGATGTCTTTTGGGCGTCAGCCGTAGTTTGTTAGTTACAGCGCGTTATTGGCTAAGTCTTGGAAGATTGATGCGAAGTGGCTAGCAACCGGCCAGGGATGATCGCGTGATAATGGACCCCAGATTTGGAGTTCATTTTCACAAGGACGCGAAATGTTTTTCCCCTTTCGGAGTAGGGGGCTACTGCTTTGCCGTTCTGGCAAGTCAGCGATAGCCTTTTGCCGTGCCGCTTCACTCGTATCGGCTCTCAAGCATGCCTTGGTGGTTGTGACATTGCTGGCCGGCACCGTTGCGGCTGCCGATCCCGTACCGGGACAGGAGTTGTTGCGTCAGCAGGAGCGCGAGCGCGTTCAACGTGAACAGCTCGAACCGTCTCCTGATGTCCGTTTCGAACTGCCGCGAGCGCAGTTCGATAGCGACCGGCTACCCGAACAGGAAACGCCTTGTTTTACCATTCAGCATATCCAGCTACTCGGCGAGGCCGCGCCAGTTTTTCAGTGGGCGTTGAGAGCCGCCAACCCGGCGGATGACCCTGCTCTGGGGCGTTGCCTGGGAGCTGCAGGCATCAACCTGAGTATGAAACGCATCCAGAATGCGATCGTCGCGCGTGGTTACGTCACCACCCGTGTGCTGGCCGAGCCCCAGGACCTGAACGACGGGACACTCCGCTTGACCTTGGTACCGGGGCGCATCCGAAATATCCGCTTCGCCGAGGACAGCAGCCGGGCCAGGCTCTGGAACGCTATGCCGGCGAGACCACGCGATCTGCTCAATCTGCGTGATATCGAACAGGCTCTGGAGAACTTCAAGCGCGTGCCCACCGCCGAGGCTGATATCCAGATCGTTCCGGCAGAAGGTGTGGCTGCCAAGCCTGGCGCAAGCGATGTGGTGATCCATTGGAAACAGTCGCTACCGTTGCGCCTGAGCCTATCCCTGGACGACTCCGGCAGCGACTCGACGGGCAAGTACCAGGGCAACGTGGCGCTATCGTTTGACCATCTGCTAACGCTCAATGACCTGTTCTACCTGAGCTACAACCACGATCTGGGCGGCGGACAATCCGGTGAGCGCGACAGTATGGGGCATACCCTGCACTACTCGTTGCCCTATGGTTACTGGCTGCTGGGAATCACCGCCAGCGAGTACGACTACCACCAGAGCGTGGCTGGAGCGAGCCAGACCTATCGTTACAGTGGGCATAGTCGCAACAACGAAGTACGCCTCTCTCGCCTCCTGTATCGCGACGGAGTGCGCAAGACCACAGCCGCTCTCAGTGGCTGGACCCGTTCATCAAGCAACCATATCGACGATACCGAGATCGAAGTGCAGCGTCGGCGCATGGCTGGGTGGGCGTTTGACCTCAGTCACCGTGAATTTTTCGGCACCAGCACCCTTGACCTTGGCCTCGGCTACCGACGTGGCACCGGAGCCCACAACTCCCTGAAGGCACCGGAAGAGGATTTCGGTGAAGGCACCTCGCGCGCTGCGATCATCACCGCCCACGCCCAAGCACACGTGCCCTTCGAGCTCGCCCGGCAGCGCCTGCGCTACACCGGTACCTGGCGTGCGCAGTGGAATCGAACGCCGCTGGTGCCGCAGGACCGATTCTCCATCGGCGGCCGCTACACCGTGCGGGGCTTCGATGGCGAGAACATTCTGTCCGCCGAACGAGGCTGGTTGATCCGCAACGATCTGGGCTTGGCTCTGGGGCGTAGCGGTCAGGAGCTATATCTGGGGTTGGATTACGGCGAGGTGGGGGGCAGCTCCAGCGAGTGGCTGCTTGGCAAACACTTGGCCGGTGCTGTCATCGGCCTGCGCGGTGGTTACAAGGCTCTCTCTTACGACCTGTTCTGGGGGCAAGCGCTCGACAAGCCCGATGGCTTCAAGACCGCCGACAGCATCACCGGATTCAATCTCAACTTGTCGTTCTGAGGAAGGCCATGCGCTTCGATACTCTGGATTTCACCGCCCCCGGTCTGTTTGACAGCCCCTGGAACGAAGCCGAGGTCCTCGGCTCCGCCGTCTGGTTGTGGATGCATTCACCAGCGCATCGTGACGCGCCGCTGCACAGTCTGTCGGCTTTGCTGCTGCCGGCGTTCAAGCACAGACAGTTCATCCTCGCTTCTGAGCAGGGCAAGCCGGTTTTCTACCTGTCATGGCTCAACCTGAGCGCGCAAGCACAGGCGCGTTACCTGCGTGAGTCCCCCCTGTGTATTCCCGACGCGGACTGGAACAGCGGGGACTGCATGTGGATTCACGATTGGGTTGCGCCGTTCGGCCATACCCGGCAGATCTCCCGTCTATTGCAACGCAGGCTCCTGGCCAACCGCTGCGCGCGGGCGCTGTACCACCGTGGTGAGGAGCGGGGCCTGCGGGTAAAAACTTTCCAGGGCATCGCTGTGATGCCCACCGAGGCGCGCGCCTGGCTTGCAGCCCATCCTCTGCCGTCCGCCAGTTAGCCGCACGTCACTTCAATTGTCGCCACGCTATTTGTCACGCAAAGGGAATTGCAATGAACAAACATCTGTACCGGATCGTTTTCAACAAGGCGCGCAGTCTGCTGATGGTTGTCGCCGAAAACGTGACCAGCAACGTCAAGGCCCCTGGCTGCGGCACGGGTCGCGGGAAGCAGGCCGGCAACACTTGTGTGGTTCGCCTGCAACCCTTGCGATTCTCGCTAATGGCGGCGCTTGGCCTGGTGATACTGATCGCGCCACAGGCCCACGCCGATATCATCGCTGACCGCAATGCGCCGGGTAACCAGCGACCCACTGTGCTCGATAGCGGCAACGGGACGCCTCTGGTGAATATCCAGACGCCCAGCGCCGCCGGTGTATCGCGCAACCTCTACAGTCAGTTTGACGTGGATGGTCGGGGTGCCATCCTCAACAACTCGCGAGGCAACGTGCAAACCCAGCTCGGCGGCTGGGTCGAGGGCAACCCCTGGCTAGCCAAAGGAAGCGCTCGGGTGATCCTCAACGAGGTCAACTCCAGCAACCCAAGTCGTTTGCATGGATACGTCGAGGTGGCCGGCCAGCGTGCCGAGCTGGTGATCGCCAACCCTGCAGGAATCGCCTGTAATGGCTGCGGTTTCATCAACGCCAATCGTACGACCCTAACCACTGGCCAGCCGCTGCTTAACGGCGGTCGGCTCGATGGCTATCTGGTACAGGACGGCAGGGTGGTCATTGAGGGTGCCGGGCTGGACGCCAGTCGCAGCGATTACACGGCAATCATCGCGCGCTCAGTGGAAGTTAACGCTGGCATTTGGGCGAATGACCTGGCTGTGGTCGCTGGAGCCAACCGGGTCAGTGCCGACCATCAGCGGATCAGCGCAACGGCAGGTAAGGGCGCGGCAGCCGGCGTCGCTATTGACGTCGCCCAACTGGGCGGCATGTACGCCGGCAAGATCACCTTGGTGGGCAACGAGGCCGGCGTGGGCGTGCGCAATGCCGGAAAGATCGGTGCCAGCGCCGGTGCGGTAGTCATCAGCGCCGACGGCCGTTTGGAAAACTTCGGCAGCATCGGCAGCGCCACGGCTGTTCGAGTAGAGGTCGGCGGTGACCTGCTCAACAACACGGGGCAGGTGCAGGCCCTTGGTGACATTCAGGTCGTGGCTGGCGGGCAGGTCGATAACCGAACCGGCCTGCTACGTGCCGGTCAGGAACTGCGCCTGACCGCCGAGAGCCTCGATAACAGTGCGACTCAAAATGCCGAACAGGGTATTGAAGGGCGCTCGCTGGCCATCAGCGCAGAGCAGATTGACAACACCGCCGGGGCATTGCGCGCCGACGGTGACCTGAAGCTGAGCAGCGATGGCAGTCTGGACAATACCCGAGGTCAGATTGCCGCTGGCCGTGATCTGCGTATCGCCGCGAGCTACCCAGCGGTGGCCGGTCCGAGCATAGAAAATACCGACGGCACCCTGATCGCCGGGCGGGCCCTCGCCATCAAGGCTGACCACTACAGTGGGGACGGCCAGGCATTGAGTCTTGGCGATTTGTCCCTGCAGCTGAGCGGCGACTACCAGCACAGCGGGCTGCTACAGGCAGGTGGCGATCTGGATTTGAAACTGGCCGGAACTTTGACTAACCAAGGTGAGTTGCTGGCGGGCGAGCGCCTTGTCCTTCAGGCTGCCGAGCTGGCCAACCAGTCCGGCGGCGAAATCACCGCCAGCCAGGCGCACATCCAGGTAGAGGGTGAGCTGAGCAACCGTGGTCTGATCGACGGCGAGCAGGTCGAACTGCGCGCCACGCATTTGACTAACCTCGGTACAGGGCGAATCTACGGCGATACCCTGAGCATCGAAGCGAATAGTCTGCGCAACGATGTCGAGCAGGGCGAGACCAGCGTGATCGCCGCTCGTGAGCGTATGGATATAGGTGCGCGGGTGCTCACCAACCGGGAGCAGGCGCTGATCTTCAGCGCTGGTGATTTGGCCATCGGCGGTCGCCTGGACGCCGACGGTCGCGCCAGCGGCCAGGCCGATACTCTGCACAACGCTAGCGCCACCATCGAAGCTCTTGGTGACCTGGCGCTGAACGTGCGCAGCGTACGCAACAGCGACGAGCACTTCAGTACCGAAGTGGTCGAGGTGTCGCGCGAAGCTAGACGGGAATTCCAACTAAGCGGCTCGGCCAACCGCTACGGCTCGGATCGGGTTTCCACCTACACCGACGAAGTGCTGTATTTGGTGACTCCCGAAGGGCGGCGCGACAACTGGAATCGCTACGACTACACCCGCGTGGTCAATGAGACCCGGATCAAGACCAGTGCTCCCGGCCAGATACTTGCTGGCGGCAACCTCGCCATCGACGCCGAAGAGGTAGTCAATGACAAGAGCCGGATCATCGCCGGCGGCCTGCTTCAGGCCAATATCGACAGCCTGACCAACACCGAGGTGGCGGGCCAGCGCGTAACCAGTGATAGCGGCACGGTGACCAACTTCTACCGCATCCAGCGCAAGGGCCGAGACCGTCAGGGCAGCCGGAGTAGCGCCTATCGACCGGCAAGCAGTATCCAGGAAATAAGCCTGAAACCCAGTGTCTATGAGCAGCACAGCACACCGAATGGCAGCGGCCTGGGTCTTGGCCCCGTTATCTCGGTACCGTCGCTTGATCAGCAGAATGCCAGCGGCATCGTTCAGCAGGTGCGTAGCGCCACCCTGGCGCTTCAAGTGCCGAGCAGCGCCCTGTTCCGTCCCAGCAGCAGCGCCAGCTATCTGGTTGAAACCGACCCGCGTTTCGCCAACTACCGTAACTGGCTATCGTCCGATTACATGCTGCAACGACTTTCCGTGGACCCGGCGACGACGCAGAAACGCCTGGGTGATGGCTTCTACGAACAGAAACTGATCCGTGAACAGGTGGCGCAACTGACTGGCCGGCGCTTCCTTGACGGCCATGCCGACGACGAAGCCCAGTACCTGGCCCTGATCGACAGCGCCGTGACCCTGGCCCAGGCCTGGCAACTGGTGCCGGGCGTGGCCCTTAGCGCCGAGCAGATGGCGCAGTTGACCAGCGATATCGTCTGGTTGGTGGAGCGCGAAGTCACCCTGGCCGACGGCACCACCACCTTGGCTCTGGTGCCGCAGGTCTATGTGCGTGTGCGTGACGGCGATCTCGACGGGCACGGCGCATTGCTCGCCGGGCAAACTCTGCAACTCGACCTAAGCGGCGACCTGGTCAACAGCGGCAGCCTTGGTGCGCGAGGTGTCGCGACAATCAATGCTGAGAACATCGACAATCTCGGCGGGCGCATCCAGGCCAACGCCGTTGATCTACAAGCGCGTAGTGACCTGAACAACCTTGGCGGTTTGATCAGCGCGGGTGACAGCCTTAGCGTCATGGCTGGGCGCGACCTCAACCTGATTGCCAATCGCCTAACGACCCAGAGCGAGCAGGGCAGCCGGGAGATGGTATCGCGCATTGCCGGGCTGTTCGTCTCCGAGCCGGCCGGGCAACTGCTCGCTGCAGCGGGGCGTGATCTGCGCCTGCAGGCCACGCAGGTAGTCAATAGCGGCGAAGGCGGGCAAACCATCCTGGCCGCCGGGCGGGACGTTGATATCGGTTCTGTGCAGGAAAGTCATAGTCAGGCCATCACGTGGGACAGCGCCAACTGGCGCAAGGAGTCCGGTAGTCGCGAAGTCGGCAGTAGCATACAGACCCGGGGTGATCTGCAGCTTCAAGCCGGCAACGATGTCAATCTGCGCGCCTCAAGTGTCGGTGCCGGGGGCGCTTTGCTCGCTAGCGCCGCGCGCAATATCCAGCTCAGTGCCGGCAGCCAGACCCGCAATGTGGATGAGGCGCACAGGTCCGTTGGTCGCAGCGGTATCAGCGCCAAAACCACGAATACCCGGGACAGCTTCAGCGCCAACCAGGCGCAAACCAGCAGTCTGACCGGCGCTCAAACCGTGCTCCAGGCTGGTCGCGATATAGGCAGCGAAGGTGCGCACCTGGCGGGCAGCGACGAAATGCTGTTGATCGCCGGGCGCGATATCAATCTATTGGCGGCCACCAGTAGCGGCAATCAGACCAGCAGCAAATCACGTAAGAGTATGACCTCCGCCGACTCACGCAGCAGCCGAAACAGCTGGCAAAGACCCGAAGGCAGCAATCTACAGGGTGGCGATATCGAGCTGCACGCTGGCCAGGACATTCAAATGCAGGGGGCCGTAATGCGTGCCGAAGGCTCAGCCCTTCTCAGCGCCGACCGCGATATCGACATTGGCAGCGCCATACATAGTCAGAGCAGCAGCAGTGCAAGGCAGTCGAGCCGTCTGGGTTTTGCCCACCATGCATTGCTGGCCCATGAGCAAAAGGATCAGCAGGGGCAGCAGAATCAACACGAGGCGGTGGGCAGTCTGCTCAGTGCAGACAGCCTGCATTTGGACAGCGGTCGTGATACCCGCATCGCCGGCAGCCAACTGGTGACCGACGGCAATATCAACATCAATGCGGGCCGCGACCTGCTCGTCGTTAGCAGCGAGAGCCAGGCCAGCCATAGCAGCAAGACCAGTAGCCGCAAGAGTGGCGAAATCGGTGAGTGGTGGCAGCCGGCCATGGGTAGCGTCAAACAGAGCGAAAAGACCCAAGGTGAAACCACCCGCCAGGTTGGCAGCCAGATCGCTTCGCTAGAAGGCGACATCAGCCTCAAAGCCGGCGAAGCGTACAGGCAGACGGCGAGTCAGGTCCTAGCACTGCAAGGTGATATCGACATCGAAGCACGCCAGGTGACCATCGAGGCGGGGCACGATAGCCTCAGTCACAGACAAACTCACAGTAGCGGCAGAACGGCATTGGGTGGCGCTGTCAGCGTTCCTCTGGTGGACGCGGTGCAAGGTATGCAGCAGATGGGCAAGGCTGCTAGTCGAACTGATGACAGTCGCCTGCAAGCCCTGGCCGCCGCCACGACCGCGATGCAGATCAACAACGCGCTGGACAGCGGCGCGGCGCTGATGAACGGTAACCTCGGTGGTATCAAGATCAGCGCCAATCTGAGCAACAGCAAGAGCAGCAGTACCATCACCCAAAGCGGGCGTAACGTGGTAGGCAGCGGCGTTATCGCTGGCGGCGATCTGAATATCAGCGCCCGTGGCGACGGTAACAGCGACATACATGTGATCGGTAGCCAGCTTAGAGCTGGCAATGACCTCAGCCTGCACGCTGATGGAGAGATCAACCTTCTGGCAGCGCAGAACACCGCCGAGCAACACAGCAAAAACGCTGGCAGCGGCTGGAGTGTGGGCGTCGGCTTCGCGCTCGGTGGCAGCCAGAACGGCTTCACACTTGAGCTGGCGGCCAATAAAGCGCGTGGCAAGGCTGATGGCGAAGACCTGACCCACAGCAATACCTATGTCATGGCGGGCAATACCCTCAGTCTCACCTCAGGCGGCGACACCAACCTAAAGGGCGCGGTGGCCAGCGGCGAAAAGGTGGTGGCCGATATCGGCGGCGATTTCAACCTGGAAAGCCTTCAGGACACCAGCAGCTATCAGTCGAAGCAGAGCAGCACCGGGGTGGGGCTAAGTCTGTGCATTCCGCCGTTCTGCGTGGGCATGAGCTCCGCCAGCGGTAGCCATTCCAATAATTCAGTGCAGG
Source organism: Stutzerimonas stutzeri (assembly GCA_002345575.1). Classification (GTDB taxonomy): domain Bacteria; phylum Pseudomonadota; class Gammaproteobacteria; order Pseudomonadales; family Pseudomonadaceae; genus Stutzerimonas; species Stutzerimonas stutzeri_S. The sequence goes on from DDVX01000003.1 coordinate 212,460, forward strand.
CTGGCTATGCCAGTGTGCAAGAGTACACCGGCATCCAGGCAGGTGATGGTGGCTTTCAGCTGAAGGTGGCGGGCAACACAGATCTTAAAGGTGCGGTTATTGCGAGTGATCAGCAGGCTGTTGATCTGCAGTTGAACCGTCTGGAAACTGGGACTCTCTCGACAAGCGACATTGATAACTACAGCCGTTACAAGGCAGGTGCCACCAGTGTTTCCGGGGGTGTCAGTTTTGGAATTGGTGAAGCTAATAAAGAGTTTGTCGCCGAACATAATAATGGCAAAAAGCAGAGCACCAACCTGGGTGGGGCGGGAAACAGCGAGCTTACAGGGGCGGATCACAGCACAACCCGTAGTGGAATCAGTGCGGGTACCATAATCATTAATCTGCAAGCGCAGCACGAACGCACCGGGCAAAGTGCAGAGGAAGTCTTGGCGGTGCTTGATCGAGATGTGCGTACTGGCAATACCGCGGGCGGTCTGAGTAAGGAATGGGATGGTGCCGAGCTGGCCAAACAGGTGCAGGCCAATGCGGAGATCGTTGTCGCGTTCTCTCAACAGGCCGGCGCAACGATCCGTGGCTATGCAGAACAAAAACGCAAGAGTATTCGTGAGCAAATAGAGAAAACCGACGATCCCGGCACAAAAGAATCTCTGCAACAGGAAATCAGCGCTCTTAATACTCAGGAGCGCTTGTTAAATGTGTTGGTTGGCGCCCTGACGGGAACTCTAGATACTTCCGCAGCTCAAGTTGTGCTTTCTGAAGCTGCCGATCGAATGCGTGAATACAGTATTGCCGACTCGGAGAAGTTTGCGGGGGTGATTGATGAAGAAGGAAACTACGTCCTAACCAACCTTAGTGGTGTGAGCGCAGGCATTCGAGGAGATGGGAAAAAGATAGCAGGTACACGGGTAGTGCTGGATATTGTCTGTGGTAATAATAATGAGCGTTGCGTTACCCAGGAAAATGCTGATGGCAGTACGATGCTGGATGAGAGGGGTATTCCAAAACTGGCACTGAATCAAGATGGGATGGTGCAGTTTAATAGCCAGGAAGTAGGCAAGTCTTTACAGGAGTTTCTATCTGTAGATCCAGCAGGTCAAAAGCTGCCGGGCCTCACAGGAGGTATTCAGGGCGGGCAGGGAACGATTATTGGCGCCCCATATGATCCGGGTAGCGTTCTGGATCATTTGCACGAATCCTATGCAGGGCCACATGACTTTATCAGTGGGACGCTGAGCGGGTTTTATGATGAGCAAGGAAATGGCGGTAGCGGGCTTAGGGAAACTCTGAAGAAGA
>DDVX01000008.1:0-117694 GCA_002345575.1 Stutzerimonas stutzeri
AGCAGCTGCGCGCGGGCGGCGGCGCGAAGGGCCGCTGCAGGCGCGCCTGCAACCCGGCCGGCAATTCCGGGCAGACCAGCGCACGCAAGCCCTGGCCGAGCCCGTCGAGTTCGGCCAGGGTGGCGCGACACTGCGGACAAACCGCCAGGTGGGCGTCGGCGTGGCGCTGTTTGGCGGCGTCGAGTTCGTTGTCGAGATAGGCGGACAGGCTCGCCATGTCCAGATGCTCAGTCATCGAGGGTGCCTCCGTTGGCCTGGCGATAGCCGTGCAGCAGCGCCTCGCGGGCGCGTGCCAGGCGCGACTTGACGGTGCCGGCATTGAGCTGCAGCGTGGCGGCCAGTTCGTTGTAGGCCAGCCCTTCTACCTCACGCAGCAGCAGGATCTCGCGCTGTTCGTGGGGCAGACGGGCCAGCAGCCGTTCCAGCAACGCCAAGTCGCGCCCGGTCTGCAGCCGGCTCAGCGGCGACGGCGCCGGATCGACCGGCTCGGCCAGTTTCTCCGGCGCCACGTCGACGTAGCGCTGCCGCTGGCGCAGCGTATCCAGCGCGGCATTGCGCGCGATCTGCAGCAACCAGGTCTGCAAGCGTGCCTCCGGACGCCATCTGGGCAGCGCCTGGAAGGCGCGGATGAACGTTTCCTGAGTCAGGTCCGCGGCCTCGTCGGCGCTGCCGAGCAGGCGACGGAGGAAGTGGAAGACCCGCGCCTGATGGACGCGCACCAGCGTGCCGAACGCCTGGCGATCACCACGCGCGGCCTGCTGGATGAGGTCCTGTTCGCTGTCGTTCATTAAACGCTCGTCTGGGCTGACCGCAGAGGGCACCGCTAAAACCTGCCGGCGTTGTCAGCGCCTCGGCTTTTACCGGTGCCCATGTGCTGCCGACCGGGTTGCCGCAGGGATATAACGCAACGGTTGGCGAAATGTTCCGGCTATTTTTGCCTCAGCGCGGAATCTTCACCCGGTCCTCGTCGAAGTCGCCTTTTTCCGCGTCGCGATGGCAGGCCACACAGTTGAAGCGGCCGCCGACCGACTCGCGGGCGAACTTGGCTTCGCTGACCTCGTCGTGCTTGTGCTCGAACCAGCGGGTCTGGCTGATGCGTGGCGGCTCGCCGGCGGTCGGTGACGGCTCCACCGGCAGGCGGTTGGCGGCCGAGGCGCGAACCAGGAAGTCGAGGATTTCCTTTTCCTGCACCGGGTCCAGCGACGCGTTGCTGCCGTAGTGATCGCCCAGGGTGCGCATCTGCTCGCGCCAGGCATCTGCAGGCATCAGGCCGGGAGAATAGAGCATGTGGCAGGCCGCGCATTCTTCCTTCCACACCAGCGGTGCGTCGCTCGGTACCGACAGGCGCTTGGGCCGCTTGTAGCCCTTGCGCTCGTGATGGTCGTCGTCATCGGCGAAGCTGAGGCCGGCCAATACCAGGGTCAGGCCCAGCCCGGCGACGGCAGCGAGGGGTGCAATCTTCATGGCGGGCTCCTTACTTGATGCTGTCGATCCAGCTGATGAAGTCACCCTTTTCCTGCGCGGTGCATTCACGGGCGTAGACGTCGTCGCAGTTGCGGCGGAACCATTTCTCGACCTTCTTCAGGTCGGTGAAGCGCTCGGGGTTGGCTGCCGGCGCCAGCGGATCGACCTTGCGGTGCGCCGGCGTCTTGCCGGGCTGACGCGGGTCGGCGGTGTGGCAGGTGGTGCAGCTCATGGTCTTGCCGTTGCGCTGCTCCTCGGCGAAGTACAGTGTCTTGCCGCGCTCGGCGGAGAAACTGGTGAAGTTCGGATTCTCCTGACGCGCCTGTGCGGCGTAGCCGGCCAGCAGTGGGTGTTCGGTTTTGGCCAGGGCCGGCAGGCTCAGGCAGCAGGACAGGAGGATGATCCAGCGGGCTTTCATGGTGCGCTCTCCGGTTGGGAATGAGCGCAGCCTAGGCGCGCTACCTTACGCCAAGCTGAAGCGCAGCGGTCGGTGCCGTTCAGTTTCGTTTCAGCTCGCAGGAATACAAAGGCGGCATCCATTCAAAGAGGATCGCCGTCGTGGCTGCTTTCAATCGTTTCCGTCTGTTCCACTGGCTGCTGGCCGGTTTCTTTCTTGGCGCCTACCTCAGCGGTGACGACGCCGAGACGCTGCATATCTGGTTGGGCTATGGCCTGGTGGCGCTGTTGATGTGGCGCCTGCTGATCGTGCCGCTGCGCCTGCGCGGCTTCCCGCAGTTGCTGCCGCCGAAGGGCCAGCGGAGTAAGCCGGGCCTGTCGAGCGTCGGCAAGTGGCTGACGGTCGGCGCGCTGGGCAGTTTCGCCATTGCCAGCGTGGTCGGTCTGGGCATGGTAGACAACGGTGATGTGCTGGCCGCCCTGCCGGGCGTGGGGCCGGATGTCTTCGGCGCCGCCAGCGACATCGAATTCGTCGGCTGGATGGGCGACGCCGAAGAGGTGCACGAGTTCTTCGCCAACCTGGGGCTGTGGCTGATCGGCCTGCATGTCGGCTATGTGCTGCTGTTCCGCCGCAAGGCGGTATGGCCGATGCTGCGTGGCGTGCCGAAGTCGGGACCGGCTTCGACTGCACCTTCGACCTCGGCGCCGGTAGCGACTTCACTTGCGTTGTCGCCGTCGCCGGTCGAGGGGGAATTCACCCGCCTGCGCATCGTCTCACGCCAGGCTGAAACCGCCGACAGCTGTTCGTTCACCCTGCAGGTGCCAGCCGCCCAGCGCGTACGCTTTACCACGCAGCCGGGGCAGTTCCTCACGCTCAAGGTGCCCGGTGCCGAGCCGGCGCTGCTGCGCTGCTACTCGCTGTCGCAGCGGCCGCAGGCGGATGGCGCGCTGCGCATCACTATCAAGCGGGTGCCCGGCGGGCGCGCGTCGAACTGGCTGCTGGACAATCTGCAGGCGGGCGACTGCATCGAGGCGCTGCCGCCGTCCGGGGTGTTCGTGCCGCGCAGCCTGGAGGGCGATCTGCTGCTGCTCGGTGCCGGCAGCGGCATCACGCCGCTGATGGCGATCCTGCAGGCTGCGCTGGTCGAGGGCAGCGGGCGGGTGTTCCTGTTCTACGCCAGCCGCGATGCCGCCTCGCTGATCTTTGCCGAGGAGCTGGCCGAGTGGTCTGCGCGTTACCCCGAGCGTCTGCAACTGCGCATCTGGCTCGATGCCGAGCAGGGTGTGCCGAATGCTGCGGCCATCGCCGCGAAACTGGCCGGTTGGCCGCTTGCCGAGGCCTTTGTCTGCGGCCCGCAGCCGTTCATGGATGGCGCCAGCGTGGCGCTGGGCGAGCTGGGGGTGGTGGCGGCGCGCATCCATCTGGAGCGTTTTGGGGCGGCGGCGCCGCGTGGCGAGGCGGGCCGTGAGACGGGCGGTCGCCGCAGTCGCCTGCGGGTCGCGCTCGACGGTCGCCGTCACGAACTGGACGTACCGCGTGGCGAGGTGCTGCTGGAGGCGATGGAACAGGCCGGGCTGCAACCGCCGAGCGCCTGCCGCTCGGGTGTCTGCGCCGCCTGCAAATGCCGGGTGGTGGAGGGCAGCGTGAGCATGCGCAGCAACCAGGTGCTGAGCGAAAGCGAGGTGCGCCAGGGCTGGGCGCTGGCCTGCCAGGCCGAACCGCGCAGCGCCGAGCTGCAGGTTGAATATTGATATGCGTACGGAGCTAAGCGCTTCGCCCCGAGGGCGGAACTCCCACGAAGAAGCCAAGCCCCATCGCACATCTCGTGGGCGCCGCGCCCTCGCGGCGAATGCAGGCCGAAGGACTGCTAAAACGAAAAGTCTGGCTATGTCCCGCTGGCTATCCGCATACAGAACCCGATCACTGCCTCAGCGGCGCACCAGCAACACCCCGGACTCCATGTGATGGGTATAGGGGAACTGGTCGAACAGTGCGCAGCGCTCGATGCGATGGGTGTCGTGCAGCTGGGCGATGTTGGCGGCTAGCGTCTCGGGGTTGCAGGAGATGTAGAGGATTCGCTCGAAGCGGCGGGTCAGCTCGCAGGTATCGGGGTCCATGCCGGCGCGCGGCGGGTCGACGAAGACGCTGCCGAAGTCATAACTCTTCAAGTCGATGCCGGCCAGGCGGCGGAACGGGCGGACCTCGTTGAGTGCCTGGGTCAGCTCCTCGGCGGACAGACGCACCAGGGTGACGTTGTCGATGCCGTTGTCGGCCAGGTTGGCCAGCGCGGCATTGACCGAGCTCTTGCTGATCTCGGTGGCCAGCACGCGGCGCACGCGGGTGGACAGCGGCAGGGTGAAGTTGCCGTTGCCGCAGTAGAGCTCCAGCAGGTCGTCGTCGCGCTCGCCGAGCGCCTCGAAGGCCCAGTTCAGCATCTTCTGGCAGACCTCGCCGTTGGGCTGAGTGAAGGCGCCTTCCGGCTGGCGATAGCGGAAGGTGCGGCCGGCAACCACCAGCTCCTCTTCCACGTAGTCACGGCCAATGACGATGCGCTTGCCGCGCGAACGTCCGACGATGCTGACGTTCAGATCTGCCGCCAATTGCTCGGCTGCGGCCTGCCAGGCGTCGTCCAGTGGTCGGTGATAGGCGAGGGTGATCAGCGCGTCGCCCGTCAGGGTGGTCAGAAACTCCACTTGAAATAACTTGAACCCCAGCGCGTCGCTGGCCTGCCAGCCGGCTTTCAGCTGCGGCATCAGTTCGTTGATGCGGCGACTGGCGATGGGGAACTCGTCGATCAGGATTGGCGTGTGGTTGTCGCCCGGCTCGAACATCGCGTAGTGGCGCTGACCTTGGTCATACCACAGGCGGAACTCGGTACGCAGCCGATAGTGCTCGCGCTCGGAATCGAAGACGTCAGGTGCTGGCGCGTCGAACGGCGCCAGCAGCTCGCGTAGCCGCTCGGCCTTGGCGGCGAGTTGAGTGTCGTAATTGGCTGGGGCGAATTGCAGGCGGCTCATGAAATCTCTTCGGTATGTGGAACAGGCTCCGATGGCTGGCAGGGCCATCCATCGTCTGCCGATAAGGCTGGGTGGAGGTCACCCGTGACGTCAGCCGGCGAACCAGCCCAGCTTGACCACGAACAGCGCTGAGAGCACCCACATGGCCGGGCTCAGTTCGCGCCAGCGGCCGGCCAGCAGATTGACGGCAGTCCAGGCGATGAAGCCGAAGGCGATGCCGTTGGCGATGGAGAAGGTCAGAGGCATGGCGAGCGCGGTGACCACCACAGGTGCTGCGACTGTCATATCGTCCCAGTCGATGCCGGCCAGGCTGCTCATCATCAGCACGGCGACAAACAGCAGTGCCGGTGCGGTGGCATAAGCCGGCACGGCACCGGCCAGCGGTGCGAAGAACAGGCTGAGCAGAAACAGCAATGCAACGACGCAGGCTGTCAGACCGGTGCGACCGCCAGCGGAGGTGCCAGCAGCGGACTCGATGTAACTGGTGGTGGTTGAGGTGCCCAGTGCGGCGCCGGCCATGGTGGCGGTACTGTCGGCCAGCAACGCGCGGCCCAGGCGGGGCAGCTTGCCGTCCTTGTCCAGCAGATCGGCCTTCTGCGCGACGCCGATCAGGGTACCTGAGGTATCGAACAGGTCGACGAACAGGAAGGCAAAAATCACGCTGATCAAGCCGATGTCCAGCGCGCCCATGATGTCCAGCTGCATAAAGGTCGGCATCAGCGATGGCGGCATGGATACCACGCTGCCGAGCTGCGACAGACCGAGCAGGATCGAAAGCGCAGTGATCACCAGAATACCGATCATCACCGCGCCGGTGACCCTGCGATAGGCCAGCGCGGCAATCAGGAAGAAACCCAGGCAGGCCAGCAGCGGGCCGCCGGCGCTGAGGTCACCCAGACCCACCAGAGTGGCCGGGTTGTCGACGACGATGCCGGCGTTCTTCAGCGCGATGATCGCCAGGAACAGGCCGATGCCCGCGGCAATCCCCGAGCGCAGAGCCAGCGGAATGCTATTGATGATCCATTCGCGGATCTTGAAGATCGACAGCACGAAGAAGATCACCCCGGAGAGAAACACCGCACCCAGCGCGGTTTGCCAGGTGTAACCCATGGTCAGCACCACGGTGTAGGTGAAGAAGGCGTTCAGGCCCATGCCAGGTGCCAGCGCGATGGGGTAATTGGCCAGCAGGCCCATGATCGCCGAACCGATGGCGCCGGCCAGGCAGGTTGCGACGAACACCGCGCCGTGGTCCATGCCGGCTTCGGCGAGGATGCTCGGGTTGACGAAGAGGATGTAGGCCATCGTCAGGAACGTGGTGAGACCGGCGAGCATCTCGGTGCGCACGTTGGTGTTGTGCGCTTTGAGTTGAAACAGCTTCTCCAGCATGTGAATCCCCTTATGTGCCGGTCGTGGCCTGGCTTTTTTAGCATTTTGGCAGTTGGCTTGACGCGAACGCTTGGTACTCAGCAAAGCCCATTGTCGGGCCGGTGGCAAAAAGCCCCGCATCTTACACCGGGCGCGCGGTCGGTTGAATTTCCAGTTCATCCGGCCGCTGAACGTTTCCGCCCCCGCTTCAGTCGTAACCAGAACGCAGGGAAAGCGACCCGTACGCCTAAACCGTGAGGCTGATATGAGCGAAACGACCTGCCCCCTAACTCTCCATCTGAATGGCCAGCGCCATCAGCTGGAAGTCCAGCCCTGGACCACGCTACTCGATCTGTTGCGTGAACAGCTCGACCTGACCGGCACCAAGAAAGGCTGTGACCACGGCCAGTGCGGCGCCTGCACCGTGCTGCTGAATGGCAAGCGCATCAACAGCTGCCTGACCCTGGCGGTAATGCATGACGGCGCCCAGCTGACCACCATCGAAGGCCTGGCAGAAGGCGACGAGCTGCACCCGATGCAGGCCGCATTCGTCCGTCACGATGCCTTCCAGTGTGGCTACTGCACGCCGGGGCAAATCTGCTCGGCGGTCGGGCTGGCCGGCGAAAACCGCGCCCATGACCGGGACGAAATTCGTGAGCTGATGAGCGGCAACCTCTGTCGCTGCGGTGCCTACCCGAACATCCTCGCGGCGGTGGAAGAGGCCTTGCCGGCCAGCCGCGATCGGTTGCAGGAGAAAGCGCCATGACGCCTTTCAGCTATGCACGGCCGGAACGCATCGAGGAAGCGTTAGCACTGGCCGGTCCCGACAGTCGCTACATCGCCGGCGGTACCAATCTGCTCGATTTGATGAAGGGAAACGTGGCTCATCCGCGCCAGTTGATCGACATCAACCGGCTGCCCTTGCGCGAAATCGAAGGTACGTCCGCCGGCGGGCTGATGATCGGGGCGCTGGTCAGTAATGCTGACCTGGCCTGGAACCCGCTGATCGAACAACGTTACCCCCTGCTGTCCAAGGCGATTCTCGCCGGCGCCTCGCCGCAGCTGCGCAACATGGCCAGCACTGGCGGCAACTTGTTGCAACGTACGCGCTGCTATTACTTCTACGATGTTGGCACGCCGTGCAACAAGCGTGAGCCGGGTTCCGGCTGCCCGGCGCGGGACGGGCTCAACCGTATCCATGCGATTCTCGGTGCCAGCGAGGCTTGCGTTGCGGTGCACCCTTCCGATATGTGCGTGGCGCTGGCCGCGCTGGAGGCGCAAGTGCATGTCCAGGGGCCGCACGGCAAGCGTCGCATCGCCATGTCCGATTTCCATCGTCTGCCGGGCGACCGCCCCGAGCTCGACAACAACCTGGGCAAAGGTGAATTGATCACCGCCGTTGAGCTACCGCCGGCGGTTTTTGCGCAGCATTGCGCCTACCTCAAGCTGCGTGATCGCGCCTCCTATGCCTTCGCTCTGGTCTCGGTGGCCGCTGCGCTGGAGCTGGATGGCACGACCATCAAGGCAGCGCGCTTGGCGCTCGGTGGCGTCGCCCACAAGCCCTGGCGTGTCGAGGCCGCCGAACAGGCGCTCTGCGGCAAGCCGGCCGAGGAAGCGAGCTTCGCCGTTGCCGCAGATCTGCTCCTGAAGGGCGCCCAGCCGCTGCAGCACAACGCCTTCAAGCCCGAACTTGCCCGTCGCGCCATCATTCGTGCGCTTGGCGAAGCTGCCGGAGGAACCGCCCGATGAATACGCTCAACTCCCCGGTCGGCCAGCCGCTGGATCGTGTTGACGGCCCGCTCAAGGTCACCGGCCAGGCCCGTTACGCCGCCGAATTCGGCACACCCCAGTTACTGCACGGCAGCGTGGTGTCGAGCACCATCGCCCGAGGACGCGTGCGTAGCATCGACAGCCATGAGGCCGAGGCGCTGCCCGGCGTGGTGCTGGTGCTGACCCACCAAAACCGGCCGCCGATTGCCAGCTACGACGAGCCTTACGAGGACGACGATGCCGCCGAAGGCTCGCCGTTCCGCCCGCTGTACAACGATCGCGTGCTCTACAGCGGCCAGCCGCTGGCGCTGGTGGTTGCGGAAAGCCTGGAGCTGGCGCGTCATGCCGGCTCGCTGGTGCGCATCGAATACGACAGCGAGCCACATCAGACCGATCTGCTCGCGGCCCGCGACCAGGCCCATGAAGCGCCCGCTGAAACGCCGGAGCCGCGCGGCGACTTCGCCAGCGCCTTCGCCGCCGCGCCGCACAAGGTCGAGCAGGAATACGTCACTCCGGTGGAGCATCACAACCCCATGGAGATGCACGCATCCACGGTGCATTACCAGCCGGGCGGCGACCTGCTGATCTATGAGAAGACCCAGGGCGTGCAGAACTGCCAGCGCTATGTCGAGGATGTGTTCGGGCTAAAGGGACGGATTCGCATACTGTCGCCCTTCGTCGGTGGCGCCTTCGGTTCCGGCCTGCGTCCGCAATACCAGTTGCCGCTGGCGGTGATGGCCGCGCTCAAGCTCAAGCGCTCGGTGCGCGTGGTGCTGACGCGCCAGCAGATGTTCACCTTCGGCTATCGCCCACGCAGCATCCAGCGCTTGTCGCTGGCGGCCGACGAGGGCGGCCGGTTGCAGGCAGTGGGCCATCGCGCGATTGGCCAGACCTCGCGCTTCGAGGATTTCACCGAGCATGAGGTGGAATGGTCGGGAATGCTTTATCGCTGCGATAACGTCGCGCTGGACTACCGCCTTGCGCCGCTCGACGTGTTCACTCCGATCGACATGCGCGCGCCCGGCGCGACCATCGGCGTTTATGCGCTGGAATGCGCCATGGACGAACTGGCCTACGCCAGCGACATCGATCCACTGCAGCTCCGCCTGATCAACTTCGCCGAGCGCAACGGCAACCAGGACAAGCCCTATTCCAGCAAGGAACTGCGCGCCTGTTACGCGCAGGGCGGCGAACGCTTCGGCTGGTCACGCCGCTCGATGGCCCCGCGCAGCATGCGCGAAGGCCGCGAGCTGATCGGCTGGGGCATGGCTACCGGCGTTTGGGAAGCCATGCAGATGCCGGCCAGCGCCAAGGCCTGCCTCGAAGCGGATGGCCGGCTGGTGGTCAGCAGCGCCACGGCTGATATCGGCACTGGCACCTACACCGTGATGACCCAGATCGCGGCGGCCGCGATGGGTGTGTCGCTGGGACAGGTGGAATTTCGCCTCGGCGATTCGAGCCTGCCGCAAGCGCCGCTGGAAGGCGGTTCGGCTACGGTCTCGTCGGTTGGCTCGGCGGTTCAGCAAGCCTGCGTGGCGCTGCAGGAAAAATTGCTGGATGTGGTACAGCAATTCCCGGGCTCACCGTTTGCCGGCGCGAGCCTGGACGATGTGGTCTTCGCCGAGGGAAAGCTGCTGCTCAAGCGCGACCCTGGCGTCCATGTCGATCTCGGCGAGGTGGTGCGCAGCAATGGCACGCTGGCTGCCGAAGCGCGCGTCGAACCGGGCGAAAAGCGTAAGGAGTGGGCGACGGCCACGCATTCGGCGGTGTTCGTCGAGGTGCGTGTCGACGAGGCGCTGGGCACCATCAAGGTCAGCCGGGTGGTCAGCGCCATCGCGGCGGGGCGCATCGTCAATCCCAAGACGGCCGGCAACCAGATCGTCGGCGGCGTGGTCTGGGGCATCGGCATGGCGCTGCAGGAAGAAACCCTGATCGACCACCGGCTGGGGCGCTACATGAACCACAATCTGTCCGAGTATCACGTCCCGGTGCAGACCGACATTCCCGATGTCGAGGTGATCTTCGTCGAGGAAGACGACAGCGTGGTCAACGACCTCGGCTCCAAGGGCGTCGGAGAGATCGGGATCATCGGGGTTGCCGCGGCAGTAGCCAATGCCATCTATCACGCCACAGGGAAGCGTGTGCGGGATCTGCCGATCACCTTGGACAAGCTGCTGTAATCGTTGGCCGGGTAAGGGCCGGTGGATGTGAAAAGCAACATGGACACCCTGCGTAGCGTCTAGCTCTTGATCGCCCGCAGGATGACGAACTTCGGCGTCGCCGCCACCTGCTCGACCTTGCCGAACAGCCGCTTGAGCTTGAGGTGGTAGCCCAGGTGGCGGTTGCCGACGATCCACAGTTCGCCGCCTTTGCCCAGCGCCGACTTGGCCTGGGTGAACATGCGCCAGGCGAGGAAATCGCCGACCACCTGCTGCTGGTGGAACGGCGGGTTGCACAGCACCAGGTCCAGCGAGTCCAGTGGCTGCTCGGCCAGGCCATCGCCGGCACGGATATCGGCCGCACGCTCGCCATTGATCGCCTGCCAGTTCTCCTGCGCTGATTGCACCGCCATGTAGCTTTCATCCACCAGCGTCAGCTGTGCCTGTGGATTGTGCAGGGCATAGACGATACCCAGCACGCCGTTTCCGCAGCCCAGATCTGCCGCGCGCAGGTTGCCCAGCGCGCGTGGCAGATGCGGCAGGAAGGCGCGTGTGCCGATGTCCAGACCTTCGCGGCAGAACAGGTTGGCGTGGTTGAGCAGTTCCAGACGCGGCTCGTCCAGGCGATAGCGCGTCGGATAGGGCGAGACTGGCACGGGCTTGGGCGCTGGGGTGGCGAATAGCAGGCGCGCCTTTTTCACCGCCAGTGAGGCCTGCACCGGGCCGATGTACTTCTCCAGTAAATCGCCCGCGGCCCGAGGCAGATGCTTGATCATCGCTGCGGCAATCACTTGAGCGCCGGGCGCCAGCTGATCGTGCAAGCGAATCAGCTGCTCTTCCAGCAGTGCCAGGGTCTTGGGTACGCGGATCAGGACGACATCGAACGGGCCGCTGGCGACCTCGCTAGCCGGCACGAAGGACAAGCTGTCTGCCGGCAGTTCGTTGCGTGCGAGATTCTTGTCCAGGGCGAGATGGGCCAGGTGTGAATCCCCGCTGCTGGTGATCTGCGCATGTGGCGCCAGTGAGGCGGCCAGCGCACCGAAGCTATCATTGAGTACCAGCACCCGCGCATTTGACGGCAAGCCTCGCTCATGCAGATGCGCAAGCAGGTACTCGTCGGCGGCATCGAAGGCCTGCAGGGGCTCGTTGGCCTGCTCCGGTTGTCGAATCAGGTCGAGGCGGGCGAATGGCGTATCAAGAATAGGCATAGGAACTGGCGGTGTTTGTCAGCGGCGGATTGGAGTATCAATGGGTACCAGCCGGCGAGGTTGCGATTGGCTCAGCCCGGCTGTGTTTGCAAAGGGAGCGAAGTATGACTGTCAGCGAAGAGAAGTTCACCCGCCAGCGTCTGCTTGAGGTGCAGACGTTGACGCCGACGCTGTTCACCCTGCGTACCACGCGTGATCCGGGCTTCCGCTTCACCGCCGGACAGTTCGCCCGGCTTGGAGTGCGCAAGCCCAGTGGCAGTATCGTCTGGCGCGCCTATTCGATGGTGTCGGCGCCGCACGACGAGTTTCTCGATTTCTTTTCCATCGTAGTGCCCGGCGGCGAATTCACCAGTGAGCTGAGCCGCCTCAAGGTGGGCGACGAGCTGCTGATCGACAAGCAGGCCTTCGGCTTTCTGACCCTGGATCGTTTCCCCGATGGGCGTGACCTCTGGCTGCTGGCTACCGGTACGGGGCTGGCGCCGTTTCTGTCGATTCTGCAGGGCTTCGAAGCCTGGGAGCGTTTCGAGCGCATCATTCTTGTCTACAGCGTGCGCGAGGCGCGCGAGCTAGCCTATCAGCAACTGATCGCCGAGCTGCCACAGCGCGAGTATCTGGAGGGTTTGGGTCACAAGCTGACCTACCTGCCGGTGGTGACTCGCGAACAGGTGCCAGGCGCGCTAAGCGGACGCATCACCCAGCTGATCGAAACCGGCGAGCTGGAGCGCGCCGCCGATTTGGAGCTGACGCCTGAACACTCGCGCATTATGCTTTGCGGCAATCCGCAGATGATCGAGGACACCCGTCAATTGCTCAAAACCCGCGATCTCAATCTGGCGCTGACTCGCAAGCCGGGCCAAGTGGCGGTAGAAAACTACTGGTAGACGTAAGGTGGATGGCCGAAGCCATCCACGCGTAAATCGGCGCCTCGATGGTATGAGGGCTCATCCCCCTCGCGTGGAAAATCGCTTCGCGAGTTTTCCACGCTACGAGCTGCCTATTCGCGCAGCCAACAAAAAAGCCCCCATCCGATGGATGGCTCGGATGGGGGCTTTCCCTGCAGCGCTTGGCTTGATGCGCGTCGCTGCTTACACCACGCCCTGGGCCAGCATGGCATCGGCAACCTTGACGAAGCCGGCGATGTTGGCGCCTTTGACGTAGTTGATCCGGCCATCTTCCTCTTCGCCGTAGGCGACGCAGGCATGGTGGATCGATTGCATGATGCTGTGCAGCTTGGTGTCCACTTCGCCAGCCGACCAGTGCAAGCGCATGGCGTTCTGGCTCATTTCAAGCCCCGAACAGGCCACGCCGCCAGCGTTGGACGCCTTGCCCGGTGCGTAGAGGATGCCGGCTTCGAGGAACAGGTCCACGGCTTCCAGCGTCGATGGCATGTTGGCGCCTTCGGCCACACAGGCGCAGCCGTTCTTGAGCAGCATGCGGGCATCGTCGCCGTCCAGTTCGTTCTGGGTGGCGCAGGGCAGCGCGATGTCGCAGGGCAGGCTCCAAGGGCGCTGGTCGGGCATGTAGGTCACGCCGAAGTGCGCGCCCATTTCCTCCAGGCGACCGCGACGGACGTTCTTCAGGTCCATCAGGTAGGCCCACTGCTCCTCGGTCATGCCGTCCGGGAAGTGCAAGGTGCCACCCGAATCGGATACCGAGACGACCAGGCCGCCCAGCTCGATGACTTTCTGCGCTGCGTATTGCGCGACGTTGCCGGAGCCGGAGATGGAGACGCGCTTGCCTTCGAAGCTGGTGCGGGTGCTCTTGAGCATTTCCTGGGCGAAGTACACGCAGCCGTAGCCGGTGGCTTCCGGGCGGATCAGGCTGCCGCCGTAGGCCAGGCCCTTGCCGGTCAGTACCGAGGTGAACTGGTTGGACAGGCGCTTGTACTGTCCGAAGAGGAAACCGATTTCGCGGCCACCGACACCGATGTCGCCAGCGGGTACATCAAGGTCGGCGCCGATATGGCGATACAGCTCGCTCATAAACGACTGGCAGAAGCGCATCACTTCGTTGTCGGTCTTACCCTTGGGGTTGAAATCCGAACCGCCTTTGCCGCCACCCATGGGCAGCGAAGTCAGGGAATTCTTGAAAACCTGTTCGAAGGCGAGGAACTTGAGCACGCCGACGTTGACCGAAGGATGGAAGCGCAGGCCGCCTTTGTAGGGGCCAATGGCGCTGTTCATCTGGATGCGGTAACCGCGGTTTACCTGTACGCGCCCCTGATCATCGACCCAAGGTACGCGAAACATGATGGCCCGCTCCGGCTCGACCATGCGTTCAATGATGCCGGCCTGCATGTAGCGCGGGTTGGCTTCGAGGAATGGCCAGAGGCTGCGAACGACTTCTTCAACGGCCTGATGGAACTCGGGTTGATGGGGGTCGCGTTGCCTCAACCGGGCGAGAAAGGCATCAACTGTTTCGATCATGTGAATGGCCCTCGGATACAGCCCATTAGGCAGTCATTAAAATTTTTTGGCCGGCGACTTTAGCAAACAAGGTTTGCCCGGCGAAAGTGCGGGCTGAACGGAAGGTGTCACTTTGCGTCTCCGAACAAATGGGCGTTGGTTACTTTGACGCCTTGGGAAGGAGGTATACGTCAGTAGTTTTCTGCCTTTATGCGGACTGGAGCAGAGCGAATGATTGTAGTCATCATGGGTGTTTCCGGAAGCGGCAAGACCACCATCGGTGAACGGCTTGCAGCCCGCCTGGAATGCGGCTTCTCGGATGCTGACCAGTATCATGGGGCGGGCAACAAGGCCAAAATGGCCCAGGGTATCGCGCTGACTGATGCCGACCGTGAACCATGGCTTGCGGCAATGCACGCGGCCATTGTCGAGCGGACTCTTCAGGGTGTTGATCACGTGTTTGCCTGCTCGGCGCTCAAGCGTCGCTATCGCGAGCAGCTGTGCGGAAATGTCGCAGAGGTGATGCTGGTATTCCTGCACGGCCCGGTCGAAGTGCTGGCCAAACGGGTCACCAGCCGTCGTGGGCACTTCTTCGATCCTGCGTTATTGGGGGACCAATTAGCCGTGCTTGAGCCGCCTGCGGCGGATGAAGCGCTAACGGTGGATATCCGCCTGACGCCCGATGAGATTGTCGAGCAGATCGTCCGGGCGCTGGAGATGCGAAAGGCGGGCAGTAAGTGAAGAGGGCTCGTACGGCATGACACAATCCGTAGGGCCGGATTCATTTGGCCAGAGTCTCGCCCTACGACGCCAGATTATCGGCCCGCTCGCAGCGATTCCGACCTGCTCGCTTGGCGCGCATCAAGGCGGCATCGGCACGGTTGATGGTGCTTGAGTAGGTTTCATCGCCTTGCAGCTGCGCAACGCCCACGCTTGCGGTGACGGCCAGCTGTTCATCGTTCACGCGGATCACCAGCGAGGCGATGCTGGCGCCCAGGCGCTGCATGACCCGTTCGGCGGTCTCGAGGGGGCTTTCCGGCATCAGGATAAGAAACTCCTCGCCGCCCCAGCGACCGCAAAGATCCTGTTCGCGAACTTCCGCTTCCATCACGCGCACCACTTCCACCAGCACGTTGTCGCCTACGCCGTGGCCATGAGCATCGTTAATGACCTTGAAGCGGTCGATATCCAGCATGGCGATGGACATTGGGCGGTTATAGCGCCTGGCGCGCTCCACTTCTTCGCGCAGGCGCTCGGTCAGCAACCGGCGGTTGGCGATGCCGGTCAGCGCGTCATGGGTGGAAGCCTCGCGCAGGGAAATATTCAGGTCCTGCATCATGCTCTGGTAACGGTCGGAGATACGCGCAATCTTCTCCACCTGGCGCAGCTGCTTCTCGACGCGAGCAGACAGGGACAGCTCGCGTTCACGGGCCATGCTCTGATAGCCGTCGGAGACCCGCGCAATGCGTTCGAGGCGCTCGATCAGCTCGTGGTGAACGTTCCACAGCTGGCCCAGCGCTTCTTTCAGCGGGTGACCTTCATGCTGTGCATCGGCGAGGATTGTGCTGATCTGTAGTTCGAGCGGAGTTGGCCCACGCATATTGGTTTCCGCTAGTTGTGGCTGAGGATGGAAAAGGGAAAGGTGCAGTCTTCCTTGAATTCTTCGGCCAGCTCGACCACGCGCTCGTTCTGGTGATCGTAGTACCAGTTGACGGCAACGGCTTTGCCCTGCTGATAAGAATCTTCAAGCAGGTCGAAGATTTCCATCATCGCCTTGATGCTGCTGGTGTTGAGATAAAGCAGGCGCAAATCGAGATTGAGTGGGCGCTCGGCTTCGGCCAGGAAGCGCTCAATCCATTCGAATACCGGGTGGAACAGTTCGAAGGAGTTTTCTGGGTAGGAATCGCCCTGCATCGAGATGCTGCCGGCAGCCCAGTCGGACTGGATGGTAGGGGTGGACTGGCTGCCTGGAAGTGAAAAATCGTTCATGTATGACGTGCTCCCGGAGTTCAGATGATGGCGCTGAGGCTGACAAAACAAAGTCCACTGCCCACAGGCTGCAAAGATGCGCGCAAGGATTCACTGGATTTACGGGCGATATCGATCAGCCCCAGGCCCGCGCCGGAAATCACGTGCTCCTCGCGAGGTTTGCGCAGCTGTTCCTTATACATGGCCTTGAGTTCGGTCTTGTCCAGCTTGGCCAGTTGGTCGATGGCCGCCAGCAGCGTGGCGCCGTCAGCGGCTTCGATCAGGTTGCCGGCCGAAACTACATAGCGGCCCTGTTCGTTGCGTGAAACCACCACGGTCGCGCCGGCCTGCTGGTCGGTCCAGTTCTTGTCGCGAGTGTAGTGGCGAATGTTCTGGGTCATTTCGATGTAGACGGCGAAGACGTCCATGGCCGAAGAAGGGTGGGCGTGCTCCGCTTGCATATAGTTGCGCAGCGCATTGCCGATTTCCTCAATGAGGCTGCGCGAGATCGGGCCGTTGAAGCAGAGCATGATCTGCTGCTGGTTGTAGCGATCGCGCATGGCGAACAGGTCGATGGGTTCCATGTATCACTCCGTGCGGGGCTAGCTCAATCGAACCGGAAACACAGCATTGTAATGTCGTCGCGCTGGGGTTTGTCGCCCTGGTATGCCGCGAGTTCGGCGCTGAATGCCTCGCGTTGTGCGGGAGGTCTCAGATGCGCGTATTGCTGGATCAGCGTGGCAAAGCGGCTGTTGCCGAAGCCGTAGCCATGCTCGCCTCCGGCTTGGTCGAGGAAGCCGTCGGTGGTCATATAAAAGGTACGTTCGGGTAGCAGCTCGATAGCGTTGTTCTGGTACTCGCCAGGCCGCTTGTCGCCGATGGCGCGGCGAGCGGCACGGACTTCCCGTACTTCACCGCCATCGCAGTAATACAGGGCGATCTTCGCGCCGGAGTAGATCACCTTGCGCTGCAGTACATCGACAAATGCCAGGCCCAGATCCAGGTTGGTGGCCAGGCCGTGGGCCAACTCCTCTTCGTGCAGCATGCCGCGGATGATCGCGTCGGTCCGGGTCAGTACCTGTGCCGGATCGTCGAGCCCGACCGTATCGAGCGCCTGGTCGATGGCCGCATGGGCGAGCATGGTCATCAGCGCGCCGGGTACGCCGTGTCCGGCGCAGTCAACGATGCCGAACAGGTGGCCTCGTTCGTTTGCGCGATATAGATAGAAGTCGCCGCCGACCACATCACGCGGCCGCCATAGCGCCGCGAGGTTGTCGCCCATGGCCTCCGCTAGTTGCCGGTCGGGCAAGATTGCGCTCTGGATCAGGCTGGCATAGTCGATGGAGTCATCGATCTTCTTATGCGCAACGATCATTTCACGATTGGCTTGCTCCAGCTCACAGGTGCGCTCGCGGACGCGCTCTTCGAGCTCGTAGGTATGCCGGCGGACCTGTTGCGCCATGGTCTCGAAGGCGGCGCTGAGCTCGCCGATTTCGTCCTTCCGGTTGGTTGGCAGAGGCGCGCCGTGATGCCCGGCAGCCAGCGCCTGGGCGCTGATGCGCAGGTGTCGTAAGGGTTTGAGCACGCGTTTTTCCACCAGCCAGGCGACAAGCGCGATCATGCCCAGCATCAACAGAAGAAACAGGCCGAGTGCTGGCAGTAATGGGCGGACTTCCAGCACCTGGGCCGTGCTCAGGTCTACCGTGGTGGCTATGAACCACTGGAGCTCGGGAACCCAGCTGAGGGCGAGTAGCCGTGGGTTGCCGTCTAGGCTGACTGCGAGGGTAATGACTTCGCCAGGCGCCTCGCGGCTGCTGGCCATGGTCTGACGCAGCGCCTTGGCGTCGTTCATGTCGTCCAGCAGACCGAGCAGGTTGGTCGACAGCGAGCGCCCGCGTGAGGTGTCGGCGTTGAGTGTCACCAGGTTCTGATTGGGATGGACCAGGATCGAGCCGTGGGCGTCGAGCACCATGGATTCTGTACCGGTTCTGTCCGAGGCGATCAGCTCATCAACGAAAGCGTTCAGATCAACGCCGGAGCCGACCAGGCCCAGGGTGCGCTCACCGTCACGTACGGGGACGTTGAACCAGATTTTCAGCTCGCCCGACAAGGCGGAGCGGTCGACGTTGAACTGATAGGGCGTATCGGATACGAGCGCCTGGTAGAACCATTCATCGCGGGAGTTGGCGGGCTCCAGGGTATAGCGTGGCGACTGACTCACAGCCTGCTCGGGGCCGTTGGCGTAGTAGTGGTTGGTTTGTGCGGAGGCGGCGAAATAAAGCTGGCCGCCGAATGACTGCTGGAAGCCAGCGGCTTCACGGAAGAAAAGCTCGCGCTGCTGCGGATTCTGTTCGTCCTTCAGCCAGGCCAGGGTGAGCTGAGAGCCGGCCAGCCGTTGCGCCAGGGCCAGTTCACGGGAAACCGGGGCGAACATGCGCTCACGGTTGAGCTGGACGAGGTTGCGAGCATAGGCTTCGCCGAAACGGCTCTGCATGCCGTCGAGAACCTGGTGACCGATGGCCCCGGCGACCGTGAGCGCGAGCAGGCAGGTCAGCAGCAGAGCCAGCAGAGACTTGCCACGCAATCCTAGTGCGGCCATGCGAGTTTTCCCTTCGCTCGAAAGAGCTGCGTCCGTTGCGGTCTTATGGTCTTAGTAGCCCGCTGATTATCCAGATATTCGAGGTTTTTACCATCCGTCCGGCGGCTAGCGGATAAGCACTTTTTTCTCGCTCGCGGCGAAGTGGTACGCCATATACGACGAAGCCGCCAAGGCTGGCGGCTTCGTCGCAGTTGTTACTGCGCGAGTTTCTTGTATCTGACCCGATGTGGCTGCGAGGCCGCATCGCCCAGACGTTTCTTGCGGTCGGCTTCGTACTCGGTGTAGTTGCCTTCGAAGAAGATCACTCCGCCATCGTCCTCGTAGGAGAGGATGTGAGTGGCAACACGGTCGAGGAACCAGCGATCGTGGGAGATCACGATGGCCGCGCCGGGGAAGTCCAGCAAGGCTTCTTCCAGCGAGCGCAGGGTTTCTACGTCGAGGTCGTTGGACGGTTCGTCGAGCAGCAGCACGTTGGCGCCTTCCTTCAGCGTCAGCGCCAGATGCAGGCGACCACGCTCACCGCCCGAGAGGTCCTTGACGAACTTCTGCTGATCACCGCCTTTGAAGTTGAAGCGACCCACATAGGTGCGCGAAGGCACTTCATAGTTGCCGATGCGGATCATGTCCAGGCCGCCTGACACCGCTTCCCAAACGGTCTTGCTGCCATCCAGATCCTCGCGGCCCTGGTCCACGCATGCCAGCTGGACGGTTTCGCCGATCTCGATGTTGCCCGAGTCCGGTTGTTCCTTGCCCATGATCATGCGGAACAGCGTGGATTTGCCCGCGCCGTTGCCGCCGATCACGCCAACGATGGCGCCCTTGGGCATGCTGAACGAGAGGTCGTCGATCAGGACGCGGTCGCCGTAGCCTTTGCGCACGTTCTTGAAGTCGATGACTTTGTCACCCAGGCGCGGGCCGGCGGGAATATAGATCTCATTGGTTTCGGCGCGCTTCTGGAATTCCTGCGATTGCATTTCCTCGAAGCGCTGTAGGCGGGCCTTGGACTTGGACTGGCGTGCCTTGGCGCCCTTGCGCACCCACTCCAGTTCTTCCTTCATGGCTTTTTCATGGGCCGACTGCTGCTTGGATTCCTGCGCCAGGCGCGCGGACTTGGCTTCCAGCCAGCCGGAGTAGTTGCCCTCGTAAGGAATGCCCTGGCCGCGGTCGAGTTCGAGAATCCAACCAGCAACGTTGTCTAGGAAGTAGCGGTCGTGGGTGATGGCCACAACTGTGCCGGAGAAGTCATGGAGGAAACGCTCCAGCCAGGCCACCGAGTCGGCGTCCAGGTGGTTGGTCGGTTCGTCCAGCAGCAGCATGTCGGGTGCCGACAGCAGCAGGCGGCATAGCGCCACGCGGCGCTTCTCGCCACCGGACAGGTGCTCGACCTTGGCATCCCATGGCGGCAGGCGCAGGGCGTCAGCGGCGACTTCCAGCTGGCGCTCGAGGTTATGCCCGTCGGAGGCTTGCAGGATGGCTTCGAGTTTCGCCTGTTCGGCAGCCAGCGCGTCGAAATCCGCGTCCGGCTCGGCATAGGCCGCATAGACTTCGTCCAGGCGCGCCTGTGCATCCTTGATGACGCTGACCGCCTCTTCGACGATTTCGCGTACGGTCTTGGTCGGGTCGAGTTCGGGTTCCTGGGGCAGGTAGCCGACGTTCAGGCCAGGCATGGCCCGGGCTTCGCCATCGAACTCGGTATCGACGCCGGCCATGATCCTCAGCAGCGTAGACTTACCTGAGCCGTTCAGGCCCAGCACGCCGATCTTGGCGCCGGGGAAGAACGACAGGGAAATGTTCTTGAGAATTTCACGCTTGGGTGGAACGACTTTGCCCAGCCGATGCATGGTGTAGACGTATTGAGCCATGGAGACGAGTGCCCGTGACGAAGAAGAAGTGGATTTAAGAAAGAATCCCGCGGGAAAGGGCGGGTCCAAGCAATTGAGCAAAGCTACCGGAATGCTCCAGACAGGGCAAACCGGCGCACCTCCAGATGATGCTGGCACTTTGCCTTGATCTGCGTATTCTATTTTGACGCCATGCTAATGACGACTCCACGATCTACTACTCAAAGGGTCCGCTCCGCTTGTCCTTCACCGAATCTCGACGTGTACAGCCGGCACGCCTGGCTGCATTCTCAAGAAAGATGCTGCGGGCATTAGCACGCCTGTTGCTGCCGCGCCGGCTGGCCGAGCGCTGCCAGCTGCTTCGCTATTTGGCAGTTGCACTCCAGGCCATTGATGAGCGCATCCTGATCAGTGACTTCCGTGGGCGCCTGCGCTTTCTCAACAGCGGTGCCGAAACGATGTTTGGCCTGCGCAACGCCGAAGCGTCGAGCTATCTTCTGCAGGAACTGCTGCCAGGGCTGGATCCGCAGGCGCTCGATACCTCCAATGCGGAGGCCGACCTGTGTCTGGAAATCATGCGGCTGTTGCAGGGCGGCGAGTGGCGTCTGTTTACCTTGACCCGTCGGGCGTTGCGCCAAGAGGGGGAAAAGCACGCGTCGGGCTTCGTCTGGGTACTGCGTGACGTGACCCGCGAGCAACAGGCGCAGAGTGCCCTGGCCGAGCGTGAGCGTCTCTGGTCCGAAGTGCTGCAAGCCGTACCCGATACCCTTTACGTCCAGGACCTGCCGAGCGGTCAGCTGCAGTTCAGCAATGGCAACTTGGCCACCCGGCTGGGTTATAGCGCCGAGGAGCGTGGGC
Source organism: Stutzerimonas stutzeri (assembly GCA_002345575.1). Classification (GTDB taxonomy): domain Bacteria; phylum Pseudomonadota; class Gammaproteobacteria; order Pseudomonadales; family Pseudomonadaceae; genus Stutzerimonas; species Stutzerimonas stutzeri_S. Next base: position 21,052 of record DDVX01000008.1, read on the forward strand.
CGGACGTCAACGCGTTCTGGCAGCGCATCTGCCACCCGGACGATGTCGAGTACGTGTGGCGTCTACTGACACTGCGCGGCGCCTTATCTGACGGCACTGAGCAAGAATCCCTGCTGCGCTGGCGCCACCGGGACGGCAGCTGGCACTGGTTCAACATCGTCGAGCGCGTGCTCTCGCGTGACGAGCATGGGCGGGTGCAGCGTGTGATTGGCGTTGCCCGCGATGTCACCAGCAATATCGAGCACAGCCATTCGCTGCGCGACAGCGAGCGTCGCTATCGGATGCTCACCGGCAGCCTGCGTGACGTTATTTTCACCACCGACAATGCGGTGCACATCAATTACATCAGCCCCGCAGTGGAAACTGTGTTTGGCTACAGCCCAGAGTGGGCGCTGGAGCATGGTCTTGATCAGTTGGTCACTCGGCCGCGCCAGGCGGCGCGGTTCTATGACCTGATGCGGCGGGTGCGCAAGGCATCCTTCGATGCCCGTGCGCTGGCAGAGCTGGGACAGAACCTGCACGGCGAGACGCTGTACTTCGACTGCCGCACAGCCGACGGGCGGATGGTGGCGATCGAACTGCGCGTCATGCTGATCCTCGACGAGCACAAGCGCTTCGATGGTGCTCTGTGTATCGGTCGTGATATCAGCGATCAGCGCCAGGCGGAAAAGGAGCTGCGCCGCGCCGCGACGGTATTCGAGCACTCCACGGCGGCGATTCTGGTGACTGATCCCGAAGGGCGAATCGTTCAGGTCAACTCGGCGTTCGGTCGTATCACCGGCTACGGCGAAGAGGAGGTGCTGGGCGAGTTTCCGACGATACTCGGTGCCGACGTTCAGCAGAGCAACCGCATGGGCTTCATTCTCGGCCAGCTCGCCGAAAGCGGCAGCTGGGAGGGTGAGTTCTGGATCAAGCACCGGAACAGCGCCGCGCAGCCCTGCTGGCTGGGCATTACGGCGGTGCGCGATGACGAGGATGAACTGGTCAGCTATGTTGGCTTCTTCAGCGACATGAGCGAGCGCAAGGCCAGCGAAAATCGCATTCATCGGCTGGCCTACTATGACAGTCTGACTCAGCTACCCAACCGTGCGCTGTTCCAGGACCGGCTCCATAGCAGCCTGCAACTGGCGGCGCGGCACACCAGCTGGGTGGTGCTGATGTTCCTTGATCTTGACCGCTTTAAACCGATTAACGACTCCCTCGGCCACGCCGCCGGTGACCGTATGCTCCGCGACGTGGCCGTGCGCCTGGAGTCCTGTGTAGACGAAGGCGATACGGTGGCGCGCATGGGCGGCGACGAGTTCACCTTGCTGATGCAGCCCGAGGGCGGTCGCGATGAGGCGCTGTCACGGGCAATGCATGTGGCTGAACGGATTCTTGGCAGACTGAGTGAGCCGTTCGTCCTGTCGGGGCGTGAATTCTTCGTCACGGCCAGCATCGGCATCGCCCTTAGCCCGCAGGACGGTGAGGACATGAGCCAGCTGATGAAAAACGCCGACACCGCGATGTACCACGCCAAGGAGCGCGGCAAAAACAACTTCCAGTTCTATCAGGCCGAGATGAACGCCAGTGCGCTGGAGCGCCTGGAGCTGGAAAGCGATTTGCGGCATGCCATCGAAGAGCGCCAGTTCGTTCTGCATTACCAGCCGCAGTATCTGGCTGACGGCATAACTCTGACCGGTGTCGAAGCACTGCTGCGCTGGTGGCATCCCGCGCGCGGGCTGGTACCTCCGGGTGACTTTATCCCGGCGCTGGAAGAGCTGGGGCTGGTAGTGGAAGTCGGCGACTGGGTGCTGGACGAAGCCTGCCGGCAGATTGCCGAGTGGCAGGCCGCCGGTTTGAGGGTGCCGAGAGTCTCGGTCAACCTTTCGGCGCGGCAGTTCGGCGATGGGCGGCTGGGCCAGCGCATTGCCTCGATCCTGCAGGCCAGGGGCATCGAGCCCTCCTGTCTGGAGCTGGAGCTGACCGAGAGCATTCTGATGCGCGACATCGGCGAGGCAATGGGTATGCTCGATTCACTCAAGCGCCTGGGGCTCTCGATTGCCATTGATGACTTTGGCACGGGCTATTCATCCCTCAACTACCTCAAGCAGTTGCCCATCGATGTGTTGAAGATCGACCGCTGCTTCGTCGATGGCCTGCCGCAAGCTGAACAGGATGGCCAGATCACCCGCGCCATCATCGCCATGTCCCACAGCCTGAACCTGTCGGTGATCGCCGAAGGTGTGGAAACTCAGGCGCAATTGGATTTTCTCCGCACGCATGGTTGCGACGAAGTACAGGGCTTCTTTCTGGGGCGGCCGATGCCTGCCGAGCAGTTGGTGCAGACCTGCCTGGGCGGTCGCGGCGATTGAGCTTACAGACGTCTTCATGTTGCACATGACGACAGCTCATACCCGCACCCTGGCGGATGAGGTAGAATCCGCGCCTCACTTTTGATACCGCCAGCTGATTCTCAGAGGACTGCCATGTTCAGCCGTGATTTGACCCTCGCCAAGTACGATGCCGATCTTTTCGCTGCCATGCAGCAGGAAGCCCAGCGTCAGGAAGACCACATCGAGCTGATCGCCTCGGAGAACTACACCAGCCCGGCCGTAATGGAAGCCCAAGGTTCGGTGCTGACCAACAAGTACGCCGAAGGTTATCCGGGCAAGCGCTACTACGGTGGCTGCGAGTACGTAGATATCGTCGAGCAGCTGGCCATCGACCGCGCCAAGGAGCTGTTTGGCGCCGACTACGCCAACGTCCAGCCGCACGCAGGCTCCCAGGCCAACGCCGCTGTCTACCTGGCGCTGCTCAGCGCTGGCGACACCATCCTCGGTATGAGCCTGGCCCATGGTGGTCACCTGACCCACGGCGCCTCCGTTTCCTCGTCTGGCAAGCTGTACAACGCGGTGCAATACGGCATCAACGACCAGGGCCTGATCGACTACGACGAAGTCGAGCGTCTGGCGGTCGAGCACAAGCCGAAGATGATTGTCGCCGGTTTCTCGGCCTATTCGCAGGTACTGGATTTCGCCCGCTTCCGTGAAATCGCCGACAAGGTCGGTGCCTACCTGTTTGTCGACATGGCCCACGTGGCCGGTCTGGTCGCCGCTGGCGTCTACCCGAACCCGGTGCCTTTCGCCGACGTGGTCACCACCACCACTCACAAGACCCTGCGCGGTCCGCGTGGCGGCCTGATCTTGGCCAAGGCCAACGAAGAGATCGAGAAGAAGCTCAACTCCGCGGTCTTCCCCGGCAGCCAGGGTGGCCCGCTGGAACACGTTATTGCCGGCAAGGCGGTGTGCTTCAAGGAAGCGCTGCAGCCTGAGTTCAAGGCTTACCAGCAGCAGGTAGTGAAGAACGCCCAAGCGATGGCCGAAGTGTTCATCCAGCGCGGCTTCGACGTGGTGTCCGGCGGTACTCAGAACCACCTGTTCCTGCTGTCGCTGATCAAGCAGGACATCACCGGTAAAGATGCCGATGCTGCCCTGGGTCGCGCCTTCATCACCGTAAACAAGAACAGCGTGCCGAACGATCCGCGTTCACCGTTCGTTACCTCCGGTCTGCGCCTAGGTACTCCGGCAGTGACCACTCGCGGCTTCCAGGAAGCCGAGTGCCGTGAGCTGGCTGGCTGGATCTGCGACGTCCTCGACAACATGGGTGACGAGTCCGTGGTCGACGCGGTGCGCGCCAAGGTCCAGACCGTCTGCGCCAAGTTTCCGGTATACGGCAACTAAGCCGATCCGCTGCAACGAAAAAACCCGGCCTTGGTCGGGTTTTTTTGTCAGGTGTGCGCATGGCCGTATGGCAGTGCTTTCGGCTAGTCAGTTGCGATAGTTATCGTACAACTGCTGGGCTATGATAGGGCCAGGGTTTCTAAGAGATAAGATTTTGCATATGGATGATCAGACAGTTCAGCCTCGTGCCCGCCGCAAGCACCGCAGCCTCGCCCAGGAGCTGGTTGCCGAGCTTTCCCAGCAGATCAGGGACGGCTTGATCAAGCGTGGTGACAAGCTGCCGACCGAGTCGGCGATCATGCAGACGCAGGGTGTCAGTCGTACGGTGGTGCGTGAGGCGATTTCTCGGCTGCAGGCATCCGGCTTGGTGGAAACGCGCCATGGCATAGGCACCTTTGTGCTCGATATGCCCAATACCACCGGTTTGCGGATCGATCCTGCAACCATTGGCACGCTGCGCGACCTGCTGGCGATCATGGAGCTGCGCATCAGCCTTGAAGTGGAATCCTCGGGCCTGGCCGCGCAACGACGGTCTCCCGAGCAACTGGCCGGCATGCGCACTTTTCTCGACCAGCTGAACGAAAGCATGGCGCATTCCAGCGAGGCATCGAGCTCCGATTTTCAGTTTCATCTGCAGATCGCGCAGGCCACTGGGAACCGGTATTTCACCGACATCATGAATCATCTGGGAACCGCGCTCATTCCGCGTAGCCGCGTCAATTCGGCCCGGCTTGCTCATGATGACCAACAGCAATATCAGCAGCGGCTGTGCCGCGAGCACGAACAGATCTACGATGCCATCGCCCGGCAGGACCCCGAGTCGGCCCGAGCCGCCATGCGCCTGCATCTGACTAACAGCCGTGAGCGGCTGCGCCAGGCGCACGAAGAGGCGGAGTCGCAGGATTAACTGCCGCGTCCAAGAGCGAAACTGCAAAAACGGCCCTTTGGTCTGCCAGATCGCAGGGCCTTTTTTGAGTTCTGTTATCCCTGCCGACGATAGGTGAGCAGCACTATGCCCGTCACCACGATCGCGCCGCCGAGGAGCTGCCCGGTACTGAGCATCTGATCCAGCGCGACCCAGCCCATCAGCAGCGTCGCCAGTGGCTCGATGTTCATCACCGGGGCGTTGCGAGGCATGTCCAGGCGCGGTGCGCAGATGAACAGCACGATAAAGCCCGTGCCGTAGAGCACTACGAGCGTCGCCAAGGCAAACCAGCCGGTCTGGCTGGTAGGTAGGTTCAATCCGCCGGGAATAACGCCGCTGATGCCGGCCACGTTCATGCTGCAGAAGACGATGAGAATCGTCAGCAGGCTGCGCACCGAACCTCTGACCTCGGACAGCTTGTGATCGGTGATCCACAGTGCGCAGGCGAACACGGTTGCGGCGCAAAAGGCCAGCGCGACACCCGTCAGCCACTCCGGCCCTGCGGTATCGCTCGCGCTCAAGCGTGTCGGTACATCGAGAACAAACACCAGCCCGATCAGGATGACGCCCATCAAGGCCGCAGTACGCGCGCTCGGCCGCGACCCGCCCAACGCCCAGGTCAGCAAGGCCAGCAGAATCGGGAAGACGTTCGCCACCAACAGGGCGACCGCTACCGGAATGCGGGCAACTGCCGAATACAGGCACAGGCTTTGGGTCGCGATCAACAGGCCGAGCAGCAACTGCCAGCGCCACGCGCCCGGTGCCAGGCGAATACTCTGGCGCTGCCAGAACACCAGGGCTGCGAGGACCACCAGCGTGCCCCCGGAACGCATCAGGATTGCCAGCAGCACGCCGGCGCCATCATCGAAGGCCACCCGTGCAGCCACATGGTTGCCGGCGAATGCGCAGCCCATGCAGAGCAATATCAGCACGGCGATATGCCGGGGGAAAACCGATGAGTTGGTGAGTGAAGCGGTAGTACTGGTCATGGCTTCCTGCTTTCAACGTAGAGGCGCCAGCCCTGGGGCTGGCGCAGACAGATGCCTCAGCATCCGGCGGGTTACAGCACGATGCTCGGTAGCCACAGCGAGATTGCGGGAATGTAGGTCACCGCCATCAACACCATGAACAGCGCAGCGTAGAAAGGTAGCAGCGCTTTGACCGTCGCTTCGATGGTGACTTTGCCGATTGCGGCGCCAACGAACAGCACCGCGCCCACTGGCGGAGTGATCAGGCCGATGCCGAGGTTGACCAGCATGATCATGCCGAAATGCACCGGGTCGACGCCGATTCCGGTGATCACGGGCAGCAGGATCGGCGTCAGGATCAGGATCAGCGGTGCCATGTCCATCAGCGTGCCGAGTGCCAGCAGCATGAAGTTGATGCACATCAGAATCACATAGCGATTGTCCGACAGGGTCAGGAACAATGCAGTGATCTTCGAGGGGATTTGCATCAGCGTCATGATGTAGCCGAAGGCGCCGGCAAAGGCGATCAGGATCATCACGATCGACAGAGTACGAACGGTGCGGTGCAGCAGCTTGGGCAGGTCGCGCCACTTGTAGTCGCGATAGATAAACATGGTGACGAAGAATGCCCAGACCACAGCGATCGAAGCCGACTCTGTCGCCGTGAAGATACCGCTGAGAATACCGCCGAGGATGATCACCATGGTGAACAGGCCCCAGAGCGCATCGACGCAGATCTTCAGCGCCTGGCGCAGCGGAATGACCTCGCCCTTGGGGTAGTTGCGTTTGCGGGCGAATATCAGACACAGGCTCATCATCACTGCGCTGAGTAGCAGGCCTGGCCCGATGCCGGCAATGAACAGTGAGGCGATGGAAACGGTCCCGCCGGCAGCCAGGGAATAGAGCACCGAATTGTGGCTGGGTGGCGTCAGCAGCGCCTGTACCGAGCCGCTCACGGTTACTGCGGTGGAGAACTCGCGCGGATAGCCCTTGCGCTCCATTTCCGGGATAAGCACCGAACCGACCGATGCCGTATCAGCCAGCGACGAGCCGGAAATGGCGCCGAAAAAGGTCGAAGCCATGATGTTGACCAGGGATAGACCGCCGCGGACGAAGCCGATCAGCACGCAGGCGAAGGCCACCAACCGCCGGGACATGCCGCCCTCGGCCATGATGGCCCCCGCCAGGACGAAGAAAGGAATGGCCAGCAAGGAGAATTTGTTGATGCCGCCGGCGATCTGAATCATCACTGCGTGAAAGGGAATATCGATGTACCAGGCTCCGGCCAGAGAGGCCAGACCCAGAGAATAAGCGACGGGTACGCGCAGGAAAATCAGGACAACGAAGGTGCCTATCAGTATGAGCGCATCCATTTAGAGGGTTTCCTTGCTGTCTTCAAAGAGCTCGAAATTGACTGAGCGGCGATGGCGTTGGTCGCCGAAGATGAGCTTTTCCAGAATAAATATCAGGCTCAGGAAACCGCCGATGGCGATGGGTGAATAGGCGATGCCGACCCGTAGCGTAGGCAAGGTGCTCATGTACTGGTTCCAGGTAGCGGCGCATAGCTTGACGCCCCAAATCGTCATGAACAGGCAGATCACCGCCATCAGGAGCTGGACCAGCAGATCGACGTAGGTTTGCAACGCGGCTGGCAGACGGTCAGTCAGAGTCGTGACGGCCATGTGCGCACCGGCCCGATAGCTGGCAGCCGCGCCGACGAAGGTAAAAATGGCCATCAGCAGGATCGCCACCGGTTCGGGCCAGCCGGCGCCGCTGCGCAACACGTAGCGGGCAAAGATGCCCCAGGGGATGATCAGGGCCATGCCCGTGATTGACAGTCCGGCGACCCAGATGCAGCTCAGGTAGATCAGATCGTTGGTGCGTAGCAAAGTGTTTTTCATGAGACGTCACCGCAAGCGCGGTGCTGGCTGCGGGCCGGCACCGCGATGTTCTTCAGAATGGCCTGTTACTGGACCGCTTCGATACGCTTGATCAGGTCGACGTGCGCGGCCCCGTACTTCTCGCGCACTGGAGCGGTTGCATCGTAGAAGGGCTTCTTGTCGACTTCGATGAACTCGACGCCAGCCGCCTTGAGCTTTTCTTCACTGCTGGCGGATTTCTCGTCCCATAGCTTGCGCTCTTCCAGCTGCGCCTCTTTGGCAAAGGTTTTCACCAGTTCCTGCTGCTCGGGGGTGAGCTTGTTCCAGCTGGTCTTGGACATGACGATGGGTTCGGGAAGGATCAGGTGGCCGGTCAGCGTGTAGTACTTGGCGGTGCGGTAATGGTTGTGTTCGAGCAGGGTTGGCGGATTGTTCTCGGCACCGTCGACAACGCCGGTCTGCAGCGCACTGAAGATTTCTGCGGTATCCATGGCCACGCCCTGGGCGCCCATGGCATTGAGGGTGTCGATGAACAGCGGGTTGCCGATCACGCGGATCTTCATGCCCTTGAGGTCCTCAATGCTGCGCACAGGCTCCTTGCTGTAGAGGTTGCGTACGCCACCGTCCATCCAGGCCAGGCCGACCATGTTGAATTCGGATTCGGTGATCTTGTCGAGCAGCTCCTGACCGATTTCGCCGTCGATGATCTTGCGCATGTGGTCATGGTCGCGAAACACGAAGGGCATGTTGAAGGCATTGACGTCCGGCACCACCGGGCCAAGTGTGCCGAGGCTGACGCGGGTCATCTGCACGGCGCCAATCTGTAGCTGTTCGACCACTTCCTTCTCCGAGCCGAGCACGCCGCCGGAAAACATGCGGTACTTCAGCTCGCCATCTGTGGCTTCTTCGAGTTTCTTGCCGAGGCTTTCCAGCGCGACCACCGTTGGATAACCAGCCGGGTGGACCTCGGCCAGTTTCAGCGTAGTAGCGGCCTGTGCCAGGCCCTGCAGGCAAAACGCGAAGGGGAGGGCGGCGATGAGCAACTTGCGTTTGAAGTTCATGTGAATCTCCATCTTGTTTTTGTTGGATGCAGCGTTGCGGGCGTTACGGAGCCGGCCTGAGCCAAACTCCAGGTAATCCTGTTAACCGAATAAGGGTTCCTCCAGCCCGGTGACGCCCGGGTCGAGAGCGAACACGCCGCCAGCCAGCGGTTGATCGGAAAGATCGCCACCAGGACGGATGGATGTGACAAAAAGGGTATCCAGCCGACTGCCGCCGAACGCGCACATGCTGGGCTTTTTAACCGGCACGGCCAGCGAGCGATCAAGACGACCGTCGGGGGTGAAACGGTGGATCAGCCCGGCATCGTTGCCGCAAATCCAATAGCAGCCGTCGACGTCAACCGCAGCGCCATCGGGGCGCCCCGGGTAGGCATTCATGTCGACGAACAAACGGCGGTTGGTAGGCGTGCCGCTGTCCGTGTCGTAGTCGAACGCCCAGATCTTCTGCACGCTGGGGTGTGAGTCGGAGAGATAGAGGGTGCGCCCGTCGGGGCTGAACCCCAGGCCGTTGGGCACGATCAAGCCGCGTAGGACCTCGTTGGGCTCGCCGCTCTGATCGAGACGGTAGAGCGCACCGGCCGGTAGACCGGCGGCCATATCCTGGACCATGGTTCCGGCCCAGAAACGGCCCTGGCGGTCGCAGCGGCCGTCGTTGAAACGCATCCCAAGCTGCTCGTGTGCGACATGCGCAACGGGCGTCGTAGCCAGGCTGCCGTCATCCTGAGGCGCGATGGTGAACAGGCCGCTTTCCATGCCCGCAATCCAGCGGTTATCGGGGCCTTCGCAGCGAGCGATGCATGCCAGCATCTGATCACCGGTCCAGCGATCTAACTGCTGGTCGGCAGCGCGCCAACGAAGCAGTTGCTGGTTGGGTATGTCGACCCAGTAAAGCGCCTGCTCGGCAGCAATCCAGACTGGGCATTCGCCGGTCGCGTTCTGGGTATCAACAATGAGTTCGGCTTGGCTGGGCATCTGCGGTATCTCTTGTTGTTATGGCCGATGTGCTTGTCTGGGCTCTGTCAGTCGAAAGGGCCTGCCGCGACGAATGCGCCTCCTTGGTAGATCGCCACCGGATCATCGGGCGCGGGGGCTGGTTGGGCTTCGACCTTGCTGCGGAATACTTCCGAACTGTCCTGGGGCTCGAAGCCGAGATGTGCAGCCAGATGGTTGTCCCACCAGACGTCGCGATTGGCCGACATTCCATACACCACGGTATGGCCTACGTTTGGAGCGAAGAGGGCGCGTTCGAGCAGGTGGGTCAGATCGCGATAGCTGAGCCAGGTGGACATCATTCTGCGGTTCTGCGGCTCAGGGAACGAAGAGCCGATGCGGATGCTCACCGTCTCGATGCCGTAGCGGTCGAAGTAGAAGCTCGCCAGATCCTCGCCGTAAGACTTGGACAGCCCGTAATAGCCATCAGGACGGCGCCGGGCGCTGGCATCCAGAGTTTCGTTCTGTTTGTAGAAGCCGATGACATGGTTGGAGCTGGCGAACACGATGCGTTTGACGCCATGCACGCGTGCGGCTTCGTATATATGGAAGACTCCGCGGATATTGGCTTCGAGAATTTCTTCGAACGGGCGCTCCACCGAAACACCGCCAAAGTGGCAGATGGCGTCCACACCGTCGACCAGCGCATGCACGGCGCTTTTGTCGGACAGGTCGCAGGGTACGACTTCCTCATGAGCGCCAGCGGCTGGTGCCATCTGGGCAATGTCGGAGACGCGCAGAACCTTGGCGTAAGGGGTGAGTGTTTCACGCAGCACCTTTCCCAAACCTCCGGCTGCACCGGTGAGCAGGAGGCGATTGAAGGGGGTGGGCGAAGTAGCGTTACTGGTCATCGAGGTCGTCCCGTCGCTTATTGTTTTAATGTCATCGGTTGTCGTATGACATGGATTATTTGCCTCGCTGACGCTGTTGTCAACCCGGGAGAACTCATCCTATCCGGTTTTTCAGTTGGCAAAAAATACCCTGATATCCATAGCTCCGAGAGGCGTGCATCCCTGCAATGGTCAACAAAGATTAACGTTAAGCGAGCAGGATGCATCTTCGCCAAATGTCGAATGCCGACGCGCTCTCCCAACCATTTGTTTTCAAATGTCTCTGTCGTTGTATGATGACATCGGTATCTTGATACTTTTAGCGTCAGGCAGAATTGATCATGTGGTGCGACAGGCGTTCCGCAGTAACCCGATGAAATAGCTGAATTTTTTGTCTAGTTAACGGGCCCGCAGGCGAGCCCGTTGGGGGTCTATGACCTGCCCAGGCTAGGTTTGCGAGGATCGTACTTCCAGCCAGGAACCAGGTATTGCATGGCCATCGCATCATCACGAGCTCCCATTGCAACTTTCTTGTAGAGCTCATGAGCGGCCATGATCCGGTCCATATCGGGCTCAATGCCAAGCCCTGGTTTATCAGGTACCTGTACTTCGCCACCGATAATCTTCAGCGGCTCACGCGTCAGGCGTTCCTGACCTTCTTGCCAGATCCAATGAGTGTCGATGGCGGTGATATTGCCCGGCGCCGCGGCAGCAGCGTGAGTGAACATGGCCAGGGAAATATCGAAATGGTTGTTTGAGTGCGAACCCCAGGTCAGCCCGAACTGCTCGCACATTTGCGCCAGCCGAACTGATCCCTGCATGGTCCAGAAGTGTGGATCGGCCAGGGGAATATCGACTGCATCCAGGCGTAACGAATGACCCATTTGTCGCCAGTCGGTCGCCACCATGTTGGTTGCCGTCGGAATGCCGGTGGCGCGCTTGAATTCGGCCATGATTTCCCGACCGGAGTAGCCATTCTCCGGCCCGCAGGGGTCTTCGGCATACGCAAGCAGGTGGCTCTGGCCTTTGCAAAGCGTGATGGCCTCTTCCAGTGACCAAGCGCCGTTAGGGTCCAGCGTGACTCGAGCATCGGGAAAGCGTGCCTTGATGCCGGCGATGGCCTGCATTTCCTCGCTGCCGGACATGACGCCGCCCTTGAGCTTGAAGTCTTTAAAGCCGTAACGCTCGTAGGCAGCTTCAGCCAGGCGGACGATCGATTCGGGGGTCATCGCGGCTTGGTGGCGCACGTGGTACCAGTCTGTTTCAGCGCCAGTGCCGGCGAGGTAGGGGAGATCGGTACAGCCGCGGTCACCTATATAGAAGAGGTAGGCCAGCATCGGCACGCTGTCGCGTTGCTGACCGCTGCCTAGCAGTTCGGCCACCGGCACTTCAAGGTGTTGACCCAACAGATCGAGCAAGGCGGCCTCGACGGCGGTGATCACGTTGTCCAGGCGCAGGTTGATCTCGTGTGGCTGCTTGAGCACCGCGGCCTCAGCGTCGGAGGTCACTTGATGCTGAGTCGTTTGTGGCCCGCCCGCAGCGCCTGCTGAAATCGCACGGCGCAGATCATTGAGGATGCCGTTGTAGCGTCCCACCGGTTGGCCGATCACCAGCGTCCGGGTGCGCTCCAGCGCCTGACGAATGCCTTCACCACCCGGCACTTCACCCAAGCCAGTGCGGCCGGCGCTGTCCTTGAGAATCACCAAATTGCGGGTGAACCACGGCGCATGAGCGCCGCAGAGGTTGAGCAGCATGCTGTCATGGCCCGCAACGGGGATTACCTGCATGTCCTGCACCACGGGTGTCATCGATTGTTGTTCTGGCATGTACCGTGTTGCTCCATTTCTATCGACCGGAGTCGAGTGATTTTTGGCTGACAGTTTGAGATAGCTTGGTTAGCGGCGCAGAGCCCCTCGCATGCCGCCTCATATGTCGTCATATGACATGTTTGAAATTTTTACCAGTCGTCATGAGTAGTGTCAATCAAGCCTAACGCCATGGTTGGAGGCTATCTCGCGATTTCGATCTTCATGTGCGAGCTTGGAGTTCAGAAGATAAATGCCCGTGAGGTGATGACAACCTTGTAATTGTACGATAACGTATATCCAAGGCTATGTCCTTACCCCACCCTGTAAATGTTTAAGGATGCTAGAACAATGAATCCACAAGAACTGAAGGCCATTCTCTCTTCTGGTCTGCTGTCCTTCCCGGTCACCGACTTTGATCAGCAGGGCGACTTCAGTCGCAGCGGCTACATCAAGCGCTTGGAGTGGCTGGCGCCTTATGGGGCCAAGGCGCTTTTCGCAGCGGGAGGGACGGGCGAATTCTTCTCGCTGACACCCGCTGAATACCCGGATGTGATCAAGACCGCCGTCGATACCTGTGCAGGCCAGGTGCCGATTCTGGCGGGCGTTGGCGGCCCGACCCGTCAGGCCATTGCGTACGCCCAGGAAGCTGAACGGTTAGGCGCGAAAGGTTTGCTGCTGCTGCCGCATTACCTGACCGAAGCCAGTCAGGACGGGGTGGCCAAGCATGTGGAGGAGGTCTGCAAATCGGTGGACATTGGCGTGGTGGTGTACAACCGCAACGTCTGCCGGCTGACTGCCAGTCACCTGGAGCAGCTGGTCGAGCGTTGCCCGAACTTGGTGGGTTACAAGGACGGTCTGGGTGATGTGGAGCTGATGGTGTCGATCCGTCGCCGTCTTGGTGATCGTCTCGCCTATCTTGGTGGATTGCCGACCGCAGAAGTCTTTGCCGCCGCCTACAAAGCGCTCGGCGTTCCGGTGTATTCCTCGGCGGTGTTCAACTTCATTCCGAAGACTGCGATGCGCTTCTATGAGGCCGTCAGCCGTGATGATCACGAAACCGTTGGCAAGCTGATCGACGACTTCTTCCTACCTTATCTGGACATCCGCAACCGTCGCAAGGGCTATGCGGTGAGCATCGTCAAGGCCGGCGCTCGGATCTCGGGCTACGACGCCGGTCCGGTGCGTGCGCCGCTGATCGATCTGCTGCCTGAGGAATATGAAATGCTTGCCGCCCTGATTGAAAAGCAAGGCGCGCAGTAAGCCCAACCACCTATCAATAGCTGGCCACCAGACAGCCGCTCGCTGACTGGCGGCGGCCTGGAAGGAGCGTTCCGTGGCAGACGTACAACGTTATGACAATTACATCGACGGCCAATGGGTAGCTGGCAATCAGTACCAGGCCAACATCAATCCGTCCGATCTCTCGGATGTCATCGGTGAGTATGCGCAGGCCGACGCGGCTCAGGTCGAAGCGGCGATTGCCGCGGCGCGCCAGGCCTTTCCCGCCTGGTCTACCGGCGGCATCCAGGCGCGTGCCGATGCGCTGGAAAAGGTCGGTCTGGAAATCCTCGCCAGGCGCGAAGAACTGGGTACGTTGCTGGCTCGTGAGGAGGGCAAGACCCTGCCCGAAGCCATCGGCGAGGTGGCGCGCGCAGGCAATATCTTCAAGTTCTTCGCCGGTGAATGTCTGCGCCAGGCGGGCGAAGTCCTGCAGTCGGTTCGCCCAGGGGTGAGCGTCGAAGTCACGCGTGAGCCGCTTGGGGTGATCGGTCTGATCACGCCCTGGAACTTCCCCATCGCGATTCCGGCCTGGAAGATCGCGCCGGCGCTGGCGTATGGCAACTGCGTGGTGATCAAGCCGGCCGACCTGGTGCCGGGCTGCGCCTGGGCCATTGCCGAGATCATTTCGCGCGCGGGCTTCCCGGCTGGGGTGTTCAACCTGGTAATGGGCAAGGGCCGCGAGGTTGGTGAAGTTCTGGTCAACGACCGGCGCGTCGATGGCATCAGTTTTACCGGCTCGGTGGGTGTCGGTCGCGGTATCGCGGCGGCTTGCGTGGCACGCCAGGCCAAGGTTCAGCTGGAAATGGGCGGCAAGAACCCGCAGGTCATTCTGGATGATGCCGACCTCGACACCGCGGTCGAGCTGGCGACCCAGAGCGCCTTCTATTCGACTGGGCAGCGTTGCACCGCATCCAGCCGCATCATCGTCACCGAGGGTATCTACGACCGTTTCGTCGAGGCGATGGTTGAGCGCATCAAACGGATCAAGGTTGGCTCGGCGTTGGAAAAGGGCATCGATGTCGGCCCCGTGGTGTCTCAGGCTCAGCTCGATCAGGACCTTCGTTACATCGCTATTGGCAAGGAAGAGGGCGCTCGGCTGGCATGCGGTGGCGAACGGGTCGGCTGCGCTAGCGAGGGTTACTACCTGGCGCCAACGCTGTTCGTCGATGCCACGCCCGACATGCGCATCAGTCGCGAGGAAATCTTCGGCCCCGTCGCCAATGTGATTCGCGTGAAGGATTACGACGAAGCCCTGACGTTGGCCAACGACACCGAGTTCGGGCTGTCTGCGGGCATCTGCACCACCTCGCTGAAATATGCAAACCACTTCAAGCGTCATGCCCAGGCGGGCATGGTGATGGTCAACCTGCCGACGGCGGGCGTCGATTACCACGTGCCATTCGGTGGGCGCAAAGGCTCTTCTTACGGCCCGCGCGAACAAGGGCGTTACGCGCAGGAGTTCTACACCACGGTGAAAACCACCTACCTCGGATAAGCAATGGTGCACCAGGCCGAGCCGGTCTTGGCTCGGCCTGTTTCCTTGGCTTACAAGAACAATAGAGGAACGCGTATGGGAAACCCGGTACGTCAGGACACTCCGGTGGTCACCGATCTGCAGGTGGTTCCGGTCGCAGGGCAGGACAGCATGCTGCTCAATCTGAGCGGCGCTCACGGCCCTTATTTCACCCGCAACATCCTGATTCTCAAGGACAGCGCTGGCCGTGTCGGCGTCGGCGAAGTGCCCGGCGGCGAAGCCATTCGCCAGACCCTGGAAGATGCACGCACGCTGGTGCTCGGGCGCTCCGTTGGCCATTACAACAGCGTGTTAAATCAGGCTCGTCAGGTATTCGCCGACCGGGATTCGGCAGGCCGCGGCCTGCAGACCTTCGACCTGCGTATCGCTGTGCATGCCATCACCGCCCTGGAGTCGGCGCTGCTCGATCTGCTCGGCCAGCATCTGGGCGTGCCAGTTGCGGCTCTGCTTGGCGATGGCCAACAGCGCGACGAAGTGGAAATGCTCGGCTATCTGTTCTTTATCGCTGATCGGAAAAAAACCGATCTCGGCTATCGCGACGAGTCGGACGCTGAGCAGACCTGGTTCAGGGTTCGCAACGAAGAGGCGCTGACACCTGAAGCCATCGTCCGCCAGGCCGAGGCTGCTTATGAGCGCTACGGTTTCAAGGACTTCAAACTCAAAGGTGGGGTGCTGGCAGGCAGCGAAGAGGTCAAGGCCGTGCGCGCACTAGCCAAGCACTTTCCCGACGCACGCATCACGCTCGACCCCAACGGGGCGTGGTCGCTGGCCGAAGCCATCGAGCTATGCCAGGACCTGCACGGTGTGCTGGCCTACGCCGAAGACCCTTGTGGCGCGGAAAACGGCTACTCCGGCCGTGAGATCATGGCGGAGTTCCGTCGCGCCACCGGCCTGCCGACCGCCACCAATATGATCGCCACCGACTGGCGACAGATGGGCCATGCCATCCAGTTGCAGTCGGTGGATATTCCGCTGGCTGATCCGCACTTCTGGACCATGAGCGGCTCGGTCCGCGTTGCGCAGATGTGCCATGACTGGGGTCTGACCTGGGGCTCGCACTCCAACAACCACTTCGATATCTCCCTGGCGATGTTTACACAGGTTGCCGCCGCTGCACCCGGGCGAATCACCGCGATCGACACCCACTGGATCTGGCAGGACGGCCAATATCTGACGCGCGAGCCGCTGCAGATCGTCGAGGGCAAGGTGGCGGTGCCGCAGAAGCCGGGCCTTGGCGTCGAGCTGGATTGGGATGCCCTGGCCAAAGCGCACGCCCTCTATCTGGAAAAAGGCCTGGGCGCCCGTGACGATGCCATCGCCATGCGCTTCCTTTTTCCGGACTGGACATTCAATAACAAGCGGCCTTGCATGGTGCGCTGAGGTTCCACGGCCACGGCGAGCGGCCTTGTCACGAGATAGCCCTATGCAGTTGATCCCTCATCAGGATTCGCCTCGTTACATCCGCCTGAACGAGGCGGACAACGTTGCGGTAATCGTCAATGACGGCGGCGTTCCCGCCGGCGCGCAGTTCGAAGACGGGCTGGTTACGCTCGAATCCATACCACAAAGCCACAAGGTCGCGCTGCAGGACATCGGCCGCGACCAAGCGGTGCTTCGTTATGGGCAAATCATCGGCTATGCGCTCGAACCCATCGGGCGCGGTAGCTGGGTGAGGGAAACGCTGCTGCGTATGCCTTCGGCACCGCCGCTGGATAATCTGCCCATGGCCGACGCGGCTCCAGCCAGCCTGGAGCCGCTGGAGGGCTACACCTTCGAGGGCTACCGCAACGCCGATGGAACGGTCGGTACCCGCAACATCCTTGGTATCACCACCACGGTCCAGTGCGTCACGGGCGTGCTCGAGCATGCAGTGGCTCGAATTCGCAGCGAGCTCTTGCCGCGCTACCCGAACGTAGACGATGTGGTTGCGCTCACGCACAGCTACGGCTGCGGCGTCGCGATCACGGCCCGGGATGCCTACATACCGATACGCACCGTACGCAACCTGGCGCGCAACCCCAATCTGGGCGGCGAAGCGCTGGTCATCAGCCTGGGCTGCGAAAAGCTGCAGGCCGAACAGGTGATGCATGAGGGTGACGCATCGGTGGATCTGAGCGAGCCCTGGCTGTATCGCCTGCAAGAGTCGAGCAGCGGCTTCGGCGAAATGATCGAACAGATCATGGCCCTGGCTGAAACGCGGCTGCAAAAGCTCGACCGTCGCCGGCGCGAAACGGTGCCGGCATCCGAGCTGATTCTGGGCATGCAGTGCGGCGGCAGCGATGCATTCTCCGGCATTACCGCCAATCCGGCGTTGGGCTTTGCCTCGGATCTGCTGATTCGCGCCGGCGCCACGGTAATGTTCTCCGAGGTTACCGAGGTGCGCGACGCCATCTACATGCTGACCTCGCGCGCAGAAACAGCGGAAGTGGCTGAAGCGCTGGTGCGTGAAATGGATTGGTACGATCAGTACCTGCAACGTGGCGCCGCCGACCGCAGTGCCAACACCACACCGGGCAACAAGAGAGGTGGCTTGTCGAATATCGTCGAGAAGTCCCTGGGCTCCATCGTCAAATCCGGCAGCAGCGCCATCAACGGTGTGCTTGGTCCAGGCGAGCGTTTCAGCCGCAAGGGACTGATCTACTGCGCCACGCCAGCCAGTGACTTCGTCTGCGGCACCTTGCAGCTCGCGGCCGGAATGAACCTTCACGTGTTCACCACCGGACGCGGCACGCCTTATGGATTAGCCATGGCGCCGGTGGTCAAGGTCTCGACCCGCACCGAACTCGCCGAACGCTGGCCGGATCTCATCGACATCGACGCCGGACGTATCGCATCGGGCCGCGCCAGTATCGAGGATCTGGGCTGGGAGCTCTTTCACTACTACCTGGACGTAGCCAGCGGTCGCAAGCGAACCTGGGCGGAGCGGCACCGGCTGCACAACGATATAGTGCTGTTCAATCCGGCACCGGTTACCTGACGCCTCAGCGATTGCAGCGTTGAGGGCAGGGCCACGCTATCACTCAGCCTCGTTCTAAGGACCCTCCATGACGTGCATCCTGCAACTCGGCTCGCTCAGCAAAAATTTCGACCGCATCCTTGCTTCTGAATATGAGGTGCTACCCCTATGGCAGGCCGACGCCGAGGCGCTGCTGGCCGAGCACGGGGAACGCATCGAGATGGTGGTGACGTCAGCCCGCTATGGTTGCAGCGCGTTGCTGATTGAACGACTACCGCGGCTGCGAGCCATTTGCAGCTTCGGTGTCGGTTACGACTCCATCGATGTTGAAGCAGCGCGAGCACGTGGCATTCCGGTCAGTAACACGCCGGATGTGCTGAATGACTGTGTAGCGGATCTCGCCTTCGGCCTGGTGATCGACTGCGCACGTCAGATGTCCCTTGGTGATCGGTTCGTACGGGCTGGCGATTGGGGCACAGGCCGCGTGCCGCTAGGACGCCGCGTCAGTGGCAAGCGCCTGGGGATTGTCGGGCTCGGGCGCATCGGCGCGGCGATAGCCCGGCGTTCCAGTGGTTTCGATATGCAGGTTCGGTATCACAACCGGCGCCCTGTCGATGACTGTCCCTATGTTTACGAGGCGAGCCTGCACGAGCTGGCGAGCTGGAGTGATTTTCTGGTCGTGGTCTGCCCAGGCGGCGAGGGCACCCGTAACCTTATCGACCGTTCTGTACTCGATGCCTTGGGGCCGCAAGGTGTGTTGATCAACGTCGCGCGGGGTTCGGTGGTGGACGAGCCCGCGTTGGTTGCTGCATTGCAGGACGGACGCCTCGGTGGGGCCGGGCTGGACGTTTATGCCCGGGAACCTCAGGTGCCGGCCGAGCTGCTTGAACTGCCCAATACTGTGCTGCTGCCGCATATAGGCAGTGCCACGAAGGAGACCCGGCTGGCGATGGAAGAGCTGGTGCTCGATAACGTTCGCAGCTTTGCGGCCCGCGGCGAGGTGCTGACGGCCGTCTGACCGGTACCGATCACAAGCCATTCTAGGGGAATTTCGTCATGCAGCGCTCTTCAGAGCTAACTGAAATTCATCTGCAACGAGGCCTGCTGAGTCTGTCGGTTTGCCCGGCGCTGGGCGGCGCCATCACCCGACTGGTTTATCAGGGTTTCGATCTGCTTCGCCCCTGGGATGGCGAGCACAATGTTCGGCGCACTGGGTGTTTCGTGCTCGCGCCGTTTTCCAACCGTATCGGCGACTCCGGCTTCGAGCACGAGGGGGTGCATTACCCGCTGCGCAACAGCTCACCGGACTTTCCCTTGCCGATCCATGGCCTGGCTTGGCAGCGCGCGTGGACTGTCGCACATCACGACGAAACCACCCTGACCCTGGAACTGACTCATCAGCCCGAAGGTGAGGCGATGCTGGACTGGCCCTTCGCGTTCGAGCTGAAGCATGAGCTGAAACTGAGCGAAGAAGGCCTCGACCTGCGATTGACGCTGCGCAATCTCGATGAGCGCAGCATGCCGGCCGGGTTGGGCTGGCATCCGTATTTCGCTCGGCATGGAACGCCGGTTGTGCAGTTCTCGGCGCAGTCGGTGTGGCTGAGTGACGATAGAAGCCTGCCAAGCAGCCGGACGGATATTCCCCAGGCATGGGATTTTCACCAGGCAAGGCCTCTATACGAGCCGGGTTTGGATAACTGCTTCAGTGGTTGGGACGGTAAGGCACGAATTCGCTGGCCGCAAACGGGCCTCGAACTGCTGATCAGTGCCTCGGAAGAGCTGGCGCATCTGGTTGTATTCACGCCGCCGTCTGACAGAGGCCTGTTCGCCCTGGAACCGGTCTCCCATCTCAACAATGCCCTGGGCATGCCCGATCCTCAGGCCCACGGCATACGGCTGCTGGCGCCGGGCGAAACCATGACTGTCAGGTGCAGCATGCGAGTGGCGGGCTGATCTTGTTCGGCCGCAGGTGCTGGCCAAATGAAGCCGGTCCGACGGGAGCGTCATCATTGAAAAAAAGCCCGTCACGGAGACGGGCTGAAGTTGTCGCAACGAACGAGGAACGCTGCGTCTTGCGGGGGGCCGGATCTACAGCAGTGAAATCGGGTAGTTGAAGATCAGGCGGTTCTCGTTGAAGTCATTGTTGCTGAAGGAGCTGTCACGACGCAGGCTGGAGTTACGCCATTTGATGTTGAGGTTTTTGAAGGTGCCGCTCTGCACGGTGTAGGCCAGTTCGCTTTCGCGGCCCCATTCCTTGCCGTCATCGGTGGTGTTGGTCCGAATGTTATCGCCGCTGATATAGCGGTTCATTATGGTCAGGCCGGGTACGCCGAGCGCCGCGAAGTCATAATCGTGGCGCAGCTGCCAGGAACGCTCCTCGGGCAGGTCGTATGCCGAGGTGAAGCTGTCGTTGACCAGGGACGCGCCACTGGTGCCGTTGACGCGCATCCAGCCGTTGTCACCGCCGACCTTCTGCAGGCCGACATAAAGGACATGGGCTCCAGCGTGAAGCCCAAACATGCCGGAAAAAGTCTTGTTGTCCAGGTCGCCCGCCAGGGCACTGCCTTCGTCCTTGCCGATGAAGTAATTCAGGTTCGCGGAAATCGCCAGGTTGTCACTCAGCGGCTGGACATGCTGGAACTGCACGTAGCTCTGCTGATAGATATCTTCGAGTCGGGAATGCCAGAGGCCGACCTTGCTCTTGGCGCCAAAGGCGTACTCAGCACCAGCGAAGTTGAAGCGGTCGGATGTGGCAGTGATCGCATTGAGACCGTCCCGGTAGCTCATGTCCTCCATGCTGCCATCGTCGCGCGGGCTGTTCTGGCGCATCTGGCCACCGTACAGCGTGAGATTGGTGATTTCCTTGGAAGTGAGCATGGCGCCCTGGAAGGTCTGCGTGAACGAACGGCCATCGTCTGAGCGCAGTACCGGCAGCATGACTGCCCATTCACCCGCCCGCAGTTCGGTTTCCGAGAACTTGGCCTTGGCCGCAACCGCTAAGCGTCCGAAGCTGTTGGGCGGTGTGCCGTCGTTCCCTCGAGGCAGCAAGCCTGTGCCATAGGTGCCGCCACCGCCGTCGAGTTTGACCGCGAGCATCCCCAGCGCATCGACACCAAAGCCAACCGGCCCCTGTGTGTAGCCGGATTGCAGATTGAAAATAAAGCTCTGGGTCCATTCCTCGGCCTTGCTCTGCGCGTGGAGTGGGTCGACGAAATTCCGATTGAAGTAGAAGTTGCGCAGGTTAAGCGTTGCGCTGGTGCCATCGATGAAACCTTCGGCGTCCTGCGCGATGGCGGGCAAGCCAAGTGCCATTGCTAGAGTTCCCGCCAGCACTGCGGCTGATAGGGGGGTGCGTGGGATCATTGTTTTTGTACTCCCTGGTTTAAGTTGCCCGCCAAGCAGCTGAACTGATCGAGGCGGATAAGGCGCACTACCATTGCCTTCGTCTAATTTGTTATCAGTTGTCGTATGACATGGCTGATTATCGTTATGCGCCTGAAATTGTCAACGCCGTTTTTGAAAAGTTTTGAAGGGTGCGTTTTATGATTTTTACGGCTTAAAGCCAAGGAAATCTCGCTTTTCGGTGTTGCAAAGCCATTCGAAAGGTAGCTTCAGTATGTGGTGGGATGACGTACCACTCCTTATGTTTCGTCGCATGGCAAGCACCGAAGGCTTGTCGTTCGCCTGCTGCACATCGCCCGTAGAGCGGCTGCGTAGACTTAGGTGCCCGCTATCGAATTTGCTTCATATTCAACCGAGCCACGGGCGTCGCGCTGTCGCTACGGCCGATCTATGTTATGCAGCGTGACGTGAAAGATTGCTGACCCGGCTGTTCGGCGAGGCGTATGGTGGACTATTGCCAAGATGTGTCGCTGGGGTTGGGGTGGCGGGACGCGCCTTCACCTGACGGCACAAGCGATTGAGGAGTGATTATCGATGAGCAATAACCTCGGCGAGCGACGGCGCTTCCAGCGCTTTGCTTTTGACGCCCAAACCGAATTGGTACAAGGAGCCCGGCACTGGGCGGTCGAGCTACACGATCTGTCGCTCAAGGGCTTGCTGGTGCATCGCCCGGAAAACTGGAATGTCGAACCCGAACAAGCGCTTGAAGCGCGGATACGGCTGTCCACGGATACCGAAGTGCGCATGACGGTCGAAGTGACGCATACCGACGGCGAACTGGTGGGGCTGGTCTGTCGGCACATAGATGTCGACTCGATCAGTCATCTGCGACGGCTGATCGAGCTAAATCTTGGCGATGAAGCCCTGCTCGAGCGCGAACTGGCAGCGTTGGGCGAGCCCTGAGGTCAGCCTTGGGCGGTCCTATTCGAACAACGCATCCAGCGCCTGCTCCAGGCGCGTCACCGCAATGATCCGCAACCCGGCTGGCGCTTCCTTGGGGGCGTTTGCCTTTGGCACGATGGCGCGCTTGAAGCCGTGCTTGGCAGCCTCTTTCAAGCGCTCCTGGCCACTGGGTACCGGGCGAATTTCACCCGACAGTCCGACTTCGCCGAATACCAGCAGATCATTATCCAGCGGCCGGTTGCGCAGGCTGGAAATCACCGCCGCCATCAGCGCCAAGTCCGAAGCCGTTTCCAGCACCTTCACGCCGCCTACCACGTTGATGAACACGTCCTGATCATGGGTGGGGATGCCGCCGTGACGATGTAGCACAGCCAGCAGCATGGCCAGTCGGTTTTGGTCCAGGCCAAGAGTGACGCGGCGCGGGTTGGCCAGGTGACTGGTGTCTACCAACGCCTGTACTTCCACCAGCATCGGGCGAGTGCCTTCCCACGTGGCCATCACTACGCTGCCGGGCACGGCTTCCTGGGCGCGGGTGAGGAAGATCGCCGAGGGGTTGGTGACTTCCTTCAGGCCCTTGTCGGTCATGCCGAACACGCCCAGCTCGTTAATCGCGCCGAAACGGTTCTTCACCGCCCGCAACAGGCGCAGGCGGCCGTCGGACTCGCCCTCGAAATACAGCACGGTATCGACCATGTGCTCCAGCACCCGTGGCCCGGCCAGCGCGCCTTCCTTGGTGACGTGGCCGACGAGGAAGATCGCTGTGCCGCTCTGCTTGGCGAAACGCACCAAGAGCGCCGCACTTTCGCGCACCTGGGCGACGCCGCCGGGAGCGGACTGCAGCTGCTCGGTGAAGATGGTCTGGATCGAATCGATCACCATCACCTTGGGCTTTTCCAGCCGGGCGGTGGCGATGATGGCTTCGATGCAGGTCTCGGTCATCACCTTGAGCTTGTCTTGCGGCAGATCCAGACGCCGCGCGCGCATAGCCACCTGCTGCTGAGATTCTTCGCCCGTGACGTAGAGCGCCGGATAGCGCTGGGCGATGGCGCAGAGTGTCTGCAGCAGGATGGTGGATTTGCCGATGCCCGGGTCGCCGCCGATTAGTACCACCGAGCCGTCCACCAGGCCGCCGCCGAGTACGCGATCCAGCTCGCCGGAGGCGGTGGAGAAGCGCGGTACTTCCTCGACGCTGACCTCGGCCAGGGTTTTGATGTTGGCCGGGTCACCGGCCCAGCCGGCACGACCCGAAGGCGGGGCAGCGCCATCGACGATGGTTTCGACCAGAGTGTTCCAGGCGCCGCAGTCGCCACATTGCCCGGCCCACTTGGGGAAGGTCGAGCCGCATTCGGTGCAGCCGTAAATGCGCTTGGGCTTGGCCATGGAAACTCCGGGTCGGGGAAATGGAGTCGCATGATAGCGGCTGACTTGATCGCCATCAGCCACAAAGGATGCAGGAGGCGCCAGACTGCACGAAACCGTCCGGGAGTGAGACCTATGCGACTTCTGCTATTTCTTCACCTGCTCGGCGCCAGCGTCTGGGTTGGTGGGCACCTGGTGCTGCTCTTCGGCGTGCTGCCCAAGGCCATGCGTGAGCGCGATCCGCAGCCAGTGCGCAACTTCGAGCAGATTTACGAGCGCATCGGGATTCCAGCACTGCTGGTACAGATCATTACCGGCCTGTGGATGGCCAGTCTTTGGCTGCCGCATGCACAGTGGTTTGGCGCATCGCCGATTGCCCATCTGGTGCAGGCCAAGCTGGTGCTGCTGGGCTTTACCGCACTGCTGGGCGCGCATGCGCGGCTGGCGTTGATTCCGAAACTAGACGCCCAGCGTCTGCCGCAGCTGGGCCTGCATATCGTACTGATCACCCTGACGGCGGTGGCTTTTGTCTGGGTCGGGGCAGGGTTCAGGTTCGGTGGGTTGTTGTAGGTCGGGTCACGCTTTACCGACCCGACCAACGGACTGGATTACGCTTTTCGCTAACCCGGCTACGGTCTCCAGCAACATGTAAAAGGTCACAGTCAAAGAAAAGGCTATGACCGGGTTGCGGCTGCTTGTGAGAACGGATTTATCCTCGAGATCCGTGACTGAAGCCGCTCTCACAAAGGCTCTTCACCGCTCAAGTGCTTCAACTGCGAACGGGGGATCAGCAAAAGAAAAAGCCCGCCGTGAGGGCGGGCTTGCGAGTGTTCCGTCGGCACTTAGCCGCCGCAACCGCCACAGCAGCTGCCGGAGGAGTGTTTAAGTTGCTTGGTGATGTCGTTTTTCAGTGCGGCCTGTTCCTGCTTGAGCGCTTCGAGTGCTGCATCGTCCAGATTTTCGCCGCTGCTGATGCGCTGGGCCATGGCTTCGTATTCTTCGGCTTTGCGGGCAAAGATCGGGTTTTCCTGACAGAGTTTCTGCAGCTGCTCGCGCTTTTCAGGAAAGTCCGTGCTCAGAGAGTGATGTTCGACGTGCATAAGGGCCGCTCCAGATTGAAAGGCTCCACCATATAGCCTGTGTTCGCATTAATCGGTTGACGGCGATCAAGCGATCGATATCCTCCGGCCCCGGTCGTCGGAATACGGCTGCCATGGCAGACGCTTCAAAGGGCGCCTATGCTCTACACCGGTCGTTCGCAAGGTTTAGCTGCACGCCGACGCAATTCCACTATCACAAAGGTTTTTCATATGAGTCTGATCAACGAATTCAAGGCGTTTGCTGTCAGGGGTAACGTGGTCGATATGGCCGTGGGCATCATCGTCGGTGCGGCATTCGGCAAGATCGTCTCGTCCTTTGTCGATGGCGTGGTCATGCCGCCGCTGGGCCTGCTGATCGGCGGGGTGGATTTCTCCGACCTGGCCATTGTGCTCAAAGAGGCCGCCGGCGATGCGCCAGCAGTGGTGCTGGCATACGGCTCCTTTATCCAGACCATCGTTGATTTCACCATCGTTGCCTTCGCCATATTCATGGCCATCAAGGCGCTCAACAGCCTGCGGCGCAAGGAAGAAGAAGCCCCTTCGGCACCACCGGCACCGACCAAGGAAGAAGTGCTACTGACCGAAATTCGCGATCTGCTCAAAGCGCGTAACGAGCAGCCTTAGTCCACCCGTAACATGAGCTCGGCGGTTCCCGTCGGGCTCAATGCACCACCAGCCGCCTTAGCCAATCCAGCAGTACGCTTGGTAGTAACTCAGGGCGTGGCAGCAAGGCATACTGCCCGGCACCGAAGATGCCAGGAAGGTAGTTGGCGGCCTGGCGGTCGATGGTCAGGCAGAAGGTGGAGATGCGTTGCAATGATGCTTCGGTGACTGCCTGCCGCATGTCCTCAACGCCGTAGCGACCTTCGTACTCGTCCTTGTCGTTCGGTTTGCCATCCGATAGCAGCAACAGCAGTCGGTGACTGGCGCTTTGCTGCAACAGGCCGCTGCTGGCGTGGCGGATGGCGGCGCCGGCGCGGGTGTAATGCTCGGGTTCCAGCGCGCTGATGCGCAACGCCACCTCATTGCTGAAGCTCTCGTCGAACCCTTTGACCTCACGGACGATCACCGCATCTGGGCCTTCGCCGGAGAACGCCTGCACGGCGTAGGGTTCGCCCATGCCTTCAAGGGCAATACAGACCAGCAGCAGGGCTTCGCGCTCCACGTCGATGATGCGCCGGTTGGCCGATATCCAGCCGTCGGTGGAGCCGCTGACATCGATCAGCAGGGTGATCGCCAGATCCCGCTCGGCTGTGCGGCGGGTCTGGTACAGCGCCTCGGAGAGCGAACCGCCGGCACGGAAGTCGGCGTAACTATCGATATAGGCGCCTAGGTCGATCTCGTCGCCATCCAGCTGCCGCCTGCGGGTGACGCGGCGGGCGCTGAGCATCTCGAAGTGCCGCCTGATCTGGCCCAGCAGTGCACGGTGCTCTTCCAGGGTGTCGTCCACCCATTGCTGGGAGCCGGGCAGGTTGGGCAGCACCCGAACGATGGCGCCAGGCTGGCGATAGTGCTGAGCGCGGTAGTCCCACTCGGGATAGTGCAGTCCTCGCCCTTCGGATTTGGCACGCTTGAGCTGCAGCAGTGTGTTGCTGTCCGGTGGGTCGTCGGAGATCAGCACCTCCTTCGGCCTGCCCGGCGTCGCTACGAGCCGCGCCTCGGGTAGCTCGGAAAGCATGTCGCCGTATTCGTCGGCGCTGATGTCTTCATCGCGATCCACGGGCCGGTTCATCCCCAGCGGGTCCTCGGCGTGCTGGAGTGGCTCGTCAGCCTGGACCATGAACAGGCCTTCGCTGTCGTCATCCTCATCTTCCTTCGCTTCGCGCACCTGGGGGCGACGAGAGAGGCTGGCGCTGCGTTGCGCCGTGGTATCCGGATCATTTTCGGTAGTTGATGATTCCTGGCTCAGCTTGGTCTTGGCGCTGTTGGAAGAGGGCGCAAGCAGGGTGCCGGTCCACCAGTCCCGTAGCAGCGGAGCATTGCCACCGGAGCGGTCTTCGGCTGACAGCCCCAGATCGGTCAGCAGCGCTTCGGCAAGCTGCAATGACTGCGCGGGTGATTCGCTCAGAGGGAAGCCTGGTGGTGTCTGATCGCAGCGGCTACCGAGCAATTGCCTGAGCAAATTCTCCAGCGGCTGGCGTGCTCGGGAGAAGTTAGCCAGGGGCGGCCGGAGTTGCAGGCAGAGCTGGCGCAGCCGCTCGATGGCAGGCGCCATGCCGGGCAGCGACCGTGCCAGCTGCTCATCTACCGCCCAGGCTTCGAGCAGCAGATAGGCGTCCGCCAGCAGCACGGGCAACGTGGGCGAGAGCGCTTCGGCAGTGCCGCGTTGCGCGCGCAGCGCCTGCTGCAGCGCCATCACCCGATAGGCTTCGCCGCCGCGCTCAAGGTTTGCAAGACCAGAATCCGCCGGCAGCCACAGGCGCTGGCCATCGGTAGCTGGAATGGCTCGATCCTGCCAGGGTGCTTGGGCGAGCCGGAAGACTCGTGCCAGCATGGTTGGCTGGGCGGGCGGCTGGGCGATTCTGATCGGGTAGCTGGTGCCGGTTACGGCAATGATGAGCAGGTCCAAGCGCGGTGCGATATCGCTCAGGACGGCGGTCGGTGGACCTTTGGGAAGCGGACGATAGCGGCGCCAGAGCCTTTGCGCATAAATGGTCGCATGGCGCGCCGCGTCGCTGACCAGCTCTTCGGCTTCGGCCATGGCAGCTTGCTAGATGAAGGTGCCGTCAACCAGATCGCGCAGGGCGCTGACCATGGACGGCTCGTCGGAGAGGGGCGAGACGATGGCGGCGTAACAGGCTTCACGCACCGGGATGCCGCAGGTGATCAGAGCGCCGGCGGCAATCATCAACCGGGTGCTCGGCACTTCCGCCAGGCCCCGGTCACGCAACTGGCGGATGCGTTCGGCGAGGCTTACCAGGCCTCTGGCGACAGAAGGTTCGACACCGCTTTCACGCTGCACGATCAGCGCTTCCTGTTCTGCTGCGGGAAAATCCAGGTCCATGGCGACGAAGCGCTGGCGGGTGCTGGGTTTCAGATCCTTGAGCATGCGCTGATAGCCGGGGTTGTAGGACACCACCAACTGGAAGCCAGGTGCGGCGGCGATGTTTTCGCCGGTCTTGTCGATGGGCAATGTGCGCCGGTAGTCGGTCAGCGCGTGCAGTACCACGACGGTGTCCTGGCGCGCCTCGACTACTTCGTCCAGATAACAGATGGCGCCTTCGCGCACGGCGCGGGTCAGCGGACCGTCCTGCCAGACGGTGCCGTCGTGACGGATCAGGTAGCGACCGATGAGGTCGCTGGCTGCCAGGTCGTCGTGGCAGGGAATAGTGATCAGTGGCCGGCCAAGCCGCCAGGCCATATGTTCGACGAAACGGGTTTTGCCGCAGCCAGTCGGCCCCTTGAGCATGACCGCCAGGCCACGGGCGTGGCAGTTCTCGAACAGCGTCACTTCGTTGCCGGACGGCTGATACCAAGGTTCTTCCGTCGGGCCTGTAGCCAGACTGCGTGCGGCTTGATCCATGCCCACCTCAGAGCGCCCGGTCGGCTGGTGTGCCGCCATGCATCACCTGCTCGTCGGTCACCGGCTCGAAACGTGGTCGGTAGCTGAAGAAGTCGTAGATATACAGCCCCACGCCGATGGAAAAGATACTGGCGGTCGACACCAGCATCAGGAAGTGAATCTGGATCTTTAGCTGCACGTCCAGGTAGCCCATGCCCATGATCCGCTCCAGATACACCTGACCAATCCCAGCGGTGGCAAACGACAGGGTCATGCCGAACATACCGGCCAGCTGCAGCCAGAACGCCCAATAGCCGATGGTGGTGCCCTGGTCGGGGCGCTTGTGGGTCAGCGAGGGCAGGGCGTAGCTGATCATTGCCAGCACGATCATGGCGTAGGCGCCATAGAACGCGGCGTGGCCGTGCATGGCGGTAATCAGGGTGCCGTGGGTCCACTTGTTGATGCTCGGCCAGGTATGGGCCAGCCCCAGCAGGCCGGCGCCGAACAGGGTGAATACGGTGCTGCCCAGAGTCCAGTGCAGCGCCAGTATGTTGGGATGACGCAGTCCAGAGCGGCGCATGGCGCCATAGGCATACATGGCCATGCCGACGATTGCCAGCGGCTCCAGGAGGCTGAAGAAGCCGCCAATCGGCAGCCAATATGTGGGGACGCCAACCCAATAGTAATGGTGCGCGGTGCCCAGGATGCCGGCAATAAACACTAGGCCGACGATCACATACAGCCACTTCTCCAGCACCTCGCGGTCGGCTCCGGACAGGCGGATCAGCAGGTAGGCGAGGAAGGCGCCCATGATCATCATCCACACGCCTTCGACCCACAGATGAATGGTCCACCAGCGGTAGAAGATCGACACTGTGTAGTTTTCGTAATACAGCAGTGCGGGGAAGAACAGCACGGCGGAGCTGACCAGCCCCAGCAGCAACACGCCTTCAGTGGTAGTGAAGCGCCCGGCCCGCTTGATCGTCATGCCGATGTTGTAAAGAAAGATCAGGATACAGATGACCATGACAATCTTGTGCGGCAGAGGCTGCTCCAGCAGTTTGTTGCCGGTGCCATAGCGGAACAGGTAGCCGATGATCGCGGTGACGCCCATGCCGGTCCACAGGATCAGCTGAATATAGGCAAGCTTGGTGCTGTAGAGCTCGGTACGCGACTCGTCGGGCACCATCCAGTAGGTTGCCCCCATGAAGCCGGTGAGCACCCAGACGATCAGCAGGTTGGTGTGGATCACCTTGGTGACGTCGAACGGCAGGATATACAGCAGCGGGTCCGGCCCCAGGTATTTGGCTGCCGAGAGCAGGCCGAACACCAGTTGCAGGCCGAACAGCACCATGGCGACGGCGAAATACCAGTAAGCGACCGACTGTGATTTATAGCGCATGGCCAATCCCCTGCAATTTGCTGCTCCGCCGGGACTCAGCCCGTGGCGGGGCGCTTTATTTGAAGGTCGCGAGGTATGCAACCAACTGGTCGAGTTGTTCGGATGTCAGCGAATCGCCATAGGTGGTCGGCATGAAGGATGTGCCGCCTGCCGAATACATCTCGCCGGGGTACAGATAGGCGCTGGGCTCGACGATGGCTTCGCGGATATAGGCTTCGACGCTGTCGGCACTGCCCTGGTAGTCCGGCGAGGCCATTACCTGCTCGGCTCGCGCCGCCAGTCCGGCCAGGGTCGGTCCGGCGAGGTTCACGCCGGGCGCGATCGAATGACATGCCTGGCAGGTCGGCGATGCTGTGCGGAAAACGGCTTCGCCCAAGGCAATGGGGTCCTCAGCGCCGCTGACCGGACGGGCACCCGGCGGCAACTGTTCGGCCGTGTGGCCGGGACCGGAGGCGTCTTGCTGGGCCAGGGTCAGGTCGGTGCCGGGAATCGACGAGCCGGTTACCAGAATTGGTCGCGGCGGCCAGCCCTGGTTGTCGACATTGGCGACCCAGTCGAAGAAGGCGATCAGCCCCGCAATCTCCTCGTCTGACAGGTTCTGGTTGGGCATCAACCGGCGGTGGCGCTGCTCGTCGTAGAACTTCTCCGGCGCCTTGAGAAAGGCCGTGAGGTAAGGCGCGCCGCGGTGCTGGGAGATCTTCGTCAGGTCCGGCGCGTAGTAGGCGCCTTCGCCGAAGAGGGTGTGGCAGTTGATGCAGTTCTTCTCGTGCCAGACATCCTTACCGCGGGTGACCTCAGGTGTGATGCTGGCAGCATTGGTCAGCTCGGGGAACTGCCGGTGGCTGTCCAGTGTGAGCCCGAGAAAAGCAAGTGCGGCGACGCCAGTGGAGATGATGGCAAAGGATCGCGTTTGTCGTTTATTCATTGAAAGCGCCTCGACGGCTGGTCAGACACCGATACCAGTCCAATAGAAAATGCCGATGCCAACAGCGTAGAGCGCGGCGCCGAGCATCAGCGCCAGCACTACGAAACTGACTATTCGGAACGTTTTTTCCATGGCCGCTTCTCCTTACATAGTTTGGCCGCCTAGATCAGCGAGAACGGATCGGAGCCTCAGGCTCCGCACGGGGCAGGCGCTGGATCGTGACCAGAGTGACGGTGTCTGCGATCACTTGCAGCGCATGTTCGACGTTCTCGGCCAGGTACATCAGGTCATTGGCGTGGAGCTTTTGCCAGCGATCTTCTACTTGGACTTCTATGACACCCTGAAGACAGTGGATGGTGATGGGGCCCGCTACTGCATGGCTTGGAACGACATGCCCGGCTTTGAGTACCAGGCGCATGATTTCTAGGCTGGGTGTGCTAACCAAGGCCTGCGAGCGAAGCACTGACTGCGGCTCTGCGCTGAGCGGTCGAATGATCTCGCCAGACTGCGCATGTTTGAGTGCCATGGTGCCGGACCGTGGTGGCTGGTTTGTATTGAGGCTAGTTAAGGAAGCGGGAAGTGTCCAACGGTTGGACGGTGAGCGGTTCGCTCGTCGAGGCGGGAAGGCTGGTGAGTGATAATTCCCGGCGCATTGCGCGCCGGGAATCGGTGGGGCTTATTCCGGCTTCGGAGTGGTCGCAGTGCTCATCGGCAGGATCGGATAGGCAACCTGCGGCTGATCACCGGTCAGGCTGTGAAGGAAGGCAGTGATGGCCTTGACTTCGTTGTCCTTGAGCTGACGGCCCAGCTGGCTGTCACCCATGATGGCCACGGCCTGCTCCAGGTCCCATACCTCACCGCTGTGGAAGTAGGGCGGCGTCAGCGCAACGTTGCGCAGTGGCGCGGCACGGAACACGTACTCGTCGGCAGCAGTATTGGTCACAGCGAAGCGGCCCTTGTCGCCTTCCGGCAGGATATCGGCGCCAGGCTTCTTGATCACGCCGAAGGGGAAGTAACCCTGGCCGCCGACGTTGACGCCGTTGTGGCAGGCGATGCAGCCCGCGTCCATGAACATTGCCAGGCCTTCCTTCTGCGTAGCGTCCAGCGCCTTGTCGTCACCGTTGAGGTAGCGGTCGAACGGCGAGTTCGGCGTGGTCAGGCTGACCTCGAAAGCTTCCAGGGCATAAGCCATGTTGTCGAAGCTGACCGGGTTCTTGTCGTTGGGGAAGGCTTTCTTGAACTCGGTTACGTACTCCGGAATGCTCTTCAGCGTCGCCTCGACGCGGTCAGGCGTGTTGTTCATCTCGACGCTGGCCTGGACCGGACCCTTGGCCTGCTCCTGCAGGTCCTTGGCGCGACCGTCCCAGAACTGGGCGGAGTTGAATACGGCGTTGAGCACGGTCGGCGAGTTGCGCGGGCCTTTCTGCCAGCCGTGGCCAATGGAGGTAGGCACGTTGTCGCTGCCACCGATGCTGAGGTTGTGGCAGGTGTTGCAGCTGATCACGTGGCTGCGCGACAGGCGCGGATCAAACCATAGCTTGTGGCCGAGGACGGCCTGATCTTCGTTGACGGTATGGCCGCGAACTTCGGTGACTTTGTCTGGAATCGTTTTGAAGATGGCATTGGCGCGCTCGCGCAGAGCGTCGGCATGCGCGCTGCCGGCAATCATTAGCAGGCTACCGAGCAGCAGGGGTGCTGTGGATCGCATGGGGGTTTTTCCTCATCGGTGTTGGCCGGTACTAGGAGGCTTCATTTGAAAGGCTTTAGAGTTGATTCACGTCAAGCGAAGGCGTGATTAGGGGTTTGCGAACTGTCTCCATTTGTAACTGCGCGCAGGGCTTACGCATTTGCTCAAACCTTGCGAGTCCACGGAGGCAGAGCCAGAATGGCGGCATTTATCGTGGCCTATAGGCCACCCAGCAAGGATTTCCGATGCCCCAGACTGTCGCTGCCGGCTTGCGCCTGGCGCCTGATGCGCTGACTCGCCCCTTCGAGCCCAGCCAGTTCGACTTCAATACCACCGATGAGCTTGAGCCCTTCCTTGGCGTACTCGGCCAAGAGCGCGCTGTTGAAGCCCTGCAGTTCGGGGTGGCGATGCCGCGTCCGGGCTACAACGTCTACGTGATGGGTGAGTCCGGCACGGGTCGTTTTTCCTTCGTGCGACGCTATCTCAGGGCTGAAGGCAAGCGTCTGAATACGCCTTCGGATTGGGTTTACATAAACAACTTCGATGAGCCGCG
Organism: Stutzerimonas stutzeri; assembly: GCA_002345575.1. Taxonomy (GTDB): domain Bacteria; phylum Pseudomonadota; class Gammaproteobacteria; order Pseudomonadales; family Pseudomonadaceae; genus Stutzerimonas; species Stutzerimonas stutzeri_S. Next base: position 53,840 of record DDVX01000008.1, read on the forward strand.
CGAGCCTCGGGTGCTCGAGTTGCCCCAAGGGGGAGCCTGCGCCTTCATCGCCGATATCGCTCAGCTGATTGACAACCTTCTGGCAACCTTCCCGGCGGTGTTCGAACATCCTTCCTATCAGCAGAAGAAGAGCGCTATAGACCGCGCCTTCAACCAGCGCTACGACAAGGCGCTGGATGTGATCGAGAAGCTCGCGCTGGAAAAAGAAATCGCCCTCTATCGCGACAGTGCCAACATTGCCTTCACACCCATGAAGGACGGCAAGTCCATGGACGAGGCCGAGTTTGCCCAGTTGCCCGAGGCCGAGCGTGAGCGCTATCACACGGATATCTCGGCGTTGGAGGTGAGCCTCAACGAAGAGCTGGCCAGCTTGCCGCAATGGAAGCGCGAATCCAGCAATCAGCTGCGTCAGCTCAACGACGAAACCATCAGTCAGGCGCTGCAGCCGCTGCTGGCGCCGCTGTCGGAAAAGTATGCCGAGAACGCTGGCATCGAAGCCTACCTGCAAGCTGCGCAAGTGAACCTGCTGAAAACTGTGGTCGAACAGCTGGTGGATGAAAACCATCCCGAAGCCCACAATCGCCAGCTGTTAGAAGAGCAGTACGGCCCGAGTCTAGTGGTTGGCCATGCGCATCACGGCGGCGCGCCGGTAGTGTTCGAGCCGCATCCGACCTACGACAACCTCTTTGGCCGCATTGAGTACAACACAGACCAAGGCGCGCTCTACACCAGCTATCGCCAGCTGCGGCCCGGTGCCTTGCATCGCGCCAACGGCGGTTTTCTGATGCTCGAAGCGGAAAAGCTGCTCAGCGAGCCCTTCGTCTGGGAAGCGCTCAAGCGTGCCTTGCAATCGAGCAAGCTGAAGATGGAGTCGCCACTGGCCGAGCTGGGACGGCTGGCTACCGTGACCCTGACGCCGGAAGTTATTCCGCTCAAAGTCAAGATCATCATCATCGGTTCACGCGAGCTGTATTACACCCTGCAGGACCTTGATCCGGACTTTCAGGAGTTGTTCCGCGTGCTGGTGGACTTCGACGAGGACATCCCGCTCGCAGAAGACAGCCTGGAGCAATTCGCCCAGCTGATGAAAACCCGTACCTCGGAGGAGGGCATGGCGCCGCTGACCGCGGCAGCGGTGGCGCGGCTGGCAACGCACAGTGCACGTCTGGCTGAGCATCAGGGGCGGCTGTCTGCGCGCATCGGTGACCTGTTTCAGCTGGTCAGCGAGGCCGACTTCATCCGCCAACTGGCCAATGACGAGGTGACCGATGTCGGCCACATCGAACGTGCCCTGAAGGCGAAGGCCACCCGTACTGGGCGTGTATCGGCGCGGATTCTCGACGACATCCTCGCTGGCGTGATCCTTATCGACAGCGAAGGCGCGGCCATCGGCAAGTGCAACGGTTTGACCGTGCTGGAGGTGGGTGACTCGGCCTTCGGCATGCCCGCGCGGATTTCCGCTACGGTTTATCCCGGCGGCTCGGGCATCGTCGATATCGAGCGTGAGGTCAATCTGGGCCAGCCAATCCACTCCAAGGGCGTGATGATCCTCACCGGTTATCTGGGCAGCCGCTACGCCCAGGAGTTTCCACTGGAGATCTCGGCGAGCATCGCTCTGGAACAGTCCTACGGTTACGTCGATGGCGACAGTGCGTCGCTTGGCGAATGCTGCGCGTTGATCTCGGCCATTTCACGTACGCCGCTCAAACAGTGCTTCGCGATCACCGGTTCGATCAACCAGTTCGGCGAGGTGCAGGCGGTGGGCGGAGTGAATGAGAAGATCGAAGGCTTTTTCCGTCTCTGCGAAGCACGCGGTCTGACCGGCGAGCAGGGCGCAATCATTCCCTTCGCCAACGTCACTACGCTCATGCTTGAAGAACGGGTGCTGGAAGCTGTACGTCAGGAGCGCTTCCACATCTACGCGGTGCGTCATGTCGATGAGGCGTTGTCGTTGTTGGTGGGTGAGGACGTTGGTACTGCGAATGAAAAAGGCTGCTTTCCCAAAGGCAGCGTAAATGCTCGCGTGGTCGAGCGTTTGCGCGACATTGCCGAGATGGGGTTGGAGGAGGACGGCAGGGATGAGGCAACTCAGACTGGCGCGCTGGCAGTACCTACGCCTCCGGCCAATAACTGACCCCGATTGAAAGCTACTTTAGCGGAACGATAGCGCACACGGCGGGTCTGGACAGATAGCAGGCTGGATTCATGGTCTGCCGGAAGGTATGCACTTTCTGTCCACATGGTTATCCACAGCTTCAGGGGATAAACCGGTTGGCCCGCCTGATTCCTTAACGATGACGGGGCGCAGCCGAGCGCGAGGGTACCGTCATGCAGAACAACCTCTGTCTAAGCCGCCAGTGCCTAGGGCTGGTTACTCGAATAGAATGCGCCATCAGCCCTGTTGCAGGCGCTAATGGTCTATGGACTTTGCTTTGCGCCGCTGGCCTTGATGGCTCGCAACCCACTGCAATCAGGGTGCAGGGACCTTTTCGCGGGCTGAAAGCGGCCGAGTCGGTGCTTGATGCCATCAGCAGCAACCTCTTGGAACAGGGTTACTGCGAAACGGAATCGCCAGCAATCTGGCAGCTGCATATGCGCGCCGAGCTGCGTAAGGTCAATGCCGATCAGGCACGTTTCCTGAGTGGCTGGGAAACACGGTCCTAGGCGGACCTGGCACTTTTCTGGCGGGCGCCCGATTTCTTATCCACAGCTGGCAGAAACCAAAAGACTCGCCCTGTTGGCGTGCATCGCAGGGTGTAACGGGCGGGTTTACGGTTCTGTTGTGCTAGGCTTTGCGGCCTTTTTTCCAGCGGAGCCCAGGCATGACCGAGATTAATCTGTCCACCGACGAAACGCGCGTAAGCTACGGCATTGGCCGTCAACTGGGCGACCAGCTGCGCGACAACCCCCCACCGGGTGTAAGCCTTGATGCAGTTATCGCGGGTATTCGCGATGCCTTTAGTGGCGCGGCCAGTCAGGTCAGCCCGGACGATCTGAACGCCAGCTTCGCGGTAATCCGCGAGCGCATGCAGGCCGAAGCCCAGCAAAAAGCCGAAGCTGCTGCAGGTGAAGGCAAGGCTTTCCTCAGCGAAAACGGCATGCGTGAAGGCGTCACCACCTTGGCTTCGGGCCTGCAATATGAAGTGCTGACCGCCGGCGACGGCGCCCAGCCTAGCCTTGAAGATCAGGTTCGTACCCATTACCACGGCACCCTGATCGATGGCACCGTGTTTGACAGCTCCTACCAGCGCGGCCAGCCCGCCGAATTCCCTGTTGGCGGCGTGATCGCCGGCTGGACCGAGGCGTTGCAACTGATGAGTGTCGGTAGCAAGTGGCGCCTCTATGTGCCGAGCGAACTGGCTTACGGTGCTCAGGGCGTCGGCAGCATTCCGCCGCACAGTGTGCTGGTATTCGATGTCGAGCTGCTCGCGGTTCTGTAAGTCTTGATGGAGTCGTAGGGTGGATATCGCGAAGCGCATCCACGCGTGGTGGTTCAACCTGGACGCGTGGAAGATGCTTCGCAGTCTTCCACCCTACGCAATGCCTCGATTCCTGAAGGCATATCCAGGCCAATACGTTTTCATCCAGGCTCAGGGGCGCAATGCACGGGCATAAGAAAACAGGAACAGGTTCCGGACCTGCTCCTTGAGCACACCGGGCTCGCTGGTGCCTAGCTCATGCAAGTCCAGATCGCCCTGGTCGCGAAGTTCGTCCAGGGCGTCTCCCTCCAGTGAAACGCACACCGCCCCGGTGTTGCTATCGAGTACCCGCAGATAGGGTTGTGGTCGGTCCAGCCATGCGTCGATCAGATAAGTCATGCGCACCTCCAGTAGAATTCGTTAATGAGAATAATTGTTATTTGCAAATATGCAAGCGCGAATAATTCTCATATTCCAGAAGGTGCAAGTTGCGAAGGCGAAAAGAAGAGGCTGGAGGGAAATGAAGGGTGGCGCAGGTTTGACAGGCTTCACCGACCTGACAAGCAGGTCGGTTTCAAGCGATTTCAGTGCGTACGAGCGACTGCGAAGCGGCTGAGTTCTACCAGGGCGTCGCGGTAGGGGCTGGCGGGAATCAATTCGAGGCAGGCGATGGCACGATCGGCATACTCGCGAGCCAGGCGTGCGGTGTAGTCAAGTGCGCCGGAGCTCTGAACCGCGGCGCGGATGCTTTCGAGATCCTCGATGCCACCTTTCTGAATTGCCTTGCGCACCAGGGTAGCCTGTTCCGGCGTGCCTTCACGCATGGTGTAAATCAGCGGCAACGTCGGTTTACCCTCGGCAAGATCGTCACCGACGTTCTTGCCGAGGGTTTCGGCGTCGCCCTGGTAGTCGAGCAGGTCGTCAACGAGTTGGAAAGCGATGCCCAGATGATCGCCAAACTGGCGCAGCGCTTCGCACTGCTCGTCGCTGGCGCCGGCCAGGGTGGCGGCGCTATGAGTGGAGGCTTCGAAGAGCATGGCGGTCTTGCCGCGAATGACCTCCATATAGACCTCTTCGGTGGTGCTGGCGTCGCGAACCTTTGACAGCTGCAGTACTTCACCTTCAGCGATTACGCGCGTGGCTTGGGAGATGATGCGCATGACCGGCATCGAACCCAGTGCAACCATCATTTCGAATGAGCGCGCATAAAGGAAGTCACCCACCAGTACACTGGGCGCGTTGCCCCAGAGCGCATTGGCAGTGGAGCGGCCACGGCGCATGCCGGACATGTCGACGACATCGTCGTGCAGCAGCGTAGATGTGTGCAGGAATTCGATGATGGCAGCCAGCAGGCGTAGCTGATCGCCCTTGAGGCCAACGGCATTGCCGCTGAGCAGAACCAGCAGCGGACGCAGGCGCTTGCCGCCGGCCGAGGTGATGTAGTCCCCGATTTTTTCCACCAGCGGTACGCGAGATGTCAGCTGGTTGCGAATAATGCCGTCGACTGCGGCAAAATCATCAGCCACGACTTGGTAAAAGGACTGGGGTTGCATCGGAAACCGGTACTCCTCGGAGGATGCGCGGCATGCTATGGGGCGGGTCATGGGCTGTCAAGGCAAGTGCCTGCGGCTATTGCACAGGCGCAGGTGCATGCGTACAATCGCGGACCCTGAACTTCCCCCTGGGCATTTCCCTGCCTTACGCAATTGCACGGGCGTCACTTCCGGCCCCATGCAGCCATGCCAGCCACCAACTATTATTTCAAAGCGCTGGGTGAGCAGGATCAACGGAGATATATAGATGTACGCAGTTATCGTAACCGGCGGCAAGCAGTACAAGGTTGCCGAAGGCGAATACCTCAAGATTGAAAAACTCGAAGTTGCTACTGGCGAGGCAGTCACTTTTGACCGCGTTCTGCTGGTTGGCAATGGCGATGATGTAAAGATCGGCGCTCCGGTGGTTGATGGTGCCAAGGTTACCGCTGAAGTGATTGCCCAGGGCCGTCACGACAAGGTCACCATCATCAAATTCCGCCGTCGTAAGCACCACATGAAGCGTCAGGGCCACCGTCAGTGGTTCACTGAGGTCAAAATCACCGGTATTCAGGGCTAATTGGGCCTGAATCCCCTTATAGGAGTATTGAACTCATGGCACACAAAAAAGCTGGCGGTTCTACCCGCAACGGTCGCGACTCAGAAGCCAAACGCCTTGGCGTGAAGATGTATGGCGGCCAGAAAATCGTTCCTGGCAACATCATCGTGCGTCAGCGCGGTACCCAGTTCCACGCCGGTTACGGCGTTGGCATGGGTAAAGATCACACCCTGTTCGCGAAAGTGGAAGGCGTGATCAAATTCGAAGTGAAGGGCGCTCTTGGTCGTCGCTACGTGAGCGTCGTCGCGGCCTAATCGCGGCGTTGCTGGAAAAGCCCTGTCATGCGACGGGGCTTTTTTGTTTCTGTATCCTCTGAGGCTCTTGCAAAGAAACTGCTCGGTGCTCATTCAGTTTTCGCTGGGTTTTTTGCAAGACCCTTATTTCTGTTTTTTGGCCCGTCCGTGCGGCGGGAGGCGTTCCCATGAAATTTGTCGATGAAGTATCGATCTCTGTAAAGGCCGGCGACGGCGGTAACGGCATGATGAGTTTTCGTCGCGAAAAATTCATCGAGAAAGGCGGCCCCAACGGCGGCGATGGCGGTGATGGCGGCTCCATTTATCTGATGGCCGACGAGAACCTCAACACGCTGGTTGATTATCGCTACACCCGTCGCTTCAATGCGCCTAATGGCGAGAAGGGCGGCAGTGCCGAATGTACCGGTGCCAAGGGCGAGGATCTGATCCTGCCGGTGCCAGTGGGCACCACGGTGATCGACTCTGCTACTCAGGATGTGATTGGTGATCTGACCAAGGCGGGCCAGCGTCTGCTGGTCGCCCAGGGTGGCTGGCACGGGTTGGGCAATACGCGCTTCAAGTCCAGTACCAACCGTGCGCCTCGGCAGACCACGCCGGGCAAGCCAGGCGATGCGCGCGATCTGAAGCTGGAGCTGAAGGTGCTGGCTGACGTCGGTCTGCTGGGCCTGCCGAATGCGGGCAAGAGTACTTTTATCCGCTCGGTGTCGGCAGCCAAGCCTAAGGTGGCTGATTATCCCTTTACGACCCTGATCCCGAACCTCGGCGTCGTCAGTGTCGGGCGCTACAAAAGCTTTGTAGTGGCTGATATTCCTGGCTTGATCGAGGGCGCTTCGGAGGGGGCTGGCTTGGGGATTCGCTTCCTCAAACACCTGGCGCGTACGCGGCTGCTGCTGCATCTGGTGGACATGGCACCGCTGGACGAGAGCGATCCGGCCGATGCGGCGGAAGTCATTCTTAATGAGCTGGAAAAATTCAGCCCGGCACTGATGCAGCGCGACCGTTGGTTGGTGCTCAACAAGGCCGATCAGCTGCTTGATGATGAGCGCGAATCGCGGTTGCGCCAGGTCGTCGAGCGCCTCGAGTGGACTGGTCCGGTCTTCGTCATCTCTGCGCTGGAGCGAGAGGGTACCGAGGCCTTGAGTCAGGCGATCATGCGCTATCTCGATGAGCGGACGCTGCGTATCGCCGAAGATCCTGCCTATGCCGAGGCGTTGGCTGAGCTCGATCAGCAGATCGAGGATGAGGCGCGTGCCCGTCTGCAGGAGCTTGATGATCAGCGTGCCTTGCGTCGTGCGGGAGTCAAGGCGGCAGACGATGTCGAGGACGACGACTTCGAGGATGACGATGATGATGAGGGCGGCGCGGAGATCTTCTACGTGCGCTGAGTGCATGGGTCTCGCGCTGCTGCGGGGCTTCGGAAGGTGAGCGGGCGGTCCGGCTCACTGCAATGAATTGACTGGTTAGTGGAATAGGCGGGATCGATGCGCGACAAGGTGAGCGGTGCTCGGCGCTGGGTAGTGAAGATCGGCAGTGCGTTGCTGACGGCCGATGGGCGTGGCCTCGATCAGGCGGCGATGGCGGTCTGGGTTGACCAGATGGTTGCGCTGCGTGAGGCCGGTGTCGAGCTGGTGCTGGTTTCTTCCGGTGCTGTCGCTGCCGGCATGAGCCGCCTTGGCTGGGGTGCTCGCCCCAGGGCTGTGCATGAATTGCAGGCTGCGGCCGCTGTAGGGCAGATGGGGCTGATTCGGGCTTGGGAAGCAAGCTTCGCTCGCTGCGATCAGCAAACCGCACAGATCCTCGTCACCCATGACGACCTCTCCGACCGCAAGCGTTACCTCAATGCGCGCAGCACCTTGCGCACCTTGCTCGATCTGGATGTCGTGCCGGTCATCAACGAGAACGATACCGTTGTCACCGACGAAATCCGTTTTGGTGACAACGATACGCTGGCGGCGCTGATTGCCAACCTGGTCGAGGCTGATCTGCTGGTGATCCTCACCGACCGTGACGGCATGTTCGATGCTGATCCGCGCAGCAATCCGGATGCTAATCTCATTAGCGAGGCGCGCGCCGACGATCCGCTGCTCGATACCGTGGCGGGCGGAACCGGTGGCGCGTTGGGGCGTGGTGGGATGCAGACCAAGCTGCGCGCAGCGAGGCTGGCGGCGCGCTCCGGCGCCCATACCGTGATCGTTGGTGGGCGTATCGAGCAGGTGCTGGCACGGCTAAAGACTGGCGAGCGACTGGGCACTCTGTTGACGCCCGAGTGCAGTCGTCATGCGGCGCGCAAGCAGTGGCTGGCCGGTCATTTGCAGACGCGCGGCACCGTAACTCTGGATGCCGGTGCAGTGCAGGCGCTGAAGCGGGGCAACTGCAGTCTGCTGCCGGTAGGTGTCAGGGCGGCCCAAGGCGGTTTTCGTCGTGGTGAAATGGTGGTCTGTGTGGGGCCTGACGGACAGGAGGTTGCGCGCGGGCTGGCCAACTACAGCGTTGCTGAGACGCGGCGCATTCTCGGGCGGCCATCTGATGAAATCGAAAAGCTCCTCGGCTATGTCGACGAGCCAGAGCTGATCCATCGCGACAATATGATTCTTGTCTGAGGTGTCTGCTATGCGTGCGATGACCATCGCGTTAGTGTTGGGCCTGGCAGCGCCGGCTCTAGCGACTGCCGAGGAAATCGGCGCCGTCGATACGGTATTCAAATGGCTCGGGCCGAATCACAAGATTGTGGTCGAGGCGTTCGATGACCCGGAAGTCGATGGGGTGACCTGTTATCTCTCGCGTGCCAGGACGGGTGGTATCAAAGGTGGGCTAGGGTTGGCCGAGGATCGGGCCGAGGCTTCCATTGCCTGTCGGCAGGTGGGGCCAATTCGCATTAATGAAAAGCTGAAGGACGGCGAGGTGGTGTTCAAGGAGCGTACCTCGCTGGTCTTCAAAACCATGCAGGTCGTGCGCTTCTTCGACGAGGCGCGCAATACGCTGGTTTACCTGGTCTACAGTGATCGCATCATCGAGGGCAGCCCACAGAATGCCGTGACGGCGATCCCGATCCTGCCTTGGCCGGTTGCGCAATAACGGGACGTTGCTCGTTCAGGTGTCGTGCGATTCCATTCGCGGGCATGGCCCGCTCCCACGAGGCTGAGTCGCTGTGTGGGTGGCTTTGAGCTCTGTAAGCCTTTTCTTCCTTCGCAGTTGAAGTCGTTCCTTCAAGTAGCTTTGCACCGCGGGTGCTCGGAATGTCCGGCTGGAAGATGGCCACAAAAAAACCGGCACTAGGCCGGTTTTTTTACAAGAACGTTCAGCTTAAGCTGCAGCAGCTTCGCCGAGGGCCTTGATGTGGCCATTCAGGCGGCTCTTGTGGCGAGCGGCCTTGTTCTTGTGAATAACGCCTTTGTCGGCCATACGGTCGATTACCGGCACGGCTGCAACGTAAGCAGTACGAGCTTTTTCCAGATCTTTTGCATCCAGGGCCTTGACCACATTCTTGATGTAGGTGCGGACCATGGAGCGCAGGCTGGCGTTGTGGCTGCGACGCTTCTCAGCCTGAATTGCGCGTTTTTTGGCGGAAGGGCTGTTGGCCACCGTCGAACTCCTCGAAAACGTGGGATTACAAAGCAAATAAGGCCGCGAATCATGCCGATGTGGCAGAAGCTTGTCAAGCCTGTTTGGATTCTCTGAATGCTGGTCGGACAGAAGGGCTGTCGTTAAACTCGCGGCCTTGCTCGGGGTCGTAACTGGCCGTCGATCGATGCCAAAGTGACTAACCGGAACAATGCTGCAATTCCAGGGAAAACAGATGTCCGAAAAAACCGGAAAAGGCGGATTGCTGCGTTCAAGTGCGGTAGTCAGCGTCATGACGCTGCTGTCCCGCGTGCTGGGTATGGTACGCGATATGGTGGTGGCCAGCTACTTCGGTTCCGGCGCGGCGGCGGATGCGTTCTTCATTGCGTTCAAAATTCCCAACTTTCTGCGTCGTCTGTTTGCTGAGGGTGCCTTCGCCCAGGCATTCGTGCCGGTGCTATCGGAATACCGCACCAAAAGAACCCAGCTGGAAGTAAAGCTGCTGGTCGACCGGACGGCCGGCATGCTCGGCCTGATCCTGACTGGTATCACTGCGCTGGGTGTGCTCGGCTCACCCTATCTGGTGATGCTGTTCGCACCGGGCTTTCATGGTGAGCCGGCCAAATTGCAGCTGGCCGGTGAACTGCTGCGTATCACCTTTCCCTATCTGTTGCTGATTTCCCTCACTGCCTTTACTTCGGGCGTGCTCAATACCTACGGGCGCTTCGCGGTGCCGGGCTTCACGCCAGTGCTGCTCAATGTGAGCATGATCATGTCGGCGGTGTTCCTGACGCCTTATTTCGAGCAGCCGATCATGGCGCTGGCCTGGGGCGTTTTCATCGCGGGCTTCGCTCAGCTGGCGTTCCAGCTGCCGTTCGTCGCCAGGCTGGGGCTGCTGCCGCGCCCTCGAGTCAAATTCGGCGACGAAGGCGTTCGGCGCATCATGCTGCTGATGGTGCCGGCGCTGTTCGGGGTTTCGGTCAGCCAGATCAACCTGCTGCTCGATACCGTCTTGGCGTCCTTTCTGCAGACTGGCAGTGTGTCCTGGCTGTATTACGCCGATCGGCTTTCGGAGCTGCCGCTGGGTGCTTTCGGTATCGCCATCGGTACGGTGATTCTGCCCAGCCTGTCGCGTCAGCATGCCGGTGATGATCCCAAGGCCTTTTCCAATACGCTCAACTGGGCGCTGCGTATGGTGCTGCTGGCTGGCGTGCCGGCGGCGCTGGCGCTGGGGATTCTGGCCGAGCCGCTGATTGCCAGCCTGTTCTTCTATGGCGCCATGACTCAGGAGGCGGTGATGCAGTCTGCCCGTGCGCTTGAGGCTTATTCGCTGGGCGTGCTGGCATTCATGTTGATCAAGGTGCTGGCTCCTGGGTTCTTTGCGCGCCAGGATCTGAAGACGCCGGTGCGGGTGGCGATCATCTGCATGGTGGCCAATATGGTGATGAACCTGGTCCTGATCTGGCCACTCAAGCATGTCGGGCTGGCGCTGGCGACCTCGCTGTCGTCCATGCTCAATGCCGGACTGTTGTTCTGGGGGCTGTACAAAATTGGCGTGTTCCAGCTCGCGCCGGGCTGGGGGGTGTTCCTGCTGCGATTGTTCGGCGCATGTGCGGCGATGGTTGCGGTGGTCTGGTGGTTGAACGTGCCGTCTGTCGAGTGGTTTGACTGGGATTGGCAGCAGCGGGCGTTGCGATTGGGTCTGCTGGTTGTGGCAGGGATTGCGGCTTTCGTTGCGGCGCTGGGGTTACTTGGCTTGCGGCCAAGGCATTTGCGTCATTGAAGACTCGTAGGTGGATCGCGCTTCACCGATCCACCGGGCGGGGGCGGTGGACGTAAAAAGCGACGTCCACCCTACGGATCAGTGTGCCGATCACATCTGCCAAACCTGTCCGGGATGCTCGCCACATGCGTATAATCGGCCACTTTTCAAGCAAGAAGTGCGGTATGCAGCTGGTTCGAGGTCTTCATAACCTGCGGCCCCGGCATCGGGGATGCGTGGCCACCATCGGCAATTTCGACGGAGTGCATCGGGGGCATCAAGCCATCCTGAAGCGCTTGCGCGAGCGTGCGGCCGAATTGGGGCTGCCCAGCTGTGTGGTGATCTTCGAGCCGCAGCCCCGCGAATTCTTTACCCCAGACAAAGCACCTGCGCGGCTCACGCGGCTGCGCGAAAAGCTTTGCCTGCTGAGCGAGCAGGGCGTCGACCTGGTGCTGTGCCTGGCATTCAACCGACGCCTGCGTGAGCTCAGCGCCGCCGAGTTCGTGCATGTCACGTTAGTGGAAGGGCTGGGCGTGCAGCATCTGGAGGTTGGCGACGACTTCCGTTTCGGCTGCGACCGCGCCGGAGATTTCGACTTCCTGCTCCAGGCCGGTGCCGTCGAGGGATTTACTGTTGAAGCCGCCAGAACTATCGAAGTGGATAGCGAGCGGGTCAGCAGCAGCCGCCTGCGGCAGACGCTGGCCAATGGCGATTTGCAGCTGGCGCAACGGCTGCTCGGCAGGCCGTTCAGCCTCACCGGGCGCGTTCTGCACGGGCAGAAACTAGGCCGCCAGCTGGGTGCGCCGACGGCCAATATCCAGCTCAAACGCCGCAGCACGCCGCTCACGGGAGTGTTCACGGTCAGTACTGAGGTTGATGGCCAGGTTCATCTGGGCGTCGCCAATATCGGCATGCGGCCCACGGTGGAGAGCGATGGTAAGCCCCACCTTGAAGTGCATCTGCCGGACTACCAGGGCGATCTTTACGGGCGCCTGTTGTGCGTGACCTTTCACCAGAAGCTGCGTGACGAACAACGCTTCGCCTCCCTGGAGGCACTCAAGGCGGCGATCGATGCCGATATCGCAGCCACCCGCGAATACTGGCGGGCCACACCATTCACCACGAGCCAGGACTGAAATGACCGATTACAAAGCGACCCTCAATCTGCCGTCCACGGCGTTTCCGATGAAGGCCGGTCTGCCACAGCGCGAGCCGGAGATTCTGCAGCGCTGGAACAGCATCGACCTGTACGGGAAGCTGCGGAAGATCGGCGAAGGTCGTCCGAAGTTTGTCCTGCATGACGGCCCGCCCTACGCCAACGGCAATATCCACATTGGCCACGCGGTGAACAAGGTGATCAAGGACATGATTGTCCGCTCGTGCACCCTGGCCGGTTTCGACGCACCCTATGTGCCGGGTTGGGACTGCCATGGTCTGCCCATCGAACACAAGGTCGAGACTACTTTCGGCAAGAACCAGCCGGCGGACCTGACCCGCGAGCGCTGCCGTGCCTACGCCGCCGAGCAGATCGAAGGGCAGAAGGCCGATTTCATCCGCCTCGGCGTATTGGGAGAGTGGGACAACCCTTACAAGACCATGGACTTTGCCAACGAGGCCGGACAAATCCGTGCCCTGGCGAAGATGGTTGAGGGCGGTTTCGTCTTCAAGGGTCTGAAGCCGGTGAACTGGTGCTTCGATTGCGGCTCGGCCCTGGCCGAGGCAGAAGTCGAGTATCAGGACAAGAAGTCCGATGCCATCGACGTAGCCTTTGAAGTTGAAGATGCCGACAAGCTCGCCGCCGCCTTCGGTGTTGCCAGCCTGCCCAAGCCGGCCAGCATCGTTATCTGGACCACCACGCCCTGGACCATTCCGGCCAACCAGGCGCTCAACGTCCATCCTGATTTCATCTACGCCTTGGTCGATACCGGTGACAAGCTGCTGGTGCTGGCCGAGGAACTGGTCGAGTCCAGTCTGCAGCGCTACGGCATGTCCGGTGAAATCATCGCCCGTTGCGAAGGCAGCGCGCTCGACCTGATCCGCTTCCGCCATCCGTTCTACGAGCGCTTCTCGCCGGTGTACCTGGCCGAGTACGTGGAAACTGGCGCCGGCACTGGCATCGTTCACTCGTCCCCTGCCTATGGCGAAGACGACTTCCGCACCTGCAAGCACTACGGCATGGAAAACGACGATATCCTCAGTCCGGTGCAGAGCCACGGCGTCTATGTGTCGGACCTGCCGTTCTTCGGCGGCCAGTTCATCTGGAAGGCCAACCCGGCCATCGTCGAGAAGCTGCGTGAAGTCGGTGCCTTGCTCAAGCACGAAGCCATTCAGCACAGCTACATGCATTGCTGGCGTCACAAGACACCATTGATCTACCGCGCCACCGCGCAGTGGTTTGTCGGCATGGACAAGGTTGTCAGTGACGGCAGCTCCCTGCGCCGCCGTGCGCTGGATGCCATCGAGCAGACCCAGTTCGTCCCGGCCTGGGGCCAGGCGCGTTTGCACGGCATGATCGCCGGCCGCCCTGACTGGTGCATCTCGCGCCAGCGCAACTGGGGCGTGCCGATTCCGTTCTTCCTGCACAAGGAAAGCGGTGAGCTGCATCCACGTACCGTCGAGCTGATCGAGCAAGTCGCCCAACGTGTAGAGCAGGCGGGCATCGAAGCCTGGTTCAAGCTGGATGCCGCGGAGCTGCTGGGTGCCGAGGCCGAGCAGTACGAAAAGATCAACGACACTCTCGACGTCTGGTTTGACTCTGGCACCACTCACTGGCACGTGATGCGCGGCTCGCACCCCATGGGCCATGATGAAGGTCCGCGTGCCGATCTCTATCTGGAAGGCTCCGACCAGCACCGCGGCTGGTTCCATTCCTCGCTGCTGACCGGCGCGGCCATCGACGGCCACGCGCCGTATCGCGGCCTGCTGACCCACGGCTTCACCGTGGACGAGAACGGCCGCAAGATGTCCAAGTCTCTGGGCAACGTCATCGCTCCGCAGGAAATCACCGACAGCATGGGCGCGGACATCCTGCGTCTGTGGGTCTCGGCTACCGATTACTCGGGCGAGATGGCTGTTTCCAAGCAGATCCTGCAGCGCAGCGCGGATGCCTACCGGCGGATTCGTAATACCGCGCGCTTCCTGCTCTCCAATCTCGACGGCTTCGATCCGACGCAGCATTTGGTGCCCAGCGACCAGCTGATCGCCCTGGATCGCTGGGCCATCGACCGCGCGCTGCTGCTGCAGCGCGAAATCGAGGAAGCCTACGGCACTTACAAGTTCTGGAACGTCTACCAGAAGGTGCACAACTTCTGCGTGCAGGAACTGGGCGGCTTCTACCTCGATATCATCAAGGACCGCCAATACACCACTGGCGCCGACAGCCTGCCGCGTCGCTCCTGCCAGACTGCGCTTTACCACATCGCCGAGGCGCTGGTGCGCTGGATCGCGCCAATCTTGGCCTTCACTGCCGAGGAAATCTGGCAGTACCTGCCAGGCGAGCGCAACGAGTCGGTGATGCTCAACACCTGGTACGAAGGCTTGGCCGAGCTGCCGCAGGATGCCGAGCTGGATCGCGCCTTCTGGGAGCAGGTCATGGCGGTCAAGGCTGCCGTGAACAAAGAATTGGAAGCCCAGCGCGCAGCCAAGACTCTTGGTGGCAACCTGCAGGCAGAAGTCACGCTGTATGCCGAAGAGTCGCTGGCGACTGCCTTGGCCAAACTCGGCAATGAACTGCGCTTCGTGTTGATCACTTCCGCAGTCGAAGTTGCGCCGCTGGCCCAGGCGCCTGCCGATGCGGTGGAGAGCGAACTGGCTGGTCTGAAACTGCTTGTGAAGAAGACCGAACACGCCAAATGCGGACGCTGCTGGCATCACCTGCCGGACGTCGGCACCCATGCCGCGCACCCGGAAATCTGCGGTCGTTGCGTGGAGAACATCGAAGGTGCGGGCGAGGTGCGTCACCATGCGTGACGCTCTTGAGTGGTGTGGTGCTGGAGTCAGGCGATGAGTGCGCGTTTCGGCAAGCTCACCTGGCTCTGGCTCAGTGTGCTGGTGATCGTTATCGATCAGATAACCAAGCACTGGTTCGAGGCCAATTTCAGCCTGTACCAGAAGGTCGATGTAATTCCCGATTACTTCGCCTGGACACTGGCCTACAACACTGGGGCGGCCTTCAGCTTCCTCGCCGACCATGGTGGCTGGCAGCGCTGGTTTTTCGCAGCCATCGCCATTGGCGTCAGCGTCGTACTGGTTGTCTGGATGAAGCGTCTAAAGGCCACTGAAACCTGGCTGGCCGTGGCGTTGGCGCTGGTGCTGGGTGGCGCTATTGGCAACCTCTACGACCGTGTGGTGTTGGGCCATGTGGTCGACTTCATTCTGGTGCATTGGCAGAACCGCTGGTATTTCCCAGCGTTCAACATCGCCGACAGCGCCATCACCGTCGGTGCCGTGATGCTGGCGCTGGACATGTTCAAAAGCGACAAGAGCGGAGAATCGGCATGACTGAACAGCGCATTGGGCCGGACAAGGAAGTCACCCTACATTTCGCGCTTGGCCTGGAAAACGGAGATGTGGTCGACAGCACCTTCGACAAGAAGCCTGCGACTTTCAAGGTCGGTGACGGCAATCTCCTGCCGGGCTTCGAGCAGCAGCTGTATGGCCTCAAGGCCGGCGACAAGCGCAGTCTGCAAGTCGCACCCGAGCAGGGCTTCGGCCAGCACAACCAACAAAACGTGCAGGTCATGCCGCGCAACCAGTTCGAAGGTATGGAGCTTTCTGAAGGCCTGCTGGTGATCTTCAACGATGCCGCCAAAGCCGAGCTGCCGGGGGTTGTAAAGGCCTTCGACGATCACCAGGTCACCGTCGACTTCAACCATCCACTGGCTGGCAAGGCACTGACCTTCGATGTCGAGATCATCGAAGTTAAAAGCGTCTGACCATTGTAGGAGCGGGCGTGTCCGCAAGCTTTTGGCGCGGCATGCACCGATCGCGGACAAGTCCGCTCCCACAGGCGCTTCGCAGACCGTAGGGTGGATCACGCTTCACCGATCCATCTAAGGCCTGTAGGGTGGCTCTGAAAATCAGTATCCACCTGCAGTCACATCTGTCATTCATCCCGCGTGCCACGCGCATCGAGATAGCCATCATGCAAATCAAGCTCGCCAACCCCAGAGGTTTCTGCGCCGGCGTCGACCGCGCCATCGAGATCGTCAACCGCGCTCTGGAAGTTTTCGGCCCGCCGATCTATGTGCGCCACGAAGTGGTACACAACAAGTTCGTGGTCGAAGACCTGCGCGAGCGAGGCGCGATCTTCGTTGAGGAGCTGCACCAGGTTCCGGATGGCTTCATCGTCATCTTCAGCGCCCATGGGGTTTCCCAGGCAGTGAAGATGGAAGCTGATAGGCGCGGCCTGAAGGTCTTCGACGCGACCTGCCCGCTGGTGACCAAGGTCCATCTGGAAGTCACTAAGTACAGCCGCGAAGGGCGCGAGTGCGTCCTCATCGGTCACCATGGCCATCCAGAGGTGGAAGGCACCATGGGCCAGTACGACACCGCCAATGGCGGCTCGATCTATCTGGTAGAGGACGAGGAAGATGTTGCCCAGCTTCAGGTGCGCAACCCCGACGCCTTGGCCTTCGTCACCCAGACCACGCTGTCGATGGACGACACCAGCCGTGTGATCGA
This sequence comes from Stutzerimonas stutzeri, assembly GCA_002345575.1. Taxonomy (GTDB): domain Bacteria; phylum Pseudomonadota; class Gammaproteobacteria; order Pseudomonadales; family Pseudomonadaceae; genus Stutzerimonas; species Stutzerimonas stutzeri_S. Next base: position 70,669 of record DDVX01000008.1, read on the forward strand.
CGCCCTTCGCACTCGCTTCCCCAGCATCGGCGGCCCGCGGAAGGATGATATCTGCTACGCCACCCAGAACCGCCAGGACGCAGTCAAACAGCTCGCTAACGAGTGCGACGTGGTCCTGGTAGTCGGCAGCCCCAACAGCTCCAACTCCAACCGCCTGCGCGAGCTAGCTGAGCGCATGGACACGCCCGCCTATCTGATTGATGGTGCCGAAGACCTCAAGCGCGAATGGTTTTCTGAAAGCACCCGCATCGGCATCACCGCCGGCGCCTCAGCACCGGAGGTGCTGGTGCGTGGGGTGATCGACCAGTTACGCGAGTGGGGCGCGACCGGGACGGCCGAGCTGGAAGGTAGGCCAGAGAATGTGACGTTTTCGATGCCGAAGGAGTTGCGGGTTAAGCAGGTGTAAGCCCGTCTCGCAGGTCTTGGCAATGAAAAAAGCCGACCCGTATGGGTCGGCTTTTTCGTTGGTCCTGGCTTAGCGCCGCCAGCATTCGGCGAGCGTCGCCCCCGCTTTTTGGCCTTTAGCGCCCGTATTGCTCAAAGTGAGGGTGCCGCAGCTATCGTTTGCCATCGAGCCTGTAGGTATGGCCTCAAGCACATAGCTGTTTGCTGTCGGGCTGTTTTCGGCGAATGCCAAGTCATAAGACTTGTTGCCGCCGTCTTTGGGCGTGGCATCGAAGGGGAGGTCTGGCGCATTGCCATCTGCCTTAAGGTAACGACCGTTACTGGTGTAGTGGCGCTCCATAAATTGAGACAGCTCCATCAGTGCAGTCTGGGCATCGGCACGCTTGGCTTTGCGAACATGCTCTTGATATGACGGGTAGGCAATAGCAGCCAGGATGCCGACGATAGCTACGACGATCATTACCTCGATTAGAGTAAAGCCGGCGCTCGATTTACGAGCGAATCCTCTTGTATTACCCATCAGTTCGTCCTCACTTCACGCCATGAGTGGCGACCAAAACGTTGCGATCCTGCAACAGGAATGCACTGCGGAGTTGCACCACTGGAGCCTGCGAAACAGAGCCATTTGAGTAGCGGGGTAACGCCCTTGACCACGCCTTCACCAGTGTCCGAGATACCGGACCATGGAATGTTTTCATCATCATCCCCAGTGGTAGTGGTATCGCCATCGTCCAGCTCCCCATCGCCGCTGGTATCGAAGTAGACGTAATTCAGACGTGAGCCGCTGGAAAGATTCATGGCCATGATAAAGCTCGTGCCGCCAAAGGCGCAGGGGTCAGCTGAGGGAGTCATGGTGGTAAAGATCACTCGGTCAGAACGCAGGGTCGCCTTAGCAGTGACGCGTTCGCCTTTGGCTCCGGTCGCACCCGTTCCTTCAAGCCAGCCGAGATCAAGGTACCAACCGGTTTCGGTGGTGATTGTATTGTCGGTAATAGCCCGCACCCGATTTCCATTAACTGTGTCCTCTTTTAGCACAGCCTGTTTTCGTAAACTTCCACGTCCTTCGATAGGTTCACCTCGGTCAATAATGCCGTAGAAGCTCTCGACGCGCGGGTTGTTCGGTATTTCATTATCGCCGTTACGGTAGAAGCTGCCGGTGCCGAAGAACACCATATGCTCGCCTTTATCGCTGAAGGCAGACGATAGCGGAGCGGTAATTGCCTGAAGGTTATTGCTACTGTCTTTGGCGATAAATAGCGGGTCGCTGCCCAGGGTGCTGGGAATTCCCCATCCGGACGGGTTGCTGTCGCTCATGTCGATGCGCCATACATTGCCTTGCGTATCGGCCACGTAGACGCGGTCTGCCACCATGTCGAAGTTGGTATCCGAGGCCAGCGGGGAGCCGAGGTTGCCGGTGCTCGGTAGCTCAACCTCGCGAATGATGCTGCCGTCTGCGGCGTCCAGAATCCAGACTTTGCCGTTTTGCGGTGCATTGTCGTGATAGCCGCTGCTGACAATCACGCCAAACTTCTCATTGGGTAAGGCGACCAGCGCTGGTTGGCCCATTGTGTAGCCCATGTCGGGATGACTGAATTCCCACATGACCTTGTTGGCGTTCATGCTTGCTGGATCGGTTATGTCGAGAGTGAAAATACTTTTTCCGCCTGCGCCGGTAGTTCCCACCACCATGGTTTTCCAAGCACCGCCAATCCATACGTCGGAAACGCGGGGTGTACCGTCGACGTAGTAGCGGTGGGAATAGGCAGGGTCCGTCAGATTGACCAGGTTGCTGTAGACGCTGCTGGGCACATAGGCAAAGAGTTCATCGCCACCATTGTTGGCCGGGGTATCGCTAACCCGAGCATCAAAGCCATGCAGCATGCCGTCGTTGGCGCCCACAATGACCGCCGGCTTGCGGTTCTGGTAAGCACTGCTCGCACGGAAGTTGGCGTAAGCAGTGCCTACCGAGCCGTTGGTTCCCCAGCCAAGGCGTGAGTAGCCAAAATCCTGATTGTGAATGTACTGCGGGTCGGAGTTAACGATATCGCCGAGGCGGCTACCACGCTGGCGAAACGGCTTGGTGCGGTCTTCGGTAGTGATTTCGTGAGTGCGATCACCGCGAAGGTAAGCCAGCCTGTTAGGACCGGTCACGCTGCCGGCATCGTCCGGCAGGGTCAGCAGGACTTGTTGGCTGTTTGACAGGCTATTCCATTCGAAGTTGATGCCGTTGCTGGCGATAAACTCACCGTTTGTCCCCGCTGTTGTATCGGGTGTGACAGTGAAAATATTGCGCGAACTGACGTTCGCTAGGCCGTCCAGCTTCTGTGCAGCGTTCCAGGCTGCGTCTTCGGCAACTACACCATTGTTGCTTACGCGCCTGGCCAGCAGGTCTCCGCTCCAGAAGCGGCTATCCAGACGCGACTGGAAGACAGCTGTATCGGTCTCCAGGCGGGTGGAGTTTGTGGCCAGAGAGGCGGTAGTGCTTTGCACTTCGTTGGATATTTGGGCGAAGGCTTTTCTCAGGCCTTCAACCATGTTGTTGGCGTCACTGGCGACAAAGAAGTTATCAGGGCGCTTATCTTTATTGCTGTTGTCGAGTATGTCTGTTGTTGTGCGCCACCAGATCTCCTTGTCGGTGCCGTCAATGCTGTCGCCGAGTTTATATTCTTTAGGGACTTTAAATCCGCCATATTTAGCCGCTAGCCAATATTGGTTTTCGTTCTTGTTTTCTAGTTTTTGGTTCTCTCGTACGTCAACCCAGTAGGTCGAAATGGTTTGCTTTCCTGCCATTGCCGGGCGGATGTCTTCAATGTTTGCATAGTAAGCGAGGCCGGCAATATGCGCTGAGTTTCTGCTTCGATTGAAGTTGTCAGGCGCAGTCTTTCCTGTGTTCTCTAGTCTTAATACAGTGTTGGTGTAGGCATTTACGTCAAGTGTGTCACCACCTGCAGGGAGGTCGTGGTCTTCGTGGGTGTAGACATCACCAATTCCAAGAATTACGTTTTTCTGACAAGCGTATTGAAGTGGGTCATCCCATTTTGTGATAACGGGGAATTCGTCTCTCTGTTTCTCATTCGTAATGTTTGAATACGCTTCGATGTTGCCTTGCGCCTTGAAGTAGCGAAGTGCGGTGTAATAAAGCTCGCTGACCGGATCGTTATCTTTGTGTTCGTTGGTTAGTTCGCCAAATTTATTAATATAGTTAATGACTCCGCTATTGCCGATGCTGTCGCTGTTAGGGTTGGTTAAAAGGACGCCTGTAGTAGTGTTCCATTCTACATTAGGGTTGTTCTGCTCACCTGCAGTGCCAGGCGTGCGCATGGCCGGCCCCACATATTTTTGTTGGGCGCGTAGTACACCGCCGTTGCGGGTGTTGCCGTCGTGGTTCAAGTAGCTAAAAGCACTGTAACGAATATCATTGGCGTATTGCTGGATAAGGCCTTCAGGCTTCCAGTGGCTACCGTATTGTACGCAGTTAGGCTCGAGAAGATCTTGGTTTTTACATACCTCAACTCGAACAGAATAGAATTTTGTCTTCTTGTCGTTATTTATTCTTAGGGTTTTATTTTTTTGATAGTTTTTTACGTTTTCGCTTGTTTTGCCGCCACCGTCGCTAGTTACCGAGCTGTCAAGTTTTCCAGTGGTATAAGGTGCGATTTTTTTAATAAGGCTATCCCCGGTAACTGATCGGTCGGGGAAGTACTGATTTACACCGGCGCGGGTTGCTTTTTCAAGAATGGTCTTCCCTGGCTCGTCAACTGCCCGGTATCCACCGGTTAGCGCAGAGCGGAAAGGGTCGATGGTTTGAGTGGCAGCCCAGTTCAGGTAGTTGCCACTCCACTCATCCTCGACGGTGCAGTCTCTAGCTTTGCGCACTGGGGTGAAATAGCCGCCGCCTTCGCTGCCTTTGATGCTGCCGAAAATAACGTGGTCAACTGTTGCTTCAATATAGTTGTAGCATTTCTCACTATCAAAGTAACCGCTATAAGTTGCCGCGTGATCATAGCTGCCGAGGTTGGCAACGCTGATAACGGTTGGGAATTCTACTGATGGAACTAGAGCCAGGTTGCCAGGTACATTACCGGCCCCCAGTAACAAGGGGGATTGAGCAATAGCTGCATAGGCAGGAGAGGCTGCTACGGCAATACAAAGCGAGAGTGTAAAGCCGATACTAGCTTTAAGCGAAGAAAAGGTGAAATGGCGAGACGTCATGATAGACACTCCGGAAGTAAGTCGGTCAGGCAATAAAAAGTTCATTGCTCGACCAGAAAGGTGGAGCGGAGTTGAGCATGGGAGCTGGATTTATTGTTGGAATTGGTATTGACTCCATAGCCATCGGACTCGACTCGTACCAGTGCGCCTTCATCCTCGATAGGCGCGCCTGCTTCTGTACTGGTTCTGATGTTTGCCAATAGAATAATTTTGTATTTTGGCTCTTCGCCGGAGCTTGGGAGGTCATCGTGGAAGTCGCTGTAGCTAACCTCGGAGGCATCTTCTATTTTGGGTTTAAGTTCACTGAGGGTGCCCGCCATAAAGCGTGTAACGACTTCTTCTTCTCCTTTACGCAGAGCAGCTTCCGATGCCTGTAGGGCAATGTTGCTGTCGCGCATATTGCCGGCCATGCTCTCTTGTAGTGAAGTGCCGCGCATGCTGCTTAAGCCGATAATGGTAAGTAGCAACAGCATGATTAGGGCAACGATTAGCACCGCGCCGCGTTGATAGGGAGTTGGAGGAAAGTTATTCATGGCAGACGATTCCGGATGCCGATGGTGGTAGAGAAGACTTGGGCCAGGCGTCGGTCATCGATGGTCTTATCTACTCCATTGAAAGTAATGACTTGGGATTCGGGCACGACATTGGTGTCTGTGCTGACTACTAGCAGGTCTATGCGAACCGCTGCGACTCTGTCCCAGTTATTGTCGCTGTCGACCTCTTCGGCGGTGTCATAACGAATTACCTGCCGATTAACGTCGGCGATGCCATAGCTGATCTGCATGTCCTGTATGCCCTCCACCAATTCCTCTGGGACTAACCAGCCCGGCGCACCAGAGACTACCCCCAGGCGCTGTCTGACAAGTGAATTAGGGCGGCCATTTGGGTTGGCTCGGATGTAGTAGGTGGCGTTTTGCAACGGCAGAATTTCCGTGGCCTCGGTGTAATTGTGAGTCCACTCGGGACTGACGTTATCCTTGCTTACCTCGGTGGCATTGGTAGTAGCGGAGTTTTGGAAGAGGTCGCAGTTGATCGCATCCGAAATCAGGACGAGGGCGTTTTGATCTGCTCCAGATTTATTGGTGCCGCTGAGGCTGATCGTAAGGCTGGCTGCCGTATTGCCGCTGTCTGCGGCAACTTCCTCTGGTCCGGCGGCAAACTTGATCAAAATGGCGTCTGTGCCCGTTACGGGAGTGCCGGCAGCGCTGTTTGGCAGGTGTCCGGGTCTTACATCGATATCGTCCCAGCCCAAGATGGGGGCGTCCAAACTCATCAGTGCGTGAATGCTCCCATGCTCGCGTGGAGTACCAGTGCATTGCCCTTTGTACCCAGTATTACGAATATCCTGAATTAGGAACTCCATGGCAAAACGCCCACTTTCCTGCACCCGGGATAAAGCGCTATTAGTGCTATAGGTCTGTTTGCTGCTTAAAAATATTTGGATGACGCCAAGCATGAGCAGCAGGCTTAAGGCCATGGCAACCATCAGTTCGACAAGCGAAAGCCCGCGTTGCCGTTGGAATGACATCGGGATCATATTTCGGTCCGGTAAGCGAAGGTTTCGGTGTGAGTATTAACGTCGTCGCTAGCCTTGATCTGGCCGCGTGTGTCATTCCAGCGAATGGATATGGTGACTAGCGTGCTGTCCTTCTCCACTTTTCCGGTGCCGTCGGGCAGAGTCCGAGCCAGTTGATTAAGCCATGCAGCAATATCTTTTTGTGCTGAGGTGCCGGAGTCTTCGTCATTGCTCGTCGAGGAAGTAGGAAAGTCGATCAGGTAGGCATCGGTTAATGCCTCGGTGCGATTGGCGCGCATGCGGTCGGCCAGGTCGCTGGCAAGCAGGGTCGCCTGGGATCGGTAATAGGCGCTGTGATTGCTCTGGATGCTAGTAGCCTGGAGGCCGGCTAGACCTAGAAGGCCGATTGCAAGGACCACCATTGCAACCAGTACCTCGATAAGGGTTGCCCCGGTTTCTTTGCGAAAGGGGTGCTTGGATATGAGCATCTTATGGACATCCTGTCTTGGCGGCGTTCGCGTTTCCGGACCGGGCAATCTCAATCGTATATTTGGTTCCGCTCGTGCAACTTGATGTGGTCGTGGTAAAGTTGGTGGCCGCCTCAGCCATGCCACTGCTGCGAAACACCGCCCCGGTGATAGGCCCGGTCAATGCCATTCCCGTAACGGGGTCCCAGACCTTTACCACGTCGTCGCCGGCTACATCTTTAACGATCCAGCCCGCCGTCCAGTCAGCGCCATTGGCACAATCTTCCATATCCTCAGATCGGCAAACGATCACGTCGGTGCGGCGCTTTACGGCTTCGGACCTGGCGAGCTGGAGGGCTCCCAGCACTTCATGATGCAGCGCTGTGGTGCGATTGCTCTGGATGACGGATGTAAAGGATGGAGCGGCGATGGCGATGACCACTGCCAGTACGGCGATAGTCACCATCAGCTCAATCAGGGTGAAGCCACGATTAATTTGCATGTGCGCTCTTCTGGCGTTTTGACGAGTGAATCATCCCAGCTTCGCTTGTTGGTCTCGAATGCCAAGGGACGCCCGGTCGCATTCTGAGGACATACGGTTCGCTAGTTACAGGCGTTATGGTTTTCCGGTGACTCGGTTCTCAGACGCCCCGTGATGTTGATCACAAGTCGTTGTATGGCCTCGTTGCCGCTGCAGAGCGTGTATGTGCCGTTCAGGGTGTCCGTCATGCCGTTAGCCTTGTACGACATGAACGTCTTGCTGCGAAAGTTGCTCCAGTTCCAGTAGAAGCGATCCGGCAACGTGACGACCCGATGGATTTGCTCGCCTGCATCAAGTTGGCCGTTTCGGTTTGGATCGCTGAATATAAAAATGTTTTGTTTCCATCTGGCCGCAGCGTTGCAGTCCTCGACTCCTGCGCAAAGGCTAAAGGGTTCGCGGCGATTAATGGCCAGCCCACGGGCATGATTAAGGGCGCCAAGCAGGTCGTTGATAGCGGCTGTCTGTTGATTGCGTGCGAGGAGGGAGCCGAAACTGGGTACAGCGATGCTCAGCAATACGCCGAGAATCGCAATGGTTACAAGCAGCTCGATGAGCGTGAAAGCCCCTTGAGAGGATTGGTTCATGGTGCGCTTCCTTATGCACGTATGATTCTTTCTTCCAGAAATCCCTGTTTAGCTTTGTGTGCGACAAAGTCAATGTGCGGGTGCTGATTCTGTTGACCCCTATGGAGATAACTGTGGGCGACGTATCAATCAGTTGTAGGCGGTGGCATTTATCGGTCTGCTTACCGGCTTACCGGCTTACCGGCTGGCCAATGCAGACCAACATGTGGTTTTGCTCGAATCGGGCGAGACGGGTAGCGCGGCCTCCTGGGCCGGGGACGGGATTGTTTCGCCGTTATAGGATTCTTCGGTGGGTTGGGGCGGTCTGCTCTTCATGGGAACGGGCCATGCCCGTGAAGCGATTCCGCGCCAAAGTGTCGCCCTTGTTCGCAGGCATGGCCTGCTCCTACAGAATCGGCCTTTGCCAGTGTCGATAAAGCCGGGTTCGACGGGTATAGTTTCGGCGTTTCTTCTTTCGCTCAAGAGGCTTGTGTGGCCAGGAAAACCACCTCTTTATCCGGCCTTGGCGGGCTGGTTTTTTCCACCGATGCGGGGCGGCACTGCCCTGACTGCAGCCAACCAGTGGAAGCCTGCACCTGCAAGGGAGCGCTGATTCCTGAAGGTGACGGTATTGCCCGTGTGCGTCGCGAGAGCAAGGGGCGTGGCGGCAAGACCGTGACGACCATTGCCGGCGTGCCGCTTGCCGAAGACGACCTCAAGGAGCTGGCCAGTGCCCTCAAGCGCCGCTGTGGCACTGGCGGTGCGCTCAAGGATGGCGTCATCGAAATTCAGGGTGATCACGTTCAGCTATTGCTTGATGAATTGCAAAAGCGCGGATTCAAGGCAAAGAAATCAGGCGGCTGAGTGCGTCCGTATTTAACGCTCGGGGCGTGTGCAGGCAAACTCAACGCTTGGCCGCTGAAGCCACTCCCGCGGGTATGCACCTGTGGGAGCGAGCCATACTCGCAACAAGATCCAACTTCGGCTCCTTCTCGCTACGCAAGGCTGCTCTGTTTCGCTCACTTGCTGTCCAGACGCAAGTCTCTGACAGACTCCACACCCACTTTCAGGAGGCTTGAATGGCCGTTCGACGTACACGCAAAGACGATGGCAGCCAGTGGACCGCAGCCGACAGCCGCAGTGTCTATGGCATCCGTCACTGGGGTGCGGGTTATTTCTCGATCAGTGACGCGGGGCAGATCGAGGTGCGCCCACAAGGACCGGAGGGGGAGCCGATCGAGTTCAACGGCCTGATCGAGCAGCTGCGCGATGCCGGCCTGACGCTGCCTTTGCTGGTGCGTTTCCCGGGGATTTTGCAGGACCGCGTGCGGCATCTCACCGGCGCTTTCGACGCCAATATCGAGCGGCTCGACTATCAGGGTCGCTACACCGCGCTGTACCCGATCAAGGTCAATCAGCAGGAGGCGGTGATCAAGAACATCATCGCCACGCAGGACGTGGCCATCGGCCTGGAAGCCGGTTCCAAGCCCGAACTTATGGCCGTGCTGGCGCTGGCGCCCAAGGGCGGCACCATCGTCTGTAATGGCTACAAGGACCGGGAATTCATCCGGCTGGCGCTGATGGGGCAGAAGCTGGGCCACAACGTCTTCATCGTCATCGAGAAGATGTCCGAAGTGGAGCTGGTGATCGAAGAAGCGGCCGAGCTGAAGATCGTGCCCCAGGTCGGGCTGCGCGTGCGTCTTTCGTCCCTGGCATCGAGCAAGTGGGCCGATACCGGCGGCGAGAAATCAAAGTTCGGTCTGTCGGCAGCACAGCTGCTCACAGTTATCGAGCGCTTCCGTGCGGCGGAGGTCGATCAGGGCGTACGTCTGTTGCATTTCCATATGGGCTCGCAGATCGCCAATCTGGCCGACTACCGTTCAGGTTTCCGCGAAGCCATTCGTTACTACGCCGAACTGCGCGCGCTGGGCTTGCCCGTCGACCATATAGATGTGGGCGGCGGCCTGGGCGTCGATTACGACGGCACCCATTCGCGCAACGCCAGCTCCATCAACTACGACATCGACGAATACGCCGGCACGGTGGTAGGCATGCTCAAGGAGTTCTGCGACCGGCAGGAGTTGCCGCATCCGCATATCTTCTCCGAAAGCGGTCGGGCGATGACGGCGCACCATGCAGTGCTGGTGATGCAAGTGACCGATTTTGAGCGCCATAACGATGAGGCGCCGACCATCGAGAACTACGATGAACTGCCCGATATCGTCCAGTCGCTGGCCGATCTGCTCGGTCCCAGCGACCCGGAAATGGTCACCGAAACCTACTGGCGCGCCACTCACTATATAAGCGAGGCTTCGGCGCAATATGCGGCGGGCAAACTGTCGTTGGCTCAAAAGGCCTTGGCCGAGCAGAGTTATTTCGCTATCTGTCGGCGTTTGCACAACCAGCTCAAGGCCCGCCAGCGCTCCCATCGCGCGGTGCTTGACGAGCTCAACGACAAGCTCGCGGACAAGTACATCTGCAACTTCTCGGTATTCCAGAGCCTGCCCGATACCTGGGCCATCGACCAGATCCTGCCGATCGTACCGCTGCAGCGCCTGACTGAAGAGCCGGTACGCCGTGCCGTACTGCAGGACCTGACCTGTGACTCGGACGGCAAGATCAGGCATTACGTGGACGAGCAGAGCATCGAGAACAGCATGCCCGTGCATGAGATCCAGGCGGGGGAGGAGTATTTTCTCGGCGTATTCCTGGTCGGCGCCTATCAGGAGATCCTCGGCGACATGCACAACCTGTTCGGCGACACCGATTCGGTGAACGTCTACCAGCTCGAGGATGGCAGCTACTACCACGCCGGCATCGAGACTCATGACACCATCGAGGACATGCTGCGCTACGTGCACCTGTCACCCGAGGAGCTGATGACCCACTACCGTGACAAGGTCTCCAGCGCCCGTCTTAGCGCTAGGGAGCGCGCGCAATACATCGACGCCTTGCGTCTGGGGCTGACGCGCTCGTCATATCTCACGCCCTGATAACGCCGCTTCCCCTGATCTCCCAAGATGACGAGATATGGGCTGCCGGGCTGCTTTGCTTGTGTAGGAGCCCCGCCCTCGGGGCGAAGCTTTTAGCCTGAAGGTGTACATGCGCTTGCATCGGCACCGTCAGTCAGCAGGCAAGCTGGCGCTTGCATTCGCTGCGGGGTCGCAGCTCCTACAGAGTGCAATGATGCGGGGCTTTGGCTTTTGTAGGAGCCCCGCGCTCGGGCGAAGCTTCTCGTGTCAGACCTTACGCACAAACTCGGACTTCAGTTTCATGGCGCCGATGCCGTCGATCTTGCAGTCGATGTCGTGATCGCCGTCGCACAGGCGAATGTTCTTCACCTTGGTGCCGACCTTGACCACGGAAGACGAGCCCTTGACCTTCAGGTCCTTGATCACGGTAACGGTATCGCCGTCCTGGAGCAGGTTGCCGACAGAGTCCTTGATCACCCGTTCATCGTCGGAAGAGGCCTCCGGCGCGTTGGCGGACCACTCATGGGCGCACTCGGGGCAGATCAGCAGCGGGCCGTCCTCGTAGGTGTATTCGGATGCGCACTTGGGGCAGGGTGGCAAAGAGCTCACGGCATAACCTCGTCTTGATGAAGCGAAAAGGCCGTCTATTGTATAAGGTCTTTGCCACTTTGGGCGCGCTGGTGGGCAGCTGCCTGTTTTTGCCGGCTCAGGCGTTCTTGATGGCCTGATAGCGCTCTTCCAGTTCACGGCGAATCTGCCGGCGCTGCTTGGCTTGGGCGAAGCGGCGTTTCTGGTCCTGGGTGTGCGGCTGCAATGGCGGCACGCTGGTCGGTCGGCCATCTTCGCCCACGGCAACCATGGTGAAGAAGCAGCTATTGGTGTGGCGGACGGTCTTCTGCCGAATGTCTTCGGTGGTGACCTTGATGCCAATTTCCATCGAGCTGGTGCCGGTGTAGTTGACCGATGCGAGGAAGGTCACCAGTTCACCGACATGGATCGGCTGGCGGAAGGTGACCTGGTCGACCGACAGCGTGACGACATATTCACCCGCGTAACGGCTGGCGCAGGCATAGGCTACTTCGTCGAGGTATTTCAGCAGGGTGCCGCCATGTACGTTGCCGGAAAAGTTGGCCTTGTCCGGGGTCATCAGTACGGTCATGGTCAGTTCGGCATTCACGTCATGCATCTGTTACAACTCGTTGCAGGAAAAGGGGCTGCTACTTTAGTCGAATACGAAGCGCTTGTGTGGCTTATTGCCGCAGGTATTCAGATTGTTGGTCAGATTCTCGGCGTTGAGTACGCGATGGGCTGCGGTTTGCCTTCAGCTGACACGGTATTCGATGCCTTAGCGCTAGCTGTATGCAGAATGTGACGGCGCATCCGAAGCTGTGATTACAGGCGCGTTTGTAAGGGTTTTATTGATCTGCGCCGGGTTTTTCGGCGTTTTGGCAATTTATAGTCGCCGCCCAATAGCTGCTTGCAGCGCCGCCCTTCATCGTTCCGGACTCCTACATGCGCATTTTCGTCTGCTTTCTGTTGAGCTGTTTAGCTACCTCTGCGTGGGCTAACGAGGAGGCGATGACCCGCTTCAATTATTTGATGGCCGATGACGAACGTCGCGAGCAGGCCTTCGCAGCGGGTCGCGAGCGTGCGCTGTTCTGTGGCTACTGCCACGGCGAGAACGGCAACAGCAAACGCCCGCACATTCCCAACTTGGCCTCGCAAAACCCAATTTACCTGTTCCATGCGTTCGAGCAGTTCGCTCGCGGTGAGCGCGAGGATTACGTGATGACGAGCCTGGCGAAGAACCTGACGATGGAGGACCGCGTCAATATTGCGGTGTATTTCAGCCAGCAGAAGGTCCTTCCGACGACTGCGGCCGTTGATGAAGCCTTGAGCAAACAAGGCGCCACGCTGTTCAAGCGCACCTGCGTCGCCTGCCATGGTACGCAGGGGCAGGGCATGGAAAAGATGCCTCGCCTGGCCGGCCAGCCCGCCGAATACATTCGCAAAGCCCTGAAGCGCTTTCGTAGTAACGACCCGAGCCGCGCCGGCTCAGTGATGCTCGGTATCGCCAGCCAGCTTTCTGATAATGATATCGAGGCGTTGGCAAGCTACCTGACCCAATTGCAGCTCAGCGCAGAGCAGGAGCGCCAAGCCAGCGCGAAGCTGCTGGACATGGGCCTGCGCTGAACCCACCGCCCCTGAGCTGCGTGTTGCGCAATGCGCGTTACGCGCGTGAAGCCTTCGGTGATGCGACACAAACAGTTTTTCTCTATCGCGCCGCTTCGCTTATTCAATTTTGGCTATACGGCGCGGGCGCCTAGTCTCCTCGCCGCGTCCCAGACGCAATCCAAAATGAAAAGAGGACGACTAGATGAATCGTTACCTGCCAGGTGCCTTGCCTGCTAGCACGCTAGTGGGCGCGCTTTGCGCGAGCCTGCTGTCGCTTTCCACCCATGCAGCACCCTTGACCCGCGACAACGGCGCCCCGGTTGGCAACAACCAGAACTCCCAGACCGCCGGCCCGAACGGCCCAGTGCTGCTGCAGGACGTGCAACTGCTGCAGAAGCTGCAGCGTTTCGATCGTGAGCGCGTGCCGGAGCGTGTAGTGCACGCCCGTGGCACCGGTGCCCACGGCGAGTTCACCGCCACCGCCGACATTTCCGACCTGACCATCGCCAAGGTCTTCGAGAAGGGCGCCACCACCCCGGTGTTCGTGCGCTTCTCCAGCGTGACCAACAACAGCCACTCGCCGGAAACCCTGCGTGACCCGCGCGGCTTCGCGACCAAGTTCTACACGGCCGAAGGCAACTGGGACCTGGTTGGCAACAACTTCCCGACCTTCTTCATCCGCGACGCCATCAAGTTCCCGGACATGGTCCACGCGTTCAAGACCGACCCGCGTACCAACCTGGACGACGACAGCCGCCGGATGGACTTCCTGTCCTACCACCCGGAATCCATCCAGACGCTGACCCGCCTGTACTCTAACTACGGCACGCCGGCCGGCTACCGCTTCATGGACGGCAGCAGCGTCCATGCCTACAAGCTGGTGAACGATGAAGGCCAGGTGCACTACGTCAAGTTCAACTGGAAATCGCAGCAGGGCGTGAAGAACCTCGACCCGAAAGAAGTCCAGGAGATGCAGGGCCGTGACTACAGCCACATGACCCGCGACCTGATCGGCGCCATTGAAAAGGGCGACTACCCGAAGTGGGACCTTTACCTGCAGGTCGTCAAGCCTGAGCAGTTGGCCACGTTCGAGTTCGATCCGCTGGACGCCACCAAGATCTGGCCCGAGGACCTGGTGCCTGCGAAGAAGATCGGCACCATGGTGCTGAACAAGAACCCGGAAAACGTGTTCCAGGAGACCGAGCAGGTCGCCATGGCGCCGTCCAACCTGGTGCCTGGTATCGAGCCCTCCGAGGACCGTCTGCTGCAGGGCCGTCTGTTCTCCTATGCCGACACCCAGATGTACCGCATCGGTGCCAACCACATGAGCCTGCCGATCAACCAGCCGAAGGTGCCGGTCAACAACGGCAACCAGAATGGCCAGCTCAACGGCGGCAACACAACAGCCAGCGTGAACTACCAGCCGAGCCGTCGCCTGAGCCGCGAGGAAGAGCCGCGCGGCCTGTACAGCCAGATGGCACTTTCGGGCAGCACTCAGCAGGCGCCGATCTACCGCACGCAGAACTTCAAACAGACCGGCGAGCTGTTCCGCTCCTTCACCGCCAAGGAGCAGAAGGACCTGATCAACACCCTGGGTGGCGAACTGGCCAACACCGACGAGGAAGCCCGTTACCACCTGCTGTCGTACTTCTATAAGGCTGATGCCAAGTACGGCGAAGGGCTGACCAAGGTTGCCAAGAGCGATCTGAAGCGAGTCAAGGCGCTGGCCGACCAGCTGGAAGACTGATGCACCGGCCGGCCCACGCAGCCGGCCAACCCAAGCCTGCGACTTCGGTTGTGGGCTTCTTGTAACGGAGAGAAGCGATGAAAGCTGTTTTCCTTCTGATCGCCCTGTCTCTTGGCAGCAGCCTGGCACTAGCCCAGGGCGAGCCTGCGGCGGCGGATGCCGAGCAGGTCCAGGCACAACTGCGTGATTATTTCTTCAACGCTGCGCGTTTCGGCGATAACGAGATGCTCGACGAATTCATTCAAGCGGGATTCGACCTGAATACCGCCGACGAAAAGGGCTACACCGGCCTCATTCTTGCGGCCTACAACGGCCATACGGACACGGTCGCGCAGCTGCTCGCCGCCGGCGCCGATGCCTGCGCCGAGGACAAGCGCGGCAACACCGCGCTGATGGGCGCGATCTTCAAGGGTGAGCTGCGCATCGCCAAGCGACTGCTGGCCACCGAATGCAACCCGGACCAGCGCAACGCCGCCGGCCAGACGCCGGCGATGTATGCCGCGCTGTTCCAGCGTGAGGCGCTGCTGGAAGCGCTGCGCGAGCGGGGCGCCGATCTCGCCGCCACCGATTCTTTGGGCAACTCGGTGCAGAGTCTGGCCCGCGGCGAGTTCCGTACCGTGCCGGCCGCTCAGTAACTCTTGTAAGGCAGAAATTTGCCCGAGAGCACCACATTCACGCGGTCGCCCTTGGGGTCGGGCTCGCGCTGGATATCCATGGAGAAGTCGATGGCGCTCATGATGCCGTCGCCGAACTCTTCATGGATCAGCTCCTTGATGGTGGTGCCGTACACGTTCACCAGCTCGTACCAGCGGTAGATCAGCGGGTCGGCGGGCACGGCACTGGGCAGTGACCCTTTATAGGGCACGATCTGCAGCCAGGCGATGGCCTCGTCGGGTAGCTCGAAGAGCTTGCCCAGGGTCTCGGCCTGGGCCTTGTCGAAGGTCATCTGGCCGAGGCAGCCGGCGGTGGTCCATTCCTTGGACATGCCAATGGCCTCGGCGGCGTGGGCCCATTTCAGGCCCTTGCGCACTTTCGCGGCGATGATCATCTCGGTTACCTGGTCGCGGCTGGTAATCATGTGGAAACACCTCTCGGGTTCGGCTGGTAGAGGCCGCTGGGTGCGGCGCTACAGCGATCCGTAGCAGGTGCCGTGCCAGTCAGTCGTACTCAGCCGGCCGGTGGAAAACGCTACGCGGTTTTCCACCCTACGTGAGCGGTCTCAGGGTGATGGTGCCCACGCTGTATGGGCACTATCAGTCAACCCACGATCTTCAAGGCGCTCTGTCCATTGCCCTGGCGTTGCACCTGGATCTGCACCGGAATGCGCTCGTGCATTTCCGCCACGTGGCTGATCACCGCGACCTTGCGGCCCTGGGCCTGCAGTGAATCCAGTGCATCCATGGCGATCTGCAGCGACTCGGGGTCGAGGCTGCCGAAACCTTCGTCGATAAACAGTGATTCGATTTTCAGTTTGCTCGACGCCATCGAAGCCAATCCCAGGGCCAGCGCCAGGGAGACGAGGAAGGTCTCACCGCCCGAAAGCGAATGCACCGAGCGTAGTTCGTCGCCCATCTCGGTATCCATCACCAGCAGGCCCAGCGGACTGCCGCCGCGCTTGAGCCGGTAGCGGCGGGCCAGTTGGCGCAGCTGGACGTTGGCATGCTGCACCAGCAGGTCGAGGTTATAAGCCTGGGCGATCTTGCGGAAGGCGCCGCCGTCGCTGGAGCCAATCAGTGCGGCGATGCGGCCCCAGCGCTGGTTTTCGATATTGGCCGCCTCGATCTGCCCCAGCAGCGCCTGACTCTGTTGACGACGATTGTCGTCGTCGAGCAGGGCGGCGCGGGTCTCGGTGCAGCGTTGATCGGCCTGTTCGTAATCGGCCAGTTGCGCCGTAAACCGGCGCTCCAGCTCGTCGAAGTCCGGTGCCTCGGGATGCTGCGCCTTATGCACGGCCAGGCGCTGAGCGCAGCCTTCCAAGCGCTCGCGGCAGCGGGTGAGGGCTTCGGCATTCTGCTGCAGGCGCTGGCGTGCTTCGGCAAGCAGGCTGTCATCCATGTGCAGCAGTTGCGCGAAGGTGGCGTCATCCAGCTCCGGATGGGCAGCGCGCCAGGCATCGAGTTCGTCGTTCAGGCTGGTGCTTTCGCGCTGCAATTCGTCGCGGCGCTCGCTACAGCTTTGCTGCTCACTGGTGAGGCGGGCCAGCTCGATCCGGGTCTCGTTGAGTTGACGCTGGATGTCCGTCTGCTGCGCGTGCGCCCGCTGCAGTGCCGCTTGTAGTTGCTGTTGCCAGTCACTTGCGCTGGTCTGCTCACCAAGGTTGCTGCGCAGGCTCTGTCGACACGCTTCCAGCTGGCCTTCGCGCTCGGCAAGGCGCGCGGCGCAGGCCTTCAGCTTGTCCTTCAGGTTTTGCTGGTCGCGCAGTGCGACCTCCAGTGATTTTTCGCGCTGGCGCTGCTCCTCGGTCAGCTCGGCCTGGGCCTGCAATCGTTGCTGGCGGGTGGCGATTTCGCTGTCCAGCGCCATGAAGGTGTGCGCCGGATTCTCGCGCCACTGCCCGAGTCGCTCGCTGGGCAGCAGCTCGGCAAAGTCCGTCAGCTCTTCTTCCAGCCGCTCGCTATCGCGGGCCAGGGCATCGCGCTGCTGCGCCAATTGTTGAGCGGCTTCTTTGGCTGTGTCCTGAGCTGTTTGCCAGGTCTTTCGCAAGGCTTCGCCACGTTGCTGCAGGTCCAGCAGGTGGGCTTGTGACTGGCTGGCGTTGCTTATCTGCTCCTTGAGGGTGTCCAGTTCGCCGGTCAGCCATCGCGTGCGCTCGTACTCCGGCTGGGCAAGCAGGCCGGTGTATAGCGCTGATGCCTCCAGTCGCGCCCGCAAGGCATCCAGCTCGGCGGCCATCTCCGACTGGCGCAGCTGGGCCTGCTTGAGGCTGGTAGTGAGCACTGTGTGGCGGTCGCGCAGTTCCTGCAGGCGCTGGTCATGCGCCTGCAACGCCTGGCGGGCACGCTCGGCTTCGCTTTCATCCTGCTGATGGAGCGCGGCCATAAGCGCGTCGGCCTGGTGCCAGGGATGTTCGCCACTGCCACATACGGGGCAGGGCTCGCCAGGTACCAAAGCTGCACGCAAGGCCTCGACATTTTCACTACGGGCCAGACGCTGGCGCTCAAGTAGATCAAGGGTAACCTTGAGCGCCTGTTCGGCCGCATCGCGCTCGCTGCGGGCCTGCTTGCCGGCGGGGATCAGATTTTCCTGTTCGGTCTGCAGACGGCCGCACTCATTCTGCAACTCGGACTGGCGCGCGAGCAGGCTCTGCTGATTGGTCCAGACGTTTTGCAGGGCTTCGGTATCGCGTTCGGCCTGGCGCCAGCGCTCCAGTTGTTGGCTAAGCCGGGTGAGCTGCTCGCCCACTTCACCACCGAGCTGTGCCTGCAGCTCATCCAGCGCGGCACGTGCCTTATTCTGCTCGGCTTCGGCTTCCTGGGCGCGTTGCTCCAGCCCCGGCAGCTCGGCGCGCCCCTGCTGCAGGCGTGCGGTCAGCTGCACGGCCTGTTCCAGGCGAGGGCGGTAGCCGCTCCAGGCTGTGCACAGCGGCTGCAGGGCGGCGCTGACTTCCAGCTGGGTGGCCAGCTCCTCGAGATGTTGCGAGTTGTGCTGCTGTCGCTCCTTGAGTTGCTGCAGCCTGGACTCCGTCTCGGCGCTGGCTTCCTGGATCTGCGCGGACTCCTGGCGAATCGGTGCGAGGTCGGCTTGCAGGTGAAGCAGGCGATCTTCCTCGCGGCGCGCTTGTGCAAGCCGGGGCTCGGCATCACGTTGCGCCTGTTCTGCCGCTTGCAGCTGCGTTGTAGCCTGCTGGTGACTTTGCTCAAGGCTCTCGAGCTGAACTTGAAGTCGTTCACCAGCGGTCCGATGGCGAGCCAGGGTTTCTTCGGTCCGGGCCAGTTGCTGAAGCAGATCGTTCTGCCGAATGAAGCGGTGACGCTGAGGTGCCAGCTTCTCGAAAAGTGCCAGGATGCGTCGGGCGTCGGCCAGCTTTTCGTGCTCCGCTTCGGCTTCATGCAACTGCGCCTGGGCACCATCGCGTTCCTGCTGTAGACGAATCAGATCGGCCAGCCACTGGCGTTGCTGCTCCAGTGTCTTGAGTTGTTGCTGTGAGGCTTTTAGCTCGCTCTGCTGTTCGGCGTGACGGGTTTCGAGGGTTTGCCGCGCCTCGGGCTCCAGCGGCTGCAAGCCGCCAAGTCGCTGCTGCAGTTGCGTGAGGGATTCGCGGGTGCGCTTTGCGGCTTCGAACGAAGCCTGACCCAGGCGGCTGTAGAGGCCGGTGTCGGTGAGTTTTTCCAGCAGGGTGCCGCGCTCGTTGTCGTCTGCCTTGAGGAAGGCGGAGAACTCGCTCTGCGCTAGCAGCACGGCGCGCGTGAATTGCGCCAGCGTCAGGCCCAGACGGGCTTCGAGCAGCTCCTTGAACTCGCGTTTCTTGCCGCTGGCCAGCAACTGTTCGTTGTCCAGGTCCAGCAGGCTCTGACTGCTGGCCTGCAGGCGGCCGTCGACCTTTTCGCGGGCGCGTTTGACCTCCCAGCGAGCGCGATAGCGGCGGCCATCAACACCGATGAAATCCACCTCGGCGTAGCCGCTGCCGCAGCCACGACGCAGCAGGTTGCGCTCGTCGCCACTGCCGATCTCGTCGCTGCCATCCGGCACCTTGCTCAGCAGCGAGGCGCCATCTAATCGCGGCGTGCTGCCGAAAAGCGCCAGGCACAGTGCGTCGAGGATGGTGCTCTTGCCGGCGCCGGTCGGCCCGGTGATGGCGAACAGTCCGGCGCTGGCCAGAGGTTCGGCGGTGAAATCAATGACTTGCTCGCCGGCCAGCGAGGCGAGGTTCTTCAGGCGGATCGCGAGGATCTTCATTGTCCTGCCTCCTCGCCGGCGAACTCGACCTGTTGCAGCAGCGTGGCGAAGTCGTCCAGCGCTTGCTCGTCCGGTGGGTTGCCGAACTGTTCTTCCCAGGCTCGGGCGAAGAGCTCCTGCGGGCTGATCTGATCAAGCCCGACCAGCACATCCGAATCCGCTTCGCCGCGCTTACCGGCGTATTCACTGGCAATGCGCACCAGCCGGCAGGCCTTGCCGGAGATCGCGGTTTCGATGCGCTGGCGCAGGTCTGGCAGAGGCTCGTCGAGCAGCACCCGCACTTCCAGCCAGGGCAGGTTGTCGTCGAACAGCCCGGTCGGCGGCAGCGCTTCCAGCGCCGTGATCACTTCGCCCAGTGGAGCGCGTCCGATGCGAATCATCTCCACAGCGCGTGGTACCGGCAGCATTTCGACTCCTTTCAGCGCCTCGCCCCCGAGTTCCACCATGAGCACCTGGTGCGGGTAGTTCACCTCGGCGAAGGACAGCGGCAGCGGTGAGCCGCTGTAGCGGATGCGCTCCTGGCCGGCCACATACTGCGGCTTGTGCAGATGGCCGAGGGCGACGTAAGCGACCGATTCAGGAAACAGGCTGGCCGGTAGCGCTTCGGCGTTGCCGATAACGATGTTGCGCTCAGACTCCTCCGACACCGCGCCGCCGGCCATATGGGCGTGGCTCATGGCGACCAGTGCCTGGCCGGGTTGGCGCACGGCCTCGGCGGCGGTGATCAATCGCTCATGCACCTGGGCGATGCCGGCCATGTAGTCATCGCCCAGGACAAGCCCGGTGACCTCGGCGGGGCGCAGGAAGGGTAGGGTCAGGCACCAGGCGGCTACTTTGCCCCTGGCGTCATGCAGAGGCACCAACAGGCGCTGGTGATCGAGCTGGCCATCGGCGACCCAACTGATCCGGCCGACGGCATGGGCGTTGAGGCGCCTCATCAGCGGCGCGGGCAGCTCGATGCGACCGCCCGAATCATGGTTGCCGGCGATCATCACGATATCCAGCTGCGGCAGCCGTTCATGGGCGCGGACGATAAAGTCGTAGAGCCGCTCCTGGGCCTTGAGCGGCGGATTGACGGTATCGAAGATGTCACCGGCGATCAGCAGGGCGTCTGCCTGGTGGGCGACGAGTTGGTCCAGCAGCCAGGCGAGGAACTGTGCGTGCTCATAGTCGCGCTCCTGGCCGTGCAAGGTTTGGCCGAGGTGCCAGTCGGAAGTATGAATCAGGCGCATGGGGAGGAGTTCTGTGCTGAATGAAGAGGACGGCGCCGTTCATTATACGGTCAGCCTCTAGGGCGCTGGCCAACGTGTGCATCGGGCGAGCTATGCGCAAAAGTTGCAATATTCTGACGAATGTATGACAACCGATAAACGGTTGGAATCTCCTAGTCAAACGCACGGTCTTTACTTCAGGCTCAGTCTCCGGGACACCTGATGAAAACCCTCTCTCGCCATCTGGCTGATCATTTCCCAGCCGACTACCAGACCCGTGTAGAGCCGCAGGGCAACGGCAATCTGGTGGTGCGTATCGGTTACCCGCGCAAGGGTACCGAAGCCATTCGCCTGGTCTCGGACGGACATGTTGGGAACGGT
Source organism: Stutzerimonas stutzeri (assembly GCA_002345575.1). GTDB lineage: Bacteria > Pseudomonadota > Gammaproteobacteria > Pseudomonadales > Pseudomonadaceae > Stutzerimonas > Stutzerimonas stutzeri_S. The sequence continues at coordinate 91,755 of DDVX01000008.1, forward strand.
TTGCTGGTTGAAACCATTCTTGAAGATATGCGCAACGAACTGACTCGCGTTTAGTAGCCGGTTGGTCTGCTATGGCGCGGTCCGGTTCGCGGGCATGGCCCGCTCCCACCGGTTAGCCGCGTAGCGGCAGCCGAATCACGACTCGCAAGCCGCCGAGTGAGCTTTCCTCCAGCGCCAGACTGCCATTCCACGTCATGAGCATGTCGCGCACGATGCCCAGTCCCAAACCATGACCTTCGGCGCGCTCGTCCAGACGTGTGCCGCGAGTCAGAACCCCGTCTCGCTGCGTTTCCGGAATGCCCGGCCCGTCATCCTCAATGGTCAGCCGATAGCCATCTGCTTGCTTTTGAATGTCCAGTCGCACCTCTGAGTGAGCCCATTTGCAGGCGTTGTCCAGCAGGTTGCCGAACAGTTCCAATAGATCCTCGCGATCCCATGGCAGGCGGCAGTTGGTGGGGGCATGCCAGCGCAGGTTCAGTTCGCGTGAATGGATCATTTTCAGCGTCTCGAACAGTGCCGGCAGCTCCGACTCGCAATCAAAGTGCGCCCCGGGTAGCACGTCACCGGCCATGCGCGCACGGCCCAGCTCGCGGGTGACCCGCTGCTGGATCTGAGCCAGCTGTTCGCGCAACCCGGCCTGCAGCTCGGGATAGGGCGCCAGCTCCTCACGCTGGACAAGGCTGCCGAGAACTGCCAGCGGTGTTTTCAGCGCATGGCCAAGGTTGCCCAGGGCGTGGCGCGAGCGCTTGAGCGTGTCATCGGTGTGCGCCAGCAAGTGATTAATCTGCGCCACCAGCGGCTGCAGCTCGTCCGGCGCCTGGATATCGAGTTGCCGGCGCTGGCCCTGTTGCAGTTGCGCAATCTGCTGGCGAGCACGTTCAAGCGGGCGCAGGGCGAGCGTTACCGCGTAGCGCTGCAGCAGCAGGAACACCAGCAGCACCAGGCCGACCAGACCCAACCCACCGAGGCGAACCTGGCGAAAGCTGTCGAGAATCGGCGTGTAGTCCTGCGCCACATGAATAACAATCTGCTGGCCGTCGCGCTGGTAGGTGGCGCGGTAAGTCAGTAGCCGCTGGCCTTGCGGCCCTTCGACCAGTCCTGGGGCCAACCCCTGGCGCTGCGGCCATTCAGGCGAGGCGTCCCAGAGCGAGCGTGAACGCCAGCTACGCTCGGGCAGATCAATGCGGAAGTAGTGACCGGAAAAAGCCCGCTGGTAGCGAGGGTTTAGCCGGCTGGTGTCCAGCCTGAAGCCTTCAGTGCCTCGCACCACCGCAATCAGCAGGCCTTCGGATTCCTCACGCAAATCGGTTTCCAGGGTGCGCCGCAGGCCATTTTCGAACAGCCAGAGACTGGTCTGCAGCAATAGCAGGCTGATGATCAGCAGGGCCGCGATCAGACCCAGGCTGAGGCTGCGCTGGATCGATTTCAAGTTGCGCCGCCGAAGCGATAGCCCTGCCCGCGGCGGGTTTCGATCAGCTCGCGGCCGAGCTTGCCGCGCAGGCGGTTGACGTGCACCTCGATGACATTGGAGTCACGCTCGGTTTCACCGTCGTAGAGGTGTTCGGCCAGCTGGGTTTTCGACAGCAGCTGCCCCGGGTGCAGCATGAAATAGCGCAGCAGGCGGAATTCGCCGGCAGTCAGCTCGACGTCCTGACCACCCTTGTTGCAGCGCTGGCGGGCTTCGTCCAGTGCTAACCCGCCGACCTGCAGCAACGGCTGATTGGCCACGCCGTGGGCGCGGCGCAGCAATGCCTGGATGCGCAGTAGCAGTTCTTCGGGGTGAAAAGGTTTGGTCAGGTAGTCGTCCGCACCGGCCTTGAGCCCTTCGATGCGCTCGGCCCAGGAATCGCGAGCGGTGAGGATCAGCACCGGCGTGGCCAGGCCGCGCGCGCGCCAGTCGCGCAGCACCTCCAGCCCCGGTTTGCCGGGCAGCCCAAGGTCGAGAACGATCAGGTCGTAAGGCTCGCTGCTGCCCTGATAATCGGCATCACGACCATCGGCCAGCCAGTCGACGGCATAGCCCTGACGGGTCAGGCTGGCGGTGAGTTCGTCGGCCAGGGGAACGCTGTCTTCAACCAGCAGCAGGCGCATCAGTCTTCCTCGTCCTTGATCAGGCGGCCATCGCGGGCGTCCAGTTCCAGTTCGCGGGCGATGCCGTCGGCAGTGAGCAGTTCGATGTCATAAATGTAAAGGCCGTCCTCTTCCTCCAGCTCGGCTTCCAGCAGGCGCGCGCCGGGATAACGCTGCTTGACCTGCTGCAGGAGACTTTCCAGCGGCAGAATCAGCCCTTCGCGGCGCAGTTGCAGAGCTTCGTCCTGGTCCAGGTCGCGGCTCGCCGCCGGGGTGGCGGCGAGCAGCAGGGCCAGGGGGAGGATGAGAAAGGGGTTACGCATTAGTCGTCCTGATGGTTCTTGAGGATTTCGCCGGTCTTGGCGTCCAGCTCAAGGTCCCATTGCACACCTTTGTCGTCGCGCAGTTCAAGCTGATAGATGTAGCGGCCGTATTCTTCTTCCAGTTCGGTTTCTTCGATAGTAGCGCCGGGGTGCTTGGCCAGCGCTGCTTCGTTGAGTTTCTCGAAGGACTGGATGGTGCCGGCATCACGCAGCTTCAACGCTTCGTCCGGGCCCAGGTCGCGAGCCATGGCCAGGTTGGCGCCCAAGGCGAGGGTGGCAGCGGTGATCAATACAGTGAGGTTTTTCATGGTTGGGTTTCCTGTGTGGGTTTTGACGAGCCCAGAATACGAAGGCAGGCTTAAGCGAAGCTGAATGGCGTGTTTGCCATGATTTGATACATACCCAAGGAACCCTGATCCGCGCCAAGGCTCGTATCTAGCAGGGCTGCAGCGCAGCCGCACTTCAAAACCAGAAGAAGGAAAATGCCATGTATCACAAGAAACTGACCGCCGCCCTTGCCATTGCCGCTCTCGGAGCCAGTGGCTTCGCCCTGGCCGACAAGCCTGGTGCCGACTGGATCAGTCTTGAGCAGGCCGTTGAGAAGGCCAAGGCTGCCGGCTACACCCAGCTGCACTCCATCAGTGCCGATGACAACAACTGGGAAGGTGAAGGCGTGAAGGCCGACGGCAAGGTTTGGGAATTCAAGATGGACGCCCGGACCGGCGAAATGACCAAAGAGAAGGAAGACTGACAGGCAAAAAGCTGTCACCCAGCCTCGGTGGGTCGCTTCGGCGGTCCACCGGACGTTGACTATCTAAAACACGACACGACGTTGCCGCAACGAACCGCCACACCTGAGCGCCTCACCTAGATAATGCTGCCGCCCGGCAGTCGGTTATCATCGGCATCCCTTGCGCCGATTTCCCAAGCCACGATGTCCGTTTCCAATGCCCGCAGCACGCTGCATCTGCCCCAGGGCGACTGGCGCACGGTGCTCGACTGCCTGTGCGATCACTTCCCGACCATCGACCGCGCCACCTGGCTCGACCGCTTTGCCCGTGGCCGTGTGCTGGGAGCTGACGGGCAGCCGCTGGATGTCACCCAGGCGTACCAAGTCGGTTTGCGTGTCCACTATTTCCGCGAAGTGCCCAACGAGCAGCCGATCCCCTTCGAGGAACGCATCCTGTATCTCGACGAGCATCTGCTGGTAGCCGACAAGCCACACTTTCTTCCGGTTATGCCGGCTGGCAGCTACGTCAATGAAACCCTGCTGGCACGACTGAGTAAGCGTTTGGGCAATTCTGATCTGGTGCCGATTCACCGCATCGACCGGCTTACCGCCGGGCTGGTGCTGTTCTCTACCAACCCCGCCAGCCGTGGCGCCTATCAGGCATTGTTTCGCGAACGGCGGATCGACAAACACTACGAGGCGATCTGCCCAGCGTTGCCAGAGCTGACCTTCCCGCGCGTGGAGTGCTTGCATATGGTCGACGGCGAGCCCTTCTTTCTGATGCGCAAGGGCGACGGCGAACCCAATAGCGAGACTCGTATCGAGGTTCTGGAACGGCGGGGTGAGCTATGGCGGTATGCGCTGTACCCAGTCACCGGGCGCAAACACCAGCTGCGGCTGCAGATGGCCACGTTAGGCGCGGGTATTTGCAACGATCCGTTCTATCCCGAGCTGATCGAGCGTGCCCGACGTGATCGGGACGATTACACCAAGCCGCTGAAACTGCTGGCGCGTGGGCTCGCCTTCGATGATCCGCTGAGCGGCGCGCCGCGGCGGTTCGAAAGCCAGCTGTCGCTGGACTGGTAGCGCGCGGTCGCACCTTGGTTGCTGCCTTCGGTCTGAGGGGGGAGAACCCGAAGCGGAGGCAGCCATGCCCGAAGGGCCATCCATTGTCATCCTGCGCGAACAGCTCGAACCCTTCGTCGGTCAGCGCATTGAGGTTGCCGAGGGCAATTCGCGCCTGGACAAATCGCATTTGCCCGGTCAGCGCATCGCGGCGGTGCATAGTTGGGGCAAGCACCTGCTGATCGAGCTGGAGAGCCTGACCATTCGCATCCATCTGCTGCTGTTTGGCAGCTACCGCATCAATGAGCGCAAGGAGTCGGCGCCGCGCCTGCATTTGCTGTTGGAGGGCGGCGAGCTGAACTTCTACGGCTGCTCCGTGCAATTTATCGAAGGCCCGTTGGCGCAAGCCTATGACTGGAGCATGGATGTGATGAGCGATGCCTGGAGCTCCAGGCTCACGCTCAAACGCCTGCGCGAACGGCCGAGGCTGCTGGCCTGCGACGCATTGCTGGATCAGTCGTTGTTTGCCGGTTCCGGCAACATCATCAAGAACGAGGTGCTGTACCGGGTACGAGTGCATCCGTTGTCGACCGTGGGAGCGCTGCCGGCGACCAAGCTGCGCGAGCTGGTGCGTGAAGCGCGGGCGTATGCCTTCGACTTCCTTGCCTGGAAGCGCGCCGGAGTGCTCAAGGCGCATTGGCTGGCCCACGCCAAGAGCACTTGCGTGCGCTGCAAGATTCCCCTGGTGAAGGTACAGGAGTTGGGGCGCAGTCGCCGACGGGCATTCTTCTGCGAGCGTTGTCAGAAACGTTACGGCGTCCCGGATGAGGCGACCGCCGAGTCGCCGCGGGCGTTGGATCCGGAATAGACAGGTTGTTGTGTCAGTTTGTGACCGGCTGGAAATGTCCGCGGTCCAAGGGCTATCGGCCAATCCGATGGCGTAGCAGCATTTTTCTTCCCCATCTGAACCGGAGCACCCAATGCTGGATCTGGCGGCCGCGTTTATCGCACTGACCACTTTCTTCTCCTTTCTCAACTACCGCTTCGTCCATTTGCCGCCGACTATCGGGGTGATGATTTCGGCCATGGTGCTGTCGCTGGTGGTGCACGGCGTCGCCGCCCTGGGCTATCCGGTACTGGAAGACGAAGTGCAGGAGCTGATCCGGCAGATCGACTTTTCCGATGTGCTGATGACCTGGTTTCTGCCGGCGCTATTGTTCGCCGGCGCCCTGCACGTCAACCTCGACGATCTGCGCAGCTACCGCTGGCATATCGGCCTGTTGGCCACCGCCGGCGTGCTGTTGTCTACTTTCGTCGCCGCAGGGCTGGCCTACAGCATTTTCCAGGCCTTCGGCTGGCATGTGCATTTCATCTACTGCCTGCTGTTCGGCGCGCTGATTTCGCCTACCGATCCCATCGCGGTGATGGGCATTCTCAAGAGTAGCGGGGCGCCCAAGCCGCTGCAGACCACCATCGTCGGCGAGTCGTTATTCAATGATGGCACCGCGGTGGTGCTGTTCAGCATCCTGCTCGGCGTGCTGACCCTGGGCGAAGTGCCGACGGCGGAAGAAGTCGGCGTGTTGTTTCTCAAGGAGGCAGTCGGTGGTGTGGTCTTCGGCTTGGTGCTGGGCTTTGCCGGCTTCTTTCTGATGCGTCAGGTGGATGAGCACCAGCCAACCATCATGCTGACCCTGGCGCTGGTTTTGGGCGGCTCGGCACTGGCGACACACCTACACGTCTCTGCGCCCATCGTCATGGTGGTGGCCGGTCTGGTCATCGGTAACCAGGGGCGACGCAAGGCGATGAGTGATCATACGCGCCGCTACGTGGACGGCTTTTGGGAGGTGATCGACGAGATCCTCAATGCGCTGCTGTTCGCGCTGATTGGCCTGGAGCTGTTGGTGCTGCCCTTGGGTTGGCTGCAGTTCCTCGCCGCGCTGGCTCTGGGCTTGGCAGTGCTGCTGTCACGCTTCGTTACCGTAGCGGCCATCATCAACATGCTGCGCCGGATACGTGGCCGCGACCGCCGTACCGGCGCGGGCGTGGTGCGCATCCTCACCTGGGGTGGGCTGCGCGGCGGGGTCTCGGTGGCGCTGGCACTATCCCTGCCGCTGGGCGAGGAGCGTGACCTGCTGTTGAGCCTGACCTATATCGTGGTGCTGGTATCGATCCTGGCGCAGGGGCTGAGCATTGGTCGGGTGGTTCGTGCCTTCTACGGGAGTGAGCCCAAGCAGGAGGAATCCACGCATTGACGCTCGCTGTCGTAATCCCGGAATCTCGTGTGCGGTTCCATTCATCCGACCTGTGAGGTGGCAATGCGCAAGTTGATCTGGGGAGCGCTGGCGCTGTTCGCTGCTTGCGCGACGGCGGCCGAAACGTTGGTCCTGCAGCTGGACGGGCATCAGCTCCAGGCCGAATACGCCAGCACACCGGCCCAGCGTGAGCGTGGACTGATGGAGCGCACCGAGTTGGCCGCCGATAGCGGCATGCTGTTTCGCTTCGACGATTTCCGTCGCCATTGCCTATGGATGAAGAACACGCCGCTGCCGCTGTCGGCTGCGTTTCTCGATGAGCAAGGGCGCATCGTCGATCTGATCGATCTTGAGCCGCTGAGCGAAACGATCCGCTGCTCGCGCAAGCCGGCGCGCTATGCGCTGGAGGCCAACCAGGGCTGGTTCGAAGGCCAGGGGATTAGTGAGGGGACTCAGGTATCGGGAATTCCTTAGCGATAACCTCCCGGTGGAAAGGTCGTGTTGTTTCGTAGAGTGGATAACGGCGAAGCCTTAACCACCGAGCCCCGGCTCAATCCAGCGGCAATTCGGTCGTCCGCTTAACCTCACTCATGGCGATATGCGAGTGCGCCTCCTGCACATGGGGTTGCTGCAGCAGTTGATCGCGCAGAAAGCGCTCATAGGCATCGATGTCCCTAGCCACTACCTTGAGCAGGTAGTCCGATTCACCGGCCATAGTGTGGCACTCCAACACCTCGGGATAGCCCACCACCGCCCGTTCGAATTCATCCAGGTTGCTGCGCCCGTGGGCGGAGAGCTTGATGTTGACGAACACCGTCATGTTCAGCCCGAGCTTTTTCGGGTTGAGCAGGGCGACCTTGCGTTCGATCAACCCTTCTTCCTGCATGCGGTTGATCCGCCGCCAGCATGGTGACTGCGAAAGCTCCACCTTCTCGGCGATTTCCGCAGCGGACAGGTCGGCGTTGTGCTGCAACAGCAGAAGAATCTTGCGGTCGATGCTGCTCAGCGGTGTCTGCATGGCTGTTCCTGCTTTATTGTTTTTGGTGGATTGATCATGCGCACAACGGCGCATATACCGCAAAAATAGAAAGGAAATCCCCGCTCGTCACGGCCAGACTCATAGCAGATGCGAAAAAGCGGGTGATCCCCCTGCGGTTTTCGCCAGGCGGGCGGCACAAAATGCCGCCCAGACTCCGAACAACAATAGGAGCGCCCCATGACTCTGGCCGAGATCCGTCTGGACGACAAATACCGGCTTGCGACCGGTCACCTGTACCTCACCGGCACCCAGGCGCTGACCCGTCTGCCGATGCTTCAGCATCAGCGCGATCAGGCGCGCGGGCTGAATACCGGTGGCTTTATTTCGGGCTATCGCGGCTCGCCCCTGGGCGGGCTGGACAAGAGCCTCTGGGATGCCCGCGACTACCTCAAGCAGCACGCCATCCATTTCCAGCCGGGCGTCAACGAAGAACTGGCCGCCACCGCAGTGTGGGGCAGCCAGCAGGCCAATCTGTTTCCCGGTGCGAAATACGACGGCGTGTTTGCCATGTGGTACGGCAAGGGGCCGGGCGTGGACCGTGCTGGCGACGTGTTCAAGCACGGCAACGCCGCCGGCGTCGCGCCCCATGGCGGCGTACTGCTGCTGGCCGGTGACGATCACGGCTGCAAGTCCTCAACGTTGCCGCATCAGAGCGAGCACGCGTTTATTGCCGCTTCGATCCCGGTGCTGAACCCGTCCAACGTTCAGGAGATCCTCGACTACGGGATCATCGGCTGGGAGCTGTCGCGTTATTCCGGCTGCTGGGTGGCGCTCAAGACCATCGCCGAAAATGTCGACTCATCCGCCGTGGTGGAGGTCGATCCTTTGCGCATGCAGACTCGTATCCCGCTGGATTTCGAGCTACCTGAGGATGGTGTGCATATCCGCTGGCCAGACCCGCCGCTGTTGCAGGAAAAACGCCTGAACCTCTACAAGATCTACGCCGCCCGGGCCTTTGCGCGCGCCAACAATCTCAACCGGGTGATGCTGGATTCGCCGAATTCGCGCCTGGGCATCATCACCACCGGAAAATCCTACCTCGACGTGCGCCAGGCGCTGGACGACCTGGGCCTGGATGAAGCCTTGTGCGCCGCGGTCGGCCTGCGGGTGCTCAAGGTCGGCATGAGCTGGCCGCTTGAGCCGGTCTCGGTGCACGAGTTCGCCCAGGGGCTGGACGAGATTCTGGTGGTCGAGGAAAAGCGCAGCATCATCGAGGACCAGCTCACCGGCCAGCTCTACAACTGGCCAGTGGACAAGCGTCCGCGAGTGGTCGGCGAGTTCGACGAACAGGGCGTTTCGCTGCTGCCTAACCTCAGCGAACTGACCCCGGCGATGATTGCTCGGGTTATCGCCAAGCGCCTTGCGCCGATCTACACCAGCGAGAGCATCCTGACTCGCCTGGCCTTTCTCGATGCCAAGGAAAAGGCCCTGGCTGCGCGCAGCTATAGCACCGTGCGCACGCCGCATTACTGTTCCGGCTGCCCGCACAACACCTCGACCAAGGTGCCCGAGGGCAGCCGTGCCTCGGCCGGCATCGGTTGTCACTACATGGTGCAGTGGATGGACCGGCGCACCGAAACCTTCACCCAGATGGGTGGCGAGGGCGTCAACTGGATCGGCCAGGCGCCGTTCACCGACACGCCGCACATTTTCCAGAATCTGGGCGATGGCACCTACTTCCACTCCGGCAGCCTGGCGGTGCGTGCGGCCGTGGCGTCGGGGGTGAACATCACCTTCAAGATTCTCTACAACGACGCCGTGGCCATGACCGGTGGGCAGCCTATCGACGGCGAGCTGCGGGTCGACCAGCTCAGTCGCCAGGTGGCCGATGAGGGCGTCAAGCGCATCGCCATCGTCAGCGACGAGCCGGAGAAGTACACCCGTCGCGACAGCTTCGCGGCCAACGCCAGCTTCCATCACCGGCGCGAGCTGGACGCCGTACAGCGCGAACTGCGCGAGTTCAAGGGCGTCTCGGTGATCATCTACGACCAGACCTGCGCCACCGAGAAGCGCCGCCGGCGCAAGCGCGGCAAGCTGGCGGACCCGGCCAAGCGCGTATTCATCAACCCTGCGGTTTGCGAGGGCTGCGGCGACTGCGGCGAGAAATCCAACTGCCTGTCGATACTGCCGCTGGAGACCGAGCTGGGGCGCAAGCGCGAGATCGACCAGAACGCCTGCAACAAGGACTACTCCTGCGTCGAAGGTTTCTGCCCGAGCTTCGTCACCGTGCACGGTGGCGGTCTGCGCAAACCGAAAGCGGTGGCGCAGGGGGCTGAGACGGCCGCCTTGCCGGAGCCGAAGCAGCCTTCCCTGGAGCGGCCATGGAACGTGCTGATCCCCGGTGTCGGCGGCAGTGGCGTGACCACTCTCGGCGCGTTGCTGGGCATGGCCGCGCATCTGGAAGGCAAAGGCTGCACGGTGCTTGACCAGGCTGGGCTGGCGCAGAAATTCGGCCCTGTAACCACCCACGTGCGCATCGCAGCGAAACAGGGCGATATTTACGCCGTACGCATTGCCGCCGGTGAGGCGGATCTGTTGCTCGGGTGCGACCTGATCGTCGCCGCCGGTGATGAATCGCTGACGCGGCTGAACGAGCGGACCAGCAACGCGGTGGTCAATAGCCACGAGTCGGCCACTGCCGAGTTCACCCGCAATCCTGATGCCCAAGTGCCAGGCGCAGCCATGCGCCAGGCGATCAGCGATGCGGTTGGGGCTGAGAAGACTCACTTCGTCGACGCCACCCGGCTGGCAACGCGGCTTATGGGCGATAGCATCGCCACCAACCTGTTTCTGCTCGGCTTCGCCTACCAACGGGGGCTGGTACCGGTATCCGCCGAGGCCATCGAAAAGGCCATTGAGCTGAACGACATGGCCACCGAACTCAACCGCCAGGCTTTCCGTTGGGGGCGCCGTGCGGTGCTGGAGCCTGAGCGCGTGGAGCAATTGGCGTATCCGCAAGAGATGGCAGAGCCTAGTCTGGCCGAACCGATCTGCCGGAGCCTCGAAGAAATCGTCAACTGGCGCGTCGACTTTCTCACTCAATATCAAGGTAAAGCGCTGGCCCGTCGTTATCGTCGGTTGGTGGAGCGCGTTCGCGAGGCCGATACGGCCGATGATCTGGCGCTGTCCAAGGCGGTGGCGCGTTACTACTTCAAGTTGCTGGCCTACAAGGACGAGTACGAGGTGGCGCGGTTGTACAGCGAGCCCGAGTTCCGCCAGCAGCTCGAGGCACAGTTCGAGGGTGACTACCGGTTGCAATTTCATCTGGCTCCGGCTTGGCTGGCCAAACGCGATGCTGTGACCGGTGAGCCGCGCAAGCGCGAGTTCGGCCCGTGGATGCTCGATGCTTTCGGCATGTTGGCGAAATTTCGCTTTCTGCGCGGGACACTGCTGGATCCTTTCGGTTACGGTCACGATCGTCGTGTGGAACGGCAGCTAATCGTCGATTACGAGAAGACCTTGGGCGAGCTGTTGGCTCGACTCAAGCCGACCAACTACCGCACCGCCGTGGCCATCGCCGCACTGCCCGAACAGATTCGCGGCTACGGCCCGGTGAAGGAGCGCAGCATCGCCAAGGCGCGGCAGCAGGAAAAATTGCTCCGCGAGCGTTTCGACAAGGGCGATGAGGTGCAGAATGTGCGGCTGTTCCAGCCCGCGGCGTGATGGTGGCAGGCCTGCTGTGCGCTGTAATCGCCGCGGGGCGGCTCCCACGGGCTTGGTATGTGCTGGCTGTTTTGTGGGAGGCCCGCCCTCGGGACGGTGCTTTTTACTGTTTCGATTCGAACTCATTCCAAGGCCCTTCGCGCGGGCCAAACTAACAGCGATCAACGAGGTAGACCATGTCCGTATTCGCGCACCCCGATTTCGACCAGCACGAGCAGGTGGTCTTCTGCCATGACCAGGCATCGGGGCTCAAGGCCATCATCGCCATCCACAACACACGGCTTGGTCCGGCCTTGGGCGGTTGCCGGATGTTCCCTTACGCCACTGAGGCTGACGCCTTGCGCGATGTGCTGCGGCTGTCGCGCGGGATGACGCTCAAGTCCTCGCTAGCCGGCCTGCCGCTGGGTGGCGGCAAGTCGGTGATCATCGGCGATCCGCATACCGGCAAGAGCCAGGCGTTGCTCCAGGCCATGGGTGATTTTGTTGAAACCCTCGGCGGACGCTACATCACCGCCGCTGACCTGGGCACCGGTGACGCCGAAATGCAGGCCTTCGCCCAGCGCACCAAGCATGTGGTCGGTGCGGCGCCTCGCACTACTCTGGACGGCAGCATTGCCAGCGGCGATCCGTCGCCCTCGACGGCGCTCGGTGTATTCGTTGGCCTGCAGGAAGCGGTACGCCAGCGCCTCGGTCATGGGGACCTGGCCGGCCTGAAAGTTGCGGTCCAGGGCGTGGGCCATGTCGGCCTGGGCCTGGCGCGACGGCTCAAGGCAGCCGGCGCCGAGCTGTGGGTTTGCGACATCTTCGACGCCAACGTGCAGCGCGTAATGGATGAGCTGGACGTGCATGTGGTGCGCCCGCAGGATATCTACGGGCTCGACGTAGACGTATTTGCACCCTGCGCCATGGGCGGCATTCTCAATGAACAGACCCTGGAAGTGCTGCGAGCCCCGGTGATCGCTGGCGCTGCCAACAACCAGCTGGCCACACCGGCGATCGGCGAGGCGCTGCGCCAGCGCAATCAGCTCTGGGCGCCGGATTATGCGCTTAACGCGGGCGGCATTATCGACGTCTACTACCAACGCAGCGGCGGCAGCGCCGTGCAGATCGACAGCCATGTATGCAGTATCGGTGACACGCTCAGGGAGATCTTCTCCCGCGCCCGCGCCAGTGGTGAATCGACCTCGGTAATCGCCGACCGTCTGGCCATCGAACGGCTCGACGCGGTCGGGCAGCCTGAAGCGCTTCGTCAGCACGCCTAAAAAGCGCCATCCGGGCTACGCCAGCCCTGCAAAAAACATGACGGCCCGCCAGATGCATTTGGCGGGCCGTTTACGTTTGCGCCAGTGCAACTGAGTTCGCAGGTCGGCAGCAGCCGGTTTAAACACTGAAGTGATATGGGGTGCGGCAGGTTGTCGCATCACCTTGTCAACTTTTCGTTACGCCTGGAAAGCGCTGGAGCTGCGCCCTGACGGGGTTTTGGCCGTGTAACGAGAAGCTGACGCACCCGCATCTGGCAACGCAGACGCCTGGCCGCTTTGGACGCTTGTTACCGCTGCCGCACTGGTTTGTTATGCCTCCAGCACCTTGTGCAGGTCTACCCGCCCTGGTCAGTCCCAAAACAACAACAGGAGGCGAGATGAACGCCGTGACCAAGATCGAGCAGCACAACCCAATCGGCACCGACGGATTCGAGTTCGTCGAGTTCACCGCGCCGAACGCCGAGGGCATCGCGCAGCTGCGCACACTGTTCACCCAGATGGGCTTTACCGAAACCGCCAAGCATCGCTCCAAGGAGGTCTGGCTGTTCCAGCAGAACGACATCAACATCGTGCTCAACGGCAGCCCCACCGGACATGTGCGTGCGTTCGCCGAGAAGCACGGGCCGAGCGCTTGCGCCATGGCCTTCCGGGTGAAGAACGCGGCCCAGGCTGCTGCCTACGTCGAGTCCCAGGGCGCCACGCTGGTGGGCAGCCACGCCAACTTCGGTGAGCTGAACATCCCCTGCGTCGAAGGCATTGGCGGCTCCTTGCTGTATCTCGTCGACCGCTATGGCGACAAGAGCATCTACGACGTCGACTTCGAATACATCGAGGGCCGCACGCCGAACGACAATGCGGTCGGCCTGATGTGCATCGACCACCTGACCCACAACGTCATGCGGGGCCAGATGGACGTCTGGTCCGGCTTCTATGAGCGCATCGCCAATTTCCGCGAGATTCGCTACTTCGATATCGAAGGCAAGCTCACCGGGCTTTTTTCAAGAGCGATGACCGCGCCCTGCGGCAAGATCCGCATCCCGATCAACGAGTCGGCGGACGACAAGTCGCAGATCGAGGAATTTATCCGCGAATACCAGGGCGAGGGCATCCAGCACATCGCGCTGAGTACCGACGATATCTACGAGACGGTCCGGCGCCTGCGGGCCAACGGCGTGGACTTCATGACCACCCCGGGCACCTATTACGAGAAGGTCGATAGCCGCGTCGCCGGTCATGGCGAACCCACCGAATTGTTGCGCGAGCTAAACCTGCTGATCGACGGAGCTCCGGGCGCCGGTACGTCGGGCGACGACGGCATCCTCCTGCAGATTTTCACCAACACGGTGATTGGTCCAATCTTCTTCGAAATCATCCAGCGCAAGGGCAACCAAGGCTTTGGCGAGGGCAATTTTAAGGCCCTGTTCGAGTCCATCGAGGAAGACCAGCTGCGCCGCGGGGTGATCAAGGCGGACGAGTAACGGCAGTCGTAGGGTGGATGTCGCGAAGCACATCCACGCGTCCGGTAGGAGCAACAGAGCATCGTCGGCCGACCCCGTTCGGTCGGCCCCACACCGCCGCGTGGAAGATGCTTCGCAGTCTTCCACCCTACGCTCCGTCCCCGCCTTCAGATCCCGCGATATCACCAGGAGAGCCATATGAGCCGCAAATGGATCAGTTTCCCCATCCGCGAAGGGGACTGCTCGCGTCAGGCGCACTGCGATTTCCCGCAGGGCACCTTCGAGCGCGAGATGGGCCGCGAAGGCTTCTTCGGCCCCGCTTCGCACCTGCATCACAAGCATCCGCCGACTGGCTGGGTCGACTGGGAAGGCCCATTGCGCCCGCACGCCTTCAACTTCAACCACATCCCCAGCGAGGGCGACTGCCCATTGCAGGCGCCGCTGGCGCTGCACAATGCCGATATCAAGCTGCGGCTGTGGAAGACCAACGGCGCCATGCGCCATCTGGTGCGCAACAGCGACGGTGACGACCTGTTGTTCATCCACGAGGGTGCCGGGCATTTCTACTGCGATTTCGGCCATCTGGAGTTTCGCGACGGCGACTACCTGATGGTCCCGCGCGGTACCGCCTGGCGTATCGAGGCCAGCGAGCCGGTGTTCATGCTGCTGATCGAGAACACCGACGGTGCCTACCAGTTGCCGGAAAAAGGCCTGGTCGGCCCCCATGCGATCTTCGACCCGGCGGTGCTCGACCATCCGCGCCTGGACGATGCCTTCCGCGCGCAACAGGACGAAACCCCCTGGCAGATCCGCATCAAGCGGCGCAACCAGATCACCACCGTGACCTATCCCTATAACCCGCTGGATGTGGTCGGCTGGCACGGCGACAACACTGTGGTGCGGCTCAACTGGCGCGACATTCGCCCGCTGGTGAGCCATCGCTACCACCTGCCGCCGTCGGCCCACACCACCTTCGTCGCCAATGGTTTCGTGGTCTGCACCTTCACCCCGCGGCCGGTGGAGACCGATCCCGGCGCGCTGAAGGTGCCGTTCTTCCATAACAACGACGACTACGACGAAGTGCTGTTCTATCACCGCGGCAACTTCTTCAGCCGCGACAACATCGAGCAGGGCATGGTCACCTTCCACCCCTGTGGCTTCCCCCACGGCCCGCATCCAAAGGCACTGAAGAAGGCGAGCACAGACCCTGCGACGTTCGCTGACGAGGTTGCAGTAATGATCGATACCCGTCGCGCCCTGGAGGTCGGCGAGGCCGCCGCAGCCGTCGATGTCCCCGAATACGTCAACTCCTGGCGTGCGCCGGGTAAGGAATCCTGATGAAACTCGCATCCCTCAATCAGGGCCGCGACGGCGTGCTGGTCGTGGTCTCGCGCGATCTTGCTAGCGCCGTCAAGGTGCCGCAGATTGCTGCCACATTGCAGATGGCGCTGGACGACTGGAGCGCCTGCAAAGCCAAGCTCGAGGCCGTCTACCAGCGCCTCAACGACGGGCTGGAGGAGGGCGCGTTCGTCTTCGATCAGGCCGCCTGTCACAGCCCGTTGCCGCGTGCCTACCACTGGGCCGACGGCAGTGCCTACGTCAATCACGTGGAGCTGGTGCGCAAGGCCCGCGGTGCGGAGATGCCGGAATCCTTCTGGCACGATCCGTTGATGTACCAGGGCGGCGCCGATGCCTTTATCCCGCCGCAGTCGCCAATTCGCCTGGCCGACGAGGCATGGGGTATCGACCTGGAGGGCGAGCTGGCGGTGATTACCGACGACGTGCCCATGGGTGCGACGCCGGCCGAGGCGGCATCGCGCATCCAGTTGCTGATGCTGGTCAACGACGTGTCGCTGCGCAACCTGATCCCCGGCGAGCTGGCCAAGGGCTTCGGTTTCTATCAGAGCAAGCCGTCGTCGAGCTTCTCGCCGGTAGCGGTGACCCCGGACGAGCTGGGCGAGGCCTGGCGCGATGGCAAGGTGCACCGGCCGCTGGTCTCGCACATCAACGGCGAGCTGTTCGGCCAGCCCGATGCCGGCACTGACATGACATTCAACTTCCCGACTCTGGTGGCCCACGCGGCACGCACCCGGCCACTGTGCGCCGGTACCATCATCGGCTCGGGGACAGTGTCGAACTACGACCGCAGTGCCGGCTCCTCGTGCCTGGCTGAGAAGCGCATGCTCGAGATTATCGAACACGGCGAGGCGAAAACGCCGTTCCTCAAGTTCGGCGACCGGGTGCGCATCGAGATGTTCGATGCTGCCGGCCAGAGCATCTTTGGCGCCATCGATCAGCAGGTCGAGCGCTATGCGCACTGAGTTGACGCTCTATTCCTACTGGCGTTCCAGCGCCGCCTACCGGGTACGCATAGCACTGAACCTCAAGGGGCTGGCCTATCGGCAGGTGCCGGTGCATCTGGTCAGGGATGGCGGCGAGCAGCGCGGCGAGCAATACCGCGCCCTCAACCCGCAGCGCCTGGTGCCGCTGCTGGTGGACGAGGCCAACAGCGGTGCGCGCATCAGCCAGTCGCTGGCAATCCTGGAATACCTCGAGGAGGTGTTTCCGGTGCCGGCGTTGCTGCCAGCCGATCCGCTGGAGCGTGCCCGGGTGCGCAGCCTGGCCATGCATATCGCCTGTGAAATCCACCCACTCAACAACCTGCGCGTGCTGCAGTACCTGGCCAGCGAGCTGGGCGTGGATGACCGGGCAAAGACCGCTTGGTACCGGCATTGGGTCGCTCAGGGCCTGGCTGCCGTGGAGCAAGGGCTTGCCGACGTTGGCGACGGGCTGTCTATGGGCCAGCGCCCCGGTTACCTGGAAGCCTGCCTGGTGCCTCAGGTCTACAACGCGCGCCGCTTCGACTGCCCGCTCGATGCCTATCCGCGCATCCTCGCGCGGGTTGCCCGCTGCGAGGCGTTGGAAGCCTTCTCCGGCGCCGCGCCGGAGGTACAACCCGACGCGACCTGAATGGTGCGTTAGCGGCTGCGTATTAGGGCATCAACAACCAGTGAGGACATAGCGAACCCAATTACCCACAACCTTGCGTGCACTCCGTCGCGCCACGAACGCGGCGGGTTCGATCCGTCACAGATAAAAACAAGCAGGTGACGCATGACTCGTGAAAAACCGAAGAATCTCTGGCTGTCCCGTTGGGGCTTCATCCTGGCCGCGACCGGCTCGGCGGTGGGCCTCGGCAATATCTGGAAGTTTCCCTACATTACCGGCGAATTCGGCGGTGGCGCCTTCGTCCTGATGTACCTGGCCTGTATTTTTGCCATTGGCATCCCATTGATGATGACGGAGATCGCCATCGGCCGCCGCGGTCGCGGCAGCCCCATCGACGCCATCGGCCGGGTGGTTCGCGAGAACAACGGCAACCCGGCCTGGAAGCTGGTTGGCACCATGGCCATGCTGGCCGGCTTCATGATTCTCTGCTTTTACGTGGTGGTGGCCGGCTGGGCCTTCGCCTATACGGTGAAGATGCTCGACGGCTCGCTGGCGGCCACCAGTGTCGAGGGCCTGGCGCAAACGTTCGAGGCGCACAACGCCAACCCATGGGTACTGGGCAGTTGGAGCGTGCTGGTGGCGCTGCTTACGCTGTGGATTGTCGGGCGTGGCGTGCAGGCCGGCGTCGAGCGCGCCTTTCGCTGGATGATGCCCGGACTGGCGGTCATGCTGCTGGTGCTGGTCGGCTACGCCGTGACCAGCGGCGGCTTTGCTGAAGGCATGGCGTTCCTGTTCAGCTTCGACACCTCCAAGCTAAGCGGTGAAGCGCTGCTGGCTGCGCTCGGGCACGCCTTCTTTACGCTGAGCCTGGCCTCCGGCGCCATCCTCACCTATGGCTCCTACCTGCCGGATGACCAGTCCATTGCTCGGACCACCTTTACCGTGGTCATCGCCGATACCTGCGTCGCGCTGCTGGCGGGCCTGGCGATCTTCCCGATCATTTTCGCCAACGGCATGAGCCCGAGTGCCGGGCCGGGACTGATCTTCATGAGCCTGCCGCTGGCCTTCCAGCAGATGCCCTTCGGTACCGCTTTCGGCGTGCTGTTCTTCGCCATGGTATCGGTGGCGGCACTGACGTCGGCAATTTCCATGATCGAGGCCACCGTCGCCTATCTGAACGAGAAGTACGGCATCAGCCGTGGACGCGCCGCGGCAGGTTCCGGCGCCGTGCTCCTGACCATCAGTCTGCTGGCGATGCTTTCGTTCAACGTTGGCGCCGACTGGAAGCTGTTCGGCAGCACCGTGTTTGATGGGCTCGACTATCTGACTTCACGCTGGATGATGCCCCTGGGTGGCATCTTCATGGCTGTGCTCGCTGGTTACTGCCTGCGCTCGGAGATCATGCGCGACGAACTCGGCCTGTCGCCGGCTGGCTATGCGCTGTGGCTGTTCATGGTGCGCTATGTGAGCCCGGTGCTGATTCTCATGGTATTCCTCCATGCGCTCGGCTGGCTCGGCTTCGATCCGCTGCATCGCTGGTATTGGATCGCTAGCGCCATTGCGGTACTGACCATCCTGGGCGAAGGCTTTCGCCGCCGTTCGCTACCGGTGATGGTTCGCTGAGGCCACCTGGCGAGGCGGCAGCGGCTGCCGGCCTCGCCTGCCGATGCGCATTGCGGTAAAGCAAACCGTTCTCCGGCCGATAAGTGAAGTGACATGACGGACATGTTTTCGGGCAGGACGCCTCGTTTCGCAATTTTTCGCGCGGGGAACCTCCATGCCCAAACAACTCAAGTTCAGCCACAAGATCGTGCTGGCCGCCTCGTTGGTGGTCATTGTCGTCTTCGGTCTCTTCACCTTCTATAACGATTACCTGCAGCGCAATGCCATCCGTTCTCAGCTGCAGAGCTATCTTGCCGAAATGGGCGATGTCACCGCCGACAACATTGGCAACTGGCTGAGCGGCCGCATCCTGCTGATTGAAAGTGCGGCCCAGGCCGTGGCTGATGACGCCGATCCGGATCGCGTACAGCGACTGTTCAGACAGCCTGCTTACTCCTCCACTTTTATGTTCAGCTATTTCGGCAGTGACCAGGGCCGGTACCTGATCCATCCCGAGGACGATACGCTGCCAGCCGACTACGACCCGCGTACCCGCCCGTGGTACACGGATGCCGTGGCTGACGGCGGCTCGACCCTTACCGAACCTTATCCGGATGCAGGCATTGGCGGCCTGGTGATGACCATCGCCACGCCGGTGCGCAGCCAGGGCCGGACTTTGGGTGTGGTGGGCGGTGATCTCGCGATCGACACCCTGGTGCGAATCATCAATGCGCTGGATTTCAACGGCATGGGGCATGCCTTTCTGGTCAGCGCGGACGGCAAGATTCTGGTGCACCCGAATGAGCGCATGGTGAACCGGACCCTGGCCGAAGCCTTCCCAAGCGATACGCCGAACCTGTCGAGCCGCTACGCCGAGGTCAATCTCGATGGTAGTGAGAGGATCCTGGCGTTCAGCCCGGTCGAAGGTCTGCCGTCGACGAAGTGGTACGTGGGCGTTTCCGTGGACCGCGCCAAGGCTTATGCCAGCCTGACAAGCTTCCGCACTTCGGCCATGGTTGCGACGGCTATTGCCGTGCTGTTCATCCTGCTGCTGCTCGGTCTGCTGTTGAAGGTGCTGATGCGTCCGCTCACCGATATGGGTCGCGCCATGGCTAACATTGCCGAAGGCGAGGGCGACCTTACCCGGCGGCTGGCGGTGAATTCCAACGACGAATTCGGCGAGCTGGCCGGTGCGTTCAACCGCTTTGTCGAGCGTATCCATGGCTCGATCCGCGAGGTGTCGTCGGCCACCCAGCAGGTCCATGCGGTGGTTGGTCAGGTGCTGACCGCGTCCAACTCCTCCATGGCCAACTCCGGCGAACAGGCCAGCCGCACCAATAGCGTCGCCGCTGCGATCAACGAGCTGGGCGCCGCTGCTCAGGAGATTGCCGGCAATGCCGCCGACGCTTCGCAGCAGGCCAGCAGCGCCGCCGGGGAAGCCGTTGAAGGACGGGCCGTGGTGGAGCAGAACATCGAAGCCATGCGCGAGCTTTCGGCGAAGATCAGCGAGTCTTGCCGACAGATCGAAGCGCTGAACGGCAAGACCGCCGACATCGGCCGGATTCTGGAGGTCATCACCGGCATCTCCGAACAGACCAACCTGCTCGCGCTGAATGCGGCTATCGAAGCAGCGCGTGCCGGCGAGGCTGGACGTGGATTCGCCGTGGTCGCAGACGAAGTACGCAACCTGGCGCACCGCACCCAGAGTTCGGCCCAGGAAGTCCAGCAGATGATCGAGCAGCTGCAGAACGATGCGCACCAGTCGGTGGTGCTCATGACCCAGAGTCAGCGTCAGAGCGAGAGCAGCGTGAGCATTGCCGATCAGGCCGGCGAGCGACTCAGTGCGGTGACGAACCGGATCGGCGAGATCGATGCCATGAACCAGTCTGTGGCCACCGCGACCGAGGAGCAGACCGCTGTGATCGAGTCGCTGAACATGGACATCGTCGAGATCAACACGCTGAACCAGGATGGCGTGCAAAACCTGGAACAGACCCTGCGTGCTTGCGCCGAGCTGGAGCAGCAGGCCGGTCGGCTCAAGCAATTGGTGGATAGCTTCCGCATCTAGCAGGCGGTTGGGAAAACTACCTGCGCTGGCAATGCCGCGTTAAAAACAGGCTCGGAAGCCGCTTGCGGCTAACACGCCTGAGCGCGGCCCGAAGGGCGAACGAAGTGAGTACTGCTCATTCAGGCCACTAAACTCCGCTTGATCGCTGCGCTCACCCTTCGGGCCAGCCTTCGGCTGTTACTCCCGCTGGTCGTTGCGCCTTGTCTTGCCTGCCTCGCCTACATTTTTCAACGGCCTGCTAAAGCCGGCCACCCGTCGGAGCGCCAGGGAGTGGCGCGCTGCGGGGCGGTCGAACCTTCCAAGGCTTAAACCATGGGAGATTCACTGCATGAAGGTACTGATCGTTCTCACATCCCACGACCGGCTAGGCGATACCGGCCAGCCCACCGGATTCTGGCTCGAAGAGTTCGCCGCGCCCTATTTCGTGCTCCGAGATGCCGGAGCTGATCTCACCCTGGCTTCGCCGAAGGGCGGGCAGCCGCCGCTCGATCCGAAAAGCGACGAGCCGGACGCCCAGACCGAGGCCACACGCCGTTTCAAGGAAGATGCCGAGGCTCAGCGGGCGCTGGCCAATACCGTATTGCTGAGCGAGGTTTCAGCGGAAGGTTTCGATGCGGTGTTCTTTCCCGGCGGCCATGGCCCGCTCTGGGATCTGGTTCAGGATCGCCACTGCATCGAGCTTATCGAGGCCTTTGTGCGGGCCGGTAAGCCGGTCGCGGCGGTCTGTCATGCGCCGGCCGTGCTCATCGAGGTTCGCGGACCGGACGGTGATCCGCTTATCAAGGGCCGCAGGGTGACCGGCTTTACCAATGGCGAGGAAGCGGCGGTGGAGCTGACTGACGTCGTGCCCTTCCTGCTCGAAGATCGTCTCAAGGAGCTCGGTGGCGACTACAGCAAGGGGCCGGACTGGTCATCTCATGTGGTGGTCGATGGCCAGCTGGTGACAGGGCAGAACCCGGCCTCTTCCGCGGCCGCTGCCGAGACACTGCTGGAGATGCTGCGCACCGGCTGATTGGCGGGCCAGTGCCGACCCGCCAGCGTTCGCCTGACTAGGCCACTACTTTGGCGATGGCTTTTGCCAGGTCGTCCAGCCGCTCGGCATCTATGCCGGCGACGCTGGCTCGCCCGCTATCGACGAGGTAGATCGAGTGCTCTGCGCGCAGGCGGCGTACCTGACTGGCGGTCAGACCGGTGTAGGAGAACATGCCGCGCTGGTGGGCAATATGGGCGAATCGCTCACTCAGTCCGTAGGGCGTTAAAGCTTCAACCAAGCCTATGCGCAGGCTGGCGATGCGCTGACGCATTGCTTGCACTTCGCTCTGCCAGAGCCGTCGCAGGGCGTCGTCACCAAGAATGGTGGCCACCACGGCGGCCCCGTGGGCGGGCGGGGTGGACCACAGGCCGCGGGCAAGAGCGGCCAAGTGGCTGCGCACGTTCTCCAGCGGCTCGCGACCGGCCGCCACGACGATGAGCCCGCCGGTGCGTTCGCGATACAAACCGAAGTTCTTCGAGCAGGAGCTGGTAATCAGCATCTCAGGCAGCGCTTCGGCAAACAGTCGAACCGCCCAGGCATCCTCGTCCAGCCCGTCGCCAAAACCCTGATAGGCAAAGTCAAACAGCGGCAGCAGCCGGCGCTGGCGCACGATCTCCAGCACTCGGTGCCATTGGGCTCGGTCCAGGTCAAAGCCGGTCGGGTTGTGGCAGCAGGCGTGCAACAGCACCACATCGCCTTCGGGAATGGTCTCCAGGGCAGCGAACAAGCCATCGCTGTCGAGGCGACTGTCCGTACCGACATAGGGATAATGGCTCACCGGCAGGCCGGCGGCGGCGAACAGCGTTTCGTGAATTGGCCAGGTCGGGTTGCTCAGCCAGAGGCTGCGCCCGGGCAGGCAGTGAGCGATGAATTCTCCGGCCAGGCGCAGGGCGCCTGTGCCGCCCGGCGTCTGGGTGCAGCCGGTG
Organism: Stutzerimonas stutzeri; assembly: GCA_002345575.1. Taxonomy (GTDB): domain Bacteria; phylum Pseudomonadota; class Gammaproteobacteria; order Pseudomonadales; family Pseudomonadaceae; genus Stutzerimonas; species Stutzerimonas stutzeri_S. The sequence goes on from DDVX01000008.1 coordinate 114,194, forward strand.
CGCTCGGCGAGCAGCGGTGAGTCCGCGCCGAGCACTAGCGGCATCAGCGCAGCAGCGAAGGCCGCATCGCCATGGCCGCCGATATAACTCTTGGTTTGTTCACTATCCACCAGCCGCTGCTCTGCAAGCTTCACCGCACGGAGGATGGGTGTCTGCCCGCGGTCGTCCTTGTATACGCCAACACCCAGATCCAGCTTCGCTGGGTTGGGATCGGCGCGGTAGCTGTCCAGCAGGCCGAGGATCGGGTCGCCGGGCACCTGGCCGATCGGGTCGAAATGCATTACTTGCGACCCTCCGCTGTCGCCGCGAGCTGGTCGGTACGCGCGGCCATGATGAAGTCGTTGCGGTGCAGACCCTTGATGGAGTGGCTCCACCAGGTGACGGTGACTTTGCCCCATTCGGTTAGCAGACCCGGGTGATGGCCCTCGGCTTCGGCAATTTCGCCAACGGCGTTGGTGAACGCTAAGGCGTGCTTGAAGTTCTTGAAGAGAAAGATTCTCTCCAGCTCCATGTGGCCGTCCCGGGTTTCGATGTTCCAGTCGGGGATCTGTTTGATCAGTTCGGCCAGTTCCTCGTCACTGACTTTCGGCGCATCGGCGCGGCAGGCTTCGCAATGGGCTTGGGTGAGGTTGGTCATGTGTCGTTCCTTCTGGTTCGGTTCGTTCTTGAGCGTGGCGGAGCCGTCTGGCCTGGAATCCGTAGGGTGGATAACGCCGCAGGCTTATCCACGCGTACTCATGGGGCTGCGCGCCACGTCGAAACAACGCGTGGAAAACGCTTCGCGGTTTTCCACCCTACGCTGCCTTCGGCGGAAACTTCGGTTGGTGCAGGCCAAGGCGCATGGCTTCCTGGACCATAGCCATGATGTCCTGGCGCGCCAGTTCGAACAGCTGGTGCAAGTTCGGGAGCACGAAGTAGATCGGCTGCAGGATATCGATGCGGTATGGCGTGCGCATGGCCTCCAGCGGATCGAAGCGCTGTTGCTCCGGCTCGGCAGACAGGCTGTAGAGTGTTTCCTTCGGCGAGGAAAGGATGCCGCCGCCATAGATGCGCCGACCTTCTGGCGTGTCCACCAGGCCGAACTCTACGGTCATCCAGTACAGCCGGGCCAGGTAGACACGCTGCTCCTTGCTGGCTGCCAGCCCCAGCTGCCCGTAGATATGGGTGAATTCGGCGAACCAGGGATTGGTCAGCAGCGGACAATGGCCAAAGATCTCGTGAAAGATGTCCGGCTCCTGCAGGTAGTCCAGTTCTTCCTGTGTGCGGATGAAGGTAGCAACTGGAAAACGCTTGCTGGCCAGCAGCTCAAAAAAAGTCTGGAAAGGGATCAATGCCGGCACCCGTGCCACCTGCCAGCCAGTACTGCGCTCGAGCACGCGATTGATCTCACCCAACTGCGGGATGCGGTCGTTTGGCAGCGCGAGTTGGTTTAGGCCATCCAGATATTCGGCACAGGCCCGCCCCGGCAATAGCTTGAGCTGGCGCTCGACAAGGGTGTTCCATACCTCATGCTCGCGCTCGGGGTAGTGGATGATGCCGTGGCCGTCCGGCTCGCGGGCAGCGTATCGCGTGGTTTTCATCTGACCTCCTGCCCGACGCGTTTGGCCGCGTCTGTGAGGCATCGTTGTTGTTCTGGGATGCCTTATTCGACCCTGTTATCGGGTCGCTTGGGAGAGGTGGCTGCGACATTCTGCCGCTATGTACCTGTCGTTTCTGTAAGAAATGCGTTACGTATTGCCCCTGCCCTGAACAAATCGCCCTGGCATCGTTCAAAGGCGTCAAATATTCTTGACGAAAATTTACGGTCCTCTGTTTAAGTTGGCCGCCATAACAACAATAAGGTCTACGCCATGCGTATTCGTGTCCTTTGTCAGAACCGCGTCGGCATCCTGCGCGACATGCTCAACCTGCTCGTCGACTATGGCATCAACGTGGCCCGCGGCGAGGTGGGCGGCGAGCAGGGCAACGCCATTTATCTGCACTGCCCGAACCTGATGAACCTCCAGCTCCAGGCGCTGCGGCCGAAGATCGAGGCGCTTTCCGGCGTATTCGAAGTGCGCAAGGTGGGGCTCATGCCCAGCGAGCGGCACTCACTGGAACTCAATGCGCTGCTCGGAGCGCTGGAGTTCCCGGTGCTGTCCATCGACATGACCGGCGCCATCGTCGCGGCTAACCGCTCTGCGGCTCTGCTGCTTGGCGTGCGAGTGGACGAGGTGCCAGGCATGAGCCTGTCGCGCTACGCCGAGGATTTCGACCTGCCGGAGCTGGTGCGTGCCAACAAGGCGCGGATCAATGGCCTGCGTGTGAAGATCAAGGGCGACGTGTTCCTCGCCGACATCGCGCCGTTGCAATCCGAACACGACGACAGCGAAGCGCTGGCCGGGGCGGTACTGACCCTGCATCGTGCCGATCGGGTGGGCGAGCGCATCTACAACTGGCGCAAGCAGGAGCTGCGCGGCTTCGACAGCATCTTCCAGAGCTCCAAGGTGATGGCTGCGGTGGTGCGTGAGGCTCGGCGCATGGCGCCGCTGGACGCACCGCTGCTGATCGAGGGCGAGACCGGTACCGGCAAGGAGCTGCTGGCCCGGGCCTGCCACCTGTCCAGCCCGCGCGGGCAGGCGCCGTTCATGGCACTCAACTGCGCCGGCTTGCCCGAATCCATGGCCGAGACCGAACTGTTCGGCTACGGTCCCGGCGCCTTCGAGGGCGCGCGGCCCGAGGGCAAGCTGGGCCTGCTGGAACTCACTGCTGGCGGTACGCTGTTTCTCGACGGCGTTGGCGAGATGAGCCCACGGCTGCAGGCCAAACTGCTGCGCTTTCTGCAAGATGGCGGCTTTCGCCGGGTCGGCAGTGACGAGGAGGTCTATCTTGACGTGCGGGTTATCTGCGCGACGCAGGTGGATTTGTCTGAATTGTGCGCAAAGGCTGAATTTCGCCAGGACCTCTATCACCGCCTCAACGTGCTATCGCTGCATATTCCACCGCTGCGCGATTGCCTGGATGGCCTGCAGCCACTAGCGCTGCACTTCATCGACCAGGCCAGCCGGCAAATCGGTAGCCCGCTGCCGACCCTTTCGTCGCAGGCCCTGGAGCGACTGGCCGGCTATCACTGGCCGGGCAACGTACGCCAGTTGGAGAACACGCTGTTCCAGGCGGTATCGCTGTGCGAGGGCGGGGTGATCGAGCCCAAGCACATTCGCCTTCCGGATTACGGCGCCGCGCAGCCGCTGGGCGAGTTCTCCCTGGATGGCAAGCTGGATGCCATCGTCGGCCGCTTCGAAAAAGCCGTGCTGGAAAGCCTCTACGCCGAGCATCCCAGCAGCCGCCTGCTGGGCAAGCGTCTCGGCGTGTCGCACACCACCATCGCCAACAAACTGCGTGAGTACGGGATTGGTAAGGAAGCTTGAGATCCTGCCCGCCGCTTAAAAGCTTCGCGCCAGGGTCGGCCCTTCCACAGCTGCGGCTTGCACCGCACCGTTTCTGTGGGAGGCGCGCCCTCGC
>DDVX01000008.1:117752-222041 GCA_002345575.1 Stutzerimonas stutzeri
GCGAATCGGGGTTGAAGTTTGGCACGGCCTTATAAGCTTCGCGCCGAGGTCGGCCCTCCCAAAGGCCGCGGCTTGCACCGCACCGCTTTTGTGGGAGGCGCGCCCTCGCGGCGAATCGGGGATGAAGTTTGCCACGGTCTTGAAAGCTTTGCCGAGGGCTGCCTTCCCACAGGCTGCGGCTCGCACCGCGCTGCTTTTTGTGGAGGGCGCGCTCTCGCGGCGAACGGGGCTCAGCGCACCGCTTGGGTCACCGCATCAATCAATGCCTGCAGGTCGATCGGCTTGCGCAGGTGCAGGGTGAAGCCTGCGTTGGTGGCCTTTTCCACGTCGCGCAGGGTGCCGTAGCCAGTCAGGGCGATGCTGGGGGTGTCGGCGTTGGTGGTGCCGCGGCGGATCTCGGCCATCATCTTGTGGCCGTCGATGTCCGGCATGCCGATGTCGGAAACGATGATGTCGAAGCGCGATTGCCCGGCCAGCTCGATGCCGCGCGCGCCGCCGTCAGCGGTGGTCACGTTCGCGCCTTCGCTTTCCAGCAGCTCGCACAGGGTGTCTAGGATGTCCGGGGAGTCGTCCACCAACAGGATGTCGATGCCGACCAACGCGCCGAGCTCACTGGCATTGCCCAGTTCGCCGAGGGTCAGTTCGGTCTGCAGGTGTATCGGCAGCCAGACGCTGAACCGCGCGCCCCGGCCCAGCCCTTCGGAAAAAGCGTCGATGCGACCACCGTGTGCCTCGACCAGTTGCTTGACCAGCGCCAGCCCAATGCCCAGGCCGTGCTTGGAGCGTTGCGCGTGTTGCATTTCGGCCTGGCCGAACATGTCGAACACCTTGGGCAGAAAGTCGGGGCAGATGCCTTCACCGGTGTCGATCACATCCAGCCGCGCCTGATCGCCTTCACGCTCGAGCTGCATGCAGATGCGTTCGCCGCCCTTGGTGAATTTCCAGGCGTTGTTCAGCAGGTTCCAGACGATTTGCTCCAGCCGCGTCGGGTCGGCGCGCACATAGATCGGTTGTTCCGGCTTAAAGGTTTCGAAGGTCACGCCCTCGGCCGATGCCACGGGATCGAACACGGCCTCGATACCCTTGAGCACGTCCTGGTAGCTCAGAGTAGCGAAGTTGAGCTTGAGCTTGCCGGTACGAATGCGCGAGACGTCCATTAGGTCGTCGATGATCCGTGATTGGCTGCGTACCGCGTTCTGGATCGCCTGGGTGGCCTTGCCGAGGCCCGGCGTGTTCTTCACCGCCTGCGAGCGCGCGATCAGGTCGGCGTTGAGCTGAATCAGGTTGAGCGGATGCTTGAGCTCGTGGGAGAGCACGGCAAAGAACTGGTCCTTCTGCTGGTTGGCGGCCTGGATGCTCTCCAGCTCGTTCTGCTGCTCGTGGCTGCGCTGCCGGTCTTCGGTGATATCGCGCGCAATCTTGGCAAAGCCTGTGGTCTTGCCTTCGCTGTTTATCAACGGATTGACCAGGCCGCTGAAGAAGCACTGGCTACCATCCTTGCGCACATGCCAACGCTCATCGGTAGCCTGGCCCTGCTCCAAGGCGCGTTTACGCTCGGCCTCCGGTAGACCGGCCAGGCGATCCTCTTCGGTGTAGATCAGCTCGATGTTGCGGCCAAGCGCCTCTTCTTCGCTGTAGCCGAAAATGTGCTCGGCGCCGCGGTTCCAAGTGGTGATGTTGCCGTCGCAGTCCAGGGTGATGATGGCGTAGCCCTTGGTACTCTGTGCCAGTTGGCGCATATGGGCTTCGCCGGCGCGTACCTGTTCTTCGGCGCGGCGGCGGTCGGTGATGTCGATGAAGGTCAGCACCGCGCCCTGAATGCGGTCATCCAGCGTGCGGTAGGGCAGGAAGCGCGCCAGGTACCAACGATCGCCGTCCCGGCTGCAGATTTCGCGCTCCACCAGATGCAGGGCCTCGAAGGCTTGGGTGGCTTCCTCGTGCAGCTGCGGGTAATCGAGGTGGTGGGTGATGTCCATCAGCGAACGCCCGGCATCGTTGCCTATCACGTTGAAGATATCCTGCGCCCGCGGGGTAAACGATTTGATGCGCATATTGCGGTCGACGAACAGGGTGGCGATGTCCGTCGAAGAGATCAGGTTTTGCAAGTCGTCATTGATCTTGCTGGTCTCGTCGACCTTGGCCTTGAGCTCGAAATTGACCGTGGTGAGCTCTTCGTTGATCGATTGCAGCTCTTCCTTGCTGGTTTCCAGCTCTTCGGTGGCCGAGCGCAATTCTTCGTTGATGGCCTGCAGCTCTTCGTTGGAAGCACGCAATTCCTCGGTGGAGGTTTCCGAGTGCTCCATGGTGATCTGCAGCTGCTCCTTGGTCTGCTGCAGTTCGGCCTCCAGCTGAAGCAGCACGCTGTCCTTGGTCTGGGGGTTTTCCAGGGTATGGCCGTCCATGCAATCTTCGACTTCATCGAAGATCACCAGCATGTATTCGCTGCCGGCTTCGTTGTCGCGGAAGGGTCGCACCACCATGTTCACGTAGTAGTGCCGGCCGTCACGTTCCAGCCTGACACGCCGTGCCTCCACGCTTTTTCCGGTGTGGGTGGCCTGGTATAGCGCTGTGCGCAGTTCCAGGCGCAAGTGCGGATGGACCAGGGTGGTCAGGCTCAATGATGGCTCACCGCCGACATAGCGCAGGAAATTTCCGGCGCGGTCGGACATATGCACGATCTCGGCCTCGTGATTGACGATCACACTCGGCGGCGCGTACTGCTCGAGGGCGCGCTGGTGCACGTCGGCGAAGGAGAACTTGCGGTTACGCCGGGGCGGCTGGCTAAGCGGCGTTTTGCCTAGCGATCCGCCCGTCAGCGGCTGGAACGGCCCAGGGGCTGCACGGCGAAGGCCCGAACCGACGCCTTTGGCGCGGTAGATGCGGTTCTTCTTGTCCACCGGCTCGAACAGCTGGCTGCAGGCGTCGGCCGTCTCCGAGCTGCCGAGAAACAGGTAGCCGCCGGGGTTGAGGGCGAAGTGGAACATGCGTAGCACTTCGACCTGAATGTCCCGGTCCAGATAAATCATAAGGTTGCGGCAGGAGATCAGGTCCAGCCGGGAAAACGGCGGATCGCGCAGAATGTTGTGGCGGGCAAAGAGGATGCGTTCGCGCAGCTCCTTCTGCATGCGGTAGTGGTTCTGTTCCTTGAAAAAATACTGGCGCAGGCGGCTGGGCGGTACATCGGTGACGATGGCTTCGGGATAGATGCCGGCGCGGGCGGTTTCCAGCGAACGGTCGTCGATATCGGTGGCGAACAGCTGTACGTGAATCTCGCTGTTGGGGCTGCTCAGTTGGGCTTGATCGGCAAAGAGCATGGCCAGCGAATAGGCCTCTTCACCGCTCGAGCAGGCAGCTGACCAGATGCGTAGGGTCTTCTCCTCGGCGTCGGTTTTTTTCTCGAACAACGCCGGGATAATGTCGCGCTCCAGCGCTTCGAAGGCCTCCCGGTCGCGAAAGAAGTTGGTCACGCCGATCAGCATATCGGCCAGGAGAGCGGGGGTTTCCTCGGGTTGCTCCTGCAGGAATTGGGCATGTCACGCAAGGCGTTTACCTGCATTCGCCGTTCGATGCGCCGCAGGACGGTGGCCTGTTTGTAATGCCGAAAATCGTGGCCGGTCCGGCTGCGAAGTGCGCCGAGAATCTCGCGCAGCGCCAACTCGTTGGGTTTGGACTGAGGGCGGGTTCGCTCGTCTTCTAACGCGATTGGTGCGGCGTCGGCCTGCTCGGTTTCGCCCGGTTGCGGCAGTGGGTGCTTGCTTGTGAGCAGTGCCTCGAGGTTGCGTCCCAGCTCTACCAGGCGCTGCGGCATTTCCGCTGCTGGCAGGACGATATCCACCACGCCGGTATCTATTGCGCTGAGTGGCATCGAGTCGTACTCGGCATCCTCAGGGGTCTGCGCCAGGGTGACTCCGCCCTGTTCCTTGATGCGCGCCAGGCCTACCGAACCGTCCGCGCGGCTGCCGGAGAGCACGATGCCGATTGCGTGGGTGTGATGCACGTCCGCCAGGGCGCGGAAAAACAGGTCGATGGCAACCTGGGCACCCCGTTCACGCGTGGGCTTTTGCAGGCGCAGGTAGCCATCGTTCATCAATAGATCCATCGCCGGCGGGATCACATAGATCTTGTTGCGCTCGATCGGCACCGGTTGGTTGACCTGCAGCACGGGCATACGCGTGACGTTCTGCAGGATCTTGTCAGCGCTGCTTTCATGCTTGGGCGACAGGTGCATGATGACCACGAATGCCATGCCGCAGTCGCTGGGCATGTGCTCGAAAAAAGTCATCAGCGCTTTCAGCCCGCCGGCCGATGCGCCGATCCCGACAACCGGATATTCCAGCGTGCTTCTGGAAAGGCTGGAATTTTTCGCCGTGGATGGTTCTTGGCTGTTGTTTTTCGGCATTGTGGCTAGTTATTCCGGCAAGGCGCGTCGACGAGATATTGGGGAGACAGCTGGGTGGTGGCGAGATTCCTTTCGGTACCGGACATTCCGCCCTGCGGATGATAAGGCCAGGTAGTGGCAATCCCATAATTCCAATGAGCCATGACGGATGGCACCCGGTTCAGCACTCGATGATGTTGACCGCCAGCCCGCCGCGGGCGGTTTCCTTGTACTGGCTCTTCATGTCGGCGCCGGTCTGGCGCATGGTGCGGATGACCTTGTCCAGCGAGATGAAATGGCTGCCGTTGCCGCGCAGGGCCATACGTGCGGCGTTGATGGCCTTTACTGCACCCATGGCGTTGCGCTCGATGCAGGGCACCTGGACCAGTCCGCCGACCGGGTCGCAGGTAAGACCGAGGTTGTGCTCCATGCCGATTTCGGCGGCGTTCTCCACTTGATGCGCTGTACCGCCGAGCACTTCGCACAGCGCGCCGGCGGCCATGGAGCAGGCGACGCCCACCTCACCCTGGCAGCCGACTTCCGCCCCGGAGATCGACGCGTTTTCCTTGTAGAGGATGCCGATGGCGGCTGCGGTAAGCAGGAATCGCACCACGCCGTCTTCATTCGCGCCGGGTACGAAGCGCATGTAGTAATGCAGCAGCGCCGGGATGATGCCGGCGGCCCCGTTGGTCGGTGCGGTGACTACCCGGCCGCCGGCGGCATTTTCCTCATTGACGGCCAAGGCATAGAGATCGACCCAGTCGAGTACGTTGAGGTTATCGCGCAGGTTGGCTTCGGAATTTTCGCTCAGCTGCCGATAGAGCTTGGCAGCGCGGCGTTCGATCTTGAGCCCTCCGGGCAGTGTGCCTTCTGTGCGACAGCCGGCGCGCACACAGTCCTGCATGACCTGCCAGATGTTCAGCAGTTGCGCGCGGGTCTGCGCTTCGGGACGCCAGGCCGCCTCGTTAGCGAGCATCAATTGGCTGATCGACAGCTCATGCTTGCCGCACAGCGCCAACAGTTCGCGGGCGCTGTAGAAAGGGAAGGGCAGCGGGGACTGGTCCTCGTTGATGCGGTCGCTGCCGGCCGCCTGCTCGTCGATGACGAAGCCGCCGCCTACCGAGTAGTACTCGCGGCTGCGTAGCTGCAGACCGGCGTTGTCGAACGCGCGAAACACCATGCCGTTGGGGTGGAAATCCAGTGGCTTGAGGATCATCGCCAGATGTTCGCGCTCGACGAAGTGGATCGGTTTTTCACCGAGCAGGCGCAAGGTGCCAGCTTCTCGAATGGCCGCAAGCCGGGCGGGAATGCCGCTGGTATCGACCTGCTCGGGCTTCTCGCCTTCAAGGCCAAGTATCACGGCTTTGTCGCTGCCGTGGCCCTTGCCGGTGGCGCCGAGCGAGCCGTACAGCTCGATGCGCACTCTTTCGGTGGATGACAGCAGGCCGTCGCGTTTCAGCCCTTCGGCGAAGCGCGCTGCCGCGTACATGGGACCGGTGGTATGTGAACTGGAGGGGCCGAGGCCGATCTTGAACAGATCGAAGGTACTGAGGGACATGGCTGGCGTGCTCGCAATTAGGCAGCTGGCCCCGCTAACAGGCCATAGGAAACTACCTGCGTTGGCAATATTGCGTTAAAAACAGGCTCGGAAGCTCATTTAGAACACCTAAACTCCGCTTCCTCGCCTGTCTTGACTCGCTGCACTCGCCCTTCGGGCCAGCCTTCGGCTGTTGCGCCCGTTGGTCGTTGCGCCTTGTCTTGCCTACCTCGCCTACGTTTTTCTACGGCCCGCTAAGCGGGAGCTGCTTTCAGCTTAGACCGCCTTAGCGGGATACGCTGGGCATCGCTTCCTGCGCCTTGCGCTCGGCGAAGTAGGCGTTGGTCAGCTTGACCACCACCGGGCTCAGCAGCAGCAGGGAGACCAGGTTGGGAATCGCCATCAGGCCGTTGAGGGTATCGGCGACCAGCCAGGCGAAATCCAGCTGGGCGATCGCACCGAACGGTACTGCCAAGACCCAGATCACCCGGAACGGCCAGATGACCTTGGTGCCCATCAGGTACTCCCAGCATTTTTCGCCGAAGTAGCTCCAGCCCAGGATGGTAGTGAAGGCAAAGACCACCAGTGCAATGGTCAGAATGGCCCCACCGAAGCCAGGCATCGCCGACTCGAATGCAGCTGCCGACAACGCTGCGCCGCTCTCACCGCTGGACCAGACGCCGGAGCAAATGATCGCCAGACCGGTCACCGAGCAGATGATGATGGTGTCGATGAACGTACCCAGCATGCCGATCAGGCCGGAGCGCACCGGACTGTTGCTGGTCCCGGCTGCCTGAGCGATACCGGCTGTACCCAGGCCAGCCTCGTTGGAGAAGATGCCGCGTGCCACACCGAAGCGGATTGCCGCAATTACTGCTGCGCCGGCAAAGCCGCCAGTAGCCGCAACTGGGTTAAATGCAGAATGGAAGATCAGCGCGAAGGCGCCGGGAATCGCTTCGAAGTTGACGGCGAGCACGACGAAGCCGGCGATAATGTAGGCCACGCACATGAAGGGCACCAGTGCTGCAGCGACCTTGCCGATGCGCTTGATACCGCCGAGGATCACCAGGCCGACAATAACCATTGAGATCACGCCAGTTATCCACATGGGCACGCCGAAGGTGGTGTCCAGAGCATGCGCCATGCTGTTGACCTGCACCATGTTGCCGATGCCGAACCCGGCCAGCCCGCCGAAGATGGCGAATGCGCCGCCCAGCCACAACCACTTCTTGCCCAGGCCATTCTTGATGGCATACATCGGGCCGCCGACATGCTCGCCACGGTCGTCTTTCTCACGGTAATGCACCGCCAAGACCACCTCGCAGTACTTGGTTGCCATGCCCACCAACGCGGTGCACCACATCCAGAACAGTGCGCCCGGCCCGCCGAGGAAAATTGCCGTGGCGACCCCGGCGATGTTGCCGGTCCCGACAGTAGCGGCAAGGCACGTCATCAACGCCTGGAAAGGGCTGATTTCGCCTTCAGCGCCGGGTTCGTTCTTGCGGCCCTGCCACATCAGGCGGAAGCCTCGGGGAATGGTTCTCCAAGGCATGAACTTGAGCATGATCATCAGGAACATGCCGGTGCCGAGGATCAGCACCAGGATCGGTGGACCCCATACCAAGGCGTTGATTTGATTGACCAGGTCATTCAGAAATTGCATGTCGACTCCGCTTGTAGTTTTTGGTTTACGGCATGTCGGTGTGCGTAAAAACAGGCACCCATTCGAGGAGCCGGCTGGCGAATACTGCTTTGTGTTGGCCAAGCAGTAACGTCGCCCTCCGGCACCAGTTGATGTAGTGACGCAATACCGATGCCAGCTTTAATAAATGTTCTACTAATCAATCGCTTAGGAATAGCAGCGAGCCTGTCAAATGATTCCTCTGTCGCGAATTCAATACAGTTGGCATGCAAAGCCCAAGCTTCCGGCTTGCAATGCTTTGTATCTGTTTCGATACGGTGTATCTGAATCGATACAATGGGTGCGGCCGATTGACACAGTGGTGAGGTGTTTACGGACATTTTAAGGCTGACTGTTCCCGACGGTGACGTTTGCAGCGCCTCAGTTATGCACGCCGATTCCATATTTGCGCAAGCGCATCGCGACCGCGCTGTGCGAAGTTTTAAGGCGCGTGGCCAGCAGCCGAGTTGAGGGATGGCTTGCGTATAGCCGCTCCAGAATCGAGCGTTCAAAGGCTTCCATCGCTTCGCCAAGGCTGGGGATTTCTTCATCTTGGAAGGCGAGGCGAGTGCGCGCGATATCCAGATCGTCGAGGCCGATCACGTTCCTGTCGGACATCGCTGCAGCGCGAAAAATTATGTTCTGCAGCTGTCGCACGTTACCGGGCCAGCTGTTGCCAAGCAGCGCGGGGTAAGTAGAAGGAGCAAGGCGACAAGGCGGGCGCTGGATCTGGGTGCAGGCCTTTAGCAGGAAATGCCGCGCCAGCAATAGGATGTCATCGCCGCGTTCGCGCAGCGGCGGAACGGCCAGGTTGAGGACGTTGAGGCGGTAGAACAGATCTTCACGGAAGGAGCCGGCGGCAACCAGCTGTTCGAGGTCGCGGTGAGTAGCGCTGAGGATCCGCACATCCACATATATCTCGCGCTCGCCACCCACGCGCCGAAAGCTCCCCTCGCTGAGAAAGTGCATCAGCTTCGCTTGCAGGTAGGGCGATAGTTCAGCTATTTCGTCGAGAAACACCGTACCGCCGTTAGCCAGCTCAAGCAGACCGGGTTTGCCACTGCGCTGATTGGCGTTTGCTGCGCCCGGCGCATAACCGAACAGTTCTCCATCAGCCTGGTTTTCCGAGACGGCGGCGCAGCTGATGGTGAGAAAGGGTGCGCTGCTGCGCGGACTTGCAGCATGGCAGGCGCGGGCGACCAGCTCCTTGCCAGTGCCGGTTTCGCCTTGGATCAGCAGGGGCGCGTCGAGCGCCGCAACGCGCATGCCGCGAGCCTTGAGCGTACGAATTGCCGGCGAATCGCCCAGCAGCGCCTCGAAGCTCTCCGCGTGGTGCGGGTGCAATGCGGCCAGGCGTTCACCCAGGCGACTGGGCGCATACAGCGTCAGCAGCGCGCCGGCGGCCGGTTGCGATCCGTCTGTGCCGGGTGTTTCGGCAACCGGCATCACGTCGATCAGCAGCGACTGGCCGTTGAAGATGATTTCGCGCATGGGCAGACGAAAACCCTGCTTGAGCATCGCGGCCTGCAGTTCAGGCGCTTCGAACAGCTCGCCGATGAATTGGCCTTCAGGGTCGAGCCCCACTAGGCTGATCAGCGCCGGGTTGGCCATGAGGATCTTGCCGTCGCCGTCGACCGCCATCAGAGGATCGGGCATGGCATGCAGCAAGGCATCGAGCTGCAGGCGTCGCTGCTGGCCGGGCAGCATGCTGACTACCTGGATGTCCTGCACGCCACGCACGTTGCGCAGCGCCTGGCGCAGCTCGTCGAGCACATCAGTATCCAGTGTCGGCGCGTCTATATAGACGTTGGGTGGCACCATTTCCACGGCGTCGAGATTCAGGTTGCGCGCCACCAACAGGGCGAGAACCTCCTGAGTGATGCCTATGCGGTCTATGAACGTAACGTGTATGCGCATGCTGTTCGGGCTCGGGCAGAAGCCGGAAGTATGCCTGCTTGGCAGAACGAAGACATCGGCTGTTAAGAGTGCGCAGGTGGTTTCAATGAGCGATCAGCGCAACGCCTGCGAACCGCCCCATGGTTGGCATTCCAAGCTGTTGTGCACGGCGGTGGCGGCTTGCGCGGCATGGCCGATGGCAACGCTTATCTGCTTGAGCCCAACCACCACGTCACCCAGCGCATAGAGACCCGGCACCGAGGTTTGCTGGTGGCCATCGACGATCAGCGCACCACCTTCATCGCAGGCGACGGCCAGCTTCAGTGCCAGCTCGGAGCGAAAGCGTGCGCCCAGATTGGGGTAGATGATGTCGAAATGGTGCGTGCCCTGCCTGGCAGTGACCAGTTCGATGCCCTGGGGACAGTGGCGCAAGGCCTCGACGTCATCGCTGATCAGCCGGATGCCGTAATGGCTGGCTAGGGCCATGGCTTCGTCGCAGGCGTGCGGATCGCCATGGACCACGACGGTTACGCGGTCGGTAAAGGTGCGCAGGAATACCGCGTGGCGGATGGTGTCTTCGGCCTCGCCATAGACCGCGATATTGTCCCCGTCGACTTCGTAGCCATCGCAGATCGCGCACAGGCGCAAGCTTCCGGCGGCGATGGCAGCGTGCGCGTCGGGCATCGACGGCAGGATGTCTTCGATGCCGGTGGCGAGAATCACGCGGCGAGCGATGCAGCGTTGGGCGCCGTAGCGTACCTGGAAGCCGTCGCTCAGTGATTCAATCGCATCGACATGGCCCCGCTCGATACGCGCACCGTAGCTGGTGGCCTGCTCACGCAGCCGGGTCAGCAATCCGTCACCGGATATGCCCGGCGGAAATCCCGGGTAATTGTGCGAGCGGGGAATCAGCGAGGCGCGACTGGCGCCCGCATCCACCACCAGGCAGCTGCGATGGAAGCGGGCGAGGTACAGGGCGGCAGTCAGGCCGCCAGGCCCGCCGCCAACGATCAGGCAATCGATTTCATTGCGGGCGGATGGCTTCTGGGCTTCGTTCATGCAGGCAGGTCGGGCGAGTGTTGTTAGTAGAAGGGGCATGCGCCGATAAAGTTCGAGCGTTCGGATGAGCGCCATGTGCCGTTTTTGAGAGCTGGTTGGACATTCCAGCGCTTGTGCCGTGGCACTTGATGACCAAGACTTCCCGCCTCGGTTCGGGACGATGCCGCTGGCGTCGAGAAGTTCGCGAACCGCATTCCAATAAAGGCCGAACGCCGATCCCTTGTGATCGCAGATTTGGCCATATCACTCGAATCCGATCCGTTGCGCGACAGCGCTAACGGTCGTTTCGCAATCAGATAACCACTCGAACGGTGCTGCCGAGGCGCTGGGTCGAGCTTTTCCCGTTGGGGGGATAGATGTTCAAGTCTTGTGTTGCTGCGCTGGTCGCAGGTCTGTGTTTGACGAGCGCGCCGCTCATGGCCGCCGTGGACGATGCAATTGTCATCAAGTTCGCCCACGTGGTGGCTGACGATACGCCCAAGGGCAAGGGTGCGCTGCTGTTCCAGAAGCTAGCGCACGAACGCCTGGCCGGCAAGGTGAAAGTCGAGGTCTATCCGAACTCGACATTGGTCGGCGATGCCGACGAGATGCAGGCGCTGCTCGATGGTCGGGTGCAGATGCTCGCGCCCTCGCTTTCCAAGTTCGACAAGTACACCAAGAAGCTGCAGGTATTCGACCTGCCGTTCCTGTTCGACGACGAGGCGGCCGTGGACCGTTTCCAGAAGCGCGAGATGAGCCGTGAGCTGCTGCGCTCGATGGCCGATTCCGGCATCTATGGCCTGGCCTACTGGAACAACGGCCTCAAGCAGCTTTCCGCGACCCGCGCGCTGGTCGAGCCCAAGGACGCTGCCGGGCTGGCCTTCCGGGTCCAGAATTCGGCCGTGCTGGACTCGCAATTCGGCGCCGTGGCGGCTAAGCCGGTGCGCCTGCCGTTCTCTGAGGTGACCAAGTCGCTGCAGAGCGGCGTCGTGCAGGGCGCCGAGAACCCCTGGTCGAACATTGCCAGCCAGCAGATGCACAAATTCCAGCCCTACATCACCGAGACCAATCATGGAGTGCTCAACTACATGGTGGTGACCAGTTCGTCATTCTGGACGAGCATGCCGTTCGCGGTGCGTTCGGAGCTCGAAGGCATCCTGCTGGAAGTCACCCAGATGGTGAACCGAGAAGCGGCTGCGCTCAATCGGCGCGACCGCGAACGCATCCTCGCCAGCGGCAGCAGCCAGCTGGTGACGCTGACGCCGGAGCAGCGCCAGAAGTGGCGCGACCAGATGGTCCCGGTGTGGAAAGCCTATGAAGAGGAAATCGGTGCCGATGTGATCCGCGCCGCGCTGACAGTCAATCGCCGGCGCTGAGCCGCATCAAGATAAGCGCTCGCCGGCGTAGCACGTCGGTGAGCTCTGCGCGCCCTGGCGGTCGAGCTGTTCTTCCAGCCATTCGGCCAGCACTTGGGCGTTGTTCTGATGCTCGTCGCGTGCGGCGTAGATGAGCGTGAGATGTTCCTGCCCGGCAACGCCCAGCAGCGGCCACCAGTGCTCGGGATGTGCGGCAAGTTCTTGGCGATAGCGTTCGCGAAAGTCCTCGAAGCTCAAGTCGCCGCTCTTGAAGGCGCGGCGCAATTCGCTGGAAGGCGCCAGCTCCTTGTGCCATTGATCCAGCTGCAGCGCCTCCTTGCGGCAGTTGCGTGGCCAGAGACGGTCCACCAGCACTCTGCGGCCATCCTCTGGAGATGCGCTTTCGTAGGCGCGTTTGCAGCGAATCATGGCGGGCCCTCAAGGAGTCATCGCAGGGTTGAAAATACTCTTGCTGGTTTTTTAAACCAACTCTGGGCGGGTCATTAGTACATTAGCCCGTTTAACGTATTGATCTATATCAATAGAAATGACGGCACGCTTCATGAAAGAGATGGAATGCGTTTTCCAATCTTCCGAAGGAGTGTTGCCCATGAACAAGTCGATAGTGATGGCCAGTGTGTTGCTGCTGGCAAGCACCTTGGTTAGTGCTGACGAAGTGGTAACTGTACAAAAGGACCGTGCGCTAGGCGGCGGGTTCGGTGGCCTCAGTGGTTTCATGCTGGGTGCGGCAGCCGGAGGTCCAATTGGGGCACTGGTGGGCGCTGGAGTTGGCTATTTCGCAGGGCAGGGTGTGCAGGAAGTGGCGGGCCCCGACCACAGCCTTTATGTGCTCAGGGACGAGGATGGCAATACCAGCCGTCTGCGAACGTCTGTCAAAGGGTTCGAGGCCGGTCAGCAGGTTGAGCGTGACGGCAACCAGCTGGCTGCGGCGCCTCAGTGAGGCAATCTGTCAGGGCAAGGCGTGTCGCTGGGATGCTAGGCTGAACGCCTGACGACCAAGGGGCAGAGATGAGCTATTCCCTGTTGCATGTGACCCATCTGCTGGGTGCGATCTTTTTCATTGGTGCGCTATTCATCGAGGTAGTCGTGCTGGCCAAAGTCCGGCAGCAGATCGAGCCGGAGCTGATGTTGCGCGTCGACAAGGCAGTCGGAGCGCGTCTGCGGGTGGTGTTGCACTGGGTAGTGCTGTTCGTCTACGGCGCGGGCATCGGCCTGGCCTGGCACCATCGCCATCTGTTGGTGGACCCCTTCGCCAGCAGTTTCGGCACCCTGCTGACACTGAAGATCCTGCTCGCCATTGGCGTCTTCTTCACCTTCGGCGCGGTGGCCATGCTGTTAAGAAGCGGGCGGATGACCCCAGTGCGCTATCAGGCCATTCACTGGGCGATCTTTCTGCAGATGGTCGGCATCGTGGTGCTGGCAAAGGCGATGTTCTACCTGCGCTGGTAGCCGTTGTCGGGCGTGTGGCTTGCGGACTCTATTTGCGGATTCATGCTACGGGCCGTTGAGTTGGGCCTTCGGACCCTGCATTACGCCGTAGGCTAATACAGGCTACGTTAGCCGCGGCATGGATTGTTTTCGCAGCTTCAGGATGGAATCGCCGAATGCGCTTCCGTCATTGCCACCCCGTCGGGGGTGCCCATCGCGTCATTGATTGGGCCTGATTCAGCGGCTGTACTTTCATTGCTTTAGCGCATGTCGGGTTTAAGGTGGGCATAACCACCCGAACCCCAGAGGTATCGCATGAATTTCGCCTACAGCCCGCGTGTGGAGGCACTGCGTCAGCAGCTGCGCGCGTTCATGGATCAGCACATCGTGCCGCGCATCGGTGACTGGCATGCCGAGGTCGCCGCCGGCCAGTATCCCGTGTCCTTCATGGACGATCTCAAGGCGCTGGCGCGCTCCGAAAGACTTTGGAATCTGTTCCTGCCCTCGTTGCGCGAGGACGAGCCAGGCATGGGCCTGAGCAATCTGGAATACGCGCCATTGGCGGAAATCATGGGGCGCGTGCACTGGGCCTCTGAGGTGTTCAACTGCAATGCACCGGACACCGGCAACATGGAGCTGCTGCACATGTTCGCCACGCCTGAGCAGCGCGAGCGCTGGCTCAAGCCGCTGCTAGAAGGCGAAATCCGCTCGGCCTTCGCCATGACCGAGCCGGACGTGCCCTCATCGGATGCCACCAACATCCAGACCCTGATTCGCCGTGACGGCGACGACTACGTCATCAACGGACGCAAGTGGTTCATCACCAACGCAGCGCACCCCAACTGCAAGGTGCTGATCGTGATGGGCAAGACCGATCCCGACGCCGACACCCATCAGCAGCAGAGCATGATTCTGGTGCCCTTCGACACGCTCGGCGTGGAGCTGGTGCGCAACATTCCGGTGATGAATCACATTGCGCCAGAAGGCCACTGCGAGTTGTTGCTGAAGAACGTGCGGGTGCCGGCGGGCAATCTTCTAGGCAAGGAAGGTGAGGGCTTCATGATGGCCCAGGCGCGCCTGGGACCGGGCCGCATCCATCACTGCATGCGTTCCATCGGCATGGCCGAGCTGGCGCTGGAGCTGATGGTCGAACGCAGCCAGGAACGCAAGGCTTTCGGCAAATACCTGGCGCAGTATTCCAACATTGCTGACTGGATTGCCGAGTCGCGTATCGAGATCGAGCAGGCGCGGCTGCTGGTATTGAAAGCCGCCTGGATGATCGACGAGGTCGGCGCCAGGGCGGCGCGCAAGGAAATCGCCATGATCAAGGCGCTGGTGCCGCGTATGCATACAAATGTCGTCGATCGCGCTATCCAGGTATACGGCGCCATGGGTCTGACGCCTGACACGCCGCTGGCGGACATGTGGATAGGCGGGCGTTCCCTGCGCTTTGCCGATGGCCCCGACCAGGTGCATCTGCGCAGCATCACGAGGATGGAAATAAAGGCCAGCGAGGCCAGTCGTGGCGCCACCGCAGCCTATCTCACGCCACCGGGTCGCCACTGATCGGAGCGCTCGTCAGCGGGGTTGCTGCCGATGCAGTAGCTCTTGAACCTGGGCTGGAGTAGCGAAGCGGTGCTGTTCCAGCCCAGCCGGTGCGTTGGCTCCCTTTCGTACCAGATGCCGATGGCTTTAACGTAAACCTTTTCCCTTCGGCCTTCTCTCCAGCCGCTGCACGGCCAGGCATCATCCGCGCGGTCGTAATGGATGACTTCGGTGCGCTTGGCCGATAGCCTCCGGATGCGCCAAACCCCATATCTTGAATGTTCCTCGATAACATCTAGTCTTCATCAAGGAGTGGCAGGCTCTGGCGTGCATCTGCGCTTTCGTTGACATGGCTCAATGGAAGCGCCTTTAGATGGTGGGCTTGATTGTAATCAAGGGTAAACCCGACTCGTGTCACCTACCATGCCTCGAACATTTCTGCGGGAAGTGGAGTGATATGAAGCCCCTGTGTAGTACGTCTGTAGTCAATGGCAATTGGGGGAAGTGTCTGCTGGTCGCAGTACTCCTTATATTCACCAGCCTGACGCTGCAGGCAAAGGAGTACGAGGCCGAGCAGCAGCGCATCGAACAGTTCTTTCCGCGCGCCACACACATCTCCGCGCCCGACGGCGAATACCAGGTACGCACCCTGGCCGATGGTGTCGGCACTGTGTACGGCTACGCCTTCCAAAGCATCCACGTAACCGACATGCCGGCCTATTCCGGCAAGCCGATCAATATGCAGATCCTGCTCGACCCTGCAGGCGCCATCGTCGATGCCTACATGCTCGAACACCACGAACCCATCGTGCTGATCGGTATTCCCGAACAGAAAGTTCACGACTTCAACGCCCACTACGCCGGTATCAGAGCTGATAAGCGCGTAGTGGTCGGGCGCTCGCGTGACGAGAACGCAGTCACCATCGATGCCGTGACCGGTGCCACGGTGACGGTGATGGTGATCAACGAGATCGTCATGCGTGCCGCACACACGGTAGCCGTGGACCTGGGACTGGTTGCCGCCGGCGCCAGTGCTCGGCCGAAGATCGCCCTGGTACGCGAAGATATTTATCAGCCTAGCAACTGGACCGAATTGACGGGTAATGGCGCCATCCGCCGCATGCACCTGACCCGAGGCCAGGTGGACGACGCCTTCATCGGCACCGAGGCAGAGGGTGTCGACGTGGCCAGCGCGGAGCAGCGCGACGAGACCTTCATCGATCTCTACGCCACCCATCTGAACCCGCCCACCATTGGCCGCAACCTGCTGGGCGAACGCCAATACAGCGAACTGATGGAGAACCTCAAGCCGGGCGAGCACGCGTTCGCGGTGCTGGCCAACGGCGAATACTCCTTCAAGGGCTCGGGCTATGTGCGCGGTGGCATCTTCGATCGGGTGCAGTTGCGCCAGTTCGGCGACACCATCAGCTTCCGCGATCTGGATTTCATCCGCCTGTCCGACGTTTATGCCGAGGGCATGCCGGACTTCTTCGAGATGGCGATCTTCACTGCCCGCGAACAGTCCCGCTTCGATCCGGGCTCTCCCTGGAACCTGGAACTGCTGGTGCGCCGTCAGGTCGGTCCGATTGAAAGTATCTTCACCAGCTTCGAGATGCCCTATCTGTTGCCGGAGGAATATTTCGAGCGTCCGCCGCTGACCGCCGAGGAGCAGGCCGCCATCGACGAGGCCAACCGTCCGCTGTGGGTCAATATCTGGTATCAGAAGAGCTTCCAGATCGGCGTCATCCTGGCGGCGCTGACGCTGCTGACCGTCATCCTCTTCATGCAGGACAAGTTCGCCAAGCATCCCAACTTCTTGAAAGTACTGCGCCACGGCTACCTGATCTTCACCGTGGTGTTTATCGGCTGGTACGCCCTGGGGCAGCTGTCGGTGGTCAACGTGCTGACCTTCGTCCATGCGCTGGTGCAGGACTTCCGCTGGGAACTGTTCCTCACCGATCCGGTGATCTTCATCCTCTGGGTATTTACTGCCGCCAGCATCCTGCTCTGGGGGCGCGGTGTGTTCTGCGGCTGGCTGTGCCCCTTCGGCGCGCTGCAGGAGTTGATCAACGAGGCCGCGCGCAAGCTGAAGATCCCTCAGTACGACCTGCCTTTCGGCGTTCATGAGCGCCTGTGGGCCATCAAGTACATCGTTCTGCTGGTGTTGTTCGGCATCTCGCTGGAGTCGATGATGCTGGCCGAGAAGGCTGCCGAGATCGAGCCGTTCAAGACCGCCATCACGCTGAAGTTCGACCGCCAGTGGTGGTTCGTCGCCTACGCGGTCATCCTGCTGGTAGTCAATATTTTCACCCGCAAGGTGTACTGCCGCTACGTCTGCCCGCTGGGCGCAGGCTTGGCGATTACCGGCCGCTTCCGTCTGTTCGACTGGCTAAAGCGGCGCAAGGAATGCGGCAACCCCTGCCAGATCTGCGCCAACGAGTGCGAAGTGCAGGCGATCCATCCAGATGGGCATATCAACCATAACGAATGCCATTACTGCCTGGATTGCCAGATGACCTATCACAACGAGAACAAATGTCCGCCGCTGATCGCTAAGAACAAGCGCGCCCGGCGTGACAAAAAAGCCCCAGCTGCGCCGCAGTTGATCCCCGTGCAAGTGGTGGAACCCTGAGCGCGCACTGCCAGCCGCTCGAAACTGGTTATAGACCTGTATTTAAAGATGCCCCAAAGGAGCGAGACCCCATGAGCGAAAAAGATTCCAAAAACACTTCGGCGCCCGAGAAGCTCGGCCTGAGCCGCCGCGGCTTCCTCGGCGCCAGCGCAGTAACCGGTGCAGCGGTTGCCGCCACGGCCCTTGGTGGTGCTGTCATGACTCGCGAGAGCTGGGCAGCGGCCGTCAAGGACGCGCAGCAGAAGATCCATGTCGGCCCAGGCGAGCTGGACGATTACTACGGCTTCTGGTCGGGCGGTCACCAGGGTGAAGTGCGTGTACTGGGCGTGCCGTCCATGCGCGAGCTGATGCGTATTCCGGTGTTCAACGTCGACTCGGCTACCGGCTGGGGTCTGACCAACGAAAGCCGCGCCATCATGGGCGAAAGCGCCAAGTTCCTGAACGGCGACTGCCACCACCCGCATATCTCCATGACCGACGGCAAGTACGACGGCAAGTACCTGTTCATCAACGACAAGGCCAACAGCCGCGTTGCACGTATCCGTCTGGACATCATGAAGTGCGACAAGATGATCACCGTGCCGAACGTGCAGGCGATCCACGGTCTGCGCCTGCAGAAAGTGCCGCACACCAAGTACGTGTTCGCCAACGCCGAGTTCGTCATCCCGCACCCCAACGATGGCAAGGTCTTCGACCTGCAGGATGAAAACAGCTACACCATGTACAACGCCATTGATGCGGAAAGCATGGAAATGGCCTTCCAGGTGATTGTCGACGGCAACCTCGACAACACCGACGCCGACTACACCGGCCGTTTCGCCGCAGCCACCTGCTACAACTCGGAGAAGGCCTTCGATCTGGGCGGCATGATGCGCAACGAGCGCGACTGGGTGGTGGTGTTCGACATCCACGCCATCGAGAAGGCCATCAAGGCCGGCAAGTTCATTACCCTCGGCGATTCCAAGTCTCCGGTGCTCGATGGTCGCAAGAAGGGCGACAAGGACAGCGAATTCACCCGTTACATCCCGGTGCCGAAGAACCCGCACGGCTGCAACACCTCGTCCGACGGCAAGTACTTCATCGCTGCCGGCAAGCTGTCGCCAACCTGCTCGATGATCGCCATCGACAAGCTGCCCGACCTGTTCGCCGGCAAGCTGGCCGATCCACGTGACGTGGTGGTTGGTGAGCCGGAGCTGGGCCTCGGTCCGCTGCACACCACCTTCGACGGTCGCGGCAACGCTTACACCACGCTGTTCATCGACAGCCAGGTGGTCAAGTGGAACATGGAAGAAGCGGTGCGTGCCTACAAGGGCGAGAAGGTCAACTACATCAAGCAGAAGCTCGACGTGCACTACCAGCCTGGTCACCTGCATGCGTCGCTCTGCGAAACCAACGAAGCCGACGGCAAGTGGTTGGTGGCGCTGTCCAAATTCTCCAAGGACCGCTTCCTGCCAACCGGCCCGCTGCACCCGGAAAACGATCAGCTGATCGACATTTCCGGTGACGAGATGAAGTTGGTGCATGACGGCCCGACCTTCGCTGAACCGCATGACTGCATTATGGCCCGCCGCGACCAGATCAAGACCAAGAAGATCTGGGACCGCAACGATCCGTTCTTCGCGCCGACAGTCAAGATGGCCGAGAAAGATGGCATCAACCTGACAGCCGACAACAAGGTCATCCGCGACGGCAACAAGGTCCGGGTCTACATGACTTCAATGGCGCCGGCGTTCGGTGTTCAGGAGTTCACCGTCAAGCAGGGCGACGAAGTCACCGTGGTCGTCACCAACATCGACCAGATCGAGGACGTGTCTCACGGCTTTGTCATGGTCAACCACGGTGTAAGCATGGAGATCAGCCCGCAGCAGACCTCTTCCATCACCTTTGTCGCTGACAAGCCAGGCCTGCATTGGTACTACTGCAGCTGGTTCTGCCATGCCCTGCACATGGAAATGGTGGGTCGCATGCTGGTTGAGCCGGCCTGAGGCTAGGGCAGTATTCGTGGGAGTGGTCAGGTGCTTGCGCCGAACCGCCCCCGCGATCACTTCCAGCACGGCGACCCTGTATGGTCGCCGTGCTGCATTACTCGCCTGGACGCTGAAAGAAGGTAATAGCTGTGCTCGGATTTCAGGCTACTCATAGATTGCAACCACTGGCGTTCGTAGCGCTGATGATTTCCAGCGGGGCCGCTCTGGCGGAACCGCAACCCATTACCGCTCTGCCATTGCAGGCAGAGGGAGAAAATCGCTGGACGCTGCTTGCCGGCGAATACAGCGGACAATTTCTGATCGACCAGCCGATGACGCTCACCTGTGCGCCGGGCGCCGTGATTCGTGGGCAGCACCAGGGCAATATCCTCACCGTACGCGCACCAAACGTGACCATCGAAGGTTGCGAGCTGCGCGAATCGGGCCACGACCTGACCAACATGAATGCGGCGATCTTTCTCGAGCCGACTGCCAGTGACGCAGTGATCCGCAACAACCATGTGCTGGGGCAGGGGTTCGGCATCCTCACCGAGGGCAACCGCAACGTGCGGATCGAAGGCAACCGTGTGGAGGGTAATCCGGACCTGCGCTCCCAGGACCGCGGTAATGGTATTCACATGATCAATACCAACACTGCCAGCATTCTCGGCAACCACGTGAGCCACACCCGTGATGGCGTCTATCTCGGCAACTCCAACAACAACCTGATCCAGGGAAACTTGATGGAGGACCTGCGCTTTGGGATCCACTACATGTTTTCCCAGAGCAACCGGGTAATCGGCAACACCACCCGCCGTACCCGTACCGGCTATGCGCTGATGCAGAGCCGCATGCTGACCGTCGAGAACAACCGCTCCGAGGATGAC
This sequence comes from Stutzerimonas stutzeri, assembly GCA_002345575.1. GTDB lineage: Bacteria > Pseudomonadota > Gammaproteobacteria > Pseudomonadales > Pseudomonadaceae > Stutzerimonas > Stutzerimonas stutzeri_S. The sequence continues at coordinate 138,118 of DDVX01000008.1, forward strand.
CAGAACTATGGCGTCCTGATGAACTACATCACTTACTCGACCATCCGCAGCAACTTCGTCTCCAACGTACAACGTGGCCAGACAGGCGATGACAGCATGATCAAGGGCGGCGAGGGCAAGGCGCTGTTCATCTACAACTCGCTGTTCAACACCATCGAAAACAACCACTTCCAGCACAGCAATCTAGGCGTTCACCTGACCGCCGGTTCAGAGGACAACAAGATCAGCTCCAACGCTTTCATCGGCAACGAGCAGCAGGTCAAGTACGTCGCCACCCGAACCCAGGAGTGGTCGGTTGATGGCCGCGGCAACTACTGGAGCGACTATCTGGGCTGGGACCGTGACGAAGACGGACTGGGCGATATTCCCTACGAGCCCAATGACAACGTCGACCGCCTGCTGTGGATGTACCCGCAGGTGCGCCTGTTGATGAACAGCCCCAGCATCGAAGTGCTGCGCTGGGTGCAACGCGCCTTTCCGGTAATCAAGTCGCCGGGTGTGCAGGACAGCCACCCGTTGATGAAAATGCCTACCGAAAAATTGATGAACACAACGCAGGAACCCAGCTCATGAGTGCTGTAGAGATCCAGGGCGTCAGCCAGCGTTATGGCGACATGACCGTATTGCATGATTTGCACCTGAGCTTGGGCGAAGGCGAGGTGCTGGGGCTGTTCGGCCATAACGGCGCCGGCAAGACCACCACCATGAAGCTGATCCTCGGCCTGCTGCAGCCCAGCGATGGGCAGGTGAAGGTGCTGGGGCGTGATCCGCGTACCACCGACGTCCGTCGCCAATTGGGCTATTTGCCGGAGAACGTAACCTTCTACCCGCAACTGACGGGCCGCGAAACCCTGCGCCACTTTGCCCGGCTGAAAAGCACACCGCTGAGCCAGGTCGATGACCTGCTTGAACAGGTCGGCCTCGGCCATGCGGCGGATCGTCGGGTGAAAACCTATTCCAAGGGCATGCGCCAGCGTCTTGGTCTTGCTCAGGCGGTACTGGGTGAGCCGCGTCTGTTACTGCTCGACGAGCCCACGGTGGGCCTCGACCCCATTGCCACCCAGGACCTTTATCAACTGGTCGACCGCCTGCGTCGGAGCGGCACCAGCGTGATCCTCTGCTCCCACGTATTGCCGGGTGTGGAGGCGCATATCAACCGCGCCGCGATTCTCGCCAAGGGCCGTTTGCAGGCTATTGGCAGCATCAAGCAGCTGCGCGGTGAAGCCGGTTTGCCGACGCGAATCCGCGCCAGTGGTATGAGCCAGAGCGAGGCCTGGCTGGAGCGTTGGAGTGCAGCGGGTTATGCGGCGCAGCGGCATGGCGCGGATGGTGTCGAGGTGATCGCCATCAACGGCCACAAGCTGCCGTTGCTGCGCGAACTGCTTGGCGAGGGCGAGCCTGAAGACGTTGAGATCCATCAGCCCTCGCTGGAGGATCTATATCGCTACTACATGGAGCGCGCCGGTGACGTGCGTGCGGCGGAGGGCACAGCATGAATCAGATCTGGAACATTGCCCGCAAGGAACTCAGTGACGGCCTGCGCAACCGCTGGCTGCTGGCGATCAGCCTGCTGTTCGCCGTCCTGGCTGTGGGTATCGCCTGGCTGGGCGCGGCCGCTTCGGGGCAATTGGGCTTCACCTCGATCCCGGCGACCATTGCCAGCCTGGCGAGCCTGGCCACCTTTCTGATGCCGCTCATTGCGCTGCTGCTGGCCTATGACGCCATCGTCGGCGAGGACGAGGGCGGCACCCTGATGCTGCTGCTTACCTATCCGCTGGGACGCGGGCAGATCCTGTTGGGCAAGTTCGTCGGCCATGGCCTGATCCTGGCGCTGGCGGTGCTTATCGGCTTCGGCTGCGCCGCCGTAGCCATCGGTCTGTTGGTCGAGGACATCGAGCTGGGCATGCTGGTCTGGGCCTTCGGCCGCTTCATGATCTCCTCGACGCTGCTGGGCTGGGTATTCCTGGCGCTGGCCTATGTGATCAGCAGCAAGGTCAGCGAGAAATCCAGTGCTGCGGGCCTGGCGCTGGGCGTCTGGTTCCTATTCGTGCTGGTCTTCGACCTGGTACTGCTGGCATTGCTGGTGCTCAGTGAGGGCAAGTTCAGCCCCGAACTGCTGCCCTGGCTACTGCTGCTTAACCCCGCCGACATCTACCGGCTGATCAACCTGTCCGGTTTCGAGGGTGGCAACGCCATGGGCGTGCTGTCTCTGGGCAGTGACCTGCCGGTGCCGGCTGCGGCGCTCTGGCTGTGTCTGTTGGTCTGGGTTGGTATTTCGTTGCTGGCTGCATATGGCGTGTTCCGCCGCCGGCTTGCCTGATCTCGTGAGTTGAAGGAGCTCTGAATGATGAAAGCGCTATATACCAAGGCTTCGGGTGTACTGATCGCCTTGTTGATGCTGGGACTAGCCGGATGCAGCGAGCCTGAGCAGGCCGTGCAGCCGCTGGATCCGGTGGCGTTCCACGCCGATGACGAGTGCCATGTCTGCGGCATGGTTGTGCTCGACTTCCCCGGCGCCAAGGGCCAGGCAGTGGAGAAGGGCGGCGTGAAGAAATTCTGCTCCACGGGTGAAATGATCGGTTGGTGGCTGCAGCCGGAAAACCGCGTGCTGGATGCCAAGCTCTACGTGCACGACATGGCCCACGGCACCTGGGAGCAGCCCGATGATGCTCATCTGATCGACGCGAAGAGCGCCTGGTATGTGGCCGGTACCCAGCTTGAGGGCGCCATGGGTGCGGTGCTGGCATCCTTCGCCGATGAGGCTGCCGCACGGCAACTGGCAGCCGAGCATGGCGGACAGGTGCTGCGCTTCGATGAGATCGACCAGGCGGTGCTGCAGAACTTCTCGGGCATGGAGCACATGAGTCACGGTGACCCTATGCAGGATATGGAACACCAGGCACCCAATGACGACCACGCTCATGCGGGTCACTGAGCAACAACAAACAATTCAATGAGGTGATTGAAATGATGGGCATCAGCATCTGGCAGCTTCTGATCATTCTGCTGATCGTGGTCATGCTGTTCGGCACCAAGCGTTTGCGCGGCCTCGGTTCTGACCTGGGCGGAGCCATCAGTGGCTTCCGCAAATCGGTAAGTGAAAGCGAAGGCAGCCCGGAACCGGCCAAGCAGGAAATAAAGTAATCCCGCTCCATTGATGCGGCGACTTCTGTTGCAGAAGCCGCCGTTCTCTTCTGCGTTTGATAGCCACTCGTCGCTGTCGCACCCTCTCTTGAAAAATCTGATTGCAATCAAGTCCGCTTGAGCCCTCTAGGCTGTAGAAAGTAATCCTGGCTGTCGTAATCGTGGCAGTCTTCATTATCAGGTGCGGCGGAATGTTCGCTGCCCGATGTAGAAGAAGTTTCAGGAGGCCTTGTGCAAGTTCTCGATCGGCGAAAAGCTCTGAGTATTCCACCTGTGTGGCGGCTCGCTTTTCGCCCGTTCTTTCTCGCCGGCAGCATTTTTGCCATGTTCGCCATTCCACTCTGGATCGCTGCCTGGACTGGCCTCTGGCCGGGTTTTCAGCCCACTGGCGGCTGGTTGGCCTGGCATCGTCACGAGATGCTCTTCGGTTTCGCCATGGCCGTCGTCGCCGGCTTCGTGCTGACGGCCGGGCAGACCTGGACTGGCCAGCCTGGAGTCTCCGGCAATCGGCTGATGATGCTTGCCGGTGTTTGGTTGGCGGCCCGACTGAGCTGGTTATTCGGCTTGCCGCTGGTGCTGCTGGCGCCACTCAACCTGCTGTTCCTGCTCGGAGTTCTGGTGCTGATGGCGCGCATGCTCTGGGTGGTTCGGCAGAAGCGCAACTATCCCATCGTGGCCGTGCTGAGCCTGATGATTGGCGCCGAGGTATTGGTGCTTTCCGGCATCGCACTGGGCAACGATAGCTTGCAGCGACAGGGGGTATTGGCTGCGCTCTGGCTGGTCGCGGCGCTGATGACACTGATCGGCGGGCGTGTGATTCCGTTTTTCACTCAACGCGGCCTGGGTCGTGTCGAAGGCGTGAAGCCTTGGGTCTGGCTGGATGTTGCGCTGATGGTGGGCAGCGCGCTGATCGCCGTGCTGTATGCGTGCGGTGTCGCCCTGCAACAAAACGCAGCATCCGGCCTGTTGTTGCTGGCCATCGGGGTCGGGCATCTGCTGCGGCTGCTGCGCTGGCATGACAAGGGCATCTGGGGCGTGCCGCTGCTGTGGTCCCTGCACCTGGCGATGCTCTGGCTGGTAGTAGCGGCTGTGGGGTTGGGGTTGTGGAACTTCGGTTGGCTGGCCAGCCCCAGCCCATCGCTGCATGCCTTGAGCGTTGGTGCCATGGCCGGGCTGATCCTGGCGATGATCGCCCGCGTGACTTTGGGGCATACCGGGCGGCCGCTCGAGTTACCGCAGGGCATCGTCTGGGCTTTCGTGCTGTTCAATCTGGGCGCGCTGTCACGGGTGTTCCTCTCGACCCTCTGGCCGCTGGGCTCGCTCTGGCTGGCGGCGGCTTGCTGGGCTGTGGCGCTGGGGCTTTATGTCTGGCGTTACGCGCCGATGCTGGTGACGGCACGGGTCGACGGCCATCCGGGCTGACCGCCGAGCCTTTCATTCCGGCCTCTGGCCACTCGTTAAAAAAAACACAACTGCTGCCTTCCGGTGCGGAGGGCAGCCTGCGGCTCGGCGAAAATGCCGGCATCGGAGATGACGATGAGAAATGATGAGTTCAAGGATCGCCTCGCGGTGATCACCGGTGCCAGCTCCGGTATCGGTCTGGCGTTGTGTACGGCACTGCTCCAGCGTGGCGCCCGGGTGCTGGCGATGTCACGCAATATCGGCGGGCTGAAGCAGCTATCGGAAACTTATGCCGAACAGCTGCACTGGCTGGCTGGTGATGTCACCTCCAAAGATGATCTGCAGGCGCTAGCCCGGCGTGCGGCGCAGCTGGGGCCGGTGGACTACCTGGTACCCAATGCCGGCATTGCCGAATTGGGTGACAGTCTCGACATGAGCGCCTTCGACAGGCAGTGGGCCGTCAACGGCGCGGGCGCGCTCAATACCCTCGGTGCGCTGCGCAACGAGCTGGCCAAGCCGGCCTCGGTGGTATTCATCGGCACCTTTCTGACCCGCAGTACCTTTCCGGGGCTGGCCGCCTATATCGCCAGCAAGGCGGCACTGGTTGCTCAGGCGCGCACGCTTGCGGTGGAATTCGCGCCACTGGGTGTGCGCATCAATATCGTCTCGCCGGGGCCGACCGCGACGGCGATCTGGGGCACGCTGGGGCTGAGTGACGAGCAGTTCGAACAGGTCGCTGAAGGCGTGAGCAAACGCTTGTTGCCGGGGCATTTTCTGGAATCGGCTGCGGTGGCCAATGTTATTCTGTTCCAGCTTTCCCAAGGCGCGCGTGGCGTCTATGGGCAGGATTGGGTCGCGGACAACGGCTACACCTTGAGCTGATCTACATTGCACACCCCCCAGGAAAGCCGGAGCAAGCATGCTGTTCAAATGGAAAAAGACTGCCAGGCAGTTGCAGCAGGAGCGCGACAACCTGCAGGTGACCTGTGACGATCAGGCTGCCCATATCACTGCCTTACAGGAGCAGCTGGCTGCTGCCAGGGTGAGCAACCAGGATGGCCAGCAGCAGCTCGATTACTACCGTGGTGTTGCCGGCAACCTGATCCGTTTCAGCGCTTCCGTCGCCCATCTCGGAGATTCGTTCGAATACCTCACCGGCCAACTCGGCGAGAACCATGCGCGTGCCGAACAGGTCGCCGATGCTGCTCTGAGCAATCAGAAGCACTTCGGTGAACTGCAGGGCAGGGCGGCGGAGATGGAGGGCGGGCTCAATGAGGCTTCGGTAAAGGTTGATACCCTTGCCGGGCGGTCGCAGGAGATCAACGGCATCGTCGATCTCATCAGCGGCATCGCCAGCCAGACCAACCTGCTGGCCCTGAACGCAGCCATCGAGGCGGCGCGGGCTGGTGAGGCGGGGCGTGGTTTTGCGGTGGTGGCCAGCGAAATTCGCAGCCTGGCCGAAAAGACCGCATTGGCCACTGCCGACATCGTGCGCAAGATCGGCGAGATCCAAGCGGAAATCGCCAACGTCCACGCCTATATTCAGTCGCAGAGCGGGATGGCGAAGGGTTTCAGTCGTACGACAGAAATGGCGGTCGATGCCATGGAGAGGCTTCACCAGTTGGCCGGGAGCATGCGCGAAGGCATTGAGAGTTCGTCGTTTCGTGCCGGTATCGAACTGGCGAATCTGGACGAGTTGTCGCTCAAGTTTGTGGTCTACAACTACGTTCTGGATTCCTCTCGCCAGAAAGCGCCGACCCTGCCGGACGAGCGTGAATGCCGTTTCGGACGTTGGTATTACGGCGAGGCGAATCGCAGCATGCATAAGCAGGATCATTTCCGGCAGATCGAGCGCCCGCACACCGCCGTGCATGAACAGGGGCAGCAGGCGATCCAGGCCTTTAGTCGCCGGGCATTGGACGAGACGCTCGCCTGCCTAGGCCGCATGGAAGAGGCCAACCTAGTGGTGATGCGTATTGTTGCGTCCGTGGTGCGCGAGCATGAAGCGGCTGCTCGGGCGGAAACCGAGTTCGCCTGAGCCGCTAATTCGACCACTTAATCCTGACCACCTCCGTTCGGCCAGGGTAGCCACACGATCCTCAATTGCGTTTGCAGTAAAAGTATTGCTATCAAGCAGCAATACTATTCATTGGCGCCAACTGCTGCCCTTGACGATAATTGATGCGTCCTTTGGTTGGCGTGTCAGCTCCTCGCGTCAGTCAGGTCTTGAGCGTTGCTAGTACGCTGTCCATGGAAGGACATTTTCGCCAGCTACATCCTCTTACAGTCCTTCATCCCAAGTTGAATTCATGCACGAACGCCTCTTCGACTGGTGTCGATCCTTTGTGCCCGAACCCCTTGTCACCCGACCTGCCGAATGGCTACGTGCATCGTTAGGTATATGCGTGGCGTTGGCGTTGGTGATGTCGCTCAGCGCCTGGGCTTTCGGGGCCTCCATCATGCTGCCGCTGGCGGCGCCCGCAGCAGCGACAGCAGTGCTGCTGTTTGTCGCTCCATCGAGCCCCTTCGCTCAACCGTGGGCGGTTATCACCGGCAACCTGGTCGCTACGCTCATTGGTGTGGCGTTGGGTGCCAGCGACATACCTGTGGTTGCTGCGGCCGGCATCGCCGCGGGTCTTGTCATTGCCTGTCTATTCGGTCTGCGCTGCCTGCACCCACCTGGAGCGGCACTGGCTCTGGTGGCGGTGGTGGGCGGCCCGCAGGTCCATGCGTTCGGTTTTGCATTGCTCTATCCGGTGGCGTTCAACTCGTTTCTGTTGGTGGCGGTAGCGCTGCTCTATAACAACCTGACCGGGCATGCTTATCCCAAAGCCAGGCCGCGCAAGGGCAATATCCATCACACCCAGGATGCGCTGCCCAGCGAGCGCATGAGCTTCAGTGAGGATGATGTGGAGCGCGCGCTGGAGGACTTCGGCGAGTACGTGAACGTCACCCGCGACGACCTTGCACAGCTGATCAAGCAGACCGAGAAACATGCGCTGCGACGCAGCATGGGGGAGATCACCGCAGCTGACATTATGTCCCGCGACCTGTACTGGAGCACGCCGGGCTGCACCATCCAGCGTGCCTGGCAGACGCTACGCGAGCATCGCCTGCATTCTTTGCCGGTGCTTGAGGGCGAGAGCCGCAAGCTGGTCGGGATCGTGACCCTGGTCGATCTGCTCAAGCATTTCCGGCCGGCCTCGGCGCGGCTGAAGTTTGGTCAGTTGAAGTTTCTTCGCGGGGTCCACCTTGGGGCAATCATGAGCAGCCCGGTGGTGTCGGTGCGTGAGAATGCGCACATGGTTGATCTGGTGTTTCTGCTCTCTGACCAAGGTCTGCATTGCCTACCGGTGGTCGATGAGCAGCAGCGGTTGGTCGGCATGATCACCCAGACCGATCTGATCGCCGCGCTTTACCGAAACTGGCTCAAGCACCTGCCCGACTAGCAGGCCGGCCCGTCAGCGGCGCTCAGATCTCGTAGTTCCAGCGCGACCAGTCGTAATCATCCCCGGCCACTTCATGCAGCAGTTCGATGGCTCTGAGCAGGGCCGGCGACTGCGCTGCGCGGGCGTAGACCAGATAGATCGGGTAGCTGAACTCCGGCGTCTGCTCGACCCGCTTGAGCAGGCCTTCATCCAGATAACGCTGCACCACGCGGGTACGGAAGTAGCCGCGCCCTCCGCATTGAACCAGATACTGCAGCGCCAGCGGCCCCAGGCTGAAGGACAGCGCAGAGCGCATATTGCCCGGCAGGGCAAGGTCGTGCTGCTCACGAAAGGCCGGCCCCCAGTCCACATAGATGTAGGGCTCGGGGTTGGTGGCATGCACGACCTGTATCAGCTTTTCTTCGAGCACCTGTTCCACCTGCAGGGCCGGCCAGTAGGCCGGCTGGTGAACCAGTACGGCGTCCAGGGCACCGAGTTCCAGTTTTTTCAGCAGCTCGTTGTCACCGGCCACATCGCTGCGCAGGGCATGTTCGGGCAGCACCTGGCGCAGTCGCTGCACCCAGGCCAGCATCAGCGGGTTGCTCAGACTCACTTCGGCGCCCAGCGACAGCAGTTTGTCGTAGCCGCGGGGCAAGGGCAGGTCACGCTTGGCGGTTTCCCAGGTTTGTACTAGCTGCGTGGCATAGGCGACGAAACGCTCGCCATCGCTGGTCAGCCGCGCGCCGGCGCGGTTGCGGATGAACAAGCGACAACCGAGCTGTAACTCAAGGCTTCGTACGCGTGCGGTGACCGCCGTCTGGGTAATATGCATGCGCTCGGCGGTGGCGATGAAGCTACCGCTGCGAATGATCTCGAGAAAGGTACGGGCGAGATCGATGTCCATGAGCGGCTCGTGTATTTAGGAAATTGATATAAACGGAGTTTAAATGATAGGCGAGGGACGATAAAGAAGGCGAGACGTTGCGAACGGCTCTTCGGCGATAGGATTTCGAAGGATCTGAAAACGGCTAGCCGACGCTACCTCGCGGCAGCCATAGCATCATCGCAAAGCAGAATACCGTCAGCGCGATGCAAAACCACATGAAGCGCTGCTGGCGGCGCTGCGGTGCTCGGTGGGCATGCTCGGGCAATGGCATGCCGCAGGTCCCGCATTCGGCATCATTGGGCGGATTGTCTTGCTGGCAGTACAGGCACTTGGGCATGGCGGTGTCCTTATCGGTCGAGGCCAGCTTGCCACGCCGGCCATGCGATTACGGTTGACGGTAATCAACCGCATCGCAACGCCAGGCAACAATCGGGCATCACTCGAACTGTTCGAGGCGCTGGGGATCAAGGATGGCGATCTGGCGACCTTCCTGGGTAATGATGCTCTCATCGATCAGGCGGCGGATGATGCGTGAGAAGGTTTCCGGCTGAATCGACAGGTGTCCGGCGATCAGCTGCTTGGCCATCGGCAGCTCGAAGCTGTTGCTGCCATTGTTGCGTGCAAGTTGCGTCATCAGATAGCGCACCACGCGGTGGGTGGCGTTCTTCAGCGACAGCGTTTCTATCTCGTTGATACGCTGATGCAGGCGCACGCTCAGTTTGCCAAGCAGTGCGAAGGACAGCCGCTGGTTGGCCTCCAGCAGGCGCATGTAGGCGGTATTGGAGAAGCGGTACACCTGCGACGGGCAGACTGCTTGCGCCGAGGCGACATAGTTGGGGGTGTCCATCAGCATCATGGCTTCGGCAAAGGTCTGCCGGTTGCCGATGACCTCGAAGACCTTCTCCTGACCATCAGGTGTCAGCCGGTAAACCTTGATGGCCCCGGAAATGACGAAATAGAAGGAGTGCGCCGGCTCGCCCTGGTGGAACAGGTTGTCGCCCTTGTCCAGGTTGAGCAGTTGGCTGGAACTCATCAGCTCATCCATCTGCTCATCATTAAGTGGCTCGAACAGATGGTGGCTGCGAAGGATTTGGTTGTGTACGCGATGAAGCACCATGCAAGGCATCCTGTTTCTAATAATTGGTCCGCGGCAGACATATTTTTCTGTCGTAGCGGCTCGCTCGTGGAGGAGCGTTAAACCTCTGGATCAATGCGAGCTGTCGCAAGGCTTTTACTCGCTGAAGACTAGCTCAAGCGTGCCGGTGTATTTATTGATTCAGGCCAGCGTTACGTCGCGGTCTGGCCTGAATCGGGTTGGAGACTCAGTGGGCGCGGTTGTGCGGCTCGCTCCAGTGCGGGGCTGCGAACAGCTCCGGGTATTGATGCAGGCCCGCGAGAATACGCTGGACGCCCTGTTCGCGATCTTCTGGCTCGGACAAGGCTTCGGCGCCCTTGATCAGATCAATCAAGAGTACATGAAGCGCGGCGTCGGCCTGCTCGGGTAATTGGCAGTTTTCGATAAGGTACGAGACGTGCGCCTCTACATCCTTCTGCAACTGTATGGCTTCTGCATCGCCAAGGGGTTGTGCCGGATTGCCCGCCAGTGCCGCATCGACGCTTCGTTGCAGGCGCGTCATGCCTTCGCGCAGTGGGGCGTCGGTCGGCCATTGCTCGTCGGTTGCCGCGGGTGCGGTAGCGTGGTTCGCATGGTCGTGATGGCTTGGTTCAGCCTGTGCGGTGCTGATGACCATATCCAGCGCGACGCCACTGGCCAGCGCCAGGATCGACGCCAGAGCCAGGCCCCAGGCCAAAGGTTGGATGACTGCTTTCATGTCGCCTCCGGTTTTCTTGAGTGGTGCAAGTGGTTTGGCTCGAGAGCTCAATGTGCTGGGTTTTTCAGGAACAGGATGTTGTTCTCCAGGTGGATGTGCTGCATCAAGTCGTCACGCAGCTCCTCCAACCCCCGGTACAGGGCACGCCAGGTATTGCAGGCGTTAGCCGGCGGGGTGATGTCGTTGGTGAGTGCCGCCAGTTTGGCCAGTGCGGCGCCGTGCTGGTCATGTTCGTAACGCATAACGGCGATCGGGCCGTGGCTCTGCGGGACTGCTATACCGCGCTGCAACATGGGGAAGAGGATCTGTTCTTCCTTGAGCATGTGGCTCTCCAATTCCTGCTGCATGTTCCACAGATGTTCGGCGAGGCCGAGCGGACAGCCTGGCTTGTTGCCGTGCACCTGCTCCACGCGACTGGCCAGGCGGATCAACTCGGGAAGCTGCTCGCGATGGCGCTCGTGGAAGCGCTCGAGGATGTGTTCGATCAGCGCGCCTGTCGACTCGTTGCGCCAGTCCGGATCGTTGTCGGAGTTGCCGCTCAACGTGGCCAGTTCGGCGGCGATCGCCTGGGCATCGAGATCATGTTGACGAGCGGCTTCCCGCAAGCTGGTATTGCCGCCACAGCAGAAGTCCAGCTTGTGACGGCTAAAGATGCGGGTAGCGCCGGGAATTGCGCAGGCCAGGGTTCCCAGGGTTTGCTCGGTCAGTGCAGAAATCATGAGAGGAGGCTTCCGGTTAAGGTTTGGCTCAATCATCGCAATCCGCATGCCATCGCCAACTTGTTGTTAAACAAGAAATTAAAAATATGCATGGTGAAAAGTACCGAAGCGGTTTAGGGTTTAAAAAACCTTCAGAGGTAAAGAAGACCATGCTCGAAGCGCTGATTGCCGATTTCGTCACTGAGCTGCCCAGCGCGGTTCGTCTGCAACGGCTGGTGCATACCCTGCACCAGCGCTTTCAGTGCGGCGCGGTGGTGCTGTTGCGGCTCGATGAAGGCACCTTACGGCCCTTGGCCGCCGTCGGGTTGGTGCAGGAAGCGCTGGGCCGGCGCTTCGTCGTCGCCCAGCATCCTCGCCTGGCGGCCATTCTGGCGCAGCGTGAGCCGACCTGGTTCGAGCCTGATAGCCGTCTGCCAGACCCCTATGACGGCCTGCTCAATGAGCATGTCGGTGCGCCGCTGCCGGTGCATGACTGCATGGGCGTCAGCCTCTACGTCGAGGGCAGGCTTTGGGGCGCGCTGACGCTCGACGCCCTGCATTCCGGAACCTTCGATGACGATACCCGACGCGATTTGCAGCGCTACACGCTGGTTATAGAAGCGGCGGTCCGCATTACTCGGTTGGAGCACGAAAACCGTAGCCTGCGGCTGTCGCGCAGCGATGTGCTGGAAGCCGCCCGGGTGCCAGCTGATGGCGAGATCCTGGGGCAGAGCCAGGTCATTGCCGAATTGCTTCGCGAGCTGGAAGTTGTGGCGGACTCGGAGCTGCCGGTGCTGTTGCTGGGTGAAACTGGTGTCGGCAAGGAGCTGTTTGCGCGCTGGCTGCACCGTCACTCACGGCGGCGCAACAAGCCGCTGGTGCTGGTCAATTGTGCGGCATTGCCCGAGTCCCTGGCCGAGAGCGAGTTGTTTGGCCATGTAAAAGGCGCGTTTTCCGGGGCCACTACGGACCGACCAGGGCGCTTCGATGCGGCCAATGGCGGCACGCTGGTGCTCGACGAGGTGGGAGAGCTGCCCTTGACCGTGCAGGCGAAGCTGTTACGCACCCTGCAGAACGGCGAAATCCAGCGACTGGGTGCCGACAAGCCTTCTCAGGTAGATGTGCGGATCATCGCTGCCACCAATCGCAATCTGCGCGAAAGCGTTCGCGAGGGGAATTTCCGCGCCGATCTCTACCATCGTCTGTCGGTCTATCCGGCGCCGATTCCACCGTTGCGTGAGCGCGGCAATGATGTGCTGATTCTCGCAGGCTACTTTCTCGAACTGAACCGAGCGCGCCTGGGTCTGCGCAGCATGCGCCTGTCGCCGGCGGCAGAGCGTGCGCTGCTGGCCTATGCCTGGCCGGGCAACGTGCGCGAGTTGGAGCATGTAATCAGTCGAGCGGCACTGCGACTGCTCAGCCGCGGCGCTTCGCGCAGCGAAATTCTGACGCTGGAGCCCGACATGCTCGATCTGGACAGCACGCATCTAGCGCCAACGGCCCAGGCGGTCGCAGCGCCGATGCAGGATGATGGGGCAGTTGTCCCATTGCGCGAAACGGTCGATGCCAGCCAGCGCCAGGCCATCATCCGGGCACTCGAAGCCAGCGGGGAAAACTGGGCGCAGGCTGCACGGCTGCTGGATGTTGACCCCAGCAACCTGCACAAGCTGGCGCGGCGGCTGAAGTTGAAATAAGGAGAAGCTTCAGCCGCAAGAGCATTGGCTTGCTGGCTTGCTGGCTTGCTCGGCGTCGGGCCGTTGGGAATGGCTAAACCTTTGCGGGGTCTACAGTCCACTCATACAACAAGACGAGGACTGGTCATGGCTCTGGATCAACAGGAATTCGAGGCGCTGCTAGTGCAGGCGCAAGCCCACGCCGACCTTGCGGTCAGCGAGAACCAGCCGCTGCATTACCGGGCCGCCTTTGAGGCCAGCCTGAAGGCCATGCGCCTGCTGGCCGAAGAATCCGGCAATTGGCGACAGATGGTGGCCCGTGCGACGGAAGAATTTCAGGGAGATGAAGGGGTGTAGGCGGAGATGCGGGCTTCGGCTGCTTCCTGCCCTTGATGTTTATCAATGTTGCCCGCTGGGCATCTACCTAGACTGCCGGCTGTTTTCTTTCAGCCCACGGAAACTGCCGTCGCTGTGGTGCGGCGCGCAGGTATCCGATTGTCTAGGAGTTGCTCATGCATCTGGTCTGTCCGGCAGGAAGCCTGCCCGCGCTGAAGGCCGCGGTCCAGCAGGGGGCTGATGCCATCTATGTCGGCTTCAAGGACGACACCAATGCCCGCCACTTCGCCGGGCTGAATATGGATGACAAGCAGCTCGACAAGGGCCTGCAGCTGATTCGCGAGAAGGGGCGACAGCTGTATGTTGCTGTCAATACCTACGCCCAGCCCGATGGCTGGAAACGCTGGCAACGTGCGGTCGACCAAGCTGCCGATATGGGCCTGGACGCACTGATTGCAGCCGATCCCGGCGTGCTCGCCTATGCCAGTCAGCGTCATCCGCAGCTCAACCTGCACCTGTCTGTGCAGGGCTCGGCTACCAATGCCGCGGCGCTGGCGTTCTATCAGCAGCGCTACAACATCAAGCGTGCCGTCCTGCCCCGTGTGCTATCGCTCAAGCAGGTGAAGCAGGTGGCGGCGAGCAGCCCGGTGCCGATCGAGGTCTTTGCATTCGGCAGCCTGTGCATCATGGCTGAAGGCCGTTGCCACCTGTCGTCCTATCTTACCGGCGAGTCGCCGAATCTCTGTGGCGTCTGTTCGCCAGCCAAGGCGGTGCGCTGGAGCGAGGAGCCCGAAGGGCTGACCTCGCGGCTGAACAATGTGCTGATCGACCGTTACGCCGAGGGCGAGTCGGCTGGCTATCCAACTTTGTGCAAGGGCCGCTTCATGGTCAACGGCCAGCGTTTCCACGCGCTGGAGGAGCCGACCAGCCTCAATACCCTGGATCTGATCCCAGAGCTGGCGTCTATCGGAGTCACGGCGATGAAGATCGAAGGGCGCCAGCGCAGCCCGGCCTATGTCGAGCAGGTCACTCGCGTTTGGCGCGCTGCGCTGGATACCTATCTGCAGACGCCGCAGCGCTATGTCGTCCAGCCGGGCTGGCGCGAAGTGCTGGACGGCCTGTCCGAGGGCTCGCAAACCACCCTGGGCGCTTACCACCGGGCCTGGCAATGAACGAGGAGCCAACCATGAAACTCAGTCTCGGCCCCGTGCTGTTCTACTGGGATCGTCAGCAAACGCTGAACTTCTACGCCGACATGGCCAGCCTGCCGCTGGATGTCATTTACCTGGGCGAAACCGTCTGCTCCAAGCGGCGCGACATGGGCCTGGATGATTGGATCGGCCTGGGCCGCGAGCTCGCTGAGGCCTCATCGGCGCAGATCGTGCTGTCCGGGTTAACCCTGATCGAGGCCGCTTCGGAACTGTCCGGCCTCAAGCGCCTATGCGACAACGGCGAGCTGCTGGTCGAAGCCAACGATATGGGCGCGGTGCAGTACCTCTCAGAGAGGCGTCTGCCCTTCGTCGGCGGGCCGGCGCTGAACCTCTACAACGGCCACGCGCTGGCCGAGCTGGTGAAAAGCGGCATGTACCGCTGGGTGCCGCCGGTGGAAATCTCAGGTGCGATGATCAGAAGCGCGCGCCAGCAGTTGGAGAGTCTTGAGGTGACACTGCCGGAAATCGAGATATTCGCCTACGGCCATCTGCCGCTGGCGTATTCGGCGCGCTGCTTTACCGCTCGGGCGGAAAATCGCCCCAAGGATGACTGCCAGTTTTGCTGCCAGAACTATCCTGAAGGCATTCCGCTGCTCAGTCAGGAGGGCGAGGCGCTGTTCACCATCAACGGTATCCAGACCATGTCGGCGTCGGTCAGCAATCTGCTGGCCGATTACCCGGCTCTGGTGGCCAGTGGCGCCGATCTGCTGCGTCTGAGCCCGCGAGCGTCGGGCATGAACGAAGTGGTCGCCGCATTTGATGCGGTGCGCAAGGGCAGCCTGCCGCCGCTCGCGGTCGAGGGATGCAACGGTTACTGGCATGGCCAGCCGGGCATGCTGCGCGCGGAGGAGGCCGGATTATGCTGAAGCCACGTACACATCTATTGAAGCTGGGTGAGCATCTGCTGCCATTGGCGGCGCGCACGCCTTTCACGTTGCAGCGCATCGCCCTTGAACGCAGCCTCAACCAAATATTTGCCGAGCCGCTGGCAGATAACGCCTTCGAGGCGCTGGAAGGTAATTGGATGCGCCTGGAAGTGGCCGACCTCAAGCTGGCTTGGTGCCTGAGCTGCGACCGGAAGAAATTGCGTATTGCCGAGGAGGCGCCGGTGCAGGTGACTATCCGCGGCAACTGGCGTGAGTTCCTGTTGCTCGCCAGCCGTCAGGAAGATCCCGACACCCTGTTCTTCCGGCGCCGGCTGGTGATCGAAGGGGATACCGAACTGGGCCTGTCGATCAAAAATCTGATCGACAGCCTCGACCCGGACATGCTGCCGCCCTGGTTGTGGAAGGTGCTGCAAGGTGCGGGAAAAGAAGTGGCTCAGACCGGCCGCGCACAGCCTGCGATCGTATAAAGCAGTTTGTTATCTCAGCTGTGGCTTGTGGCGAGGCTGGTGTTGGCTTTCAGACGGAATGCAGCCGATACGTGGGCTGCATGCGGTCGCTCGCGATGATGTTTTTCATATCCTCGAACAGCGCTTGGGCTTCTTCCTCGCTGCAGTCCTCGCGATAACGCTTACGCAAGCCGTAGCTGCTGAGAGTGATATGCACGTTGGCGACGACACCATGCTGCGCCAGGCAGGCGCGTGCGCAATGCAGTGGGCAGCCGTCGATGGCGAGGATGGCGCGCCCGGAGTTGGCCTTGTTGACCAGCGAGCCGACGCGCCCGCCGACTCCGGCGATACAGGACATTTCTGCGATGCCGGCGCGGTCGAGGCGCACCGCGAGGGTGTTGGCCAGTTGGGCTACGTTGGAGCAGCCGGAGCAGGAATATACCAACGGTAGGTGGGGAGTTTTGGACACGACATTCTCCTGTTCGAGTGCGAGTCCCAAGCAGTATGTGGCTGGCTTCGTCCGTCCGCTTTGACGACTATCAAGAATGCTGCGGCGTTTCGCCGCGCTCACTCCTGGTAAGCGGCCAGGCCCTGGCTGTCGAGGATCTCGATGCGCCGACGCTGGACACTGATCATCCCCGACTCGATCAGTCGATGCAGGATGCGCGAGAAGGTCTCCGGCTGGATGCCCAGCTTGGAGGCGATCAGGCGTTTGGGTACGTCGAGGGTGATCACGCCGTTATCGTCGTCCTGCGACTGGTAGAGGAAACGCACCACGCGACGGCTGGCGTTAGCCATGGTCAGGGTGTCGATCTCGTTCATGCGCTGATGCAAGCGAATGCTCAGCGTGGCGAGGATATCTAGGCAGATGCTCGGATGTTCTTCGAGCATTCGCCGGTAATGCGAGCCATGCAGACTCGCCACCAGACTAGCCTTGAGCGCCGTGGCGCTGACCGGGTAGTTGGGAGTGCCGGTGAACAGCAGGGCTTCGGCGAAGGACTCGCCATTACGGATTATCTCCACCAGTTTTTCCTGGCCGTCGCACACCACTCGGTGCAGCTTCACCTGGCCGCTGAACAGGAAGTAGAACCGTTCGGCCTTGTCGCCCTGATGGAACAATGCGGTGCCGGCCGGCAGGCGACGGAGGTTGGCCGAAGCGCAGACTTCCTGCATTGCCGCTTCAGGAAGCCGGCTGAACAGGTGGTGGCGGCGCAGTTCCGCAACGAGGGATGTTTCGGTGAGCATGGTTTCTCCCCCCAGGCACGAGTCCAGGAATGTTCGACGCTGCATCCTAGAAGGCTCGGCAACCGTTTCTCCTTGATCACTGACAAGATTGCCTGCCGACAGACGGCAATGCGCCGGAACTGTTGCAGTTGCAGCGCGTCTCGAGAAGGTATTGCCGAACCTTCGGTGCTCGACTGAGGCCTTCGGGGCTGTGGTATCGCAGCTTCGATAGCCTGCTAAGATATCGGCGCCTGTCCATGTTGGGAGTTTCATGCCGCAGCACATTTCCCTGGATGCCCGCACCGCTCGCTTATTGCCCTGGCTGGTCGCGATCGCCTTCTTCATGCAGACCCTCGACGGCACCATCCTCAACACCGCATTACCGGCGATGGCCGCGGACCTGGCGGAAAACCCGTTGCGCATGCAGGGTGTGGTGATCGCCTATATGCTGACCGTGGCGCTGCTCATTCCGGCTTCCGGCTGGCTGGCCGACCGCTTCGGCACGCGCCGTATCTTCTGCCTCGCCACCCTACTGTTCACCCTGGGCTCGCTGTTTTGCGCGATCTCCAGCAGCCTCGATCAGCTGGTGTTTTCCCGTGTGCTGCAGGGAGTGGGCGGGGCCCTGATGCTGCCGGTCGGGCGCCTTGTGGTATTGCGTGCCTATCCGCGCAGCGAGTTCGTGCGGGTGATGACCTTCATTGCGTTGCCGGGCATGGTTGGACCGCTGATCGGCCCGACCCTGGGCGGCTGGCTGGTGGAATACGCCTCCTGGCACTGGATATTTCTGATCAACCTGCCGGTTGGGCTGCTGGGCGTCGTCGTGGCATATCGCTTTATGCCCGACCTGAAGAGCGCCGAGCGGATACGTTTCGATCTGGTTGGCTTCGTGCTGTTTGGCGCGGCCATGGTACTGATCACAATTGCGCTGGAAGGACTGGGCGAGAGGCATATGGCGCATGCCCGTGTGCTGCTGTTGATCGTTATCGGCAGCGCCTGCCTTGCGGCCTACTGGCTGCGTGCCGGGCATATCGACAAGCCGCTGTTCAGTCCGTCTCTGTTCCGTACCCGTAGTTTCGCCGTGGGCATCTTCGGCAACCTCTTTGCGCGCCTGGGTAGTGGCGCGCTGCCGTTCCTGCTGCCTTTGCTGTTGCAGGTGGCGCTGGGCTACTCGCCAGCGCAGGCGGGGATGATGATGATTCCGCTGGCGCTTGGCGCCATGCTAGTCAAACCGCTGGCCAAACCATTGATCGACCGTCTCGGCTACCGTCGTATTCTGATCGGCAATACGCTGCTGCTGGGTAGCCTGATCGCCAGCCTGGCGACTCTGGATGCCGATACGCCGTTGGTGCTTCTGCTGCTGCAGCTGAGTCTGATTGGCGTGGTCAATTCGATGCAGTTCACCGCGATGAACACCGTCACTCTGGTGGGGCTCAGCTACCAGGACGCCAGCAGTGGCAACAGCCTGCTGTCGGTGGTGGTGCAGCTTTCCATGAGCCTGGGCGTGGCCGCCGCCGGTGCGTTGTTAGGTGGCTTTACTCTTCCTGGAACTGACGGCGAACCTGTGCTGCGGGCCTTCCAGTTGACCTTTCTGTGCATCGGCGCAATGTCGATGCTGGCCGCTGGGCTGTTCTTTCAGCTCGACAGTAAACAGAGAATGGCTGCTCGGCTGGAGGATCTGGAATAGCGATGTCTCTGACTAGAGTGGGAAAAGCGTTCGCCGCTCCGGTTTGTTGCATCCATGCAGTCGAGCGGTTACTACTGCGCGTCTTTACAGGCTGAGGGTGATAAGACGATGAAACCATGGGTGCTGGGTTTGACTGGCGGCATCGGCAGCGGCAAAAGTGCGGTGGCAGAGGCCTTCGGCGAGCTCGGCGTGCATTGGGTAGATGCCGACCACGCGGCGCGCTGGGTAGTCGAGCCCGGTAGGCCGGCGCTGGCGCAGATCGTTCGGCATTTTGGCGAGGGCGTTCTGGCCGCCGACGGCAGCCTTGATCGGGCGGCGCTGCGTGGGTTGATTTTCCAGGACCCGGAGCAGCGCAAGTGGCTCGAACAGTTGCTGCACCCGCTGATTCGCCAGGAGGTTGCCGAGTACCTGGCTAAGGCGCAGTCAGCCTATGCGATCATGGTTTCACCGTTGCTGATCGAGTCTGGCCAGTATCGCCAAACCGACCGTGTGCTGGTGGTCGATGTACCCGAGGCGCTGCAGCTGCAGCGTGCTGCGCGGCGCGATCAGGCCAGTGAGGAGCAGATTCGCGCCATAGTCAATGCCCAGGCCAGTCGCGAAGAGCGCCTGCGCCATGCCGACGATGTGCTGCTCAATGACCGCGACCTGGGTTGGCTGAAGGCCGAGGTCGAACGCCTGCACAATTTTTATCTGACGCTTCGAGGAGGTCGCGAATGAGTACCGCTGTAGTGGAATGTCCAACCTGTGGCGCGCCGGTGGAGTGGGGGCCGCAAAGTCCGAACCGGCCGTTCTGCTCGGATCGCTGCAAACTAATCGACCTAGGCGCCTGGGCCGCGGAAGAGCACGTGATCCCGGGTGATGAGCTGGAGGACGATGTGTTTTCGGGCGACGTACCGCCGCGCCAGCATTGACGCATGCGAGGCTAAGGGTATCTGTCGCGGCATGAACGGTTTGCGCGAAAGGAATCGCCGATGGGTTGGCTGTTACTCATCCTTCCAGGGCGCCTGCAGGTAACGACTTCGATTGAAGGTTTCCATCCAGTCTGGGTAGAACACCACCAATGCACTGACCACGGTGCCGTTGATGAAAGCCTCGGGGAACATCAGTAGCCAGATAAAGCCGGCGAAGTCGTCCAGCCAGGGCGGCATCGGATAGCGGCCGTCAAAGAGCAGGATGCCGAGCCCGGCCAGAATGCAGAACAGCGCGGCCAGGCCGGCGGCAAAAAAGCCCGAAAAGAATATATAGACAAACAGATTGCGTGGCTGCAGGCGCTCGACCATCAGCGCGCATAGGTGAGTGACGCCAACCGGAATCAGTACCAGCAGTAGCCCGTTAAGGCCGAGCGCCGCCAGTTGCTGGTGGCCGATCACGGCCAGGCCGAGCTGGGCGAAGAAAGCGGCGAGAATCGCCAGTGGCCAGTCCAGCAGCAAGGTCACTGCAGTCAGGCCGATGAAGTGTACGGAAAGCCCGGAGTCGAAGTCCCGGCGAACCAGCCAAAGCAGAAAGATCGCCAGCATTGCCCCGCAAACCAGATGCTGGCGGCGTGTATCGCTGAACAGCTCCACCCAGGGCGCTCGCATGCACGCCCAGACCAGCCCGGCGGCGTAGAGCAGCCAGCCTAGAAATAGGCTGGACGGTGCGAGCAGTTCGGCGGCAATCACGTGGCTCTCCTCGTCGCGGATCGTTATCGAAGGCTGGCGAAGTATAAATGGTGCAGGTGAGACTGATGATCCAACTACTGGTTCGCGGAGGTGCTGTGTTTGCCGGGGGTAAGAATGCTCACAGGCGAGGCTGTTCGGGCCGCTGCGGGCCCTGTCGGCGTATGTAAGTCGAAGCTGCTTGCTATTTCGCTGGTAATCGGGATAATTCCGCAGCCTGTCGCCGGGGATGCCTAGCCCGCCGACGCAAAAAATAGTGCAGGGGATGCCAAGCCTGCCAAATCACTGCCGTAGCGGACGCGCTGACCCGAGCCCCCGATAGCGTCTGTTTCCGGCTGTCCTGGCCTTGCCAGGGCGAGCACCATTCAGTAAGATTCGCCGTCTTATTTTCAGGGCGGCCCCTGAGGCTATAACGAATGAAGACTTTTACTGCTAAACCGGAAACCGTCAAGCGCGACTGGTTCGTCGTCGACGCTGCCGGCCAGACCCTGGGTCGTCTGGCAACCGAGATCGCTAGCCGCCTGCGTGGCAAGCACAAGGCGGAATACACCCCTCACGTCGATACCGGCGACTACATCGTCGTTATCAATGCCGAGCAAGTGCGTGTTACCGGTGCTAAAACCACCGACAAGATGTACTACTCCCACACCGGCTTCCCGGGTGGCATCAAGTCGATCAACTTCGAAAAGCTGATCGCCAAGGCGCCAGAGCGTGTGATCGAGACCGCGGTCAAGGGCATGCTGCCTAAGAACCCGCTGGGTCGCGACATGTATCGTAAGCTGAAGGTGTACAAGGGTGCCAGCCATCCGCACGCCGCTCAGCAACCCCAAGAACTGAAGATTTAACGGAATAGTTCATTATGTCGGCGACTCAAAATTACGGCACTGGCCGTCGCAAGACCGCAACCGCGCGCGTTTTCCTGCGCCCCGGTACTGGCAAGATCTCCATCAACAATCGCGAGCTGGAGAATTTCTTCGGCCGTGAAACTGCTCGGATGGTTGTTCGTCAGCCGCTTGAGCTGACTGAAACCGGTGAGAAGTTCGACGTCTACGTCACTGTGCTCGGTGGCGGCGTAAGCGGCCAGGCTGGCGCGATCCGTCACGGCATCACTCGTGCTCTGATGGAGTATGACGAGACTCTTCGCCCCGCTCTGCGCAAGGCAGGCTTCGTAACTCGCGATGCCCGTGAAGTCGAGCGTAAGAAAATCGGTCTGCGCAAAGCGCGTAAGCGTCCGCAGTACTCGAAGCGCTAATCAAGGCTTCAAAAAAAGCGTCCAGCTTCTATCGAAGCTGGGCGCTTTTTTTATGGGAAATTTTCCTCATGCGACAGTGTGTCGCGTGCTCTGAGGCCCGGCTTTAGCGGCTTGCGGCTAGCTTGTGACAGCTTATTGCCTTGTCTTATGAGGGGGTTTTCTTTACCATTTGGCGAATTTTTAGCGGCCTGATTTTACGTAGTAGACGCCTGCTTTCGGTAGGCCATAAGAAACTGATGGGAGACGACTGAATGAGCAATGACGGCGTGAATGCTGGCCGGCGTCGCTTCCTGGTAGCTGCTACTTCGGTAGTGGGTGCTGCAGGAGCGGTGGGGGCCGCGGTCCCGTTTGTGGGATCGTGGTTTCCAAGTGCCAAGGCCAAGGCGGCCGGGGCACCGGTTAAGGTGAATATCAGCAAGATTGAGCCGGGCCAGCAAATGGTCGCCGAGTGGCGCGGGCAGCCGGTATTCATCCTGCGTCGTAGCGAGGAGGCGCTTGCCAACCTAGGCAAGCTGACCGACACGGTTGCCGATCCTAACTCCGAAGCTTCCGAGCAGCCGACCTACGTCGACCCTCAGGTTCGTTCGATCAAGCCCGAGCTGCTGATTGTTGTTGGGCTCTGCACGCACCTTGGGTGCGCTCCTGCTTTCCGTCCGGAAGTGGCTGCAGCCGATCTGGGTGCTGATTGGCTGGGCGGTTATTTCTGCCCGTGCCATGGTTCGAAATATGACATGGCTGGCCGCGTCTACAAGGGGCAGCCTGCGCCCTTGAACCTGCCGGTTCCCCCTCATTCGTACGAGACTGACTCTGTGGTCGTCATCGGCGTTGATCAGGAGAACGCGTGATGAGCAAGTTCATGGAATGGATTGATGCGCGCTTCCCCGCGACCAAGATGTGGGAAGACCATCTCAGCAAGTATTACGCTCCGAAGAACTTCAACGTTCTGTACTTCTTTGGCTCTCTGGCCCTGCTGGTACTGGTCAACCAGATCCTGACCGGCATCTGGCTGACGATGAGCTTTGAGCCGTCTGCAGAAGGCGCGTTCGCCTCCGTCGAATACATCATGCGTGATGTGGAGTACGGCTGGATCCTGCGCTATCTGCACTCCACGGGTGCTTCGGCGTTCTTCGTCGTGGTTTACCTGCACATGTTCCGCGGCATCCTCTACGGCTCTTACCAGAAGCCGCGCGAGCTGGTGTGGATCTTCGGCATGATGATCTACCTGGCGCTGATGGCTGAAGCCTTCATGGGCTACCTGCTGCCTTGGGGACAAATGTCCTACTGGGGTGCCCAGGTGATCATCTCGCTGTTCGGTGCCATTCCGGTAATCGGTGCGGATCTGACTCAGTGGATCCGCGGTGACTACCTGATCTCCGGCATTACGCTGAACCGCTTCTTTGCACTGCACGTGATTGCTCTGCCTATCGTGATTCTCGGTCTGGTGGTTCTGCATATCCTGGCGCTGCATGAAGTGGGTTCGAACAACCCGCTGGGCGTTGATATCAAGAAGAACAAGGATGAAGCGGGCGTGCCTCTGGATGGCATTCCGTTCCACCCGTACTACACCGTCAAGGACATCGTTGGCGTAGTAGTGTTCCTGTTCGTCTTCTGCGCCATCGTGTTCTTCTTCCCGGAAATGGGCGGTTACTTCCTGGAGAAGCCCAACTTCGAGCCGGCGAACGCGTTCAAGACTCCCGATCACATCGCGCCGGTGTGGTACTTCACGCCTTACTACGCGATTCTGCGTGCCGTTCCGGACAAGCTCCTGGGTGTGATAGCCATGGGTGCTGCGATTGCTGTCCTGTTCGTGCTGCCCTGGCTGGACCGTAGCCCGGTCAAGTCCATGCGTTACAAGGGCTGGATGAGCAAGGTCGCGCTGATCCTGTTCTGCATCTCCTTCGTCATCCTCGGCGTACTGGGTGTGCTCTCTCCGACTCCTGAGCGGACCCTGGTATCGCGGATCTGTACGTTCATCTATTTTGCGTACTTCATCCTGATGCCGTTCTACACCAAGCTCGAGAAGACCAAAGTAGTTCCGGAAAGGGTGGATGGCTGATGAAAAAGCAATTTGCTGCATTGATTCTTGCGCTGGTGCCGGCATTCGGCTTTGCCGCCGCCCCTAGTGTTGCTCTGGACAAGGTCGAAATCGACCTGACCGACAAGGCAGCCATGCAGGACGGTTTGAAGACGTTCGCCAACTACTGCATGGGTTGTCACAGCGCGAAGTATCAGCGCTTCGAGCGCGTGGCTACCGATCTTGGCATTCCTGAGGATGTCATGATGGAAAACATCGTCTTCAGCGATGCCAAGTTTGGCGATCACATGAAGATCGGCATGACGCCAGATGATGCCAAGGTCTGGTTCGGCGCAGCTCCGCCGGATCTGACGCTGGTTGCACGAGTGCGTGGCAATGACTGGCTGTATTCCTACATGCGCAGCTTCTATGTGGATCCGGCACGCCCCTACGGCTACAACAACACAGTGTTCCCGAACGTAGGCATGCCCCATGTTCTGGAGCAACTGCAGGGTCGTCAGGTTCTGCCGAGCACACTGCCAGAAGGCGAGTCAGTGGCTTGTAAGCAGGTTCAGGTCGTCGAGAATGGCCGCAAGCAGTTCGATCCTCTGACCGGCACGCCAATTACTCACGAAGACTGTGAGCAACTGACAGTTATTCCGGGTAGTGGTGAGCTTAGCGAGGCCGAGTACGACGAGAAGATCAAGAATCTGGTAACCTTCCTGGCTTACTCGGCTAACCCGGTCAAGCTGGAAAGCCAGCGCATCGGCATATATGTGCTGCTGTTCCTGGCGGTCTTCTTCGTGTTCGCTTACCTGCTCAAGCGTGAGTACTGGAAAGACGTTCACTGATCTTCCGCTGTTCCGTTGTAAGTCGCGCGCGCCCTTTTGGGCGCGCGCGTTTTTCTGCATATATGAAATCCTAGGAGGGCGCTATGGCTGCGACCAATCGAATGGTCTGCTATTCCGATCCCGCCGATCATTATTCGCATCGGGTGCGTTACGTATTGGCTGAGAAGGGTGTCGGCGTCGAGATAATCGATGTTGACCCCGCGAAATGCCCGGATAGGCTGAGCGAGGTGAATCCATATGCCAGCGTTCCGACGCTGGTGGATCGCGACCTCGCGCTGTACGAGCCAGGCGTGATCACCGAGTATCTAGAGGAGCGTTATCCGCATCCTCCGCTACTTCCGGTCTACCCTGTTGCCAGAGCCAATACCCGGCTGCTGGTGCATCGTATTCAGCGTGACTGGTGTGCGCTGGTGGATATCGTGACTGATCGGAAAACCACCGAAAAGGCACGGGAGCAGGCGCGTAAGGAATTGCGTGAAAGTCTCACGGGGGTTTCTCCGGTCTTTACCGAAAAAGCCTATTTCATGAGTGACGAGATCAGTTTGGTGGACTGTTGTCTGCTGCCGATTCTCTGGCGTCTGCCTGCGCTTGGTATAGAGCTGCCGCCGGCAGCCAAGCCGTTGCTCGACTATATGGAAGTCAACTTTGCTCGCGAAGCTTTTCAGGCGAGTCTGTCCGCCGCTGAGCGCAATATGCGCTAACAGGCCCTGAAGGCATAGGCAAGACAGATAACACAGGGCGTTTACAGTCTTAGAGCCATCGATGGCTTGGCCAGGCGGTGAGTGCGGCGAATCAAAACAGGCGAGGGCGCTTTGAGCTACTCGCCTCGTTTGCCCTTCGGGTCTGTGGCTGCAAGTGGCTTGCCGAGCCTGTTGTTAACGCAATATTGCCAGTGCAGGGAGCTTTACAGCGGCCTGCCAGGAGAGGTAATCATGAATTCAAGCCGTCCCTACTTGGTTCGCGCGCTATATGAGTGGATGGTCGATAACGACTGTACGCCGCATCTGCTGGTGGATGTCGAGTATCCCGGTGTCCAGGTGCCGGCGGGTTTCGCCAGCGATGGGCAGATCGTGCTCAACGTGGCTCCTAGCGCCGTTCGTAATCTGCAGATGGATAACGAGGCGATCAGTTTCGACAGTCGCTTCGGCGGCGTTCCGCATAGCTTGCATGTGCCGGCTGCGGCAGTAATGGCGATCTATGCGCGGGAAAATGGCCAAGGAATGGTCTTCGAGATCGAGCCGCCATCTGACGATACGCCCGATGATGGGGCTTCTGCTACGGACGCAGGCGCCGCGCCACGTCCTGCCTCGGCGGGCCGGCCCAGCTTGAAGGTCGTCAAATAAGAAGCTCAGAGAGCTGACAGGGGTTCTGAGGGTTGGAGAGGGCTGTGCCGCAAGCCTGGCTGGCTTGTAGTGCAGCCCCAGCCTTTGCTTAGTCGATGTATTCGAACAGCTTGACGATACGCTGCACGCCGGAAACGCTCTGCACAACGCTCGTCGCTCGGTTGCCTTCCTGGCGGGTGACAAGGCCAAGCAGATAGACAATGCCGTTTTCGGTGATGACCTTGATGCGCGACCCAGGAACGTCCTGATTGGCCAGCATCTGGGTCTTGATCTTGGTGGTCAGCCAGGAGTCGTTGCTGCGAGCCAGGGCAGACGAGGGCTGTAGCACCTGTATTTCGTTGTGCACGCGCTTGACGCGCTGAACGGAGCTGGCAGCTTGTTCGGCAGTCTGCTTCAGTTCGCTGCGCGGTGTTTGGCCTGCGAGCAGTACCACGCCGTTGTAGCTGGCTACGACAATATGCGAGGCGTTCCCCAGGTCCGGGTGTGCCTTGGCGATATTCACTGCGGCCTTGGTTTCGATCAGCGAATCGTCGATCTTGCTGCCGATGGTGCGGGTGCCTCGGTTGTCATCGATCGGGGCGTCGCGGGTAGCGGTCAGGACCGAGCTGCAGCCGCTGACGGCCACGCACAGCGCGAGTGCGAATAGATGGGGGCGCAGTGGTTTCATTCTTCACTCCCGAACAGCTGGTTGTCGATCAGGTCGCACAAGCAGTGAATGACGAGCAGGTGAACCTCCTGGATGCGCGCAGTGACCTTGGCCGGTACGCGAATCTCAACATCCTCAGGCAGCAGCAATGAGGCCATGCCGCCACCATCGCGGCCCGTGAGGGCGACTACCAGCATCTCGCGGTCGTGAGCTGCCTGGATGGCCTGAATCACGTTGGCTGAGTTGCCGCTGGTCGAGATCGCCAATAGCACATCGCCGGGTTGGCCGAGGGCGCGGATCTGCTTGGAGAATACTTCGTTGTAGCTGTAGTCGTTAGCAATGGACGTCAGCGTGGAGCTGTCAGTCGTGAGGGCAATCGCCGGCAGGCTCGGCCGCTCGCGCTCGAAACGATTGAGCAGCTCCGAAGAGAAGTGTTGGGCGTCGCCAGCTGAGCCGCCGTTGCCGCAGGTAAGGATCTTTCCCTCGCTGAGCAAGGTATTGACCATCACCTGACCGGCCTGCTCGATACTTGGAGCGAGAACGTTCATTGCCTGCTGCTTGGTTTCGATGCTGGCCTGAAAAAGCTGACGTATACGGGATTGCATATCCATCGGTGTGTTGACCTTCAAATGTCGGGCTGGGCGTATGCCATGACGGGGCCGAGCTGAATCGGTGCTAAAGCTAACGGCGTTGGCAGCGCGTCGTTCACAGGCGGATTGTCAGGCGTCGAACGCATTGCGGATCCAGTTGGGTTTCACTGTGCTGCTGGACGCTTCGATTGCTACTGCATCAAAGCGGCATGGGTGGTTGGACCAGCGTTTTTCCTTTTGCAGAAACAGCTGAGCCGCATGAATCAGCTTCTGTTGTTTGCGTCTGTCGATGCTTTCCAGGGCGCCACCCCAGGCGCTGTGGCGTCTATAGCGAACTTCGATGAATACTACTGTATCGCCATCGAGCATGACTAGATCAAGCTCGCCGCCGCGGCACAGCCAGTTGCGCTTTAACAGGCGCAGGCCCTGCTGCTCCAGATGATGGAGCGCCCGGTCTTCAGCCTGGCGCCCGCTAGTCTGGTTCTCAGTGCTGCTCAAGCTGCGTTTCCCCGAGGGGCTGGACTGTGCCGTCGCGGAACTCGGCCCATGGCAGGCGGCGTTCGATTCGCCGCTCGGGTGTCAGGGTGAGCGTACCGGAAAGGCCGTCCAGCTGTGTTTCCGGGAGTGCCAGTAGTTGGTTCAGGCGTGGTGCCAGCAAATAGGCGTCGGCGCCCATTGCGTAGAGCCGCCCGAGGCTGCCGCGCGCTTGCGGCCATTTGCTTTCGATCTGTTGGCGCAAGGGTAGGTTGGCATCCAGCAGCCAAGGAGTTTCGGTGAAACGAATGCCTTCCAGGTCAAGGTACTGGCTGCGGTTGTCCGTTGCGGCATGCAGGTGGGAGGTGGCGTATACCGGAAGGTCGCCTGCGTACTGGAAGATCAGGGTGGGTTTGACCTGCTGGGCCTGCTGCGGAGTGGCGGCAAGAAACAGAAAGTCGACGTCCTGGCGGCGTGTGGGTTGTGCCTGCAGGTTGCTGCTGGAGTTGCCGCCGCTGCGGACCTGCAGCAGATCAGCGATCTGACTGGCAAGGGCGACGGGTTCAGCCAATGGTTCTGCGGCTACCACGGTGCCGCCCTGTTCCTGCCATTGACGGCGAAAGGCATCCAGCACGCGATTGCCCCATTCGCCACGAGGCGTCAGGGCTACAGCGCGTCGATGGCCGTCGTCCCAGGCGCGGCGTGCCACTTCCCGCGCTTCGTCCTCGGCAGCCAGGCCGAACTGAAATAATTGTGGCGGCTGCGTTTGGTCTGCATCGCTGTAGTTGAGCGCCAGAGTAGTGATTGGGAGCTGGTCACGGTCGGCGAGCTGTCGCACCAGAGCTTTGTCCAGTGGACCCACCACCAGTTCCACGCCAGAGGCTGCGGCCTGCTGATAGAAGGTTTCCATGGAAGAGAAGCGAGTGCTGTCGAACAGCTCAATCTTCAGGTCTTGGTCTGCCTCCAGGTGGGCGGCTAGAAAGCCGTCGCGCAAGGCGCGTGCGACGCTGGCCAGTGGGCCATTCATTGGCAGCAGCAGGGCAACGTGTGACAGCGGACGATCAGCCAGCTCGCGTAGTGTTACCAGTGCCTCGGGCAGCTGTATTGCAGCAGGGTGGCCGGGGTTCTGCTGCACCCAGCTATCAATGGCCTGCTGCTGCTGAGTCAGCGTGGGGGATTGCTTCAGCATGGCTGCCAGCGATAGCCAGCCGGATAGGTCTTGGTCGGCGACAGGCTGTAGCTGGCTAGTCGGCAGGCCCGATACCAGCGACCAGATCTTCTGGTGGTTCTGCGCCGCGGCGTCACCGCTCAGCAAAGGGGCGACGAATGTCCGCTCGCGGGCCGCTTCTAACGGTTGGTTGTCGGCTTCGAATGCTTGCGCGCGAGCTAGTTGGCTGCGCAATTGCTGCTCAACTGGCAGCTCTGCGAGGCGTCCGAACGCCGGGTGTCGCAGGGCCTGCAGGGCGCGCTGTGGGTCGTTGGCGGCGAGTGCCAGCTCAGCGTTCAAAGTACTGGCGAAGATCTGTTGCGCTGGCGGCAGTTGCTCGATAGCAACCTGCTCCAAGATTGCGCGGGCTTGGTCGAGGTTGCCCTGACGAATGCTCTGGTCGGCCGCGGAAAGGCGCAGAAGTGCGGCCTTGGCCGGGTCGCTGGCGTCGGCTTCTTTCAACAGCTGCTGAGCCGAAGCCTGGGGCGTGCGAGGCAGTTCGCCGAGAGTGGATTCGGGCGAGCTGGCACAGGCCGAAAGGATGACTGCGATGCAGATCAAGAGAAGCGGGCGTAAGCGGGCCATCATGTGGTCATTCCTGGAAGCGCTGGCGAAGAACGCTCGATTGTACCCAAGCCCCGATGGTGCTGCGATGTTCTGGGCGTTAATAGCGTTACAATGCTCGTTTTCGAGACCTGAGGTACGCTCTGTGACTGCATCAGATGCCGTGAATTCCAGCGCAGGCGTGCTCTTTGTAGTTGCCACGCCGATTGGGAACCTCGAGGACATCAGTACGCGGGCACTGCGAGTGCTGCGCGAGGTGAGCTTGATAGCTGCGGAAGATACCCGGCACTCGGCGCGGCTCATGCAGCACTTTGGCATTGCCACGCCACTGGCGGCATGCCACGAGCACAATGAACGGGACGAGGGCGGTCGCTTCATCGGGCGGCTGCTGGCTGGTGAAGATGTAGCCCTTATTTCGGATGCCGGGACGCCGCTGATTTCCGATCCTGGCTACCATCTGGTCAGGCAGGCGCGGGCGGCGGGCGTGCGCGTCGTGCCAGTACCTGGAGCTTGCGCCTTGGTCGCAGCGCTTTCAGCGGCAGGGCTGCCTTCAGATCGATTTATTTTTGAAGGGTTTCTGCCTGCAAAGCAGGCGGCGCGTCGTGCACGGCTGGAGCATCTGCGTGAAGAGCCGCGAACCCTGATCTTTTACGAGGCGCCGCATCGCATCCTCGAGTGTCTGCAGGATCTGGAGGCGGTCTTTGGTGACGACCGACCGGCGCTGCTGGGGCGCGAGCTGACCAAGACCTTCGAAACGCTTAAGGATTTGCCGCTGGCGGAGCTGCGTGCTTGGGTCGAGGCTGACAGCAATCAGCGGCGCGGTGAGTGCGTGCTTGTGGTCGGTGGCTGGCAGGCGCCTGAGGATGACGCGGTGAGCAGCGAGGCACTGCGTGTACTAGATCTGCTGTTGGCGGAGGTCCCGCTCAAGCGTGCTGCAGCCATGGCGGCGGAAATCACGGGCGTGCGTAAAAACCTTCTTTATCAAGTAGCGCTGACGCGCCAGGGCTGAGTGAGGCCGCGCTTGTAGGAATGCGCGTGCTTTGCACAAAGCTTGTGGCTTGCTGCGTGCTGCTTTGTTACCCTGGCGGCCGGAGAGTCGATTGGACAGTCGCTGTCTCCTTTTGTTCCGCAAAAGGGGAGGGAGGAAAGTCCGGGCTCCATAGGGCGAAGTGCCAGGTAACGCCTGGGAGGCGCGAGCCTACGGAAAGTGCCACAGAAAATAACCGCCTAAGCGTTTCGGCGCCGGTAAGGGTGAAAAGGTGCGGTAAGAGCGCACCGCACGGCTGGTAACAGTCCGTGGCTAGGTAAACCCCACTTGGAGCAAGACCAAATAGGGATCCATAGGCGTGGCCCGCGCTGGATCCGGGTAGGTTGCTAGAGGCAGTCAGTGATGGCTGTCGTAGAGGAATGACTGTCCTCGACAGAACCCGGCTTACAGATCGACTCTCCGACTCACTTCCAGAAATCTCCCGCATCTAGTCCAAAATAGTATTTCTCTTAAGAAGATACTTTAACTTTGCAGTGCAGGTTTTTGATCTGTATGGCTAAGTCGTTTTTTACTCGCCTGCTTTTTGGCGCCCTCCGCGTGTCTGCCCCCTAAATTCCTGCCACATAAGGGTTTTTACCCTACGACTCGCCTTGACGGTGGGGCTGCTGCATTTCTATAGTGCGCACAAGTGGTAAGAAGTGGATCGAAGTGGGTATTTATGGGCATGGATAGCTAATTTCAGGGGAAGGCAGCCGTGTTTCGCGGAGCAAACGCAATCAGTCTTGATGCCAAGGGGCGGCTAGCCATGCCCAGCCGGTATCGCGACGAGCTCGTTTCGCGCTGTGATGGTCAGCTGATTGTCACCATCGATGCTGTCGATTCCTGCCTATGTATCTATCCCCTTCCCGAGTGGGAGCTAATCGAAACCAAGTTACGCGAGCTGCCGTCCTTGCACGAAGAGAGCCGTCGCCTCCAGCGCTTGCTGATCGGCAATGCGGTGGATCTGGAGATGGACGGCAATGGTCGTGTGCTGGTGCCGCCGCGTCTGCGTGAGCATGCGCGGTTGGATAAGCGGGCCATGCTGGTCGGCCAGCTGAACAAGTTCAGTTTGTGGAACGAAGACGAGTGGAACGCGCAGGCCGATGCAGACCTGGCGGCCATCAAACAACCCGGTGCCTTGCCGGAAGCATTGCGTGAGCTAATCCTTTGAGCCAGACCAGCAGCTATAAGCATGTGACCGTGTTGCTCGACGAGGCCGTCGCGGCTCTCGCCGTGCGCGCGGATGGCCGCTATCTGGATGGCACTTTCGGGCGGGGCGGGCATAGCCGGCTGCTCTTGCAGCAGCTTGGCTCCGGTGGCCAATTGCTAGGGTTCGACAAGGACCCGCTAGCAATAGCTACGGGTCAAGCACTGGCGGCCGATGATGGCCGCTTTGTCGTTGTGCAAAGAAGTTTTGCCGAGCTGGGTGAGGAGGTCGCGCAGCGTGGCTGGACCGGCACTCTCGACGGCATTCTGCTGGATCTTGGGGTGTCCTCGCCGCAGCTTGATGATCCAGAGCGAGGCTTCAGTTTTCTGAATGACGGCCCTCTGGACATGCGTATGAATCCTGATCAGGGCGTCAGCGCCGCTGAGTGGATCGCCAGTGCGCCCGAGGAGGAAATCGCCCGCGTTTTCAAAGACTATGGTGAAGAACGCTTCGCCCGGCGCATGGCCCGAGCCGTGGTGCAGCGTCGGCAGGAAAAGCCCTTCGAACGCACAGCCGATCTGGCGCAGGTGCTGACCGTCGCCAATCCCGCTTGGGAGAAAGGCAAGAACCCCGCAACCCGTGCTTTCCAGGGCCTGCGCATCTACATCAATAATGAGCTGGGCGATCTGGAGCGTGGTCTCGAGGCCGCCCTCGAAGCGCTTGCTGTAGGTGGCCGGCTGGTAGTAATCAGCTTCCACTCGCTGGAAGATCGCATCGTAAAGCAGTTCATGCGTCGTCACGCCAAGGGTGAGGCAGATACCCTGCCGCGCGATCTGCCGATCATTCCGGAAAAATTCATCCCGCGTCTGAAACTGTTCGGCAAGCCGCAGTACGCCTCTGCTGAAGAAGTCAGGGCCAACCCTCGTTCGCGCAGTGCGGTGATGCGCGTTGCGGAGAAATTGCGATGAGCCGCCTGGCGCGGGCGATGCCCGGCGGCAGCATGACGCTGCTGGTGCTGTTCGTTGCCGTGCTGGTTTCGGCCATTTCGGTCGCCTACAGCGCGCACTGGAATCGGCAGTTACTCAATGATCTGTACGCCGAGCTCAGCGTGCGCGACAAGGCGCAGGCCGAATGGGGTCGACTGATCCTGGAACAAAGCACTTGGACGGCCCATAGCCGTATCGAAACGCTGGCCAGCGAACAGCTGAAAATGCATGTTCCGGAAGCAGCTGACGTCAGGCTGGTGTCTCAGTGAGGCTTCAGGGCGCGCTCTATCCCTGGCGTTTTCGTATCGTCCTGGCGTTGCTCGCGCTGATGGTGGGCGTCATCGCCTGGCGTATCGTCGATCTGCAGGTGCGCGACCAAGCCTTTCTCAAGGGGCAAGGCGACGCCCGCAGCGTGCGGCATATTCCGATTCCTGCCCATCGCGGCCTGATCACCGACCGTCATGGCGAGCCGCTGGCCGTCAGTACACCAGTGACCACGCTGTGGGGTAATCCACGCGAGCTGCAGGATGCTCAGGGACGTTGGGGTGAACTCGCCAGCGCGCTTGGCCAAGATGCTGGAGTGCTAAAAAAACGTCTCCAGGAGCAGGCCGGGCGTGAGTTTATCTACCTGGTGCGCGGCCTGACGCCCGAACAGGGTCAGCGGGTGCTGGACCTGAATATTCCCGGTGTCTATGCCCAGGAAGAGTTTCGCCGTTTCTACCCGGCCGGCGAAGTCGCCGCTCATGTGGTCGGCTTTACCGATATTGATGATCGCGGTCGCGAGGGCATGGAGCTGGCTTATGAAGACTGGCTGGCTGGCGTGCCCGGCAAGCGTCAGGTCCTCAAGGATCGGCGCGGCCGGCTGATCAAGGATGTGCAGGTGGTTCAGAACGCCAAGGCCGGCAAGGCACTGGCGTTGTCGATAGACCTGCGCCTGCAGTATCTGGCGCACAGTGAGCTGCGTAACGTGGTGCAGCAATACGGCGCCAAGGCAGCAAGCTTGGTGATGGTCGATGTGCACACCGGTGAAGTGCTCGCCATGGCCAACCAGCCTACCTACAACCCCAACAACCGCCGCAATCTACAGCCGGCAGCCATGCGCAACCGGGCGCTGATCGACGTGTTCGAGCCGGGTTCGACAGTCAAGCCGTTCAGCATTGCCGCGGCGCTCGGTACCGGTAAGTACAAGCCGGAAACCGTGATCAATACGCTGCCGGGCTGGATGCGTATCGGCCGCTATACCATTCGCGACGTGTCGCGTGGCGGCATGCTCGACCTAACAGGCATCTTGATGAAGTCCAGCAACGTTGGCATCAGCAAGATCGCTCTGGATATCGGGGCCGAGCCTGTGTATGCCGTGATGCAGCAGGCAGGTTTCGGCCAGTCTACCGGCCTCGGCTTTCCCGGCGAGCGCGTTGGCAATCTGCCTAATCATCGCAAGTGGCGCGACGCCGAAACCGCATCGCTGGCCTATGGCTATGGCTTGTCGGTGACGGCCGTTCAGTTGGCCCATGCCTACGCCATGCTCGGCAATGAAGGCAGCAATGTGCCGCTGTCATTGCTGCGCCTGGACCAGCCGCAAGTCGGGGTCCAGGTCATCGACAAAGATATTTCCAACAAGGTGCTGAAAATGCTGCAGGCGGTGGTCGAGGAAGATGGCGGCGGTGGTTCACGTGCCAGGGTTCCGGGCTATCACGTCGGCGGTAAAAGCGGTACGGCGAAGAAAGTTTCAGGAACCGGTGGTTACACCAAAGACGCCTATAGGGCGTTTTTCGCGGGTGTGGCGCCTGTGTCCAATCCACGTATCGCGGTGGTGGTCGTGGTCGATGAGCCTAGTGAGGGCGGTTATTACGGCGGTCTCGTCGCCGCACCGGTATTTGGCAAGGTCGCAGCCCGTGCATTGCGTCTGATGAATATCACCCCAGACAACCTGCCGACCGCGGCGGAGATCCAGACCGCCGAAGCAGCTAAAGGCAAGGGAGGGCGAATCTGATGCCGATGCCGTTAAACCAGTTGTTGCCACAGGCCGATAGCGCCACATTGATTCGTGAACTGACTCTGGACAGCCGCAAGGTGCGCCCGGGCGATCTGTTCTTGGCCGTGCCCGGCTTGCAGCAGGATGGCCGTGAGCACATCGCCGATGCGATTTCCCGAGGCGCGGCGGCGGTGGCCTTCGAGGCCGAAGGCGCGCAGCCGTTGACTACCGCCGCTGCCGAACTGGTACCGGTGCGTAATCTTGCCGAACAACTGTCTGCGATTGCAGGACGGTTCTATGGTGAGCCCAGTCGCGGGCTGCATTTGGTCGGCGTGACCGGGACCAACGGCAAGACCAGCGTCAGTCACCTGATTGCCCAAGCGCTCGATCGTTTCGGCGAGCGCAGCGGCATCATCGGCACCCTGGGCACAGGTTTTCATGGCGAACTGGAATTGGGTCGCCACACCACGCCGGACGCCATCGGCGTGCAGGCCAACCTGGCCAATCTGCGTGCGCAGGGCGCGCGGGCCGTCACAATGGAAGTGTCGTCCCACGGACTGGCGCAGGGGCGAGTCACGGCGCTGGCATTCGATGTTGCCGTATTCACCAATCTTTCGCGCGATCACCTCGACTACCACGGCTCGATGGAAGCTTATGGCGAGGTCAAGGCCGGGCTGTTTAAGTGGCCGAGTTTGAGTTGCCGGGTGATCAACCTGGATGACGCATTTGGTCGCGCGCTGGCAGCGAAAAAAGGCAAATCACGCCTGATTACCTACAGCCTCGAAAATCCCGAGGCCTATCTTTATTGCCCCGAGGCGCAGCTGGACGACGATGGCATCCGCGCGCGGATCGTTACGCCCCAGGGCGAGCGCTCGCTACGCAGCCCGCTGCTCGGTCGCTTCAATCTCAGCAATATCCTGGCGGCGATCGGCGCACTGCTGGGGATGAACTATCCGCTGGATGAGATTCTTGCAGTGCTGCCCAAGCTCGAAGGGCCGGCTGGTCGTATGCAGCGGCTGGGCGGCGGCGACAAGCCGCTGGTGGTAGTCGATTACGCACATACCCCCGATGCCTTGGAGAAGGTCCTCGATGCGCTGCGTGCGCATACGCGTGGCCAGCTGCTGTGCCTGTTCGGCTGCGGCGGTGAGCGTGACCGCGGCAAGCGAGCGTTAATGGCCGAAGTGGCCGAGCGCCTGGCCGACCAGGTGCTGGTGACCGACGACAACCCGCGCAATGAAGACCCGCAGCAGATTCTTGATGAGATTCGCACCGGCTTCGCCGCACCGGAAAAAGTGATCTTCAAGCCGGGCCGCGCCGAGGCCATTGCCAGCTGCATCGCCGGCAGTGGCTTGGACGACGTGGTGCTGCTAGCCGGCAAAGGCCACGAGAATTATCAGGAGATCAAGGGCGAACGCCTGCCTTTCTCAGACCTGGAGCAGGCCGAACAGGCCCTGGCTGTCTGGGAGAATGCTCATGCTTGAAGCCCAGCGCTTGAGTGCACTGATCACCCCGCTGTCTGCCAAATTGGTAGGTGATGACGTGGCCTTTGCCGCCGTTAGCACCGACAGCCGTGCGATTGCGCCGGGTCAGTTGTTCGTCGCGCTGAGCGGGCCGCGTTTCGATGGGCATGACTATCTGTCCGAAGTTGCCGCCAAGGGCGCGGTTGCTGCACTGGTCGAGCGCCGTGTCGCTGAGGTTGAGCTGCCGCAATTGGTGGTAGACGACGCACGTAGCGCCCTCGGCCAGCTGGGCGCGCTGAGCCGTGCCGCCTTTACCGGCCCGCTGGTGGCCATCACTGGCTCCAGCGGCAAGACCAGCGTCAAGGAAATGCTCGCCAATATCCTGCGTGCAGCCCATGGCGCCGATGCGGTACTGGCCACACGCGGCAATCTGAACAACGAGCTCGGAGTGCCGCTGACTCTGCTCGAGCTGGCGCCGCAACACCAGGCGGCAGTCATTGAGCTTGGTGCTTCAGGCCTGGGTGAGATTGCCTATACGGTGAGTCTCGCGCGTCCAGATGTCAGTCTGATTACCAACGCCGGGACTGCCCATGTCGGTGAGTTCGGCGGGCCGGACAAGATCGTCGAGGCCAAGGGCGAGATTCTCGATGGTCTGTCCGCGAAAGGTATTGCCGTGCTTAACCGGGACGACCCTGCCTGGGCTGTGTGGCATCAGCGAGCAGCCGGCAAGCGCGTACTCAGTTTTTCCCTGGCGGATACTCAAGCCGACTTCTATTCCAAGGCCATCGGCCAGGACGCCCGCGGCTGTGTGAATTTCACTCTGGTCGGCTTGGGCGGCTCGATGCCGGTGCAGCTGAACTTGCTCGGGAGGCACAACATCGCCAACGCCCTTGCTGCAGCCGCAGCCGGCCATGCCGTGGGTGTTACGCCGGAGCACGTTGTTGCTGGCCTGCAGGCGTTGCAGCCGGTCGCCGGCCGGGGCGTGGCACAGATGCTCAGTAACGGCGTGCGCCTGATTGATGACAGCTACAACGCCAATCCCGCTTCCATCCGTGCGGCCACCGATGTGCTGGCCGGTTTTCCCGGTCGCACCCTGCTGGTGCTTGGTGACATGGGCGAGCTGGGCGGCTGGGCCGAGCAGAGCCATGCCGAAGTGGGCCGCTACGCCGCCGGCAAGATCGACGCGCTGCTGGCCGTCGGTCCCCTGATGAAGCATGCGGTCGAAGCATTCGGTGCCGGCGGCCGACATTTTGCCGATCAGCAGGAGCTGATCGAAGCGCTGCGTCTGGAGCAGGGCAATACCACCATTCTGATCAAGGGATCACGTCGCGCCGCAATGGACAAGGTTGTCGCCGCGCTGGGTGAATCTGCCAGGGAGAAACACTGATGCTGCTGATACTCGCCGAGTACCTGCAACAGTTCCAAAAAGGCTTCGCAGTCTTCCAGTACCTGACTTTGCGCGGGATTCTTGGCGTGCTCACGGCTCTGGTGCTTTCGTTGTGGATGGGGCCTTGGCTGATTCGCACCTTGCAGATGCGCCAGATCGGCCAGTCGGTGCGTACCGACGGCCCGCAATCGCACCTGTCCAAATCCGGTACGCCGACCATGGGCGGCGCGCTGATCCTCAGCGCCATCACTATCAGCACGCTGCTCTGGGCGGATCTATCCAACCGCTATGTCTGGGTGGTGCTGGCTGTTACCTTGCTGTTCGGTGCCATCGGCTGGGTTGACGACTACCGCAAGGTGATCGAGAAGAACTCGCGTGGCCTGCCGAGTCGCTGGAAGTATTTCTGGCAATCGGTGTTCGGCCTTGGTGCAGCAGTCTTTCTTTACATGACTGCGCAGACCCCGGTGGAGACCACCTTCATTCTGCCGCTGATCAAGGACATCGAAATCCCCCTTGGTATCGGCTTTATCGTGCTGACCTACTTCGTCATTGTCGGCTCGAGCAACGCTGTCAATCTCACCGATGGACTCGACGGGCTGGCGATCATGCCGACGGTGATGGTTGGCGGTGGCCTGGGCATTTTTTGCTACCTCTCGGGCAACGCTAATTTCTCCGAGTACCTGCTGATTCCTTACGTTCCGGGTGCGGGCGAGCTGATCGTGTTCTGCGGCGCGTTGATCGGCGCGGGGCTTGGGTTTCTCTGGTTCAACACCTATCCGGCACAGGTCTTTATGGGCGACGTCGGCGCGCTGGCACTGGGCGCAGCATTAGGCACCATCGCGGTGATCGTTCGCCAGGAAGTGGTGCTGTTCATCATGGGCGGCGTGTTCGTGATGGAAACCCTGTCGGTGATGATTCAGGTCGCCTCGTTCAAGTTGACCGGCAAGCGCGTGTTCCGCATGGCACCCATTCACCATCATTTCGAACTCAAGGGCTGGCCCGAGCCGCGGGTGATTGTCCGTTTCTGGATCATCACCGTAATTCTGGTGCTGGTCGGCCTAGCCACATTGAAGTTGAGGTAATAAAGAGTGCTGATCGCTTCCGACCAGTTCCGCATCGTTGTCGGTCTCGGCAAGAGCGGCAT
The DNA here is from genome assembly GCA_002345575.1 of Stutzerimonas stutzeri. GTDB lineage: Bacteria > Pseudomonadota > Gammaproteobacteria > Pseudomonadales > Pseudomonadaceae > Stutzerimonas > Stutzerimonas stutzeri_S. The sequence continues at coordinate 176,693 of DDVX01000008.1, forward strand.
GTCCGTGGTACGCCATCTGGCGCGCCGTGGGCAGCCGTTTGCCGTGGCCGATACGCGCGCGAACCCGCCGGAGCTGGCCACTCTGCAGGCGCAGTACCCGCACATCGAGGTGCGTTGCGGTGAGCTGGATGTCGAATTCCTTTGCCGAGCCAGTGAACTGCTGATTAGCCCAGGTCTGGCGGTAAGCACGCCGGCACTGCAGGCTGCGGCCGCACGTGGTGTGAAACTGTCAGGCGACATCGATCTGTTCGCGCGTGAAGCCCGCGCGCCGATCATTGCAATCACCGGCTCCAACGCAAAAAGCACCGTGACTACGCTGGTCGGCGAGATGATCCAGGCGGCGGGACGCAAGGTGGCGATCGGTGGCAATCTCGGTACGCCGGCGCTGGATCTGCTCAGCGATGATGTCGAACTCTATGTGATCGAACTGTCGAGCTTCCAGCTGGAGACCACGGAGCAGCTAAATGCCGAAGTGGCGACCTGCCTGAACGTCAGCGAAGACCACATGGACCGCTACGCCGGGCTACCGGCCTACCACCAGGCCAAGCACCGCATTTTCCGTGGTGCACGCCAGGTGGTAATCAACCGCGACGACCGCCTCAGCCGTCCTTTGGTGGGCGAAGAAGTACCGGTCTGGTCGTTCGGACTCAGCAAGCCGGACTTCAAGGGCTTCGGCCTGATCGAGAAAGATGGCGAAAAACATCTGGCCTTCCAGTTCGAAGTGCTGATGCCGGCCCGTGAACTGCGCATGCGCGGTGCCCACAATCAGTCCAATGCGCTCGCTGCGCTGGCCCTGGGGCATGCCGTGGGCCTGCCGTTCGAACCGATGCTGGCCACACTGCGCAACTTCGGGGGGTTGCCGCACCGCTGCCAGTGGGTCGGCGAGCGGGCAAAGGTCAATTACTACGACGACTCCAAGGCGACTAATGTTGGCGCCGCGCTGGCGGCCATCGGCGGCTTGGGCAGTGATATCGACGGCAAGCTTGTGCTAATTGCCGGCGGCGACGGCAAAGGCGCAGATTTCTCTGCGCTGCATGAGCCTGTGGCGCGCTACTGTCGAGACGTGATTCTGCTGGGGCGCGATGCCGAGCTGCTGGCGATTGCGCTCGACGGTGCTGCACCTATTCAGCGTGTGCCGTCGCTCGAGCAGGCGGTGCAGCGTGCGGCTCTGAGCGCACAGCCAGGTGATGCCGTGCTGCTGTCGCCGGCCTGTGCCAGCCTCGACATGTTCAAGAGCTTCGAAGAGCGTGGCCGTCTATTCGCCGCTGCAGTAGGAGGACTCGCCTGATGTTCGCCTTCCTGCGTAATGCGCCTTCACCGCTGTTCAATCAGCGCGGGCTGGACCTGGACTTCCCCATGCTTGCCGGTTGCCTGGCGCTGCTGGGGCTGGGGCTGGTGATGATTACTTCGGCGTCATCCGAAGTTGCTGCGGTGAACGCCGGCAACTCGATGTATCACATGATCCGCCACCTGATTTACGTGCTGCTGGGCCTTGGGGCTGCGGCAGCGGTACTGTTGGTGCCGCTTTCCGTGTGGCAGCGATTCGACTGGGTACTGTTGTTTGCGGCCTTTGGCTTGCTGATCCTGGTGTTGATCCCGGGTATCGGCCGCGAGGTCAATGGCTCAATGCGCTGGATCGGCTTCGGTGCCTTTAACGTGCAGCCCTCAGAGTTGGCCAAGCTGTTCGTTGTGGTCTATCTCGCGGGCTATCTGGTGCGTCGCCAGCAGGAAGTGCGCGAAAGCCTGTGGGGCTTCTTCAAGCCGTTCCTGGTACTGATGCCTATGGCTGCGTTGCTGCTGCTAGAGCCGGATTTCGGTGCGACGGTGGTGATGATGGGCGCGGCGGTGGCCATGCTGTTTCTCGGCGGTGTTGGCCTGATTCGCTTCAGCCTGTTGGTGCTGCTGGCCGTGGGTGCGGTGTTCGTGCTGGTGCAGACCCAGGAGTACCGTCTGCAGCGTCTGATCACCTTCACCGACCCCTGGGCCGATCAGTACGGCGCTGGCTATCAGTTGACCCAGGCATTAATCGCGTTTGGCCGCGGAGAATGGCTGGGCGTAGGGCTGGGCAACAGCGTGCAGAAGCAGTTCTACCTGCCCGAAGCCCATACCGATTTCGTGTTTTCCGTGCTGGCTGAGGAGCTGGGCATGGTTGGCGCGCTGCTGACCATCGTGCTGTTTGCCTTCGTCGGCATACGCGCCCTTTACATTGGCCTGGCCGCTGAGCGTTCGCGGCAGTTCTTCGCCGCTTATGTTGCCTGGGGACTGGCTTTTCTCTGGCTGGGACAATTTCTGATCAACGTCGGAGTGAATGTCGGTCTGCTGCCAACGAAGGGCCTGACCCTGCCATTCCTCAGTTACGGCGGCAGTTCGCTGGTGGTGACCTGCGCGAGCATGGCGCTGCTGCTGCGCATCGAGTGGGAAAGCCGGACGGTACTGGGCAGCGAGGACACCGAGTTCAGCGAGGCGGATTTCGCCGAAGCGCCTGCAGTCAGGAAGAAGGGGGTCGCCCATGGCCGCTAATGTTCTGATCATGGCCGGTGGCACCGGCGGACACGTGTTCCCGGCGCTGGCCTGTGCGCAGGAGTTTCAGAATCGTGGCTACCAGGTCCACTGGTTGGGCACGCCGCGCGGGATTGAGAACGAAGTGGTGCCTGCGGCGGGATTGCCGCTGCATTTGATCGATGTCAGTGGCCTGCGTGGCAAAGGGCTGAGCTCGCTGCTCAAGGCGCCGTTCCAGTTGCTGCGCTCGCTCTGGCAGGCGCGGCGGGTGATTCGTGAACTGCAGCCGGTCTGTGTGCTCGGGCTGGGTGGTTATGTCACGGGGCCTGGCGGTCTGGCAGCCAAGCTCGCCGGGGTGCCGTTGATCATTCATGAGCAAAACGCGGTCGCCGGCACTGCCAACCGCAGCTTGGTGCCGCTCGCACGGCGCGTATGCGAGGCCTTTCCGGACACCTTCAGCCACAGCGAAAAACGCCGCACGACCGGTAATCCGGTGCGCCGCGAGCTGTTTCTCGAGACTGCCAGGGAGCCGCTGGTCAATCGTCGCCCGCGTCTGCTGGTGCTGGGTGGCAGCCTGGGTGCCGAGCCATTGAACAAGCTGCTGCCCGCCGCGCTGGCACAAGTGCCACAGACACTGCGCCCGGAGGTTTTCCATCAGGCCGGTAAGCAGCATGCCGAGATCACCCGCGAGCGTTATGCGGAAGCCGCAGTCGAGGCGGAGGTTGCGCCTTTTATCAAGGATATGTCGCAGGTTTATGCCTGGGCTGATCTGGTTATCTGCCGTGCCGGTGCACTGACGGTCTGTGAATTGGCTGCAGCCGGGCTGCCGTCGTTCCTGGTACCGCTGCCGCATGCCATCGACGACCACCAGACCCGCAATGCCGAATATCTGGCGAAGGAAGGCGCTGCCGTTCTTCTCCCTCAAGCAAAGACAGATGCTGACGCGCTGGCCGCGCAGCTGACCGAGGTAATGATGCAGCCGGAAACACTGAAGACCATGGGGGATGCTGCACGTCGGCTAGCCCGGCCCGATGCCACCCGTAGCGTGGTCGATATCTGCCTGGAGGTGGCCAATGGCTAAGTCGCCAGCTGCCGTGAAGGCAGAAGTACGGCGTATGCGCCGTATCCGTCGCATTCATTTCGTCGGTATCGGCGGGGTGGGCATGTGCGGCATCGCTGAAGTCCTGCTCAACCTCGGCTATGAGGTGTCCGGCTCCGATCTCAAGGAGTCGCCCAGCACCCAGCGCCTGCAGAATTTTGGTGCGCATATATTTATCGGCCATCAGGCGGGCAACGTTGCCGGTGCCGATGTGCTGGTAGTGTCCAGCGCGGTCAATGCCAGTAACCCGGAAGTGGCGCTGGCGCTGGAGCAGCGCATTCCCGTGGTGCCGCGTGCTGAAATGCTCGCAGAGCTGATGCGCTACCGTCATGGCATTGCCGTGGCCGGTACCCACGGCAAGACCACCACTACCAGCCTGCTGGCCTCAGTATTCGCGGCAGGTGGCTTGGATCCGACCTTCGTCATCGGCGGCCGCTTGACGGCCGCTGGCACCAACGCGCAGCTGGGTAGCAGCCGCTACCTGATTGCCGAGGCCGACGAGAGCGATGCCAGCTTCCTCCATCTGCAGCCCATGGTTGCGGTGGTGACCAACATCGACGTCGACCACATGGGCACCTACGGTGGCGACTTCGGCCAGCTGAAGAAGACCTTTATCGAATTCCTCCACAACCTGCCGTTCTACGGACTCGCAGTGCTTTGCGTGGACGACCCGGTGGTGCGTGAAATCCTGCCGCAGATTGGTCGGCCGACCACTACCTATGGCGTCAGTGAAGATGCCGACGTGCGCGCGGTGAATATTCGCCAGGAAGGTATGCGTACCTGGTTCACCGTACTGCGAGCCGGCTGCGAGCCACTGGACGTATCGGTGCGCATGCCAGGCAAGCACAACGTGCTCAACGCCTTGGCGACCATCGCCATTGCCACCGACGAGGGCATCGGTGACGAGGCCATCATGCAGGGCCTGTCGGAATTCGGCGGCGTGGGTCGGCGCTTCCAAATATATGGCGAGCTGCCGGTCGAAGACGGCAGCGTGATGCTGGTTGACGACTACGGGCATCACCCGCGCGAAGTGGCGGCGGTGATCCAGGCGGTCCGTGACGGCTGGCCGGACCGCCGTCTGGTGATGGTCTATCAACCGCATCGTTTCAGCCGAACCCGCGATCTTTACGACGACTTCGTGCAGGTGCTGGCCGAGGCCAATGTGCTGCTGTTGATGGAAGTCTTCCCAGCGGGCGAAGAGCCGATACCTGGCGCCGACAGCCGCCGCTTGTGCCACAGCATCCGTCAGCGCGGCCAGCTCGATCCGATCTACATCGAGCGCGGTATCGAATTGGCGCCGCTGGTCAAGCCGCTGCTGCGCGCCGGCGACATCCTGCTGTGCCAGGGCGCCGGCGATATCGGCGCGCTCGCGCCACAACTGATCAACAGTCCGCTGTTTGCGGATGCAAGTGCTGTGAGGAAGAGCGAATGACTGCCTTGCAATCGACTCGTGATCCCAAGGCCTTTGGCCGGGTTGCCGTTCTTTATGGCGGCAAGAGCGCGGAGCGTGAAGTCTCCCTGAAGTCCGGTGCGGCTGTGCTCTCGGCTCTGCAGGCGGCGGGCGTCGATGCCTTTGGCGTCGATGTCGACGATGACCTCTTGCAACGTCTGAGCGCGGAACGCATCGACCGCGCCTTTATCGTCCTGCATGGGCGTGGGGGCGAGGACGGCAGCATGCAGGGGCTGCTCGAGTGCGCTGGAATTCCCTATACCGGCAGCGGCGTTCTCGCTTCTGCCCTGGCCATGGACAAGCTGCGCACCAAGCAGGTTTGGCAGAGTCTCGGTCTGCCGACCCCGCGCCATGCGGTGCTGGCCAGCGAAACCGATTGCCGGGCCGCTGCAGAAAAGCTGGGCTTTCCGCTGATCGTCAAGCCGGCCCATGAGGGCTCCAGCATCGGCATGGCGAAGGTTGATGATGTCGCTGCACTGATCGATGCCTGGCAGGCAGCCTGTGCCTACGACTCCCAGGTTCTGGTCGAGCAATGGGTCCAGGGGCCGGAATTCACCATCGCCACGCTGCGTGGCGAGGTGCTGCCACCGATCGGCCTGGGCACGCCGCACGCCTTCTACGACTACGACGCCAAGTACCTGGCCAATGACACTCAGTACCGCATTCCCTGTGGCCTGGATGCAGACAAAGAGCAGGAGCTGCGGGTGCTCAGCGCGCGCGCCTGTGAAGCCGTGGGCATTCGTGGCTGGGCGCGTGTGGATGTCATGCAAGATGCTGCCGGCGCCTTCTGGCTACTGGAGGTCAACACCGTTCCGGGCATGACCGATCACAGCCTGGTACCGATGGCCGCACGTGCCGTCGGACTGGATTTTCAGCAACTGGTGCTGGCTATTCTCGATGCCAGCATGGCGGGGAACTGATCCATGATTACCACGCTGCGTCACTCACAACCTGCAAGCGGTCGCGCTACGCGCAAACCGGCGCAGCGTGGTGCGAGCCGTCTGGTGCAGCGTGAACCCCTGTCGGCTCGCTTACCGCGACCGAACTTCAATGTGGTTAAGCGCATCCTCTGGCCGTTGCTGCTGCTGACACTGGCCGTCGGGCTGTACGAGCTGGGTCAGCGCTTGGTGCCTTATGCGGATCGGCCGATTTCCAAGGTAAGCGTTCGAGGCGATCTGACCTATGTAGACCAGCTGGCTGTGCAAGAGCGCATGGCCCCGTTCGTCGAAGCCAATTTCTTTAAGGTTGATCTGGATGGCTTGCGCCAAGACCTCGAACAGATGCCTTGGATCGCCCACGTCGAGGTGCGCCGCGTATGGCCGGATCAGGTCACTGTGCATCTGGAAGAGCATCTGCCCATCGCCCGCTGGGGGGATGAGGCACTGTTGAACAACAGCGGCCAGGCTTTCGCGCCCAGTGACTTGGCTCGTTATGAACACCTGCCGCAATTGCATGGTCCGAAGCGGGCCCAACAGCGGGTGATGCAGCAATACCAGATGCTCAGCCAGATGCTGCGCCCGCTTGGCTTTTCCATCGAGCGTCTGGAGCTGCGCGCGCGCGGCAGCTGGTTCGTTACAACAGGCCAGGGTGTCGAGCTGCTGCTGGGCAGGGATCAGATAATCGAAAAAATGCGTCGCTTCACTGCCATTTACCAGCAGGCGCTGGCGCAGGAGAGCGAGAAAATTGCGCGGATCGACCTCCGCTATGCCAACGGGCTGGCCGTGGCGTGGCACGAGCCGAGTCCGACTGCGGCGGAGCTGTCCGTCGTTGCGAAGAATTGAGGAATGAAACACATGTCTAGCGTGCAAAGCGGCAAGATGATCGTCGGTCTCGATATCGGTACCTCCAAGGTGGTGGCTCTGGTAGGCGAAGTAACGCCCGATGGCGAGCTCGAAATCGTCGGGATCGGTACCCACCCCTCGCGCGGCCTGAAGAAGGGCGTAGTGGTCAATATCGAATCCACTGTGCAGTCAATCCAGCGTGCGGTGGAGGAGGCCCAGCTGATGGCCGGCTGCCGTATCCACTCGGCCTTCGTCGGCCTGGCTGGCAATCACATCCGCAGCCTCAACTCCCACGGCATCGTCGCCATCCGTGATCGTGAAGTCAGCAGCGCGGATCTCGAACGGGTGCTGGATGCAGCCCAGGCCGTGGCTATTCCGGCGGATCAGCGGGTGCTGCATACCCTGCCGCAGGACTACGTGATCGACAACCAGGAAGGCGTCCGTGAGCCGCTGGGCATGTCCGGCGTACGTCTGGAAGCGAAGGTGCATGTGGTCACCTGTGCGGTGAATGCAGCACAGAACATCGAAAAGTGCGTGCGCCGCTGCGGCCTGGAAGTCGATGACATCATCCTCGAACAGCTGGCTTCGGCGCATGCGGTGCTGACCGAAGATGAGAAGGAGCTAGGCGTGTGCCTAGTGGACATCGGCGGCGGCACCACCGATATCTGCATCTTCACTGAGGGCGCGATCCGGCATACAGCCGTCATTCCGATCGCCGGTGACCAGGTCACCAACGACATCGCGATGGCGCTGCGTACACCCACGCAGTACGCCGAGGAAATCAAGATCCGTTACGCGTGTGCGCTCGCCAAGTTGGCCGGGCCAGGCGAAACCATTCAGGTACCGAGCGTCGGAGATCGGCCGCCGCGGGAACTCTCGCGTCAAGCGCTGGCCGAAGTGGTCGAGCCGCGCTACGACGAGCTTTTCACTTTGATCCAGGCCGAACTGCGTCGCAGCGGCTACGAGGATCTGGTGCCGGCTGGCATCGTCCTCACCGGCGGCACGGCGAAGATGGAAGGCGCCGTAGAGCTGGCCGAGGAAATCTTTCACATGCCGGTGCGCCTGGGTGCACCGCACAGTTTCCAGGGACTGACGGACGTTGTCCGTAACCCTATCTATTCAACAGGCGTGGGTCTGTTGCTGTATGGCATGCGCAAGCAGGCCGACGGCACGCCCATGTCCAGTCTCGGCAATTTCGCTGAAGACACCAAACCATCTGTCGTGGAGCGGCTGAAGAGCTGGATCCAGGGCAACTTCTGAGCAAGCGGCAACCACAACTAGAAAGTGGAAGGAGAGAGGGACATGTTCGAACTCGTAGATCATACCCCGCAAAGTGCAGTCATTAAGGTGATTGGCGTAGGCGGAGGCGGCGGCAATGCCGTCAACCACATGGTGCGCAATAACGTTGAAGGTGTGGAGTTCATCTGCGCCAACACCGATGCCCAGGCGCTGAAGAAAATTGAGGTGAGAACCCTTCTGCAGTTGGGCTCCGCCATTACCAAGGGGCTGGGTGCAGGCACCAATCCCGAAATCGGCCGCCAGGCTGCGATGGACGATCGCGAGCGCATCGCCGAGGTGCTGCAGGGCGCCGACATGGTGTTCATCACCACCGGTATGGGCGGCGGTACCGGTACCGGTGCAGCGCCGGTGATCGCTTCGGTGGCCAAGGAAATGGGCATCCTTACCGTAGCCGTTGTTACTCGGCCGTTCCCCTTCGAGGGGCGTCGCCGCATGCAGGTAGCCGATGAAGGCATTCGTCAGCTGTCCGAGTGCGTCGATTCGCTGATTACCATTCCCAATGAAAAACTGCTGACCATCCTCGGCAAGGATGCCAGCCTGCTGTCCGCTTTCGCCAAGGCCGATGACGTCCTTGCCGGTGCGGTGCGCGGCATCTCCGACATCATGCAGCGTCCAGGCCTGATGAACGTCGACTTTGCCGACGTCAAGACTGTCATGGGCGAGATGGGCATGGCCATGATGGGTACCGGTTGCGCCACTGGCCCGAACCGCGCCCGTGAAGCCACCGAAGCGGCGATTCGCAATCCACTGCTCGAAGATGTGAACCTGCAGGGTGCTCGCGGCATTCTGGTCAACATCACCGCCGGTCTGGACCTGTCTCTGGGCGAGTACGCGGCGGTAGGTGAAATCATCGAGGCCTTCGCTTCCGATGAAGCCACCGTCAAGGTCGGTGCTGTGATCGATCCTGAAATGACCGACGAGCTGCACGTCACTGTAGTCGCGACCGGCCTGGGTCCTCGTAACGAGAAGCCGGTCAAGGTCGTGGACAATACTGTGCACACCGCAGCAGTCGCGACTCAAGCCTCTCAGGCCCCACGCCAGGACCAGGCGGCGGTAAATTATCGTGACCTGGATCGCCCGACCATCATGCGCAACCAGGCTCATGCCGCTGCTACTGCGGCCAAGCTCAATCCTCAGGAGGATCTCGATTATCTGGACATTCCAGCGTTCCTGCGGCGTCAGGCTGATTGATTGGATTTATTAGGACTATCGTTGTGATCGGTATTCAGCAAGGTAGGCGTCTGCTATGATCGCCGCCTTTGTTGGAAACCATTCGCAACAGCGCACTAGCGAAACCAAGCCATGATCAGACAACGCACCTTGAAGAACATTATTCGCGCCACTGGCGTCGGCCTGCATTCGGGAGAAAAGGTTTACCTGACCCTGAAGCCGGCGCCTGTGGATAGCGGAATCGTGTTCTGCCGCACCGACCTCAATCCGCCGGTACAGATTGCCGCGCGGGCGGAGAATGTCGGCGAAACTACCATGTCGACGACGCTGGTCAGCGGTGACGTCAAGGTCGATACGGTGGAACATCTGCTTTCGGCGATGGCTGGGCTTGGCATCGACAACGCCTATGTCGAGCTGTCGGCATCTGAAGTGCCGATCATGGATGGCAGCGCTGGTCCGTTCGTGTTCCTGATTCAATCGGCCGGCCTGCAGGAGCAGGATGCGCCCAAGAAGTTCATCCGCATCTTGCGTGAAGTCACGGTAGAGGACGGCGACAAACGCGCTACATTCCTGCCGTTCGAAGGCTTCAAGGTCAGTTTTGAGATCGATTTCGACCATCCGGTATTCAAGGGGCGTACCCAGACTGCCAGCGTGGATTTCTCCAGTACTTCTTTCGTCAAGGAAGTCAGCCGTGCACGAACCTTCGGCTTCATGCGCGACATCGAATTCCTGCGTTCGCACAATCTGGCCCTGGGTGGAAGTGTCGATAACGCAATCGTGGTTGATGAGGATCAGGTGCTAAACGAAGACGGCCTGCGTTACGAGGACGAGTTTGTTAAGCACAAGATTCTTGATGCAATCGGTGATCTATATCTCTTGGGTACAAGCCTGATCGGTGAATTCCGCGGCTTCAAATCCGGGCATGCACTGAACAACCGCTTGCTGCGCACCCTGATGGAACAGAAGGATGCGTGGGAAATGGTGACGTTCGAGGATTCCCAGACCGCACCGATCTCCTACATGCGTCCGGCAGCTGCCGGCTGAGCAATACTCTCTTTCCTATTTAAGGCCACCTTCGGGTGGCCTTTTTTTCGTCTGGCCGGCAGCGGCTTGGTGCATCTCAGCTCAGCTCAGCGCCTGCAGCAGCTCATGCTTGCGCATTTTCGAGCGCCCCCGAATATCCCGCTCACGGGCCTTTTGCATAAGCTCATCGCGGGTGAGCTCCGCGAGCGAGGTGCTGCCTGCTCGCTTATTGCGCGCCGAGTCTCGATTTGGGGAGGTACCTGCGCGGGACTGAGCCGCGCGATGGGCCGAATCCTTGCGGTCGGCGCGCTTGGCGGTCTCGCTTTTCTTCTGCCCTGAGCCACTCTTGCGCTCACCACCACCCGATTGCTTGTTGACAGTAGCCCAGGCGCGCGCCTCGGCCTCCTTGGGTGCTACTCCGCGCTCCTCGTAGCTCTGCTCGATATGCTCGGCCTTGCGCTGCTGCTTGTCTGTGTAGCTGGATTTATCGCCTCTGGGCATGATCTTGCTCCTGATGAAGACAGCGATTGCTTCTGTTTTGTCCTCCCCGAAAGTTGTGAGTTTCAGCAGAATGAAACTAACTATGAAAATACTTGCTGATGTGGGGAACAAAAGCCCTTAGAGCGGGCCTGAACGAGGCACGCACCGCGCTAGACCGGTACTTACAGCTTGATGAGCGCGGATCGAAACTGCTTTACAATCCCGCCTTCGCCACTGTTGGCGGGCTTGCGATGAGGGTGATGAGCCGATGCGAATCCTAGTATGTGGTGGCAGTGGCCAAGTCGGTCTCGAGTTGGTAGGCCGTGCTGGTGCTTATGGCCTTGAAGCACTTGGCGTGACTAGGGAGCAGCTGGATATCACCGACAGCCACCGGGTGGCGGACTTGGTAGACCAATACAGGCCCGGCCTGATCATCAATGCCGCTGCCTATACCCATGTCGATAATGCCGAGAAACAGTCCGAGCAGGCCTATGCGGTCAACAGTGATGGTGTGACGAACTTGGCCGAAGCTGCACGGCAGGCAGATATCCCACTCGTGCATATCTCCACCGATTACGTGTTTTCGGGAGAAGCTGACAAGCCCTATCGTGAAACCGACCCGGTCGCACCAACTGGCATCTACGGTGCCAGTAAGCTCGCCGGGGAGGTGGCGATCCAGGCGGCTTTGGTGCGGCATGTGATCGTGCGCACCAGTTGGGTGTATGGCGTGCACGGGAACAACTTCGTCAAGACCATGCTGCGCCTTGGGCAGCAGCGTGATGCACTGTCAGTGGTTGCCGATCAGTTCGGTTGTCCCACCCAGGCAGGCAGCCTCGCTAAGGCCTTGCTGCAGTTGGCTCAGCGCTACGCGCATGAAGGGACCCTTGCTTGGGGCCTTTATCACTACAGCGGTACGCCGCATTGCAGTTGGTTCGACTTTGCAGAGGAGATCTTTCGTCAGGCTGCAATCAAAGGCTTGCTGACGAAAACACCTCAGGTGTCTGCAATCACCACCGCGCAATATCCAACCCCGGCGCGCCGACCGGCCTGGTCGGTGCTGGCCTGCACGAAGTTCGAACAGGCCTTTGGCATTGCACCCAGCGACTGGCATGACGACCTGGGCGAAGTTCTCGACGTGCTTGCCGGGCAGGCGAGCGGCTGAGGGCCGGCGCAGTGCGGCTATCTAGTCAATGTCTCGTCAACTTGAGCCTTTGAGCGGACGGTGTTAACCGAGCGTTGGGCTCTGCTATGCCTTGGCTTGATCAGGGCTGTTTGCCGGACGGCTCGTCATGTGCGCCGGTGGCGACGATCTCTTCCAGGCGCAACCCGGTCAGGCCGTGAATAGTGCGCCAGAGGTAGTAGAAGATCGCCATCATCATCAACATGCTGGGAATGGCGATCATCGGGTAGCTGAGCAGGGTCATGCGACCCAGCTCGGCGTTGAAGGCCTCGCTGCCTGCCGGGCTGTTGACGATCCACTTGGCGAGCACGTAGTTCATGAAGGATGAAAAGAAGAAGGTGGCGCTGAGAAAATAGGTGGCGCGCAGCAGGCGAGTCTCGAAATGTGCCGTCTGGCCATTACGTTCGAGTTGTTCGTGAACCTTCGCGACGTTAAGTACCTTGGGGTTGTAGAGCAGCGTGCGGATCAGCGGGAAGCGCGTGCGGGTCGAGCCCAGCACGGCCAGGCCGATGATGCCGGGGATGGCTGCTTCCTTGACCGCCAGCCATTGCGGGTCCAGCTGCAGTAGGCCGATGCCACCAGTGAGCAGCACGCTGATCAGGCCCAGCAATGCGATCCAGTTGAATTTGCGATATTTAACCAGCTCGAAAAACCCCCAGCCAAGCGGGAGTGCCAAGGCCAGCACCAGTGCGCCATCTGCGCCCAGGTGATCGTCGCCGCTGAGCTTCATAAGAATCAGCGACGGGATCAGAATGCTGATCAGCAGGTCGATCAGGGGGCGGGGTTTGTGTTCGGGTGTTTGCCGGGTGTTTGCGTCGGTCATCTGGGTCGGTTCGTTTCGTAGGATCGTGTCGATAGGAGCGCGGAATCATCGCCTGTCGGCGAGGGCTTGGCTATAGGGGCAGCGTGCGGGTCGGTGACAAGCGCTTGCCAGGCTGTTCTATGAAGTTACCTTCATGGCCCGGAAACGGGACGACGTTTGCGTTTCTCGGCCCACTGGCTGGTTTCGAAACCGGCGACCACGAGGATTGCCAGGGCGAAGGGCAGGATCAGATAAAACCCTCTGAATACGATCAGAGCGGCGAGTACGTCGACGGTGTTCAACTCCGGTAGTGCGGCTAGGAAGGTCACTTCGAGCACGCCCAGCCCTCCCGGTGCATGGGACAGCAGAGCCAGCGAAAAGGATGCGAGAAACACCGCGAGCACTGTCACGAAGCCGGGGTTGTCCGCGGCCGGCAGCGCGAAATAGATGATTGCCGCAGCGCACAGCAGCTCAAGTGGGGCTGCGATGAGTTGCCTGCCGACAATCGGCAGACGGGGGTATTCAATCCGCCATTTGCCGATGTGCAGCGGCGCCAGCTGCCGCCAGGCACCTATTACGTAGAGCCCAACCAGCGTAAGCAGGGACAGGCCGACGGCGGACGCTACCCAGGATTCCACTTCTATGAGCCGGTTGAGTAGTTCAGGCTCAATAACCAGTACCGCGCCGCCTGCCAGTAGGATGCCGAGGAAGAAAGTCAGCGAACAGAAGACGATCAGCACGCCAATCTCTTGTGGCGTGAGCCCTTTGCTGCGGTAGGCCCGGTAGCGCACCACTGCACCGGAAAAAACCGATGCGCCTATGTTGTGTGCCAGGGCGTAGGTGGTAAACGAGCAGAGCGTAATGAACCACCAGGATATCCGCTTGCCCAGGTGGGAGATGGCTATGCGGTCGTACCAGGCTAGGGCGATGTAGGCTCCAAATGTTGCCAGTCCCGCCAGCGCCCAGTTGCGGTAGCTGATGGCTGCGAGGCTTTCGGCGAGCTCGGCCAGCGAGAGCGTGTGAATTTCCTGATAGAGCAGATAGCCGCACAGCAGTACCGCAGAGATGCCGACCAAAGTCCAAGCGGCATCGCTTCTCTTCATCATGCGGAGTTCCTTAGCGGTTGTTCGATCGTTCCGAGAAGGCCCGGGCAATAGGTGATCTGGCTACGAAATAATAAGGCGCTTGTTTCTTATCGGCACTGGTCAGCGCATTTTGTTCATTCCGGGGAGGGCGCGAACGGTCCATTGAGACTGCCGAGTCGGAGGATGCTGGTGAGAGGCTTAGCCTCTGGGGGCCGGCACACCACTAGTGGCAGACCGGATGGCGGCCCAGTGCTCGATGAGCTCGCGCAACTGGGACATTTCCACCGGTTTGGCCATGTGCCCGTCCATTCCGGCTTCGCGCGCGCGCTCGCGGTGTTCGCTGAGGATGTGTGCCGTCAGCGCTACAACCGGCGTACGCGGGCGGTTTTCGCGTGCCTCCCAGGCGCGTAACTGAGCTGTAGCCTGGAAACCATCGAGAACCGGCATCTCGCAGTCCATCAGCACCAGGTCATAGTGCTGCGCTTTGATGGCTGCCAGTGCCTGTTCGCCATCACTTGCAGTGTCGGGCTTGAGGTTGAGCTTGTTCAACATGCCGCGGATGACTTTGGTGGAGATGCTATTGTCTTCGGCCACCAGGACTCGGAAGTCCTCGGGGATCGGCAGGGCTTTTTCTGTTGCAAAAAAACGTGGTGTAACACTGTTGCGATGGCTGGCGAGCTCATCGGCCAAGGTGGTTTTAAGGGTGTAGCCGGCCACGGGCTTGGCGAGGACGCGCTTGATGCCGGCGTTGCGCGCCAGGATCTTGCTGGGTGAACTGCTCATGCCGGTGAGCATGATCAGCAGGATGTCGTGGTTGAGGCTGAAGTCTTCACGGATCTTGCTGGCCAGCTGCATGCCGGTTATGCCGGGCATGTCCTGATCAAGCAGCACTACATCGAAATACTCATGCAGATGGGCCTTGGTGCGCAGCAGGGCCAGCGCCTCCTTGCCTGAAGCGGCGGTGGTTACTTCCATGCCCCAGCTACTGCATTGCTGCTCGAGTACCTTGCGGCAGGTGTTGTTATCGTCCACCACCAGCAGACGTGCGCCAAGCAGCGAGACATTGAGGTCGCTGGTCGATTGTTCCACGGGTTTGGCGGTCAGCGGCAGGCTGACCCAGAGGGTATTGCCGGTGGCTTCGCCGGACTGGATGCCAAACTCACCCTTCATCAGGTGCACCAGCTGACGCGCGACGATAAGTCCGAAATGGCCAGCCTGGCCGGTCGTGGCGAGAAAGTTGCTGCTATCCAGCTCAGCATTGAGCAGCGCTTCGCACTCCTGAGCTTCAAGCGGCCGGCCGCTGTCTTGGACGGTGAAGCGCAGGCGTGTTTGTCCGTCGGTTTCGTCAATGGCGGCCACCAGCAGGACTTCACCTTCCTCAGTCTGTCGGAAGGCATTTTCCAGCAGGCTCAGTAGTGTCTGGCGCAGGCGTGTCGGGTCACCGGTAACGATGTGCGCCATATGCGGCTGGACAAAACTGATCAGTTCGACCTTCTGCATTTCGGCTTTGGTTCGAAAAATGCCTAAGCAGTCCTCGATTAGGGCGTTGAGGTCGAACTGCACGTCGTCCAGCTCGATCTGCCCGGACTCCAGCTTGGTAATGTCGAGTATTTCGTTGATCAGGTTGAGCAGTTCATTACCCGAGCTGTGTATGGTCTGGACGTAGTCGCGCTGTTTGGGCGACAGCGAGGTGTCGAGCAGCAGCTCGCTCATGCCTAGCACGCCATTCATTGGCGTGCGAATTTCGTGGCTGATGCTGGCAAGAAAGTCAGCTCTGGTCTTCTGTTCGGCGCTGGAGACGGCCTCGGCGGTGTGCTGGGTGCGATGGCTGGCGCGGATCTGGCGCTGGCGTTCTTGCACGGCCAGGCTGAGGATCAGCCCAGAACAGGTGGTCATGCCGAACAGCATTGCCGTAAGCCAGTGCGGCGCAAGCTGGTTCAGTCCCAGTAGCATGGGCAGCATCAGGATGAGCCCCGCATCCATCACCAGCATACCCACCAGTAGCAGTCGTGCCGGAGCGTGACCCAGGCGCCAGTGGTGCAGGGCCACCGCGGTGGCAGTGCCTGAAGCCAGCAACACTGCGCCATAGAGTAGCCAGGCGGAGCGGAGCTGTGGAATGAATAACATGAGCACTGCCAGCAGGCCGATGCCGCTGATCTGCAGTGCCAGCAGCCGCTTGCCCCACGGCGTACAGCGCTGCTGATAGAAATCGAGAATGAATCCCAAGAGGAAACCGAAGGCCAGCAGCATCGCAATGTCGGCGATCAGGGCCTGGTATGGGAGCAATACAGGCGACCGCATGCCCAGTAGCCCGCCGTTGGCCAGCGCTGACACCAGTAGTGCCAAATGCAATCCGGCCAGTCCCAGATGGCTGTAGCTGCGGCTGCGGTTGAAGCGCAGCAGGTTATAAAGCAGCAGCAGCGCTAGGGCGCCGAGCAGAGTGCCGAACAGATAGGCCTCGCGGGATTGTTGCACCAGCCCGGCTTCGTCGATGAGTTCAAACCAGGTCAGCATCACGTGGTCGGACTGCAGGCGTATATAGGCGGTCCTTGATTCGCTGTCATTGGGCAGAGCGAAAATGTAGGCGCGATCAGGTAAAGGTCGCTCGTGGAACGGGCGTAGCTCGCCGGTAGCGACGTGGCGTTCCAGTTCGGTATCGCGCAGTAGGTAGAAATCAAGGTGCTGCATGCGCGGTGCGTAGAGCCAAAGCCAGTGGGGCTGAGCGTAGGGTGGCAGGTTGATCTGTAGCCAGACCGCCTGATCACTGCTCGGGGCGCTGTAGGACTGGCTGTCCAGGCGTTGGAACAGCGGTCGCTGTGCGACGACCTCCTCAAGGGTGAGCCGGGCAGACGGGTCGATGAGGATGCGCCAGGATTGCTCGGAATCTTCGGCGACCGGCGTTGTGCCGGAGGCTGGCTCGGCCCATAGCCCCCCCACGCCTAACGGCAAGCAGAGAACCAGCAGGATAACCATCCAGAGCTGCCGCACGGCTGAAGTCCTTTTGCAAATGTACAGCGGATTATAAGCCGCATGGTGGTACGCGGTAAGGCGGGAACATGTTCAAGCGGACGGTTCGCAGGGTAGCGGGTGAGTGCTCGCCTGGCCAGGCGAATCAGAGATGGGATCGTCAATTTTCTCTATGTGACAAAACGCAGCAAAACGAGATATCGCTATACGAATATTTTACTAAAATCAAGAACAAATAAGACTAATGTTTAACAACATTTTTCGTTGCCGCATCTAGCATTTGCCGAGAACCACACAATAAAAAGGCATCCCTAGTTGCAGGGCGATTCCGTTCCTGGCCGGTGGGTGTCATGGAGGCAAGCCATGAGCGTAGCAGCAACCGACATCGGTCATTTACCGTCCCGGCCCATGACGCCAGAGGAACGCAAAGTCATCTTTGCTTCCTCGCTGGGCACAGTCTTCGAGTGGTATGACTTCTATCTGTACGGATCGCTATCGGCGCTCATCGCAGCGCAGTTTTTCTCTGGGGTAAACCCCACAGCGGCTTTCATCTTTGCGCTGATGGCTTTTGCGGCGGGCTTTGCGGTGAGGCCCTTTGGTGCACTGGTCTTCGGTCGACTGGGTGACCTGGTCGGACGCAAATACACCTTCCTCATCACGATCACGATCATGGGTCTGTCCACCTTCATAGTCGGGGCTCTGCCGTCGCATGCCACCTGGGGCATGGCCGCCCCGGTCATCCTGATCGTGCTGCGTCTGCTTCAGGGGTTGGCGCTGGGCGGTGAGTACGGTGGTGCAGCCACCTACGTTGCCGAGCATGCGCCCCACGGGCGTCGTGGGTTCTATACCTCCTGGATCCAGACCACCGCTACGCTTGGGCTGTTCCTGTCGCTGCTGGTGATTCTCGGTACTCGGACCTGGATGGGCGAAGAGGCATTTGCCGCCTGGGGCTGGCGGATTCCGTTCCTGCTCTCCATTGTGCTACTCGCCATTTCAGTGTGGATTCGGCTGACGCTGAGCGAGAGCCCGGTATTCAAGCAGATGAAAGAGGAGGGCAAGACATCCAAGGCGCCTCTGACCGAAGCCTTCGGACGCTGGGAAAACGCCAAGGTTGCGCTTGTCGCGCTGTTCGGGGGAACCGCCGGCCAGGCGGTGGTCTGGTATACCGGTCAGTTCTACGCGTTGTTCTTCCTCACCCAGACGCTGAAAGTCGATGGCGCGACGGCGAACATTCTGATTGCCCTGTCGCTGCTGATCGGCACGCCGTTCTTCGTCATCTTCGGCTGGCTGTCGGACAAGATCGGGCGCAAGCCGATCATTCTCGGCGGCTGCCTGATTGCGGCGCTGACCTACTTCCCGCTGTTCGCTCTGATCACTCACTACGCCAATCCAGCGCTGGAGCGGGCGCAGGCCAGTGCGCCGGTGACCGTGGTCGCCGACCCAAGCGAGTGCTCGTTCCAGTTCAACCCGGTGGGTACCTCGAAGTTCGTTTCTTCCTGCGATATAGCCAAGAGTTTCTTGGCGCGTAACTCGGTGAATTATTCCAACGAAACGGCTCCGGCTGGCACCTTGGCCAGTATCCGCATCGGTGAGGAGACGATTGAATCGTTCGCCGGGGCCGGGATGGCGCCGGATGAGTTCAAAGCCCGTACCGATGCCTTCAATGCCGGTATGACCGAGGCCATCCGTGGCCACGGTTACCCGGCAAAAGCTGATCCGGAGCAGATCAACAAGCCGATGGTGGTGGGGCTGCTAACGGTCCTTGTGCTGTTCGTAACGATGGTCTACGGGCCAATCGCAGCGATGCTGGTAGAGCTGTTCCCAACCCGCATCCGCTACACGGCTATGTCTTTGCCGTATCACATCGGTAATGGCTGGTTCGGTGGCTTCCTGCCAACGACAGCCTTCGCCATGGTGGCGATGACAGGGGACATCTACTACGGCCTGTGGTACCCGATCATCGTGGCGTTGATGACCTTCGTCATCGGTCTGTTTCTGATGCCTGAGACCAAGGACCGCGACTTGCGTAACTGGCACTAAGCCGAAACGAAAGAGGCCCCACAAGTGCGGGGCCTCTTCATTCTGCCGGTGGGCTACTCAGCTTTCGCCCTGCTCGCGTGCGATTGCCCGATAGCCGATGTCGTGGCGATAGAAATGCCCGGTCCAATCGATGCGTGCTGCGAGGGCGTAGGCATTTTGCTGGGCTGCGCAAACCGTTTCACCCATGGCGGTGGCGCAGAGCACCCGGCCGCCTGCCGTGGTGATTTCACCATTCTGCAGAGCGGTACCAGCATGAAACACCTTACCTTCCAGTTGGGCAGCGGCGTCCAGGCCCTGGATCAAGGCGCCCTTGGCATAGTCGCCGGGATAACCGCCGGCAGCCAATACCACGCCTAGGCTAGGGCGCGGGTCCCACTGTGCTTCGATCTTGTTCAGTGCCTTGGCTAGAGCGGCCTCGATCAGCAGGACGAGGCTGGACTGCAGGCGCAGCATAATCGGTTGGGTTTCCGGGTCGCCGAAACGACAGTTGAACTCGATCACCTTGGGTGCACCGTTGCCGTCGATCATCAGGCCGGCATAGAGGAAGCCGGTGTAGACGTTGCCTTCGGCGGCCATGCCCTTGACGGTTGGCCAGATCACTTCATCCATTACACGCTGGTGCACTGCATCGGTGACCACAGGTGCTGGCGAATAGGCGCCCATGCCGCCGGTGTTCGGGCCGGTATCACCGTCGCCGACGCGCTTGTGGTCCTGGCTGGTAGCCATGGGCAGCACGTTTTCGCCATCGACCATGACGATGAAGCTGGCTTCTTCGCCGTCGAGGAACTCCTCGATCACCACGCGTGAGCCGGCTTCGCCGAAGGCGTTACCCGAGAGCATGTCGCGCACCGCTTCTTCGGCCTCGCTCAAAGTCATCGCGACGATTACACCCTTGCCGGCCGCCAGGCCGTCGGCCTTGATGACGATAGGTGCGCCTTTTTCACGTAGGTATGCCAGTGCTGGCTCGACCTCGGTAAAGTTCTGGTAATCGGCGGTGGGGATTTTGTGACGGGCCAGGAAGTCCTTGGTGAATGCTTTTGAGCCTTCCAGTTGAGCTGCAGCGGCGGTCGGGCCGTAGATGTCCAGATTACGGGAGCGAAACAGATCGACTACGCCCTTCACCAGCGGTGCTTCGGGGCCGACGATGGTCAGTTGCACGTTCTGTTCGGCGAAGTCGGCCAATTGCTCGATAGCCAGCACGCCTATATCAACGTTCTCGCACTTGGCCTCGGTGGCCGTACCGGCGTTGCCCGGCGCGACGAAAACCTTATTGACCCGCGGGTCCTGCGCAACTTTCCAGGCCAGCGCGTGCTCGCGTCCGCCGTTGCCGATGATCAATACGTTCATTGCTCTCTCCCTGTGGAGGCGGGCCTGCAGCCCCTTGGTGGATAAGCGAAGCTTTATCCACCCTACGATGTCTGGCGTTCCGCGTAGGGTGGATGGCCGAAGCCATCCACCGCGGGATCAATGACGGAAGTGGCGCATGCCGGTGAACACCATGGCAATGCCCGCTTCGTCGGCTGCCGCGATTACCTCATTGTCGCGCATCGAGCCGCCGGGCTGGATCACGGCGCTGATGCCGGCCTTTGCCGCATTGTCGATGCCGTCGCGGAAGGGGAAGAATGCGTCACTTGCCATCACTGCGCCCGGTACGGGGAGGCCCGCATGCTCGGCCTTAATCGCAGCGATGCGTGCGGAGTTGACGCGGCTCATCTGGCCGGCGCCGACGCCCACGGTCTGGCGGTTCTTGGCATAGACGATAGCGTTGGATTTGACGAACTTGGCCACTTTCCAGGCAAAGATCAGGTCATGGATTTCCTGCTCGGTGGGCGCGCGCTTGGTCACCACCTTGAGCTCATCGGCGGTGATCATGCCAATGTCGCGGCTCTGTACCAGCAGGCCGCCGTTGACGCGCTTGAAGTCCCAGCCCGGCGCACGCTCGGCCGGCCACTGGCCGCATTCGAGCAGGCGCACGTTGGCCTTGGCAGCGACCACTTCGCGGGCCTCGGCGCTGATGGAGGGGGCAATGATGACCTCGACGAACTGGCGCTCGACAATAGCGCGGGCGGTTTCACCGTCCAGCTCGCGGTTGAAGGCGATGATGCCGCCAAACGCGGATTCGCTATCGGTGGCATAGGCCAGCTCGTATGCCTGGCGGATGCCGCCTTCGTCTTCCGGCACTACGGCCACGCCGCACGGGTTGGCGTGTTTGACGATAACGCAGGCAGGTTTGACGAAGCTCTTTACACACTCCAGCGCGGCATCGGTATCGGCGACGTTGTTGAATGACAGTTCCTTGCCCTGCAGTTGGCGTGCGGTGGCGACGCAGGCTTCGTCTGCATGCTCGACGTAGAAGGCCGCGATCTGGTGCGGGTTCTCGCCGTAGCGCATGTCCTGCGCCTTGACGAACTGGGTGGTGAAGGTGCGCGGCAGCTGAGCGCGGTTTTCAGTAGACAGCGTCGCGGCAGCCTGGTCGATGGTGCCCAGGTAGTTGGCGATCATGCCGTCGTAAGAGGCGGTGTGCTCGAAGGCCTTGAGTGCCAGGTCGAAACGCTTGGCATAGGTCAGGCCGCCATTGCGCAGGCTGTCGAGAACGTCGGCATAGTCACCAGCGTTGACCACGATGGCGACGTCCTTGTGGTTCTTCGCCGCGCTGCGAACCATGGTCGGGCCACCGATATCGATGTTCTCGATGGCGTCCGGCAGGGTGCAGCCGGGCTTAGCCACGGTGGCGGCGAAGGGGTAGAGGTTGACTGCAACCAGATCGATCGGGTTGATCCCGTGCTCGCTCATGACCGCACCGTCCAGGTCACGACGACCGAGGATGCCACCGTGGATCTTCGGGTGCAGGGTCTTCACGCGACCATCCATCATTTCCGGAAAGCCGGTGTAATCGGCCACTTCGACGGCGGCAATGCCGTTCTCGCTGAGCAGCTTGAAGGTGCCGCCGGTGGAAAGAATTTCGACGCCAAGGTCAGCGAGTTCGCGGGCAAACTCAACGACGCCGGTCTTGTCGGACACGCTTATCAGCGCGCGGCGGACGGGAAGGCGGAGGGCATGATCGGTCATTTCAGAGCCATTCAAGTGGGAGAAGAAAGTTGATGGACTGGAGGTCATCAGCCTGAAGTGAAAAGATGCGTCGAGCGTTCGGCCCTGAGCTTCCCATTTAGGCTTCCAGCGCCTTCAGAGAAGGTCGTACTGCTTGAGCTTCTTGCGCAAAGTGCCACGATTCAGGCCCAGCAATTCCGAGGCCTTGGTCTGGTTGCCCTTGACGTAGTTCATCACGGTTTCAAGCAAGGGTGCCTCTACTTCGGAAAGCACCAGGTTATACACATCCGTGACGTCTGCCCCTTCGAGATGGGCAAAGTAGTTGTGCAGCGCGGTCTCAACGCTAGCGCGGAGGGTCTGGCCCGCCTCGCTGGGCGTATTCAAGTGCTGCTTGAGGTTCAGGTCGTCGCTCACGGATGCGGTTCCAATAGCCAGTGTTTCGTTCAGCAGCGTCATGCGGCCACCCCTGTTTCATCCCCTGAGTCAGGGCAGTTTCGGCGTTCCTCGAAGAACGCCCGAACACTAGC
Source organism: Stutzerimonas stutzeri (assembly GCA_002345575.1). GTDB lineage: Bacteria > Pseudomonadota > Gammaproteobacteria > Pseudomonadales > Pseudomonadaceae > Stutzerimonas > Stutzerimonas stutzeri_S. The sequence goes on from DDVX01000008.1 coordinate 199,143, forward strand.
GCATTGCGCGTCCCTGTCATCCAAACAATTGAATCGGCTACGGTATTCCCGTGCCCCCGGTTGTGTTGCGAGATACCAGCTGACGTGCTTGCGCGCGATGCGTACACCCATCACTTCACCATAAAAGGCATGCAAGGCGTCCAGGTGTGCGAGCAGTATCCCTTCGATCTCATCCAGACCCGGCCCAGGCAGAAGATCGCCGGTGCTGAGGTAATGGTCGATCTCGCGAAAGATCCATGGCCTGCCTTGCGCTGCACGGCCGATAAGCAGCGCATCGGCGCCGGTGGCCTCAAGTACCTGTTGCGCCTTGAGCGGCGAGTCGATATCTCCGTTGGCGAATACCGGGATCGATACGGCCTGCTTGATGCGGGCTATGGTTTCGTACTCGGCATCGCCATTGTATAGATCCGCGCGGGTGCGGCCATGTACGGCCAGTGCCGAAATGCCGGACTGTTCGGCAATCTGTGCCACTGTAACGCCGTTCTTGTTTTCTCTGTCCCAGCCGGTTCGTATCTTCAGCGTCACCGGCACATCCACCGCTGCCAGCACTGCCTCAAGAATACTAGCGACCAGCAATTCGTCCTTCATCAGCGCCGAGCCGGCCGCCTTGTTGCAGACCTTTTTCGCTGGGCAGCCCATGTTGATATCGATGATCTGGGCGCCCATTTCGACGTTGCGCCGAGCAGCTTCGGCGAGCATCTGCGGATCGCCACCAGCGATCTGTACCGAACGCGGCTCCGGGTCGCCATCATGCTGCATGCGCAGGCGCGACTTGCGACTGTTCCATAGGCGCACGTCGCTGGTCACCATTTCCGAGACCACCATGCCCGCGCCCATGCGCCGACATAGCTGGCGGAACGGCTGATCGGTCACGCCGGCCATGGGCGCGAGAATCAATCGATTCGGAAGAACATAAGGACCGATGCGTACCGCTGACATGAAGATTCCCTGCCTGGAGACTGCGATCGGGTGTAAAAAAGGGTGTGCATAATACCCGCTCTGCATGGCAGGTTAAAGCTTGGGTTGAACAAAATCTGAACAGTCACCAGCTTATAGTCAAAGAGCGGCTTGTCACGTCTGGACGATGGGTGGCGAGCCGCCGAGGTTGCGGAAGCGCGCCGGACTATTCTGGCGAGTGAAAGGCCAGGCTATAACTGACCGCTCGGGTGCCGGGGTCGAGGATGTCCAGGGCGATGTGTATAGGTATCTGTGAGGGCATCTGGCGCTGGCCGGCCAGTTCTCCAGAGAGGTATTCGCCAGGTTTGAAGGTACGGCTTGCCAATACTTGTCCGCCGATGTCGGTGAAGCGGATTTCTAGTAGTGGGAAAGGTTGGGCGAAGGAGGCGCGGTTGTAGATGATCGCATCGACCACTAGCGCGCCGGTGAAGTCGGGATGGCTGCGCACGACCAGATTGCTGCTTCTGATCTGCTCGATATCGACACGTGAGGGCAACTCGCAGCCTGCCACCGGGCAAAGCTGTTCAAGCCAGGGTCGGTATTGGTCCTGGCGTGCGAGTGCATCAAAATTGTAGAACACGTATTGTCCGGCCAGCGCCAGCAGTGCGAGCAGGTTCAGCGCGCCCCAGCCCAGCCAGCGGCCCCAGGGGCGACGGCGGGCCTCCCAATCAAGATGCAGGGGCTCGTCCTCAAGTTCGAACAGCGGAGCATCGTGATCCTTCTTGTCGCGCGGAAGGGGTTGCGCCGCTGGCGCCGGGTTGACGATAGGCAAGCGTTCAGCTGGTTCCGGCTCTGCTTCCTCGGGCTCGGTAAACGAGGGTTCCAGCCATTCCGTTGGTTGGGACAGGGCCGGTTGCGACGAGGCAGTAGAGGGCGTTGCGGCTTCCCGCGGTGCCTCGCTCGGCGTTATTTCCAGCTCAGGCAGATCCCTGGAGGCTGGGGCAGATGCTTGGGGGGTAGACTGCGCCGCTTCTATCTCAAACAGGCGCTCGGGCCAGCTTTCGTCATCCGTGAGCGCTGGTTGGGGTTGTGTCTGCTCCAGCTGCAGAAGCTCGTGGGCGAGCTCCAGCTCCTCACGTTCCAGCTTGGCCAGTTCCTCGTCCAGGTCGAGGCTGTCCAGATCAAGGTCGTCGTGAATCCACAGTGTGTCGTCTTCACTGCTTGTCGGCGGCGGCGGCGGCGGCGGCTGGACTGGCACCCTTGCGGGCGATATGGCTGGGGTTTCCACCTCTCGGGCACGCAGTTTATCTTCGTCGCTCAGCTGCTGGAGCGCATTGAACAGCTCCATACAGGCACCACAACGCACCACGCCCCGGGCCGCAGCGAGCTGAGCGCTGCTGACGCGAAAACTGGTGCGGCAGTGTGGGCATTGGGTGACAAAGCTGGTCATGCGGGATGTTCCGGCGCAAATGGCGGTTAGTCTAGCGCATGCGCATCACCGAACGGCAGTGGCAGCACGGGTTTCCCGTCGCTGCCGTAAAGCCCAAATTAGCGGCGTCGTACGCCGCTAATTCGGATCCAGCCATCTTTTTCGGCGGTGGGGTCGAGATCGAATTGCGCAACGTAGGCTGCACGAACTTCTTCAGCTTGCTCGGCAAGGATGCCAGAGAGGGCGAGCAGGCCGCCTGGCTTGACGCGCTCGCCTATCTGTTCCGCTAGCTCCACCAGTGGGCCGGCGAGGATGTTGGCGACCACCACATCAGCCTGGCCGCTCGGCAGTTGTTCGGGCAGGTAAAGCGCGAAGCGCGCCGGGTCGATGCCGTTGCGTCCGGCATTGTCGCGCGAGGCTTCGATGGCCTGGATGTCTATGTCGGTACCGACCGCCTGTTCGGCGCCGAGCAGCAGCGCGGCGATAGCGAGAATGCCCGAACCGCAGCCAAAATCCAGCACCTGCAGACCGTGTAACTGCTGGGCATCGAGCCACTCCAGGCAGAGCGCCGTGGTGGGGTGGGTGCCGGTGCCGAAGGCCAAGCCGGGGTCGAGCAGCAGGTTTACTGCTTCCGGCTCCGGTGCGGCGTGCCAGCTGGGTACGATCCACAAACGGCGGCCAAAGCGCATGGGCTGGAAGTTGTCCATCCAGCTACGCTCCCAGTCCTGATCCTCGATGCGTTCCAGTTGGTGCTCTGGCAGCTCGCCGCCGGTCAGCAGCTGCAGGTGTGCGAGCAGGTCGTTTTCATCGACGTCGGCTTCAAACAGCGCGAGCAGGTGGGTGTGCGACCACAGCGGCGTAGTGCCCAGGTCCGGTTCAAAAATCGGCTGGTCCTCGGCGTCCATGAAGGTCACTGATACCGCGCCTACCCCGAGCAGGGCGTCTTCATAGGTTTGCGCCTGCTCCGGCGCGATGGCGAGACGAAGTTGTAACCAGGGCATGCAAAGCTCCCTTCAAGAGCAGTTTCAAGCGATGAGCCTCAAACTGCAGGAAAAAGAAAGGGAGCGGCAATGCCGCTCCCTTCGGGTGCACATCATATCGCGTGTAGCTTAGTGCTTATCCATACCCAGTTTCTTTTCCAGGTAGTGGATATTCACGCCGCCTTTGCAGAAACCTTCGTCGCGAACCAGATCACGGTGCAGCGGGATGTTAGTCTTGATGCCGTCGACGACGATCTCGTCCAGCGCATTGCGCATGCGCGCCAGAGCTTCTTCACGCGTCGCACCGTAGGTGATCAGCTTGCCGATCAGCGAGTCGTAATTCGGCGGAACCGTATAACCGCTATACAGGTGCGAATCGACGCGCACGCCGTTGCCACCCGGTGCATGGAAGTGCTTGACCTTGCCTGGGCTCGGGAGGAACTTCTCCGGGTCTTCGGCGTTGATCCGGCATTCCAGCGAATGGCCGCGGATGACGACGTCTTCCTGCTTGATCGACAGCTTGTTGCCAGCGGCAATGCTGAGCATCTCCTTGACGATGTCAAAGCCGGTGACCATCTCGGTAACCGGGTGCTCGACCTGGACGCGCGTGTTCATTTCGATGAAGTAGAAGCGGCCGTCTTCGTAGAGAAACTCGAAGGTGCCTGCACCGCGATAGCCGATCTCGATGCAAGCATCGGTGCAGCGCTTGAACACTTCGGCACGGGCCTTTTCATCGATGAAGGGCGCAGGCGCTTCTTCGAGGACCTTCTGGTGACGGCGCTGCAGCGAGCAGTCGCGATCGCCCAGATGGATGGCGTTACCTTGGCCATCGGAAAGTACTTGGATTTCCACGTGGCGTGGGTTGCCGAGGAATTTTTCCAGATAGACCATCGGGTTGCCGAACGCCGCGCCAGCTTCGGTACGGGTCAGCTTGGCCGATTTGATCAGGTCTTCTTCCTTGTGCACTACGCGCATGCCGCGACCACCACCGCCACCGGCGGCCTTGATGATCACCGGGTAGCCCACTTCACGGGCAATGCGCAGCGCTTCCTTCTCGTCTTCCGGCAGCGGGCCCTCGGAGCCGGGAACCACCGGTACGCCTGACTTGATCATGGCGTTCTTGGCGGAGACCTTGTCGCCCATCAGGCGAATGGTTTCCGCTTTCGGGCCTACGAAGGCGAAGCCGGACTTTTCCACCTGTTCGGCGAAGTCGGCGTTCTCAGCGAGAAAGCCGTAGCCAGGGTGAATGGCGGTGGCACCGGTAACCTCTGCCGCGGCGATGATCGCCGGGATGTGCAGATATGAATTGGTAGCAAGGGGCGGACCGATGCAGACGGATTCATCCGCCAGGGCCAAGTGCATCAGCTCACGGTCGGCAGTGGAGTGCACCGCGACGGTCTTGATGCCGAGTTCCTTGCACGCTCGCAAAATCCGCAGGGCGATTTCACCGCGGTTTGCGATCAATACTTTTTCCAACATCGCTGGCTCTCCGCGGTTCAAACGATGGTGAACAGCGGCTGGTCGTATTCGACCGGCTGACCATTCTCCACCAGGATGGATTCGATGGTGCCGCTGGTTTCGGCCTCGATGTGGTTCATCATCTTCATGGCTTCGACGATGCACAGGATGTCGCCTTTCTTGACGCTCTGGCCGACATCGGCGAACGGCTTGGCTTCCGGCGAGGAGGCGCGGTAGAAAGTACCGACCATCGGCGAGCGAACCACGGTGCCATTCAGCGTGGGCGCTGCCGGAGCTGCTTCAGCGACAGGTGCGGCAGCAACTGGAGCTGGCGCCGGAGCGGCGGGGGCCTGAGCGTAAAACGGCTGTTGCATGGCCACTTGCTTACTGTGGCGGCTGATGCGTACCGATTCTTCGCCCTCGTGGATCTCCAGTTCGTCGATACCCGACTCTTCCAGCAGTTCGATCAGTTTTTTGACTTTGCGAATATCCATGAAGCTTTGACTCCCAGGTAAGTTCAAAGGGTTTTGCTGCTTGCTTTTCGGCCCCGGCACTGGTGCGCGCAGGCCCGTCAAGAAGCAGCGAGTTGTTCCAGGGCGGCCTCCAATGCCAGCCGATAACCGCTGGCGCCAAGACCGCAGATCACACCTACCGCGACATCCGAAAAGTAGGAGTGATGGCGGAAAGGCTCACGTTTATGCACGTTGGAGAGGTGCACTTCGATGAATGGGATGCTCACCGCCAGCAAGGCGTCACGTAACGCGACACTTGTATGCGTGAATGCCGCCGGGTTGATCAGGATGAAGTCCACACCTTCGCTGCGCGCGGCGTGAATACGCTCGATCAATTCGTACTCGGCATTGGATTGCAAATGTAGTAAATGATGGCCGGCGTCGCGGGCGCGCTGCTCGAGGTCCTGATTGATCTGCGCCAGCGTCACCGCACCGTAAACACCGGGTTCGCGTGTGCCGAGCAGATTCAGGTTAGGGCCATGAAGGACCAGCAGGGTCGCCATGATTGTTCCTTGTTTTTATGCGCGGTCGTGACGCTTTTAAAGGCGGGCCGATCCGAAAAGGGAAAAACTATGCATGAAGCGGGGGTTGACTGTCCAGTCATGCTGCAATCGGCGTAAATGCCAGCATTATGGCTGGAGTTTGCCGCAGGGTTTTTTACCCGTTGCGCCGTCAGCGCAAGGTCTGAGCGCGATCTAGGCGCTCGCTGAATTGCCCGGCGGTTATTTCGCCGACGACGCGAATCTCGTCCATCTCCTGCCCTTCGTCATCGAAAAACAGCACGGCGGGCGGGCCGAACAGCTTGTAACGATCCAGCAGTGCGCGCTGCTCGGCATTGCTTTCGGTGATGTCGAAGCGGATCAGGCGGTAGTCGGCCAAGCGTGGAGCGATCAGCGGATCGGCAAATACTTCGCGCTCGATTACCTTGCAGCTGATGCACCAGTCCGCATACCAGTCGAGCATCAGCGGCTGCCCGGCAGCGCGTGCCGCCAGCAGTTGTGCGTCGAGTGCTGCGGGTGTCGAGAGGGTGTGCCAGCTTTCGGCGACAACGTCTCCGCCGCCAGCAGTCAAGGTGGCTCGCGGCAGTGGCCGCAGTGGATCGGAGCCGCCTTGGAGTGCACCGATCCAGGCCGCCAAGGCATAGACCAGCAAGACCAGGCCAAACAGTTGCGCAAGCTTTTGCCGGGGTGTTTTGGCGGTCAATTCCAACGTGCCGAGGAACAGCGCGGCGCCGGCAGCAAGCAGGCCCCACAGTGCCAGCGCCAGCGGCCCCGGCAGCACGCGTTCGAGCATCCACACCGCCACGGCCAGCAGCAGCACGCCGAAGACGTTGCGTACCGCGATCATCCAAGGGCCGCTTTTGGGCAATAGTGCACCGCCACCTGTAGCGAACAGCACCAGTGGTGCACCCATACCAAGCCCTAGGGCGAACAGCTTCAGTCCGCCGCCCAAAGCATCGCCACTAGCGCTGATGTAGAGCAGTGCGCCGGCCAGTGGGGCCGATACACAGGGTGAAACCAGCAGGCTGGAGACGGTCCCCAGCAGCGCGGCACCCATGAACGAGCCGCCCTTGGCATTGCCGGCCAGACGGTCCAGGCGGCTGCTCATGAAGTGGGGCAGACGCAGCTCGAACAGGCCGAACATGGCCAGAGCGAAGAGCACGAAGAAGAATGCGAATGGCACCAGTATCCACGGCGACTGCAGGCGTGCCTGTAGATTCAGTTCAGCGCCGAAAACGCCCATCAGTGCGCCGAGCACCGCGAAGCCGCCCGCCATCGGCAGGACATAGGCGAGCGAGAGCAGGAAACTGCGCATGCCGCCGGTCTGGCCGCGTAGCACAACGCCGGAAAGGATCGGCAGCATTGGCAGCACGCAGGGCGTGAAGGTCAGGCCCAGGCCGGCGAGGAAGAACAGCGCAACAGATCGCCAGGACAGGGTGTCGGCGCTATCGCTGCGGGTGCTGTTGCTGGCGGCGGCCGGAGTGCCGTCCGCGGCGATCCTGAATGACTGGGTTTCCGGTGGATAGCAAAGCCCCTTATCAGCGCAGCCCTGATAGCCGACCTGCAGCGTGAAGGCTCTGTTGTCGGGATTCTGCACCGGTAGGCTGATCTCGAGGACGCCGTAGTAAGCTTCGATTTCACCGAAATACTCGTCGGTCTTCTGTACGCCTGTGGGTAGCTGTGCCTCGCCGATGATCACGCTGGAGTCGTCGGTCTTGAACTGGAACCGGTGCCGATAGAGGTAATAGCCTTCGGCACCGATGAAGCGCAGCTGGATTCGTTCCGAGTTGGCGTCCACCAGGCTCAGGCGGAAGGCTTCCTGCACCGGGAGAAAGTCGGCGCTGTTATTCAGTCCGCCCAGCGTGGGGCTGGGGCGGCTGTCGAACAGGCTCGCGGTGGCGGGAAGGGCGAACAGCAGGATCAGCAGACTCAGCAAACGGCGCATGGTCATCTCGCAGGCAACAATGTGCGCATGATACCCAACGTGGCAAAGCGCTGCTCGGGCGCAGCGTCGCACTTTCATGGCAGTGAAATAGGGCTTGGCGAGCCGTTTGCGTCGACGGCTCAGAACGGCGAAATGATTGAGCAGCCCATTCTTGGCTGACAAGCCGTGTCCCCGGGCTCGCTGCACTTACCCTTCTGCGGTTGCGATTTGCTTGCTTTGTCTACCTTATTCAATAGCCTGCTATGACTGTTCAATTAGTAACCAGATAATGCCGTCGCGTTCGATGAAAGGTAGCGAACGCAGGGATTGGCCGGCGCAAGGACCGGCGACGCATTCGCCGCTGTCGATCAGAAACAGCGCACCGTGGGTCGCGCACTGGATCAGACTGCCGCTGATGTCGAGAAACTGGTCCGGGAGCCATTCCAGAGGAACCTGGCGATGTGGGCAGCGATTCTCGTAGACGTGCAAGAGGCCGTCCTTGCGCACGGCCAGCAGGCGCAGGCTGTTGACTTCAAGGCCCTTGCTCTGGCCTTCGGTAATCTCGCTCGCAGCGCATAAACGAATCATGCAGGCTCCTTATAATTGACCGCTGGGATTATTGCCCAGGCTGGCCTTTTCAGGCAGGGCTGCCGTCGATATCGTGGTTTCCATTTGCCGGCTGGCCTGGCCGGCGGTGTTCGCGGAGGAATTCCGATGCGCTTTCTGCTCCCACTAGTCATGACGCTGCTGGCTGGCTGTCACTCGGTTCCACCGCTGCCTGCATGGCAGAGTCCCGAAGGGCTGGATCATGCCGAGCTGGGTAAGATTATCGATCTACGCAATGGCATGTCGCTCACTCCGCAGCAGTTGGTGGCCGAGCTGGCCGGTAGTGCTCAGGTACTGGTGGGCGAACGCCACGACAATCCCGATCATCATGCCCTGCAGCTTTGGCTGCTGCAGGCTTTGGCACAGCAGCGCGGGCAAGGTAGCGTCCTGTTGGAAATGCTCACTCCGAGTCAGCAGCAGAAGGTAGCCCAGGTGCAGGATCGGATCAGAGAGGGTAAGCGTCCCCTCGAGCTGCCTGCCACTCTGGGCTGGCAGCAAGGCTGGGACTGGGCGCTTTATGCGCCGCTGGTGGAGTATGGGTTGGCACAACCTTATCCGCTGTTGCAGGCGAATCTGGACCGTGCAGAGATATCCCGCATCTATCGCGAAGTACCCTTGTTGAGCGGCGCTCCGGCCGCGCCTAGTGTAAAGGCGGCGTTGCTGAAACAGATCCGGGAATCACATTGCCAGATGCTTCCCGAAACCCAGTTGCCGGCGATGCTTGCCGTGCAGCAGCAGCGTGACAGGCGCATGGCGCAGCAGCTCATTGCCGCGCCAAAACCTGCGATGCTGCTAGCCGGTGCATTCCATGTTCGGCGTGACTTGGGGGTGCCGCTATATCTTCAGGAGCAGGCGAGCAATGCTGACGTGCACGTGCAGATACTTGCCGAAGTAGGGGAAAGCGTTAAGGCCCAGCAGGCTGACTTCGTTTGGTTCACCCCGTCACAGCCGCAGCAGGATCACTGTGCCAAATGGCGTGACAAGGCCGGATGATTTTTCGGCAGATAAAAAAAGACCCGGCAAGAGCCGGGTCAAAACCGTGATTAGCCTGATGAGGAGATAACTGAAAGATCGACTGCCTGGAGCCTTCAGATATCGGCTGATCTCGCGACCAGTTGCGGTAATAATAACAATTCTCATTTCGATGTCAACGAGCGTTTTGCAAATCAAGCCGATTTTTTTAAAGGCAGGTTCAGGCTGTAGTGGGCAGCCGCAACTGGGTAACTTCCCTATTCAACAGATCGATGCGCCGGGCCATGCTTTCAATCAGGCTGTGGGCGATCTTGGGGTTGCTCTGCATCAGGCTGAGAAACTGGTCCTTGGGGATCACCATGACTGTGCAAGGCGTGGTGGCCATGACGGTGGCGCTGCGCTTTTCGTGGGTGAACACGGCCATTGCCCCGAAGATTTCTTCGCGCTGTACGTCACCAACCTTCTGCCCGTCGACAATCGCCTCGGCATGACCCTCGATGATGATGAAGACATGCTCGGCATCGTCTCCTTGGCGGATCAGCTCCTCACCCGCGGCGAAGTGCTGGAAGCCCGTGGTGGGTTGGATCTCCGGCTGCTTCAGACGTGCCAGTGCATCGGTGAGCAGCGCCGTCTGGCCGATCAGGTATTGAGTAAAGAGCTCCTGGCGCTGTTGGTCCGCATGGATATGGCTGAATACAGCGCTGCGTGAGTAGCCGATCAGGCGAATCGACTCATCGCTGCGATAACGGCAGAGGGGAAACTCTATGCCGTCGCGCAGCCCCAGCAGATCGCCTTCCTGTAGGTAGAACAGGGGTCTTTCATCGACCAGTGCATGCAGCAGCCCGCTTTCGATGATAAACAGCTGCTGCCCGGGCAGCTCCTGGTTGAGGTCTTCGGAGCTGCCGATCTCGATAGTCGCGCCGGAAGGCGCTAGGCCGTCCAACAGCTGAGCGGGAATTTCCTGTAAACGGCTGATCAGACGGTCGGCGTAGGCTGGCTGTTCTCCGAGTAGATACATAACGGTAATCCTTGAACAAACGAGCTTACAGATGGTTGTGCGGTGCGGGCGCCAACCATAATCGCCTCGCGGGGGAGGAGTAAATCGCCTCTCGCGCAGGTTGTGAGCTAGCTCTTGTTGGTGTGGCGAGATGTGTTCAGGCGCTGGTTCAATTCATCCTTGACCGGGGCCGGAAGGGTTTTCCAGTCGGTATCGCGCAGGGCGCCTTCGATGGCGTAGAGCAGCACCCGCGAGGCGCTGAAGCCACGTGATGTGACCGCCAAGTAAGCCTCAACCGCGCCCAGCCGGCGGAGATCATTCAGCGTATGGATGCCGGATGCATGCAGCCACTGTGCGGAGGTCTTGCCGAGGTTTTTCAAAGTCAGCAATTCGTCGTGCATGGCGTCCCCTGACGGCCTGGCTGGCCGATGAGGAAATGAGGCGGGGCGAAAAGACTGCGCCGCTGTTCAAGACCGCCCGCCGAAAGGGCGGGCGGGTCTGCACCAGTATAGAAGCCGCGCCGGGTTCTGCCCGTGAGGGTGACGGTTGCGCTTAGACGACAGTGGTTCTGCCGCCTGTTAGAGCCCGGGCAGCCGTTGACGAATGGCGGCCAGCAGACTATCGAGGCTAGCGGCATCGGGTGTGTCGAGGCGTCGGCTGAGCAGCTGCTCGCTCTCGCTCAGGGGCTCGCGTGAGGCCTGTTGCGCCCTGACCACGTCCATCGTGGCATCGGACGGGTCGCCGCCTTCAGCTTGTCGCTGTGCCAGCCACTGCTCGATCACGGCATCTGGTGCTTCGCAGTCGATGATCAGGAAAGGTACGCCGGTGGCTTCCGCGACTTGCCAGGCAGCCTGGCGCTGCTGCTGCTTGAGATAGGTGGCGTCGATTACCACCGAAAAGCCTGCATTCAGTGCGGCTTCGGCCAGTGTATGTAGCCGTTGGTAGGTGGCTTCGCCGGCCTCTGCGCTGTAGATGCCGCTGCCCAGTTCGGCCGATTGCTCCTGCTGTTCTCCATGCAGACGCTTGCGCTCCACATCCGAGCGCAGTCTGAGCATGCCCAGCGCTTCGACCAGTCTTAGGGCTACATGGCTTTTGCCGGATGCCGAAACGCCATGGGTGATGGCGAGGAAGCGCGAGGGAATCGCACTGTAGCTTTCGGCCAGGTTGGCATAGCTGCGGTATTGGCGAACGACGACCTTACGCTCGACTGCATCCTGCTCCTGGTACAGCCGGAACAGGCTGACTTTGGCCCGAACCAGCGCGCGGTAGGCCTTGTACAGGTTGATCAGCTCTAATGCGGCGTAGTCTCCGGTGCGCTCCAGCCAGCCATTGAGGAAGCGGCGTGCCTGACATTTCAGGCCGCGGTCTTCCAGGTCCATGGCCAGGAATGCAGCGTCGGAGGCGATGTCGATCAACCGGAAGGGTTCGTTGAATTCGATGCAGTCGAACAGCACCACCTGATTGTTGATGATGGCGGCGTTGCCCAGGTGCAGGTCGCCGTGGCATTCGCGGATGTAGCCCTGCTGGCTGCGTTGCTCGAGCAGGGGGTGCAGGCGCTTGATGCTGGTTTCGGTCCAGTCGATCAGAGCGTCGAGTTGCTGCAGGTCGGCCGCCTCAGTTAGCAGAGGGCGGATTTGCTCGAAGTTCTGCCGCATCGGCGCGACGATCGCCTCGGCACTGTTTAGTGGATGGTCGGCAGCCACTGGAGGGATGCTCTGATGGAACTGGGCGATCTGCTCGGCAAGGGCGTCGATATGAGCATCGCTCAGTTCACCTCGCGCTTGCACCTCGGCCATGAGCTGGGTTTGCGGGAATTCACGCATCTGCAGCAGGTACTCAATGGGCTCGCCCTCGCCGCCGATGATCGGAGCATCGATGGTGCCGGTTATCGGCATGACCTGCAGGTAGAGCTCAGGCGCCATGCGCTGGTTCAGAAGCAGTTCCTGCTCGCAGAAATGTTTGCGCGAAGCCAGCTCGGTAAAGTTGAGAAAGCCGAAATCCACAGGCTTCTTCAGCTTATAGGCATAGGTGCCCGTAAGGATGACCCATGAAATATGTGTTTCGATAACCCGGAAGCCGTCGATCGGGTGTGGATAGAGGGCCGGATTCTGCAACGCGGCGATCAGTGCTTGGCTCACGGTCATTCCTTGTAAGTCTGTGTGCGGGACGTGCGAGAGTGGAATCGCTCACACAGTCTGAAAACGCACCATTATGTCCATCCACGAGCACCCTGCAAACCGCCAGGAGGCCGCATTCTCAGAAGATCAAAGTGCGTATAATCCGCCGCCATGACTAAAGCACGCTCTCCACGCTCCCGTTCCAAGCGCCGATCCGGTGGCTCCAGACCCTGGTTTGGCTGGGCCTTAAAACTGTTTCTTGTGGCGCTGGTGATCTTCGCCGGTATAGCCGTTTATCTGGATGCGGTAGTTCAGGAAAAGTTTTCCGGCAAGCGCTGGACCATTCCAGCAACGGTTTTCGCCAGACCGCTGGAGCTCTTCGTCGGGCAGAAGCTCGACAAGGAAGATTTCCTGATGGAGCTTGATGCGCTGGGTTATCGGCGTGAGCGCGCTGTCGATGGGCCGGGGGTGATTTCAGTGGCCGGTAACACCGTCGAGATGCATACGCGGGGGTTCCAGTTCTATGAAGGCGTCGAGGAATCGCAGCGCATCCGCGTGCGTTTTTCTGGGGACTTCGTGGCGGGCCTGACCCGTGGCAATAATGCCGAACTACCGGTGGCACGGCTCGAGCCTCTGGTGATCGGTGGGCTCTATCCGGCGCATAACGAAGATCGCATCCTGATCAAACTGGAGCAGGCGCCGCCTTATCTGGTGGAAACTCTGGTGGCAGTCGAAGATCGTGAGTTTTTCGATCATTTCGGTGTTTCGCCCAAATCCATCGCTCGCGCCGCCTGGGTCAACCTGAGCGCCGGCGGCGTGCGGCAAGGCGGCAGCACCTTGACCCAGCAGCTGGTCAAGAACTTCTATCTGACCAATGAGCGCAGCCTCAGCCGCAAGGCCACCGAGGCGATGATGGCGGTCCTACTGGAGTTGCATTACGACAAGAACGAGATTCTTGAGGCCTACCTCAACGAGGTGTTTCTTGGTCAGGACGGTCGGCGCGCGATTCATGGTTTCGGCCTGGCCAGTCAGTACTTCTTCGGCCGCCCTTTGCGCGAGCTGCAGGTGCAGCATGTCGCGTTGCTCGTGGGGATGGTCAAGGGGCCGACGTACTACAACCCGCGTCGAAATCCGGAGCGTGCGCTGGAGCGGCGCAATCTGATTCTCGACCTGCTGGTCGAACAGCAGGTACTTGATGCTGAGGCTGCAGCTGCGGCCAAGCAGAAACCCCTCGGCGTCACGCCACGCGGCAGCCTGGCCGACAGCTCCTATCCGGCGTTTCTCGATCTGGTCAAGCGTCAGCTGCGCGAGGAATATCGCAACGAGGACCTGACCGAGGAAGGCTTGCGCATCTTCACGAGTTTCGATCCGATCCTGCAGGCGAAGGCCGAGAAGGCTATGACCGAAACGCTCAAGCGCCTCGGCAAGGCCGCCGAGGGCGTGGAAGGGGCAATGCTGGTAACCAATCCGGAAACCGGCGAGCTGCAGGCGATGCTGGGTAGTCGTCAGCCGGGGTTTGCCGGCTTCAACCGGGCACTGGATGCATCGCGACCCATTGGCTCGCTGATCAAACCGGCGATTTACCTGGCCGCTCTTGAAAAGCCCAGCCAGTACACCCTGACCAGTCTGCTGGAAGATGAGCCGTTTTCGGTCAAGGGTGCCGATGGTCAGGTATGGCGCCCGCAGAACTACGGCCGTAATGCCCATGGCTCGGTTTACCTCTATCAGGCGCTGGCCAATTCCTACAACCTCTCCACGGCTCGCTTGGGTCTGGATCTGGGTGTGCCTCATGTACTCAAGACGCTAGAGCGGCTGGGTGCTTCGCCGCAGTGGCCGGCTTATCCTTCGATGCTGCTAGGGGCGGGCGGGTTGCGTCTGATCGAAGTGGCGGACATGTATCAGACGCTCGCCAGCGGTGGCTTCAACACGCCGTTGCGAGGCATCCGTAGTGTCGTTGCGGCCGATGGTGAGCCGCTGAGCCGCTATCCGTTCAAGATTCAGCAGCGTTTCGATGCCGGGGCGATCTATTTGACTCAGTACGCCATGCAACGCGCCATGCAGGAAGGCACTGGGCGCTCGGTTTACAACCATGTGCCCAGATCGCTGACGCTGGCGGGCAAGACCGGCACCACTAATGATTCTCGTGACAGCTGGTTTGCCGGTTTCAGTCAGGATCTTCTGGCGGTGGTCTGGCTTGGGCGCGACGACAACGGCAAGACTTCGCTGACAGGTGCCACAGGCGCCCTGCAGGTCTGGGCCGATTTCATTCGCCGTGCCGATCCGCTGCCGTTGCAAATGGCCATGCCGGATAACGTCATCATGACCTGGATCGATGCGCAGACGGGGCAGGGATCGGCCGAGAATTGCCCAGGCGCGGTACAGATGCCCTATATTCGCGGCAGTGAGCCGGCTGCCGGGCCTGGCTGCGGTATTCCGGCGCCGGCCGAATCGGTCATGGACTGGGTTCGTGGTTGGTTACGATGAACCACTCTTGGTGGCATGAAACAACCCTGTTGGCTGCATAACGATTATGAGGTTTGAATGTTGAGCAACAAGCGATGGATGGTCGTTCTTGCAGCCGCAGCGCTGGCGCAGGGCTGTGCAACGGTCAATCGGGGTGCGATCCCTGTGGTCGATTCAGGCGCGCCGGTATCCGAAGAAGTTTCGGCGCGGCAAGGCTATCGTACGAGCAGTGCGCCCGTGCCTGCGCAAGGTATGCAGCCTGGGCCGGGGGATTCGAGTGTAATGGTGATGGTGCCGCAGCAGAACACGGCTCCCCTACAGACTTTTCCCGCCCCCGACGCTACCTTCAGCGGTTCGGTCGACCCGGCGCCCGGTGCGTCCGAACCGTGGACACCTCCCGTGCCGGCGCGTCAGGCTCCGGTGCAAAGTCAGCCAATGCCCAGCGGTATTCCCTCGGGCGGGGGCCTGTCTGCCGATGAACGGCTCGACGGTCCGGTACTGGCGCTGTTGACCACTGCCCAGCAGCTGCAAGGCGGGGGAGACCTTGATGGCGCTGCGTCCAGCCTAGAGCGCGCGCAGCGAATTGCACCACGAGAACCGCAAGTGCTTTATCGCCTGGCCGAGGTGCGTCTGGCCCAGGGCGATGCTGTCCAGGCCGAGCAGCTTGCACGGCGCGGGCTGAGCTATGCCAGTGATCGCCCGACGTTGCAGGCCAGCCTCTGGGAGCTGATTGCTCAGGCGCGCGAGCGGCAGGGCAATGCAGCGGGGGCTGCGCAGGCACGCGAGCGCGCCCGGGTTTCGCTGTGATGGTGAATTTTGATGGATAGCCGCGCTCCGGAACTGGCCGAACAACTTTTGCTGATCGAGCGCGAGTTGCGCATGCTGGGGACATGGGAAACCCTGCCTCCCGATCCACAGGTACTTGCCAGCCGTGAACCCTTCTGTGTGGATACGCTGACCTTCGAGCAGTGGTTGCAGTGGATCTTCCTGCCGCGCATGAAAGCGATTCTGGAAGCAGGTGCCGCGCTACCAGCCGCTTCGGGCATTTTGGCGATGGCGGAAATGGTCTATCGAGATTCGCCGCCGCACGTCGCGGGTTTGCTGGAGGCGCTGAAGAGGTTCGATCTGCTGATCAGCCGCGGCGAAGGCTGACGCTCGCCAGCCTGAAGGGTTGGCGAGTCGTTTGATTCATTCGCAAGTATCGGCGATTTTCTGCTTGGCTTCGGCGATGCGTGCCTGGCGTTCTTCTTCGTCCAGGCGTCGGATCTCTCCTTTTTCCTCTACACGCACTCGCGGGTTGTTCTGCAGCTGTGCCAGGTTCGTGCGTAGTGTCGTGCAGTATTGCTGGCGCCGGGCCTTCTCTTCGGCTACCTGCTTCTTGACCTGACGCTCAATGTCGAGCTGCTCGGACTCGCCACTGGTTTCGGCCTCCACAGGTGCTTCTGAGGTCTGCTTGGGCGGCGGCGCCGCAGTGTTGAGGGTTTCCACGGCGTGACCCTGAGGTGGTTGCGCGCCAAAGTGCGTGACGCCCTGGGTGTCTACCCATTTGTAGATCTGGCCGGCCATGACACCGCTGCTCAGCGCGAACAGAAGGCCGCTGGCGAGAATAGTCGAACGCATGCTTATCCCTTTTTTGGATGCAGTACCTGGTCGGTACTATACGCAAAACCTTTGCCCCTTCATTCTGCGCTGGATCACAGCTGAAAACAGTCAGAAGACAACAGCAGGCTTGACTTGGCAGGGTCTAATCCGAACAATTCCATGCTTGCTGTTCCGGAGACGCTGCGTAAGCTGTTTTCGGTCAACCATATTAGGTGCATACCCGCGCCGACTGCTGCACCCGCAACGCGTTACCTCGCGCTGGGAGGAGCGCCCCGCAATACATTGGGGCTTTCCTGGTACTTGCTTAGTCAGTTGCTGACGTAGTCAGCGACCACCGTCGCTCATGCGCTGCTGGGCAGTAGAACCTATTTCTGGCCGGTCCGGCGCGGAGCGGCTATCTGGCGTTTTAGAGGTGAACAACAGTGGAATTATTATCCGGCGCTGAAATGCTCGTCCGCTTCTTGCGTGACGAAGGCGTTAAGTACATCTATGGCTATCCGGGTGGCGCCGTTTTGCATATCTACGATGCGCTTTTCAAGGAAAAGTCCATCGAGCACATCCTGGTTCGTCATGAGCAGGCCGCTACCCATATGGCCGATGGCTATGCGCGCGCGACCGGCAAGGCTGGTGTGGTACTGGTGACCTCCGGTCCTGGTGCTACCAATGCCATTACCGGTATCGCCACTGCCTTCATGGACTCGATCCCGATGGTGGTTATCTCCGGCCAGGTACCGAGCAACATGGTCGGGACCGATGCCTTCCAGGAAACCGACATGATCGGTATCTCCCGGCCTATCGTGAAGCACAGCTTCATGATCAAGCATCCGTCGGAAATCCCCGAGGTCATGAAGAAGGCTTTCTACCTCGCCGAGTCGGGGCGTCCTGGTCCGGTTGTTATCGATATCCCGAAGGATATGACCAACCCGGCCGAGAAATTCGAATACGTCTACCCGAAGAAGGCCAAGCTGCGTTCTTACAGCCCGGCGCTGCGCGGTCATTCCGGGCAGATCCGTAAGGCTGCGGAACTGCTCCTTGCTGCCAAGCGGCCAATCATCTACGCCGGTGGCGGTGTGGTGCTGGGTGGCGCTTCGTCGCAGCTAACCGAGCTGGCGAAGATGCTCAACCTGCCGGTGACCAATACCCTGATGGGACTGGGCTGCTATCCGGGCAGTGACCGCCAGTTCGTCGGCATGCTCGGCATGCACGGCAGCTACACCGCGAACCTGGCGATGCATCATGCCGATGTGATTCTCGCGGTCGGTGCTCGCTTCGATGACCGAGTGATCAACGGTGCGGCCAAGTTCTGCCCGAACGCCAAGATCATCCATATCGACATCGACCCGGCATCCATCTCCAAGACAATCAAGGCCGATATCCCGATTGTTGGCCCGGTGGACAGCGTGCTGACCGAGATGGTCTCCATCGTCAAGGAAATCGGTCAGGCGCCAAACGCTGAGACAGTCGCGAGCTGGTGGAAGCAGATCGACGAGTGGCGCGGCAACCGTGGCCTATTCCCCTACGACAAGGGCGACGGCAGCATCATCAAGCCGCAGGCTGCTATCGAGATGCTCTGCGAAGTGACCAAGGGTGAGGCCTATGTGGCGTCGGACGTTGGTCAGCACCAGATGTTCGCCTGCCAGTACTACAGGTTCAACAAGCCCAACCGCTGGCTCAACTCGGGCGGCCTCGGCACTATGGGCTTCGGTCTGCCAGCGGCCATGGGTGTGAAGCTGAACTTCCCTGAAGCCGATGTCGCCTGTGTCACTGGCGAAGGCAGTATCCAGATGAACATCCAGGAGTTGTCCACCTGCCTGCAGTACGACCTGCCAGTGAAGATCATCAACCTTAACAACGGTGCGCTGGGCATGGTCCGCCAGTGGCAGGATATGGTGTACAACAGCCGCTACTCGCACTCCTACATGGAGTCGCTGCCGGACTTCGTCAAGCTGGCCGAGGCCTATGGGCACGTTGGTATGCGCATTACTGATCTGAAGGATCTCAAGCCGAAAATGGAAGAGGCCTTCGCCATGAAGGATCGTCTGGTATTCCTCGATATCGCCGTTGACACCAGCGAGCACGTCTACCCGATGCAGATCAAAGACGGCGCGATGCGCGATATGTGGCTGAGCAAGACGGAGCGGACCTGATCATGAGACATATCATTTCCCTGTTGATGGAAAACGAACCGGGCGCCCTGTCTCGTGTGGTTGGGCTGTTCTCGCAGCGCAACTACAACATCGAGAGCCTCACTGTTGCGCCGACCGAAGACCCGACACTGTCGCGTCTGACCCTGACTACTGTCGGCCATGAGGAAGTGATCGAGCAGATCACCAAGAACCTCAACAAGCTGATTGAAGTAGTCAAACTGGTGGACCTGTCGGAAAGCGCGCACATCGAGCGCGAGCTGATGCTGATCAAAGTGAAGGCTACCGGTGCACAGCGTGCCGAGGTCAAGCGCACCACTGACATCTTCCGTGGGCAGATCGTCGACGTCACCACCAACGTCTATACCATCCAGCTGGCCGGCACGACCGACAAGCTGGACAGTTTCATCCAGGCTGTCGGTACTGCATCGATCCTGGAAGTCGTGCGCAGCGGTGTCACCGGGATTTCCCGTGGCGACAAAGTGCTGAGCATCTAACACGTTTTTAATGAATGGCCCGAGCGGCCAGTAACTGGGGTAATTTCATGAAAGTTTTCTACGACAAAGATTGTGATCTTTCCATCATTCAGGGCAAGAAGGTCGCAATCATCGGCTACGGCTCCCAGGGTCATGCACACGCTTGCAACCTGAAGGATTCGGGCGTTGACGTCACCGTTGGTCTGCGTGCCGGTTCGCCATCAGTAGCCAAGGCTGAAGCCCACGGCCTGAAAGTCGATAATGTCGCTGCTGCCGTTGCCGCTGCCGATGTGGTGATGATCCTGACCCCCGACGAGTTCCAGGGCCGTCTGTACACGGATGAAATCGAGCCGAACCTGAAGCAGGGTGCAACTCTGGCCTTCGCTCATGGCTTCTCCATTCATTACAACCAGGTTGTCCCGCGCGCTGACCTCGACGTCATCATGATCGCGCCGAAGGCGCCGGGTCATACCGTACGCTCCGAGTTCGTCAAAGGTGGCGGTATTCCTGACCTGATCGCTATCTATCAGGATGCTTCCGGCAACGCCAAGAACGTTGCGCTGTCCTATGCATCCGGCGTGGGCGGCGGCCGTACCGGTATCATCGAAACCACCTTCAAGGACGAGACCGAAACCGATCTGTTCGGTGAGCAGGCCGTTCTCTGCGGTGGTACCGTCGAGCTGGTCAAGGCCGGCTTTGAGACTCTGGTTGAAGCCGGTTATGCACCGGAAATGGCCTACTTCGAGTGCCTGCACGAGCTGAAGCTGATCGTCGACCTGATGTTCGAAGGCGGCATCGCCAACATGAACTACTCGATCTCCAACAACGCCGAGTACGGCGAGTACGTTACCGGCCCTGAAATCATCAACGCCGAGTCTCGCGCTGCCATGCGCAATGCTCTGAAGCGCATTCAGGATGGCGAGTACGCGAAGATGTTCATCAGCGAAGGCGCGACCAACTATCCGTCGATGACTGCCTATCGTCGTAACAACGCTGCCCATGGCATCGAAGTGGTTGGCGAGAAGCTGCGAGCGATGATGCCGTGGATCGCTGCCAACAAGATCGTCGACAAGAGCAAGAACTGATAGCGGTTCTGCTTGAAAAGAACGCGGCCTTGGCCGCGTTCTTTCGTTATGAGATGGGTACGATCTGGTATAAAACGCTGCTGGTGTCAGGCTGAACCGGTAGTGTTGGGGTCTGTCGAAACTATTCAAACCTGCAGTAAGGTGGATTTACATGAGTGAGCATGAAGAGTCGAACAAGCCAGTCGAGCCAGAAAGCCTGCTGCCTATCGATGAGCATGTCGAAGAGGTGCAGGACTCCGAAGGCCGCAAAGTTCGGCATCGTGGTATTTATCTGCTCCCCAACCTATTCACGACCGCTAACCTGTTCGCCGGTTTCTTCTGCATCATTACCGCAATAAATGGCAATTTCTATGTCGCTGCGGCAACTGTCTTTGTGGCTATGGTGCTCGATGGCCTCGATGGCCGAGTGGCGCGCCTGACCAATACCCAGAGTGCATTCGGCGCTGAATATGACTCGCTTTCCGATATGGTGGCCTTTGGTTTGGCGCCAGCGATTCTGGCCTATGAATGGGCGCTGTCGGAGCTGGGTAACGTCGGCCTGACAGTGGCTTTTATTTACGTCGCTTGCGCTGCATTACGTTTGGCCCGTTTCAATACCCAGATAGGTAAAGTCGACAAGCGCTGGTTCATCGGTCTCGCCAGTCCAGCGGCTGCGGGTGTGGTGGCTGGTTCAGTGTGGGCTGTCTGGGCGCTGGACGAGGTTGGTGTTAGAGGTGTTGATCTGCCGCTGGCGCTGGTCATGCTATTTGCGCTGCTAGTGGCTGCAGCTGGCCTGCTGATGGTCAGCAACATCAAGTACTACAGCTTTAAGGATCTCGACCTCAAGGGGCGGGTGCCGTTCGTGGCCATCCTTGTCGTGGTGCTGGTCTTTGCAGTTGTCTTCAGTGATCCGCCGCGAGTGCTACTACTTATCTTCCTGGCTTATGCAGCTTCCGGTCCGGTGCAGTTCTTGATGCGCCGGAACAAGCGCGTCGACAGCTGATTCCTATCCCGATCCGTTGTCTGGTGTGAGCCCGGTCTACAGCAGCGGAGGTTGACATGCTGATCAAGATTCCCAGTGTTGGCGAGTGTCGTGAATCTCAGGTAACTCCAGAAGAGGTCTATCTACGCCGACGGCAGGTGTTGAAAGGGCTGGTCGTATCAGCGGCGTTTTCAACCGTCCCCCGCCTGTCCTGGGCGGAGGCAGAGCGCTATGCCGGGGTTCCTGTTGCGACGGCTCCGACTTGGTTCGATGACAAGTTGCTGCACACCCGCTGGCAGGCGTTGCCAAGCAACGAGAGCCTCACGCCCTATCGCGATGCCACGCATTACAACAACTTCTACGAGTTCGGTCCGGATAAGGGTGATCCGGCACGACATGCTGCAGGCATGGTTACCGAGCCTTGGACCGTTACGATCGATGGTGAAGTAGAGCATCCAGGACGGTATTCGATAGAGGATTTGTTCGCGCCGAGCCAGCTCGAAGAGCGCATTTATCGTTTGCGTTGCGTCGAAGCCTGGTCGATGGTCATTCCCTGGCTGGGGTTTCCTCTGGCCGACCTGATACAGCGAATGGCACCAACCTCAGCAGCGAAATACGTGCGTTTCGAAACCCAGACCCGCCCGGAGCAGATGCCTGGAATGCGCGCCGGCTTTTCGTTGATCGATTGGCCCTATGTTGAGGGGCTCAGAATGGATGAGGCGGTGCATCCGCTGACGTTATTGGCGGTCGGAATGTACGGTCGTGTGCTTCCCAACCAGAACGGTGCGCCACTTCGTCTCGTAATTCCGTGGAAGTACGGTTTCAAAAGTATCAAATCCATCGTGCGCATCAGTTTCGTGCGTGAGCAGCCAAAGAGCACCTGGCAAGCGATGGCTCCCGAAGAATATGGCTTTTACGCCAACGTTAATCCGCAGGTCTCCCATCCGCGCTGGTCCCAGGCCCGGGAGCGGCGGCTGCCTGGAAGTCTCTTCAGTCCGAACATTCGCGAAACCCTGTTGTTCAACGGCTATGCAGATCAGGTCTCGCACCTGTATGCCGGGATGGATCTGAGCCGGGATTACTGATGCGCCATTTCTGGTGGCGGTTGTTGATATTCCTTGTCGCCGCGAGCGTTCCTTCCTATTGGTTGTATCTGGCGGCTACTGCCGCCTTAGGACCGGATCCCGGCAAGGTGCTGGTCGATAACCTGGGGCAGGGGGCTCTGGTGCTCCTGTTGTCTTCGTTGATGATGACGCCGTTGCAACGGTTGAGCGGATGGGCAGGCTGGATTTCATTCCGTCGGCAGCTGGGCTTGTGGGCGTTCGCCTACGCAATGCTTCACTTGTCGGGCTATCTCTATTTTCTGCTTGGGTCCGATTTCAGCAGCTTCGGCACCGAGTTGATCGAACGGCCTTATATAGCCGTAGGTGCGTTGGCCTTGATGGGGCTACTTGCCCTTGCGGCGACATCGAACCGCTGGAGCATGCGCAAGCTAAGCAAGTGCTGGAAACGGCTGCATCGCCTTGTGTATCCGGTGCTTCTGCTCGTATTGCTGCATATGCTCTGGGTGGTGCGCTCTGACGCAGGGCGTTGGGCGCTTTATGTTTCTATCGCGGCCGTGTTGCTGTTGGCGCGTCTACCTGCGGTATCCCATCGCTTGTCGGGTTTACAGCCAAAGAAGAAAAAAGTCGTCTAAGCTGAATAAAACCTCAGATAGCGGTTGACGTGAGTTCTGGGGTGCCTATAATGCGCACCTCTCCGGCGCAGGCCTTTAGC
>DDVX01000013.1 GCA_002345575.1 Stutzerimonas stutzeri
TGGCGGGCAGCCGGTGCCCTCAACAGCGCTTGTGAGAATGCTGCACGAAAAGACCGTAACCCAGAAATGACACGGGCTGGAGCCATGGCAAAGCCTCAACTGCACTCTCGGGGCGCTCGCCAGTTTCCGGCCAGCACTCATGGAATTCCGGTAGACGCGACTTGGCTCCGTCAAGGTCGTGCGTTGAAATCTTGAGTCAGTGCGTAGTGCTGGCCACGCTCGTTATAGTGAAAGGGGTCATACCCATAGCAAAGCCGAGGTCTAACGTGACTATAAAAAATGAAGATCAAATGGCAGCCACAGATACTCCGCATGCAGGCAAGGTCGCGATGAAATTTTTCTTCAACCTTATGGAGAAATGGGGCTGCTCTGAGGATGAGCAGAAGGTTCTGCTAGGAGGCATCGGCAACGATGCTTACCACAAGTACAAGAGCTCGCCGGAGATATGCCTGTGTCACGATCTTATGGAGAGGATTTCCTACCTGATGGGGATCCACAGGTCCTTGAGGGTGATCTTCAGTAACCACGCCGACTACGGTTACCATTGGGTAAGAAAACCCAATAAAACACCTCCCTTCAATGGCCAAAGCGCTCTGCAGTTAATGCTGTCTGGCCGTACTGCTGAACTGGCCGAGGTGCGCCGCTATCTAGATTCGGTACGAGAACCACCTTTCTAAATAAAGTTGTCGTAACGCATCGAAAGCATCCGGGAATTCCTGGCGGCGCAGCCACGTCTCTTGAGCGCGATTCACAAAAAAAAGCAGCGTTTAACTGAAGGGCGGCACCCTGCTGAATTTCGAAGTCGGGAGCCTTGGGGCAGGCATCGGCTGCAATTTCACTGGTATACGCCGTGCTCGATGCGCTGCAAGTATGCCTCGACAGCCTGCAACCCTACCGGATCAGTGATAATTGCCGATGGCATCTCACCATTGAAGTACCTGCAGGGTCGGCCAAGCCATTCCTCGGCCAGTTTCTGGTTACCAAAGACGCTAATCGCCCGCTCCAGCACTTTGTTGTACTGGCCAGAGCTTAACGGAACCGATTGTTTCCTTACTGAAGGCTTTTTGCGCATCACGACCTCTTTCGAATTGGAGAAACTTCACGAGATCTTTTGAGTTGAAAGCTGCAGCGCTTGTGCCGCCGGAGGATGCAAGGTGCATCCATTCACAATCAATGCGCGCCATCACGATTACGCCCCTTTTAGAGTCCCGGGTTCTAGCCGGGTTCTACCCCGAGAGCACGCGCGCTGATGGGTATGGATTGCAGTTTGCCACTCTTCACGCTAGCTGGGGTTATGGCTCGGCTGAAGAATCTCAGCGATTCTAGACGCGTTGCCCGGGATGGCTTTTTCTACGACGGCGGTACCCTACCTCTGGAGCTCAGACTGGCGCAGTATCTTAGGCCTTTCCAGGATTCCCTCTAGAACGGTGAGATCAACGTCAGTGAAAAACACGCCGCTCATTACGGCAGGACGCTTTCGGAATAAAACTAAGGACGCGAGACTTCTACATCTTGCCGATCGGCTTTGATGTCGTGAATTAAACCGTAGGAAAAGCGGCTTTCAAAAGCGCTGGCAGCACCTCGGATGCTCGGCCAATCAACATCAGCTCGTTGGCATTGCCGAGGGAGACGTCCGCAAGATTGACATGGATTACGGTAGCTCCCGCAGCGAGTGCTATTTCCGGGATGTCCGCCGCAGGCGTAACGATGCCTGAGGTACCTACAGAGATCAGTACCTGGCACGTTTTCACCATATGCATGGCTGCTTTCCAGGGAGCCATGGGTAAATCCTCTTTGAACCAGACGACAGCGGGCCGCAATTTCCCATTGCAGCGTCTGCAACGAGGGGGCTCTACCTCCTGTCCATCACCATGTACCACTAGCTGCTCCTCACTCAGATCGGCAGGCCGATGGCAGGCGAAGCATTTCGGCTGCGCAAGACTCCCGTGTAGATGAACCACGTCCACCGACCCAGCGCGCTCGTGAAGGTCATCAATGTTCTGAGTCACTACGAACACCTCCCTGCCTGTGGCAGCAAGTCGCGACGGCACTAGATGAGCTGCATTCGGTTGGGCTTGTGTAGTCTGATGCCTTCTCCACAAATACCATCCCCAAACGAGCGCAGCGTTGGCACGGAACGCCTCTGCGGTCTCCAATCGCTGGGGATCGTACGTTGCCCAAAGCCCGGTAAGCTTGTCGCGGAAGGTGGGAATACCACTTTCCGCGGAAATACCAGCGCCCGTGAAGAACACCACGCTACGGGCGGATTGCAAGGCGAAGGATGCTTGCTGCATGTCGCTCATGAGGGACCTGTCTGATGATGCTTTATGGCTGGATCGTTAGAGCAGGTGTCATAGCTCGATGGTCGAGCGCCCGACTCTAGCGATGAGCAGAGCAGCGGCTGGTGGAATGCGATTACCCTCCTTCGGTATTCATCCTCAGGCGCCTCGTTCACCAGGCATTCCTCAAGACGCCCCAGCGAGAAAACTTGAGCGGCAGAGAGGTAGTGCCTAAGCAGACTTTTGGCAGAACGGCGGATACCCTGCGGTAAATCTTCGTCACGAGAGAGCTCACGCAGGAACGCCTCTGTTTTGACGATTGCGCGCGTTCGCTCATAAGGAAGGGTCAATCTCGTTATCTCCTGATCATGAACTAAAAGCCCCGGCTAGCTAGCTCACCAACGCCGACCATCCAGTGCGCAGTTCAGCGCCTCGGGCATCGAAGCAAAAGTGGTGAAGCCGTACCAAGTAGGGGGCGATGTCCACTAGCGTTTTACGAGCTGAAAGCTGCAGAGCTTGTAACGCCGCAAGATTCAAGGTGGTCCAATCCTGATCAGAGCGCGTGATCATGATTACGCTCCTTTTTGGCCTCCCTCCATTCCATCCACTTGGCAAAACCCCACGCCGCGGTTCCCATTGTCAGCAAGGCCCGGAGTAGCCATTGCGGAAATTGGTACTGGCCGCTTAGCCAAAGACCTGCGCCTCCGCTAAGCATCGCCATACAAAACCATCTCATCAGCCTGTTCCCCGATTACATACGAGATACCACGATAACCGCATGCTCTCCTGTGCTAACGCCAGTGCTGAAAATTTTGTCGGCTCCGAGATTTGGAAGTGAGAATGGAAAACCTCCGAATTCCCGACGCAGCCTTCATACTGCCGAAAAACCTGGTCGCCTGGGAACAGCGTGAGCATGCGATTTGGTGGAGGTTTCCCAGTGAGCGCTTGTGGCGGTCCTGTGATTTTTTGCAGGACCGCCACCGACATCTTGCGGTAATCGAGTGCAGCGACACTGGCTACAAGAGCGAAGTCTCGATGACAGATCAGTGAACTGCTGATGGATTAGCTGAGTGCGGCATGGGAATAGTGAATTTGCCCGGTGGTATTGCGGGATTTTCAGCTCAGCAACGGCGGTGGTAGCTGGCAGGCCTGCGGCGAATTTAAATATCAGAAGCTGCGGATAGAGATGAGGGGCGTCGTCGTTACAACGCTCTGGGCCTAGGAGCTTTTTGCTATTCTGTCGGCCTGCGCCGCGGGACTTCGTTGGCAACGGCTCGCCGTTGCTTCCCCCTGCGGACACCCATTCAACCGTTTCCTGAGGTCACGATGCGAAATCATGTAGTGATTGAGGACTGGGATGGCGACGGTGCTATTCGCCTACCCGACGAAGTTCTGCAGGAAATGGGCGTCGACGTTGGGGACACGCTCTATGTGCTCGAGGAGTTCGTAGGCACTACTCGTTGCCTCGTGCTCAGTAAATCGCCGCGTATCCCTGATCGTGTAGATGAGCTGGTTGGCCATTGGGAGTCGTTTGGCAAAGACTCCGCCGAGATAAACGCCAAGGACGAGTGAGCTGACTACCCAGCCTGCTGCCCGCGAATCCTGTTTGACGCTCTACCATTGGCCCCAGCAAAGAGCAGAGACCTTCATGCATAGACAAGGGCCGATAGCTTTTGGCCAACCACGTTCCTAGGTTGCGCAAAGGTAACAGCCCAGGACAAAAAGCAGGTTTTACGAACTCAAGCGCAGCATGATTGTAGTCATGCATCCCAAGCGCTGATGGAGCCGGGGCGGCGCCAGGTACCAGCGATCTATTAACCTCACTGAGCTACGATGCTCGCTGCAGGCCGCGAGGAACTCCGGCTCAATGAGACGACAGTAAGACGCGTCAGGGTCTAGCTAGTGGTCAAAAATCGATATTCCGGATTTCGTTTTTTGTGCCAAAGGTAACTGCCCTCAGACGCCGCTATTAGCCTTAAACTGCAGACACGGTAAAAGACGAAATCCTTGCAGTACGGCACTTAGAGCCATTTTTGAACGCTTGCCGCCAATCAAGATTTCTGTACCGCATTGCCCTCCGAAGGAGGGGTCGTGGGTTCGAATCCCGCCTGGTGCGCCAGACAAAAGGCAAAAAGGCCTCAGGAGCAATCCTGGGGCCTTTTGTTTTGGGGTGTCGCTTATTAATGATGCGCGAGGGACTGGCTTACTCTGCCCATCGCAAGATGAAGTCAGCGGCGCATACGCTCATTCATCCGCAGCTGGCGGAAATCTTCGTGGGTGCATGTACGCGGCTCGCTGCCGGTCAGGTCATAGCAACGCTGCCCATAACCCATCGGCCAATAAGCGATGCCCACCGGCGGCCAGAAGATCGAAGCTACCCGAAAGCGGCTGCGCAGCTTACCGCTGTTGACCGTCTCTGACTGCTGATCCACCAGACGATAAGGAATGCCGCCGGCCGCACCCCATGAGAACGGGCGGCTGCGCACAAGCCCTTCATCGAAGCTGGCGGGCCTCTCGCTAACCACCAGCCGGGTGTCGTCTGGCAGCTTGAACCAGGCGCCTGTCGAGCAGCCAGCCACTAACAGGGCGAGTGGGAACAGAAAAGCTAAGCGGGTTTTCATAATCGATCCTTGAAAAACGAAGTTAATGGCGAGAGATAGCGTCAGGTATTGGTTGCCGGCTTACTTCTTGGTGCTGGGCGAGAAGCCGGTATAGGTAGCCGACATACCTGTTCAACTTTTTTTAGCTTTCTTCGGCTTCAAATACTTGGTCAGCCCCTGGAACCACATGACCAGCGCCGGATTGCCCTGGATCTGGATGTGCTTGTCCTGAATACCCTGCATGAACGCCAACTGCTTGTTCTTCGCGGTCATGGTCTGGAAGCCGTAGAGCGCATCACGGAAGCCCAACGAGAAAGCCGGCTCATGCGCCGGGCCGCTGCTGCTGGTGATGCGCTGGTTCTTGACGATGAAGTGCCGTGCCACCTTGCCGTCCAGGGTATGTAACTGGAAGGTCAGATCCTTGTCGCCAAGCTGCTGTTGGAACTCGGCACTGTTACGGCTGGCCTTGCCCATCATTCGGCCCAGCATCCATAGAAGAAAGCGAAATTTCATGATGTTTCCCGACCAGAGGTGAAAATTCCCGCATTGTAGCGGCTTGCCGGAGTGGGAAAAGGGCTTTGCGCGGCGGGAACGGGTTGGTCTGTGGCAGACCGGTGGGTCGGGTTAACCCGGAGCCAGGCGGCTCCGGGTAGCGCGGATCAGTTGACCGCGTCCTTGAGCATTTTCCCGGGTTTGAAGGCAACGGTATTGCTGGCCTTGATAGTCACCGGCTCTCCTGTCTGAGGATTTTTGCCGGTACGTGCGCCGCGGTGGCGTTGCAGAAATGTTCCAAAACCGACCAGAGTGACGCTGTCCTTGCGGTTCAGCGCGTTGGTGATTTCATCCAGAACGGCGTTAAGTACACGATTAGCCTGATCCTTGGTGAGGTCGGCCTTTTCGGCGATGGCCGCCGCGAGTTCCGGTTTGCGCATGAGTAGCCTCTGATATTTCTTGTTGTTGTGTGTGCTGTTCAGTGAACAGCGCTCCAAGGCGCTGGGGCAGCTACATAGTGCCGCAGGCTCGGGGAGAATGGCACGCTGCTAGCAGTGGCGCCAGTACCCTAAAGTGTTAGGCCGATCTCAACCTGAAGGCGTTAATGACAGAACTTGAGGCAGCTCCGCCATTACCGGGGGCAGCTGCTTGTTCAACGCCAGGCGCTGCTGCACGGCGTTACCGGTCAGCGCATAGCCCAGCAGGCGTCCATCGGGCGCCTGGAACAGCGCCGCGATATCACGGCCCTCACCCTCAACGATCCAGCCACCTTCGCTGTCCTTCTGTGGCGGCGACACCACCAGCGGGCACACCGGCGTTTTCACCGTCACCGGCATCGGACCGTAGCTGACAGCCGTCGCGTTACCAGCCAGCGTCCGCGCCAGTGCACGCACCCCGCTCATCAGCGGCATGACGTAAAGCAGGCTGAGCCCATCAACTTCGGCGCAGTCGCCCAGTGCATAAATGTGCCTGGCGGAGGTCCGCAGGTAGCGGTCCACCACGATGCCACGCGCGGTTTCCAGCCCGGCGCTGGACGCAAGCACAGTGCGCGGTCGCAGGCCGACGGCACTGATCAGCAGTTCGCAAGACAACACCTGCCCATCGGAAAGCTGCGCCTGCAGGCCATCGACGCCCTGATCGAGTCGTTCCACCACCCCACCGAAGTGGAAACGTGCGCCCAGCGACTCCAGGCCACTCTGCACCGCAGCTGCCACCGCTGCCGGCAACAGCCCAGGCATGACTTGCTCGCCTGGCGACACCAGATCGACCTCGTAGCCACCCTGCAGCAGATCGTTGGCGAATTCGCAGCCGATCAGCCCGGCGCCGAGAATCAGCACGCGACGCTTGCCTCTGGCCGCCTCGCGGAAGCGGCCGTAGTCCAGCAGATCATTGATCGAGAAGACCTGGTCCGATGCATCACCTGCCAGCGGCACATGAATGGGCTGTGCGCCCCAGGCGAGCACCAGGTCGCGATAGGGCACCGGCTCGTTGCCGATCCAGACGCGGCGGCTGTCCGGATCGAGGCGGGTCACCCGAGTATGGGTACGGATCTCGGCATTGAGCTGAATGGCCATCTGACCGGCGTCCAGCATGCCGAGCGAATCGGCATCCTTGCCCATGGCAAAGCCGGTGGAGAGCATCGGCTTGGAATAGGAGCGACCGTCGTCGGCAGTGATCAGCAGCAGCGGCGTCTGACTGTCGTGCTTGCGAAACTCCCGCGCCAGGTTATAGCCCGCCAGGCCGGTGCCGATGATTACCAGGGGTACCGTCATGCAGCTTCCTCTATTGGTCGTGATCGCGAATCAGATCGCAACCATCTCGAAATCCATCTTGCCTACACCACAATCGGGACACAGCCAGTCTTCGGGTACGTCCGCCCAGGCGGTGCCGGGCGCAATGCCCTCGTCCGGCAGCCCCAGAGCTTCGTCATAGATGAAGCCGCATACCACGCATTGCCATTTTTTCATGGGATCACCCTGATCAGTGCGTTTGCATTGAACGCTATACCAGAACGCAGTATTGCGCCAAATACAAACAAAACGGGCGGCCTAGGCCGCCCGTTGTGCTCAACGCTATCGCTTAGCTGGCAGCGCCAACCAGCGGATCGCTGATACCCATCACGTAGAACGCGATCAGACCGATGGTGCCGGCCAGGATGAGGTAATACAAGGTTGGCAGCATGGTCTTGCGCAGGGTGATCCCTTCGCGACCGAGCAGACCCACGGTGGCAGATGCCGCAACCACGTTGTGGATGGCGATCATGTTGCCCGCCGCCGCACCTACGGACTGCAACGCTACCATCAGCGCACCGGACAGGCCCAAGAGCCCTGCGGTGTTGTACTGGAATTGCGACAGCATCAGATTGGACACAGTATTGGAACCGGCGATGAAGGCGCCGATTGCGCCGACCGCAGGGGCAAAGAATGGATAGACATCACCCACACTGTTGGCCACCAGCTGCGCCATAGCCACCGGCATGGATACCAGGTCGGAGGTGTTGACGCCGGAGTTGATCAGGATACGCACCATGGGAATGGTGAAGATCAACACGAAGCCTGCACCCAGCAGCGTCTTGCTCGACTCGGAGAGTGCCGCACCCAGCTCGCGGGCTTTCATCCGGTGCAGGAAGAAGGTCACCAGCACTACCATGCAGAGGATGCCGCCTGGCAAATACAGAGGCTCCAGCGTGCCGGATACACCAGTCTCGCCAAGGATGTCCTTCCAGCCGAAACTGACGGCCATCAGGGCGGCCTTGACGTCGGGGAAGACGCGCGAGATGACCAGGAACGCCGCCAGCAGCACGTACGGTGCCCAAGCCATCGGAACGGAGATCGGCGTCTTGCCGGCAACGTCCTCGATCTTCATCTCGATCTTGCCCATCCAATCGGACGGCCATTCGCTGGCCGGCGCGAAGTCCCAAGTATCCTTGGGCAGCAGGAAGCCGGCCTTGGCAGCTGGAACCACAATGGCCAGGCCTACCAGGGCGCCGATCATCGAAGGGAACTCCGGACCAAGGAACACGCCAGCCGCCGCGTAGGGGATGACGAACGCAAAGCCGGTGAAGATGGCGAACGGTGCAACGGCCAGACCTTCGGTCCAGGATTTATTGCGGCCAAAATAGCGGGTCATGATGCTGATCATGATCAGCGGCATGAGAATCCCGCACAGCGCGTGGATGATGGCGACGCGCGAGAAGATCAGGTGGAAGAACACCTCCCAGTTGCTGCCGACCGCCACCAGCTGCTCGGTGATACCGGACTTGTCGAGGCCAGCCCCAACACCTACCAGAATCGGCGTACCCACCGCGCCGAAGGAGACTGGCGTGGATTGCACCATCATGCCCAGCACTACCGCAGCCAGAGCCGGGAAGCCCAGCGCCACCAGCAGTGGTGCTGCCACAGCGGCTGGCGTACCGAAGCCCGAAGCACCTTCGATGAAGCAGCCGAACAGCCAGGCCACGATCAGCGCCTGTACCCGACGATCCGGACTGATGTTGGAGAAGCCGCGCCGGATGGCACTGATTCCGCCGGAGTGCTTGAGTGTATTGAGTAGCAGGATCGCGCCAAAGATGATCCAGAGGATCGCGGCGGTAAGAATCAGCCCTTGCAAGGTCGAGGCGATAACTCGGTTGAGCGTCATATCCCAGGCCAGTAGGCCAATCAGCGCAGTGAGGACGAATACCAGCGGCATTGCGTACTTGGCTGGCCAGCGAAAGCCGATCAGCAATACGCCAGCCAATACCAGTGGCACGAAGGCCAGGATGGACAGCAGAGTTTGACTCATTGTTGGGTTCCTTTGTTTTTTGTATGAACCGCTTTCATTCCCGGTTACCCGGCACTACGCATGAATGACCGAAGTCACCCAAAGCACCGATCGACTCACGCCGACCGGTCCCATGCTCAAAAGCCCCGAAGGCTGAAAGGCCATCGGGGCTGGTATTACCACTAGCCAGTGCAAGCTGGCATTAGCAACTTATCAGCCACCGTTCTGCTGCTTGAAGCGCTGGCGCCAGGCATGTAGCAGGGGTTCGGTGTAGCCGCTCGGCTGTTCACGTCCCTTGAATACCAGATCGCAAGCTGCCTGAAAAGCAATAGATTGCGCATAGTCTGGTGCCATTGGACGATAAATCGGGTCACCAGCATTCTGCTGATCGACCACCTTGGCCATGCGCTCCAGTGTCTCGCGAACCTGTGCTTCACCGACAACGCCATGGTAAAGCCAGTTTGCCAGATGCTGGCTGGAGATGCGCAGCGTCGCACGATCTTCCATCAGACCGACGTCATGGATATCCGGCACCTTGGAGCAACCAACGCCCTGCTCGACCCAACGCACCACGTAACCGAGGATGCCCTGGCAGTTGTTGTCCAGTTCCTGCTGGATGTCTTCGGCGCTCCAGTTGCGCTCCGGCGCGACCGGGATGGTCAGCAGATCGTTGGTCAGCTGCTCGCGCTCGCTGGCCAGATCGATCTTTTCCATCTCGATCTGTACCGCCTGCACATCAACCTGATGGTAGTGCAGCGCATGCAGCACAGCGCCAGTTGGCGACGGAACCCAGGCGGTGTTGGCGCCGGCCTTGGGATGGGCAATCTTCTGCTCGAGCATGGCGGCCATCAGGTCCGGCATGGCCCACATGCCTTTGCCGATCTGCGCCTTGCCACGCAGGCCGCAGTTCAGGCCGACCAGCACGTTGTTGCGCTCGTAGGACTGGATCCACGGCGTGCCCTTCATGTCGCCCTTGCGCAACATGGCGCCAGCTTCCATGACGGTGTGCATCTCGTCGCCGGTGCGGTCGAGGAAGCCGGTGTTGATAAAGGCCACGCGGTTTTGCGCAGCGCCGATGCACGCTTTGAGGTTGACGCTGGTGCGGCGCTCCTCGTCCATGATGCCGACCTTGAGGGCGTGACGCGGCAGACCAACGAGGTCTTCGACACGACCGAACAGTTCGTCGGCAAAAGCGACTTCGGTCGGGCCGTGCATCTTCGGCTTGACGATGTAGACGCTGCCGGTGCGCGAGTTGCCGCGGCGCTGCAGGTCATGCTTGGCAATCAGGCTGGTGACCACGCCATCGAGGATGCCCTCGGGAATCTCGTGGCCTTCGCCATCGATGATCGCCGGGTTGGTCATCAGGTGACCGACGTTGCGGATGAACAGCAGCGAACGGCCGTGCAGCTTCAGACTGGAACCGTCGACTGCGGTGTATTCACGGTCAGGGTTGAGTTGGCGAGTCAGCGCCTTGCCGCCCTTCTGGAAGGTGTCGGTCAGATCACCCTTCATCAGGCCCAGCCAGTTGCGGTAGACATGAACCTTGTCGTCGGCGTCGACGGCAGCGGTGGAGTCTTCGCAGTCCATGATGGTGGTCACGGCCGCTTCGATCAGCAGATCCTTGACGCCGGCGGCATCGGTCTGGCCGATGGGGCTGTTCGGATCGATCTGGATCTCGATGTGCAGGCCGTTGTTCTTCAGCAGCACGGCGCGCGGCTCGACGGCCTCGCCCTGATAGCCAACAAACTTCTCGGGCTGTTTGAGACCGGTAACGCTGCCGCTTTCAAGCGTGACCTTGAGCTGGCCGTCCTGTACGCGGTAGTTGGTCGCATCGGCATGGCTGCCTTCAGCCAGTGGTGCGGCCTGATCCAGCACATTACGTGCGAAGGCGATGACCTTGGCGCCGCGCACTTCGTTGTAGCCCGGACCCTTCTGCGCGCCGCCTTCTTCGGAGATGGCGTCGGTGCCGTAGAGCGCGTCATACAGCGAGCCCCAGCGGGCGTTGGCGGCGTTCAGCGCATAGCGGGCGTTGCCGATCGGCACTACCAGCTGCGGGCCAGCCTGGCTGGAAATCTCGATATCGACGTTGCTGGTGGTGATCTTCACCTCGCCCGGCTCGGGCAGCAGGTAGCCGATGGATTCGAGGAAAGCACGGTAAGCCGGCATGTCGGTGACCGGGCCCGGATTGGCTTTGTGCCAGTTGTCCAGCTCTACCTGCAGGCGGTCGCGCTCGGCGAGCAGCGCACGGTTCTTCGGCGCCAGGTCGTGGACCAGTTGATCAAAGCCGCTCCAGAAGGCAGACGCTTCGACGCCGGTGCCAGGCAGCACTTCGTCTTCGATGAAACGCTGCAGGTTGGCCGCAACTTGCAGGCGACCCAGGGATACACGCTCACTCATGACAAACCTCTCTGTTCGTTACCGGCATTGGCCGGATGGCACCTGACGGCTGGCACGCGGGCGCTCACTGCGCCCGCTGCGAATCAACCGTCAGCGCTTACTCTGGCTGACGCTTGTTTCAGTTAGCGACGGCAGCGACGCCGGCCTTGGCCACTTGGGCGTCCTGAGCGGCGGTCACGCCGGAGACGCCCACCGAACCAATCACCTGGCCGTCGACGATCACCGGCACGCCACCTTCCAGCGAGCAAACCACCGGCGCGGACAGGAAGGCGTTACGACCGCCATTGACCATGTCCTCGTAACCCTTGGTTTCGCGGCGGCCAATGGCGGCGCTGCGCGCCTTTTCGGTGGCGATGTAGCTGGCGACCGGTGCGCAGCCATCGAGGCGCTCCAGACCCAGCGGATGACCGCCGTCGTCAGCCACGACGATGGTCACGGCCCAGCCGTTGTTCTGCGCTTCGGTGCGTGCGGCGGCAAGGATGGCGGCAACTTCGGTCTGACCCAGTACGGCTTTGGTTTTCATATTCTCTCCTTTCAAATTCGATGCGCGCCAAGGCGCGGTGTTTTGTAGGAGCGAGCTTGCCAGCGAATGGCTACAGCTCGGAGTCATGATCGCAAGCAGGGACTAGGCGTCCCCCGCGCTCCTACGGTTATTACTTTCGCTCGGCTTTACTGCATCGCTTCTTCGACGATTTCGATCCAGTGTCTCACCGGTGTACGACCGGCACCGTCGAGGTGCGTCTGGCAACCGATGTTGGCGGTGACGATGACTTCCGGCTTGCCGCTTTCCAGCGCGGTGAGCTTGTTGTCACGCAACTGCTTGGACAGCTCCGGTTGGGTGATCGAATAACTGCCCGCAGAACCGCAGCACAGGTGTGAGTCCGGTACGGCGGTGAGCTGGAAGCCCAGGCGGGTCAGCACATCTTCGACTGCGCCACTGAGCTTTTGTGCATGCTGCAGCGTACAAGGGCAGTGGAAAGCCATACGCCGGTCTGCCTTGACATTGAGCTGCTCGAGCTCGGCGCCGCGCATGACTTCCACCAGATCCTTGGCCAGATCACTGACCCGCGCCGCCTTGACGGCATAGGCCGGATCGTCCTTGAGCAAGTGGCCGTATTCCTTGACGAAGGCACCACAACCGCTGGCGGTCTGCACGATGGCTTCGGCACCGGCCTCGATGGCAGGCCACCAGGCATCGATGTTGCGTCGCGCGCGATCAAGCCCGGCTTCCTGAGCGTTGAGGTGGTAGTCCACCGCACCGCAGCAGCCGGCCTCACGAATGGGCGTGACGCTGATTCCGAGGCGGTCCAATACCCGCGCGGTGGCAGCATTGGTATTGGGCGACAGGCTCGGCTGCACGCAGCCTTCCAGTATCAATACAGTGCGTGCATGCAGAGTCTGCGGACGCTCTTTCGGCGCATGCACCTGACGCGGCAAGTGTGCCTTGAGGCTGGCTGGCATCAACGGACGCAGCGCATTGCCGGTGGTCAGCAGCGCCTTGAACAGCGCCGGACGCGGTACCACGGTGCGCAGACCACCGCGCACCATGCGCTCGCCCAGCGTGCGGGGCACCTGCTGCTCCATGAAATCGCGGCCGATATCCAGCAGGTTGTGGTACTGCACGCCGGACGGACAGGTGGTTTCGCAGTTGCGGCAGGTCAGGCAACGGTCAAGGTGCAGCTGGGTGCTCTCGGTGACTTCACCACCTTCGAACATCTGCTTCATCAGGTAGATACGCCCGCGTGGGCCATCCAGTTCGTCGCCTAGCAGCTGGTAGGTCGGGCAGGTGGCATTGCAGAAACCACAGTGCACGCAGGAGCGCAGAATGCTCTCGGCCTCCTCGGCACGCGGCAGCTTCTTCGCGGCTTCGCTCAGATTCGTTTGCATACGTCTTCAGACCTCGGAATACATGCGGCCGGGGTTGAAAATCCCCTGCGGGTCAAGCTGCGCCTTGAGTTGGCGGTGGTAGCGCAACAGCGGCTCTGGCAGTGGCTGAAATGGCTCGGCAACGGCACCGGCGCTGTAGCAGATGGCATGACCACCGACTTCGCTGACGATGGCGCGCACCGTTTCGGCGCTGGCGTCGCTTTTCAGCCAGCGCTGGGCACCGGCCCAATCCACCAGCTGTTCGCCGGGCAGCACGACTGCTGGCGTATTGGTGGGTAGCGACAGGCGCCACAGCGGGCGAGAGTCGGCAAAGAAGGCCAGGCGCTGCTCGCGTAGATCGCTCCAGTAAATGGCGCCAAGCTCTTCGCCACCGATGCGCTCGCGCGCTGCGTTGACGGAGCCTTCGCCACCTTCCAGACGCAGGTAAAGCGCCTGCCCATCATGGCTGGCAGCGCTGATCGGCACCGGCTGCTGGCCCCATTCGGCGAGCTTGAGCAGCGCCCGCTCCAGGTCCAGCTCCAGACGCAGCCCGGAGACCAGGCGCGGCTTTGGCAGCACCTTGAGCGAAACTTCAGTAAGCACGCCGAGGCAACCGAAGCTGCCGGCCATCAGGCGCGACAGGTCGTAACCGGCGACGTTCTTCATCACCTCGCCACCAAAACGCAGGTGCTTGCCCTGGCCGGTGATGACCCGCGTACCGAGCACGAAATCACGTACCGAACCGCTCCACGGGCGCCGCGGCCCGGACAGTCCGGCCGCGACCATGCCGCCGACCGTAGCGCCTTCAGCGAAGTGCGGCGGCTCGCAAGGCAGCATCTGCCCGGCAGCGTCCAGCGCTGCCTCCAGCTCGGCCAGCGGCGTGCCGGCACGGGCGGTGACCACCAGTTCGGTGGGGTCGTAGCTGACGATGCCGCGATGGGCGCGCACATCCAGCAACTGGCCTTCGACCGCACGACCGAGGAACTTTTTGCTCCCGCCACCCTGGATATTCAGCGGCGTATTGGCAGCCAGCGCCTGGTTGACCTGTTCCAGCAACTGCTCGCTGGCATCAAATGAAACCGTCATCAGAAGCGCTCCAGTTCGGGGAAGGGCAGCTCGCCGTTGTGGATATGCATGCGGCCGAATTCGGCGCAGCGGTGCAGGGTTGGAATGTTCTTGCCGGGGTTAAGCAGACCGGTCGGGTCAAAGGCCGCCTTCACCGCATGGAACAAGGTCAGCTCGTCGCTGTTGAACTGGGCGCACATCTGGTTGATCTTCTCGCGCCCCACGCCGTGCTCGCCGGTGATGCTGCCGCCGACCTTCACGCAGAGCTCGAGGATCTTGCCGCCCAGGTCTTCGGCGCGCTCCAGCTCACCTTCCTGGTTGGCATCGAAGAGGATCAGCGGGTGCATGTTGCCGTCGCCGGCATGGAACACGTTGGCTACGCGCAGACCGTACTGTTCGGACAGATCGGCGATGCCCTTGAGCACGCCCGGTAGTTCGCGGCGCGGGATGGTGCCGTCCATGCAGTAGTAGTCCGGGGAGATGCGCCCGACCGCCGGAAAGGCATTCTTGCGTCCAGCCCAGAAGCGCACGCGCTCGGCCTCGTCCTTGGCCAGGCGCACTTCGGTGGCACCGGCCAGCTTCAATACTTCGCTGACGCGGTCGCAGTCGTCGGACACGTCGGCTTCGACGCCGTCAAGCTCGCAGAGCAGGATGGCTTCGGCATCCACCGGATAACCGGCATGGATGAAATCCTCGGCGGCACGGATCGACAGGTTGTCCATCATCTCCAGCCCGCCAGGAATGATGCCCGCGGCGATGATATCGCCTACCGCGCGCCCGGCCTTTTCTACCGAGTCGAAGGCGGCCAGCAGCACCTTGGCCACTTGCGGCTTGGGCAGCAGCTTGACCGTCACCTCAGTGATGATGCCGAGCATGCCTTCAGAGCCGGTAAACAGCGCCAGCAAGTCGAAGCCAGGGCTATCCAGCGCGTCGGAGCCGAGCACCATGCGCTCACCTTCAACGGTGAGCACCTCGACCTTGAGCAGGTTGTGCACGGTCAGGCCGTATTTCAGGCAGTGCACGCCACCGGCATTCTCGGCGACGTTGCCGCCGATGGAACAAGCGATCTGCGACGAAGGGTCCGGCGCGTAATACAGTTCGTAAGGTGCAGCTGCCTGGGAAATCGCCAGGTTGCGCACGCCCGGCTGAACACGAGCAAAGCGCCCGGCCGGATCGACTTCGAGAATCTTGTTGAAGCGCGCCATCACCAGCAGGATGCCCTGCTCCAACGGCAGTGCTCCACCGGACAGACCGGTGCCGGCACCACGGGCGACTACCGGTACGCGGCGCTGATAGCAGAGTTTGAGCAGGGCTTCGACCTGCTCGATGCGCTCAGGCAGCACCACCAGCATCGGTGTGGTGCGGTATGCGGAAAGGCCGTCGCACTCGTAGGGCTTGAGATCTTCGAGGCGGTGCAGGATGTCCAGGTCGGGCAGCTGCGCTTGCAGCTCGGCCAACAGCGCGGCCTTATCCACCTTGGGCAGCTCGCCGTCGATGCGTTCGTCGTAGAGAATATTCATGGCAGTTCGGATGCTCTCGTTGTTCACCTGCAGCATTCCAGCTGCGGCGGAGTGCCGCATCATTAGCCCGAATGACGGGTATAGTCCACTCCCTGAGCAGCTGGTCCTACCAGTTTGAAAAAGGGTAGAATCCACAGTAGCCCGCCAAGCCTTAGTTATACGAGGCTTTGCTCACTTCTCTCAGGAAATAATCGAAGCGGAATCGGAACTGGTCCTACCACTGGAGAATCCATGTTCAACGAGATTGTTCCCGAAAAGCGTCAGGTCGCGGATGTGGTGGCCGAACGTATCGAGCGCCTGATCATCGACGGCGTGCTCAAGGTCGGCCAGGCTCTGCCGTCGGAGCGCCGCCTGAGCGAAAAACTCGGCATTTCCCGTTCAGCCATGCGCGAAGGTCTGCGCGTGCTGCGCGGGCGCGGCATCATTGAAACCTCTCAGGGCCGCGGCTCATTCGTCGCCCGCCTGTCAGGCAGTCACGACGCCTCGCCGCTGATGCACCTGTTCAACTCCCAGCCGCGCACGCTCTACGACCTGCTCGAAGTCCGCGCCCTACTCGAAGGCGAGTCGGCACGCCTGGCGGCGTTGCGCGGCACCGACGCGGATTTTATCCTGCTGCGCCGGCGTTACGAAGAAATGCTCGCGGCTCACACCGAAGAAGGTGCCGACCCACGCGAACATGCGCGCCTGGATCATGCCTTCCACCTGGCCGTGTGCGAGGCGTCCCATAACCCGGTACTGGTGCACACGCTGCAATCGTTGACAGACCTGATGCTTTCCACGGTCTTTGCCTCGGTGAACAACCTTTATCACCGCCCGGTGCAGAAGCGTCAGATCGACCGCCAGCACTCACGGCTGTTCCATGCGGTCACCGAGCGCCTGCCTGACCAGGCCCAACGTGCGGCCCGCGACCATATCCACAGCATTCGCGACAACCTCAGGGAAGTCGAACAAGAAGAACAACGACTGGTGCGTGCGACGATGCGGCTGGAGGGCTGGACCTGACACATCAACCCCCATGCTAGACTCCCCGCCTTTCCGAAATCGCACCCACTATCGCCCGTGTCCGAACTTCACCATTGGCTGGCCGCCGACCAACTGTCTACGCCGCTCAACCCGCTGCAACATGACTGGCTCTATGTCGACAAAGGCTCACTGACGCGCCGCCTCACCCTGCTTGCGCAAGGTGCCTTCAGCGTCACGCCGCTGCGCGAAGGTTGGCAGCCTTTGCGTGACGATGAATGCACGGCGCTTGGCGTGGCATTCGGCAGCAGCGGCTGGGTGCGCGAAGTGTATCTGCGCGGCCATGGCGAGCCCTGGGTGTTCGCCCGCAGCGTGGCAGCACGCAGTGCTCTGGAAGACTCGGGTTTCGACCTGCAGCGCCTGGGCAGTCGCTCGCTGGGCGAACTGCT
Organism: Stutzerimonas stutzeri; assembly: GCA_002345575.1. Classification (GTDB taxonomy): domain Bacteria; phylum Pseudomonadota; class Gammaproteobacteria; order Pseudomonadales; family Pseudomonadaceae; genus Stutzerimonas; species Stutzerimonas stutzeri_S. The sequence goes on from DDVX01000013.1 coordinate 17,391, forward strand.
GTTCAGCGACCTGGCTTTTACCCGCGGCCCGCTCGAAGCCATGCGCTACCCTGACGCCTGGCTGCCCGCCGAAGTACAGCAAACGCAGCTCTGGGCCAGACGCTCCTGCTTCAGTCGGGGCACATTGGGCGTGCTGGTCGCCGAAGTATTTCTGCCCGCCGTCTGGCAGGCCGCACAGCACGACAGCTGATCAGCCGCACGACATCTTTTCCCTCAGGAGCCCCACCGATGTATCAGAAGCTTCTGCAATCGAGCAATCGCCTGCATCCACGCGCCTTTGATTTCATTCAGTTGATGCGCCTGGATCGCCCCATCGGCACCTATCTTCTGCTGTGGCCGACGCTCGGTGCGCTGTGGATTGCGGGCGAGGGCTCGCCCAGCGTGAAGAACGTGATCATCTTCGTCCTCGGCGTGATCCTGATGCGCGCCGCCGGTTGCGTGATTAACGATTTTGCCGACCGCAACTTCGACGGCCACGTCAGCCGCACCAAGAACCGCCCACTGGCCACCGGCAAGATCAGCACCAGGGAAGCCTGGATTCTATTCGCGGTGCTGGTGGCCTTGAGCTTCGGCCTGGTGTTGCTGACCAATGCGGCGACCATCTGGCTATCCTTCGGCGCGCTGGCCGTCGCCTCGCTCTACCCGTTCATGAAGCGCTACACCCATTACCCTCAGGTAGTGCTGGGTGCGGCGTTCTCCTGGGGCATTCCGATGGCTTTCACCGCCGAAACCGGCAGCCTGCCGGCAGAAGCCTGGCTGCTGTTCCTCGCCAACATGGTCTGGACGGTCGCCTATGACACCTATTACGCCATGGCCGACCGCGAGGACGACCTGAAGATCGGCATCAAGTCCACTGCCGTGCTGTTCGGCGATGCCGATCGGGTGATCATCCTGACCCTGCAGGGCATTGCGCTGTTCTGCCTGGTCCTCGCCGGTGTGCGTTTTGAGCTGGGCCAGTGGTTTCACCTCGGCCTGTTCATCGCTGCCGTCTGCTTCATCTGGGAATTCTGGACCACCCGCTCACGCGATCCGCTGATCTGCTTCAAAGCCTTCCTGCACAATCACTGGGCCGGGCTGGCGATGCTGCTGGGGATCATCCTCGATTACGCGCTGAAAACTGCCTGATACCGGCGCTGTTAGCGGTATAGGGCGGATCAACGCTTCACCGATCCGCCGGACGATGCTTCGCCTCCTCGGATTACGCCTACGGCTAATCCAGGCTACGGTCTATCTGTTATCGGCTCAGTTCGTAGGCACACATATTGACCGTGGTGGCCAGGTTCAGCGATTCGATAGCGCCACAGCCGGCAATGGTGAACGGCTGCGCGCCGAGCGCGACCAGTTGCTCACGAGGCACGCCGCGCGCCTCGTTGCCGAACAGGTAGCAATCAAAGGTTTTGAAGTCGGCCGATTGCAGGCTCTCACCATTCATATCCAGGCAGGCAATGCGCCCGAAGCGCGTACGCAACGAATCCAGCTCTACATCCAGCTCCATGGGCGTATGGAAGATGGCGCCCATGCTGGAACGCACGACCTTGGGGTTGTACGGATCGACGCTGCCGGGGCTGAGCAGGCAGCGAAAATTACCGAACCAGGCCAGGGTGCGCAGGATGGTGCCCAGGTTGCCGGGGTCCTGAATCTCATGCAGGTATATGGCGCGCTCACCTGCTTCAGATGCCGGCGCAACACTTTCAGGCATCGGCACCACGGCGATAATGCCCTGCGGCGTTTTGGTGTCGGCGATCTGCGCCATCTGCCGCTCGCTGATCACCTTGATCTTGAACGGACTTGGCCAATGCTCGTAGGCCGCGGTGACATATAGCTCGCTGCGCTGTAGCAGCGGATTCTGCTCGGCCGCTTTCTGCAGTTCCAGCAACAGGTGTTCGCCCTCCACCAGAAAATGGCCGAACTCTGCCCGATACTTTTTCTGCTGAAGTTTCTTGATGTCGTCGAGTTTCATCGATGCGGCGCTCAGTTGCCCTGCACGTTGGTTTCAGCGAGAAGCGACTTGGCCACCGCTTCGGCGACCTTAATGCCGTCCACGCCCGCCGAGAGGATGCCACCGGCATAACCGGCGCCTTCGCCAGCCGGATACAGGCCTTTCAGGTTTAGGCTTTGCAAGGTCTCGTTGTCACGGGTAATGCGCACCGGGGAGGAGGTGCGGGTTTCGATACCGGTGAGCACCGCATCGTCACGGTCGAATCCGCGGATCTGCTTGCCGAACGCCGGCAGCGCCTCGCGAATGGCTTCGATGGCGTATGCCGGCAAGGACGGCGCCAGATCGCCCAGACGCACACCCGGCTTGTAGGATGGCTCTATCTCTCCAAACTCGCTCGACGGCACGCCACGAATGAAGTCGCCCACCAACTGCCCCGGCGCGCAGTAGTCGCTGCCACCCAGTTCGTAGGCAAGGGACTCCAGACGCTCCTGAAATTCCACACCGGCCAGCGTACCACCGGGGAAATCCTGCTCCGGGTTGATGCCTACAACGATAGCGGCGTTGGCATTGCGTTCGTTGCGTGAGTACTGGCTCATGCCGTTGGTTACCACGCGCCCCGGCTCGGAGGTGGCCGCCACCACGGTTCCGCCCGGGCACATGCAGAAGCTGTAAACGGCGCGGCCGTTCTTGGCGTGATAGACCAGTTTGTAGTCGGCAGCGCCAAGCTCCGGATGGCCAGCGTATTTGCCCAGGCGGGCCTGGTCGATCAGGCCTTGCGGGTGCTCAATGCGAAAACCCACGGCAAAGGGCTTGGCCTCCATGAACACGCCCTGACGGTGCAGCATGCGGAACGTATCGCGGGCGCTATGGCCCAGCGCCATGACCACATGGCGACTGCGCAACGTTTCGCCATCAGCCAGTACCACACCCTCGATCTGGCCATTGTCGATCAGCAGACCGGTCACTTTAGTTTCGAAGCGTACCTCGCCGCCCAAGGCAATGATCTCCTCGCGCATGGCCGCCACCACACCGGTGAGGCGGAAGGTGCCGATGTGCGGCTTGCTCACGTACATGATCTCTTCCGGCGCACCGGCCCGAACGAACTCATGTGTCACCTTGCGGGCGTAGAACTTCGGGTCTTTGATCTGGCTGTAGAGTTTGCCGTCCGAAAACAGGCCGGCTCCACCCTCACCGAATTGCACGTTGGATTCAGGGCTCAGGATCTTCTTGCGCCACAGCGCCCAGGTGTCCTTGGTGCGGCCACGCACTTCCTTGCCGCGCTCCAGCACGATGGGCTTGAAGCCCATCTGCGCGAGCAGCAGCGCCGCGAACAGCCCGCATGGACCGAGCCCCACGACCAGCGGCCTTTCGCTCAGATCAGCCGGTGCCTGCCCGACCGTATAGTAGTTGGTGTCCGGCGCAGTACGGATATTGCGGTCGTCGGCCAGGCGCGCCAGCACGGTGGCCTCGTCGCGCACCTCCAGGTCGATGATGTAGATGAACAGGATGACGCTGTTCTTCTTGCGCGCATCGTAGCTGCGCTTGAATACAGTGAAGTTCAGCAGATCGGCATCGCTGATACCCAGGCGTTTGACGATAGCCTCGCGCAACTCATCGTTTGAGTGGTCGAGGGGCAGGGACAGTTCATTGATGCGAATCATGGCGAGGGTCCTGGCCGGTGACTCCGGCAGAGGAAGAAAACAGGGGGGAAATGAAGGCCGATTGTACCCGGCGCAGCCCGCTCCGGCGACTTTCCAGAGGCGGCAGCGCTGCTCGCCAGCCCTGCCGATTTAACCCGCATTGCTTTATCAGCCTATAATTGGCGTTATTTCGCGCCCAATGGCTTCTTCTCTACCAGGCCTTGCCCCGCTCCTCAGCTTGTATTCGGTGGTACCTCCCTCATGAAACGATCCAAAAGCAGCCGCCGCTGGCTGGATGAACACGTCAACGATCCCTACGTCAAACGGGCGCAGAAGGATGGCTTGCGCTCGCGCTCCAGCTACAAGCTGATAGAGCTCAACGAGAAGGACCGGCTGATACGCCCCGGCATGCTGATCATGGACCTTGGCTCGGCTCCCGGCGGCTGGTCGCAGGTGGCCGGAAAACTCGTAGGCGAGAAGGGTCGGGTTATAGCTACCGATATTCTGCCGATGGACCCATTGGATAACGTCGACTTCATCCAGGGCGACTTCACCGAGGATGCTGTATTCCAGCAGCTTCTCGACAAGCTCGACGGCCGGCAGCCTGACCTGATCGTTTCCGACATCGCGCCCAATCTCAGCGGCATCGCTGTTGCCGACCAAGCCTCCTCAATGTACCTGGTCGAACTCACCCTCGACATGGTCCGCAAAGTGCTCAAGCCTGATGGCAACTACGTGGTCAAGGTTTTCCAGGGCGAAGGCTCCGATGACTTTCTGAGGGACGTGCGCACCTCATTCGAGAAGGTGGTGGTCCGCAAGCCAGCAGCGTCACGACCGCGGTCGAACGAGGTTTATCTGGTGGCCAAAGGGTTCAAAGGACAAACTGCTGAAACCTGATCGAATGCTTTACCGCCAGCCATTTGCCGCACACCTGTAACATCCCTGCAACATTCCCGTTATCTAATGCCCGACGATGAAAGCGGACCGAGAGCGGACATGAATGGCAAATGCATACTGATCGTCGATGACGAAGCACCGATTCGCGAGATGATCATGGTGGCACTGGAAATGGCCGGCTACGAATGCCTTGAGGCAGACAACGCGCAGGCGGCCCATGCCCTGGTCGTTGACCGTCAGCCGGACCTGATCCTGCTCGACTGGATGCTACCCGGCACTTCGGGTATCGAGCTGGCGCGCCGCCTCAAACGCGAAGACCTGACAGCCGACACACCGATCATCATGCTCACCGCCAAGGACGCCGAGGACAATAAGATCCAGGGCCTGGAGGTCGGCGCTGACGATTACATCACCAAGCCCTTCTCCCCACGCGAACTGGTGGCACGCCTGAAAGCAGTGCTGCGCCGGGCTGCGCCCAACGACAACGAGACGCCCATCGAGATCGGCGGCCTTCTGCTCGATCCTGTCAGCCATCGCGTCACCATTGATGGCGTTCCGGCGGAGATGGGGCCGACCGAATACCGTCTGCTGCAGTTCTTCATGACGCACCAGGAGCGCGCCTATACGCGCGGCCAGTTGCTCGATCAGGTCTGGGGCGGCAACGTGTATGTGGAAGAACGCACCGTGGACGTGCATATCCGCCGGCTGCGCAAGGCCTTGGGCGAAACCTACGAAGGCCTGGTGCAGACCGTGCGCGGCACCGGCTATCGTTTCTCCACCAAGAGCTGACAATCCCGCCACCACCTGTGGTTACACGGATAGAAGATGGCCCCGAGCAGACGGCAAAAATACACAGGTAGTTTTCTACGGGCCGCTCTCTGGGCCGCCCAGGAGCGCAAGCAGTGAACCAAGACTGGCAAGGCGTCCTCGTGCGTCGTCTGCTCCTGCTGTTGGCCGGCTGCCTGCTGATCGGCCTGATCACCGGCGAATACGCCTGGGCGTTGGTGCTGGGTCTGGGCGGCTACCTCGCCTGGACGTTATGGCAGATACGCCGCCTGCAACTGTGGCTCAAGCGCGATCAGCCGGACGATCCACCACCGGACAGCCATGGCATCTGGGGGGAGATCTTCGACAGCCTTTACCAGCTACAGCGACGCGACATCCATCTGCGCGGCCAGCTGCAATCGGTGATTGACCGCGTTCAGGGCTCTACCACAGCCCTGAAGGACGCGGTGATCATGCTCGACAGCGATGCAAACCTGGAGTGGTGGAACCCCGCCGCCGAACGCCTGCTGGGCCTTAAGAAACCACAGGATAGCGGCCACGCAGTCACCAACCTGGTGCGCCACCCCAGCTTCAAGGAATACTTCGAAAGCGGCCGTCATGACGACCCTCTAGAGCTGCCTTCACCGGTCAGTGACCGTCTCTGGCTGCAGATCACCATCACCCGCTACGGCAACAGCGAGTACCTGATGGTGGTGCGCGATATCACCCGGCTGCACCAGCTGGAGCAGATGCGCAAGGACTTCGTTGCCAACGTTTCCCATGAGCTGCGCACCCCGCTGACGGTGATTACAGGCTACCTGGAAACCATGCTTGAGCACGGCGAAGACAACAGCCCGCGCTGGACCCGCGCACTGCGGCAGATGAATCAGCAGGCCGATCGCATGCAGCACCTGCTCAACGACCTGCTGCTGCTGGCAAAGCTGGAAGCGACCGATCCCCCGGCAAGCGCCAAGCCGGTGAACGTGCCCGCGCTGCTGGAGACGATCCGCAACGACGCCCTGGCGCTTTCAGCGGATCAACAGCACGTCATCAGCTTCGATGTGGACGCCTCGCTACAGCTGCGTGGCCGTGAGTCTGAATTGCGCAGCGCCTTCTCCAACCTGCTGTTCAACGCGGTGAAATACACCCCGCCAGGCGGGCAGATTCATCTGCGCTGGTGGCAAGACGAGTACGGCGCGCACATGGCCGTGCAGGACTCGGGCATTGGCATCGAATCCAAACATTTGCCGCGCCTGACAGAGCGCTTCTACCGGGTCGACTCTAGCCGCGCCAGCAGCACCGGAGGAACTGGCCTCGGCCTGGCTATCGTCAAGCACGTCCTGCTGCGCCACCAAGGCCGCCTGGACATCGACAGCACGCCCGGCAAGGGCAGCGTCTTTACCTGCAGCTTCCCGCGCTCGAAAACTGAGTAAGCAGCCCTCGATAGGCCTCGTCGACGATACCTATCGTCTGCCACTTGAAAAGTCCGCCGGCGAGCCCCATTGTGCTGCGATCATCGGCAACCCGACACCTTCATGGACCCCTCCCCTGCTTTAAACGATCCTTCTTATTTCGCCGACTTTGGCCTGATTCTCTTTGCCCTGTTCCTGGTCTTGCTCAACGGCTTTTTCGTGGCCGCCGAGTTCGCCATGGTCAAGCTGCGCGCGACCAAGGTCGAGGCCATTGCCAAACAGCACGGCTGGCGCGGGCACATCCTGCGCAAAGTGCACGACCAGCTGGACGCCTACCTGTCCGCCTGCCAGCTGGGCATCACCCTGGCGTCACTTGGATTGGGCTGGGTCGGCGAGCCGGCCTTCGCTCACTTACTCCAACCGCTACTAGCGATGCTCGGTATCGACTCGCCGGCCCTGCTCCACGGCATCGCCTTCTTTACCGCCTTCTTCATCATTTCCTATCTGCACATCGTGATCGGGGAGTTAGCGCCCAAGTCCTGGGCAATTCGCAAACCCGAGTTGCTATCGCTCTGGACGGCAGTGCCGCTGTACCTGTTCTACTGGCTGATGTACCCGGCGATCTACCTGCTCAACGCCAGCGCCAACGCCATCCTGCGGATTGCCGGCCAGGGTGAGCCCGGTGGCAATTACGAGCACCATTACACGCGCGAAGAACTGAAGCTGATCCTGCACTCCAACCGTGCCATGGACCCGACCAACGCACAGATTCAGGTACTCGCCTCTGCAGTGGAGATGAGTGAGCTGGAAGTGGCCGACTGGGCCAACTCGCGCGAGGATTTGCTGCAACTAGACCATGACGCTCCGCTGGAGCATATTCTCGACGTGATCCGCTTCCACAAATACAGCCGCTATCCCGTGTATGACCGCGACCGGAGCGAATACATCGGCCTGCTGCATATCAAGGATCTGCTGCTGGCCCTGGCCAGCGACAGGAATCTGGCCGACAGCTTCAAACTCAACGAGCTGCTGCGCCCACTGGAACGCGTTTCCCGTCACCTGCCCTTGAGCGACCTGCTGGAACAGTTCCGCCAGGGCGGCGCGCACTTCGTGCTGGTTGAGGAAGGCGATCATAAGGTGGTGGGCTTCCTGACCATGGAAGACGTGCTGGAAGTGCTGGTGGGTGACATCCAGGACGAGCACCGCAAGACCGAGCGCGGCATTCTCACCTACCAGCCGGGCAAGCTGCTGGTGCGCGGCGACACCCCGCTGTTCAAGGTCGAACGCCTGCTCGATGTCGACCTCGACCATATCGAAGCCGATACCCTGGCCGGCCTGATCTACGAAACCCTCAAGCGCGTCCCCGAGGAAAACGAAGAGCTGCTGGTCGATGGACTGCAAATCATCATCAAGAAAATGCGTGGTCCGAAAATCGTGCTGGCGAAGGTACTCAAGGTTCAGCAATAACGGTGACGACAGCGAAACAGTCCTTACATGTTGGTTTACATACTGACTGCTAGTCGCTGATTTGCTTGAAAAATCGACCGTCCATCGTGCCAGGCCGAATTTTTTGAAGGTAGTGCCGTCCACGGCATAGGTGGCTCCTTTCAGCCGCCAATTCACATCCAACAAGTGGAGCTACCTTCATGCGCCTCAATCCATTGAGCAGTACCGCAGTTTTGGCCATGTGCCTGGCCGGCACCCAGGCCTTTGCCCAGACCGCCACCGGCCCGATTTCCAACTTCGGTGTCATCGGTTCGCACAATCAGTACAAGCTGACCATCGACGGTGAGAGCGACAAGGAGCGTCTCAATCAGGGCGGTCTGTATTACAACTTCGGCAACAAGCTGACCGGCCAGGAAGGCTTCATCTACCAGATCGGTATCGAGGGTCAGTATCGAGAAAAGGATGACGTCGAGTACCTTTCCGCTCGTGCCGATCTGGACCTGGGGTTACGTGCCGCGCTAAGCAGCAACAACTACATCGATCTGATCGTAGGTGGCGGCCATGACTGGGGCCGTATTGAACAGGACGACGTCGGCCTGTTTGACGAAGACGTCGAATTGACCACCCGCTCGCCTTTCGCCAAGGCCGGCGTTGGCTACAACTATCTGACGCCGGACTACACCGTGCGCCTGGAAGTCGGAGCCCGTTACTCCATCGAAGCTGAAAGCAAACTGAAGGCTGCCGGCGAGAGCGACACCGTCGACCTCAAGGACAAGGCCAACCCCTACGGTGAATTGAGCGTGCTCTGGAACAAGGGCATCAACAACATGCCGATCAGCACCAGCCTGTATTACACCCAGACCCGCTACGAACTCGACAGCAACAGCGTGTTTGCCGACAACAGCAAACTCAAGAAGGAAGAGATCGGCCTGAAGGTCGGCCTGGCATTCTAACGAGCCGTTGAATAGCCTGTCGGACGCGCGTCCGCCAATAGCGGTCGCGCGTTGCCGTTACTCCCCTCCCACCGCGAAGTTCGGCAGGCTGCTGACCGGCTGGGAGAACTCGAAGGGAATCGATTCGACCGCCAGCCCCACGTTGCGCTGAACCACGAAATGTAGATGCGGCCCGGTGCTGTTGCCGGTGTTGCCCGAGCGGGCGATGCTGCTGCCGGCGATGACGCGCTGCCCTTCGCGCACCGTCACCGAACCCTTCATCAAGTGCAAATAGACACCCATGGTGCCGTCATCATGCAGGATGCGCACGAAGTTGCCCGCCGGGTTGTTGCCGCGCCCGCTCTGCTGGTTTTCCACTCGCACCACCATCCCGCTGCGCGCCGCTACGATAGGCGTGCCCTCAGGCATGGCGATATCCACCGCATAGCGGCCCTTGGGCGTGAAGTGACTGTACTGACCGTTGGCGCCCTGGGTCAGGCGGAAGGGACCGCCGCGCCAGGGCAGCGGGTATTTATAAGGTTTGGGTAGAAGACGTGGATCACCTAGCGCGTGGCGCAGTTTCGGCGTGTATTTCAACGGGCGCGACGAATCACGCGGAGCCAGCGTGGCCAGGCGAATCTGACTGCGCGGCGGCAGCACCCAGCGAATTGGCTTATCCGGCACCCCGACGGCGTTCTGCACGCCGTCAAACTTCAGCTCGATATCCACTGGAGCGTAGAGGTCGTTGCGCACCAACAGGGTTTCACCGGCGGCATGCTTGCGCGTTTCAAGCTTCACCTGGTTGTCGAGCTTTTCCACCATACGGTCACTGAAGGTGAACACGGCGGCGCCCGGCCTCGCCTGGTCACTGTAGGTGACCACGCCATTGGCATCGGTGTATTTGTAAATGGTCAGCGCTGAGGCCGGGAAGGCCAGCATGAGCGATCCGAGCAGCGCTAAAAAACGTCCCGTCATGACAACGAACTTCATGGAGTGTGCAGAAGCCGCAGACTAGCAGCGCAACAGCCTCTGTGCGAGCCACCAACCATCGGGGTGTGAAGCGGATCATCAGTGAGATGCGCGGCAATCGTCAGGCACCGCCGAAAGCCGGGCCTGCGACAATAGCGCCGCTGGATGCTCTCAGGCGCCAGGCACGAAATGCCGCTGCGCCGTGCCGCGGGCGATCAGGCGCGACAGATAGTCAAGTTTTTGCGGGTCACGATCGACGAAACGGAATGTCAGCTGCAACCATTCGCTATCTGGCTTCGGCTCGAACGCAGCCACCGCATGCAGATAGCCGTTCAGCCGCGCCACCTCACCGCCTTCGCCCTGCTCCAGGTCGAGCACGGCGCTTTCCAGTACCTGGGGTAGGTTTTCGCCACGGCGAATCACCAGTAACGCTTCCTTGAGACTCATCGCCTTGATCACGCAGGTGAGCGTGCCGCTGGCCAGACGCAACTGTCCCTGCCCGCGCCCGCTGGCAGGGGCCGGCTTTTCCACTCGCGGCTGGACCAGCGGCGCGGCGCCCGTCGGCAGCTGTTGCTGCGCGGCGGGAATGGCTGCCGGCCTGAGTACCTCCGCCTTGCCTCCGGTAAGGGCAGCCAGAGAGTCATTGGCCATGCCGGTGGACAAAGCTCGCACGGGCGCACTGGCGGCCAGCGCATCAAGCTTGCCGGCCCGGCCCAGCGCCTTGCGCACCTTGCTGGTCAGTTGCTCGTTGCTGAAGGGCTTGCCGATGAAGTCGGAGACCCCGGACTGGATCGCCTGCACAACATTTTCCTTGTCGCCACGGCTGGTGACCATGATGAACGGTACGGTCTTCAGGCGCTCCTGAGCACGACACCAGTCAAGCAGCTCCAGGCCGGACATTTCGGGCATTTCCCAGTCGCAGAGAATCAGATCGAAGCGTTCGCGATCGAGCATCTGCTGGGCCTTGCGACCGTTCACCGCTTCCTCGATGCGGATACCGGGGAAGTGCCCCCGCAGCCCTTTCTTGACCAGATCACGGATGAAAGGCGCATCATCCACCACCAGCACACTGACCTTGCTCATCACTCGCTCCTGCTTGAATGGCCGCCAGCATAACGGCAGCCGCCGGTCTACAAAAGCTCGCTGGCTCGGTGTCGCGTATTTCTGCAGGATGGGAACCCTCGCTGCGGCACCGGTACGCGGGACAACCACAGGGCTGCGCGGCATACTGCTCACCTTTGTTCAGCCCGCGAGGTCGCTATGGTTCAGCACATACTCATCGCCCACGACCTCAGTCCGGAAGCCGACCTGGCGTTGCGCCGTGCCGCACAGCTGGCACGACAGACCGGTGCCCGCCTGAGCCTGTTGCATGTGCTGGACGAGCACGGCGATGAGCTGCAGGCGCGCAGCTTTCTGCAGACGCGGCTGGAGGAAGCGGGCTTTGGCGAGCTGAAGCCCTGGATTCGCCGAGGCCGCCCCGTTGAGGAAATCCTCACCCAGGCGAACGGCCTGGAAGCCGACCTGCTGGTGCTCGGTCAGCACCATCGCCAGTCGCCCCAGGGTTTCGCCGGCACCACACTGGAGCGCATTCTGCTGGGATGCCCGATTCCCCTGCTGCTGGCCATCGCACCACCGCAGCCTTATTCGCACGCCCTGGCCGCACTGGACTACTCGCGCTGCGCCAGTCATGCCCTGCAGACGGCCTGGAAGCTATTGCCGGCTGCCGCCAAGCTGACCGCGCTGAATATCCATGAAGTGGCCGAAATCCATAGCCCGGACGCAGGCGAATTGGAACTACAACAGGAGCTGTTCGAGCAGCTGATTGAGGATCTTCGTGACGACCTGGACGACAACGGCGCCCTGCTCAATTCGATCCTGCGTTACGGTGAGCGCAGCAACTGCCTGGATTCAGCCATTACCGAACTCGAGCCGCAGCTGCTTGCGCTCGGCAGTCACAGTCGCGGCGAGATGAGCAGCGCCCTCCTCGGCAGCCTGACCCGGCAATACCTCGACCAGCCACCCTGCGACATCCTGATCGCACGCTGAAACGCGATCAGGCTGCGTCTTCGAGGTATTGGTGCAGTTCGACGAACTGTCGGGTCAACTTGTGCCGTGGGTCGAAGTGAATCAGCGGCATGCAGGCCTGGTGCGATTCGCGCATGCGTACCGAACTCATCAGATGCACCGGCAGCATCGGCAGCCCTTCGGTCAGCATCTCTTCGATCATCTGCTGCGGCAGTGCCGCCCGAGGCTGCAACTGGTTAACCACGATACCTTCGACGGTCAGGGCTTCGTTGTGGTCTTCCTGCAACTCCTCGATCTCTTCGAGCAGGCCGTACAGCGCCTGGCGGGAGAAGCTGTCGCAATCGAAAGGAATCAGGCAACGGTCAGCAGCGATAAGCGCAGAAACGGTATAGAAGTTTAGTACGGGCGGCGTATCGATATAGATGCGTTCGTAGTCGCCATCCAGGCTTTCGAGAAACTTACGCAGCTTATTGATCTTGTGCTTGGCTTCAAGCTTGGGTTGCAGGTCCGCTAGCTCTGCGGTGGCGGTGATCAGGTGCAGGTTGTCGAAGCCTGTTTCGATGATCGGCGGCCGGGCTTTTTTACCTGCCGCCCCGCCGGTCAGCACCTGTTTGAAGAAATCGGCGATGCCGGTGGGAATATTGTCACCAGTCAATCCGGTCAGGTAGTGACTGGAGTTGGCTTGAGCATCAAGGTCGACCAGCAGCGTGCGATAGCCCTGCGCTGCGCTGACAGCCGCCAGGTTGCAGGCGATGCTGGACTTGCCAACGCCACCCTTCTGATTGAACACGACCCTGCGCATGCCACACCTCCAGTAGAACCCGACGGTCGAGTCTATACGGCAAATGTGACGTTCGGATTAACTGGAAGTGCTCTGCGACCAAAGTTTCAACCAGACGCTGTCAGACCGCTACCGGCGCCTTGATATGGGGATGCGCTTCATAGCCCACCAGTTCGAAATCCTCGAAGCGGAAGGCGAACAGATCCTTCACATCAGGATTGAGCTTCATCTGCGGCAGCGGCAGCGGCTCGCGGGTCAGCTGCAAGTCGGCCTGCTCCAGATGATTGGCATACAGATGACAATCGCCGCCACTCCAGATGAATTCGCCGGGCTGCAGATTGCAGACCTGCGCCACCATCAGGGTCAGCAGGGCATAGCTGGCGATATTGAAGGGTACGCCGAGGAAGATGTCCGCCGAGCGCTGGTAAAGCTGGCAGCTGAGCTTGCCGTCGGCGACATAGAACTGGAACAGCGCATGGCACGGTGGCAAGGCCATCTGCTCCACCAGCGCCGGATTCCAGGCCGACACGATCAGGCGGCGCGAGTCCGGGTTCTTTTTGATCATCTCCACCAGCTTGGCGATCTGGTCAATGGACTCGCCATTGGGCGCCGGCCAGTTGCGCCACTGGTAGCCGTAGACCGGACCGAGATCGCCGTTCTCGTCAGCCCACTCGTCCCAGATACGCACGCCATTTTCCTTGAGATAGCGGATGTTGGTGTCGCCCTGCAGAAACCACAGCAGCTCGTGGATGATCGAGCGCAGGTGGCACTTCTTGGTGGTCACCAGCGGGAAGCCATCGGCCAGATCGAAGCGCATCTGGTGCCCAAACACGCTGTAGGTGCCGGTGCCGGTGCGGTCGCTCTTGAAGGTGCCGTGCTCGCGCACATGGCGCATCAGGTCAAGGTACTGTTTCATGATCAACTCGAAGCGGGCGCCGAAGCGCAAATGAAAAGGCTGGGCGCATAGTAAAAGCCCGGGCCTTGCTTGTCTCCCCGATGCGACAAGCCAAGCGCTCAGACGGCGGCCTTGGCATCCTCGCGCCGATAAGCCCAGATCATCATGCCTGCGCCAATCAACACCATCGGCACGCACAGAACCTGCCCCATAGTCAGCCAACCGAATGCGAGGTAGCCCAGCTGCGCATCCGGCACGCGGACGAACTCGACGATGAAGCGGAAGATGCCGTAGCACACCGCGAACAGCCCGGACACCGCCATGGTCGGCCTTGGCTTGCGCGAGTAGAACCAGAGAATCAGAAACAACGCGACGCCTTCCAGAGCGAACTGATAGAGCTGCGAGGGATGGCGCGCCAGCTGCTGCGGATCGGTAGGGAAGACCATCGCCCAGGGCACATCGGTCGCCTTGCCCCAAAGCTCGGCATTGATGAAGTTGCCGATGCGCCCGGCGCCCAGGCCGATGGGCACGAAGGGCGCGATAAAGTCCATCAACTCAAAGAACGACTTGCCGTTGCGCCGGGCGAAGATCCAGGTACACAGCAGCACACCGATCAGCCCGCCATGGAAGGACATGCCGCCCTTCCAGACCTGCAGGATCAGGCTTGGATCGTTGAGGTAGGCCGCCAGATCGTAGAACAGCACGTACCCTAGACGGCCGCCGACGATCACCCCCATCGCCACCCAAAACACCAGATCGGAGAGCTTGTCCTTGTTCCACTCCGGAGCAAAGCGCTGTACCCGGCGCGATGCCAGCCACCACGCACCGCCGATGCCGATCAGGTACATCAGGCCGTACCAATGGATCTGCAGTGGCCCGAGGGAAACGGCGACAGGGTCTATCTGCGGATAGGAGAGCATCCGGAACTCCTTAAATCAGGAAATTGATACCGACGCTCAACAGCAGGAGGGCAAACAGCCGCTGGAGCAGTTTCGGCGACAAGCGATGGGCCAGGCGCGCACCCTGCCGAGCAAAGAACATGCTGGTGACGGCAATACCGACCAGCGCCGGCAGGTAGACGAAACCCACGCTCCACGGCGGCAGCTGCACATTGTGCCAGCCAACCACCATGAAGCTCAGTGCACCGGCAATGGCAATCGGCAAGCCGCAGGCGGAGGACGTGGCAACTGCCTTCTGCATCGGCACGCTGCGCCAGGTCAGGAAGGGCACCGTCAGCGAGCCGCCACCAATACCGAAGATGGAGGACGCCCAACCGATCACCACGCCCGCAATGGACAATGCCGGCTTGCCCGGAAGCTGGCCGCTCGCCTTGGGCCTGAGCTCGAAGCCCATCTGGATCGCCACCATGATGGCAAACACGCCGATGATTTTTTGCAGCTGCGGCCCCTGAATCATCTCGGCGGTCAGGCTGCCGAGCACTGCACCGAAAACGATACCGAAGGTCATCCAGAGCACCAGCGGCCACTGCACAGCGCCCATACGATGGTGCGCGAGGATCGAATTGATTGAGGTAAACACGATGGTAGCCAACGAGGTGCCGATTGCCAGGTGCGTGAGAATCTCTGGAGCGAAGCCCTGCAGGGTGAAGCTGAAAACCAGCACCGGCACGATAATCATGCCGCCGCCGACGCCAAACAGCCCGGCCATCAAACCGGCCAGCGCGCCAAGAAACAGATAAAGCACAAACTCCATCGGAGCCACCTGCAAAGCAAAGCGGCATGGTAGCTGAAAAGCATTCCGCAGCTAAACGTCGGATATTTTTAGGACCGACGGTCACGTGCTGCTCGTCGGTTCGCCGGAAGGTGACCCGGCCTGCTTTTTCGTCTAGCCTCGAACCTCCCTGGCATTTTTCGATACCTATGTGTCTGATCGTTTTCGCCTGGCAACCTGCCCAGGCCGTGTCACTGGTCGTCGCGGCCAACCGTGACGAATTCCATGAACGTCCCAGCCTGCCGCTGGCGCCCTGGGCGGAGATACCCGAGCTGATCGCCGGGCGCGACTTGCAAGCCGGCGGCACATGGATGGGCGTGACCCTGAGCGGGCGTTTCGCCGCCCTGACCAATATTCGCGTGCCCGGCCAGCCAGTCAGCCCTCGCTCACGCGGGGAGTTGCCGGTACGTTTTCTGCGCAGTGAGCTGTCGCCCGAAGCCTACATGTCTGAGCTGCAGGCAGCGTGCGCAGACTACGCCGGCTTCAATCTGCTGGTAGGTGACAACCAGTCCCTCTGGCACCTGAACTCCCACGATGGAACGCCGCGTCAGCTTGAGCCGGGCCTCTACGGGCTCTCCAACGCCTCGCTGGATACCCCATGGCCGAAACTGCTGCGAGCGAAGGCGGCACTGGCCAACTGTATGGAGCGTCCAGACAGCGAAACGCTGCTGCAATTACTGGCCGACACTTGGAAGCCGCCGGTTGATCAGTTACCCAATACCGGCGTAACTCCAAAACTGGAAGCCTTGTTGTCCAGCGTATTCATCGCCAGCACGAACTACGGCACCCGCGCCAGCACGGCGCTGATCCGCCGTCGCGATGGCTCGTTTGAAATTCGGGAGCGCGCCTTCGGCCCCGATGGAAGGCTGGGCGAAATACATTTTGTTCACCCAGAGAGTCGCTGAGAATCTACCCATAAGGCCAATTTATTCGGCTAGCGAACCCGCAAAAGGCCGAATAAAGTCGGACTACGACAACCTGAAAACCTCTCTCAAGAGCGGTATTTCAAACTGCCGCTGAAGGATTGGTCAGCTTGCTCAGGCCCAGATTGCGCAACGTCAGCTGCACGGTGGCATGGGTAACTTCCGGGCTGTCGATACTCATTACCCTGACCAGCAGCTCCTTGGCGGCCTGCATGCTGATCTGGCGCAACAGCCACTTCACCCGGGGCAGGTTGGTGGCGTTCATCGACAGGCTGTCGAAGCCCATCGCCAGCAACAACACGGCGGCCGCAGGATCACCGGCCATCTCGCCGCAGATGCTCACCGGCTTACCCTCTTCGTGGGCTTCCTTGACGATCCGCTGCAACGCTTCAAGCACGGCAGGATGCAGGTAGTCATAAAGATCGGCGACCCGTGGATTGTTGCGGTCCACCGCCAGCAGATACTGGGTCAGGTCATTGGAGCCGACCGAGATGAAATCCACCTGGCGCGCCAGTTCGCGGGTGAGGTAGACCGCGGCGGGCACTTCGATCATGACCCCAACCGGTGGCTCCTGCACATCCATGCCTTCGTCACGCACCTCGCCGATAGCACGATGGATCAGGTGCAGCGACTCCTCCAGCTCGCGAATGCCGGAGATCATCGGCAGCAGAATGCGCAGATTGTTCAGGCCGACGCTGGCCTTGAGCATGGCGCGAATCTGTAGCAGGAAGATTTCCGGATGATCCAGCGTCACCCGGATACCGCGCCAGCCGAGGAAGGGGTTTTCCTCCTTGATGGGGAAGTACGGCAGTGATTTGTCGCCGCCGATATCCAGGGTGCGCATGGTTACCGGCAGCGGGTGGAAGGCTTCGAGCTGTTCGCGATAGATCGCCATCTGCTCTTTCTCGCTGGGGAAGCGTTCCTTGATCATGAAGGGCACTTCCGTACGGTACAGCCCCACACCCTCGGCTCCGCGCTCCTGGGCGCGCACCACATCGGCGAGCAGCCCGGTGTTGACCCACAGCGGAATGCGATGCCCATCAGTGGTTTCGCAAGGCAGTTCGCGCAGCACGTCGAGCCCCGCGGACAGCTGCCGCTCCTGCTCGGCCAGCTGCAGATACTGTTCGCGTAGAACCTTGCCTGGGTTGGTGATGATCTCGCCGCGCGTGCCGTCGATGATCAGTTCGATACCATCGACCTTTGAATACGGCAGGTCCACCGCGCCCATCACCGTCGGAATACCCATGGCACGGGCCAGGATGGCGACGTGGGAGTTGCTCGAACCCAGCACCGAAACCATACCCGCAAGACGACCAGCAGGCACCTCGCCGAACATCGCCGGAGTCAGCTCCTCGCTGACCAGAATGGTTCTCTCGGGGTAGGTCAGCGCCTGCTTGTGCGCTTTCTGCAGATAGCCGAGCAAGCGCCGGCCCAGATCCTTGATGTCCGAGGCGCGCTCGCGCAGGTAGTCATCGTCCATCATCTCGAAGCGTGCGATATGGTCGCTGACCACTTGCCGCAAGGCCCCCTGCGCCCATTGGCCGGTGCGGATCACCGCCGCTACTTCGCCGCCGAGGGCTGAGTCATCGAGCATCATCAGGTAAACATCGAACAGTGCCAGCTCTTCCTTGCGCATCTGCGAGGAAAGCTTCTGCGAGAGCGCGCGCATGTCTGCTCGAACCGCTTCAAGCGCCGCCTCGAACAGCGCCAGCTCGGCGGGTATGTTGTCGATGTGCTTGTCCGGCACCACATCCAGATCCGCCGGCGGCAAGACCACTACGGCGGTACCGACAGCTGCGCCGGGCGCACCAGGAATGCCGAGGAAGCGGGTTTCCTGAATACCTTTGCCCTGGCGGCCGAAGCCACGGATCGACCCGGTTGCTTCGGCATGGGCGATGACGCCTGCCAGCTGCGCGCTCATGGTGACCAAAAAGGCTTCCTCACCCTCGTCGAACTGACGGCGCTCCTTCTGCTGGATAACCAGTACGCCCATCACGCGCCGATGGTGGATTATCGGTGCGCCAAGGAAGGAGGCATAACGCTCCTCGCCGGTTTCGGCGAAGTAGCGGTAGCGCGGGTGTTCAGACGCGTGTTCGAGGTTGAGTGGCTCCTCGCGTGAGCCCACCAGGCCCACCAGGCCCTCGTTGTGGGCCATGCTGACCTTGCCGATGGCCTTCTTGTTCAGGCCTTCGGTAGCCATCAGAACGAAGCGATCCGATTCGGGGTCAAGGAGATAGACTGAGCAGACCTGGCTGCCCATAGCCTCGCGTACCCTCAGCACAATGAGGCCCAACGCGGCCTTGAGGTCCTTGGCAGCGTTTACTTCCTGGACAATCTTGCGCAGCGTGCCGAGCATGCTCAGAGGCTTTCTCCCGTCAGTCCCGCGACATCAGCCGCGGGGCAAGTTCTTTTAGGGCGCGACGATAGACTTCGCGCTTGAAGGTGACGACCTGGCCCAACGGATACCAGTAGCTGACCCAGCGCCAGCCATCGAACTCGGGTTTGCCGGTGACATCCATACGTACCCGATCTTCGGCGCCGACCAGACGCAGCAGGAACCACTTCTGCTTTTGGCCGATGCACAGCGGCTGGCTATGGGTACGCACCAGACGTTGCGGCAGGCGATAACGCAGCCAGCCACGGGTGCAGGCGAGGATCTGCACATCATGCGGCTCCAGCCCGACCTCCTCATTGAGCTCGCGGTACAGCGCCTCTTCAGGCGTCTCGTTCGGGTTGATGCCGCCTTGGGGAAACTGCCAGGCATCCTGATTGATCCGTCGCGCCCACAGCACCTGCCCGACATCATTGGTCAGAATGATGCCGACGTTGGGGCGAAAACCATCCGAGTCGATCACGGCACACAACCTCGCAGACGCATGTGCGCCGCATTGTTCCACAAAAAGGCGCGCAGCCGAAAGCCGGATAATCACCAGCTCTACGACGAGCTCTGCAGGCCGCCGCCGAGACCTTCTGGACTGCCACACAGCGGTGATTCCCGCTATGCTGCGCGTTTTTCATCGTGAGGGTTCGCCACGTGCGCCTGGCTCTATTCGATCTCGACAACACCCTGCTGGCCGGGGACAGCGACCACGCCTGGGGCGAATTCCTCTGCCGCCACGGCATCGTCGACAGCACCGATTACAAGGCACGCAACGATGCCTTCTACCAGGATTACCTGGCCGGCAAACTGGACGTACTGGCCTACCAGAACTTCTGCCAGGAATTGCTGGGGCGCAGCGAAATGGTACAGCTGGAAGAATGGCACCAGCAGTTCATGGCCGAGTTCATCGAGCCCATCGTGCTAGCCAAGGGCGAGGCACTGGTGCGCAAGCATCATGAAGCCGGCGATCGCGTCGTGATCATTACCGCCACCAACCGCTTCATCACCGGGCCGATTGCCGCGCGGCTGGGCGTCGATACGCTGCTGGCTACTGAATGCGAGATGCAGGACGGGCGCTACACCGGCCGTCTGACCGACACGCCCTGCTTTCAGGAAGGCAAGGTCACTCGCATCGAACGCTGGCTGGAAGAAACCGGGCATAGCCTGGAGGGCGCCTATTTCTACAGCGATTCGCGCAACGACCTGCCGCTGCTCGAACGCGTCGCGCACCCGGTGGCGGTCGACCCTGACCCGACCCTGCGGGAAATCGCCGAACAGCGCGGCTGGGGCATCATCAGCCTGCGTTAAGCGCCCTTGCTCACCATCAGGTAGAAGATCACCACGAAGGCAATGAACGCCGGCCAGCCGAGTGCGAACCACCAGCGCATGTAGCGAAACGTCTCGACAGGCAGCGGCGTGCCGTCACGCAGCGCCTGCTCGGCCAGTTTGTGCACACGGATCTGCAGCCACACCACCGGCAACCAGCAGGCGCCAGCGAGAACATAGAGCGCAATGCTCCACATCAGCCACGGCTGACTCAGCTCGAAGCCGGCCAGGTGCACCAGTGCCAGGCCGCTGAGAGGCTGGATCACTGCGGTGGTGGCGGTGAAGGCCCAGTCGGCGAAGACCAGGTGGCGGAAGGTCACGGCGATCACCTCGACCTTGCCGCTGCGCCAGGCGCGCCAGCTGTAGTAGGCCGAGCCGAGTCCAGTGCCAAACAGCACCGTGGACGACAGGATGTGCAGAGTCTTGAGCAACAGATAGAGACTCATTGGCGATGCTCCTAAGGTTCTGTCCATAGCAGCCAAAGCGTGGCGACCAGCAGCACGGCATTCTTCGCCACCGCAGCGAAGGGATCGAACCAGTAATGCGGTAGCCAGAAACTGATCACCAGCATATACCCAAGCATCAGTGCCAGCTGTGCACGCAGCGCATGGCGGCGCCAGCGCCGCAGCAGCAACCCAATGCCGAGTAGCCCATCGGCCAGGGCTCCGCCGACCACAGCCGCGGTGGCCAGCCAGCCGTGCACGCCGACTTCGACCATGATCCGCAGCCCCCAGTCATAACCTGGCCCCAGGCAAACGACCGCTGTGCCCAGCCAGATCAGTACCAGTACAGCTAACAGCAACGGGCGCAGCGCTGCGGTAACGCTGTGCTCCGGGCGCGGCCACTCGCTCAAGCGACTCGCCAGAGGCGCTGCCATAAAGCCGATCGCAGCCCTCATCACCTCGGTATCGGCCAGGTTGTCGCGCCGCGCCAGGCTCAGCGTCTGAGTGTTCAAAGCCCGCCAACCGAGGCGACTCCCCAGCCTGGCGCCCAGCCCTGCCAACAGCGCAGGAACCTGGAGGTAACGTGCCGGTGCCCAGCCCTGGGCAGCTCGCAGCTGATCGAGCAACTGCGGCAGTGTCATGGACTGCGGGCCAACCAGAGGCAGAACGCAAGACTGCTCTGGCCAATGGCGCAACAGTCCAAGCACGGCGGCAACAAGATCATCCACATGCAGCGGCTGCGCGCGCGCCTGGGTATTCAGCATTGGGATTAATGGCCAGGGCGACAGGCGGCTCAACCAGCCACTGCTGGCTCCGCCCTCACCCAGCACCAGCGACGGGCGCAGCACCACGGCAGGAGTATTCAGGCCGAGCAGGTGCTTATCGGCCATGGCCTTACTGGCAAGGAAAGGGATATCCGGCTGCTCGCCAGCGCCCAAGGCAGACAGCTGAATGACACGGACGCCATTGGCCGCAGCCAAATCAAACAGCGCCCGTGCGCCCTGATCTTGCACGGCGCTGAGCTGGCCTGCATCGGTGGAAAGCACGCCCGTCGCGTTGATCAGCAGATCGACACCTTCCGGCCAGTGAAAATGTGTGGAGCCAGTCGCCAGCGAGGCGAGATCGAGTGCCTGCCATTCGACGCCAGGCCAGGCGGCACCATGTCCCGAGCGTGAGGTGGCAATCAGCGAGTGGCCTTCAGCCTGCAACGCCCGCAGCAGATGCCGGCCGATGAAGCCAGTGGCACCCACCAGCAGGATACGCATCAGACCGGCTTGGCGCCCATCAGGCCCATGATGGCGACCAGAATCAGCAGGATCAGCCCCGCGTAAGCCAGTGCGAAACGCGGCAGCCTGGGCGGTGCCGGTTGGTCGCCCAGCGCCTGCCAGGCGCGCAGACGCCCACCCAGCAATAGCCCGATTGGCACCAGCAGCAGGAACAACACGGAACTTGCCAGCAGCCACAATTGACCCAGCGGCCATCCGGCCAGATGCGCCAGCCACCAACCGCTAAACGGCAGCAGCAGGGCCAGCACCGCTAGCAGCGGCAGGGAAATCAGCCGTGTTCGTTTGAGTTTCAGCTGCAACACGCCAGCATCGGCACGCCGCCATGCCTTCCACAGAATGACCATATGGGCGATCAGCCCCAGCGACAACAGGATGGCCAGTGCCGCGTGGGTGAAGTACAGCAGTTTGTAATGTTCCATCTGTTCCCTCGTCAGCCCAGAAACAGCTGATAGGCCGGGTTATCCGTCTCGTCCCAATAGCGATAGCCAATCTTATCCAGCGCCGCCGGCAACATGTGGCGATCCTCGGCGGGCACTTGCAAGCCGGCCACCACGCGGCCATCGGCAGCGCCATGGTTGCGGTAGTGGAACATCGAAATATTCCAGCGCCCGCCCAGGTTATTCAGGAAGTTGAACAACGCGCCCGGGCGCTCGGGAAACTCGAAGCGGAACACCACCTCGTCACTGACGCCTGACGCATGGCCACCGACCATATGACGGGTGTGCAGCTTGGCCAGTTCATTGTCGGTGAGGTCGAGCACGGGGAAGCCCTTGGCCTGCAGGCCCGCGACCAGCGCCTCGCGAGGGTCGTTCTCGGGATGCGTCTGCACGCCGACGAAGATGTGCGCCGAGCCGTTCTGGTGATAACGGTAGTTGAACTCGGTGATCTGGCGCTTGCCAATGGCCTCGCAGAAAGCTTTGAAGCTGCCCGGCTGTTCGGGAATGGTCACGGCGATGATTGCCTCGCGCTTCTCCCCCAGCTCGGCACGCTCGGCAACATGGCGCAGGCGGTCGAAGTTGACGTTGGCGCCCGAGTCGATGCCCACCAGCACCTGGTTGGTGACGCCATCACGCTCGACGTACTTCTTGATCCCGGCGACCGCCAACGCGCCCGCCGGCTCGGTGATCGAACGGGTGTCGTCGTAGATGTCCTTGA
The DNA here is from genome assembly GCA_002345575.1 of Stutzerimonas stutzeri. Lineage (GTDB taxonomy): Bacteria > Pseudomonadota > Gammaproteobacteria > Pseudomonadales > Pseudomonadaceae > Stutzerimonas > Stutzerimonas stutzeri_S. The sequence continues at coordinate 40,336 of DDVX01000013.1, forward strand.
TTGCCGCGCAGAGCTCATCGGTACTAACCGTGATCACTTCATCGACATAGTGCTTGCAGATATTGAAGGTGTGCACGCCGATCTGCGCCACCGCCACGCCGTCGGCAAACAGCCCGACCTGCGACAGCACCACTCGCTCGCCGGCGGCCATGGCCTGTTGCAAGCAATTGGAGTCGTCCGGCTCGACGCCGATGACGCGGGTTTCCGGACGCAGGTACTTGATGTAGGCCGCCACTCCGGCGATCAACCCGCCGCCGCCCACCGGGACGAATATCGCGTCCAACTGCCCCTGATGCTGGCTGAGAATCTCCATAGCCACGGTGCCTTGTCCGGCGATCACGTCAGGGTCGTCATAGGGATGCACGTAGACGAAGCCTTTTTCCTCGACCAGCTTCAGCGAGTACGCCAGCGCCTCGGGGAAGGCGTCCCCATGCAGCACCACCTTGCCGCCACGGGCACGTACGCCCTGGACCTTCAGCTCCGGCGTGGTACGCGGCATGACGATGGTCGCCTTGATGCCCAGTTCGCGCGCAGCCAGCGCCAGGCCCTGAGCATGGTTGCCGGCCGATGCGGTGACCACGCCGCGCGCCAGTTCCTCGGCAGAAAGCTGCGCCAGCTTGTTGTAAGCGCCGCGAATCTTGAAGGAAAACACCGGCTGCAGATCCTCGCGCTTGAGCAGGATCTGGTTACCGAGCCGCTCGGAGAGCTGGCGGGCGGGCTGCAGCGGAGTTTCCACGGCCACGTCATAGACGCGCGAGGTGAGGATTTTCTTGACGTACTGTTCGAGCATGATGGGTATCTTGGCGGGCCTTGCGAAGACCGCCGAGTCTACTCCCACGACACCCCGCCGACCACCGGCAATCGGCCAGCGGGCAAGACCCGCAGGCTCGGCCCCGGTATACTTTCATGCCTCGAATTCCTCGCCCCGGACTCCAGCCATGACCCAGGACCAACTCAAGCAGGCCGTCGCCCAGGCCGCCGTAGACCTTATCGTTCCGCAGCTCGGAGACCGCAGCATCGTCGGCGTCGGCACCGGTTCGACCGCCAACTTCTTCATCGACCTGCTGGCCAAGCACAAGGGTTTCTTCGACGGCGCCGTGGCCAGCTCCGACACCACTGCCGAGCGCCTGAAGCAACACGGCATCCCGGTCTACGACCTGAACAACGTGCACGACCTGGAGTTCTACGTAGATGGTGCCGACGAAGCCAACAGCCACCTGGAGCTGATCAAGGGCGGCGGCGCGGCCCTGACCCGCGAGAAGATCGTCGCCGCCGTGGCGCAGACCTTCATCTGCATCGCTGACGGCAGCAAGCTGGTCGAGCGCCTCGGCGCCTTTCCGTTGCCGGTAGAAGTCATTCCTATGGCCCGCAGTCATGTGGCCCGCGAGCTGGTCAAGCTGGGCGGCGACCCGGTCTACCGCGAAGGCGTGGTAACCGACAACGGCAACGTGATTCTCGACGTCCACAACCTGATGATTGGTTTCGCACCGGATGTCGAAGCACAGATCAACAACATCGTTGGCGTGGTCAGCAATGGTCTGTTCGCCGCCCGCCCAGCGGATGTGCTGCTGCTTGGCACCAAGGACGGCGTGCAGACACTCAAGCGCTAACAGGCCGCTGAAACTACCTGCGTTGGCAAGACTGCGTTTTCAACGGCCTGCCCACGCCTCAAGACACTGAGAGCGCCGGACGACCAACAGCATCCGGCGCTCTCAGGTACTCACTTTCGCAACAACCGCAGGCCGTTGAATACCACCAGCAGGCTCACACCCATGTCGGCGAAGACTGCCATCCACATGGTTGCCTCGCCAGCCAGGGTCATGCCCAGAAACAGCGCCTTGATACCCAGCGCCAGCACGATGTTCTGTTTGAGAATGCCTGCCGTCTGTCGTGACAAGCGTACGAACGCCGGGATCTTGCGCAGGTCGTCGTCCATCAGCGCGACATCCGCTGTTTCGATGGCCGTGTCGGTGCCTGCAGCACCCATGGCAAAGCCGATCTGTGCCTTGGCCAGCGCTGGCGCATCGTTGATGCCATCACCGACCATGCCGACCACCTTGCCCTGCGCCTGACACGCTTCTACCCAGGCCAGCTTGTCCGCCGGCAATAAATTACCCTGCGCCTCGTCGACCCCCACCTGCCTGGCAATCACTGCGGCGGTGTGGGCGTTATCGCCCGTGAGCATACAGGTGCGAATACCCAGTTCATGCAGCTCAGCCAGCGCCTCGCGACTGTTCTGGCGCACCGTATCGGCGACGGCAAACAGCATCAGCGCACGCTGCTCATCGCACAGCACCACCACAGTTTTGCCCTGACGCTCCAGCGCCTCCAGGCGTTCTTCCAGTGGCGCCGAACACAAACCGAGCTCCTCGACCAGACGATGGTTGCCCAGGTAGAGCAGTCTGCCGCCGATCTGCCCCTGGCTGCCGCGCCCGGGCAGCGCAGCAAAGTCATCCACCTCGAACAGCATCTGTCCTTGCTCTTCAGCGTGCCGGGCCAGCGCTCTGGATACTGGATGGTCGGAGCGGGCAGCCAGGCTTGCCGCCCAGCCAGCATGCGTGAGTTCGTCATCGCCAAACAGGTTCAGGCTGTCGGTCTGCACAGGCTTGCCGTGGGTCAGGGTTCCGGTCTTGTCCAGCGCCAGTATCTGCAGATGGCGCCCATTTTCCAGATACACGCCGCCTTTGATCAGGATGCCCTTGCGCGCTGCTGCCGCCAGACCGCTGACGATAGTCACCGGAGTGGAAATCACCAGCGCACAGGGGCAAGCCACCACCAGCAACACCAGGGCACGGTAAATCCAGTCGAACCAGACGCCGCCCAGCAACAGCGGCGGCAGCAGGGCAACCAGCAGGGCGAAGACGAACACCACAGGGGTGTAGATACGCGCGAACCGATCGACGAAGCGCTGCGTCGGCGCTTGCGAGCCTTGGGCCTCTTCTACGGCATGGATAATCCGCGCCAGGGTGGTATCGCGCGCCGCTGCCGTCACGCGAAACTCAAGCGAGCCCGCTTCGTTGATAGTGCCAGCGAATACCTGATCACCGACGCGCTTCTCCACCGGCAGGCTTTCACCGGTAATCGGCGCCTGATTGATCGTTGAGTTTCCGCCAATCACCTCGCCGTCCAGACCGATGCGCTCACCAGGCCGCACCCGCACCACATCGCCCAGGTTGACGGATTGCACGTCCAGCTCCAGCCAGTTGCCATCTGCCTGTTTTACCGTGGCCCGTGGCGGTGCCAGATCCATCAGACCGCGAATCGCATTGCGCGCCCTATCCAGCGAGCGTGCCTCGATCAACTCGGCGAGGGTGAACAGCACCATCACCATTGCCGCTTCCGGCCACTGGCCGATCAGCACAGCGCCGGTCACGGCGATGCTCATCAAAGCATTGATGTTGAGGTTGCGATTTTTCAGGGCAATCCAGCCCTTCTTGTAGGTGCTCAAGCCACAGAGCAGGATCGCCACCAGGGCCAGGCCGGCCACCAGCCACTGCGGCCCCGCCCCGGTAAAGTGGACGATTTCCGCGGCCAGCGCCGCCACTCCGGACAAAGCCAGCGGCCACCAGGGCTTTTTCGTCGGCACCTGTTCCGAAGCGGTTCGCGGTGTTGCTTCGCTTTCCACCACCGGGGTAAATCCCAGCTTCTCTATGACCGGGATCACCCGCTCCAGCGCACCCTCCTCATGGCTGACGCTCAGCACCCGCTGCAACAGGTTGAAGTGCAGCTCATCAACGCCGGGTACACCCGTCAACGCGTCACGGATCAGGCGCTCCTCGGTCGGGCAGTCCATCTGCTCGATGCGAATGCGTGTACTACCGGGCGCCGAAACCCGTGCGGTCGATACCGCAGGTTCGTGATGATGTTCATGGCCACAGCAACTTTTCATGGAGTCCTCGCAGGAGTAACGAATGCCTGTTGCGCAGTACACACCCTGAAGCCACTATAGGGTCAAGCCCTACGGAGAAGCCTGTGATGAAAATTGGTGAACTGGCCAAACTGGCCGGCTGCCCGGTCGAAACCATCCGCTACTACGAGCGCCAAGGCCTGCTGCCAGCGCCCGCTCGCAGCGAAGGCAACTACCGCCTCTACACGCTTGCACATCAGGAACGTCTGGTATTCATCCGCAATTGCCGCACGCTGGATATGACCCTGGATGAAATCCAGCGACTGCTGGCACTGCGCGACCTGCCTCGGGAAAGTTGTGCCGGTGTAAACAGTCTGGTGGACGAGCATATCGAACACGTCGAGGCGCGGATCAACAGCCTGCAGGCGCTGCGTCAGCAACTGAGCGAGCTGCGCGACCGCTGCAGCCTGGTGCAGGAAGCCGAGGATTGCGGGATTCTGCGCCAGCTCAATGCAACCGGTGGCGTCCAGGTCCCGCCTGACGAAACCCACAGCCACGTAGGCAAGAGCCACCAGCACTGATCAGTCGGCGCCCGACGCCCGCTTGCGGAACACGTAGAAGCGGTTGGGCTCGCCCACCACGTAGATGTTGCCCCGCCCATCCATCGCCACGCCCTCGGCCTGATTGATCCCCTGGACCAGGCCATTCAAGCCGCCAAACAGCGCCATGAAGCTGCGCGGCTTACCCTGCAGATCAAGCTCCACCAGCAGGCGAGACTCGTCCGAAAGCATCAGGGTATGGCCGCTCACGGGGTCGAAGGCCAACGAGGAAATATCACGCACCAGTAGCGGCTGCCTTGGCAGCGCTTCAAGCACACCAACGGCGCCATCTTCACCAGGAAACGGCAGCTCGAACAGACCCTGCGGGTCACGTTCCTTGGCCAACAACAGGCGTTTCGTGTAGGGGTTCCAGGCCAGCCCTTCGAAGCCCTTGTTACCCGCATCGGCAAAGCCCAGGTCATGCACGACCAGATCATCCAGATCGATGCTGTCCACTCCGGGCTCAGGATTCACCACCGCCACCAGCCGGCGACGCTCGTCAACTACCGCCAAACGCCCGTCATCCAGTGCCTCGACGGCCTCCGGATCAGAAAAGCCGTTCAGCCGTATGCGCCGTAAAACAAGGCCCGTTGAGGTGAATTCGACCAGCTGCGGGTTCTGCCCGGTGACGGTCCACAGCGTGCCGGATAACGGACTCCAGGTCAGGCCCGAGGTTTCGTCTTCCTCCAACCCCGCCAGGGTCGTCTCCAGTACTAATTCGTAGTCCGGCAGCCAGATACTGGCCGCGCGCTGCTCGGCATCCACGCTTTGCTCAGCCCAGTACAGCCGCAGCTGGTCGTCCCAATGCAGCTGACGGCCGGTAATCAGGAAAGCGGCCAAGATCAGCAGCAGGCAGGCAATGACGATCAGCCGCCAACGCGGCGTGCGGGTGGCAATGGCAGACATGGATACGCTCCAGCGAAAGGACGCGCATTACAGCACGGCAGGAATCAGCGGAAAACGCAAAGCGGCGGGATTGCCCCGCCGCTGTGGATCAGAGCACGCGGCTTTCGAAACTCGACAGCCCGACCAACTCCAGTGTCAGCGTATCGCCCGAAGCCAGCGGACCCACACCAGCCGGCGTGCCAGTCAGCACCACGTCGCCCGGCTGCAGGCTGAAGTGCCCGGCGATGTGCTGCAGCAGCGGCAGGATGGCATTGAGCATCTGGCTGCTGTTGCCATCTTGGCGCAGCTCGCCGTTGATGCTCAGGCGGATGCCGATATCGGTCAGCTCTTCCACCGCACTAGCCGGCACGAAGGGCGCCAGCACGCAGGCACCGTCGAAGCTCTTGGCGACTTCCCACGGATGGCCCTTTTCCTTGAGCTGCGCCTGTACATCACGCAGGGTCAGGTCCAGTGCCGGGGCGAAACCGGAAATGGCATCGCGGACTTCTTCCTCATTGGGCGTACGCGACAACGGCTTGCCGATCAACACAGCAATTTCCGCCTCGTAGTGCACCGCACCGCGTTCGGCAGGGATAGCGAAACCGCCGTCCAGATCCGTTGCGCAGCTGCCGGGCTTGATAAACAGCAGCGGCTCGGTGGGCACCGGATTGTTCAGCTCCTTGGCATGTTCGGCGTAGTTGCGGCCAACACAGACCACCTTGCCCAGAGGAAAGTGGATCGGCGTGCCATCGGTGTACTGGTGCTGGTAAGTCATTGGGAGATCCTTTTTGATCCGTAGGCGGGTCTCACCCGCCGAGCCCCAGGCGGGAGGTTCCCGCCCTGCTTCAAACAGCGAATATCTTGCCCGGATTCATGATGCCATTGGGGTCGAATGCCGCTTTGACCGCTTTCATATACTCGATTTCCGCAGCCGAGCGGCTGTACTCAAGATAATCACGCTTGGTCATGCCCACGCCATGCTCGGCTGAGATCGAGCCGTTGTACTTCTCGACGGTTTCGAACACCCACTTGTTCACCGCAGCACACTTGTCGAAGAACTCGTCCTTGGTCAGCGCCTCGGGCTTGAGGATGTTCAGGTGCAAGTTGCCGTCACCGATATGGCCGTACCAGAGCACCTCGAAATCTGGGTAGTTCTGGCTGACGATGGCGTCGATGTCGGCGAGGAATGCCGGCACCTTGCTGACGGTCACCGAGATATCGTTCTTGTACGGCGTCCAGTGGCTGATGGTTTCGGAGATATATTCGCGCAGTTTCCAAAGGTTCTGAAGCTGCTGCTCGCTCTGGCTCATCACGCCGTCGATCACCCAGCCTTCATTGACGCAATGCTCGAAGGTCGCCAGCGCCTGGTCGGCACGCTCTTCGGTGGTCGCCTCGAACTCCAGCAACGCGTAGAACGGCGTGCGGGTTTCGAACGGCGCCGGCACGTCGCCACGGCCGAGAATCTTGTCCAGGCACTTGTCGGAGAGGAATTCGAAAGCGGTCAGGTCCAGCTTGTCCTGAAAGGCGTGCAGCACCGGCATGATGGAATCGAAGTCAGGCGTGCCCAACACCATGGCGGTGAGGTTGGTGGGCTGGCGCTCAAGGCGCATGGTGGCCTCGACCACGAAGCCCAGGGTGCCCTCGGCACCGATGAACAGCTGGCGCAGGTCATAGCCGGTGGCGTTCTTGATCAGGTCCTTGTTCAGCTCCAGCAGGTCGCCCTTGCCGGTGACGACCTTCATGCCCGCCACCCAATTGCGGGTCATGCCATAGCGGATCACTTTAATGCCGCCGGCATTGGTGCCGATGTTGCCGCCAATCTGGCTAGAACCGGCAGAGGCGAAGTCCACTGGATAGTAGAGACCCTTGTCCTCGGCGAACTGCTGCAGCGCCGCGGTGACTACGCCCGGCTGGCAAACCACGGTGCGGTCGGTGGCGTTGAAATCGAGGATCTGGTTCATGTTATCGAACGACACCACCACCTCGCCGTTGGCGGCCACGGCAGCGGCAGACAACCCGGTACGCCCGCCGGACGGCACCAGCGCGACCTTGTGCTCGTTGGCCCAGCGCACAATGGCCTGCACCTGCTCGATGCTTTTCGGGAAGACAATGGCCGACGGCGCCGGAGCGAAATGCTTGGTCCAATCCTTGCCATAGGCATTCAACGAATCGGCGTCGGTTAGTACCTTGCCGGGCTCGACCAGGGTTTTCAGCTCTTCGATCAGGGCGGGATCGGTCATCGCGGGAACTCTCATACAATTCATGGTCACCCTGAGCACGCTTCAGCTCGGGGATGGGGTGTTTCAGGGGGCTCGTATGCTAGCATACGCACCCCTTTGAAACGTGCCTCGGCAGACTCCCGAACCGGCATTTCCGGCTCGGCCAGCCTTCGCTGGACACTTGTCATAACCTCCGGCCTAAAGGTTTAAACACAGATGAGCCAGACCTCTCTCGACAAGAGCAAGATCAAGTTCCTTCTCCTCGAAGGCGTCCACCAGAACGCCGTCGATACCCTGAAGGCCGCCGGTTACTCGAATATCGAATACCTGAAGACCGCGTTGTCCGGCGACGAGCTGAAGGCAAAGATCGCCGACGCCCATTTCATCGGCATCCGTTCGCGCACCCAGCTCACCGAGGAAGTCTTCGAGTCCGCGAAGAAGCTGATCGCCGTCGGCTGCTTCTGCATCGGCACCAACCAGGTCGATCTGAACGCTGCCCGTGAACGCGGCATTGCAGTGTTCAACGCGCCTTATTCCAACACCCGTTCGGTCGCCGAACTGGTGCTGGCACAGGCCATCCTGCTGCTGCGCGGTATCCCGGAGAAGAACGCTTCCTGCCACCGTGGCGGCTGGATCAAGTCGGCAGCCAACTCCTTCGAGATTCGCGGCAAGAAGCTGGGCATCATCGGCTACGGCTCCATCGGCACGCAGCTGTCGGTACTGGCCGAGGCGCTGGGCATGCAGGTCTACTTCTACGACGTGGTGACCAAGCTGCCACTGGGCAATGCCACTCAGGTCGGCTCGCTGTACGAGCTGCTGGGCATGTGCGACATCGTTTCCCTGCACGTACCGGAGCTGCCGTCCACCCAGTGGATGATCGGCGAGAAGGAAATCCGTGCGATGAAAAAGGGCGGCATCCTGATCAACGCTGCACGCGGCACCGTGGTTGAGCTGGACCACCTGGCCGCTGCGATCAAGGACGAGCACCTGATCGGCGCTGCCATCGATGTCTTCCCGGTGGAGCCGCGCTCCAATGACGAAGAGTTCGAAAGCCCGCTGCGTGGCCTGGACCGCGTGATCCTGACTCCGCACATCGGTGGTTCTACCGCCGAGGCGCAGGCCAATATCGGCCTGGAAGTGGCCGAGAAGCTGGTCAAGTACAGCGACAACGGTACCTCGGTATCCTCGGTCAACTTCCCCGAAGTGGCACTGCCGTCGCATCCGGACAAGCACCGCCTGCTGCATATCCACCAGAACATTCCGGGCGTGATGAGCGAGATCAACAAGGTCTTTGCCGACAACGGTATCAACATCGCCGGTCAGTTCCTGCAGACCAATGAGAAGGTCGGCTACGTGGTGATTGACGTAGACAAGCAATCCTCTGAGCTGGCTCTGGAGAAACTGCAGCACGTCAACGGCACCATCCGCAGCCGCGTCCTGTTCTGATCAGCATGCGATGACCAAAGGGAGGCTGCGGCCTCCCTTTTTTGTGCTCAGTCGAAAGCCCAGTTGACCGGCAGCGCTTGACCGCTGGTTTCCATGCCTCCCGGCTCCGGTCGTGGCTCAACCGGTTCCAGCGGCGGCATTCCAGGCGGGGCGTCCACAGGCGGCGACTCCAGCGTAGGCGGATGCGGCTCGCCCTCAGCAGGTGAGTCGATGATGTCCTGTCGCGGCTCGCGGGTGTCCAGCGGATGCTCGCGACTTTTCTCCGGCAGCGTTGGGCCGGTTCCAGTGGCCAGCGCCGGAGCGGCGACTACCAGGGTTGCGGTGAAGATCAGCGTACGCAGGTCCATGGCTCACTCCTGAAGTGATACCTGGTTTGGCAGCCTCTTGCAGCATGAGTTTCAACGGTACGGGACGGGCCTGTGGCGGGCCAATGCAAAAGCCCCAGCCAAGGCCAGGGCTTTTGCATCAAGCAGCGCCAGTCTCAACATCAGTTACCTGCGCCACCTGCTCCGCCTGCACCACCGCCGGTTCCGGATCCAGTGCCTGTACCAGTGCCCATGCCGCCGGTGCCAGTCCCGGTGCCCATACCGCCAGTACCGGTCCCGGTACCAGTGCCAGTGCCAGTGCCAGTGTCGGCGTCAACGCCTGTCCCGGTGTTCATGCCAGGGCTGGCCGGCATACCCGAACGGGTATCTTCACTGGTAGTTCCATCCATGGTGCCGTAGCCACCGTTCTCGGTGCGATCGGTATCAGTGGTGCCCGTCGCGAACACAGCGGTAGACATCAGGCCAGCCAGCGTAAACGCAGCAATCTTGGTCGTTTTCATGTTGTTCTCCTAGTTCAGTGGATTACCTAAAATCGGGCAGCTGGCCGCGCAAAGGGTTTCATCGGGCGCATTACAAAATCTTTCCTCTTCTTGCTCCCAACACGCAATATCTCGCCCATTTCGCGACCGTTCGTCGCCTTTACAGTCCAGCGCCACGCAAGAGACTCGCGGGACCAGCGGAGCGCTGAACTTCACTGCCGGTTGCCGGTCGTTTAGTAACTTTTCCACCTCTTCTAATAACGATGGATCGAACATGGACGACGCGGATCTGACCCATCAGGAGCGCAATCTTTCCTGCGTAAGCCTGCTCACCAGCAACGAGCTACTGGGGCTGTTCTTCAAGCACTTTATTAGCGAGCAGATCCGCCTGGAGGTCAGCTTGTCGCGCCCGGATGGTGGCGCAGCGCTTCCCGACCTTTATCTGCTCGATGCCGACAGCAACGACACCACCCAACTGGCTCAGCTACTTGAGCGGCTGGATGAAGATGTACCAGTGGCCTTGCTGAATATCGCCCCCGAACAGGCCGAGCAACTGGTTGAACAGTACCCAGCCGTCCGTGGTGTGTTCTACGCGCACGCCACGCCGGAACATCTGCTGGAGGGCATTCAAGTACTGCTCGATGGCGGCGACTGGTTGCCTCGCCTGCTCACTGAGCGCCTGCTTGGCCAATGGCGCCGCATGCGCCAGCGCGTCGGCAACAAGCCTTCACTTACCCTGCGCGAGCGAGAGATCCTCAGTCTCGCCGGCCAGGGCCTGTCGAACGCCGAGATCGCCGGGCGGCTGAACCTCAGCCCGCATACGATCAAGAGCCACATCCACAACCTGCTGCGCAAGATCGGCGCCTCCAATCGCGCCGAAGCGGCCCTGCTGCTGCGCGGCCGGCTGGAACAGCCCGAGCCCTGCCAGGCCTGAGCCAGATTTCGGTCGTGGCCTGCCCCTGGCGCGCAAGCGGCAGGCCCAAATCCGGACCAACGGCCTGCCAAAGGCCGGTCGTTCAGCGCAGGTTCAGGTTGGGTTCAGCCGGGGTTCAGTGACCACCATTCAGACTGGGAACCATCAGTTCCTGTAGTCCGAAAAGGAGTCACTCAATGAAGAAAGTCACCACTCTGGCCCTGGCCACCACCTTTGGCATTTTCAGCATGGGCAGCCATGCCGCGGAAAATTTCGTCGGTTTAACCTGGGGCGAAAGCACTATCAATACCGACCGATCCAGCGCGCTGCAGCAGAACATGCCCGGTAAGAATCGCTTCGACGACACCATCAAGAACAGCGGTACCTGGGGCGTGCGTGCCGGCCAGATGACTGACGAAGCCCGCTACTACATGACTTATGAGAACGTCTCCGACGACTACGGCAGCAGCCTCAAGCTGCGCCAGCAGAACCTGATCGGCAGCTACGACATGTTCGTCCCACTGGGCGAAACAACCCGACTCTTCGGCGGTGCCAGTGCCGGCCTGACCAAACTGGAAAACGAATCCAGCGGCTACAGCCGTGACAGCGACATCGGCTACCTGGTCGGCCTGCAGGCCGGTATCCTGCAGAAAGTTGGCGCCAACACTTCGCTGGAAGCTGGTTACAGATACCTGCGCAGCAACGCCAGCACCGAAGTGTCCGAGCGTGGCGTCGGCAAGCTGGGCTCGATCGATCTGCACAGCAGCAAGCAGGCCTACCTGGGTCTGAACTATCACTTCTGACGGCGTTGCTCTGACAGAATGTTGAACGACGGCCGGGCAATGCTCGGCCTTTTTAGGGTTTGTTGCCGTTCATCACTGAAAGGCAACAGACCCTAGGGAGTACAGAACATGAAAGTGCTGGTGGTGGAAGACGAGGCGCTGCTGCGCCACCACTTGCAGACCCGGCTCAGCGAGAGCGGGCATATCGTCGATGCAGTGCCCGATGCTGAAGAGGCGCTGTATCAGACCCACGAATTCAATCACGACCTTGCCGTCATCGATCTCGGCCTGCCGGGTATCAGCGGCCTTGATCTGATCCGCCAGCTGCGCAGCGGCGGCAAGACCTTCCCCATTCTCATCCTTACCGCCCGCGGCAACTGGCAAGACAAGGTCGAAGGCCTGGCGGCCGGCGCCGACGACTATGTGGTCAAGCCCTTCCAGTTCGAAGAATTGGAGGCCCGGCTGAACGCGCTGCTGCGTCGTTCCAGCGGCTTCACCCAGGCCACCATTCAGGCCGGCCCGCTGCTGCTCGACCTCAACCGCAAGCAGGCCACGGCCAACGGCGAGTCGCTTGCACTGACCGCCTATGAATACCGCATCCTCGAATACCTGATGCGCCATCAACAGCAGGTGGTGGCCAAGGAGCGCCTGATGGAGCAGCTCTACAGCGACAACGAGGAACGCGACCCGAACGTGATCGAAGTGCTGGTGGGACGGCTGCGCCGCAAACTCGAAACCCAGTGCGCAATGAAACCCATCGAGACCGTACGCGGCTTGGGCTATCTGTTCACCGAGCGCTGCCGATGAACCGACGCTGGCGCCGGCTCCGGGCGCGTGCTCGTGTCCTCATGACCAGCGCTATGTCGCTGCGCCTGCGGCTGATGCTCGGCGCCGCAACCCTGGCCGTGCTGTTCATGCTGGCTCTACTGCCGGTACTGCAGGCCGCCTTCAGCCTGACCTTTGAGAAAGTCATCGAGCAGCGCCTGGCGGCAGATGCCAGCACTCTGATCACCGCCGCCCAGGTGGAAGATGGTCGCCTGTTGATGCCCGAGCGGCTGCCCGACGAGGAATTCGATCTGCCGGACGCTCAGCTGCTGGGCTTCATCTACGACCGCCGTGGCGAACTGGTCTGGCGCTCGCGTTCGGCTGCCGACGAGCACATCGACTATCACCCGCGCTACCAGGGCCGCACTACTGAGTTCCTGCGCGTTCGCGACGCCGACGGCGTCGAGTATTTCGTTTACGACGTCGAGCTACTTCTGGCCGGCAGACGCGACAACGCCTTCAGCTTCGTCACCATGCAGCCGACCAGTGAGTATCGCAGCCTGTTCGAAGAGTTTCGCCAACAGCTCTACCTCTGGCTGGGCAGCGGCCTACTGGTGCTGCTGGTATTGCTCTGGCTCGGTCTGACCTGGGGCTTTCGCACGCTCAGGCGGGTCAGCGCTGAGCTCGACGAAGCCGAAGCCGGGCAGCGCGAGCGACTGAGCGACGATCACCCCCGCGAACTGTTGCGTCTGACCCGCTCGCTCAATCGCCTGCTAGACGGCGAGCGCCGTCAGCGCGAGCAATACCGCAACTCTCTCGGCGACTTGGCGCACAGCCTGAAAACGCCCCTCAGCGTGCTGCAAAGCGTCGGCGAAACACTTTCGGCGCAAGCGCATAGCCGCCAACAGGCTCAAGTGATGCAGGCGCAGATCGAACGGATGAGCCAGCAGATCGGCTATCAACTGCAACGCGCCAGCCTTGGTAAGAGCGGCCTGGTGCGCCATCGAGTCGAACTCCGACCACTACTGGTGAGTCTCTGCAGCACACTGGACAAGGTCTACCGTGACAAGCACGTGCAGATCGACCTGCAGCTCGCCGAGCCCTGTCACGTACCGATGGAGCAAGGCGCGCTGATGGAGCTGCTCGGCAACCTGCTGGAGAACGCCTATCGCCTCTGCCTGCAGCAGATACGCATCAGAGCCAGCACGAGCGAAGGCGGCCTGCTGCTCGACATCGAGGACGACGGGCCGGGTGTGCCTATCGACCAGCGGGCGCGGATCATCCGCCGTGGTGAACGCCTAGACGGCCAACATCCCGGCCAGGGCATTGGTTTGGCAGTGGTCAAAGACATTCTCGACAGCTATGGCGGCGAACTCAGTCTGGCCGAGTCGCCGCTCGGTGGCGCGGCCTTCCAGATCAGGCTGCGGGCAGACTGAACAGACCCTAGCGCTTGACCAGTGTCAGGCCCTTGAGGAAATTGCGCAGCAGCTGATCGCCGCATACCCGGTAGTTGCTATGCCCGACCTTGCGAAACAGCGCGCTGAGTTCGGGCTTGGAGATAGGGAAGCCGGCATCCTTGAGAATCGCGTGCATGTCGTCTTCTTTCAGTTCGAAGGCCACGCGCAGCTTTTTCAGAATCACGTTGTTGGTCAGAGGCAATTCGATGGGCGGCGCGGGCCGGCTTTCGTCCTTGCCACGCTTGTGGATCACCAGCCCATCAAGGAAGTAAGCCATGATCCGGTCGCCGCACGGCTTGTAGCCTTCCTCGTCTTCCTTTTTCAGGTAAGCCGCCATTTCAGCTTCGGGTATCTCGCAACCGGTGAGCTGGGCGATCTCGGCCATTTTCGCGTCGCTGGCGTTGAGGGTATAACGCAGGCTGCGCAGCACGTCGTTGTTGACCATGGTATTTCCTTGCTGGGGTGGTTGAACGAGCACAGTGCATCACCGGCTCGCCCGCGCGTTTCACTGGGCGCGGCAGTATAGAGGATAGCCCCGCGATTCCCACGCGATGACTAGCAAGGTGCTCCATTCATCTTCCGGCCAACCGGGCCGATATCAACCAAGGCACCTGATGAATCACTAGATAGCCAGTTGCCATCTTGCACTTGCAAGCTGAAGATAGCTCTGCGCTTGCCGTCATGTTCGTCAGGTTTGCGCATGCCCAGCACCACTTTCGTGAGCAGGCACAAAACAAGAAACGGAGAGAGTCACGATGGGAACCTTGCGGAAAATCTACGACTGGAGCGAACGGACCTTTTGGAATTCGCTGAGCAAGAAGCTTGCGAGCCTGCTGGCGCTCTATTCGGTGAACCTGGGTTACCTGTACGTCTACAACCAGCAGAAAAACGCCATCAGCGCGGCACTAGAGAACGGCCAGGCCTCCGCGGAACTGGCCGCCAGCATCAACGCGTCGCTCGACTACGGCCTGACAGCCGTCACCGTGCTGAGCGTACTCGGCCTGGTCTGGCTGGTTGCGCAGATTCTCTACTTGCGCCACCTGATTCTGAAGCCCGTACGCTCGATGATCAGCGCGCTGAACGAAATCAGCGACGAAGGCGGCGACTTCTCACAGGACCTCAAGCCTCGCTCCCACGACGAGTTCCGCGAACTGGCCGAAAGCTACAATCGCTTCGCCGGCAAGATGCGGCGAATCATCAGCGATATCCGCAAGATGACCATCCCGATAGCCCTGGAAGCACTACAGGTCAAAACGCGCATCGAGGAGACAGGAGGCAGCGCACGCCAGCAGGTCACCATGACCGACACCGTGTTCGGTGCCAGCACCGAAGCCACCCAGGCCATCGGCGAAGTGTCGCGCAGCACCCAGATCATTTCCGACTCGACCAATGCCAACCTCAACAACGCACGGGCTTCCCTGGGCGAAATGCAGGACATCTCGCGCAAGATCAACCAGGTCGGTGACAAGGTAGAAACCTTCAACCAGACCATCGAAGACCTCTCTCAGCGCTCGGCCAGCATCAGCCAGACCGCAGAATTGATCCGCGGCGTTGCCGACCAGACCAACCTGCTGGCGCTCAACGCTGCCATCGAAGCTGCCCGCGCTGGGGAAGCCGGCCGGGGCTTCGCCGTGGTCGCCGATGAAGTACGCACCCTGGCCGAACGCGTCAACAAGGCCTCGGTGGAGATAACCGGCAACACCGAAACCATGCTGAAACTGGTCAGCCACACCCGCCAGGCGAACGCAGAGATCAACAGCGACGTGCAGCAGACCCGGGACGTGGTCAGCCGCTCGGCGGAGCATTTCGAAGGAATGGTGGCGGATTTCGAGCAAACCAGCGCGCAGCTGCTGCATATCGCCAGCGCCATGGAACAGCTCTCCGCTTCCAACATCCAGGTGCACGAGAACGTCACGTCGATCCAGCGGTTGTCGGCTGAGGTCGCCGATCACATGTCCGATTCGGAAACACGCGCCAGCGCCCTGTCCGTAGATACCGAGGCGGTGCAGGAGCTGGTTTCGCGCTTCAAGATCGGCATCGGCGCATTCGACCTTGCCGTCGACAAGACACGCATCATGCGCGACACCATTCAGGCGGAGCTGCAGGAAATCAGCCGCCAAGGCATCGATATCTTCGACCGCAACTACCAGCCCTTCGGTAACAGCGTGCCACCCAAGTTCAAACTGGCCTGGAGCGACGAGTTCGTCCGGCGCTGCCAGAAGTACCTCGACATCACCATGAATGCCATCCCGGCGTGCAGCTACGCCGTGGCGGTGAACACCGACGGCTACCTATCGGCGCACAACGCAAAATTCTCCCAGCCGCTCACCGGCGACGATGCCATCGACCTGGTCGGCAACCGCTGCTACCGCAAGTTCGACAGCCCCGGCGAGCTCGAAGCGGCACAGAACACTGCACCCCTACTGGTACGCACCTACCTGCGCGACACCGGCGAAGTGCTCTGCTACCTGGCCATGCCGATTCACATCGGCGGCCGCCACTGGGGCAACGTGCGTGTCGGCTGCTCGGTAGAGGCGCTGTTGAAGGACTGATAAAAAAACGTGCCCGTATTCTGCGGGCACGCTTTTCCTTCCTACAAAAATCGACAACCGGTACGGCCGTACGCAGTGCGACAAGATCTATCGTCACACCTTGCCATCATTCGCCCGACAGAACGGCTAAGGCGCAGCGCTCGAAACTCCACTCGAGTATGGCCAAATGCCATTTTCCATCGTACATTCACAACGAATGTCTGGCGCCTGAGTTCCGACGCAGTTCAAATTTACAGGGATGTAGTGATGGCAGAAGCGAAGGACACGTTACTCAGACAGCTCACATTACTGCGCCTGATTCCTGAATTCCCCCGTTATACCTCCTCACAGACCCTGCATGAAAAGCTGCACGAGCGCGGCTTCAAGGTGGATCTGCGCACTGTCCAGCGGGATCTGAACCGTATATCTACGCCCTTCTCCCTAATCAGCCAGGAGAAAGGTGGGCGCAACGAGTGGAGCCACGCCAAGGATGCTCCGCTCGATCTACGCGACATGGAACCGGCCACTGCCCTAGCGCTCCACCTTGCCGAAAGCCATCTGAAGAACCTACTGCCGCAGAGTGTGCTCGACCTGCTGGCACCCCAGTTCAACAAAGCCCGCAATTACCTCGACGACCTCGAACAGAACAACCTTGCCCACTGGGCCCGCCGCGTACGCGCCCATCCCAACGGCAAAGCCCTGCTACCGGCGCAAGTAAATGCAGATGTATGGCGCGCGGTATCGGTCGCCTTGCTGGAGCGTCGGCAACTCAAGGTGGATTACCTGAGCCGCAGCACCACCAAGATTAAGGAAATGCTGCTACATCCCGCCGGTCTGATCTCGCGCCACTCCATCAGTTACCTGATCGCGAGCGTCGACGGTTACACCGACATCCGCCAGTTCGCACTGCACCGCATTCAGGCCGCTGAATGTATGGAAGTAGAAACCCAGCACAGCGACCCCCTCGACCTCGACCACTACATCCGCCTCGGCGGCTTCAACTCCCCCGCGCCGGTGGAAGAAGTGGAACTGATCGCCGACATCTCTCCGCAAATCGCCTGGCTACTGAGCGAAACCCCGCTGAGCCATGAGCAAAGCCTGGAACCGCTGAAAGGTAGCGATTGGCAGCGCCTGCGGGCGAAGCTGCCGGACGATCAAGAAACGCTGTGGTGGATATTTGGGTTGGGGGAGAGCGTGCGAGTACATGAGCCCTCGCGCTGGGTCGTGAACATCCAGGCCAGGATCGCCAAGGTGGAAGCGCTGTATGCACACTAATATCGCCCGGCAAACGGCTGGACAGCAGAGACAGCAGAGACAGCAGAGACAGCAGAGACAGCACAAAGACGACTTGGGCCAATGGCATTATGACAGCATTTGTGCAGCGATTAAATGATCCAAAAAATCCAGCCCCAAGCCGATTACCTCAGATAGACATTACGCAAATTTCAGCAGGATTAGTTAATGAAAGCCTCCCTGATCAAAGACTTAGAAAACGCTGTAGCCGGTGTGCTCAAGGTCTCAGCCGAACTGAAGACTCGAAGCAACCCCAGGCCGGCTCTTGTCTCCATCCTCCGTAAGCTGCGCATCGCCCGCGAGCTATCCTCCGTTTACTACATCTGCGTAGCAGGCAGCCAAAGCGCCGGCAAAACGCGCCTAGTCCGCGAGCTCTACGACCTGGGCGAAGGCTGGCTAGCAGACAATCAGGGTCGCGGCGAGCGTATCCCAGTGTTCATCCTCGAGAAGGACTGCGACGCCCCTTATGCCGTAGTCGTCAAATACGACACCCAAGGCAACGAGCAGGAAGAAAATATATCCCAGGAGGCGTTCCGCGCATTGATCAGCGGCTACGAAAACTCCGGCGACTTCGACTGCCTTTTCCCCAAACTCTACGTCCCACACCGTTACTTCAACGGCCAACGCTGCGGCTTCGTACTACTCCCAGGCTACGAAATGCTGAACCCGGACAACGTCGAGTGGCAGGGCCTCATGCGTCACACCCTAGTGCACTCCCTAGGCAGCATCCTGGTCACTGACCGCACTCGCGTCGCTGACAACAGCCAGAAGCAAATCCTCAACGATCTGGTCGCCCGCTACTTCCCTGATCGCAAACCTGCCATCGCAGTCACCAAGACTGAAACGCTCACCCCAGAGCAGATTGATGAACTGGCAGGCACTGTGGCCGAAGTCTTCCAGATCCAATCCAACGAGCAAGACCGTGTGATCTTCACCGGCGTCGGCGATGACGCCTACCGCTCCGCCTGGACCAGCCAACTCACCCAGGTCATCAACAAGTACGCACTGTCCGCAGGCGGCTCGGACGCAGGCCGTCTGCGTGAACTGGAAAAGCTGCTGGACACGGAGCTGGCAACGGTCAAGGCGGCGCTGGAAAGTGAGTTGGACGCGCAAAGCATCAGCGAACACCTGACCGAGCGCCAGGCCGAGCGGATGCGAGAGGTGTTCACCAAGGCGTCTGAGCGCTACCGGAACCGTTATGCCAAAAGGCTGCGCGAGCACACCAACAGCTACCTTGGCCAGGTTAGGGACATCGCCGAGGAGAAGTACAACGAGGAAGAAGAGGGCTTCACAAACAAGCTTAGGCACGCGGCGAACTTCCTCACGCTGCAGTCCGGTGAAAACGAGACCCGCTTCAGATCGCGCATCATCGACTGTTGGCGCAACGGCACAGACACTTTGCAATCTCCGCTGGAAAGCGATTATCTGGCTATCTCGGACATGTCCGCGAAAGAGCTCGGCATTCAGGAAATCAAATCCAGTGAGCTCGCTGCGATCAAGCACAAGGACCTAAACAAGCTGCTAGGTTACGAGGGTGCGTCTCTTGAGGTTCCTGCGGTGGGTACCCAGGAGCTGCAGCATGATCTGCGTTTGCTGCTTTCCAAGCAGGGGGATAACACCGAGGATGTCTCGCGGTTCAAAGCGGAGCATGTCGAGGAGGTGCTCAAAGCACTGCCCGCCATGACCATGGAGTACTTTCGTCTCAACCAGGCAGTTGCAATCCGCACCCCAGAGCTGGCCCGCACCGAACTGGAGGCCTTCGACTTCGGCAAGCTTGCCTCGTCCATTCAGCAAGACCTCCCCAATGTCACCGCCTCGGCTAAACCGCTGCTCAATACGCTGGCGGCGATCCTGGCGGTGGACGTGGCCATCGACGGCTCCATCGACACCATTCCGGCCATTGCGGGCACGCTAACCGGCGGCCAGACGGCTGCTGCATCGCTGGGTGCGTCGTTGTCCATGGCCGCTGCCGGCGCGATCACCCTGGGCTTCATCGCCTACCGCGGTGCTAGCGAAATTCAGCGCTATGACGCCGCGCGCAAAGGCTTCATCGCCGAGAGCCTCAACCAGTTCGCCGAGGCCCATATCAAGAGAGGCCTTGAGCTCTATGACGACCTGATGGAAACCCTCGAAGAGCGTCTGGTGCGCAACCTGCGAGTGGCATATGGCGTGGGCGCCGACCTCACTGTGAAAGACGCACTGGCGCGTGGGTTGACTCGCCTGGAGCACGCTCGGGTGAGCCTGGTCAAAGCCATCGACGATGCGCAAAGTCGCAATGTGGCTTGAGAAGTACGGCAACCGCTACCGCTGGGCCTATGACGCGTATCAGCGCTTTATCGACGAGGTAGACCCAAGCCTGGCTGGAGACTTCAGCCGCTCCAGTCATGTGACGGTCGCCGTCTATGGTGCTACCCAGGTCGGCAAGACTACGCTGATTCTGGACCTGCTTGGCGTGACTGGTGAGGCGCTGGAGCGCGCTTCCAGCGTATTGCGGGGCGACCAACGCATGGGCAAGTCTTCGACGGCCTGTGCGATTCGTTATGGTCGTTCGAAGGATGATTCCTGGTACATCGGCGACGACAGTGAGGCTATGGATGACGCCAGCGCGAGGGTACAGTTTTCCGCTATACGCACTGAGCTGGAGGAGGGCCAGGCACAATCCGTGGACGTGTTGTCCGTGCGGCTGCCATCGATGTTCTTCGAGCAAGGGAGAGGGGGTGCGCTGAGCCTGGATCTGCACATTCTCGATATCCCGGGCATTAACGCGATCAACGAGGCTGAGCAGGCCCAGGTCACGCGGGTGGCTGAAAAATACGTGGCCACGGCCGACCTGATCTTGCTAGTCGGACGAGCGGATGACCTGGGCTTCCTTCATCCCAGCAAACTCAAGTTGGCAGCGTTGGGTGACTGGATGCTGCAGCCCAACCGCTATCGGGTGGTGCTCTCCTATACATTCTCGCCCGCCAGCTTCAAGACCTGGTTCGGACAGGACGAGCGCACATTGGAGCAAGTTAGGGCCAAGCTCTACCAAGAGCTGAGCACCCATGACTACAAACCGCCGAAGACCGTCGAGGCGATGTTGTATCCACTGGAATTCGGCGACTCGCTGCAAAGTCTGGGTGCGGCGCCGGAGTATCATCAAGCTGCCGTTCAATTGATCCAGCAGCTACGCCGAGAGCTATTGACAAGCGTCACTGAGTCGGCCAGCCCTTACGGCCGACTCGCTTCCGCGTTCAAGATGAAAACCTTGATCGATGCCAGGCTTGAGCGAGAGCAAGTTCATTACGAAAAGCTCAGGAAGGAACTGGAAGTTGACCTTCAACAGGCACTGGATGCGCTGGAGCAGGCGGAGGTCTTGTTGAGTGACTGCCAGGAAGAACGCGGCGCGCTCAATCACCACAGGCGTCGCCTGAATCGTTACCGGAAGTTGTACCAGGGTAGCGATGTTCGCCGCTTCTTCACCCAGCCCTTGCCAAGCACAACGGAATCAGTCAGTGCTCTGAAGTTGGTTGCCATGCAGTTCGAAAACGGTATCCAGGCGAAGTGGAAGGCAATGTGTGAACGTCACGCCCATCGTCAGGCTAATTTCCGACTGGCTGAGCTGTCGCCGCCCGCGACCAGCGCGCTGAACAGCTTCTATAGAAAGATGAATGGGTATCTTACCGACGGCTACTGGTGGTCCAGCGAGAACTTCCGAACTGATCGCAGCATGCTGCAGGCGGCGGCCGAGAAGATCGTGGATGCCTACGCCGAAGCCGCCACTCTGGAAATCCAGAAGTATATGGAGCATCAGGTGAATGACCTGAAGCGCAAATACTCGGATTACGAGCGGCGACTTGCAGTGATGAAAACAGCCCTCACAGAGCGCCAGCAGGCAGTGAAGGGCATACAAAGCAAGAGCCATCGCCTTGAACAGGCCCATGCGCAATTCAAAGCACGTATGCAGTTCAGCATGGAGAGCTCGGGTAAGTTCGAACGATACATCCTCGAAGCTTTCAAGGCTGAGCTCGATTGCGTTAGGGAAGCCATCCGCCGTCCAGTCAATGCAACAGAACAGGTCTACGATATGTTCTACCTCCATGTGCTACTGGGCGAACTAGACAAAATGCTGGAAGGGAAGAAGTTCTGATGGATCGATCCGATCTGGATGTCGAAATCGCAGCCGCTGATCAAGAGCTGTCAGCGCTGTTGGAAAAGCACATCAATGTGCCAATGAAACGAAGTATTGAAGAGGTGAGCGGTAGCCTGTCGCTCGCACTCAAGGGAGACTTCGAGTGCAGCCTACTCAGCCTGCGGTCGGAGCTGAAAAAGCTGAACAGCACATTCGAGGACTTGGGAGACGACCTTGGCACCGTCCGCCAGGTGTCCAAGCGAATCGAGACAATGGTTCAGCAGGCTGAGTCTGCGCAGGATGGTCGGCTCGAGAAGGCCAGCGCGCAGGTTGTCGAAAGTGCTCGTCTGATTACAGAAGGTATCGTCAGTGTAGAGGAGCGCCTTAGCAAATTTGGCGCGACCCAACTGCATCACCTGAACACGAGATTGAAAGCATTAGCTGCAGACATTCAAGTTCAGTGTGCTGAAAGCCGTGATGGGCAGCAAAGATCGTTGGCCAAACTTGAAGAAATCGCGTCCGCAGTTACAGCACAGCAGGCACAGGCGCAGACGATGCAACATTTGTCCAAGCGGCGCATTATGTGGATGTGTGCGGCGCTCGGTGTGAACCTCGGCGTTCTCGTAGCCCTGTTGGTCAAAGCATTTCTGTAGAAACTTCCCAGGTGCCCAGCATTGTCGCGGCACCTGAACATCGCCGTTGGACCACCATTTTCCAGTTTTTGAACCGCCAAGACAGTCCGTAGTAAGTTTCTCAAACGTACTTTCCTTCCTTAATATCGCTGTGGGAGAGGTTGTCCAGCAGCACGCGAATCTGCCGAAGAATGCCTGCCAGACCAGCGCATCGATGCGATTGTCCTTGTCCTTGTCCTTGTCCAACGTGCAGAGCTTTTCCGGGAAAGCCTTGAAAATTTCTGCTCAGAAGCCGCTGATGCTCGTCGATCTCGGTGGCGTGGGCGGCATTGAAGGCAATCCACAGGAAGATGAAACGTCCGTCGAGGTAATCGACCTGTTCGGCCTGATCGAGCCAGCCCAGCGCGCTGATGGATGCGCAAGCGCAGGTTGGGTGCTGGGTTTTGCGCTCGCGACGATGGCGCTGCTTCAAAGCCTGCACCTGCAAAGACGCCGCAGAGGGTGACGACACTATCTGTCGCGCGCTTGCGGCACAGTCCTCAGCAACCCGAATGCTGGAGCCTCTACATGCCAATGCCACCCCATCCCCGCACCTTCATTTGCCCTGCCTGCAAATGGAAGCGCACCGCCATTCCGCTGAGCGATTGCCTGATAGAGGGGCGGGACTGGTTCAGCGCTTGCCCAGAGTGCCGTCACGACGAGCTGGAAACGCGGCTAGCGACTCAGACCGAGATCATGAAAAAGCGGCTGGCCAATTTCCTGCACCCGCAGCAGTGAATCCGCAGTAATTGATATTGCTACTCAAGGAGTATCCGTCATGCTTAAGAACATTCTTGCCATTGTTGGCCTGGTTACTGTCGCCAAAGCAGCCTATGAGCACTACTGCGAATACAGCACACTCAAGCGCGAAAAGGCCGAGCGGGACGCCGAAACGGCTTGAACACTTCAGTCGGCATATTTCGCCTCAGCTATAGGCTCTACGGAAATGGCTCCGCTCTGTTGATGGCACCCCCTCCTAGATCGGTCGTTTCGCTGCGCCGTTACAAACCTCCCGTCGATGGCTGAACTTGCATTACGGCGGAAGTGAATTCCGAAAATGCTCGACCACCTCAGCAAAACACCTCCCGTACCACCCGCTGAAAGTCCTCACTGAGCGGCGCTTGCAGGTGCAGGAAATCACCTGTTATCGGATGGGTAAGATGCAGGTCCGTAGCGGCGAGCATCAGGCGGCCTTGGCCGAAACGTTCGGCGAAGTAGTGGTTGTGCCTAGTGCGGCCGTAATTGGTGTCGCCAATGATGGGGTGGCTGATGTGCTGCATATGCCGGCGCAGCTGGTGCTTGCGGCCAGTGAGCGGGTGCAGGGCCATCAGGCTGTAGCGGCTGGTGGGAAAGCCTTCGATCTCTACCGGCAGCTGCGTGGTAGCCAGGCGGCTGTAGCGGGTCTGGGCCTCACGCAGGGGCTGGGGTTCGTCCTTGAGGCGCTTGTCCACGGCGTGCTCACGCAGGGCGTGGTCGATCAGTCCTTCTTCCGGCGGCCAGCCACGCACCAGGGCTTGGTAGGTCTTCTGCACAGCATTGGCCATCATGGCCTGACCGAGCAGGCTGGCGGTATGCGGGTCACGGGCGAACAGCAGCAGGCCCGACGTCGGACGGTCCAGGCGATGCACCGGGTAGACATGTTCGCCGCCGTTCAGCTCGCGGGCGTACTGCAAGGCGAATTCGGTTTCGTGCCTGTCGATGGGGCTGCGGTGCACCAGCAGCCCGGCAGGCTTGTGCACGGCCAGCAACCAGTCGTCCCGGTACAGCTCGGTCAGCGGGTTGGGGAGAGGTAGGCTCATCGGCGGCGCGTTTGATTGACAGGGCACGATAATACGGCGCGCCGGCACAGAAGGGGACCTGACCCCGAAGATATCTTTCAACTCGCGCAAAGCAGAAATGTAGCGCTGATAGTCCTGCTCAGCGGCAAACACCACCTGCCGATTGTGGCCACGCTACACTACACGATGCGGATAGTTAGGCGAGACAATGCGACCCTTACTTGGCATAACGACCTCCTATCCTTAGAGACCTTCAACTTAGTCGATCAAGTGGAAAATTAAATCTGTTCCCTTTTCCAACGACCGCATTAATAGCCGCTTCTAACGTTTGATTTAAGTGGCATGCCGAAGGCTTGTCCTCTTGAAGGAAGGGTTAGGTGTCATCTGATGGAGAGCGGAGCTGGGCCTCGATGGCACGTTTATCGATTACCGACCAGACTTCGATCATTTTACCGTCAAGAAAACGATAGAAGACGTTCTCCGTAAATGAAACCGCCGTTCCGTTAATGTCGAGGTTCAAGAAGGTTCCTCTCGGCGTGCAGTTGAAGCAAAGCCGGCTGGCTATGTATGGCGGATCAACAACGAGAAGCTCGACACTGAAGTGGAGGTCAGGTATCTCTGTGAAGTCTCTCTCCAGCATCTCACGGTAGCCCTCAACGCCAAGGCGGGTTCCGTTGTGACTAACATCATCGTGGACGTAGCGCTTCAAGGCTGGCCAGTCTTGCTTGTTCAGGCAAGCTATGTAGTCTCGGTAAGTGGCAGAAAGTTCGGACTTGGTCATCGTAAAGTCGTTCCCCGCGCCCCGTCATGAGGCATGTTTTGACTCTTAACGCCTGAGCTCAGGTGCGTTTGGGGCGACGCCCGCTTTTGCGCCAGCAAAAGCGGGCGGTGGGTCAAATTTCACCTGCAGCGATTGTTTAGATTTTTGGTGCGACAAACTTATATTTTTCAGCAACATACCTTGCTGAGCTTTCGATGTGAGGGAACACGGTACTCTCATTGATGTTGAGGCGATCAAGTTCATCCAGAATTTTTTTCTTGTTGCTCACCACAACTCTCATGACTTTTATTTCTTCCGTTCCTTTTTCATCAAGCACAGCATCCAAACCGAACAAAAGAAATGCACCAGATTGTGAATGAATGCGAGCGTTGTTCCTCTTACTCTTCACGCAAATGATTCTCTTGAGGTCTTCTGAAACGATCTTCGGCTCGAAGAAGGGCTTTTCCTCACGAATGAAGTGCGTCAGCCGCTTTACCTCAAGTTGACTATTGAACTCATCCTCATCCGCGAGGCTGAAGTCTATGGATTCTTTCGCTTGCTTCGGCAATCGCGCTAAGTTTGCAATGCAACTAGCCGTATCCGAATCGAAGTACTTTACGTCCGCACGTGACAGGGAAAATATTATTACCTCCCCTTCCTCTTCGTCTTTGTAGTTCCTTGCATGGGAACCAAACTTGGATTTGCACGCAAAATACAACGCAATCAAAGGATTGGAGGTGATATCGAGCAGCCTCGTCGGCAACGAGTAATGTTGCATCCGAACAAGCCGGTCTAGGGTGAAATAGTCTGACTCGAAGTCATCGGCGTTTGCGACAATTAGCTCCCGATACAGAATGTGCTCGCTGTCTAGATACGTGTAATTGCCACTGGCATCTTTGCGGAAAATCGATGGTTCCAGTTTGTACTTCTTTTTGTCTGAATGTCCGCGGTAGAACATTTCGGACTCATCATCACCGAGGTCCGACAGAACCTTGGCAACAAAGCCACCAACAGTTGTAACGCGAGAAGAATGCTGGCGCCCTTCAGCAGGCTGCTTCTTACCCTTTATAGGGTTAGGCCAATCTTGAACGTTGCCATGAATTACGGACGCTGATCTCAGGCGATGGAACAGATCTTCGTCTTTGATAGCCCAGTGAGTTCGATTCATCTCCCAGTCCCGAATATCGAGAAGCGGGGCGATCTTTTCTATCTCCGAAGCTTGTATGGCGTTAAGTCGCGGGTGAAATTCATATCCGACAACAACCTTCTTCCCTCTTTCTCTGATCGTTGTCAGTCGGCCCACACGAATCGGATGCTGAAACCCTTCGTAGGCGAACAGGCATGGCAATTCCATCAGGTACTCGATGGCTTCTGAACTTAAAGATTTGAAACGCTCAGCGATAGTCTCGTTCGTATATTCGAGGAATCTGCTTCGGTCGTACTCATAGCTGGGTGCATCCCAGGCGCCGTCCCGTGCTGTCACCAAGAGGTTGTACATGCCCTTACCTTTCCCCGAAATCTAACGCCCGCGTAAAGCGCGCGAGGTACGAGCGTCGCATTTGACGCGATTGTTAAATCTTTTAGTCAATGCTTCGTCCCAAGATTCTGGCGACTATGCCGACAATACCTTTTTCGGTGCGTTGAGCATTGGCTCCAAAGAAGTGATAGCGAATAGCAAAAAATACTCCCGCGACCAGGCAGGCATTTCCAACCCAAGCCGTTAAACGGATAAATCGGCTATACCGTGCCTCTAGAATAGGATAGAACTGGCTGCCCTCTTGCGCGGCAAGTTGACCTTCAAGATAGCCGCCTAAGCCGATGTAAATTAGCAAGTACGCGCAAAGACCAACAAGCAGGGCACCCCACCAAGGAAGGCGGGAGGCAACTCGAACGACATCTGTTACCACTGATCCGAGACTATTTTTTCTGCGATACCGGCGCCCCATGATGATCCTCGGTTGAGATTTAACAGTGATTAGACCGCATGCGGTGTTAACGCATAACGGTAGCGTTCGGTATAACTCTGGAAACCCGGAGTCGCCTTGGGAATAAATCCCCTTTTAAAACAATGCTTTGACTGAGTGCTCATGCCTTCGACTGTATTCGCTTGACAGCTGTCCTTTGTAAATCTATTAATACTGTACAAAAAACCAGTGAAGGGAATCACATGGACAGCCAACCACCCAAGCCGCGCCTGCAGGAGCAGTTTCACGCCTTGATGCGTGCACATCACTACAGCATCCGCACCGAGAAAAGTTACTGGTACTGGATACGCTTTTACCTGCGGTTTCACCAAATGCGTCATCCACTGGAGCTGGGGCCTTCCGAGGTCAACCAGTTTCTGAGCTGGCTCGCCAGCGAGCGCCAGGTGGCGGCGGCCACACAAAATCTGGCATTGAATGCCATCGTGTTTCTCTACGCCCGTGTACTTGAGCGACCACTTGGCGATATTGGCGATATTGGCGAGACGATCCGGGCCAAGCGTCCGCCGCGCTTGCCGGTGGAGCTCTCGCATCAGGAGGCGATGGCGATCATCGGGCAGCTCGCTGCACCCTACGATCTGCTGGCGTCGCTGATGTATGGCGCTGGCTTGCGGGTGGTGGAGGCCACCGAGCTGCTGCGCCGGCGCAGCGATATCCGCACGGTACAGACGCTGCTCGGACATGCCGACGTGCGCACCATGCAGATCTATACCCATGTGCTGGGCCAAGCGTTTGCGGGCGTGAGCAGCCCGCTGGGGTGAGCTGTGGAGCGAACGGTGGTTCGGCGTATGGGTATGAATGGCGGCGTTCCCTGCCGGGAGGATAGCGAAGTGCCATCCATGCTGAGTGGGAGCGTAGTCCGGTCCGACGTCGCGATTCAAGAGCGTTTGCATGTTCCAACGGATAGAAACAACAAAGGCGCCCGAAGGCGCCTTTGTTTTACCGCAACAGCTATCAGTTCCTGGCTGCCGAGCTCAGCTCACATGAGCGAAGCGAACGCTCTCAGGCATCCTGCTTAGCGTCTCAACGCCTGCTCGATCTGAGCGTCCGACAGGAATTGTTCAAACCGGGCCTTGTATAGCTGCTGCATGGCGTTGGCGATATGGCCTGACGGAATGCCGTCCTTGCCGGTGAACTTCTTGTCCACCAGTCTGTTTCCCTGATTGTCCAGAACCGTTACTTCTACGTCATAGTAAGAAGACTTGCTGAACGTGTGATGGTCGTACTTCCACTCCAACAGCGAAACAACCAATGACTTTTTGCCGCCCTTGCTGAGTTCCTGCAACAGGCTCTCTTGGGTCATTCCTACTGTTGTCGGATAGAGAACGGTATCGACTCCGCTGGCCTTAAAACCATGCTCGATCCTTTTGCCCAGATAGATGCTCATGGCTTCGCCTGTAGCAGTTCCGTAACTGTAGGGAATGCCAAAGTTGCTCCGAATCAGACCTTCAAAAGAAGGTTTCTTATCGTTATCCAGCACATAAGGGCGATTATCCAGCACTGCAACAACCAACGGCCCGGCATCCTCTTGGAAGCTGAGATTGGGTGCAGCTTGTTCAGCGGTCATGATGCTGGCGCAGCCCGTCAGATAAAGCCCTAGGATGCCAGCGAAAATAACCTTCAAGTAAGCCTTCATTTATCCCCCTTACCAATAAACAAATCGCTGAGTTATTTTTTTAATTGTCACATCAGACAAATGTTCCGAAGCAACGCCCTGAACACTTTTCCAACCAAGCCAAGCTTAACGACATAAGCTTCTGCTTTAAAGGCAAAGTGCCATCATTGTCGGGTGAAAGGGATGAACGGTAGTTAACAATCCATTGCGTCAGACAAAAAAAACCCCGCCAGTGGGTGCTGACGGGGGCTTTTAGTTAGCGCAGAACTTTAGTTCTTGGAGGCGCGCTTACGCAGGTTCTCGTCGAGAATCTTTTTGCGCAGGCGGATCGACTTCGGCGTCACTTCAACCAGTTCGTCGTCGTCGATGAACTCCAGTGCCTGCTCAAGGGTGAACTTGATCGGTGGTACCAGGGCGATGACTTCATCCTTGCCGGAGGCGCGCATGTTGTCGAGTTTCTTGCCCTTGGTAGGGTTGATGGTCAGGTCGTTGTCGCGGCTGTGGATGCCGGCCAGCTGGCCTTCGTAGATTTCCTGGCCGGGCTCGAGGAACAGCTTGCCGCGGCTCTGCAGGGTTTCCAGCGAGTAAGTCAGCGCCTTACCGGTTGCCATGGAAACCAGTACGCCGTTCTGGCGGCTGGTGACTTCACCACCTTTGATCGGCCCGTAATGGCTGAAAGTGGAGGTGAGGATGCCGGTACCCGAGGTCATGGTCAGGAAGCTGTTGCGGAAGCCGATCAGACCACGCGCCGGAATGGTGTACTCCAGACGTACGCGGCCCTTGCCGTCCGGTGCCATGTTGGTCAGATCGCCCTTACGCAGGCCCATCTGTTCCATCAGCGCGCCCTGATGCTGCTCTTCGATGTCGATGATGACGTTTTCGTAGGGCTCTTGCTTCTCGCCGTCAACTTCCTTGATCACCACTTCCGGGCGGCCTACGGCCAGTTCGAAGCCTTCGCGGCGCATGGTTTCGATCAGTACTGACAGGTGCAGTTCGCCACGCCCGGAGACCTTGAACTTGTCAGCCGAGTCGCCTTCTTCAACACGCAGCGCCACGTTGTGCAGCAGTTCCTTTTCCAGACGCTCCTTGATGTTGCGGCTGGTGACGAACTTGCCTTCCCTACCGCAGAACGGTGAGTCGTTGACCTGGAAGGTCATGGAAACTGTCGGCTCGTCGACGGTGAGCGGTGGCAGCGCTTCGACGTGGTTCATGTCGCACAGGGTGTCGGAGATGTACAGCTCGTCCATGCCGCTGACGCAGACGATATCGCCCGCCTCGGCTTCGGCGACTTCAACGCGCTGCAGGCCGGAGTGGCCCATGACCTTCAAAATACGGCCTTGACGCTTCTTGCCGTCAGCGCCAATCGCGATCACCGGGGTGTTGGTCTTGATCTTGCCGCGCTTGATGCGGCCCACGCCGATCACGCCGAGGAAGCTGTTGTAGTCCAGCTGGGAGATCTGCATCTGGAACGGGCCGTCGACGTCGACGTTCGGTGCTGGGACGTGATCAACAATGGCCTGGAACAGGGCGTCCATGTTGTCGGCCAGGTTCTCGTGATCGAGACCGGCCAGACCGTTCAGGGCGCTGGCGTAGACGATGGGGAAGTCCAGCTGCTTGTCGGTGGCGCCAAGGTTGTCGAACAGGTCGAAGATCTGGTCCACAACCCAGTCCGGACGCGCGCCTGGACGGTCGATCTTGTTGACCACAACAATCGGGTTCAGACCGGCCTGGAAAGCCTTCTGGGTCACGAAGCGGGTTTGCGGCATCGGACCGTCGATGGAATCGACCACTAGCAGTACGCAGTCAACCATGCTCATCACGCGCTCGACTTCACCGCCGAAGTCGGCGTGGCCGGGGGTGTCGACGATGTTGATGTTGTAGTCTTTCCACTTCAGCGCGGTGTTCTTGGCCAGGATGGTGATGCCACGCTCCTTCTCCTGGTCGTTGCTGTCCATTACGCGCTCGTTCTCGAGCTCCTTGCGGTCCAGGGTGCCGGACAGGCGCAGGAGTTTGTCGACGAGGGTGGTCTTGCCATGGTCGACGTGGGCGATGATGGCGATGTTTCTGAGGTTTTCGATCACTGTTTGGTACCTGAAAAGAAGCTGGAAGCGTGAAGCCGTAAGCTGAAACAAAAAGCAGCACTGACTCCGGGGTCGGGGGGGTGCTTGCGCCTGATAACGAAGTGGCTGGTAGGACCGAGGCTCTTCACTTCGAGCTTCCAGCTTCGGGCTTCAGATTAGCAGGTCGATAGACCCGCACATTCTGATGCCCCTCACTCAACAGATGATGAGCATGCAGGCGGCTCATGACACCTTTGTCGCAATACAACAGGTACTGGCGGTTCTCATCCAGTTCCTTGAAGCGATTGTTAACGGCATAGAACGGCAGTGTCTGCACTTCGATGCCTGCCAGTTGCAGAGGTTCGTCCTCGGCCTCGTCAGGATGACGAATGTCGAGAATGACCTGATTGGCTGTCGGTTCTGATACATGTTCGACCTGGATATCCTCGCCCAGCTCGTCAATCACATGATCGATAGCCACCTGGCGGGCGTTTTCCAGAGCGCGCTCCAGCACGCTCATGTCGAACTGCTTTTCTTCGTGCTCGATACGAAAGCGCTTGGCTTTGGTCGTCGGGTTCTTGGAGATCACGCCGCAATACTCGGGCATGTTCTTGGCGAACTCGGCAGTGCCGATCTCGAACGCGGTATTGATGATGTCCTGCTTGTGCGCAGCGATCAGCGGACGCAGCACCAGCATGTCGGTGGCCGAATCGATCACCGCAAGGTTGGGCAGCGTCTGGCTGGAGACCTGCGAAATCGCTTCGCCGGTGACCAGCGCATCGATCTGCAGGCGCTCGGCGATCTGCGTGGAAGCGCGCAGCATCATGCGCTTGAGCACCACGCCCATCTGACTGTTGTCGACCTTCTCGAGGATCTCACCGACCACTTCCTCGAACGGCACACTGATAAACAGCACGCGATGGGAGCTGCCGTACTTCTTCCACAGATAGTGGGCGACTTCCATCACCCCCAACTCGTGGGCGCGGCCGCCGAGGTTGAAGAAGCAAAAATGCGTCATCAGGCCGCGGCGCATCATCTGGTAGGCGGCGACGGTTGAGTCGAAACCACCGGACATCAGCACCAGGGACTGCTCCAACGCACCCAGCGGATAGCCGCCGATGCCGTCATGCTGGGCATGCACCACGAACAGGCGCTGGTCGCGAATTTCCATGCGCACTTCGATCTCGGGCGCTTTCAGGGAAATTCCCGCCGCGCCGCATTCCGCACGAAGACGGCTGCCGACAAGGCGTTCGACGTCCATCGAGCTGAACGAATGCTTGCCTGCACGCTTGCAGCGCACCGCAAAGATCTTTCCGGGCAGGCGGTCAGCGAAGTGCGTCTTGCACTTCTCTAGGATGTCGTCCAGATCGCCCAGCGGGTATTCGTGGACTTCCAGGCAATGGCCGATGCCGGGCGTGCAGCGCAGGCGCTCGATCATCTCGCGCAGCACCTTTACGTCGCTGAGATCGGTTTCCACCTCGATGTTGTCCCACACCCCGGCTACCCGCAGGTCGGGATCGAGCTCGCGCAGCACGGTGCGGATGTTCTTCGCCAGCTGGCGAATGAAGCCCTTGCGCACCGGTGGGCTCTTAATGGTGATTTCGGGGAAAACCTTGACGATCAGCTTCATTTGGAAGAGCGCACGCGCCGGCATGGCATAAAAGAGGGGGGCGGAGTATACCGGAATCTGATCAACTTTCAGGCAGTTTTCTATCCACACGGCCGGGGAAACTGCCTGAGAGACTAATTGCCCCCAAATCGATCGAAAAACTGGAGCGACGCACTATTATGGTGCGCCAGGCCGACTTTGACGGTCACACGTAAAGTCGTACCCCTTATAAGTGCCCCAACTCGGACCTCTCTGCCCACAAAGAGCAATGGCACGCAATTTGCTCTCTTGTGAGGCAGGTCGCCTTGGCGGAACATCGCCGCCCGGCTTCACCCTGCTTCGGAAGCATCCCTGTCAGCGCTTCCACTATCTGGAGAACACCATGTCGAAGTCGCTTCAACTGATCAAAGATTACGATGTGAAGTGGATTGATCTGCGCTTCACCGACACCAAGGGCAAGCAACACCACTTGACCATTCCGGCACGCGACGCCGAGGACGAGGATTTCTTCGAGCATGGCAAGATGTTCGACGGTTCTTCCGTGCATGGCTGGAAAGGCATCGAAGCTTCCGACATGATCCTGATGCCAGTCGACGAAACCGCCGTGCTCGATCCGTTCACCGAAGAGCCGACCCTGATCCTGGTCTGCGACATCGTCGAGCCGAGCACCATGCAGGGCTACGACCGCGACCCGCGCTCCATCGCCAAGCGTGCCGAGGAATTCCTCAAGTCCACCGGCATCGGCGACACCGTATTCGTCGGCCCGGAGCCGGAGTTTTTCATCTTCGATCAGGTGAAGTTCAAGTCCGACATTTCCGGTTCGATGTTCAAGATCTACTCCGAGCAGGGCTCCTGGATGACCGACCAGGACGTCGAAGGTGGTAACAAGGGCCATCGTCCTGCCGTCAAGGGCGGCTATTTCCCGGTTCCGCCGTGCGATCACGACCACGAAATCCGTACCGCCATGTGTAATGCCATGGAAGAGATGGGTCTGGTCGTCGAAGTGCATCACCACGAAGTGGCGACGGCCGGCCAGAACGAAATCGGCGTCAAGTTCAACACTCTGGTGAAGAAGGCCGACGAGGTCCAGACCCTCAAGTACTGCGTGCACAACGTCGCTGACGCCTACGGCAAGACCGCGACCTTCATGCCCAAGCCCCTGTATGGCGACAACGGCAGCGGCATGCACGTGCATATGTCCATCTCCAAGGATGGCAAGAACACCTTCTCCGGCGAAGGCTATGCGGGCCTGTCGGAAACCGCGCTGTACTTCATCGGCGGCATTATCAAGCACGGCAAGGCGCTGAACGGCTTCACCAACCCGTCGACCAACTCCTACAAGCGTCTGGTCCCCGGCTTCGAAGCGCCAGTGATGCTGGCCTACTCGGCGCGCAACCGCTCCGCCTCGATCCGCATTCCTTACGTGTCCAGCCCCAAGGCCCGCCGTATCGAAGCGCGCTTCCCGGACCCGGCGGCCAACCCCTACCTGTGCTTCGCTGCACTGCTGATGGCGGGTCTGGACGGCATCCAGAACAAGATCCACCCCGGCGATGCCGCCGACAAGAACCTCTACGACCTGCCGCCGGAAGAAGGCAAGCTGATCCCGCAGGTGTGCGGCAGCCTGAAGGAAGCCCTGGAAGAACTCGACAAGGGTCGTGCCTTCCTGACCAAGGGCGGCGTGTTCAGCGATGACTTCATCGACGCCTACCTGGAGATCAAGGGCGAAGAAGAGCTCAAGGTGCGCACCTTCGTGCATCCGCTGGAATATGACCTGTACTACAGCGTCTAACAGACGCCGTTAGCCACACGTAACAAGGCCTCTCTCGGGAGGCCTTGTTCGTTTCCGCTACCCAGCAATCCGCAGGCGTTCGCAAATCCTGTCGATCAAACTTGCGTGGCGAACCAAGCGGTGCAACGCTTCGGCCTTCAAATCACGCGGAGCTTCCCATGCGCACTGCATTGTTCAGCCTGCTCATGATCCTCGCCGCCAGCGCCACGGCCGAGATCTACAAATACACCGATGACAAGGGCAACACGGTATTCACCAACCAGCTGCCCGACGGCGTGGTCGCCGACGAAGTGAAGCTGCCGCCAGCCAATACCGTGAACATCAAAACGCCTGATATGCCACCGCCTTTGCCCGATGATCGCCAGAGCGAGCAGCACCAGCCCTACCGTAGCCTGAGCATCGGCGGCATTCCCGACGAGGAGGCACTGCGCGCCAACAACGGCACCTTTACCGTCACCGCCCAGCTTGATCCGCCGCTGCTGCAAGGCCACCAAGTGCGCTTTCTGCTTGATGGCATTCCCCAGGCGCCGGCCAGTCCCAGCACGACCCTGCAACTGAACAACGTAGATCGCGGCACTCACCGCCTGGAAGTCGAAGTGCTGTCCGGCGAACGCGTGCTGCAGCGGGCCATTCAAGCCTTCACCGTGCAGCGCGTGCACGTCTCCAACCCGACGCGCCGATGACCCGCACTGCTCTGCTCGGCCTGCTGCTGGCCTTGGCATTTCCAGCAGCTGGCCAGATCTATTCCTATACAGACGAGCAGGGCAACCGCGCCTTCACCGACCGCCCGGCCGGGCGCGCCGTAGAGCAGGTTCAGTCCAGCCCCACCAACAGCATGCCGGCCATGCCGATCGTAGCTCCCGCGCCTTCCAGGAACAAAGCCGACGCCGAACCCGCTGCCTTCTACCGGCAACTGAACATCCTCCAGCCGGACCCGGACGCCACTATCCGCGATAACGCCGGCTCGCTCGTTGTCAGCGTGAGCAGTGAGCCAGCCCTACAACCCGGCCATCAATATCAGCTGCTGCTGGACGGCAACCCGCTCACTGCCAGCGATAGCGCGATTCTGGCGCTGGAATATGTGGACCGCGGCAGTCATCAGCTAACGGTTGAAATTATCGATAGCCAGGGGAAAACGCTGCTGCATAGCGCACCCCAGACCTTCCATATGATGCGGACATCGCTGGCCCAGCGGCGCATGGTCAGGCCTTGCCAGAAGCCTGATTACGGCGTGCGCCCGGAGTGCCCGCTGAAGGACAAGCCGCCCGAGAAGAAAAACATTCCTTTCGTGCCCTTTCTGTGAGCATGCTATGCACCTAAATGGTGCACTGACATTCCCGCTCGCCAGCCCAGCCGGACTCTCCTGATCGCGCCATCCCGGTGCAAGTGGCTATCACCGATAGTCATAGCCACTTGGTTTGCTTCTTGCATTTCTCGCAATCCATATCGGATGCAGACCGCCATGATCAACGAAGCCCTGCAACGCCTGCTGATCGAGAACCTGACCACAGCGACGCTGTTGCTGGATTCGCGCCTGCACGTCGAGTACATGAATCCCGCGGCCGAAATGCTGCTCGCTGTCAGCGGCCAGCGCAGCCATGGGCAGTTCATCAGTGAGCTGTTCACCGAATCACCGGAAGCCCTGGCCGCGCTGCGCCAGGCTGTGGCCGAGGGGCATCCTTTCACCAAGCGCGAAGCGACGCTGACCTCTGCCAGCGGCCAGTCGCTGACGGTCGACTATGCAGTCACGCCGATTCTCAACCGCCAGCAGACCTGGCTGTTGCTGGAGGTGCTGCCCCGCGACCGCCTGCTGCGCATCAGCAAAGAAGAGGCGCAACTGTCCACCCAGGAAACCACCCGCATGCTGGTGCGTGGCCTGGCTCACGAGATCAAGAATCCACTCGGCGGTATTCGCGGCGCGGCACAGCTGCTGGCACGCGAGCTACCCGGCGAGCACCTCGCCGACTACACCGCAGTGATCATCGAGGAAGCCGACCGGTTGCGAAATCTGGTGGACCGCATGCTCGGCTCGAACAAGCTGCCGTCGCTCACCGTGACCAATATCCATGAAGTACTGGAACACGTCGCCAGCCTGATCGAGGCCGAATGCCAGGGCAGCCTGACCCTGGTTCGCGATTACGACCCAAGCATTCCCGAACTGCTGATGGACCGCGAGCAGATGATCCAGGCCGTGCTCAACATCATGCGCAACGCCATGCAGGCGCTCGCCGCCCAAAGCGAACTGGGCCTCGCTCGCCTGACCCTGCGCACCCGCACCCTGCGCCAGTTCACCATCGGCCATGTGCGTCATCGGCTGGTGGCGCGCATCGAGATCATCGACAACGGCCCTGGCATCCCCGCCGAATTGCAGAACACCCTTTTCTACCCCATGGTCAGCGGCCGCCCGGATGGCACCGGCCTGGGCCTGGCCATTACCCAGAACATCGTCAGCCAGCACCAGGGCCTGATCGAGTGCGAGAGCCACCCTGGCCACACCGCGTTCTCCCTCTTCCTGCCGCTGGAACAAGGAGCTTCCTGAGCATGAGCCAAAGCGAAAACATCTGGATCGTCGACGACGACCGCTCCATCCGCTGGGTGCTGGAAAAGGCCCTGCAACAGGAAGGCATGGCCACGCAGAGCTTCGATAGCGCCGACGGCGTTCTCGCCCGTCTGGCCCGACAGCAGCCGGACGTGATCATTTCCGACATCCGCATGCCCGGCGCCAGTGGCCTGGAAATGCTGGCGCAGATCCGTGCGCAGTACCCGCGCCTGCCGGTGATCATCATGACCGCGCACTCGGACCTCGACAGCGCCGTGGCTGCCTATCAGGGCGGTGCCTTCGAGTACCTGCCCAAGCCGTTCGACGTCGATGATGCGGTGGCGCTGGTCAAGCGCGCCCAGCTGCACACCCGCGAGCAGCAGAGCCAGCAGGAGCCGGCCAGCCGTCATCACACACCGGAAATCATCGGCGAAGCGCCGGCCATGCAGGAAGTGTTTCGCGCTATCGGCCGCCTTAGCCACTCCAACATCACGGTGCTGATCAATGGTGAATCAGGCACCGGCAAGGAGCTGGTCGCTCACGCCCTTCATCGCCACAGCCCGCGCGCAAACTCGCCGTTCATCGCACTGAATATGGCGGCTATTCCCAAGGACCTGATGGAGTCCGAGCTGTTCGGTCATGAGAAAGGCGCCTTCACCGGGGCGGCCAACCAGCGCCGAGGCCGCTTCGAACAGGCCGATGGCGGCACCTTGTTTCTCGACGAGATCGGCGATATGCCGGCCGATACCCAGACGCGCCTGCTGCGGGTGCTGGCCGATGGCGAGTTCTACCGGGTCGGCGGCCATACGCCGGTCAAGGTGGACGTGCGCATCATCGCCGCTACCCACCAGGACCTGGAAAGCCTGGTGCAGGCCGGCAAGTTTCGCGAAGACCTGTTTCACCGGCTGAACGTCATCCGCATCCATATTCCGCGGCTGGCGGATCGGCGCCAGGACATCCCGGCGCTGGCCGAACACTTCCTGGCCAGCGCGGCCGAGGAACTGGCAGTGGAAACCAAGCTGCTACGCGCCGAAACCGCGCAGTACCTGCAGAACCTGGCGTGGCCGGGCAACGTGCGCCAGCTGGAGAATACCTGCCGCTGGATTACAGTGATGGCCTCAGGGCGCGAGGTGCATATTGATGACCTACCGCCGGAGCTTCACAACCAGCCCAGCGGCGCCACGCCTGCGCTCAACTGGGAACAGGCCCTGCGCCAGTGGGCCGATCATGCGCTGACGCTTGGTCAGACCGGCCTGCTCGATGAGGCGGTGCCGGCCTTCGAGCGGATCATGATCGAAACCGCCCTCAAGCACACCGCCGGCCGCCGCCGCGACGCTGCCCTGCTGCTGGGCTGGGGCCGCAACACCCTGACCCGCAAGATCAAGGAGCTGGGCATGGGGGATGGTGTGGAAGAGGAAGACGAGGAGTAGGGCTGGAAGAAAATAATGAATATTGCTGATAATCCACTCGCTGGAACGGTGACGTATGGGTCCCTGCTGTGAACCACGCTCTTTGGGTTACCCGGCCCGGCCCTTGGTCGAATGAATTCAGCCACATCGGTATGGCTTTTCGTAGGGTGGAATCGCCGAAGGCGCTTCCGCCACAGCCGCGAGCGTGGCGAGGCGCACCGCCTGTAGATGGCAATTGCAGCGTTTGTGTCGGTAAACCTTCGAAACCCGGATAACGCCTTCGGCTAATCCAGGCTACGGGCTATCCGTAGGAGTTGGCTATGCCTGCGAATAGGGCACCACTCAGGCGTGGCCTTTCGCGGGCATGGCCCGCTCCCACCAGGCTGTTAGTCCGATGCCGGCCTCAGTTCCAAAGCAGTCGCTGCCCTGCTCCGCAATACCCAGAGAAGCGCACAACCCGTAGGAGCAGGCCATGCCTGCGAACAGGCCGCCACTCAGGCGTGGCATTCGCGGGTATGGACCGCTCCCACCAGATCGTCAGTTCGCAGCCGGCCTCAGCTCCAAAAGCCAGTCGCCGCGCACTTCCCGTTCAGTTGTCTGCACCCGTAGCGCTCTCAGCGCAACCAGATGCAGCGTCAGGCCATGCTCGGCAGGCTGCACGCGCCAGCTAATGTTCTGGCCGTTGATTCGCAGCTGTCCGGCAAGCTCGCTGCTACGGGCCTGTAGCAGCAAAGCGTAGGCGCCATCGATAAACGCCTCGCGATACGCCGCCTGCTGGTTGAAGCGCAGCACCAGCCCATCCTCGAAAGCGTGCACATCGATCAGCCGTGCCGGTTCCGGCGTCGTCAGCCGCCCGATCATCATTCCCACCAGCAGGCCGATCAGCACCAGCGAGCCGAAAAATCGCCAGCGCAGGCGCGATAGCGGATCAACCGCCGCCGGACCGCCTGCCACAGGTTCGTCTGGCGCAGTAGAATGCTCGCCGTTATCCGACTCAGTGCCCGCCATGTTTCACGTGATCCTTTTCCAGCCGGAAATCCCGCCCAATACCGGCAACATTATCAGGCTCTGCGCCAATGCCGGCTGCAGTCTGCATCTGATCGAGCCGCTGGGTTTCGAGCTGGATGACAAGCGTCTACGCCGCGCCGGGCTGGATTACCACGAATACGCGCCGCTCAAACGTCACGCCGACCTGGACAGCTGCCTGGACAGCCTCGGTCATCCACGACTGTTTGGCTTCACCACCAAGGGCTCACAGCCTTTCCATGAGGTCGCCTTCGAGCGCGGTGATGCCTTTCTGTTCGGACCGGAAAGCCGCGGCCTGCCCGCCGAGATTCGCGATGCCCTGCCCGTCGAACAACGCCTGCGCCTGCCGATGCGCCCCGACAGCCGTAGCCTGAATCTCTCCAATACGGTGGCGGTCGCCGTCTATGAGGCTTGGCGCCAACTCGGCTTCGCCATGGATTAACAGGCCGTTGAAAAACTACCTGCGTTGGCAATACCGCGTAAAAAAGGCTCGGAAAGCCGCTTGCAGCTAACGCTGCTTTAGCTGCCCGAAGGACTCACAAAGTGAGTGCTGCTCATTCAGGCTACTAAACTCCGCTTGATTCGCTACGCTCACCCTTCGGGCCAGCCTGCGGCTGCTACTTTGCTGCGCTACGTTTCTCGCCTGCTTTCACCTTATCTTGCCTGCCTAGCCTCCATTTCAACGGCCCGTTGAGCCGAAAAAATCACTCACATTTCAAGGCTGAACATTCCGCACCGCACCGCGTCGTAACTTGAACCTCCCGGTAAAGACCAAGGAGAACGACGTGAGCCAACCCACCTTCAAGCCTTACCACGCGCCTGCCGGCGGCTGGGGTTCGGCCTATTCGGTCGCCAACATCCTGATCCGCCAGAAGACCCCGCTATCCGGCGCCTCGCTGCTGCTCAAGCAGAACAAGCCCATCGACGGTTTCGCCTGTGTCAGCTGCGCCTGGGCCAAGCCGCATCCGTCGCGGCCGCTGTCGTTCTGCGAGAACGGCGCCAAGGCCACCGCCTGGGAGAACACCACACGCCGCTGCGGCCCCGAGTTCTTTGCCGTACATACCGTCACCGAGCTGCTCAACTGGACGGACTTCGACCTGGAAAATCAGGGCCGTCTGACTCACCCGCTCCGTTACGACGCGGCCAGCGATAAATACCGGGAAGTTAGCTGGGATCAGGCATTCGCCGAGATCGGCCACGAACTCAAGGCCATGGCCGACCCCAACCAGGTGGTTTTCTACATGTCCGGCCGCGCCTCGCTGGAGACCGCCTACATGTATGGCCTGCTGGCGCGGATGTACGGCACCAACAACCTGCCCGACAGCTCCAACATGTGCCACGAAAGCACCTCGGTGGCACTGCCGGAGAGCATCGGCGTGCCGGTGGCGACCGTCACCCTGAACGACATGGAGCAGACCGACGGGCTGTTCTTCTTCGGCCAGAACACAGGTACCAGCAGCCCGCGCATGCTCCACGAGCTGCAGGAGGCGCGCGAGCGCGGCGCTCACATCGTCACCTTCAACCCGATCCGCGAGCGCGGCCTGGAGCGTTTCGTCGATCCCCAGTCACCGCGGGAAATGCTCACACCGGACAGCACGGTGATCAGTACCCAGTACCACCAGCTGGCCATCGGCGGAGACATCGCTGCCATTACCGGCATCTGCAAGGCCTTGTTTGCCCTGGATGATGCTGCGCAGGCCAACGGCAGGCCGCGGGTGCTGGACGTCGAATTCATCGAACAGCACACACAAGGGTTCGAGGCGTTCGAGCAGCGAGTGCAGAGTTACGACTGGTACGTACTGGAACGTCGATCCGGCCTTAGCCGCGCGGCGATGGAAGCCGCGGCCACGGCTTATGCGAGCTGCCAGCGGGTAATCGTGGCTTACGGCATGGGCATTACCCAGCATCGCCATGGCGTGGAGGCGATTCATATGCTGGTCAACCTATTGCTGCTGCGCGGCAACATGGGTAGGGAAGGCGCCGGCATTCTTCCGGTGCGCGGCCATTCCAACGTGCAGGGCCAACGCACCGTGGGCATCACCGAGAAGGCGGCGAAAGTGCCAGCGGACAACCTGCGTCGGCAATTCGGTTTCGAGCCGCCGAGCGAAGACGGCGTGAATACGGTGGAAGCCTGCGAAGGCATCATCGAGGGCCGGATCAAAGGCTTTATCGCCATGGGCGGCAACTTCGTTCGCGCGGTGCCGGATACCTCGCAGATCGAGCCGGCCTGGCGCACATTGCGCCTGTCGGTGCAGGTCTCCACCAAGCTCAACCGCAACCATCTGACCACCGGCGAGGTGTCCTACATCCTGCCATGCCTGGGCCGCACAGAGATCGACCGTCAGGCCACCGGTGAGCAACGCCACACCACCGAAGACAGCACTGGCTGTATTCGTGCCTGGCGCGGCGCGGCCGAACCGGCGGGCGAGTTGTTGCTATCCGAACCAGCCATCATCGCGCGCCTGGCCAAGGCTGCATTGGTGCCCAATCCGAAACTGGACTGGGACGCCTGGGTGGGCAACTACGATCTGGTGCGCGACGCCATCGCCGAGAGCTACCCGGAGATCTTCCACGATTTCAACGTGCGCATGATGGAGCCCGGCGGCTTTCATCGCCCGCTCGGCGCCAGCCAGCGCAAATGGGATACCGAAACCGGCAAGGCCAACTTCATCAACCCGCCAGAGCTGGCGGCAGACCCCGACACCGAGCGCGGCGGCCACGAACGGCACGACGTGCTGCAGCTGATGACGCTACGCAGCAACGACCAGTTCAATACCACTGTCTACGGCTACAACGACCGCTTCCGTGGCATTCATGGTACCCGCATGGTGATCATGATGAACCGCAACGACATTGTGCGTCTGGGCCTGGCCGAAGGTGATCAGATCGAAGCGGTGACCGAGGTCGACGATGGCGTGCACCGCTCGGTCGGGCCGCTACGCGTGACCCCCTATGACATTCCCGAAGGCTGCTGCGCTGGCTACTACCCCGAGTGCAACGTACTGCTGCCGGTCTGGCACCATGCCAAACGCAGCAAGGTACCGGCGGCGAAATCGATTCCGGTGCGGCTGCGCAAGGTCATCGCTATGGCCAGCGCTCGTGCCGCGCCCATTGATCCAGCCCCACCGACCAACGCCGGCGCGTCCTGACTGACCTGCGGGCTAATCGATGTCGACAGGCTTGCAATTGCCACGGGCACTTCCGGGAGACGGTTTTCGCTTTGTGGGAGGGCCGCCCTCGGCGCGATGCTTTTGACGGACTTAAGGCCGGGGTTGATCAGGCAATGCCTGCATCGCGCGTTGCTGATCCGTGGCCGAATGAATTCGGCCCTACAGAAAACCAGGTAGGCCAAATGACACACCTCGCAAAACAGGTCGGTTGAAAAGCCTCGCCGCCTCCCCCATATCATCCGCATTCGGGCATTCATCGCCCCGCTGCGTGGAGATTCTCCTTTGACCACCATCGTTTCAGTACGCCGCAACGGCAAAGTCGTCATGGGCGGCGACGGCCAGGTTTCCCTGGGTAACACCGTCATGAAAGGCAATGCCAAGAAGGTCCGCCGCCTCTACCATGGCCAGGTGCTGGCTGGTTTCGCCGGCGCCACCGCTGACGCCTTTACCCTGTTCGAGCGTTTCGAGGGCCAGCTGGAAAAACACCAGGGCCATCTGGTGCGCGCTGCCGTCGAACTGGCCAAAGACTGGCGTACCGACCGTTCGCTGAGTCGCCTGGAAGCCATGCTCGCCGTTGCCAACAAGGACGCCTCGCTGATCATCACCGGTAACGGTGACGTGGTGCAGCCTGAGGACGATCTGATCGCCATGGGCTCCGGCGGCGGTTTCGCCCAGGCTGCCGCTATGGCGCTGATGCGCAAGGGTGGCGAAGACATGTCCGCCCAGGAAATCGCCGAGACCGCGCTGAACATCGCCGGCAGCATCTGCGTCTTTACCAATCAGAATCTGACCATAGAGGAGCTGGACAGCGCGGTCTGACAGACCGATGAAAAACTACCTGCGTTGGCGATACTTCGTTAAAAACAGGCTCGGACTGCTCATTTAGATATCTAAACTCCGCGTCCTCGCCCGTTTTGCCTCGTCTTGCCTGCCTCGCCTACGTTTTTCAAGCGGCCTGTTTGTATCCTGCCCAGCTTCGGGAGTAACGAAAAAATGTCCATGACGCCCCGCGAGATCGTCCACGAACTCAACCGCCACATCATCGGCCAGGACGAGGCCAAGCGTGCCGTCGCCATCGCCCTGCGCAACCGCTGGCGGCGCATGCAACTGTCCGCCGAGCTGCGCCCGGAAGTCACGCCGAAGAACATCCTGATGATCGGCCCGACCGGCGTCGGCAAAACCGAAATCGCCCGGCGCCTGGCCAAGCTGGCCAATGCGCCCTTCATCAAGGTGGAAGCGACCAAGTTCACCGAAGTCGGCTACGTCGGTCGCGATGTCGAATCCATCATTCGCGATCTGGCCGATGCCGCGCTGAAGATGCTGCGCGAGCAGGAAGTGCAGAAGATGCGCCACCGCGCCGAAGATGCCGCTGAAGAGCGCATTCTAGACGCCCTGCTGCCACCGGCACGTCCAGGTTTCAACGAAGACCCGGCCCCGAGCAGCGATTCCAACACCCGCCAGTTATTCCGCAAGCGCTTGCGCGAGGGACAGCTGGACGACAAGGAAATCGACATCGAAGTCGCCGAAAGCCCGGCCGGCGTCG
Source organism: Stutzerimonas stutzeri (assembly GCA_002345575.1). GTDB lineage: Bacteria > Pseudomonadota > Gammaproteobacteria > Pseudomonadales > Pseudomonadaceae > Stutzerimonas > Stutzerimonas stutzeri_S. Next base: position 83,940 of record DDVX01000013.1, read on the forward strand.
AGATCATGGCTCCGCCCGGCATGGAGGAAATGACCAGCCAGCTGCAGAACCTCTTCGCCAACATGGGCAAGGGCAAGAAGAAGAGCCGCAAGCTGAAGATTAAGGAAGCCTTCAAGCTGGTCCGCGACGAGGAAGCCGCGCGCCTGGTCAACGAGGAAGAGCTCAAGGCCCGTGCGCTGGAGGCGGTGGAGCAGAATGGTATCGTCTTCATCGACGAGATCGACAAGGTGGCCAAGCGCGGCAACACCAGCGGCGCCGACGTTTCCCGTGAGGGCGTGCAGCGCGATCTGCTGCCGCTGATCGAGGGCAGCACGGTTAACACCAAGCTGGGCATGGTCAAAACCGATCACATCCTGTTCATCGCCAGCGGTGCATTCCACCTGTCCAAGCCCAGCGATCTGGTGCCTGAGCTGCAAGGTCGCCTGCCGATCCGCGTGGAACTCAAGCCGCTGTCGCCGGAAGACTTCGAGCGCATCCTTACCGAACCGCACGCCTCCCTCACCGAGCAGTACTGCGCGTTGCTCAAGACCGAGGGTCTGGGCATTGAATTCATGCCCGACGGCATCAAGCGCATCGCCGAGATCGCCTGGCAGGTCAACGAGAAGACCGAGAACATCGGCGCTCGCCGCCTGCATACTCTGCTTGAGCGCCTGCTTGAAGAAGTCTCCTTCAGCGCCGGTGACCTGGCCGGCCAGCAGAACGGCGAGCCGATCCGCATCGACACCGCCTACGTCAACGAACACCTGGGCGAGCTGGCCGAAGACGAAGACCTGTCGCGTTACATTCTTTAAGCAGGACCAGGCGTAGGGCGGATCAATGCTTAACCGATCCGCCGATCGGAGATTCCGGCGTGTAAGATGCTACTGGCTTGCACGTCGGATGACGCTTCGCCCCCGGATTACGCCTACGGCTAATCCAGGCTACGGTTGGGCGAAAGTTCAGCCTCCAGCTTCCAGCCTCTCATCGGTTTTTTCTCATGCGCATCCCCACACAAATCAAACTCCGCAAGGCCTCGAAAACACTGGAGCTGGAATACGGCCCCAACGAGCGCTACAGCCTGCCGGCCGAATTCCTGCGGGTGCACTCGCCTTCGGCGGAGGTCCAGGGCCACGGCAACCCGGTATTGCAGACCGGCAAGATCAATGTGGCGCTGGAAGGCGTTGAGCCGGCCGGCCAATACGCGCTGAAACTGAACTTCAGTGACGGCCACGACAGCGGCCTCTATAGCTGGGAATACCTCGACCATCTGTCGCGCAACCAGCAGCAGCTCTGGGACGAATACCTCGATGCTCTGGCCAAGGCCGGCAAATCCCGTGACCCGGACATTTCTCCGGTGAAGATCATGCTCTAACGAACACCCGTCAATACCGAATCTGCCGCCTTGCGGCGGATTCGCCTGCGCCATCGAGAGCCCCCGCCTTCTTATCACACGGTCAAACCGTGCCCGCCCGGTCAAATTCCGACGAGCTATCCGACTATTAGCTAAAGAAACCGGAGTTTCTGGCCGCTATACCCGGTAACCGCCTGCACCACTGAGGGGCATTCACGCCTCACAAAGTGGCAACCAGCCTGCGTCCTTGCTCTCGGAGCCATTCGCCATGTCCCGTTTTTTCGACAATCTGCCCATCACGCGCAAGCTGGGGCTGGGTTTCTGTTTCATGATCGCGCTGACACTGCTGGTGTCAGTCATCGCCTTCACCAGCATGGGAAATTTGCTGGAGCGCAACCAGAAGCAGACGACCCTGGCTGATATCCAGGAGCTGTCTCACACTCTGAACGCCGCCCGTGCCCAGTTCGAGCAGAACGCCAGCGAAAGCCACGCCGAAGCAGTACGCAGCCGTGCAGACGAGATCCGCCAGCACGTGGAGGCCATCAGCACCACGCTGACTTCCGCCGATGATCAACGCGACGTCGCCGCCCTACTGGAAAATATCTCCGCCATAGAGCAGGCCTTTCAGGCGCTACAGCAAGCGCGCGAAAATCGCGAGCAGAGCCGTGCCGTAATGGTCAGCAGTGCCGGGCAGGCATTGACGGCGCTGGGCGAGCTGGAAGAGCAAATCTTCGACGCGCTTGAGCGCACGCCCGAGGATTACGCTGTGGTCCAGCAGGCCCGGGCGCTGGCCGAACTGACTCGACGCGTGCTGGAAACCCGCTACATGGTGCGTGGATACGTCTTTCAGCTAACCGAAGAAGCTGCGCAGATCGCTTTCGCCGGTCTCGACCGGGCGCACCAGCAGGCCGCCCAGCTGCGCAGCCTGCTCCCCGTTGACCAGCAGACCCAGCTGCTGCGCATGGCCGCCAGCCTGGATCACTATCGTGAAGCCATCGACGCCTTCAAGGTGGGCATGGAAACCACCCTCGCCGCCCGCGGTGAGCTGCAGGCGGGCATCACCGGACTACTGGAGATCAGCAACCGCATGTACCTGAATCAGCAGCGCAAGATGCTTGCCGACTCGCAGCAGGCACGCACCCAGACGCTGCTGACTGCCTTGGCCAGCATTCTGCTGGGTCTGGTGACAGCCTGGTTCATCGCCCGCCAGATCGTCATGCCACTGCGTCATACGCTGGGCATGGCGCAACGCATCGCTGACGGCGACCTCGGCGGGGAAGATGCTGACTACGCCCGCGACGAGCTGGGCCAGATGGAATACGCCATGCAGGACATGCGCCGCAGCCTACGCAGCCTGATCGGCAACATCGACAGCAGCGCGACGCAGATCGCCGCAGCTGCCGAAGAGCTTTCCGCCGTGACCGAGCAAACCAGCGCCGGGGTCAACGACCAGCGTCAGGAGACCGACCAGGTGGCCACAGCGGTGAACGAAATGGCCGCAACCGTACAGGACGTCGCGCGCAATGCTGTCGAAGCCGCCCAGGCTACCTCCGTCGCGGATCAGCAGGCCAACGAAGGCGAGCGGGTGGTCGGCGAAGCCCTGACACAGATCGAACAGATGGCAGCACAGGTGGACCACACCAGCGAAGCCATGTCGCATCTGCGCCGTGACAGCGACGCCATCGGCAGCGTGCTGGATGTGATCAAGGAGGTCGCCGAGCAAACCAACCTGCTAGCCCTTAACGCGGCCATCGAAGCCGCCCGCGCGGGCGAGGCCGGTCGCGGTTTCGCAGTCGTCGCCGATGAAGTGCGCGGCCTCGCCCAGCGCACCCGCAGCTCCACCGAGGAGATCGAGAAGCTCATCGGCACCCTGCATGTCAGCTCCGAAAACGCCAGCCGGCTTATGCAGGACAACCAGCAGCTGAGCGCCAGCACCGTGGAGCTGACCCGCAGCGCCGGCCAGGCCCTGGAACAGATCGCGCGCACCGTCTCCTCGATCCAGGGCATGAACCAGCAGATCGCAGCGGCAGCCGAGCAGCAGAGCGCAGTGGCGGAGGAAATCAACCGCAGCGTCATCAGCGTGCGCGACATTTCCATGCAGACCGCCACCGCCAGCGACGAAACAGCGCGGGCCAGTACCGAGCTGGCTCAGCTGGGTAATGCTCTGCAGCAGCAGATTGGGCGCTTCCGTCTCTGATTCATAGCTGCACCGAACCTGCCAGCCGCGGCAGGTTCGGCCCGTGGAGCCCGTGCTTTGAAGCTTGTCGCGCCCTTTTCGGTTTAGAATGCTCGGCACATTCTTCCGGTGACAGTGACATGACCGATCCTCGCAAAGAGCATGACGCAGAACCCATCACCCACTTCGGCTACAAGAACGTGCCGGAGAGCGAAAAAGCCCACAAGGTAGCCGAAGTCTTCCACTCGGTAGCCGCCAAGTACGACCTGATGAACGACCTGATGTCCGGCGGCGTACACCGGCTCTGGAAGCGCTTTACCATCGAGTTGTCCGGGGTGCGCCACGGCAATCGCGTACTGGACATCGCCGGCGGCACGGGCGATCTGGCGCGGCAGTTCTCGCGCATCGTTGGCCCCACCGGCGAAGTGGTGCTGGCCGACATCAACGCTTCGATGCTCAGGGTTGGCCGTGACAAGCTGCTGGACAAGGGCGTGGCGGGCAATATCAGCTTCGTCCAGGCCGACGCCGAGAAGCTGCCCTTCCCGGACAACCATTTCGATGTGGTCACCATTGCCTTCGGCCTGCGCAACGTCACCCACAAGGAAGACGCCATCGCCTCCATGCTGCGCGTGCTCAAGCCGGGCGGGCGCCTGTTGGTGCTGGAGTTCTCCAAGCCCACCAATCAGCTGTTCTCCAAGGCCTACGACGCCTATTCGTTCAGCCTGCTGCCGATGATGGGTAAGCTGATCACCAACGATGCCGACAGCTACCGCTACCTGGCCGAATCGATCCGCATGCACCCGGACCAGGAAACCCTCAAGGGCATGATGGCCGCCGCCGGTTTCGAGCGCGTGACCTACCACAACATGACCGGCGGCATCGTCGCCCTGCACCGCGGCATCAAACCCTGATGCTGCAGCTTGCCGTGCTGGCCGCAGCCGAACGCGGCATCAATCGCGTGCTCAGCCTCGACCCGACTGCCCTGCCGCGGTTGGCTCGACTGAGCGGGCGCGTCGTTGGGATCGACTGCACGGCGCCGGCCTGGCGCCTGTTCGTGCTGGCCGACGGCGAAGGCCTGCGGCTGGCGACGGACTGGGGCAGCGAGCCCGACTGTCGCCTGCGTGCGCCGGCTTCGAGCCTGGCGCAGCTGGCCCTGAGCCACAACAAGACCGCCGTGCTGCATGGCCCCGAAGTCGAGATCGACGGCGACAGCGCGCTGCTGATGCAGCTTGCCGAAGTGCTGCAGGACCTGGAGCTGGACTGGGAATACGAGGTATCGCGCTGGCTCGGCCCGGTCGCCAGCCAGATGCTCGGTAGCAGCCTGCGCAGGCCTCTGGCCTGGGCCCGACAGAGCGGCAGCAGCCTGCGCCTGAGCCTGGCCGACTACCTCGCCGAAGAATCCCGCACCCTGGTCGGCAACAACGAAGCGCAAGCCCGCTTTGACGAGATCGACCGGCTCAAGCTGGCACTCGACCGTCTCGAAGCCCGCGTCGAGCGCCTCACCCACTCTCCGCAGCCAGATCAAGCCGAATGAAGCTGTTCGCCGCCACCCGCCGCCTGTTCCGCATCCTGCTGGTGGTGATTCGTTACCGCCTGGACGACCTCATCCTTGAACTGCCGATGCCCTGGTGGTTGCGCACCAGCAGTTACCTGCTGCCCTGGCGCTGGCTGCCTCGCCGGCGCAGCGAGCTGTCGCGTGGTGCGCGCCTGCGCCTGGCTCTGGAAGGTCTGGGGCCGATCTTCATCAAGTTCGGGCAGATCCTCTCCACCCGTCGTGATCTCCTGCCGCTGGATATCGCCGAAGAACTGGCGATGCTGCAGGACCGCGTGCCTCCCTTCGACTCAGCCACCGCCATTGCCCTGATCGAGCGCCAGCTGGGTGCACCGGTGAACGAGGTATTCGCACACTTCGAAAGCACACCGCTCGCCTCGGCTTCGGTCGCCCAGGTGCATGCGGCGCGACTGCGCAGCGGCGAGGAAGTGGTGGTCAAGGTGGTGCGGCCCAATCTCAAGCCCATCATCAATCAGGACCTGGCCTGGCTGTTCGTGCTGGCCAGAACGGCCGAACGTGCCTCCATCGACGCCCGCCGCCTGCATCTGGTGGAAGTGGTCGAGGATTACGCCAAGACCATCCACGACGAACTCGACCTCCTGCGCGAGGCCGCCAATGCCAGCCAGCTCAAACGCAATTTCCAGAATTCTCCGCTGCTCTATGTGCCGCAGGTCTACTGGGATTACTGCCGACCGCAGGTACTGGTGATGGAGCGCATCTACGGCGTGCCGGTCACCGACATGACCCGCCTGGCCCAACAGCGCACCGACATGAAGCAGCTGGCCGAGCGTGGCGTGGAGATCTTCTTCACTCAGGTGTTTCGCGACAGTTTCTTTCACGCCGACATGCATCCCGGCAACATCTTCGTCAGCACCCAGCAGCCCTGGAACCCGCAATACATCGCGGTGGACTTCGGCATCGTCGGCAGCCTCACGCCCGAGGATCAGGATTACCTGGCGCGCAATCTGATGGCGTTTTTCCGGCGCGACTACCGCAAGGTCGCGCAGCTGCACATAGATTCGGGCTGGGTGCCGGCGGAAACCAAGGTCAACGAATTCGAGGCGGCAATCCGCACCGTCTGTGAGCCGATCTTCGAAAAACCGCTCAAGGACATTTCCTTCGGCCAGTTGCTGGTGCGCCTGTTCCAGGTGGCACGGCGCTTCAACATGGAAGTACAGCCGCAGCTGGTGCTGCTGCAGAAAACCCTGCTCAATATCGAGGGCCTGGGGCGCGAGCTGTACCCCGACCTGGACCTGTGGAGCACCGGCCAGCCCTACCTGGAACGCTGGATGCGCGAGCGCATGAGTCCCAAGCAACTGCTGAAGAACGTGCAGGGCCAGATCGAGCAGATCCCGCATCTGGCCGGCATGGCCCGCGAGCTGCTCGAACACATGTCGCAGCCCCATGCCGACAATCCTGCACCACCCTGGCGTGAGCGTAACCACGGCTGGCCGCTGCGACTTATTGGCGCAGCGCTGCTAGCCAGCGGCGCGGTTCTGGCGGCCGGCAGCGAGTCATTCGTTGACTTCAGCAGTTGGCCTGCGTGGATGATGCTGGGAGCCGGCGCCTACATCATCGTGCGCCGATAGCCATGGCCGATTCGGGCTGGCACACTTGGCGCCATCAGCGGAGAAATCGATGAACTGGCTGGACGAGATCAAGTGGAACGCCGATGGCCTGGTTCCGGCCATCGCGCAGGATTACCAATCCGGGCGCATACTGATGATGGCCTGGATGAACCGTGAAGCGTTGACGCTGACCGCGCAGGAAAACCGCGCCATCTATTGGTCGCGCTCGCGCGGCAAGCTGTGGCGCAAAGGTGAAGAATCCGGGCACATCCAAAAGCTGCACGAATTGCGCCTGGACTGCGATGCCGATGTGGTTGTGTTGATGGTCGAGCAACTGGGCGGCATCGCCTGCCATACCGGTCGGGAAAGCTGCTTCTACCGGGTGTTCGAGAATGGCGAATGGAACACCGTCGAGCCGGTCCTCAAGGACCCGCACGCCATCTATGCGGAGCACAAGCATGAGTGACACCTTCGCCCGATTGGCCGAAGTGCTGGAAGCCCGCAAGGGTGCCGCACCGGATAGTTCTTACGTGGCCAGCCTGTATCACAAGGGCCTGAACAAGATTCTGGAAAAGGTCGGCGAGGAATCGGTGGAAACCATTCTTGCAGCCAAGGATGCAGCCGTCAGCGGCGACGCCCGCGAGCTGATCGGCGAGACCGCTGATCTGTGGTTTCACAGCCTGGTCATGCTGGCCGCTCTCGACCAGCATCCCCAAGCGGTACTGGACGAACTGGACCGCCGTTTCGGCCTTTCCGGACATGCGGAAAAAGCCGCGCGCTCACACAACTGATTCATTTTCGGAGATAGCACCATGGGTTTCGGTGGAATAAGCGTCTGGCAACTCCTGATCGTCCTGCTGATCGTGATCATGCTGTTTGGTACCAAGCGCCTCAAGGGTCTGGGTTCGGACCTGGGTGATGCGATCAAGGGCTTCCGCAAGTCAATGGGTACCGATGAGGAAAAGCCCAGCGTCGAAGAAAAGCAGAGCCACACCATCGACGCCGAGGCCCGCAAAGTCGAAGATCCGACCAAGAAGAACTAAAGCATGTTCGAAATCGGTTTCATGGAGCTGCTCCTGGTGGGGCTGGTGGCCTTGGTCGTGCTCGGCCCCGAGCGTCTGCCCGGCGCGGTGCGCACTGCCGGTTTGTGGATCGGTCGCCTCAAGCGCAGCTTCAGCAATATCAAGGCCGAAGTAGAGCGGGAGATCGGCGCAGACGAAATTCGCCGTCAGCTGCACAACGAGCGCATTCTCGACCTGGAAAAGGAAATGCAGTCCATGAAGCAGAACCTTACCGCTCCCGTCTCCAGCATCGTCAAGACCTCCAGCGAGTCGGCCAAGCCGGCCCCTGCTGAGTCAACCGAACCGGCTCAGCCGACCGAGCCCACCACGGCTGTCGAACCGCCCCCCGCTCCTCGCCCGGACAGATCCCCAGAACCATGAGTCACGATACTGGCACCGATCAGGAAATGCCCCTGATCGCTCATCTGACCGAGCTGCGCAAACGCTTGATGCGCTGCGTGATAGCAATCTTCCTGCTGTTCGCCGGCCTGTTCTATTTCTCGCAACAGATTTACGCGCTGGTAGCCGCTCCGTTGCGCGCATATCTGCCGGAAGGCGCGACCATGATCGCCACTGGCGTCGCCTCGCCATTCCTGACGCCGTTCAAGCTGACCCTGATGGTCTCGCTGTTCCTGTCGATGCCGGTGATCCTGCACCAGATATGGAGCTTTATCGCACCCGGTCTGTACAAGCACGAAAAGCGCATCGCCGTGCCGCTGCTGATTTCCAGCATCATTCTGTTCTACGCAGGTATGGCGTTCGCTTACTTCGTGGTCTTCCCGATCATGTTCGGTTTCTTCGCCAGCGTAACGCCCGCAGGCGTCGAGATGATGACCGACATCGGCCAGTACCTGGATTTCGTGCTCACACTGTTCTTTGCCTTCGGTGTGGCCTTCGAGATCCCGGTGGCTACTTTCCTGCTGATTTGGGTCGGCATCGTCGATGTCGCGACCCTGCGCAAGAGCCGCCCCTACGTCATCGTCGGATGCTTTTTGATTGGCATGGTGCTGACCCCGCCCGACATCTTCTCGCAAACCCTGCTCGCCGTACCCATGTGGCTGCTGTTCGAGGCCGGCGTGATTTGCGGCGCCATGCTCAAGAAACGCGAATCGGCATTTCGCGGTGATGCCGACGAAGACAAGCCCGAGCGCGACCAGCCGCCCGTTTCACGCCCGTGAACTTGCTGCTGCTGGAACCGGCGGATTTCGTTTCTGCCGATCGTGCACTGCTGGATGGCCGCAGATTGAAGCACCTGCGGGAGGTCCACCGCGCCGAGGCTGGTGAGACTTTGCGGGTCGGCCTGCTCGGCGGCGATATGGGCGAAGGCCGGCTGCTGCGGCTGGATGCTTCCTCAGCAGAACTTCAGGTGAGTTTCGATCAGCCACCTCCGGCCAAACTGCCGATCACCCTGCTGCTGGCCCTGCCGCGCCCGAAAATGCTGCGCCGCGTGCTGCAGACAGTCGCGACAATGGGCGTACCGCGGCTGGTGCTGCTCAACAGTTATCGGGTGGAGAAGAGCTTCTGGCAGACGCCCTTCCTGGAGCAGGCAGCCATTCGCGAGCAGCTGGTATTGGGTCTTGAACAGGCCCGCGACACCGTACTGCCCGAAGTCATCATCGAAAAGCGTTTCAAGCCCTTCGTCGAGGACCGCCTGCCGCAGCTCGCCGCTGACACCCTGGGCCTGATCGGTCACCCCGGAGACTTTCCGGCCTGCCCGCGCGCTGTGGCGCGTCCAGTGACCCTGGCCATCGGCCCTGAAGGGGGCTGGATTCCCTATGAAGTGGAGAAGCTGGCGCAGGCCGGGTTGCAGCCGGTGCAGCTGGGCGAACGCATCCTGCGGGTTGAAACAGCTGTCGGCGCGCTGCTGGCACGCCTGTTTTGAAGGGTTTATGTACGGTTCCGTAGTCATCTCGTCAGAATGCCAACCAGTACCGATGAATGTAATGCACGCAACGCATGCAAATGGGTCAGAGCCACTGAGCCCAATCAGCAGAGCCTGCCATGCGCCCTATGACCATTGATCTGCACCGTCTCGAATATGCACTGGATGCCCGTGATGCCTGCACGCACTACCTGGATCTGGAGAGCGGTGATATCCGCGCCGTTTTCCCCGGTGAAGCACCACCCAGCGCCAACGAGAAATACGACGTCCACACCGACCGCTATCTGCACATCGAACCACTCGACCTGCTGCAGTCCATAGCCATGCGCGAAGCCTTTCTCCTCACTCAGCACAACCCCGACGCATATGCCGTGTTGAACACTGCATTGCGGGGCCGGAAACCGCTGCGCACCTTCGATTTCAAGCTGGAAGATTTTCCGGCTATACGCCAGGCCTGGCTCGACTACCAGACCGTCCAGCTACGCGAATACGCCATCAATTGGCTGCACGAGAACGGCCTGGAGTCTTACAGCCGCTAAGTGTCAGGCTTTCCCGACGCCCTTCAGCTTTCCAGCAGAAATGTCACCGGGCCGTCGTTTTGCAGGTAAACCTGCATATCGGCACCGAAACGGCCGCAAGCGACCAGAGGGTGCTGCTGGCGCGCCTGGGCCAGCAGGTACTCGTAGAGCTCTTCACCCATAGCTGGCGACGCGGCGCTGGAGAAGCTAGGACGCAAGCCGCTGCGGGTGTCGGCGACCAGAGTGAACTGCGAAACCAGCAGCAGGCCGCCGCCGGTATCAGCCAGGGAACGGTTCATCCGCCCCTCTTCGTCAGCGAACACCCTATAGCGCAGCAGCTTGTGCAACAGCTTGTCCGCTCGCGCCCGGTCATCCTCTCGTTGGACACCGATCAAGGCCAGCAGCCCCTGGTCGATGGCTCCGACGATCTCGCCGTCCACCTCGACCCGCGCCTGACGAACCCGCTGGATCAGCGCCCTCATCAAGCGTCCTCGGGTGACAGGTCCAGCAGCCGGTGCGCGATGTCGCGAGCGGCGCGCACTAGAGCATCGCAGGTGCCGGGCTCGGTAGCGGAGTGCCCGGCTTCACGGATGATCTGCAGTTCGCTGCCAGGCCATGCTTCGTGAAGCTGCCAGGCGTTTTCCAGCGGACAGATGACGTCGTAGCGACCGTGCACGATGATCCCCGGCAGATGCGCGATCTTGTGCATGTCACGCAGCAACTGGTTGGGTTCGAGAAAGCCTTGGTTAACGAAGTAGTGACACTCGATCCGCGCCATAGCCAGTGCCCGGTGGGTATCGGCAAAGCGCTCTGCCACATCATGACTTGGCCGTAGCGTGGCAGTGCGCCCTTCCCAGCAGGACCAGGCCTTGGCGGTATGCATCTGGGCGATCTGGTCGGTACCGGTCAGGCGCTTGTAGTACGCCTGCATCAGATCACCGCGCTCTTCCAGGGGAATCGGTGCGATGAAATCCTGCCAGTAATCCGGAAACAGGCGGCTGGCGCCTTCCTGGTAGAACCAGTAGAACTCCTGTGGCCGACAGAGAAAGATGCCGCGCAGGATCAGCGCATGGACATGCTCCGGATACGCCTGGGCATAGGCCAGCGACAGCGTCGAACCCCATGAACCACCGAACAGTACCCATTTGTCGATCCCGAGAAATTCGCGGATGCGCTGCATGTCGGCGATCAGGTGTGCGGTGGTGTTGTTTTCCAGGCTGGCATGGGGCGTCGAACGCCCGCAGCCGCGCTGATCGAAGGTGATGATGCGGTACAGATTGGGATCGAAGAAGCGTCGGCTCAGCCCATCACAACCGCCACCAGGGCCACCGTGCACGAACAGCACTGGCAGACCTTCCGGCGAACCACTTTCGTCGACATACAGCACATGCGGCGCTTCGACCGCCAGCTCATGCCGCGCGTAGGGTTTGATCTCCGGGTGCAAGGTCTGCATGGCACACTCCAAGTTCTGTGCTGCGGGTTCCGGGCATCATAACGGGGTTCTCCGGGTTCGGTATAACCGTCTGGAAACCAACCGTGATCACTTCAACTTTCAACCAGCAGGTGCGCGCTACAGAACAAAGGGAATAAAGCGCTTGCTGCGCTGCATATAGCGCCGGTAATCCTCGCCGAAGTAGGTCAGGCATTCTTGCTCATCGCGCAATGCCGTCAGCCACAGGAACAACGAGGCGGCCAGTGCCAGCAGCAGGCCGAGCAGCCCGGGCTGCTTGAAGAAGATGCCCCAGGCCAGCAGCAGCAGCGAGCAATACATGGGGTGCCGGATGTAGCGGAAGATCCCCACGCTCACCAGCTGCGAGGTTTTTTCGAAGGCAAACAGCTCGTTCTCGTCACGCGCCCGGTCGGTCTTGCCGACACGCCGCAGCAGATACACACCGGCTATCAGCACGGCGATGGAAGTCTGCAGCAATACCCAGGACACCAGTTGAGTCGCGCTGTAGCGATCATCGAACCAGACCGGCGCGTTGAGTGCGAACAGCCCAAGAATCGCCACCCAGGCGAGAAAACGCGGAAAGCCGTGGGAGCGGGGCTGACGCAATGAGGCCCGCGACAACCAGGCCAGGACCAGCGTACCCAGCAGGAAGAAAACAACCTGCAGCATCATCATCTCCTTACAAACCTGTCTACCCTGGGTAGACGGCAACGCCGGGAAGCCATCTGTTACACTCCCGGCCCGCCAATATTCACGCAGTCGTCACGATGGATCGATCCCAACTGCTCAGCCTGTTGCCGCATCAGGGAACCGCGCTCTGGCTGGATTCCGTGCTCCAACACGACGCTCGCAGCATCAGCGGCCTGAGCGCGTGGGCCTATCTGCAACCGTTCGGTCCTGGCGCTTCGCCCTGCCTGCTGTTCGAGGCGGCGGCGCAATTATGCGGCGCGCATGGTGCCCTATACGACAACGGGAAATCCATCGAGATGGCGCTGGTGGGCAAGCTGAGCACGCTGCAACTGCATCACGAACCGGCCGAGCGCAGCGGCACTCTGCTGGTCAAAGCGACCCAGGAAGCGCTCAGCCCGACCGGTGCACTTTACCTTTTCAGCATCCATCACGAAGAACGACTGTTGCTCGATGGCCGCCTGCTGCTGGTCCTTGTCCATGCTTGAACTGCGCAACATGGGCTTCCGCTATCCCGGTGCCGAACGTCCCGCGCTCGAGGGCATCGACCTGCGCCTGGAGGCTGGCCAGTGCCTGGGCCTTTTGGGCAGCAACGGTGCCGGCAAGACCACACTCCTGTCACTGATCGCCGGCCTGTGCCAGCCACAGCAGGGCGAAATCCGCTGGCAGGGCGAACGCAGCATAGGCCTGGTACCGCAACAGTCGGCATTTCACGCTGGGCTGAGCGTGGCGGAAAACCTGCAGCTGTTCGCCGATCTCTACCGGCTGCGCGGCGCCGAGCGCAACGCCCGTCTGCAGCGCTGCATCGACGCCACGCATCTGCAGTCACTGCTCAAACAGCGCGCGGCGCGACTTTCCGGCGGCCAACAGCGTCGCCTCAATTTTGCTATCGGCCTGCTTCAGCCCGCCTCGCTATACCTGTTCGACGAGGCCACGGTGGGCGTCGATGCGCATTCGCGTCAGCTGCTGCTTGATGCCGTGCAGTCCCTCACTGCAGAAGGCTGTGCAGTGATCTACACCAGCCACTATCTGGAAGAGATCGAGCGCCTGGCCCAGCGGATCATCCTGCTTGCCGAAGGGCAGGTACGCCTTGATCTGGACAAGCGCCAGCTGCTAGGTGACCACGGCCTGCTACTGGAGTGGCCCGATGCGCCACCGCCCGGCCTCAGCGCACTGATCGCCGAGCTGCGCCTGGATGCCATGCCAACTGAACGCGGCTGTCGCATCGACCGCATCGATGGCGCCCAACTGGCGCGCCTGTGCCAGTTCGTCGGCAAGCAGCAGCCGCTGCCCGATCTGCTGCGCTTCGGTCGTCCGTCGCTGGAACAGCTCTATCTGCATCTGAGCGGAGGTGCCCTGTGAGATTACGAGCCCTGGTCCGCAAGGAATGGTTGTTGTTAATACGCGATCCCCAGGCGTTGACGGTGCTGTTCGTGATGCCGGCGCTGTTCGTGCTGCTGATGGCATTCGCGCTGGCCGAGGTCAACCAGGACCGCCTGCCGGCGCTGAACCTGGAATTGGAGATCCCCACGGCCAGCGAGCAGAGCGCCTTCTTCAGCGCTGCGCTGCAACAGCAATTGCCTGACAGCAGGATCGACACAGCCGGCGACCAGTCAGTCCCGCGCATTCGCCTGACGCCCGACTTTTCCGAGCAGCTGCTGGACACCGAATACGCCAGCCTCGGCCTGATCTTCCCTGCCACTACCGATGCTCTGACTCGCCAGCGCCTGCGCACCGCCGCCCAGGTGGCCCTGGCGCAGACACGGCTGATGACCTTTTTGCTGGATACCGGCGAGCTGGACGAGGAATCCTCCCTGGACGAGCGTATGGCGCTGGTCACGGAGCGCACCGAGGTACGCATGGACGAGCAGGAGCGTCTGGCCAGCGGCGCGCTCGAACAGCGCGCCAACGCCAGCCAGCACAGCGTGCCGGCCTGGCTGATCTTCGGCATGTTCTTCGTCATGCTGCCCATGGCCAACAGCCTGCAGCGCGAGCAGCAGAGCGGCACCCTGCTGCGCCTGCGCTGCCTGGGGCTCGGTATGGGCACGCTGGTGCTGAGCAAGTTGCTGCCGTACCTGGCCATCAACCTCGTACAATTTGCCCTGCTGCTGGCCATCGGTGTGTGGCTGTTGCCAGTGCTGGGCCTGCCGGGTCTGTACCTGCCCGGTAGCTCGCTCGCCTATGTGGTTCTGGCCGCCTGCCTGTCGCTGGCCGCCTGCAGCTTGGGCCTGGCCATCGCCTGCATGGCGCGCAGCAGCGAGCAGGCGCTCACGCTCAGCGGAGGCCTCAACCTGATCCTCGCAGCCATTGGCGGCGTCATGGTGCCCAAAAGCGTGATGCCCGAGGCCATGGCTCGGCTGGCGGAGATTTCGCCCATGAGCTGGGGCCTCGACGCTTTTCTGGTACTGCTGGTCGGCCAGGGTTCGCTGACTGATGTTGCGCCCTGGTGCGCCCGCCTGCTGCTGTTCGCGGTGGTGGTCGGCGCAGCGGCGCTGTTCCTGTTTCTTAAACGGCTGAACGATACGCAATGGACGACACACAACTAAAACAGACGCTCAAGCAGCTGCTGATCCGTGAATGCGACAAGCAGGACGACATCGACTGGCAGAGCATCGATGATGCCGAGCCGCTGTTCGGCCAGCAGAGTCGCATCCAGATGGACAGCCTCGATGCGCTGCAGGTGTCGTTGGCCCTGCAGCAGCATTACGGTGTACGTATCGAAGGTGCCAAGGATGGCCGGCGCATTCTCAACAGCATCGACAGCATCGCTGCATTCATCAGGCAGCACTCGTGAAACCGGTCTATCTACAACGCGCGCAGCTATGCAGCGCGCTGGGCGAAACCCTGCAGGAAGCCGCCAGCGCCTGCAACCAAGGCCGCCTACCGCAGCCGCAATGGTTCGAGCTGCACGAGCGCCATGAGCGGCGCCCTTATCTAGCCGTCGCCGGTGCCGAGCTGGAACTGCGTCAACGCCTGCATCAGCTGGTCGCCACCAGCTCCGAAAGTGGCGCGCTGGACGACTGCCTGCTGATCCTCGCATCCACCACCTTGGACATCGCTGCCATCGAAGCGCGGGTAAAGGCCGGCGAAACACCCGGCAACCAGATGGCCCCGGTTCTCGATGCGCTGGCCGAGGAGTTGCGCCGAGAGTGGGGATTTGCCGGCGCCTTCACCCTCAACACCGCCTGCACCAGCGCTGCCAATGCACTGCTTTACGGCGCCCGGTTGGTAGCACGTAATCATTACCGGCGCGCACTGGTGCTGGCCTTTGAAACGCCCAGCGAAGTCACCCGACAAGGCTTTGGCGTGCTGGAACTGACCAGTCCCAGCGCCGCCTATCGGCCGTTTCATGCCGAACGCGACGGGCTGGTTCTCGGCGAAGCCTATGCCAGCGTAATGCTCAGTGGCGAGCCCGGCCCCGAGCCACTGGCACGCTTGCTGGGTGGCTTCAGTGCCTGTGACACCAGCAGCCTGACCAACACCGCCGAAGACGGCAGCCATATCGACTGGGTGATGCGCCGCGCGCTGTACAGCGCGAAGAGCCGGGCAGCGAAGATCGGCCTGGTCAAGCTGCACGGCACCGCTACCAGCGCTAACGATCAGGCCGAGAGCAACGGCATGCAGCGCACCTTCGCCCATACGCTGCCGCCGATGTGCGTGCTCAAACCCTATCTGGGGCACACCCTGGGCGCCTGCGGGCTCAGCGAAACCCTGTTGCTACTGGAAACACTGCGCCAGGGCGCATTGCCCGGCTGCGACTACGCCGCGCAAGCGCTGCTGCCACTATCCGCCGAGCCCCTGGCAATACCCGCCCAGAGCCTGCTGCTGGCCAACTATTTCGGCTTCGGCGGCAACAACGCCAGCCTGGTACTGCAAGGAACCGCATCATGAAAGTGATCGCCGCCTGCGAAGTCCGTGGCCGCAATCGTAGCGACAGCCAGCTCAAGGCCGCTCTGGGCAACCATCTGACCAATCCGCCACGACGCACCGACCGCCTGACCCTGCTGGCGCTGCTCGCCGCTGCGCCGCTCAAGGCGCACATGCAGGCAGACAGCGGGCTCTACCTCGCCGCCACCTGGCCGGCACGACAGAACATGTTCGCCCTGCTGGAAAGCGTCTGCGCCCAGCACAAGCTGCCCAAGCCCTTCGAGTTCGTGAACAGCGTGAGCAATGCCGCGGGCTTTCATGTGGCACAGCAGTTGGGCTTGCAGGGGCCAAACCTGTTTATCGGCGCTGGCCCGCAAGTTTGGGGACATCTGCTCGACCTGGCCGGCAACGATCTTGAGCGCGCACAGGTACGCCAGGGCCTGGTGATACTGGTCGAGGAAGACCAGCAGGATGGGTTCAGCATTCAGGCGCTTGTCTTGGAGACGGGCGGCGACTCGCTGCGCGGGCGGGACTTCGCCTCGCTAAGCGGCACCGTCGAGGTGCTCCGGCTGGAGCTGGGGGCTGAATAGTCCCCAGCCGAAGCA
The DNA here is from genome assembly GCA_002345575.1 of Stutzerimonas stutzeri. Taxonomy (GTDB): domain Bacteria; phylum Pseudomonadota; class Gammaproteobacteria; order Pseudomonadales; family Pseudomonadaceae; genus Stutzerimonas; species Stutzerimonas stutzeri_S. Next base: position 100,636 of record DDVX01000013.1, read on the forward strand.
AAAGCTTCGCGCCGAGGGCGCCGCTGCCACAAGAGAGTGTGCGCCGGGCCATTTTTTATGGGAGGCGAGCCCTCGCGACGAATGCAGACGGTCGTAGGGTGGATGTCGCTTCTTACATCCACCGCCCCTGTACTCGGTTGAGGGCCACCCGTGGATCGCCACCCGGTGGTTGACCAACCCGTGGATCGGTGAAGCGTGATCCACCCTACGCCAACCCCGAAAACAAAGAACCCCGCACATGGCGGGGTTCTGGTCACGCGCGGAAGTGAATCAGAAGGCAGGAACCACTGCGCCCTGATACTTCTCGGTAATGAACTGGCGTACCTCTTCGCTGTGCAGCGCGGCAGCCAATTTCTGCATGGCCTCGCTGTCCTTGTTGTCCGGACGGGCGACGAGGATGTTCACGTAGGGCGAGTCGCTACCTTCGATGACCAGCGCGTCTTCGGTGGGGTTGAGCTTGGCTTCCAGCGCATAGTTGGTGTTGATCAGCGCCAGATCGACCTGGGTCAGCACGCGCGGCAGCGTGGCAGCTTCCAGCTCACGCACCTTGATGCCCTTGGGGTTGTCGGTGATGTCCTTCGGCGTGGCGGTAATGCCGGCGCCGTCCTTCAGACCGATCACACCGGCCTTGGCCAGCAGCAGCAGGGCGCGACCGCCGTTGGTGGCGTCGTTGGGGATCACCACGTTGGCGCCCTTGGGCAGCTCGTCCAGCGACTTGTGCTTGCTGGAGTAAGCGCCGAAAGGCTCGACATGTACGCCGGCAACGCTGACCAAGTCGGTGCCCTTGCCCTTGTTGAACTCATCAAGGTAAGGCTGGTGCTGGAAGAAGTTGGCATCCAGACGCTTTTCGGCGACTTGGATATTGGGCTGCACGTAGTCGGTAAAGACTTTCACGTTCAGCGTCACGCCCTGCTCGGCCAGCTTGGGTTTGACGAACTCCAGCAGCTCGGCGTGGGGCACGGCAGTGGCGGCTACGTTGAGCTCTGCAGCCTGGGCGGAAAAGGCCGCGACGGTGGCCAGGGCGGCAATCAGTTTTTTCATCGTACGGTTCCTTCGAAGGTGAGCGGGGTGCGAGTGTTCGCTCGCCCTGATGCGTTTATTTGCGCGAAAAATGCGTAACCAACCGGTCGCCGATGCTTTGCAATACCTGCACCAGCACCAGCAGCAGCACCACGGTGACCACCATTACGTCGGTCTGGAAGCGCTGGTAGCCGAAGCGGATCGCCAGGTCGCCAAGGCCGCCTGCACCAACCACACCGGCCATTGCAGTGTAAGACACCAGGGTGATGGCAGTGACGGTAACCGCAGCGATGATGCCCGGTCGCGCTTCCGGCAGCAATGCGTTGAAAATGATCTGACGCGTCGTCGCCCCCATGGCCTGGGTCGCCTCGATGATGCCGCGATCCACCTCGCGCAGGGCGGTTTCCACCAGCCGCGCAAAGAAGGGTGCCGCGCCCACCACCAGCGGCGGAATCGCGCCGGCCACGCCCAGCGAGGTGCCGGTCAGTAGCACCGTGAAGGGAATCATCACGATCAGCAGGATGATGAACGGCAGCGAGCGCAGCACGTTGACCACAAATGACAGCGCGGCATACAACGGGCCGTTCTCGAACAGCTGACGCGGGCCGCTGAGAAACAGCAGCACGCCCAGCGGCAGGCCCAGCAGGATCGTGAACAGTAACGAGCCGCCGAGCATCAGCAGGGTGTCTAGCGTTGCCAGCCAGATTTCGTACCAATCTACGTTAGTGAATAAGGCATCCATCAGCGCAGCACCTCCACATGCACATCGGCCTCATCGAAGCGCGTCAGCGCCGCCTCGATATCGCCGCCTACCAGCGCCAGGGTCAGCTGGCCATACGGTGTGTCTTTGATGCGGTCGATACGCCCAGAGAGGATCGAGAAATCCACCCCCGTGTCGCGCGCGACGCTGCCCAGCAGAGGCTGATAGGTGGAGTTGCCCTGGAAGGTCAGGCGCAGGATGCGCCCCGGCACGTGGGCGAAGTCGTCGCGCTGCTCGCTTTCATCCACCGCCTCGTCTTCGAGAACGAAGCGCTGGGTGGTGGGGTGCTGCGGATGCAGAAAAACGTCCGTCACCGCGCCCTGCTCGACGATCACCCCGCCGTCCATCACCGCCACGCGGTCGCAAACACGGCGGATCACGTCCATTTCATGGGTGATCAGCACGATGGTCAGGTTCAGCTCGCGGTTGATCTCCGCCAGCAGTTGCAACACCTGCGCGGTGGTCTGCGGATCGAGCGCACTGGTGGCTTCGTCACAAAGCAGAATATCCGGCTCGGTGGCCAGCGCACGCGCAATACCAACGCGCTGCTTCTGCCCGCCGGAGAGCTGCGCCGGATACTTGCGCGCATGATCTTCAAGGCCGACGCGCTGTAGCAGCGCGGCAACGCGGCGTTCAATATCGGCTTTCGAGTAGGTGCCGGCCAGACGCAGTGGCATGGCAACGTTGTCAGCTACGGTCTTGGACATCAGCAGGTTGAAGTGCTGGAAGATCATCCCGACGCGCTGGCGAAAGCGCCGCAAGCCGCTGGCGTCCAATGCGGTAACGTCTTCGTCATTGACCAGAATGCGCCCTCCGGAGGGCTCTTCCAGGCGGTTAATCAGGCGCAGCAGGGTGCTCTTGCCGGCACCGGAATGACCGATCAGGCCGAAGACCTCGCCGGACTCAATCCGCAGGTCGGTCGGCTGGATCGCTGGGATATCGCGGCCAGCAACCCGGTAGGTTTTATGGATGTCTTGGAATTCGATCACGGGCGAACCTTGTGGGTGCGACGTTCGTAGCCGATTTTCGGCGAAAGGCGGGCATTCTACCCGTTTGCCGTTCAGGTCGCTCGTCCGTGCCATTTCGATTGACGGGATACGTTGTCTCCCGCGCCAACGCAAATCACCGCGGGCGGCAACCTTGTGGGCCTTGGGTGGGTCACTTATCGGTACGCCGTGAATTGATCAGCTATTCAGCCCTTGGGGCCAGATCGTTTGCGATTCAGCTCATCTGCTAACCGAGGCCCATCATGACGGACAAGACCCCCGAAAAAAGCGAGCTCGCCGGCACCGATACGGTAGACCGCGCCAATCACAACACCAAGCTCGATCAGCTGGAACAGTTTCGCAGCGACGCCACTGGCGCGGCGCTGAGGACCAACCAGGGCGTGAAGATCGCGGACAACCAGAACACCCTCAAAGCCGGTGACCGTGGGCCTTCGCTGCTCGAAGATTTCATCATGCGCGAAAAGCTCACTCATTTCGATCACGAGCGCATCCCCGAGCGCATCGTCCATGCTCGTGGCTCGGCAGCCCATGGCGTGTTCAGGAGCTACGGCGACAACAGCTGGCTGACCAAGGCCTCGTTCCTGGCTGCCGAGGGCAAGGAAACACCGGTGTTCGTGCGTTTCTCGACGGTCCAGGGCTCGCGCGGCTCGGCCGATACGGTGCGTGACGTTCGCGGATTCGCCACCAAGTTCTATACCGACGAAGGCAACTTCGATCTGGTGGGCAACAACATGCCAGTGTTCTTCATCCAGGACGCGATCAAGTTTCCCGACTTCGTTCACGCGGTGAAACCCGAACCGCACAACGAGATTCCCCAGGCGCAGTCGGCCCACGACAGCTTCTGGGATTTCGTCTCGCTGACCCCGGAGTCGGCGCACATGGTGCTCTGGACCATGTCCGACCGCGCGCTGCCGCGCAGCTTCCGGGCTATGGAAGGCTTCGGCGTGCATACCTTTCGCATGATCAACGCCGAAGGCACCAGCCGCTTCGTCAAGTTCCACTGGAAGCCGGTGGCGGGCGCCTTCTCGCTGGTCTGGGACGAGACGCTGAAGATCGCCGGTAAGGACCCCGATTTCAACCGCCGCGACATGTGGGAATCCATCGAGATGGGCGATTACTTCGAGTGGGAGCTGGGCGTGCAGGTGGTCGAGGAGGCCGATGAGCACAAGTTTGACTTCGACCTGCTCGACCCGACCAAGATCATCCCCGAAGAGCTGGTGCCGGTGCAGAAGCTCGGCAAGATGACCCTTAACCGCAACCCAGACAACTTCTTTGCCGAGACCGAGCAGGCCGCCTTCCACATCGGCCATATCGTGCCGGGCATCGACTTCACCAACGACCCGCTGCTGCAGGGCCGGCTGTTCTCCTACACCGATACCCAGCTGCTGCGTCTAGGAGGCCCGAACTTCCACGAGATCCCGATCAACCGCCCGGTCTGCCCCTTCCACAACAACCAGCGCGACGCCTTCCACCGCCAGACCATCCACAAGGGCCGCGCCAACTACGAACCCAATTCCATCGACAACGGCTGGCCCAAGGAAACCCCACCGGCAGCGCAAGACGGCGGCTTCGAGAGCTACCCGGAGCGCGTCGAGGGCCATAAGATTCGTAATCGCAGCGAGTCGTTCGGCGACCACTTTTCCCAGGCCACGCTATTCTGGAACAGCATGAGTGAGCCTGAGAAGGAGCACATCATCGGTGCCTACACATTCGAGCTGGGCAAGGTCGAGCGGGTGTTCATCCGCGAGCGTCAGGTCAACGAGATCCTCGCCAACATCGACCTGGTGCTGGCCCGTCGCGTTGCCGAGAACCTCGGCCTGCCGGCCCCCAGCGCACCGAGCGTGACGCCGAAAATCCCGACACCGCAAAGCTCGCCAGCTCTGAGCCTGATGAACCATGTGCCGGGCAATATCAAATCGCGCAAGATCGCCATTCTGGTGGCCAACGGCGTGGATGGCGCAGCGATCGATACGTTCAAAAGCAAACTGGCCAGGGAAGGTGCGCTGGCCAAGATCATTGGCCCGTCGCCCGCACCGGTTAAGACCTCCGACGGCCAGATGCTGGTGGTCGATGCGGCCATGGACGGCATGCCATCAGTGATGTTCGACGCGGTGTTCGTCCCCGGCGGCGCCGATGCCGCTGCAGCCATGGCACAGTCTGGCGAGGCCAAACACTATCTGCTCGAGGCCTATAAGCATCTGAAGCCGGTGGTGGTCATTGGTGAGGCGCGGCCGTTACTGGCGTCGCTTAATCTGGTGCCCGATGCCGGCCTGCTGGAAGGCGCCGATGTGGATGCGGTGTTCGCAGGCTTTGTCACAGCGCTCGGTCAGCATCGTATCTGGGCACGGGAAGCGGCAGCCAAGGCGGTGCCGGCGTAGGCGCCTTTTCCTTTCGGTAATTCTGCGACCCGCTATCGCCGCGGGGTCGAGTCTCCCACAGGCTCGGTGTATTCACCGCCAGCTTTTGTGGGAGGCCCGCCCTCGGGGCGAAGCTTTTGATTGTTGCGCTCGCAAGCGCCATCAGCTTTCGCCTTTCAGCTCTCGCCAGTGCAGAAACAGGCGCAGGTCGAATTCAATCTGGCCGTAGCCGGGCAGAATGTGTTCGCACAGCTTGTAGAAGGCGCGGTTGTGGTCGCTTTCACGCAGGTGCGCCAGCTCGTGGACCACGATCATTTTCAGAAACTCCGGCGCGGCCTCGCGGAACAGCGCGGCCACACGGATTTCCTTCTTCGCCTTTAGCTTTCCGCCCTGCACCCGTGACACCGCCGTATGCAGGCCAAGGGCACGGTGTGTGAGGTCAAGACGGTTGTCGTAGAGCACCTTGTCGATGGACGGTGCGCTTTTCAGATGCGTCTGCCTGAGCTGTTGCACATAGCCATACAGCGCCTTGTCGCTCTGTAACTCGTGACGGCCGGGATAGCGCTGCGCGAGATAATCGCCCAGGCGATCCTCGGCGATCAGCTGACGCACTTGCTGCAGCAGCGGTTCGGGATACCCGCGCAGGTATTTCAGATCGCCCATGACTTCAGGCCCGTTTCGGCCAGGCGAAGCTGAGCAGGAACAGCGCGGCGGCGCTGACCACGATGGACGGCCCGGCCGGAGTGTCTTCATACCAGGACAGCGTCAGCCCCAGGCATACCGCGACGATGCCCAGCAGGCTCGCGCCCAACGCCATCTGTTCCGGCGTACGCGCATGGCGCTGCGCCGCGGCGGCAGGAATGATCAGCAGAGACGTGATCAGCAGCACGCCGACAATCTTCATCGCCACCGCAATTACCACGGCAATCAGCAGCATCAGCGCCAGGCGAATGCCGGCCACCGGCAAGCCTTCGACCCTGGCTAGTTCCTCGTGCACGGTAATCGCCAGCAGAGGCCGCCACAGCGGGATCAGCATCAGCAGTACCAAGGCGCTGCCACCGATGATCCAGGCCAGGTCGGTCGGACCGACGGCGAGCAAATCGCCGAACAGATAGCCCATCAGATCGATGCGCACATCTTTCATGAAGCTCAGCGAGACCAGGCCAAGCGACAGCGTGCTGTGCGCAAGGATGCCCAACAGGGTGTCGGACGCCAGCGGCTGGCGTTGCTGCAGGGTCACCAGCAACAGCGCCAGCAATACGCAGCCGACGGTCACCGCCAGGGTCAGGTTGACGTCGAGCATCAGCCCCAGGGCGACGCCGAACAGTGCCGCGTGGGACAGGGTGTCACCAAAATAGGCCATGCGCCGCCAGACGACGAAGCTGCCGAGCGGGCCGGCCACCAGCGCCAGGGCGAGGCCGGCAAGCAGTGCATTGAGAAGAAAGTCAGGCATCAGTGTTTACAATTCGGGCCATGGACGTGGGCCGGGCCATGAATGGTCAGGCCTGCTTTAACCACTCCGCCATCCAGGTCGTGAGCGTGGTCGTGATGATGGTGATAGATCGCCAAACTGCGGGCATCCTTACCGAACAGCTCAATGAAGGCCGGATCGTTGCTGACCTGCTCGGGATGTCCCGAGCAGCAGACGTGGCGATTGAGACAGACCACCTGATCGGTGGCGCTCATCACCAGATGCAGGTCATGGGAGACCATCAGCACACCGCAACCATGGCGCTCGCGCAGGGTGCTGATCAGCCGGTACAGCTCGGCCTGGCCGGCCACATCGACGCCCTGCACCGGCTCGTCCAGCACCAGCAGCTGTGGTTCGCGCAACAGCGCACGGGCCAGCAGCACGCGCTGCATTTCGCCACCGGAAATCCGCTGCAGCGGACTGTCGATGACATGCGCAGCGCCCACTTCAGCCAATGCCGCCAAGGCGCGCTCACGCGCCACGCCGGGCACCAGTCGCAGGAAGCGCAGTACCGACAACGGCAGGGTGGCGTCCACATGCAGCTTCTGCGGCATATAGCCAATACGCAGTTTCGGCTGCCGCCAGACGTCGCCGCGATCCGGCTTGAGCAGGCCCAGCACCACGCGTACCAGGGTGGTCTTACCGGCGCCGTTGGGGCCGATCAGGGTGACGATTTCGCCGCGATTGACCTCCAGCCGCGCGCCTTCCAGCACGTTCTGGCTGGCGAAACGCACATGGATGTCCTCCAGCTTGAGCAGTGCCTCACTCATGCTGCACGCCGGCAGGGCGCGCAGAGGCCGACCACTTCCACGATCTGCCCCTCGACGCTGAAATCCACCGTACCCGCGGCGGTAACGATGGCTTCGGCAATCGTCGGCTGCTCCAGCTCGATGGCCGTCTGGCAGCCACGGCAGATGAGAAACTGGCCCTGGTGGGGGTACTCGGGACGATTGCAGCCGATGAAGGCGTTGAGCGAGGCGATGCGATGCACCAAGCCGTTTTCCTGGAGGAAATCCAGCGCTCGGTAGACCGTCGGCGGCGCGGCGCGTCGGCCATCCTGCTCACTCAGCACGGCGAGGATATCGTAGGCGCCCAGCGGCTTGTGGCTCTGCCAGACCAACTCCAGCACGCGCTTGCGCAGGGCGGTCAGGCGCACACCCTGGCGCGCGCAGAGCGTATCGGCTTCGGCCAGCGCGTGGCTGACACAATGATCGTGGTCATGTGGCCTGCAGGCCAGCGGAGTCTTGGGCATGGGCAGCGACGTCATGATGAAGAGACGTTATTATGTACCAATTCAGACTTTCGAGTGCTGCCCGTGATCCGTCTTTTTTCTTTTCCGCTGTTTATTGCGCTGCTGATCGGCGCTACACCTGCCCAGGCCGAACTTCAGGTGCTGACCAGCATCAAGCCGCTGCAGCTGATTGCCACTGCTGTACAGGACGGTGTCGGCGATGCCGATGTACTGCTGCCGGCCAGTGCTTCGGCGCACCACTACACATTGCGCCCATCCGACGTACGGCGCCTGCAGGAAGCGTCGCTATTCTATTGGGTCGGCCCCGATCTGGAGAACTTCCTCCCCCGCGCGCTGAATGCGCGCCAAGGCCCGAGCGTTGCGCTGCAGGAATTGCCGGGGCTGACGCTGCGACATTTCGGCGAGGCTCATGCCCACGATCACGAACATGAGCGCGCCCACAGCCATGAACACGACGACCATGGTCATGACGACGCCCATGACCACGACCACCGCCCCGGCAGCCTCGACGCACATCTCTGGCTGCTGCCGGCCAATGCGCGGGTGATCGCCGAGCGCATGGCTGCCGACTTCGCTGCCGCGGACCCTGCCAACGCCGAGCGCTACCAGGCCAACAGCACCGCCTTCGCCGGGCGCATCGAAGCGCTGGATCAACGCCTCCGCCAGCGCCTTTCCAAGGTGCAGAACAAACCCTTCTTCGTCTTCCACCAGGCCTACGACTACTTCGAGGCCGCCTACGGCCTGAGCCATCGCGGCGTCTTCAGTGTCGGCAGCGAAGTGCAGCCTGGCGCTCGCCACGTCGCCGCCATGCGCGAGCGCCTGCAACAAGCCGGCCCCAGCTGCGTGTTCAGCGAGCCACCCACCCGCCCGCGCCTGGCTGAAACCCTGACCAACGGCCTGCCGGTGAAGATGGCCGAACTGGATGTACTTGGGGTTGAGCAAAAGGTAGATGCTCAAGGCTACGAACGGCTGATCGAAGAGCTAGGATCGACTCTGGCAACCTGCCTGGAGTCGCTCTGACGGGCGGTTTTCGGCTCGTATTGGCGCCGCCTCTACACGGTTGCCATTGATCTGGAGCTCGGCATTTGTGCGCGGTTTACATTTCGGTAGTGCGCGCCCACTGCCTATGGATGGCATAATCTCCGTTTTTTAATCTGACCTACGATACTAAGGGTGCGCAGCGCATGGCGAAGACAGGCGGGCCGGCCACGGCAGAGGAAACAACCACTTCCAGCATTCCACTGCAGGTGGCTTCCGAGGATATCTGGGCGCAGAAATACCGCCTGACCAGCAAGGATGGCGCCGCAGTGGATGCCGACGTCGACGCCACCTGGCAGCGCGTTGCCCGGGCACTGGCCGAAGTGGAAGCACCTGATACTCGTGAGCTCTGGTATCAGCAGTTCCTTTGGGCGCTGCGCAATGGTGCCATTCCCGCCGGGCGAATCATTTCCAACGCCGGCGCGCAGGATTACAAACCCGCCACTTCGACCATCAACTGCACCGTTTCCGGCACCATCGACGACTCGATGGACGAGATCCTCGGCAAGGTCCACGAGGCCGGGCTGACGCTCAAGGCCGGCTGTGGCATCGGCTACGAATTCAGCACCCTGCGTCCACGCGGCTCCTTCGTTTCAGGTGCCGGCGCGCACACCAGCGGGCCGCTGTCGTTCATGGATATCTTCGACAAGATGTGCTTCACCGTCAGCTCCGCCGGCGGTCGCCGTGGCGCGCAGATGGGCACCTTCGACGTCGGCCATCCCGATGTGCGCGAATTCATCCGCGCCAAGCGTGAGGATGGTCGCCTGCGCCAGTTCAACCTGAGTCTGTTGATCACCGACGAATTCATGCAGTCGGTCGAAGCTGACGGCGAATGGCCCCTGATCTTCCCGCTGCACGTCAAGGAAAAGGCCGAGCTGGATCTGGACGATCCCGAGCAAGTGATCTGGCGCGAATGGCCGACCCACGAGGGCTATATCGTCCGCGAAGACGGCCTGGTGGCCTGCAAGATCTACGGCAAGGTCAAGGCACGGCATCTGTGGGACATGATCATGGTCTCCACCTACGATTACGCCGAGCCGGGTTTCATCCTCATCGACCGCGTCAACCAGCTGAACAACAACTGGTGGTGCGAGGCGATCCGCGCGACCAACCCATGCGGCGAGCAGCCCCTGCCGCCCTACGGCTCCTGCCTGCTGGGCTCGATCAACCTGACCCGCTTCGTCATTGATCCCTTCGGCGAAGACGCGCGCTTCGACTGGGATAAATACCGCGAAGTGGTACGCCTGTTCACCCGCATGCTGGACAACGTGGTGGAGATCAACGGCCTGCCCCTGGCACGCCAGCGCCACGAGATCGAGCACAAGCGCCGTCACGGTATGGGCTTCCTCGGCCTCGGCTCGGCGCTGACCCTGCTCAAGCTGCGCTACGGCAGCCCGGAAGCCTGCGTATTCACCGAAGAAGTTGCCCGTGAGATGGCCCTGGTCGGCTGGCAGGTGGCGCTCGAGTTGTCCCGCGAGAAGGGCCCTGCGCCGCTGCTTGCCGAATCTTTCGAAGTCACCGCCGAGATGCTGCGCAAGCGCCCGGAAATGAAGAAGGACGGCTATCAGGTGGGCGACCAGGTGCCAGGCCGCGTGCTGCACGCCAAGTACTCGCGCTACATGCAGAAGATCGCCGAATACGCCCCTGAGCTGATCGAAGCGCTGGCCGAAGAAGGTGCGCGCTTTACCCACCACAGCTCCATCGCACCCACCGGCACCATCAGCCTGAGCCTGGCCAACAATGCCTCCAACGGCATCGAGCCGAGCTTCGCTCACCACTACTCGCGCAACCTGATCCGCGCTGGGCGCAAGGCCAAGGAAAAGATCGAGGTCTTCAGCTACGAGCTGCTGGCCTATCGCACGCTGGTCAACGAGCGCGCCAAACCGGGCTCCGTTGAGCCGGGCGAAAAGCTGCCAGATTACTTCATCACGGCGGACGACATCACCCCGACGCAGCACGTGGATATCCAGGCCGCCGCGCAAAAATGGGTCGACTCGTCGATTTCCAAAACCGCCAACGTCCCCACCGACTATCCCTTCGAGGCGTTCAAGGACATTTACCGCTACGCCTGGCGCCAGGGCCTCAAGGGCTGCACCACCTTCCGCTTCAACCCGGCAGCCTTCCAGGGCGTACTGGTCAAGGAATCGGATCTGGAAAAGACCCTCTACCGTTTCACCCTCGAAGACGGCAGCGTGGTCGAGCTCAAGGGCAATCAGGACGTGGAATACGACGGCGAAGTGAACAGCGCCGCCAACCTCTTCGATGCCCTCAAAGAAGGCTATTACGGCAAGTACTGAGCCGCCCCACCTGACCGTTAGCCGGGCGGTACGCCGACCGGATGGAGAACACCAAATGACAGTAAAGATCACTCAGCGCATCAAGGGCTTCAAGGTCATCGATGAAACCCTCGAACGCCCCCTGGCGACTGCCGAGCAGCAAGCCACCGGCAAGCCCGCCACCGTGGTGGAAATGGACGAGAGCTTACAGCGTCCCGAAACCCTGATCGGCATGACCTACAAGATCAAGTCGCCGCTGTTCGAGCATGCACTCTACGTCACCGTCAACGACATCGTGCTCAACGCTGGCACGCCCCATGAGCAGCGGCGCCCCTTCGAGATCTTCATCAACTCGAAGAACATGGACCACTTTCAGTGGATCGTGGCGCTGACCCGAATCATGTCTGCCGTGTTCCGCAAGGGCGGCGACTGCACTTTCCTGGTGGAAGAGCTGAAGGCGGTATTCGATCCACGTGGCGGCTACCTGAAGAAGGGTGGCGTCTACATGCCGTCCATCGTCGCCGAGATCGGCGGCGTGCTGGAACGCCATTTGATCGCCATCGGCATGCTCGAAGGACACGAGCTTGACGAGCACCAACTCAAGTACCTGGCGGAAAAGCGTGCCGCCTACGAAGCCAGCCAGGGTGCCGTGGCGCTGGAACCCGGCGACGGCTTCCCCGCTGGTGCGCAGCTGTGCAACAAGTGCAACACCCAGGCCGTAGTGCAGATGGACGGCTGCGCCACCTGTCTCAACTGCGGCAACTCCAAGTGCGGTTGAGCAAACGCCAGACGTTCGACGTATGTAGGTTGGATTAGCCGAAGGCGTAATCCGACGAGCAAAGCCCGCTCGTCGGGTCGGTGAAGCGTGACCCGACCTACAAATCAGGCTTTTTCAGCTAACTACGCGATAGCAGGGCTCATAGGGACGCCCACCGGGCAGTTTCATCCGGTGTTGGGCGACGAAGGCCTGCAGAAGCGCGTCCAGCGGTTTCATGATTGCCGGGTCGCCGTGAATTTCGTAGCGACCGAACTGTTCGATGCGGCGGATGCCCTTGTCCTTCACGTTGCCGGCGACGATCCCGGAAAAGGCCCGGCGTAGATTGGCCGCAAGCTCGTGGGGCGGCACATCGCGGGTCAGCTGCAGGCTGGCCATGTTCTCGTGCGTGGGGTCGAAGGGGTGCTGGAAGCTTTCCTCGATCTTCAGCAGCCAGTTGAAATGGAAGGCGTCGTTGCGCTCGCAGCGGAAGTCCTTCACTGCCTTCAGTCCTTCGACCATCTGCCGGGCGACTTCCGCCGGGTTGTCGATGATGATCTGGTAACGCTGCTGGGCCGTCTCGCCCAGTGTGGCACCGACGAATTCGTGCAGTTGCTGCAGATAGGGCGCCGCTTCGCTCGGACCGGTGAGAATGACCGGCAGCGGAATATCAGCATTGTCCGGATGCAGCAGGATGCCCAGCAGATAGAGGAATTCCTCCGCCGTGCCGACACCGCCAGGGAAGATGATGATGCCGTGGCCGATCCGCACGAACGCTTCCAGGCGCTTTTCGATATCCGGCATGATCACCAGCTCGTTGACGATCGGGTTAGGCGCTTCGGCGGCGATGATCCCCGGTTCGGTCAGGCCCAGATAGCGCCCGCCCACCAGACGTTGCTTGGCGTGGGCGATGGTGGCGCCCTTCATCGGGCCTTTCATCACGCCTGGTCCGCAGCCGGTGCAGATATTCAGGTTGCGCAGGCCCAGCTCATGGCCGACGCGCTTGCTGTACTGGTATTCCTCGCTGCTGATCGAGTGCCCGCCCCAGCACACGGCCATGTTCGGCTCGGCGCCGGGGTGCAAGGTGCGGGCATTGCGCAACAGGTGAAACACATAGTCGGTGATGCCTTGGGACGTACTCAGGTCGATGCGCGTGCTGCACAGCTCGTTTTCCGTGTAGACGATGTCGCGCAGGGCGCTGAAGAGCATTTCGCGGGTGCTGGCGATCATATGGCCGTCGACGAAGGCATCGGCCGGTGCGTTGATCAGCTCCAGGCGCACGCCCCGGTCCTGCTGGTGGATGCGCACCTCGAAGTCCTCATAGGCTTCGAGGATGGTCTTGGCATTGTCGATATGCGCGCCGGTATTGAGGATCGCCAGGGCGCACTGGCGAAACAGCGCATAGGTGCTGCCCGATCCGGCTTCGCTCAACTGTTGGACTTCCCGTTGCGACAGCGTTTCCAGACTGCCCTTGGGGTGTACCGAGGCATCGATTACATAGCGTGAAGTCATTCTTGATTCCCTGAAGGCAATGCCGCCGGCCCGCAAGGGCACGGGTGCATCAGGATGGTGAGTGGCAAGGCTGTTGGCAGGTGCGTACTTCGCATATTCGTGTGGCCGGCCCAGCAGGAGCACGCCGGCAATGGCCAGGAAGACTCATCTTAACCGCACTCGTCGCAAGGTTCATAAGCGGAGAAGACAGACACTCGGCAGTGAGGAAGTGTTCCCCTCAGAAGGCGAACGGCAAGGCGCTGTGTAAATGCTGGCGCGCGCGGAGTAGAACCTGGCTGTAAAGCAACGCTGGAAGGCAGCCCATTCATGACGAGGGTTCTCGGCACGTCAGGTCTCAAGGTCTGGTGATGCCATACCGTCGTAACTTGCGATACAGCGTATTGCGACTGATGCCGAGCTCTTCGGCGACCCGGCCCACATGCCAGTGCCTGGCTTGCAGGGTGGCGATCAGCACCTCACGTTCGGCACTGCCGAGCGGGTTTTCCGCCTCCTTCTGCTGAGCCGTTTGCGCCGGCATGACCGCTGTCACATCGCTCAAACTGATATGGCCGTCTTCGCAAAGCGCGACGAGCGTACGCAGCACGTTGCGCATCTGCCGGATGTTGCCGGGCCAAGGGTGTTCCAGCAGGGCGAGCCGTGCACAGGCATCCATTTCGACGGGCTCCTCGCCCGCTTCGCGGGCCAGCAGATACTCGAGCAGTGCCTCCTTGTCGTTGCGCTCGCGCAGCGCCGGCAGCTTGATGGTTAATCCGCCCAGACGGTAGTAGAGGTCCTCACGGAACAGCCCGTCGGCGACCAGCCCCAGAAGGTCGCGGTGGCTGGCGCTGATCAAGCGGATGTCCAATGTCTGGGATGTTACGGAGCCCAGCGGCGTTACCTGGCGTTCCTCCAGCACCCGCAACAGGCGTGCCTGCAGGGCAAGGGGCATATCGCCAATTTCGTCCAGGAAGAGCACACCTCCATTGGCCTGTTGCAGCTTGCCGACCATGCCTTCCTTGCGCGCGCCGGTGAAACTCCCGCCGCGAAAGCCGAACAGTTCGCTTTCGATCAGCGTCTCCGGTATTGCCGCACAGTTGAGCGCGACGAATGGCTTGTGCATGCGTGAACTGCTGCGGTGCAGTGCGGCAGCATAGACCTCCTTGCCGGTCCCGGTTTCACCGTGCAGTAGTACTGGCACATCGCGTTCCAGCACCTTGAGCGCCCGGATGAAGTCGCTGCGCATCCGGCTATCGGCCAAACACAGGCCGTCGACCGCGGCGGGTACCGCGCGTGGCGCGGTGGGTATGGTACGCATCTGCGGGCCGCGTAACTGGCCATGCAGCAAGTGGCCATCGAGCGTGCGCAACGGCCAACAGGCGCCGGGCTGGGGCCGGGACCGCTCCAGCAGCTCGTCCAGGCGAATGTCCAAGACCTTCTCCAGGTGCTGGCCAAGCAAGACGGCGCGGCTGGTTGCGAGCAGGTTCAGCCCGGTTTCGTTGACAGCGGTGATCTGCCCGCCCCCGTCGAACGCAAGCAGGCCCTCGCTGAGCAGGCCGATGTATTCCGGCTGCGCATGGAAACGCAGCAGGTAGTTACCTTCGCAATGCTGCAGAAAGAAGCAGCTTTCGATCAGCTTTGCCGAGAGGTTGGTCAGCGCCATGGTGTGGAAACGGCTCTGTCGCGACAGATCCTCACGCGCGGAAGATACGTTCAGGACCGCCAGCAGACCGCCGGCCGGGTCGAATACCGGGCTGGCCGAGCAAGTCAGGGAGGCGTGCTGACCGAGGAAATGTTCGTCGCGACGGATGGTCAGCGCCTGGCGTTCGACCAGACAGAGCCCGACACCGTTGGTGCCCTCTATAGCCTCGTCCCACACCGCGCCGAGCCAGAGACCGGCCCGCTGGAATTCGGGGCGCTCGGCCTCGTTCGCCACGCTGTCGATCACCACGCCGTGGGCATCGGTAAGCAGTACGGCGTGGCCGCTGCCGCCCAGCTGCTGATGCAGGCTGTTCATTTGCCAGCGGGCGATGTCGATTACGTCATGCAGGCGTTCACGGTGGTCGGCCAGACGCGCCTGCTCGATCACGCTGGTGGGTCTGGGGCAAGCCGGATCGAGCTGATGCTGATCCAGGCAGCGGCGCCAGGAGCGAGCGATGGCAGGGTCCGCCGCGGGCCCATAGGTGGTCGCCAGGCCCTGCCCGAAGCTGAAAACCTGTTGTGCATGCTGGGTGATCAGTTGGGACACCATTGTTGTTTCTCCGCAGCAGGTCGAGGGCAGGTAAGCACCCTGTTCAGGCGTGATCGTCACCTCTATGGGTAACGGAAACGGTACAAAGTGTCACCCCCGACCATGGCGAATGTGGCACAAGCCGGTGCTGCGCCGGATGCGTGGGTCGCTCTTCAGGCCAGGTATCGCAAGGCTTTGCGCGGTCTGGCCTGCCTCTTGCTCTGGTAGACGGACGGTATCGCCGTTCACAACAACAAAAGGTCAGGAGAACCACCATGCGTTATGTATCCCCCGGCACCCAGGGTGCGCTGTTCGAGCTGCAGGCCCGCTACGGCAACTACATCGGTGGCGAGTTCGTCGAACCCGTCAAAGGGCAATACTTCGCAAACACCAGCCCCGTGGACGGCTCGCTCATCGGCGAATTCCCCCGTTCCGACGCCGCCGACGTCGACAAGGCGCTGGACGCCGCCCACGCCGCCGCAGATGCCTGGGGTAAGACTTCGGTGCAGGATCGTTCGCTGGTCCTGCTGAAGATCGCCGACCGCATCGAAGCCAACCTGGAAAAGCTCGCCGTTGCCGAAACCTGGGACAACGGCAAGGCCGTGCGCGAAACCCTGAACGCCGACATCCCTCTGGCTGCTGACCACTTCCGTTACTTCGCCGGTTGCCTGCGCGCCCAGGAAGGC
>DDVX01000023.1 GCA_002345575.1 Stutzerimonas stutzeri
TGCAAAGAAAAGTGAGTCGCCCAGCAGGGCGAAACCAATGCTTCCGCCAACCACGATAAACGGCAGCGCTCGCCAATCCCGGATGCAGGGGTGGCCTTCTTTTTGGTTACTTTTTCTTGGCCAAACAAGAAAAAGTGACGCGCCGTGCAAGGCGCAACCTGTAGCTCGGGCCGAAGAAAGCGCGGCGTACCTGCACCTCACTCTGCGCCAACTCTGCCAAAAAGCCCCCACCGCCAAGGTGCCCCAATGCTAACCCCCGACGCCGCCGTCCACTTCATCTCCAACGCCATCCACGTCATCGTGTTGATCGTCTGCGTGCTGGTAGTGCCAAGCCTCCTCGGCGGCCTGCTGGTCAGCATCTTCCAGGCTGCCACCCAGATCAACGAACAGATGCTCAGCTTCCTCCCCCGCCTGCTGATCACCCTCGGCATGCTGATGTTCGCCGGGCACTGGATCCTCCGTACCCTGAGCGACCTGTTCATCGAAACCTTCCGCCAGGCCGGGCGGATGGTTGGCTGAGCCATGGGCAACGAACCCATCATGCAGGCCGGTCAGTACCTGCAATCGCTGCTCGCCTATTGGTGGCCGTTCTGCCGGATCATGGCCGTATTCGCCCTGGCCCCGCTGTTCAGCCACAAGGCCTTCGGGGTGCGCATGCGCGTGCTGCTAGCCATGGCGCTGACGGTGGTGCTGACCGCTTCCCTGCCGGCCGCTCCGGTGCTCGACCCGCTGTCACTCAAGGGCATTCTCACCGCCATAGAGCAGATCGCCATGGGCCTGTTGTTGGGCGTGGCCCTGTCGCTGGTGTTCACGGTGTTCGCGCTGATCGGCGACATCGTCTCGACCCAGCTGGGCCTGGCCATGGCGGTGTTCAACGACCCAATGAACGGTGTGTCCTCGTCGTCCATTGTCTATCAGGTTTACTTCATTCTGCTGGCGCTGTTGTTCTTTACCACCGACGGTCATCTGGTGACGGTCACCATCCTTTACCAGAGCTTCGTCTACTGGCCGATCGGCAGCGGCATCCATTTCGACGGTCTGCAGACCATCGCCTGGTCGCTGAGCTGGGTGATTTCTGCCGCGCTGCTGATCGCCCTGCCCATCGTCTTCTGCATGACCCTGGTGCAGTTCTGCTTCGGCCTGCTCAACCGCACTTCGCCGGCGATGAACCTGTTTTCCCTGGGCTTTCCCATGGCGATCATCGCCGGGCTGACGCTGATCTACCTGACCCTGCCGAACCTCTCGGAAGCCTACCTGCACCTGACCCGTGAGCTCTTGGGCAACATCGGCGAAATTCTGCGGAGCGGCCGCGATGTCTGAGCAGAACAGCAGCCAGGACAAATCCGAAGAGGCCTCCGAACAGAAACTCAAGAAGAGCCGTGACGATGGCCAGGTCACCCGCTCCAAAGACGTCGCCACCACGGTCTCGCTGCTGGCGACGCTGCTGGTGCTCAAGTTCAGCATCGGCTGGTTCTTCAACGGCATCCAGCAGTCCTTCAGCTACTCGTACATAAACTTTCATCAAACCGAGATGAGCATCGAGGATATTCAGCTGATTCTGACCCATAACCTGGTGGTGTTCATCAGCGTGCTGTTGCCACTGCTGATCACCTCGGTGTGCGTGGTCGCATTCGCCCTGGTGCCGGGCGGCTGGGTATTCGCCTCGAAGAACTTCGCGCCCAAGCTGAGCAAGCTCAACCCGATTACCGGCCTCGGGCGGATGGTCGGTGCGCAGAACTGGACCGAGCTGCTCAAGTCGCTGCTGAAGATCGCCGCACTGCTGAGCGTGGCCGTCGGCCAGCTGTATTACGCCGCGCCACAGCTGATCGCGCTGCAGCGCACCGATATCGCCAATGCCATCGGCAGCGCCTTCTCGCTGACCTTCAACCTGGCCATCACGCTGCTCCTGGTATTCGTGCTGTTCTCGTTTATCGACATTCCGCTGCAGCGCTTCTTCTTCCTAAAAAAGATGCGCATGACCAAGCAGGAGCGCAAGGAAGAGCACAAAAACCAGGAAGGCCGCCCCGAGGTGAAGGCGCGCATCAAGCAGCTGCAGCGGCAGCTTTCCCAGCGCCAGATCAGCCGGGTGATCAAGGATGCCGACGTGGTGATCGTCAACCCGACGCACTACGCGGTGGCCCTGAAATACGACCCGAAGAAGGCCGAGACGCCCTTCGTGATCGCCCGCGGTGTCGATGAAACCGCGCTGTACATGCGCAAGCTGGCCCAGTCCAAGGGCCTTGAAGTGGTCGAGATGCCACCGCTGGCGCGCGCGATCTACTTCAGTACCCAAGTCAACCAGCAAATTCCCGCACCGCTCTACACCGCGGTCGCCCACGTGCTGACTTACGTCCTCCAGCTCAAGGCCTGGAAGCAGGGCCGCCGCGCCCAGCCCAAGCTGCCCAGCGATATCCACATTCCCGAAGAACTGTTCAACCGAGCCCGAGCATGAACCTGATTCAGAAACTGACGCCCACCTTCAGCAGCGGGCGGATAGGGATTCCGCTGATCATCCTGTCGATCCTGGCGATGATCATCCTGCCTCTGCCGCCGCTGCTGCTGGACGTGCTGTTCACCTTCAATATCGCCATGTCGATCCTGGTGCTGCTGGTCAGCGTATCGGCGCGCAGGCCGCTGGACTTCTCGCTGTTCCCCACGGTGATCCTGATCACCACGCTGCTGCGGCTGTGCCTGAACGTCGCCTCGACGCGGGTGGTACTGCTCGAAGGGCACAACGGCACGGGCGCCGCGGGCAAGGTGATCGAAGCCTTCGGCGAGGTAGTGATCGGCGGCAACTTCATCGTCGGTCTGGTGGTGTTCGTGATTTTGATGATCGTCAACTTCATCGTGATCACCAAGGGCGGCGAGCGGATCTCGGAAGTCACCGCGCGCTTTACCCTGGATGCGCTGCCAGGCAAGCAGATGGCCATCGACGCCGACCTCAACGCCGGCCTGCTGACCAATGAGGACGCCAAGGCCCGGCGCCAGGAAGTGGCCAAGGAAGCCGACTTTTATGGCGCCATGGACGGTGCTTCGAAGTTCGTCCGCGGCGATGCTATCGCCGGCATCCTGATTCTGCTGATCAACCTGTTCGGCGGCTTTGCCATTGGCGTGTTCGTCCATGATCTGGGCGCGGCCGAATCCTTCAAGCAGTACGCACTGCTGACCATCGGCGACGGCCTGGTGGCTCAAATCCCTGCACTGCTGCTGGCTACCGCGGCGGCGATCATCGTTACCCGGATCAACGAATCCAGCGACATTACCAGCCAGGTCCAGCGCCAGATGCTGGCCAACCCGTCGTCGCTGTACACCGTCGCCGGCATCCTCTTCGTCATCGGCCTAGTGCCAGGCATGCCGCATCTGGCCTTCATAGGCTTTGCCGCGCTGATCGGTTTCATTGGCTGGCGCGTCTCGCTGCACACGCCGCCGGCTGATGGCGCTGACCTCAAGGAAATCCAGGCCATCGGCCAGGCAATGGACAAGGAGCGCGCGCAGAATCTGGCCTGGGAAGACATTCCGCTGGTTGAGCGGCTGTCGATTTCCTTGGGCTACAAGCTGGTCGGGTTAGTCAACGAAGCCTCCGGCGCGCCACTGCCGGCGCGGGTGCGCGGGGTGCGCCAGACGCTCTCGGAGCACCTGGGTTTTCTGTTGCCGGAAGTGCAGATCCGCGACAGCCTGCGGCTCAAGGCTTCGCAGTACGACATCTACATCAACGGCGAAAAGATTGACGGCGCCGAGCTGCACGCCGACCGGCTAATGGCGATCCCGTCGCCGGAGCTGTATGGCGAGATCGACGGCATTCTTGGCACCGATCCGGCCTATCGCATGCAGGTGGTGTGGATCCAGCCGCAGGACAAATCGCGCGCTCTGAATCTCGGTTATCAGGTGATCGACTGCGCCAGTGTAGTGGCCACGCACCTGAACAAAGTAGTGCGCGAGCATCTGCCGGACCTATTCAAGCACGACGACGTCGAGCACCTGATGCAGCGCCTGACCGTGCAGGCGCCCAAGCTCGCCGACAGCCTCAAGGGCGCGCTGACCTACACCCAGCAGATGCGCGTGTACCGCCAATTGTTGATGGAAGAAGTGCCGCTGCGGGATATCGAAACCATTGCCAGCACCCTGCTCGAATGCAGCGAGACCACCAAGGACCCGGTGCTGCTGGCCGCCGACGTGCGTTTCGCCCTGCGCCGCAGCATCGTCTCGATGATCGCCGGGGATCGCCGCGAGCTGGCGGTGTTCGTTCTGGAAAACGCACTGGAAAACACCCTGCTCAATGCTTTGGCCATCGCCCAGCAAGCCGGCCAGGTGAGCCTGGACAACATTCCGGTGGAGCCGAGCCTGCTTAACCAGCTGCAGAACAGCATGCCTGTGGTGAAGGAAAAGCTGCGCAAGGACGGCCATCCGCCAATCCTTACCGTGATGCCGCAGTTGCGTCCGTTGCTGGCCCGCTACGCGCGGGTGTTCAGCCCGGGCCTGCACGTGTTGTCGCAGAACGAGATCCCCGACCGGGTCGGGGTAAATATCCTCGGTACCTTGGGCTGAGATTGGTTCAGCGCCGCTTGGGCAGCAATTGCGCCACCAGGTCATTGAACGCTTGGCTGGGCTGATCGAGGGAAAGGCCCACTTCGTAGCTGTCGGGTCGGCGGCCCTTGCGCACCCAGCGGCAGGTTGCGGTCACCGGCAACTCGTAGAGGATGTCCCGGTGATCGGGCACGTGCAGGCACAGCGAGTAAACGGTGCCTTCACTCAGCGGTTGGCTAACAATCAGCCCCAGGCCCCCGAGCGATAGATCCTCAACCTGACCCAGGGGCTCTTCGCAACCTGCCTCGGTCACTTCGATCCGCCCCAGATTGCGGGATGTCAGGCGGCTGTGTTGGCGCATATCCGCACCTCCGGCAAGAGAATTTATCGCCCGAGCACCAGAGCGCGATTACCGCTCCGGTGGCCTCGGGCAGAGTTCTCTAGGCATAAGCGACCGGAACAGCGCGCTTATTAAGCCGTTGCGAATCCTAGCGCTCGGGGTTGTGCTTGCCACGCTGTCGATCCCGCTGGGCATCCTCCTCGCTGACCTCATCGGCCATTCCCGGCGGCACGTTGTAGGCGCCGCCCGGCACATCGTGGCGATCACCGCCAGCGGCTTCGCCCTGGCTGGGGCCGCGCGAGCGCTCGGGGCGATCTTCCAGAGGTTTTTTGTCGGAATCTTGCTGTTTCATGTGCCCCCCCATTTTAGGCTGCAGGCGATGTGACCCACAGTTTAGGAAGGCAAACACACGCAGAAGTTGCAGAGGCCACTCAGCGGGCAACCTGAACTTATCTACTCGGCGGGCGGCCAATATCGGTACTGGGGCTTTCCTCATTACTGCCGTGCGTGTGAATTATGCAATTGACTCGAAGTCTGCCAGCCGATGTTCGACCCGTTTCGCTCATGGAGCCGACCGCGTCGAAGGATCTCTATTTCACCTTGCTCGAAGAGCCGGACCGCGCTGCAGCGCGCCGCAGTGCCGTGGAGTACCTGAACAATCAGCTGGAGTCGGCTGCAGGTTTGCCCTGCGACCTGCCCGATGATCCAGCAGCACTTGGCGATTGGCTGAACAGCCACACCGAGAAAGTCGGCCTGCAGTACCAGGCCTACCTGAACAGCCGCCGTGCCGGGGCACCCCGCCGATACTTCTCCAGCAAGGCTCATGCGCTGCATTTTCTGCGCGGCGTGGCGCCGACCAAGCTGGTCGACGGCGCCTGGCTTTACGGACTGCTGCAGCGCTGGGACGAGCCGCGCTTCCAGGGGCTGATCCAGACCTATCTCGAAGAGCTGGGCGAAGGCCTGCCGGAAAAGAATCACGTGGTGCTCTACCGCAAGCTGCTGGCCAGCCAGGGCTGCGATGACTGGCAGAGCCTGGATGATGAGCATTTTGTGCAGGGCGCGATCCAGCTGGCACTGGCCGAGAGCGCCGAGCAGTTTCTGCCCGAAGTCATTGGCTTCAATCTCGGTTACGAGCAACTGCCACTGCACTTGCTGATTACCTCCTACGAGCTGACCGAGCTGGGTATCGACCCCTACTACTTCACCCTCCACGTCACCGTCGACAACGCCGACAACGGCCACGCGAAGAAAGCCGTACAGAGCCTGCTGGACGCCTGGCCACAGGTGGGCGACAGCGCCGAGTTCTATCGCCGTGTCGCCAACGGTTATCGGCTCAACGAACTGGGCGCCAGTACCCTCTCGGTGATCGGCGGTTTCGATATCGAGCAGGAGGTACTGCGCATCTTCGAGAAGAAGGCCGCGGTGGGGCAGTTCGTTCATTCCGACTACTGTCGCTTCGAGGGCCGCACGGTGAACCAGTGGCTGGCGGCGCCAGAGCTGATCGGCCAGTTCCTTGAGGTGATGCAACAACGCGGCTGGATCAGGCGCAACCAGGATCCGCAAGCCAGCCGTTTCTGGCAGTTGATCACCGGTGAACAGGCACCGATGTTCGGCGTGTTCAGCGAGCATGAGCAACAGTTAATTCATGACTGGATCGCTGGTGACTGGCTCGTCGAGCAACAAACGACACGTGGCAAACCGAACTTGCGGCTAGCGCAGCGCCCAAGCCGACAGGCCGAGCAGGCAGGCGGAAAACCCGCAAGCACTGCGGACAACGACTTCGATCAGGAAGCCCGTCTGCTGCAACAGCAACTGGCGCAGCTGCCCAACCGGGCGGCGCGCATGCGTCATCTGCTGCCGCTGCTGTCACCGGCCCGCCATCACAGCAATGCTGGCCTGCACGCCACGCGGCTGTTCAACGGATTGTTCAACTGAAGACAAGGCGTCATCGCCAGGGAGTGACATGCTTTCGGAAAAAACTCAGGATCAGGCGCTGCTGCATCTGGCGCAGTCACTGCGCGAGCGTGGCTACCATTTCATCACACCTACGCCGCTTACCCATGCACGGGTCAACCAGCGCCCGGAAAACGCGCTAGCCGATGACCTGCATGGCGTATTCGGCTGGAGCCGCCCTTTTCAGCGCGAGTTGCTGCCGCCGTCGCTGTTCAGCCTGATGGAGCAAGCCGGTGTACTCGAAACCTGCGGTTCACGCTGGCGCAGCCGGGTGCGGCTGTCGAGCCTGGACGGGCAGCTGTTCATTCACTCGGCCTTTCCCACAGAGCCGGCGGATGCAGTGTTCTTCGGCCCCGACACCTATCGTTTCGCCAGTGCGCTACAGGCACACCTGAACCGTCATCCAGGCACGATTAACCGCGCCGTAGACATCGGCTGCGGCTCCGGCGCTGGAGCGATACTCACCGCTCTGGCCAGACCGCAAGCCGAGGTGCTGGCGGTGGACATCAACCCTGCTGCGTTGCGTCTGAGCCGCGTAAACGCCGCCCTGGCCGAAGCGGAAAACCTGCATGCCCAGCACAGCGACCTGCTCAAGGATGTGCAGGGCGAATTCGATCTGATCCTGGCCAACCCGCCGTACCTCATCGATCCGGGCGAGCGCGCCTACCGCCATGGTGGTGGCCCACTCGGCGCCGGGCTGTCGCTGGCCATTCTGGAAAGCGCCATCACTCGTTTAGCACCCTGCGGCAGCCTGTTGCTCTACACCGGCGTAGCGATGGTGGACAACCAGGACCCGTTCCGCCGCGAAATCGAGCAGCGCCTGGAAGGCCGCGGGCTCGAGTGGGGTTATCGGGAAGTGGACCCGGACGTGTTCGGTGAGGAGCTGCTTGAAGGCGCCTACACCCGCTGCGACCGCATCGCGGCTGTGGTGCTGGAAGTGACGCGCCCCGCGAGCTGACCTTGGATTACGCGTGGAAAACGCTTCGCGGCTTTCCACCCTACGCTCGGCCAGTAGGGTGGATAACGCCGAAGGCTTATCCACGTGTGCCAATGCTTACACCGGCATCAAATACAGGCAGACCGACAGCGTAACCAGCGAGCCCAAGGTCGAAAGCAGCACTACTCGCGATACTCGCGAGCCTTCGCGTCCATAGAACTCTGCCAACATGTAAGGGCCAGTGCCTGTGGGCAGCGCACTCAGTAGCAGCGCCGAGTAAACCCATAGCGGCTCCAGCTCGAATACCAGCGCAGCGAAATACCAGGTCAGTGCCGGCTGCACGATCAGCTTCAGCAACACCAGCGGCCATACCCCACGCACCGGCCCGCTGGGCTGCGGCTGGGCGAGAAACAGCCCGAGCGACACCAGCGCGCAGGGTGCCGCGGCCGCGCCGAGCAGGTCCAGCAAGGTCTTGATTCCGCTCGGCAGCTCAAGCCCACCGACCGCCCACATGGCGCCCAGCAACGGCGCAAGCACCAGCGGATTACCAGCCAGCGCGCGGCTGACCTTGGCCAGCGTCTTGCCGAAATCCTGACCAGCGTGCAGCCCCGTCTCGGCACAGGCCAAAGCGAGGGCGAACAGCACGCAGACCACCACCAACGTGGCCACCAGCGCCGGCTGCAAGGCCGCATCACCGAGAATCAGCAGGCACAGCGGAAATCCGACATAGCCGGTGTTGGCATAGGAAGCGCCAAGCGCATCGAGGCTGGCGTCCACCAGCGGCTGCTTTTGCAGCAGGCGGTAGAACAGGGTGAAAGAAAATACGCCGAGGCAGCCGATGGAAAAGGCGGCGATAAAACCCGGCTGCCAGACCTCGGACCAGGTGGAAGTGGCAGTGATCTTGAACAGCAACGCCGGCAGTCCCAGCCAGACGACGAAGCGATTGAGCTCTGATGCGCCCGCCGGTCCCATACGTCCGGTACGACGACAGAGATAGCCAAGAAAGATCAGCGCAAAGACGGGCAGGACGACGTTGATGACCGAGGACATGGAATCTCAACTGCTGGCATAAGCGACGCCGCGCACCGGGGGAAGCGTGAGCGACCGAAACGGCCGCCCACCTTAGCAAAAAAAACCGGCGATCACGTCCACCAGGTTTCTCTGTCCTGGCAAATGCCGGAAAGCCTCTCGCCGAGGCTTTCACAGGTGCAGCGATGTGGCCACTGAAGTCGGTTCCCCGCTAATGCAATTGGGGTGAATACCCGTTGGGCTCGGCGCGGGCGGCGGCGAACTCGGCCTCGACGATGCCTCGCACTTGCGCAGATCCCTTGGGAAAGCCGCTGCGGTCGCTGTAATCCCACTCAGTAGTGGGTACTTGCTCGGCTTCCAGCGCTTTGGCGCAACCTATATCGACGGCTGTGACACCAGCCACCGCGCCCAGGGCAATTCCCGCGTTGACCGGCTCGCGGCCATGCTCGACGCTCCAGCCGAGGCAGGCCAGATCCAGCGCATCGCCACCGACACGGCCATAAATCCAGGGTTTGGGATTATCCGCCATAAGGATGCCGACTCCGGTAACGATCTCCCGCACGCCGCAGGCGCGGATCATGGCTTCGCTGCCCTGAATCCCGATAAATCGCGACACCTGCCGCGGCGCCAGCAACTGCACTACGCCCAGGCCGATGCTGAACCAGCCCAAACCGCGCGCCACCGTGCGGGCCGAGTGATTTGGACGAGTGACTTGACGTGGAATGCTCATGAAATTTTCCTCGCTCGGTAGGCGGTGATACTTGGGAATCGTCACTCGCAGACCTTGAGAAAACGTAGCGAGCGAAGGTCAGGAAGGCGCAACGACCAGCTGGAGTACAGCCGAAGGCTGGCCGAAGGGCGAACGCAGCGAGTCAAAACAGGCGAAAAAGCGGAGTTACGAGGTGTAAATGAGCCTTTTTTGAGCCTGTTTTTAACGCAGCCTGACCGAGCGCAGTAGTTTTCAAAGGGGCTGCCGTTAGGGTTTGAGAATCACCTTGATACAACCGTCATGCTTGTCGCGGAACGTCTTGTACATTTCCGGTCCCTGCTCAAGGCTGACGCTGTGGGTAATGACGAAGCTCGGGTCGATTTGCCCTTCCTGAATGCGTTTGAGCAGGTCATCCGTCCAGCGGTTGACGTGGGTCTGGCCCATGCGGAACGTGAGGCCCTTGTTCATCGCGGCGCCAAAAGGAATCTTGTCGATCAGCCCGCCGTAAACGCCCGGAATTGAAATGATTCCGGCCGGACGGCAGACGTAGATCATCTCGCGCAGCACATGGGGACGATCCGTCTCCAGCATCATTGCCTGCTTGGCGCGGTCGTACATGGAGTCGATGGAGCGCGAGGCATGGGCCTCCATGCCCACCGAATCGATGCACTTCTCCGGTCCCTTGCCGCGGGTCAGTTCGCCAAGGCGTTCGAGTACGCTCTCGTCGTCAAAATTGATGGTGATGGCGCCGCCCGCACGGGCCATGGATAGGCGCTCCGGCACGTTATCGATACAGATCACCTGCTCGGCGCCCATCATGATCGCGCTGCGCACGGCGAACTGGCCGACAGGGCCTGCGCCCCATACCGCCACGGTGTCGGTCGGCTGGATATCGCACTGCGCCGCGGCCTGCCAACCGGTCGGCAGGATGTCGCCGAGAAACAGCACTTGCTCGTCGGTCAGGCCGTTGGGAATCACCACCGGGCCGACATCGGCATAGGGCACGCGCACATATTCGGCCTGGCCGCCGGCATAGCCACCGGTGAGATGGCTGTAGCCGAACAGGCCGGCCGTGGTGTGGCCGAACATCTTCGCCGCGATATCCTTGTTGCGATTGGTGCGCTCGCATACCGAAAAATTGCCACGCCGGCACTGGTCGCACTCACCGCAGACGATGGTGAAGGGCACCACCACGCGGTCGCCGACCTTGAGCTTCTTGTTCGCCGAGCCGACCTCCATCACCTCGCCCATGAACTCGTGGCCCATGATGTCGCCGTGTTTCATGCCCGGCATAAAGCCGTCGTACAAATGCAGATCCGAGCCGCAGATGGCACAGGAACTGACCTTGATGATGGCGTCGCGCGGATCTTCGATGGTGGGGTCGGGGACGTGGTTGTCGCAGCGGATATCGTGCTTGCCATGCCAGCGAAGCGCTCTCATAAGGGATCTCCTGGTCGGGTGGATTCGCCGCCTGGTGTCGTCCCTTTGCCTCGCTGCTCCTCTGCCGGTCGGCGCTAGTTTTTAGTAACCAGCGCCGCCCCATAGTTGCCCGATTACCGACGGATTGCATGTCCGTCAGCTGTTGCGCTGCCCCACCGTGTCATAGCCATCGCGATAGCCGGGGTATTGCGGCACCCAGCCCAAGGCTCTGGCACGGGCGTTGCTGCAACGCTTGCTGCCGGCGCGGCGGGTCATCGACTGCTCGGCCCACTGCGTCACACCCAGTCGCTCACGCAGCCAGTCGACCACCTCGTGCAGCGGCGCCGGGTCGTCGTCCACCCCGAGGTAGCAATTCTCCAGCACAGCGCCGCGTAGATCCGCCTGCAACAAAACGGCCAGCAGACCGGCGGCATCATCGCGGTGGATGCGGTTGCTGTATTGCGGCGGCTCGCGCTCGACACGCAGCCCGGCGCGTATCTGATTCTGCAGCCAGGGCCGCGAGGGATCGTAGAGACCGGCCAAGCGCACCAGGGTGGTCGGCAGACCGCTGTTCAGCGCCTGCTGCTCGGCCTCCAGCATCACCTGGCCGGTGAAGCCAGTGGGTTCAGTGGGCGAGCGCTCGTCGACCCATTCCCCCTGGTTCTGGCCATAGACGCCAGTGCTGGAGAGAAACAACAGGCGCTTCGGTTTCTGGCCACGCTGCTCCAGCCAACCCAGCATATTGCGCAGCCCCTCGACATAGGCCTGGCGATAGCCGGGTTCATCATGCTGACTGGCGGATGCGGCATAAACCAGATAGCCCAGCGCCCCATTTGGCCAACTCCGAGGGCACTGGCTGGACAGCAGATCACCCGCCACCGGCAGGATCGGCACTGGCAATCCCGCCGCCTCACGGCGCAAGCCGTAAACCGTCCAACCGACCCGACTCAACAACAGCCCGAGACGGCTGCCTACATCGCCGCAGCCGGCGATCATTACCGAAGGACGCGTATTCATCAGGGTTGCTCCATCAACAGGGTTTCGCGTGCACCAGTGTACGCCGCCCGCTTTTTATACGCGCAGTACTTAAAATCGCTGCCAGTTGGTTCAACAACGAGCAAAGGCTATGCTAACCGGCACTCTGATGGATGCTCGCTATGACTCTGACCGAACTGCGCTATATCGTCACTCTTGCCCAGGAACAGCATTTTGGCCGCGCGGCCGAGCGTTGCCACGTCAGCCAGCCAACGCTGTCGGTAGGCGTGAAGAAGCTTGAGGACGAGTTGGGTGTGCTGATCTTTGAGCGCACCAAGAGCGCAGTTCGCCTGACGCCGGTTGGCGAGGGCATCGTCACCCAGGCGCAAAAAGTGCTGGAGCAGGCGCAGAGCATTCGCGAGCTGGCCCAGGCAGGCAAGAATCAGCTGGCCGCCCCGCTCAAGGTTGGCGCCATCTACACCGTCGGTCCTTACATGTTCCCGCACCTGATCCCGCAGCTGCACCGCGTGGCGCCGGACATGCCGCTCTATATCGAAGAAAACTTCACCCACGTTCTGCGCGACAAGCTGCGCACCGGCGAACTGGACGCGATCATCATTGCGCTGCCCTTCCAGGAAGCCGACGTACTGACCAAACCACTCTACGACGAGCCCTTCTACGTGCTGATGCCAGCCGGCCACTCATGGACCAAGAAGGAAACCATCGACAGTCAGATGCTCAATGACAAGAGCCTGCTGCTGCTCGGCGAAGGCCATTGCTTCCGCGATCAGGTCCTTGAAGCCTGCCCGACCACCCGCAAGGGCGAAGCGCCGAGCCACACCACTGTCGAGTCCTCGTCACTGGAAACCATCCGACACATGGTCGCCTCGGGGCTGGGCGTATCGATCCTGCCGCTGTCGGCGGTGGAGAGCCACCACTATTCGCCCGGCGTGCTGGATATCCGTCCGCTGACCCCGCCGGTGCCGTTCCGCACAGTGGCCATCGCCTGGCGCGCCAGCTTCCCCCGGCCCAAGGCCATCGAGATCCTGGCCGATTCCATCCGTCTGTGCTCGGTAGGAAAACCGCCGGCAGCGAAATCCTGAAGCCATGAGCGAACTGGCAACAGTTTCGGTTACTGCGCTAAAAGGCGTCGGCGCAGCGCTGGCGGAAAAGCTTGCCAAGGTCGGCCTGGAAACCCTGCAGGACATCCTCTTTCACCTGCCGCTGCGCTACCAGGACCGCACCCGCGTGGTGCCCATCGGCGCGTTGCGCCCCGGTCAGGATGCGGTAATTGAAGGCGTCGTGGTCGGCGCCGATATCCTCATGGGACGCCGCCGCAGCCTGCTGGTGCGCCTGCAGGATGGCAGCGGCATCCTCAGCCTGCGTTTCTATCACTTCAGCAATGCGCAAAAGGAAGCCATGAAGCGCGGCACCCAGCTGCGCTGCTACGGCGAAGCCCGCCCCGGCGCCTCGGGCCTGGAGATCTACCACCCCGAATACCGCGCCCTGACTGGCGAGCCGGCGCCAGTCGAGCAGACTTTGACGCCCATCTATCCGACTACCGAAGGCCTGACCCAGCAGCGCCTGCGCAACCTCAGCGAACAGGCCCTGGCCCGACTCGGCCCCCACAGCCTGCCGGACTGGCTACCGCCGGAGCTGGCCCGCGATTACCGCCTCGCCGCACTGGACCAAGCGATCCGCTACCTGCATCGGCCGCCGCCGGACGCCGACCTGGAGGAACTCGCCGAAGGTCGCCACTGGGCCCAGCATCGCTTGGCCTTCGAGGAACTGCTGACCCACCAACTCTCAATGCAACGTCTGCGTGAAAGCGTGCGCGCCCAGCAGGCACCGCGGCTGCCGGTCGCCCTCAATTTGCCGCAACGCTATTTACAGAATCTCGGTTTCCAGCCCACCAGTGCGCAGCAGCGGGTCGGCGCCGAGATCGCTTATGACCTGTCCCAGCCGGAACCCATGCTGCGTCTGGTGCAAGGGGATGTCGGCGCAGGCAAGACGGTGGTCGCCGCGCTGGCCGCACTGCAGGCTCTGGAAGCGGGCTATCAGGTCGCGCTGATGGCGCCTACCGAGATTCTCGCCGAGCAGCACTTCGTCACTTTCTGCAAATGGCTTGAACCGCTGGGCATCGAAGTCGCCTGGCTCGCCGGCAAGCTCAAGGGCAAAGCCCGCACGGCAGCGCTGGAGCGCATCGCCGGCGGCTGCCCGATGGTAGTCGGCACCCACGCGCTGTTTCAGGTCGAAGTACGTTTTAGTCGCCTGGCACTGGTGGTCATCGACGAGCAGCACCGGTTCGGCGTCCAGCAACGGTTGGCGTTGCGACAGAAAGGCATCGACGGCCGGCTCTGTCCGCACCAGCTGATCATGACCGCCACGCCGATTCCGCGCACCCTGGCCATGAGCGCTTACGCCGATCTCGACACCTCGATCCTCGACGAATTGCCGCCGGGCCGGACGCCAGTCAATACCCTGGTGATTGCCGACAGCCGCCGCCTGGAAGTCATCGAGCGGGTCCGCGCCGCCTGCAACGAAGGCCGCCAGGCGTATTGGGTGTGCACCCTGATCGAGGAATCCGAGGAGCTTACCTGCCAGGCTGCGGAAACTACCTTCGAAGATCTCACGGCAGCACTGGGCGGGCTCAACGTGGGCCTGATCCACGGTCGCATGAAGCCCGCCGAAAAGGCCGCGGTGATGCTGGAGTTCAAGGAAGGCCGCCTGCAACTGCTGGTCGCGACTACGGTGATCGAAGTCGGTGTCGACGTGCCCAACGCCAGCCTGATGATCATCGAAAACCCCGAACGCCTGGGCCTGGCCCAGCTGCACCAGCTGCGCGGTCGGGTCGGTCGCGGCAGTGCGGCGAGTCACTGCGTGCTGCTCTATCATCCGCCGTTATCGCAGATCGGGCGTCAGCGCCTGGCCATCATGCGCGACACCAACGACGGCTTCGTCATCGCCGAAAAGGATCTGGAACTGCGCGGTCCCGGCGAGATGCTCGGCACCCGCCAGACCGGCCTGCTGCAATTCAAGGTCGCCGACTTGATGCGCGACGCCGACCTGCTCCCCGCCGTGCGCGACGCCGCCCAGGAACTGCTGGCTCACTGGCCGCAGCACGTCAGTCCGCTACTGGAACGCTGGCTGCGGCATGGGCAGCAGTACGGGCAGGTCTGATCAGTCGTCGTGGGCACGGCTGCCGGCGCACGGGTGGATTGCAGGGGTAACCGTGCCGAGAAACAAAGCCCGCGCTTACCGGTGGCGCAGAAGGGGCGAGCGGGTGATGGCTATCAGGCTGAATCAGCGAAGCATAAGCCGCCGTTTGCCTTGCTGACTGCCGGTCCATGCGACCGTTTCGCCTTCGTCTAATACTCCCCACGCCTTGCCACCGATATTTATGTCATCAGTTGCCTATATTGGCCTTGCGCAAATCGGGCCAAAACAAACCGGTCACGTGACCGTCTATCACGAGACCTTTCTTGTCCGCCGGCTTCGCTATACTGCGGCAGATATCGTTTTTGGGGGCTGCACATGAGCATTGCTGTTGATGACGCATCAAATCCCGTTCTGCCTCTCCTGACCGAAAAGCTGCTGAAAGACCTCAATCTGAATTACCGGACGTTGATCGATAACCCGGGATTGAATCCGGCGCAGCGGGTCCAGGCGGTGTTGCTCGATGACGCTGTCGGTGCGCTGCTGGTGCTGTTTCCCCGCGACCATTTGTTGGACTTGGCGCGCCTGACGGAGCTGACCGGGCGTGAGCTGTCGGCGGTCAAACCCGAGCGTCTGGAGCGTATGCTGGCGCGGCACGAGCTGCAGCTGTTGCCAGGCCTGCCGCCCCTGACCAGTTCGCCCTGCGTGTATCAGGAGTGCCTGTTACAGCAACCTGAACTGTTGCTTGAAAGCGGCCAACCGGGATTGTTGTTGGCGATGACCAGCAAGGACTTCAAGGCCTTACTGAGCAAGGCCAGCGCAGGTCAGTTCAGCGTTCCCCTGAGCGGTATCCGGCCCAACCTCGACCGCCCCCACGACGACCGCGCCGAAATCACCCAGGCGGTGCAGAGCTTTACCGCGCGCCGAATCCAGCAGCGTCTGGAGGAAACCATCGCGATTCCACCCTTGGCGCAGACGGCACAGAAGATCATCAAGTTGAGGGTCAACCCCGATGCCACGGTGGATGACATCACCGGCGTGGTGGAAACCGACCCGGCGCTGGCGGCACAGGTAGTCAGCTGGGCGGCGTCGCCCTACTACGCGGCGCCCGGCAGAATCCGTTCGGTGGAGGACGCCATCGTCCGTGTGCTGGGTTTCGATCTGGTGATCAACCTCGCCCTGGGCCTTGCCTTGGGCAAGAGCATGAGCCTGCCCAAGGACCATCCTCAGCACGCGACGCCTTACTGGCAACAGGCGATCTATACCGCAGCGGTAATCGAAGGTCTGAACCGCGCCATCCCGCGCACCGAGCGCCCGGAAGCCGGTATCAGCTACCTGGCTGGGCTGTTGCACAATTTCGGCTATCTGGTGCTGGCGCATGTGTTCCCGCCGCACTTTTCGTTGATCTGCCGGCATCTTGAGGTCAACCCGCACCTGCATCACAGCCTGATCGAGCAGCATTTGCTGGGCATCACCCGCGAGCAGATCGGCGCCTGGCTGATGCGCTTCTGGGGCATGCCCGAGGAACTCTCGACGGCCCTGCGCTTCCAGCACGACCCGAATTACCGGGGTGAGCACGCCGGTCACGCCAACCTGGTCTGCCTGGCGGTACGCTTGCTGCGCAATCGCGGGATCGGCTCGGGGCATTATGAGGAAGTGCCTGAGGAGCTGTACGACCGTCTCAACCTGACGCGCGAAAAAGCCAGCGAAGTGGTGGGCCGGGTGATCGATGCCGAAGCTGCCCTGCGGGCTTTAGCGCAGCAATTCGGCTCGGCGCACTAATTGCTGTGGGAGCGGGTCGTGCCCGCGAAGCTTGCGCTCGCTGACTATTCGCGGGCGCGGCCCGCTGCTACGGATTTCGCTGTTCAGCCAGCCCCGGCACGCAAGCTCGCACGTGCATTGACCCGGCCCTCCCCGGCCCGGCCCAAGCTGACCTCGGCCAGCGTTGCGCCGGCTGCCTGCAACTCGTCGAACCAGCGCAGCAGCTCGGCATGGGAAACATTCGGCAGTGTCACCTGCAGGTTGCCATCACCACTGCTGTCGAGGCTCTCGATGGCCAGGCCATGTTGCTGCGCCGTTGCTGTCACCAGACCCTGCAACTCTTCAGGCGCCAGAATCACCGGGCTGCTGCCGGACATCTGCCGGGCCAGCTCGGTGTTCTGCTCCAGATAGGCGTACAGCTCGCGCTCCTGCTGGAAATAGGCCTTGGCCTCGCTTACCCGCTGCTGCGCCGGCTGCCAGAGCATCAGATAGAGGAAAGTCACCAGAACAAATGCCGCAAGCAACGCCAACGAGCGTTGCTCACGTAGCTGCAGGGCTTGCCAGCGCGCCCACAGCGGAGACTGCATCAACTGCGCGCGTATGCGTTGTGCGACTTTCATCCCTGACCTCCCATGACCACACGGGCGCTCACCGTCTCACCGTCGCGGCTGGCGGAGCCCATCTGGACCGGTTGCCCGCTCCTGGCCAGGCGCAGACGCAGCTGTTCCAGCGCGGCGAAGTCACTGGCCCGGACCTGCAGGGCCAGATCGCCACGGCTCTGGCTGTAGTCCAGCTGGTCGATGGTCACCGGCATGCCCTCGCTAATGGCTAGCGCGACCTCATCGAGCATGCGCATGAATTGCCCCGAGTCGCCGGCACTCTGGCCGATATACGCGGCGAACTGCGCACGCAGATTGACGATGCGCTGGTCCTCGGGAAACAGCTCGGTATAGAGCGCGCGACTGGCTTCGGCATAGCGCTCTCCCTGGCGCTCCAGAGACCAGGCCTGGATCAGGTTGAACAACACCTGAACCACCAGAACCAACACCAGCACCGCGGCTACCGGCTTCCATTGCGCCAGCCCGCTGGTGCCACTACGCACGGCGAAATCGCCCTGTGCCAGATTCAGTGCCCAGGGACGGCCAACGGCGAGGAAGCCATAGGGATCGCCCAGTTGCTGGTAGTCATCCAGTGGCTCGGGGGCCAGCTCCAGAGTGCCGTGACCATGTCGCGGTGGCGCACAGTGAGGCGCCAGTTCGGCCCAGCGCTCGCTTTCAAACACCAGCCGCGCCTCGGGACTGCCGCCCAGCAGCGCACGGTTGCCGATGAACAGCACCTGGCTACCGTCGCGCGGTAGCAGATCGGCATCCACGTAAATGGCGACGACATTCAGGCCCAGCGCCTGCAAATCCTCCAGCCAGTCGGCCAGCAACTGACGATTAATAGCGATAACCCGCACGCGCCCATCTTCCAGCTCACCGCCGTGGGTCAGGTGCAGCTCATCGACGTTTTCCGCCAGCAGCTCTTCCACCGCATAGGCCAGCGCCTGTGCGACCCAGCGGGCCTTTCGGGTCGGCAGGTTGACGGCAAAACAGCTGCAGCGCTCCACTGGCAGTATCAACGTCAACGTCGGCGGTGCCTGTTCTGAAATTTCTGCCAGCGTCATCCAGCCCGCCTCGCCTTCTCGAGGCAGCCAGTACGCACGTGTCTCGGCAGCGAGGCGAGCACCACAATCGTCAGGCAGGAACAGGCAGGCCATCGGCTATTGATCTCCATCATCGGATTGACGGGGCAGCCTCGGCGGCTGTCCCAGATTGCGCTGCAGCACACGCACCGCACCCTCGGCGTCACGCTGCAGGAGGCTCACCAGCGCCAGGCGCCGGTCGCCCAGACGTACCTCGCTGATGGCCTGAAAATACTGGCTGGTAACCGCCAGGCGGGGGTTTTGCAGTTGGACAGCGGCAAACGCCGGTTGCGCCATAAAGGTCGCCACATCGCGAAACCCTTCGCTGCCGCGAGCCTGCACCAGGGCCTCAGCAGCCCCGATGCTGAGGTTGTCGGCCAGGCTGGACAGCACCAGCGCGCCCGCCGTATTGACGTTCAGCGGGGTGCTTGCCGGCAACACGCTGACATGGGGCGCCAGACGCTGAAAATCCTCATCACGCATGCCCAGCAGCAGACGCAGCTCGGAAATATCTTCCAGGCTTCGGCCGGAGGTGCGATAGGGCGGGTCAAGTAGCAGATAGGCATTGTCTTCAGCACCTGCTTCACCGCTGGGCTGCTGATCCCGGTCGAGCCAGTCCAGCAGGCGC
Organism: Stutzerimonas stutzeri; assembly: GCA_002345575.1. Taxonomy (GTDB): domain Bacteria; phylum Pseudomonadota; class Gammaproteobacteria; order Pseudomonadales; family Pseudomonadaceae; genus Stutzerimonas; species Stutzerimonas stutzeri_S. Next base: position 19,116 of record DDVX01000023.1, read on the forward strand.
TCGGCATAGGGTTCGGTGATTTCCAGGCGTTGCAGCAGACGGCTGAATTGCGCCTGAACGGCCTCATTCGGCAGGCCGTCCTGGACCAGATTGTTGAGGTTAAAGCGCCCACTCAAATCCTCGATGCGCAGCTGGATCTGCCCCTGGCCTTCATCGAGGTCATAGGCCGGCTGCGGCTGCGCCCAGGCTTCGCCCAGATGATCCACCGGCTGCTGTGCGCCACTTTCTGCGGCTTGCGCATCGCGGCGCAGGATCGACTGCGCCAGCGCCTCGCCACCCAGCGCGTAGTGCCAGGCCTGCCGTACCTGCAGCTGATTGCTGGTGGCACGGATGGATAGCTGCTGGCGCGCGATCATGCTGGCGCAGACCACGGTGACCAGCGCCACCACCAGCAGCACGGTAATCAGTGCAACGCCGCGCTCAGCCCTCATGGCTGTGGCTCCTGGGGCGCCGGAGGCTCGCCCTGACCCGCACCAATGCTCCCGTCCTCGGGCTCAGCCGGCTGGAAGAACGCTGGCGGCGCCGCATTTTCCGGCAGGCGCAACAGACGGCTGATATTGCCGAAGCGCGGGTGCTCGAACGATACCTCGACGGCGGCGGGCAAACTCCGAGCCTGCTGCTCAGGATCGCTGCGACCGAACGCGAAGGGCGGCCACTCCTCGTGCCAGACGTTTTCGCTGTCCAGATAGCGCAGGCGCCATTCGGACACGCCTTCCAGCACCCGCTGCACACGTGGCTGGCTTTCGATGTCGCGGTCGAGCACTACCCAGTAGAGCCGCTCCAGGTTGTCGCCGGCGAGCCGCCAGCGCACCCGCTGCAGGTTGGCACGAGGCAGCCCGGTGGGGTTGCGCCAGCCGCTTCGCGTCAGCTCGAAGGAGACACTTTCTTCCGTGCTGGCGAGCTGTCCAATGAAGGCATTGCGCTCATCGCCATAGCCGTCACGGATCGGCCGCGGCACGGCCTGATGCAGGTCCCGCTCCAGACTCCAGAGCGCCCGCCCGAGCTCGCGCAGCTGCGCTTCCTGCACGCGCACCACCTCGTCGCTGCGCAGCACCGCTTCGAGCATGCGATAGGTCGCCAGCCCCAGTAGCGCGAACAGCGCAATGGCGATCAGCAGCTCCAACAGGGTGAAGCCGGCCCGGGCACGGCGCATTAGAAGGTCGTCCCGATGAAGCCGCTGAGGCTGGTCAGCGCACGGTCGGCGATTGGCTCGCGTGAGCCGCTGGACTCGACAGGCGCGACCCATACGGTGACACGCAGCAAGCCAGGCGTGCCGCTGGTCTCTACGCCGCTAAGGGTTTGCCATTGGCGCCCGCCGTAGGTCAGCACGCGCTCCTCGCGACCAATGGCCGGAGCCGGGCGCTGCAACTGCAGTTCGGTCAGGCGGTTGTCGGCAATCCAGCCGGCCAGGGTCAGGCTTTCCAGCCGTCCGGCATTGGCCACGCTGCGGCCGGCGGCAGTCAGCACCACGGCGGCGACGAGGGCGAAGATCGCCAGCGCCACCATCACTTCAAGCAAGGTGAAACCACGTGCGTGCCTCATCGGCGCGTATCCAGTGGTTCGGCGCGGGGCATGCGAAAGCCGTCGCTGCTGACCTGCCAGCCCCCTTCGGCCGTCCGCGAATCAACGACGCGCAGAGTAAAGGGTGATAGCTCGCCACTGGACAGCAAAAGCAGCTGCGGCTTCAGCCGGGATTCATCGCGACGCTCACGATCCCTTTCGCTGGATAGCCCTGGGCGGTCGTCTTCGCGCTTGACCGGCGCCACCAGCTGCAGCGGCGTGCCGTCGAGCTCAAGCTCCAGGCTCATCCATTCGGGCACCTTGTGAGCCTGGCGCCGATCGGTCTCCTGCCAGCGTCCGTCGGCCTCGTCGTAGTGCAGCAGCCGATAACCTTGAGGCTGGATCAACAATCCGTATTCGCGGCTGTCGAGCACCGCCTCATCAACCAGCAGGCCGATCAGGTTCGCCAGTCGCTGCGCTTCATCGCGGATTTCACGCGATGCGCCAGAGCTGCCCGTAGCCAGCACCGCCAGGCCCACCAGCCCGCTGAGGATGACGATCACCACCAGCAGCTCGACCAGGGTGAAGCCTGCGCATCGCGACCGTCTCATCAATCACAGATCCCAGTTGCCGATATCTGCATTCAGGTCGCTACCGCCCTGCTTGCCATCGGCGCCGAGGGAGTAGAGATCGAACTGGCCCTGAGTGCCCGGCGACAGGTACTGGTAGTCGTTGCCCCAAGGGTCCTTGGGCACGCGCTTGAGATAACCGTCGCGGTTCCAGTTTCTCGGCTGCGGGTTGCCGCTGGGTTTTTCCACCAGCGCACTGAGGCCCTGCTGGGTGCTGGGGTAGTTGAAGTTGTCCAGCTTGTACATGTCCAGCGCCGCCGCAATGGCCTTGATGTCGCCCTTGGCCACGGTGACCTTGGCCTGATCTGGGCGGTTCATCACTTGCGGCACCACCAGCGCAGCCAGGATGCCCAGAATCACTACCACCACCATGATTTCTATGAGGGTGAAGCCCCTCTGTCTGTATGTCTTCATCGGGATTACCCCACCAATTGATTGAGAGAAAGAATCGGCAGCAGGATGGCCAGTACGATGACCAGCACCACTGCCCCCATGAACACCAGCATGAAAGGCTCGAACAGCCCGACCAGCAATGAGACCTGCGCGGCCAGATCGTTCTCCTGATTGCGTGCGGTGCGTGCCAACATCTGATCCAGCTCACCGGATTTCTCACCGCTGGCGATCATGTGCAGCATCATCGGCGGGAACTCGCCGGTAGCATCCAGTGCACGGGTCAGGCTGCCGCCCTCGCGCACGCGTTGCGCCGCTTCGACCACACGCTCGCGAATGCGCAGGTTGCCGATCACCGCGGCGGCGATACCCAGAGCATCCACCAGGGGCACGCCGCTGCGGGTGAGAATTGCCAGGGTCGAGGCGAAGCGCGCGGTATTGGTCGCCCGTACCAGCCGTCCGACCAGCGGAATGCGCAGGATGAAGGCGTGCCAGCGACGCTTGATGTCCGGGTCGCGCAGGGCCAGGCGCATGGCCACGCCAGCGGCGACAATGCCCAGCAACATCAGCCAACCCCAGCGCTGTACCGCCTCGCTGGTGGCGATCAGGCCAATGGTGAGGCCCGGCAGGTCCTGCCCGGTGTTGACGAAGACCTTGACCACATCCGGCACCACGTAGCCGAGCAGCAGCACCACGATGGCCAGCGAGGCCACCAGCAGGATCACCGGGTAAAGCAGCGCCAGCTGGATCTTCTGCCGCGACTGCTGGCGCTGGTCGGTGTAGTCGGCCAACTGATCGAGCACCAGCCCGAGGTGTCCAGCGTGCTCGCCTGCAGCAACCGTGGCGCGATACAGCTCGGGAAACGCCGAGGGATATTCACGCAGGGCAGCGGCCAGGCTGTGGCCTTCCATGACCCGAGCGCGCACCGCCAGCAGCATCGACTTGATCCGCTGCGAACTGGCTTGCGCCGCAGCAGCACGCAAGGCTTCCTCGATGGGCAGGGCAGCCTGCACCAGGGTTGCCAGCTGACGGGTGACCAACGCCAGATCGCGCGCCGACAAGCCGCGGCCGAAGCTGAAACCTCCGCTGCCGCTGTCTTCTCTGGAGCGCGCCTGCCTGACTTCCAGCGGCGACCACTGCTTGTCGCGCAACAGCTGGCGGGCCTGGCGCGGGCTGTCTGCCTCGATCAGGCCCTTGTGCTGGCGGCCATTGACGTCGAGCGCGACGTATTCAAAGGCCGCCATCAGGCTCGCTCCCGGCGCCTGTTGTAGCGCTCGCCGCTATCGCCAGGGAGAGGATTATCCGCCCGTTCGCAAGCACGTTCATCGGTCGGTAGCCCTGCGGTCACGGCCCGTTCCACGGCGTTCAACGCCCTGTCTTCGATCGCCCTGGCCGGAGCGTCGATCTTCGCTGGTCACACGCAGTACCTCTTCGATGGTGGTCACGCCTTCGAGCACCTTGCGCAGGCCATCGTCGCGAATGCTCGGGCCAAGCTCGCGCGCATGACGGATCATGTCCTGCTCGGTCGCACGGGTGTGGATCATGCTGCGCATGGCGTCGTCAAACAGCACCAGCTCGTAGATGCCGGTGCGCCCGCGATAGCCCAGCTGGCGACAGACGTCGCAACCTTCAGCGTGGTACAGCGTCGGCGCCTGACTGAGGTCGAGACCGAACAGCGCACATTCGGCCTCGTCAGCCACATAGGCACGCTTGCAGTCATCACAGAGCACCCGCACCAGGCGCTGGGCCAGCACGCCGAGCAGCGACGAAGAAATCAGGAAGGGCTCGACCCCCATGTCCACCAGCCGCGTTACCGCGCCGATGGCGCTGTTGGTGTGCAGTGTGGAAAGTACCAAGTGGCCGGTGAGCGAGGCCTGCACGGCCATATCGGCGGTTTCCTGATCGCGGATCTCGCCGACCATCACCACGTCCGGGTCCTGACGCAGGATGGCGCGCAGGCCGCGAGCGAAAGTCATATCGACCTTGGTGTTGACCTGGGTCTGGCCGATGCCTTCGAGGTTGTATTCGATCGGGTCCTCAACGGTGAGGATGTTGCGCGTGCTGTCGTTGAGCGTGGTCAGGCTGGCGTACAGCGTGGTGGTCTTGCCCGAGCCGGTAGGGCCGGTCACCAGGATGATGCCGTGGGGCCTCTTCACCGCCTGCTCCATCCGCCGCCGGTCGCGCTCGCTCATGCCCAGGTGCTGCAAGGTCAGCCGCCCGGCCTGCTTGTCGAGCAGGCGCAACACTACCCGCTCGCCGTTAGCCGACGGCAGGGTGGAGACACGGATGTCCACCTCGCGACCGCCCACCCGCAATGAAATCCGCCCATCCTGCGGGATGCGCTTCTCGGCGATGTCCAGCCGCGCCATGACCTTGATCCGCGATACCAAAAGCGCCGCCAGCTCACGCTTGGGCTGCACCACCTCGCGCAGGATGCCGTCGATGCGGAAACGGATCAGCAGGCGTTTCTCGAAGGTTTCGACGTGGATATCAGACGCGTTCTCCTTGATCGCCTCACCGAGCAGCGCGTTGATCAGGCGGATGATCGGCGCATCGTCTTCCTGCTCCAGCAGATCCTCGGTTTGCTCGATCTGGTCGGCCAGGCTGTTGAGGTCCATGCCCTCGCCCAGCCCCTCGACCATCTGCATCGTCGCTGAGGAATCATGCTGATAGGCGGCAGCCAGAGCCTGGTCGAAGTCGGCCTCGGCCAACCACTGCACCGGCAGCGGCCCGCCGACCACACGCTGCGCCTCCTGCACCGCGGTCAGCGCTGCGCCTTCACGCAGACCCAGACAGGGTTTTCCGCCTGCCTTCAGCAAAATCACACCGTGACGCCGGGCAAAGGCGAAAGGCAGGCGTCGACGTACCGGTTCATCCAGTACGGGCGGTAATTCGTTCAGGTTTATTTCGGCCATGAGAGCCGTCCCCAACAGCCAAACAATCGAAGTTCGCCGGCACTCGCGGCGGCGGCGTCAATGGTTTTGGACTACAAGGATTGAACGACATTCGCCGTTTGCTGGTTTTTTACTTCCGACAGTCACAGCCGCCGGTAGAACCGGCACCAAGGTCGGTATTGAACAACGCTCCAGACGAATACCGCTTGCCTGGCATGCCCTACATACTACGCCGCGCCATTTCACAGGCGGTTAAAGCACTTCAGCGTCCTTTGAATGATTCGCTGAGGCCCAGCGTCGTCGGGACTTTCAGTGGCCAGAAGCAGTCTTCCAGTCATATTCCGGATAAAAAAGCATCTTCAGTACTGATTAAAACAGTTGTTTGATTTTTCCAGCGCTTGCAGAATGCGCCGCCGCGTCCGGCGAATTTCGCCGTAAATGCGCAGTTAGGTGCTGTATCCGCCATTTTCAGCGGCCAAACGTATCACCAGCGAACCGTCACGCCGGGCCGCTGGCCATGATCACGCAGGAGAACAAGAACAATGCTCATTGGTGTTCCTCTCGAAACCCGACCCGGTGAAACGCGCGTTGCCGCGACGCCGGAAACCGTCAAGAAACTCATCGTCCAGGGTCACCAGGTCGTTGTGCAGAGCGGTGCCGGTATGCAGGCCAGCGTGCCGGATAGTGCCTATGAAACAGCAGGCGCGAGCATCGCTGATGCTGCTGCGACCTATGCAGCGCAGATCGTGCTGAAGGTGAACGCACCGAACGACACCGAGCTGGCTCAGATGCAACCGGGCTCGGTGCTTATCGGCATGCTCAATCCTTTCGATAACGCCAATATCGCCCGTATGGCCGAGCTAGGTATCACCGCCTTCGCCCTGGAAGCCGCGCCGCGTACTTCCCGAGCGCAGAGCCTCGATGTGCTGTCGTCCCAGGCCAACATCGCTGGTTACAAGGCGGTGTTGATTGCCGCCAACCAGTACCCGCGCTTTATGCCGATGCTGATGACCGCTGCCGGTACGGTGAAGGCTGCGCGGGTGCTGATTCTCGGCGCTGGTGTCGCCGGGCTGCAGGCTATCGCCACGGCCAAGCGCCTTGGTGCTGTGGTCGAAGCCTCCGATGTGCGTCCAGCGGTGAAGGAGCAGATCGAGTCGCTTGGTGCCAAATTCGTTGACGTTCCTTGTGAGACCGATGAAGAACGCGAGTGCGCCGAGGGTGTTGGCGGTTACGCGCGACCCATGCCGCAATCGTGGATGGAGCGTCAGGCCAGGGCCGTACATGAGCGTGCCAAGCAAGCCGACATCGTCATCTGCACCGCGCTAATCCCCGGTCGCCAGGCGCCCGTGCTGTTGCACGAAGCCACCGTGGCCGAGATGAAGCCCGGCTCGGTGGTCATCGACCTGGCTGCAGCCCAGGGCGGCAACTGCCCACTGACGGTCGCCGACCAAGTGGTCATCCGCAACGGCGTCACCCTTGTCGGCTACAGCAACCTGGCCACCCTGGTGCCGGCCGATGCTTCGGCGCTCTACGCACGCAACCTGTTGGATTTCCTCAAGCTGGTCATCGACAAGGACGGCCAGTTCCAGCTCAACCTCGAAGACGACATCGTCGCCGCGTGCCTGATGTGCCGCGATGGCCAGGTCGTGCGGACCAACGGTTAAGGGAGACGCGAACATGGATCTGATTTCCGACGGCATCTACAACCTGATCATCTTTGTGCTGGCGATCTACGTCGGCTACCACGTGGTCTGGAACGTCACCCCTGCGCTGCATACACCGCTGATGGCGGTTACCAACGCGATCTCCGCGATTGTCATCGTCGGCGCCATGCTGGCCGCCGCACTGACCGTCACCCCGCTGGGCAAGGTCATGGGCACCCTGGCGGTGGCCCTGGCGGCGGTCAACGTCTTCGGTGGCTTCCTGGTTACCCGGCGCATGCTGGAAATGTTCAAGAAGAAGGACCGCAGCGCGGCCAAGGCAGAGGGCAAGTAAGCCATGAGCATGAACCTCATCACCCTTCTTTACCTCGTCGCTTCGGTGTTTTTCATCCAGGCGCTCAAGGGGCTGTCGCACCCCACAACATCGCGCCGCGGCAACCTGTTCGGCATGCTCGGCATGGCCATCGCCGTGCTCACCACGGTCGGGCTGATCTTCAAGCTCGGCAGCGAACTGGCCTCCACCGGCATTGGCTATGTGATCTTCGGTCTGCTGATTGGCGGCAGCGTCGGCACCGTCATGGCCAAGCGCGTCGAAATGACCAAGATGCCCGAGCTGGTGGCCTTCATGCACAGCATGATCGGCTTGGCCGCGGTGTTCATCGCCATTGCCGCCGTGGTCGAGCCGCAGTCGCTGGGCATTGTCGCCAGCATCGCTGATCCGATTCCGTCCGGTAACCGTCTGGAGCTGTTCCTCGGTGCGGCCATCGGCGCCATCACCTTCTCCGGTTCGGTGATCGCCTTCGGCAAGCTCTCCGGTAAATACAAGTTCCGCCTGTTTCAGGGCGCCCCGGTGGTGTTCAAGGGTCAGCACCTGGTCAACCTCGCGGTGGGCCTGGCAATCATCGGCCTGGGCCTGGTTTACACCTTCAGCGGCAACCTGACCGCCTTCGCCATCCTGGTGGCGCTGGCCTTCGTCATCGGCGTGCTGATCATCATCCCCATCGGCGGCGCCGACATGCCGGTGGTGGTGTCGATGCTCAACTCGTATTCGGGCTGGGCGGCTGCGGGTATCGGCTTCTCGCTGAACAACTCGATGCTGATCATCGCCGGTTCCCTGGTGGGTTCGAGCGGCGCGATCCTCTCCTACATCATGTGCAAGGCGATGAACCGTTCGTTCTTCAATGTGATCCTCGGCGGCTTTGGCGCCGTTGCCGATACTGGAGGCCCGGCGGGTGCGAAAGAAGCACGTCCGGTGAAATCCGGCTCGAGCGACGATGCCGCTTTCCTGCTGACCAACGCCGACACCGTGATCATCGTTCCCGGCTACGGCCTGGCGGTGGCCCGCGCGCAACACGCACTGATGGAACTGGCCGAGAAGCTGACTCACCGTGGCGTCACCGTGAAGTACGCGATCCACCCGGTTGCAGGACGGATGCCGGGCCATATGAACGTGCTGCTGGCCGAAGCTGAAGTGCCTTATGAGCAGGTGTTCGAGATGGACGACATCAACTCCGAGTTTGGCCAGGCCGACGTGGTGCTGGTGCTCGGCGCCAACGACGTGGTCAACCCGGCGGCCAAAACCGATCCGAACTCGCCGATTGCTGGCATGCCGATCCTTGAGGCGTACAAGGCCAAGACCGTGATCGTCAACAAGCGCTCCATGGCCAGCGGCTATGCCGGCCTGGATAACGAACTGTTCTACATGGACAAGACCATGATGGTCTTCGGCGACGCCAAGAAGGTCGTCGAGGATATGGTCAAGGCTGTGGAGTAAGTCTGACGGGGGTGGCGACGGAACGCCTTTGAATGCCGGATAACGCCTTAGGAAACCGTATTACGCCTCCGGCTAATACAGACTACGGTCCTTGTAGGATGGAATCGCCGCAGGCGCCTCCGTCATGAGCTTCTTCAAGTGCGGCGTCCATACTCAACCATGGACGCCCGTCGACACAGTTTCTTTCGTATCAAGCAGTACAGTTTCCAGCGTTGAGCAACTGAACCGGCACAATTCTCCAACGCTGTGACTGTATGGCCACGCAGCCCTGCGCGACCCTGTATGTCCACTGACCCGGCATCGCCGGAAGGAAGGCATCATGGATCGCGCCCTACCCCGCATCCTCTCGTGGCGCACGTCGCGCTATTCACTGCAACTGCTGTGGCAACTGCTGCGCCTGTGGCACCAGCGCGCGCGAACCCGTCGGCAGCTCGCCACGCTGGATGAGCGCCTGCTGACCGATGCCGGCATCAGCCCCAGCGAGCGCATGGAAGAGCTGAGCAAGCCATTCTGGCGCTGACAGGCGACACGCGCAGGCCGTATCCTGCATGGCATTCCCCCTTCAGTCGTACCGGAGAACACCATGTCGAAACGCCTGCTGATCCTTGCTGCATCCGTCACCTTGCTGGCCGGTACCGCTTCGGCCTCCAGCTTCCTCGCCACCACTGATACGCTGGGTGCTTCGCTGGTCAATAGCGTCGAAGGCACATCCGACCTGACCTCTTCCATCGGTGACGACAAGCTGGTGCGCGATGCCCGCGATGACGCCGCTTCGTTCGTCGCCAGCGACGGCATGCAGAAAGGCGCACAGCTGGAAGCAGCCCTGCACCATATCCGCACCCAGGCGCCCGCCCTTGAAGCCAGCGACCTTGAGCTGGCGCGAGCGATCCTGGCCATCTAAAACGCGCAAAAGGAAGAGGCTGGCTGTTACGCTGGCGTTTCGCTAGCCTTGCCGCTGGTTTTTTCTAGCATCAGGATTCACATGCGCTCGCTTTACCTTTTACTGGCCGGCTGCTGCTTGTGCGGCAGCGCCCAGGCGTTTGATACCACCCTGGCCGGCACCGTGGCCTCTGGCTATGTCACCAGCCAACTGACCACCCAGCCGTTCGAAAACAAGCTGATCGTCGATGCCCGCGATGAAGCGGCAAGCTTCGTCGCCAGTGCTGGACAACTCCACGGCGCACGCCTGGAAACCGCTCTGCGCTGGATGCGCGAGCAGCATCCGGGGCTGGCGGCCAGCGACCTGGAACTGGCCCAGGCCATTCTCGTCCAATAACGGCCCGCCTTACTTAACGAGACCTGTAATGCTCAAGCTACTCACTGCCACAACGGCCGCACTAACACTTCTCGCCGGGGCGGCCCAGGCACAGACGCTGGTGGCCACCAGCAATATCGTCATCAATGCGGTGGATCGCAGCATCAACTTCACCTCGGACGCGACCAGCAGGGTCAGCGGCATGAAACTCGTCCTCGACGCCCGCGACGAAGCCGCCAGCTTCGTCGCCAGTGGCGGCGATATTCGTGGGGCGCGCCTGGAAGCGGCCTTCGATACCTTGCGCAACGAATTTGCCGAAGCCCGCCAAGCAAACGATCTGGCGCTGGCCAAGACCATCCTCGCCCTGTGAGATCCGCCCGCGCCTGGGTGCTGGCGGCGCTGCTGGTCAGCCTCGCCGGTCAGGCCAGCGCCGCCCTGCGTCTGACGCTTGACGAGCAGCCGCTACAACCTCCCGAACGCGCCGCCAGCCAGGCGCTGCTCGATGAAGCCCTGGCCGCACTGCCGCCGCGCATGCTGCAGCAGCTGGACCGCCAGGTGCGCGTGCGCTGGAGCACCCGCCTGCCGCAGCAGGCCTACGGCCGCGCCGGCGGCAATCTGATCGAGCTGAATTGGCAGCTGCTGCCATCACTCACCGACGGCTCCGCCGCTCGCCAGCGCACCAACCGTGTGCATGGCACGGTGCGCCAGGAACTGCTGGCCACGCTGATTCACGAACTGACGCATCTCTACGACCGCGCCCGCCTGTGGTCGCCGCCTGATCACCGGCTCTCAGCCTTCTGCAGCCAGCGCGCCGCCAGCCTCGGCCTGGTCGGCCTGCCTGAAGCGTGCCGTGGACAGACCCAGCGGCGCTTTACCCTGAGCGACGACCCGCACCTGCTGGATATCGCCGGCTGGCCGCAACGGGTCGGCAGCCGCGGCGAACGCGAGCCTCACAATGCCCAGGTGGCGCGCAGCCCGGACCATTACGAGCTGACTAGCCCGCTGGAGTTTGTCGCGGTCAACCTTGAATATTTCCTGCTAGATCCCAGCTACGCCTGCCGCCGCCCTTCGCTACATCGCTATTTTCGCGAGCACTTCGGCTGGCAGCCGGCCAATGTAGAGCAGTGCGCCAACGGCTACCCGATTCTCAACGCTGGCGGCGATTTCGGGCGTACACCGCTGCTGCGCCTCGACCCCAAACGCGTCTACGAGGTGGACTACCTGTTCGCCGAAGCCAACGACGCCTGGGCCAGCCGCTGGGGCCACAGCATGCTGCGTCTGGTGATCTGCGCACCGGGCCGCACACCCGGCGCCGAATGCCGGCTGGATCTGGATCATCATCTGGTGCTGTCGTTTCGCGCCTTCGTCGGTGACGTGCAACTCTCCAGCTGGGACGGCCTGACCGGCGCCTACCCGTCGCGCCTGTTCGTGCTGCCTCTGGGTCAAGTGATCGATGAATACACCAAGGTCGAGCTGCGCAGCCTGGCCTCGATTCCGCTGAAACTCGAGCGACGCGAGATTGAAATGCTGGTCGAGCGCAGCGCCGAGCTGCACTGGAGTTACGACGGCGATTACTACTTCCTGTCCAACAACTGCGCGGTGGAAACCCTCAAGCTGCTGCGCAGCGGCACCCGGAGGGAAGAACTGGCGGCGCTCGACAGCATTATGCCCAGCGGCCTGCTGGAGGTGCTGATCGCACGCAACCTGGCCAATGCCAGCGTGCTCGATGACCCGCGCGAGGCGCTGCGCCTGGGTTATCGCTTCGATTCCTACCGCGACCGTTATCAGGCGATGTTCGCCGTGCTCAAGGAACGCTTAGGATTGCCGCAGCAGAACGTGGAACAGTGGCTGGAGCTGACGGCCAGCGAACGCCAGCCTTGGATCACACAAGCCGACCTGCGTGCCAGCGCAGCCATGCTGCTGGTGGAACAGGCCGCCCTGCGCCAGCAATTGCTGCTGGCGCAGGAAGAGTTAAAGAAGCGCTATCTCAGCGGACGCGAGCGCGGCGATGCCAGCCTGGCCAAGGCCGACGGTGCGCTGCAGCAAATCCTCGCCAACAGCGGTTATCTGAGCCGCCCGGCCGAGCTGCTCAATGACGAAGGCTATGGCTTGCCGCAAGCCGGTGAGTGGCAGCGCCTGGAAGAACAAAGCGATCAGCGCCAGGCCCAGCTCAATCAGCTCAGCGAAGAGCTGGAACGAGAAGTACGGCTATTGTTGAACGACGAACGCCGCCTGGAGCTGGAAAGCATCGAGCGTAACCTCGAGCAGATCGGTCAGCACCTGCGCCAGCTACACAAGGCCGAGGGCGGGTTGGAGCTGCGCTAGGGTTTGCTACCTGAACAGATCAGGCGCAAGGCTAGCGGGTCAAATCCATGCCCCCGGAGCACACTGCTTCAGGTGCATCTATTCTCCAGCGTTACAACCCTCTACTCGGAGCTGTCCATGAATCGCCTGCTGACTGCCCTCGCTTTCGCCGCCCTATCCTTTTCTCTTTCAGCCCAGGCCGCGCCCATTCAGCCCGGTCTCTGGGAGTTTTCCAGCCGCAATGTCGAGGTTGATGGCCAGCAAATGCCGGGCATGGACGAGATGCTCGAACAACTACAGAACTTGCCCGCCGAACAGCGGCAGATGATGGAGGACATGCTCGCCGCCCAAGGCGTGCAGCTCGGCGGTCAGGGCGTGCGCATCTGCCTGAGCGAGGCGCAGGTGAACGCCGAAGCGCTGCCCTTCAGCGATCAGCCGGACTGTACCCAGGAAATCACCGAGCGCAGCGAGCGCCTGTGGAAGTTCAGCTTTCAATGCCCGGATGCCAGCGGCCAGGGCGAGACCCGCTTTATCAGTGAGCGTGAGTTCATCAGCGTGATGGAAACCAACTACAGCGTTGGCGACGGGCAGGGCAGCAGCCGCATGGAATCCCAGGCACGCTGGATTAGTGAGGACTGCGGCACGCTGAAGCCCGCCCAGTGAAGCAGAAGGTTCCACGTGGAACCCCACCTTCGAGGTTTGCCCGTCAGTTTTCAGCTTGCCATTGGCCGTCGCTGTTCTGCTCACATGCCGGCTGCAGGTAGCGCGCATCGCTGGCCACTCCGTAATAGTGGATGTTCTGGCGGTAGCTGAAGTTGGATGCCTGAGCGTTGCGACAGATACCGAAAGCACCGCTGGGGCACTGCTCGACAAACTCGACCTCGATTTTCTGCCCAGCTAAATTCGGCTGGCAGTAACCGCTGCGAAACAGCTCGGTCGGGATGCTGAGATTGTCCTGGCAGACTTTGACTTCCACACCTGCCCCGCTACTGGTCACAATGCAGGCCTCAGCCAGGGCCTGCCCGGTTGCCAACAGCATGCAAAGCGCCAACAGTCGCATCGATCACCCCCATAAGAACATCTCTAAAACATAGGCGAGGCAGCCAGCACAGGCGCAACGACCAGCGGGAATGGCCCGAGGGCAGATGCAGCGAGTCAAAACAGGCGAAACGCGCGGTTTACGAGTTGTAAATGAGCATCTTGAGCCTGGTTTAACGCAGCGATGACGTCGCAGATATCTTTGGAGTGCCCTTTAAAAGGGCGTAAATCTAGCATGGCCGTAGCTACCGACAGCAGCCCTTATTTCACGTCTTTATCAACCTGGCTCACATGCTCGAACATATCCCGACCCATCTAATCGCCGGCCCACTGGGGGCTGGCAAGACCAGCCTGATTCAGGCGCTGCTGGCCCAGAAACCTGCAAACGAGCGCTGGGCCGTACTGATCAACGAGTTCGGCCAGATCGGCCTGGATGCGGCACTACTGCACCGCGAAGAAAGCGGCATCGGCTTCGCCGAAGTCGCTGGCGGCTGTCTGTGCTGCGTTAACGGCGTGCCCTTCCAGATCGGATTGAATCGGCTATTGCGCAAGGTCAAACCGGTTCGACTGCTGATCGAGCCGTCCGGGCTTGGCCATCCACTGCAATTGCTGCAGCAGTTGCGCCTGCCGCCCTGGGACCGAGTGCTGACGCTGCAACCGGCGGTGATGGTGCTGGACGCCGAAGCACTTGCACGCAACGACGCCCTCACCTCAAGCCAGCAGGAGTTGGCAGCCCAGGCTGGCCTGCTGGTGCTGAACAAGAGCGAGACGCTGAGTGATGAGGCACGCCGGTGCGCGCAGAAAAAACTACCGGAGCGCCCGGTTGCCTGGACCTGTCAGGGGCAACTCGATCTGGCTCGGCTGCCAGGTATCAAGCTTTGTGCAAATACGGAGGCAGCGGAGCATCTTCTACCGCTCGACCAAATGCCCCTGAGCACCGTCTGGCTCGATCCGCTGCAGCCGATAGTGCTGAGCCATACCGCCAGCGAAGGCTGGAGCATCGGTTGGCGTTGGCATCCAAGCCAAGCGTTCGCCATCCAGCATGTCAGCGAATGGCTTGCAACGCTGCCCTGGAAACGCGCCAAATTGGTATTGAACACAGGGCAGGATTGGCTTTCAGCGAATGCGCTGGAAGGTGCGCCGATGCAATTCAAGCCTAGCGAATGGCGACGAGACTCCCGCCTGGAACTGATCTTTGCTCACGCCCAGCCGGAAGCAGAGCTCACGCTGGGCCTGCGGCATTGCTTAATCCAGCGCTGAACAGAGCCGGGGTCAGTCGCCCCGGTTGCGCCAATCATCCATCTGAATCACCCGCCCCTGCTCCGCCGCCTGCGCCGGGAACGGATGCGCGTCCGTCTCAATCGGCCCGGCATGCATGCCGAACATGCAGATACTTCCCTGATGCCGCTGCTCTCCGGTCACGGTGAATTCGAAGCCATACACACGGGCAAAGCGACGCTGCCCCCGAGCATCGCGCACCCAGCACATACGCCGAAACGCGACATTGCCATCGAGCAGTTCGATATCCATCTTTTTGCAGTAACGCTGCACCGCCGCTAGCGCACGCTCGCGTATTCCATGGGAATGCCAGAGCCAGGCGGCGGCCGCGACGAATAGCAGAAATAAAGTGAAATTGCCCAAAGTCAGCATGGAAACGGCTCATCGAAACAGGGGGCCAGCTTAACAGGCACGGCAACTTTGCCGGCCCATCGCATCGGCTATGTGGCATCGGGCAGGACCCGGCACGCCTATGCGGCACTTGCGCCTGGATCAACTGCGCCGCTATAACGCTCAGCTCTCCAGCCAGACGTCCCTGGCCCAGTGCCAGACTGACTCCCAGCTTTCGCCGGTCATTTCATGCTCGTCACCGTCGAACAGCATGACTTCGCCTTCCAGATCGACCACATAGAAGTCGTTGCCATCCTGGCAGATCGGCAGCAAGTCGCGCTCCACACCGGCATCCCAGGCCAGCGCCGCGACTTCCGGCAGGTAGGTGTGCGATTGCGGGTCGGTCGCGGTGACAGGTTCCAGCCGGCCATAGACCACATCGCTAACCAGCATAAGAAACTCGCGCAAGCCGAACGGCAGGTTGATCAGCAGCTCTTCCTCAACCTCGACCAATCGCTCGTCGTCAGGCAGCTCCAGCGGCACCGGCACCGGCTCGTTGAGTTCGCGCAGTTGTTCGATCACCTCTTCCATACGGCCCCCGTTCTCGCCAAGAAAGCGCGTTTATACAAGCACGGACGCGGGGGAACCAGCCCCGCGTCGTGTTTATCTGCATGCGGTAGATTCAAAGCCTGTCAGGAACCCGCCGGACCTTCCTGTTCGCCATTGGTGTAGGTAGGCCGTTCGCGATCCTCACCCGGTGCCGGCCGACCTTCCAGCGGTGGCAGCGCCTTGGCTTTCTCCAAGTCGACGCCGACGCCCTCGGCCAGGCGGCGGCCGTAATCCTCGTCGCAATGCCAGAAGTGCCAGATCATGCGCAGCTGGATGTTTTCCGGGCACTCCTTGAGGTCGGCGACGATGTTGTTGATCAGGTCGTCGCGCTCCCAATCCTCGAAGGTACGGTAGCGCTCACCGGTCTGCTGGTAATCGCTGCGCGTGCGCGTGGTCTGGTAGCGGCCCAGGTGGCCTTCGACCCACTGGTGATAATCCTTCTCGGGCTTGGGCGCTTCGCGCAGGCCGTTCTGCGAGCTGGGCTCGTAGTTGACGTGGGGGTTCTCGCCACCGTTGTCGACATAGAAGGCCATCTGGCCGTCACGCTGGTTGGTGGCCGCGGGGCGCTTGGGTGCGTTGATCGGCAGCTGCAGGTAGTTCGGCCCGACGCGATAGCGCTGGGTGTCGGAGTACGACAGAGTCCGGCCCTGCAGCATCTTGTCGTCGGAGAAGTCGATGCCGTCGACCAGCACGCCCGTGCCGAACGCCGCCTGCTCGGTTTCCGCGAAGAAGTTCGACGGGTTGCGGTCCAGCACCAGCCGGCCCACCGGCAACAGCGGGAACTGGTCTTCCGGCCAGCGCTTGGTGTCGTCCAGCGGATCGAAGTCCAGCTCGTCGTGAGGGTCGTCGGACATGATCTGCACGCACATTTCCCACTCGGGGTAATCGCCGCGCTCGATGGCGTCGTAGAGATCGCGGGTGGCGTGGCCGACGTCGTGCTTCTGGATCTCCGCCGCCTGCTCGCTGGTGAGGTTCTTCACGCCGAGCTTGGGCTCGAAAGAGAACTTGCAGAGCACCGCCTCGCCCTGGTCGTTGACCAGCTTGTAGGTGTTCACGCTGGAGCCCTGCATGTGCCGGTAATTGGCGGGGATGCCCCAGGGGCTCTTCACCCAGGTGACCATGTGCAGGGCTTCGGGGTGGTGCTGGACGAAATCGTAGAAGCGCCAGGGTTCCTGGCGGTTGGAAATCGGGTCCGGCTTGAAGGCGTGGATCATGTCGGGGAACTTGATCGCATCGCGGATGAAGAAGACCTTGAGGTTGTTGCCCACCAGGTCCCAGTTGCCGTCCTCGGTGTAGAACTTGATGGCGAAGCCGCGCGGGTCGCGTGCCGTCTCGGGCGATTCCTTGGCGCCGATCACGGTGGAAAAACGCAGGAACACTGGGGTCTTCACGTCGGCTTTGGTCAGCACCTTGGCGCGGGTATAGCGGCTGGCGTCTTCGTCACCGATCTTGCCGTAAGCCTCGAAATAGCCATGGGCTGCGGTGCCGCGCGCATGGACCACGCGCTCGGGAATACGCTCGCGGTCGAAGTGCGTGATCTTCTCGATGAAGGGATAGTTTTCCAGCGTGGCTGGCCCACGTTCGCCGACCGAACGCAGGCTCTGATTATCTTGGACCGGATGGCCCTGCCGCGTGGTGAGTGTTCGTTGCTCATCGTTCATGGCTGCCCCCTTTGAAAGGATTGAAATCCTTTGGGTAGCCGATATCCCTCGATGGTTCACCCGCGCGCAGCGCCGCCCGGCAGAAACTCAGCTCACCGCGCGGGAGTGCTGCTCCAGTGGCCGGAAGTACAGCGTCTCGCCCCGATGGGCGCCATGCAGGCTGGCGTGGTCGTTGGCAACTTCCACTTCGATCGGCTCGGCCTGGCTGGCGACGCGCAGCGTGACCCGCGTGGTCGCGCCCAACGGGCGGATATCGCGCACTTCGCCGACTTGATAGTCGGCCACCAGCTCTCGGCTCAGCGACACCTCGTGCGGGCGGAACAGCACGGAGCGGTCGCCGCCCAGCTGCAGGCGGTTGGCATCGCCGAGGAAGTGATAGACGAAATCGCTGGCCGGGTTCTGGTAGACCTCGGCCGGCGTGCCGATCTGCTCGACCACGCCCTTGTTCATCACCACGATGCGATCAGCCACTTCCATCGCCTCTTCCTGGTCATGGGTGACGAACACGGAAGTGAGATGCACATCCTCGTGCAGGCGCGCCAGCCAGCGGCGCAGCTCCTTGCGCACCTTGGCATCCAGCGCGCCGAAGGGTTCGTCGAGCAGCAGCACCTTGGGTTCCACCGCCAGCGCACGGGCCAGGGCGATGCGTTGGCGCTGACCGCCGGACAGTTGCTCGGGGTAGCGGTCGGCCAGCCAATCGAGCTGCACCAGGCCGAGCAGCTCGTGGACCTTCTCGGCGATCACCGTTTCGCTCGGGCGCTGCTTCTTGGGTTTCATGCGCAGGCCGAAGGCAACGTTGTCGAACACCGTCATGTGGCGGAACAGCGCGTAATGCTGGAAGACGAAGCCGACGTTGCGGTCGCGCACGTCATGGCCGGAGACATCCTCGCCGTGGAACACGATGCTGCCGGTGTCCGGGGTTTCCAGGCCGGCGATGATGCGCAGCAGGCTGGTCTTGCCGCAGCCGGACGGGCCGAGCAGCGCCACCAGCTCGCCGCTCTGGATGTTGAGGTCGATGTTGTTCAGTGCCTGGAACTGGCCGAAGCGCTTGTTGATATTGCTGATCTGGATACTCATGGCTTCATTCCTCGGCTTCGGCGGTCTGGCGCTCGATGCGCGACTCGCTCCACTGCTTGAGCAGCAGGATCACCAGCGCCAGGGCCAGCAGCAGGCTGGCCACGCTGAACGCGGCGACGTGGTTGTATTCGTTGTAGAGAATCTCGACGTGCAGTGGCAGGGTGTTGGTCAGTCCGCGGATATGCCCGGACACCACCGACACCGCACCGAACTCGCCCATCGCCCGCGCGGTACAGAGCACCACGCCGTAGACCAGGCCCCATTTGATGTTGGGCAGGGTGATGTGCCAGAACATCTGCCAGCCGCTGGCGCCAAGCAACCGCGCCGCCTCCTCCTCCGTGGTGCCCTGCTCCTGCATCAGCGGAATCAACTCACGGGCAACGAAGGGCACGGTGACAAACAAGGTAGCCAGCACGATGCCCGGCACGGCAAAGATGATCTGCACATCGAGGTCACTCAGCCACTCGCCGAAATAACCCTGTGCGCCGAACAGCAGCACGTAGATCAGACCGGCGATCACAGGCGACACCGAGAACGGCAGGTCGATCAGCGTTACCAGGATGCTCTTGCCGCGAAACTCGTACTTGCTCACGCACCAGGCGGCGGCGACCCCGAACACCAGATTGAGCGGCACCGAGATGCCCACGGCGATCAGCGTCAGCTTCAGCGCGGCCAGGGCGTCGGGTTCGAAGATCGCCTCGAAGAAGGTGCCGAAACCGAGTTTCAGCGCCTCACTGACGACAATCACCAGCGGCAGCAGCAGGAACAGCGCAAACACCAGCCAGGCGGAAATGATCAGCAACCGGCGCCCGAGGGCATTGCCGCGACGCGCGGCATTGGCGGAGGTGCTGGCTGTCGCGGGTAGCGAAACAGAAGACATGGCGACCTCCTTTATGGGTGCGAGATGCGGCGCTGCAGCAGGTTGATCAGCAGCAGCAAAATGAAGGACACCACCAGCATCAGTACACCAATCGCCGTGGCGCCGGCGTAGTCGTACTGGTCCAGCTTGACCATGATCAGCAGCGGCAGGATCTCGGTTTTCATCGGCATGTTGCCGGCGATGAAGATCACCGAGCCGTACTCGCCGACGCCGCGGGCAAAGGCCAGGGCGAAACCGGTCAGCCAGACCGGCAGCAAAGCCGGCAGCAGCACGTGGCGGGCCACCTGCAGCGGGCGCGCGCCCAGGCAGGCCGCGGCCTCTTCGACTTCGCGGGGAATATCGGCCAGCACCGGCTGCAGCGTGCGCACCACGAACGGCAGCGTAACGAAAGTCAGTGCCAGGGTGATGCCCAGCGGGCTGTAGGCGATCTTGAAACCCATCGCCGTGGCCCACTGGCCAACCAGGCCGTTCGGAGCGTAGAGCGCGGTCAGGGCGATACCGGCGACGGCGGTCGGCAGGGCGAATGGCAGGTCGATCATCGCCTCGATGACCTTGCGTCCGGGAAAGGTGTAGCGCACCAGCACCCAGGCCAACAGGGTGCCGATGACGCCGTTGAGCACCGCCGCGACAAAGGCGGTGCCGAAACTGAGCTTGAGCGCCGCCAGCACGCGCGGCGCGCTGATGATGGCGATGAACTGGTCCCAGGTAAGTTCGGTGGTCTTTAGAAACAGCGCACCCAGGGGAATCAGCACTAACAGGCTGAGGTACACCAGGGTGTAACCCAGCGTCAGCCCGAAGCCGGGTATGACGGAGGAGGATCGGCTAGACATTGGTTGAGGCTCTGTCTGGTGGAGCATTGAGGCCGGCTGAAACTCGTAGGGTGGAAGTCGCCTTTACTTCCACCACCAACGCCCCGCGGGTGCCGATGGTGGATCGGTGAAGCGTGATCCACCCTACGAACTGTTCGAGCAATGTGTCGGCTGAAGCGTCGCGAACGCAGCTCATGTAGGGTGGAAGTCGCTTTTTACTTCCACCACCGACGCCCTGCGGGTCGATGGTGGATCGGTGAAGCGTGATCCACCCGTTCTATGTGTCGGCTGAAGCGTCACGAGCGCAGCTCAGACAAGGCGAAGATTGGCGAGGGCCGCGGAGTTTACGGGCTGTAAATGAGCAGGCCCGAGCCGGTCTTCAACGCAGTATGAGCAAGCGCAGTAGCTTCATTCGGTCTGGTAGATCTGGTCGAAAATGCCGCCGTCGTTGAAGAACTTAGGTTGCGCGACCTTCCAGCCGCCGAAGTCATCGTCGATGGTGACCAGCTTCAATGCCGGGAACTGGTCCTTGAACTCGGCTGCCACGGCTTCATTACGCGGACGGTAGAAGTTCTTCGCGGCAATTCGCTGGCCTTCCTCGCTGTACAGGTAGTTCAGGTAGGCCTCGGCGACTTCACGGGTGCCCTTGCGGTCGACGTTCTTGTCCACCACGGCGACTGGCGGCTCGGCGAGGATCGACAGCGGCGGCACGACGATCTCGAAGTTCTCGCCACCTTGTTCCTTGAGGGCCAGGAAGGCTTCGTTTTCCCAGGCCAGCAACACATCGCCGATCTGGTTGTTGACGAAGGTGATGGTCGAGCCGCGCGCGCCGGTATCCAGCACCGGGACGTTCTTGTAGAGCTTCTCGACGAAGGCCTGCGCCTGCTGCTCATCACCGTACTTCTGCTGGGCATAGGCCCAGGCGGCGAGGAAGTTCCAGCGCGCGCCGCCGGATGTTTTCGGGTTCGGCGTGATCACCTCGACGCCCGGCTTGACCAGGTCTTCCCAGTCTTTGATGCCCTCGGGGTTGCCCTTGCGCACCAGGAACACGATGGTCGAAGTGTAGGGTGTGCTGGCCTGCGGAAGGCGGGACTGCCAATCCTCGGGAATCAGCTTGCCAATTTTTTGCAGCTCGTCGATGTCGCCGGCCAGGGCCAGGGTCACCACATCGGCACGCAGGCCATCGATCACGGCACGGGCCTGCTTGCCGGAGCCGCCATGGGATTGCTGGACCTTGATCGGCTCGTGGCCTTCGGCCTGCCAATGCTTGGTGAAGGCTTCGTTGAACGCAACATAGAGCTCGCGCGTCGGGTCGTAGGACACGTTGAGCAGGGAATCGGCGGCTACGGCTGGGCCGGCGATAAGGGCGCTGGCCAGGGCGGCGAGCGTGAAGTTACGAATGGACATGTGCAGCTCCTGAAAAAAACCTGGTTCTGTGTTGGCGGTAACGGTTCAGGGTGTTGAGCAATCAGCTCCGCATTCGCGGGCGACAGCTGCAGTACCGGTGCGTGTTCATGTGCTTGGCTCTTTCATGGTCACGCCCTCCGGTGGTCCAGTCGGGCTGATGATGGGGTTGTGTGAATCAGGAATGCTTGCCGGTCGGCTGCAGGCGGAATTTTTCCTTGCGCTCGATCTGAACGACCTGCCCGTTATGCACGGTGACTTCCACCGAACCAAACTTGAGGCCATTCAGCGCGGCGTGGATTTCGCGCAGGATGCTGGCTTCGTCCTGACCTTCGAGATTGCGAATGGTCGCGGTCATTTTCTCCATCTCCGTGAAGCCTCATGACGGCCAGGACAGCCGTAGCCAGTGAGGCGTGGTGCGGATATTAATCAGAGCCGAGATATTCTGAAAAAGACCGTTTCAGAACATTTATATGCTTTTATGGAATAATAGATGCCAGCCAAGCAGCTCCTTCACCTGTAATTAAAGGAATAAGCAAATTCTTTCTTATTCTTTTTAAGATTTTCAGGCGCTGCCTAGACTGGCCACCATGAATGCAGGAGGCCCAACGATGCCTAGTGAATCCATCCGTTATTTGATAGTGCCGGGCTGGCACGGCTCGTCTGACGAGCACTGGCAAAGCCACTGGCAGCGCACGCTTCCCAACAGCGCTCGGGTCGAGCAGACCGACTGGCTGTTGCCGCGACGCGAAGATTGGCTTGCCGAACTTGAGCGCTGCGTGGCGGGCGACCCACGCCCGGTGGTGCTGGTTGCGCACAGCCTGGGCTGCATCACCGTTGCGCATTGGGCAGCACAAGCCCCGCAAGCACTGCTGCACCGGGTGCGTGGCGCGCTGCTGGTCGCCCCGGCCGATGTGGAGCGCAGCAATTGCCCCGAGGCGTTGCGCAACTTTGCGCCGATTCCGCGCCAGCCGCTGCCGTTCGTCAGCCAGCTGGTCGGTTCGGACAACGACACCGCTGCCAGCGCCGCACGCGCCGTCGAACTGGGTCAGGACTGGTGCAGCGAAGTCTCGATACTCGCCGGCGCCGGGCATATCAACGTGAGTTCCGGGCACCACCAGTGGGAACAGGGTTTCGCCTACCTCTACCGCTTGCAGAGTCGTATCGAACGCAATGCACGCCAGAGCGCCTGAACCGCGCCGGCCGTTGTATACCGCCAATATCCTGCAGGCTGGCAATAGCTGCCGGTGAGACAGACAGCGTTTCAACAAACATGTGACCGAGGCGCTGAACGCGCGCTAAACGCCGCTAGCGAACTGCTTTCGATAAGCTCCAGGCAGCACACCATTGACCTTGGCGAACGCGCGAGTGAAGGCCGCCAAAGACTGGTAACCGCAAGCATCCGCCGTGGCGGCCACCGGCTGGCCCTGGCGCAGCAACTGGCAGGCCTGGCGCATGCGCAGGTTGAGCAGCAAATGCCCGGGCGAGGTCCCGGCCAGTTCCTGGAAACGCTTGCAGAAGGCCGAACGCGACAGCCCGGTGAGTTCAGCCATACGCTCGAGCGTCCAGGCTTGTTCAGGACTTGCGATCAGCGCTTCGAGCAGAGAGACGAACTGCGGATGACGCGCCAGACCGAGCAATCCGCCCATGTCGCCAGCGCTGCGGCCCTGCTCGCGCAGCACATAGAGGAACAACAGATGGCTGAGGCGTTCAAGCAGGTGCGGCGATGGCCCCAGGGGCAGCGAGCACTCCTCAAGGATGAGCTCGAACAAGTGCCGTGCCGCACTCGCACCGGGCGCATCGGCACGCAACACCAGCCAGGGCGGCAGCGCCTCAAGCAACAAGCTGCTCAGACCCGGACGGAAATGGAAGAAACCACAGACCAGCCCGACCCCTTCACGGGATTCGGAGTCCAACGACTGCATCGTGCCGCGCGGCCGCCAGCGCGCCGCTTCAGCCGATGCCGTATCGGACAGCCGATAAGACAGATCACGCAGGAGAAATACCGCGTCGCCCGCGCGCAGAGCAATGCCTTGATCCTGATCGTCCAGATGCAGCCAGCAATCGCCGTGCGCCAGCAGATGGAAACTCGCTCGCGCCAAGCCCTGGGTACTGGCCTGCCAGTCACCGCAATAGCGTCCGACATGGAACAGATTGGCATTGAATTCCAGGTTCTCTAATAACCAATCGAAAGGTTCACTGGACGAATTCATCTAGATAAAAGACTCAGGAGCAAATGAAAGCGACTATTGCATATGGCCAGAGGTTTTTATAACCAACAGAATGGCTACCCATTTAGATCATTGAGGAGTCCACCATGTCTCGCGTCACCCTACAGACTCTGGAAAGCGCCCCGCAAGAAGCCCGTCCGTTCCTGGAAAACGCTCAGAACAACTCCGGCTTCATCCCCAACCTGCTGGCGGTGCTGGCCAACGCCCCGGCAGCGCTGGAAACCTATGTCACCGTTTCCGGCCTCAACGGCAAGGCCAGCCTCGGTCTGCCCGAGCGTGAAGTCATCCAGCTGATCGCCGCCACTACCCACGGCTGCTCCTTCTGCGTTGCCGGCCACACGGCGGTGGCGACCAACAAGGCCAAGCTGCCGGCCGAAGTGGTTGAAGCCCTGCGCGCACGTGGAGAACTGCCGGATGCCCGCTACGAGACGCTGGCCGAGTTTACCCGTCAGGTCATCGCCACCCGCGGCAACGTCGCCGATGCCGATTATCAGGCTTTTCTCGCAGCCGGCTTCAACGAAGCGCAGGCACTGGAAGTGATTCTTGGCGTCAGCCTGGCGACCCTGTGCAATTTCGCCAACAGCTTCGCCCGTACGCCGCTGAACCCCGAGCTGTCACGCTACGAGTGGGAAAACCCCAGCGCCTGACCCGTTGCCACCGAATCGCCGAGGAAAACCGACATGCTGGATGCCAACCTGAGCCGCTGGCTCGAAGCCCATGCCGAACCGCTGGACCGCGGCGTGCATGATGCCGAGGACGTTCTGCCACAGCTGGCAGCCAGCGGGATGCTGGGGCTGGGTGTCAGCGAAGCGCTGGGCGGCGCCGGTGGCACGACCCTCGATGCAGTGGACGCCGTCGCGGAGGTCGCGACCTACTCCTTGACCAGCGCTTTCGTGCTCTGGGGCCAGCGCTCGTTCATCGAGTATCTGTTGGTCAGCGACAACACCGCGTTGCGCGAGCGGCTGTTGGGCGATCTGCTCTCCGGTCAGGTGGCGGGTGCCACCGGCCTGTCCAACGCGATGAAGTTTCTTTCCGGCATCGAGCAACTGGGCGTCACCGCGCAGGAGCAGGAAGCCGGCTGGCAGCTGAACGGCCGCATGCCTTGGGTCACCAACCTGCGCAAAGGCGGTTACGTGGTGGCGGCAGCAATCGACCTGCCGGGTCGCGAGCCCTTCGTCGCCGCGTTGCCCGGCGACTTGCCGGGTTTGCAGCGCAGCGACGACCTGCAACTGATCGGCATGCAATCGAGCAACACCGCGGCGCTGGATGTGCGTGACGTACGGCTCGACCGCGAATGGCTGTTGGGCCAAGACGCACGCGCTTATCTGGGCAAGGTCAGACCGGCCTTCCTCGGCTTGCAGTGCGGCATGTCCATAGGCCTGGCGCGGCGCGCGCTGGCCGAGACCGAGCGCAATCTAGATAGCCGCCGCTCGGTGCTGGAAGACGAATGCGCACGCGTTCGCGATCAGCTGGCGAGCACCGAAGCTCAGCTCAAACAAGGCCTGCGCGAGGGTCGCTTCGTCGGCCAGCCGGCGGCGATGTTCAAGGTGCGCATTGCCCTGGCCGAGGTTGTCGCCGAAGCGATACAGCTTGAATTGCAATCCAGCGGCGGCAAGGCGTATCTGCAAGCCCACGGCGAAGGCTTCGCCCGCCGCCTGCGCGAGTCGGCCTTCGTCCCGGTGATCACGCCCAGCCTGGTGCAGCTGCGTACCGAACTCAAACGGTTGGCGACAGCATGACCTCAGCCGTATTGCAGGCCGAGAACATCGCCCTCGGCTACGGCCAGGGCGCGGCATGGCGCAACGTGCTGGAGCACTTCGAGCTGGACCTCAAGCCCGGCGAAGTAGTGAGTATTCTTGGCCCTAGCGGCGTCGGCAAATCCAGCCTGTTGCGGGTCTTGGCCGGCCTTCAGCAGCCGCATCGGGGCACCGTGCGGCTGTTCGGCGAGCCGCTGACCGGGCCGCATCCACGCGTTGCGGTAGCGTTTCAAGACCCTTCGTTGCTGCCCTGGTTAAGCCTGGAGAAGAACGTCGCCTTCGGCCTCGATTTCACCCGGCAGCCCCAGCGCGAACGCGCCGAACAGCAGCGGTTGATCGACGATGCGATTGCCGCCGTCGGCCTGCAGCAGGCGCGCAAGCGCTACCCTTCCGAGCTGTCTGGCGGTATGGCGCAGCGCACCGCGCTGGCTCGCTGTCTGGCCCGTGAGCCGCATGTACTGCTGCTCGACGAACCCTTCGGCGCGCTGGATGAAATCACCCGCGCCGACATGCAGCAGCTGTTGCTGCGCCTGATTCACGAGCGGCATACCGCCGCCGTGCTGATCACCCATGACATCGACGAAGCACTGCTGCTGTCGGAGCGAATTCTGCTACTGGGTGACAGCCCGGCGCGGATCCTCGGCCAGTGGCATGTCGACCTGCCGCAGCCGCGCGCGGATCTGGTCGAGGAATTAAGTGCGCTGCGCGTCGATATCCTCAAAACCCTACGGCGGGCGAGCCGCGATAACGGAACTTCAATCTCTCAGCAGGAGCCCAGCCATGTGCATGGACGATCCGACTCATTCGCGACGTGACATTCTCAAACTCACCAGCTTGCTGACCGCAGCCGGGGCCTTCCCGCTGCTGACCAGCCTCCAGGCCCGCGCGGCCAGTGATCCGGACGCGCCGGTGCGCATCGGCTATCTGCCGATCACCGACGCCACGCCTTTGCTGGTGGCGCACAACAACGGGCTTTTCGAGGCCGAAGGCATCAAGTCCGAGCGTCCGGTGCTTCTGCGCAGCTGGGCACAGGTGATCGAGGCTTTTATCTCCGGACAGGTCAACGTCATCCACCTGCTGTCGCCGATGACCATCTGGGCGCGCTACGGCAGCAAGGTGCCGGCCAAGGTGGTGGCGTGGAACCACGTCGGCGGCTCCGGCCTGAGCGTGGCGCCGGGCATCACCGACGTGAAGCAGCTGGGCGGGCAGACCGTGGCGATTCCATTCTGGTATTCGATCCACAACGTGGTATTGCAGCAGCTGCTGCGCGAGAACGGTCTGCAGTCGGTGAGCAAGCCTGCCAACGCCACATTGGCCGCCAACGAGGTCAACCTGGTGGTGATGGCGCCGTCGGACATGCCGCCTGCGCTGGCCAGCAAACGCATCGCCGGCTACATCGTCGCCGAACCCTTCAACGCTCTGGCGGAAAACCTCAACGTCGGTCGCATCCAGCGTTTCACTGGCGATATCTGGCGCAACCACGCCTGCTGCGTGGTGTTCATGCACGAACATGACCTGAATAACCGCCCCGAGTGGTCGCAGAAGGTGGTCAACGCCATCGTCAAGGCGCAGCTGTGGACCCGCGATCACCGCGAAGAGGCCGCGCAGCTGCTGTCCAAGGACGGCGCCAACCGCTACACGCCACACACCCAGGAAGTCCTGACCAAGGTGCTGGCACCGGCCGCCAGCGAACGCCAGGAATATCTCGACAGCGGCGCGATCCAGCACGCCGACTGGAACGAGAAGCGCATCGACTTCCAGCCCTACCCGTTCCCCAGCTACACCGAGCAACTGGTCACGCGCCTCAAGGACACCCTGATCCTGGGCGATAACAGCTTCCTCGGTGATCTCGATCCGGCCGCCACTGCACGTGATCTGGTGGATGACCGCTTCGTGCGCAACGCCATCGAGGCCGTAGGCGGGCTTGAAGCCTTCGGGTTTCCGAACAGCTTCGAGCGTGTGGAGGAGTTCAGCGTTTGATTCGTCTTTTCAAAAGCCACGCCTGGCCAGGGATGCTCGGCGTGAGCGGCCTGGTTGTGTTGTTCGGGCTCTGGTGGCTGGGCGTCAGCCTGTTCGGCTCCGGCGAAGGGCTTTCAGCGTTGTTCTCACCCGAGGCCACGCTAGTCAGCCTGTTCGAACTGCTCGGTCGTCCCGAGTTGTTCGAGCACGTTTGGGTCAGCCTCAGGCGCATCATGGTCGGTCTCGGGCTGGCGTTGCTGATCGGCGTGCCCCTGGGCTTGCTGGTCGGCAGCTCGCGCAACCTGGAGTGGGCTACGACGCCGGCGTTCCAGTTTCTGCGGATGATCTCGCCGCTGTCCTGGATGCCCATCGCGGTGATGCTGATGGGCGTCGGCGACCAGCCTATCTACTTCCTGCTGACCTTCGCCGCCGTCTGGCCGATCCTGCTCAATACCGCCTCGGGGGTGAAGCAGCTGGATCCGCGCTGGCTGCAGCTGACCCGCAGCCTGAGCGCCACACGCTGGGAGACCCTCAGCCGGGTGATCATTCCAGGTGTACTGGGGCACGTGCTGACCGGCGTGCGCCTGGCCATCGGCATCCTCTGGATCGTGCTGGTGCCCTGCGAAATGCTCGGCGTCAGCGCGGGCCTGGGCTATTACATCCTCGATACGCGCGACCGCCTGGCCTACTCCGAGCTGATGGCCATGGTGTTGCTGATCGGTGTGTTGGGCTTCTTGCTCGACGCCGGCGCCCGCTGGCTGTACAGCCGCTGGACTCACGCCCGCTAGCGGCTCGTTGAAGAAAACCGTGCAGGTAGAGATGCCGCGGCTACAACCGGGCGACAAGTTGCCGCGATGAACTTAAGGTGAACTCCGGGGCCGGTGATTGCCAGCCTCTTTCTCGAACGATCCAAGCAAGGGAAACAACAATGAAAAAGACCACATTGCTCCTGGCACTCGCCACGGCGCTGCAGTTCGGCCAGGCATCGGCGGAATCCTTGCGGATCGGCGCGACGCCGGTGCCCCATGCGGAAATACTTGAGCTGATCAAGCCGCAACTGGCCAAGCAGGGCATCGAGCTGGATATCAAGGTGTTCACCGACTACGTGCAGCCAAACCTGCAGGTCGACCAGAAGCACCTCGACGCCAACTACTTCCAGACCAAGCCGTACCTGGACAGTTTCAATGCCGGCAAGGGCACCGAACTGGTGATCGTCCAGGGCGTGCATGTCGAGCCCTTCGGCGGCTACTCCGACAAATACAAGTCTCTTGAAGAGCTGCCGGACGGCGCTACCATCGCCATCCCCAACGAAGGCAGCAATAGCGGTCGCGCCCTGCTGCTGCTACAAAAAGCCGGTCTGCTCGAGCTGAAAGACCCGAGTAACGCCCTGGCCACGCCGAGCGACATCGCCAGCAACCCGCGCAAATTCAAGTTCAGGCAGCTGGAGTCGGCCATGCTCCCGCGGGTCCTGAACCAGGTCGACCTGGCGATGATCAATACCAACTATGCGCTGGAAGCCAAGCTCAATCCGAACGAGGATGCACTGGTCATCGAAGGGAGCGATTCGCCCTACGTCAATTATCTGGTCGCGCGGCCGGACAACCGCGATAGCGCAGCGATCAAGAAACTGGCCGAGGCCTTGACCAGCCCCGAGGTGAAAGCATTCATCGAGCAGAAGTACTCGGGCGCCGTGCTCCCAGCCTTCTGATCGACTTCGCGTGGCGGCGGCGCTTGCCTTGCCGCCGCGCTCATCAACTCACAGGGGTTCAGCATGTCAGCGTCCCGCCCAGGGGTTTCCACCCGCGCCGTACACAGCGGCAACGATATCGACCACAACATGGTCACCCGGCCTAAGAGCCTGCCGATCTACGAAAGCTCGGTGTTCGTTTACGAGTCGCTGGATCAGGTGGACGACTACCTGAGCGGCAACCCCGACAACTACATGTACACCCGCTTGGGCAATCCCAACTCTGCCGCGCTGGAAGCCTTGATCCGCGATCTGGAAGGCGGCGAGGCAGCATTGTTTTCCGCCTCTGGCATGGCCGCGATCAGCGCGGCGCTGCTAGGACGCCTGAGCGCCGGCGATCACTTGATTGCCAGTCGTGAGCTGTACGGCACCACGCAAAGCCTGATCGAGAAAGAACTGAGCCGCTTCGGCATCACCTCTACGCTGGTGGATCTCCACGACCTGGCGGCGGTAGAAGCAGCGATCACCCCCGCTACCCGCCTGATCTACACCGAAACCGCTTCCAACCCGTTGGTGCGAGTCAGCGATATCCCGGCACTGGCCAAACTGACCCGGGCACGCGGCATCAAGCTGCTGGTAGACAACACCTTCCTTTCGCCGGCGCTTTATCAGCCGCTGGCGGACGGCGCCGACCTAGTGCTGCACAGCACCACCAAGTACCTCAACGGCCATAGCGACGCCACCGGCGGCATACTCGTCGGCGATGCCGAATGGGTGGCCCAGGCGCGGCGCTTCCAGACCAACGCCGGCGGCAGCGCCAGCCCCTTCGAAGCCTGGCTGACCTTTCGCGGCGCCAAGACCCTGGCTCTGCGCATGCGCGCCCACTCGGCCAACGCCCAGCAGCTGGCCGAAGCGCTGCAGGCGCACCCACGGGTTGCTGCGGTGCATTACCCCGGTTTGCCTTCGCACCCTGATCATGAGCTGGCGCAGCGGCTGTTTCCCAAAGGCTGTTCGGGCATGCTCGCCTTCACACTCCATGGCGGCTTGACCGAGGTCGATAAGCTCATCCGCATGCTCCAGCACACGGCCTTCGCGCCATCACTGGCCGGCGTCGCCAGCAGCATCACCCACCCCGGCAAGACTTCGCACCGGATGCTGTCGCTCGACGCGTTGAGCGAACTCGCCATTCACGACGGCACCATTCGCGTGTCGGTGGGCATCGAGGATGCCGAAGATATCATTACCGACTTTATGCAGGCGCTGGACAGCCTCTGAAGGGTGAACCTTTCTGTGTTGCGCCTGGGTATCGAATGCCTGGGCCTGGCGTTGCTAAACTGCGCTACGACCAAGTTGCCGAGGCAGGCACAGGACCGCAGCGCTTTTTCGTTCGTATAGCTTGCGCACCTGTACCTTGCCGATACCTTTTCCCAAGGAGTACCCATGTCCGACAAGCTCAACGGCCCGTCCCAAGGTCGAGATGAATGCACGCAAGATGGCCCCTCCGGGCCGGTGAGCTGGCAACTGGAGCAGATCGTCGGCGAGCTGCGCGCGGCTCGTACCGAGTGGCGCGTCAGTACCGGACGCGCGCGCGATCTGGGTAGCCGCGAGCTGCCGTCACGCCAGGCGTTGGAAAGCATCTTCTCTGACCTGAGCGGCGCACTTTTTCCAATGCGCCTGGGCCCGAGCGACCTGCGACTGGAAAGTGAAGATTTCTATGTCGGCCATACCTTGAACAATGCGCTGAATAGCTTGCTCTGCCAGGCGCGCCTGGAACTGCGCTACGCCGCCCGTCAGCGCGGTGAGGCCGAGGAAGGCAGCGACGTCGGCGCAGTACAGATCGTGCGCGACTTCGCTGCCGCCCTGCCGCAGATACGCCGCCTGCTCGACAGCGACGTTACCGCGGCCTACGCCGGTGACCCGGCGGCGCGCAGCGTTGACGAAGTGTTGCTGTGCTATCCGGGCATTTTTGCGGTAATCCACCATCGTCTGGCCAATCACCTATACACCGCCGGCCTGCCGCTGCTGGCGCGTATCGGTTCGGAAATCGCCCACTCCGCCACCGGCATCGACATCCACCCCGGCGCGCAGATCGGCCACAGCTTCTTTATCGACCATGGCACGGGTGTGGTCATCGGCGAGACGGCGATCATTGGCAACCACGTGCGCATCTACCAGGCCGTGACCCTCGGCGCCAAACGCTTTACCGCCGATGAAACCGGCCAGCTGCACAAGGGCCGTGCGCGCCACCCCATCGTCGAGGACGACGTGGTGATCTATGCCGGCGCGACCATTCTTGGTCGCATCACCATCGGCCAAGGCTCGACCATTGGCGGCAATGTCTGGCTGACGCGCAGCATTCCGCCGGGCAGCAACATCACCCAGGCGAGCCTGCAGCATCAGGTGAAAAGCGAGTGACGAACACACGCCAGGCTGAGCCTGGCGTGTTGCTATCCAGCGGTCAGTTTGTGGTCGATAGATAATCGACCACCATGGTCGCCATAGCCCGTGTTCCCACCACCAGCGCCGCCTCGTCAACGAAGAACTCCGGGTTGTGGTTGGGCGCCGCCTCGGTCGGGTCCTGGCCTTCGGGGGTGATGCCGAGGAACACGTAAAGGCCCGGCACCTGCTGGGCGAAGAAGGAAAAGTCCTCCGCCGCACCTGGCAGTTCGGCGACGGCCACCTTGCCGTCAGCGGCGCGCTCCAGCGCGGGCGTCATGCGCTCGGCGAGTTCGGAGTCGTTCACCGTGGTGCTGTACATCGGCTCGATCGAGACATCAGCGCTGGCGCCCGCACTTTCAGCGATCTTCTTCGCGCTGAGTTTCAGGTCGTCGCGCACCTGGTTGCGCACGCCTTCGTCATAGGTACGAATGGTGCCGGTCATTTCCACGGATTCGGGGACTATGTTCGGCCCGCTGCCGCCATTGATGGTGCCGATGGTTACCACCGCCGGCGATACCGGCAGGTTGGCCTTGCGGCTGACTACGGTCTGGATGCCGCCGATCACCTGGGCGGAAGTGACGATAGGATCGACCGTATTCCAGGGCATGCCGCCATGGCCCTGACTGCCGGTGATGCGGATGTTCAGCATGTCACTGGCTGCGGTGGTGGAGCCGGTACGCCAGCTGATCTGCCCGGATGGCCCCGGCATCACGTGCATGGCGAAGATCGCATCGGGTTTGAGGGTCTCGAACAGCCCCTCCTCCAGCATCTTCTTGGCGCCCCAGCTGGCGCCCGGGCCGGGCTGAACCAGGCTGGAGCCTTCCTCGGCCGGCTGAAAGATGAACATTACCGTGCCTTCGAGCTGATCCTTCAGGCCGGTAAGCACTTCGGCGGTGGCCATCAGCATGGCGGTGTGTGCGTCGTGGCCACAGGCGTGCATCACATTCACCTCGGCGCCGTGGTAGTTGCCCTTGGCCTGGGAAGCGAACGGCAGACCAGCCGGCTCCTTGATTGGCAAAGCGTCCATATCGGCGCGCAAGGCAACGGTGCGCCCGGGCTTGGCGCCCTTGAGAATTCCGACGACGCCGGTGCGGGCGATGCCGGTTTTGACCTCCAGGCCCAGTGACTGCAGATGGTCGGCCACCAGCTTGGCCGTGCGGGTTTCCTGCTCACCGAGCTCGGGATGCTGGTGGATGTCGCGGCGCCAGTCGATCAGCTTCGATTCGATCGCGGCGGCGTCAGTGCGCACCTGCTGTTCAAGCGGAGAGTTGGCGCTGGCGCTGGCGCTGGCGCTGAACAGCAGCCCGGCCATCAGCGCCAGCGGGAGTGGATTGAGTGCAAACTTCATGTCGGAGTCCTGTTCAATCGTGAATTGATCAATGTTAACGGTCTCGCTACAAGGAATTGACCGGCGAACGTCGTGTACATGCCACTCGATATGACAAAGAACCGTACCTCCGGTCAGCATTTGCTTGTTAGCGGGCCACTCCAGTAGATTGCCCCGCCTTCGCCCCGTTGCCAGGGCGGCTGCCTGGATATTCGCCGTGTCTACGCCCAACACTTCCGCAATACCCGCTTCCGTCTATCGCCAGCCCGGCTTTCTGCCGTTTCTGATCAGCCGCGTGCTGGCCATGTTCGCGGTGCAGATTCTCGCCGTGGTGGTGGCCTGGCAGGTGTACGACATGACCCGCGATCCGCTATCGCTGGCCTATGTCGGCCTGGCGCAATTTCTCCCGATGCTTTTGTTACTGATGCCGGCGGGCGATCTGATCGACCGCTACGACCGCAAGCGCATCCTGAGCCTTAGCTGGGCGCTGGAAGCGGCCTGTGCGGCAGCATTGCTTTGGCTGTCGGTCAGTGGCGGCGCGGTCACCAGTTTT
This sequence comes from Stutzerimonas stutzeri, assembly GCA_002345575.1. Lineage (GTDB taxonomy): Bacteria > Pseudomonadota > Gammaproteobacteria > Pseudomonadales > Pseudomonadaceae > Stutzerimonas > Stutzerimonas stutzeri_S. The sequence goes on from DDVX01000023.1 coordinate 52,562, forward strand.
TACCTCGTACTGGTGTTCTACGGCTGCGCCCGGGCGTTCACAGGGCCAGCGCTGTCGAGCCTGCTGCCGCAGATCGTGCCGCGGGAAAAGCTGGCCGCCGCGATTGCCGCTAACAGCATGATCGTGCGTGGCTCGACAATCGCCGGGCCGGTGTTTGGCGGTGGCTTGTATGCACTGGGCGGCGGCGGGCTGACCTATGCCGCATGCCTGCTGTTCTTCCTCGCGGGCATTCTGCTGCTGCGGCGGGTACCGGTGCTTTATGCGGAAAAAATGCAGGCGCTGGAAGCGACGGCCTGGCAGCGTTTTACCGCCGGGATTCACTTTATCCGCTCGCGACCGATCATCCTCGGCACCATCTCATTGGATCTGTTCGCAGTGCTGCTCGGCGGCGTGATTGCGCTGTTGCCAATCTATGCCCAAGAAGTGCTGGAAGTCGGCCCCACCGGACTCGGCGCGCTGCGCAGCGCCATGGCCCTGGGTGAGGTGCTGGTGGGCTTTTACCTGAGCACCCGGCCATTCAACCGCCGGGTCGGCATGACCATGTTCATCGCGGTGGCGATCTTCGGCGTGGCCAACCTGGTGTTCGCCCTGTCCAGCCTGTTCTGGCTGTCGTTTGCGGCGCTGTTCGTGGCCGGCGGCGCGGATATGGTGAGCGTGTATATCCGCTCGTCGCTGATCCAATTCAGCACGCCGGACGCCATGCGCGGGCGAGTCAACGCGGTGAACATGCTGTTCATCGGCTCGTCCAACGAGCTCGGCGAGTTTCGCGCCGGCACTAGCGCCGCCTGGTTCGGCACGGTACCGGCCGCGGTAATTGGCGGCCTGTGCACCCTGGGCGTCACTGGCGGCTGGATGCTGGCATTCAAGAGCCTGCGTAGAGTTGATCGTTTCGAGGATGCGGCACCCTAAAACAGCCCTCTGCTGCAGATGCACAACGACAGCGGCAGCCAGTGACTAAGGTCGCGTACTTAATCGCCAATGAGGCAAAAGCGCCGTTAGAACATTGGGGAATTGCCTCATGAGCATAATTCCGCAAACTGTTATTCATTTTTGGAATAAACAAGTGAGTAACAATTCCTTTGGTTATTAAGAAATATTTTGTAGATTTGCCGCCCTGCCGCAACGGACTTCCGCGCCGGCTCTAGCTCGGGCTCTACAGCGCACTTACACTGCCGCGCCGTTTCGCTTTACTCCAGCAGCACCCGCCTTCCACGTTCTGCAATGCACCTTGGAGCAAGACCCAATGAATCACTCGAAAATAGCCCTGGCGGTTGCCTTCGGTATTCTGGCCCAGCAAGCCAGCGCTGCCGGTTTCATCGAGGACAGCAAGGCCAGCCTCGACCTGCGTAATTTCTATTTCAACCAGGACAACCGCGACACGGAAAAGGCTTCCAGCAAAGAATGGGGCCAAGGCTTCATCCTTAAGGATGGTCTGAAGTAGCC
>DDVX01000019.1:0-146590 GCA_002345575.1 Stutzerimonas stutzeri
AGCCGAAGCGCTGGCGATTGCGAACGACAGCGAGTTCGGCCTGGGCGCTGGCGTCTGGACCCGCGACATCAACCGCGCCTACCGCATGGGCCGTGGGATCAAAGCCGGTCGTGTCTGGACCAACTGCTACCACCTGTACCCGGCACACGCCGCGTTCGGTGGCTACAAGAAGTCCGGTGTCGGTCGCGAAACTCACAAGATGATGCTCGACCACTACCAGCAGACCAAGAACCTGCTGGTCAGCTACGACATCAACCCATTGGGCTTTTTCTAACTCTTCTCGGTGGATCCGGCGCGCTTGCTCCTCGCGCCGGCTTGACTTGCAGAGCGCCCTGAGGGGCGCGGCATCCGGCCAGCAGTACCCCCACGAACCCGGATGTCCATTTATTGCAGCGCGGCCCAGGCCGCGTTTTTTTATTCCTGCAGTTTGGTCTTGGGCCCGGTTCCAGAGCCTTCTCTGGCTATGCCAAAGGCACTACCAATGCAGGTTGCTGTCTCCTTCCAAAGTACCATTCTGTTTATAAAGGCATAGGGTGCTTAATGAAGTTGTCGGAATAACTCCGGCACCAATGACAAGAGGAATAAGCCATGTGGACCAAGCCTGCTTTTAGCGACCTGCGCATCGGTTTTGAAGTCACCATGTACTTCGCCAATCGCTGATTGACCAGCCCCGGCCCGGTCGGGGCTTCATTTTTGGGAGCTGCCCATGTTCATCCAGATTCTCGGTTCTGCTGCTGGCGGCGGCTTTCCACAATGGAATTGCAACTGCGCCAACTGTGCTGGTATGCGCGCCGGAACACTGCGAGCACAGCCTCGCACCCAGTCTTCCATCGCCATCAGCGACAACGGTGTCGACTGGATTCTGTGTAACGCCTCGCCGGACATCCGTGCCCAGCTGGAGGCGTTTCCCAAGCTGCAGCCGGCGCGCAAGTCGCGTGATACGGCCATCGCCGCGATCATTCTGCTGGATAGTCAGATCGATCACACCACCGGCCTGCTGACCCTGCGTGAAGGCTGTCCCCATGAAGTCTGGTGTACCGAGATGGTCCATCAGGATCTGACCACCGGCTTTCCACTGTTCAACATGCTCAAGCACTGGAACGGTGGCCTGAAGTGGAACCCCATCGCGCTGGAAGGCAGCTTCGTCATCCCGGCGTGTCCGAACCTGCAGATCACCCCGATCCCACTGCGCAGCTCGGCACCGCCGTATTCGCCGCACCGCAACGACCCGCATCCGGGCGACAACATCGGCCTGCTGATCGAGGATCGCCAGAGCGGTGGCACGCTGTTCTACGCGCCCGGGCTAGGCCAGGCCAGCCCGGAACTGCTGGAAATCATGCGTAGCGCCGACTGTTTGCTGGTCGATGGCACGCTCTGGCGCGATGACGAGATGCGTGTGCGCGAGGTAGGCGACAAGCTTGGTTCCGAGATGGGCCATATGCCCCAGAGCGGGCCGGGCGGCATGATTGAGCTGCTCGATGAAATGCCGGCGTCGCGCAAGATTCTCATCCACATCAATAACACCAATCCCATCCTTGATGAGGATTCGGCCGAGCGTGCATCACTGGGCGAGCATGGTATCGAGGTGGCTTTTGACGGGATGAGCATCGAGCTCTGACACCGCCACCAACAGCTTGGCCCCAAGAAAATAAGCGCGCCGCGTCTGTTCAAGTGACTTGCGGCGCACAACCAAGGAAGTCCGCGATGACCCAGTCAGCCATGACCCCTGCCGAGTTCGAGCAGGCCTTGCGTGCCAAGGGCGACTACTACCATATCCACCACCCGTTCCATCGCGCTATGTATGAGGGTCGCTCGACACCTGAGCAGATCCAGGGCTGGGTCGCCAACCGCTTTTACTATCAGGTCTGCATACCGGTAAAGGATGCGGCGATCATGGCCAACTGCCCAGATCGGGACATGCGCCGCGAGTGGGTTCAGCGCATCATCGATCACGATGGCAGGCCCGGAGAAGAGGGCGGCATTGAGGCCTGGCTGCGTCTGGCCGAAGCGGTTGGGCTGGAGCGCGAGCAGGTGTTATCACAGGAGCTCGTATTGCCCGGCGTGCGCTTTGCCGTGGATGCCTACGTCAACTTCGCACGCCGTGCGGTGTGGCAGGAAGCGGCCAGTAGCTCGCTGACCGAGCTCTTCGCGCCGACTATTCATCAATCACGTCTGGACGCGTGGCCGCAGCATTACACCTGGATCGACACCTCAGGCTATGACTACTTCCGCAAGCGCTTAAAGGAAGCGCGGCGGGATGTTGAGCATGGTCTGCGCATCACTCTCGAACATTACACAACCTACGAAGCCCAGCAGCGCATGCTGAACATTCTCCAGTTCAAGCTGGATGTGCTCTGGAGCATGCTCGATGCCATGAGCATGGCCTACGAATTGGACCGCCCGCCATACCACACCGTTACCCGCGAGCGGATCTGGCACAAGGGAATCAGCCTGTGAAAAATTACCCTGGATATCTGCGAGTGGTAAGCGGCGAGGGCGCCTCCAGCCAGAGGGTATGTATTGATGAACGATGAACTCTTACCCAAGGTGCCGGCGCTGCGTCGTGGTTACCGCTTCCAGTTTGAACCGGTCCAAGGCTGCCATGTGCTGCTCTACCCCGAGGGCATGATCAAGCTCAACGATAGCGCCAGCGAGATTCTCAAGCGGGTCGATGGTGCGCGGACTGTAGGCGGCATCGTGGCTGATCTGCAGGCGAGCTTCCCCGGTGCCGAAGGGATCGAAGAAGATATCCTGGCGTTTCTGGAGGTGGCCGTTGAACGGTTCTGGATTGAGCTTCGCTAAGCCGGATGTGGTGGTCGGCCCTCCCATGTGGCTGTTGGCCGAACTGACCTATCGCTGCCCGCTGCAGTGCCCGTACTGCTCGAACCCGCTGGACTTTGCCCGCAGCCATGAAGAGCTGAGCACCGCCGAGTGGATCGAGGTATTTCGTCAGGCGCGGGAAATGGGGGCGGCGCAGCTGGGCTTTTCCGGTGGTGAGCCGCTGGTGCGCGAGGACCTGGTCGAGCTGATCGCTGCCGCGCGTGAGCTGGGCTACTACACAAACCTGATCACTTCCGGCATCGGTCTGACCGAATCAAAGATCGCTGCATTCGCCGAGGCAGGGCTCGATCATATCCAGATCAGCTTCCAGGCCGCCGACGAGGAAGTGAACAACCTGCTGGCCGGCTCGAAGAAGGCGTTTGCGCAGAAACTGGCCATGGCCCGCGCGGTGAAGGCGCACGGTTATCCGATGGTGCTCAACTTCGTCACCCATCGGCACAACATCGACAATATTGAGCGAATCATCCAGCTGTGCCTTGAATTGGAGGCGGACTTCGTCGAACTGGCCACCTGTCAGTTCTACGGATGGGCCGAGCTGAACCGGGTCGGGCTGCTGCCCAGCAAGGAGCAGCTGGTGCGTGCAGAGCGCATCACCAATGAGTGGCGTGAAAAGCTGGCCGCCGAAAACCACCCCTGCAAGCTGATTTTCGTCACACCGGACTATTACGAAGAGCGTCCAAAAGGCTGCATGAATGGCTGGGGCAATCTGTTCCTCGATATCACTCCGGACGGCACCGCCTTGCCGTGCCACAGTGCGCGCCAGCTGCCGGTGCAGTTCCCCAATGTGCGTGAGCACAGCATCGAACATATCTGGCGTCACTCGTTTGGCTTCAACAAATATCGCGGCTACGACTGGATGCAGGAGCCTTGCCGCAGCTGTGATGAAAAAGAACGGGATTTTGGCGGGTGCCGCTGCCAGGCCTTCATGCTCACCGGCGACGCAGCCAATGCCGACCCGGTCTGCAGCAAGTCGGCACACCACGGCAAGATCCTCGCCGCGCGTGAGCAGGCCGAGCAGGGGGCGCCACTTGATCAATTGCAATACCGCAATGAAAAGGCCTCGAAGCTGATTCTCAAGGTATGAACATGAGCAGCGGGCGCTCGACGGCACCTTATGGCTTCTGGTCCAGCGACTGGACAGCGGAGAAGGCTGCCGGTGCCAGCCGCGACTTTGCTGAATTGCGTGCCGGGCACGGCGGGCTGTTCTGGATCGAGTACGACCCAAAGGACGCTCGTTGCACGCTCTGGTTCTGGCTTGACGGTTCTGGCGCCAGGTGTCTGACGCTTCCCGGTATTTCGTTGCGCAGCCGTGTTTATGAATATGGCGGCGGCGCCTTCTGCCTGACCAACAGCGGTGTGGCCTATGTTGATGAGCAGGACCAGCAGATTCATCTGCAGGCGCTTGAAGAGGGTGCCAAGCCCATCGCTCTGACGCGTCAGGTGGGCTGCCGCTATGGCGACCTGTTGTTCGATAAGCGTCACGCTGCCATCGTCGCAATAGAGGAGAGGCGTGCAGACGAGCGTGTAGAGCATCGCTTGGTGAGCATTGCGCTCGACGATGGCCAGCGCGGGGTGCTGGCGGAAGGTGCAGACTTCTATGCATCGCCCACGCTTGATGCCAACAGCGGACGCCTGGCCTGGATCCAGTGGCAGCGGCCCGAGCAGCCCTGGACGGCGACCAGCTTATGGATTGCCGAGCGCAGCACCGAGGGTAATTACCACAAGGCGTGCCTGGCCGGTTTGCAAGGTGGTGAGTCGCTGCAGCAACCGCGTTTTGCCGCTGACGGCACGCTTTACTGCTTGAGCGACCTTCATGGGTGGTGGCAGCCCTGGCGAGAGGAGGGCGGCTGCCTGGTGCCGGTGAACGGCCCGGCGCAATGCGATCACGCCCCAGCCCCCTGGCAGCTGGGGACGGTCAGCTATCTGCCGCTGGGTGAAGACGTCCTGTTACTGACGCGCATGCTGCAAGGCCATGGACTGCTTTTCGAGCAACGCAGTCAGAACGCTGATAGAGCACTGGCAACAGATTTCAGCCGCTGTCGTCAGCTGGCTGCCGATGCAACGCATTTTTACTGCATCGCGGCCTCGCCTGAACGTACTCCTGCGGTACTGGCTATTGATCGCCTCGAAGGCAGAAGCAGGGTACTCGCGGGTGGTGAGCGGCCCTTGCCTCCGGGTCAGGTATCCCGGCCGCAACCGTTCAGTTTCGCCACCGGCGATACCGAGACGGCTCACGGCTTCTTCTATCCTCCGCTGAATGCAGACTACGAAGCGCGGCGTGGAGAAAGGCCACCGTTGGTAGTGTTTATCCATGGAGGCCCGACGTCGGCCTGTTATCCGGTCTTCGATCCACGCATCCAGTACTGGACCCAGCGCGGCTTTGCTGTGGCTGATATCAATTACCGTGGCAGCAGCGGCTTCGGGCGTGCCTATCGCCAGCGGTTGCGCGGCCAGTGGGGCGTGCTGGACGTGGAGGACGCCTGCGCCGCCGTGGCCGATCTTGCCCGGCGTGGGCAGGTCGACCCGGCACGTACCTTTATCCGCGGCTCCAGCGCTGGCGGCTATACCGCGCTCGGCGCGCTGGTGGCCGACGCCGGTTTCTGTGCAGGGGCCAGCCTCTATGGCGTCAGTGATCCGCTTGCGCTGCGGCGGGTCACCCACAAGTTCGAAGCCGACTATCTGGACTGGTTGATCGGCGACCCTGTACTCGATGCCGAACGCTACCGGCAACGCACGCCACTGGCCCATGCCCGGCAGATTCGCGTGCCGGTGATCTTTTTTCAGGGCGGCCTTGATGCGGTGGTGCTACCTGAGCAGACCGAGTTCATGGTGGCCGCGCTGCGTGAACAGGGCGTCGTTGTTGAGTATCGGCTCTACCCTGAGGAGCGCCATGGTTTCCGTCAGGCGCATAACCTGGCCGATGCGCTGGAGCGCGAGTGTCGTTTCTATCAGGGGCTGTTGGCCGAGGCCGCCGATTGCTTTAAAAGTGGAAAACAGTAGTCTTGCCGGTCGTAACAAAAAATAACGATAGGCCGTAGTAATGAGCCAGAGACTTAGCCTGCAACGCAAATTCGTTTCACCCGAGATCGTTTTTGGTGCGGGTTGTCGGCACAGCGCCGGCAACTACGCGAAGAATTTTGGCGCCCGAAAGGTGCTGCTGGTTTCCGACCCTGGTGTGGTTGCGGCCGGTTGGGTTGCTGATATCCAGGCGAGCCTCGCGCTGCTGGGTATCGAACACCAGCTATTCACCCAGGTCTCGGCCAACCCGCGTACCGAAGAGGTGATGCTGGGTGCCGAGGTCTACCGCAGCCAGGCTTGCGATGCCATCGTGGCAGTGGGCGGTGGCAGTCCGATGGATTGTGCCAAGGGCATCGGCATCGCTGTGGCGCATGGGCGCAACATCATCGAATTCGAGGGTGTCGATACCCTCCGCGTGCCAAGCCCGCCGCTGATTCTGATCCCGACCACGGCAGGCACCTCGGCAGATGTTTCGCAGTTCGTGATCATCTCTAACCAAGTCGAGAAGATGAAATTTTCCATCGTCAGCAAGGGCGCGGTGCCCGATGTGTCGCTGATCGACCCGGAAACCACCCTTAGCATGGATCCCTTCCTCTCCGCTTGCACCGGCATTGACGCACTGGTGCATGCCATAGAGGCGTTCGTTTCCACCGGCAGCGGTCCGCTGACCGATCCTCATGCGCTGGAAGCGATGCGGCTGATCAATGGCCATCTGGTGCAGATGATCGCCAATCCGGCGGATATAGAGCTGCGCGAGAAGGTGATGCTCGGCAGCATGCAGGCCGGGCTGGCCTTTTCCAACGCGATTCTGGGGGCGGTACACGCTATGTCTCACAGCCTGGGCGGCTATCTCGACCTGCCGCATGGCCTGTGCAACGCGGTGCTGGTTGAGCACGTGGTGGCATTCAACTACAGCGCTGCGCCCGAGCGTTTCAAGATCGTTGCGGAAACATTTGGCATCGATACCCGTGGCATGACCCAAACCCAGGTCCGTGATCGTCTGGTGGCTCATCTGATCCAGCTCAAGCAAGCCATCGGTTTCAGTGAGACCCTGAAGCTGCACGGCGTGAACATCTCCGACATCCCGTTCCTCTCCAAGCACGCGATGCAGGACCCCTGCATCCTTACCAACCCGCGCTCCTCGACCCAGCGCGATGTCGAAGTGGTCTATGCCGAAGCACTCTGAACATGACGATGCTCTGGCCGGCCTGCTTGGCCTGGGCGCGCACTCCGCACGCAAAAGCCACTACCCCGAGCTGCTTAGCCGTCTCGAAGAGCTTGAAGCGGAGCGCAATCGCTATAAATGGCTGTTCGAACATGCAGTGCACGGCATCTTTCAGGCCAGCCTGCAGGATGGCATTCGCGCCGCCAATCCGGCGCTGGCGCGCATGCTGGGCTATGACAGGGCCGAGGAAGCGCTCTGGGGGCTTACCGATCTTTCGAATCACCTGTTTATCGGCGGCGAGCAAGAGCTGCACTGGATTCGCCATGTACTGAGTACTCAGCAGGGGCTGTTCGGCTATGAAACGCGGCTGCGGCGCAAGGATGGCAGCGCCATTGACGTGGTAATGAACCTGCTGCTCAAGCCGGACGAAGAGGGCCTGGTCGAAGGCTTCGTCGCCGATATTACCGAGCGCAAATTGGCGCAGGTGCGCCTGCAGCATCTCAACGAAGAGCTGGAACAGCGTGTCGCTGAGCGTACCCATGAGCTTCGTCAGGCGCGTGATGCCGCCGAGGCGGCCAACCGCAGCAAGGATAAGTATCTTGCAGCGGCCAGCCATGATTTGTTGCAGCCGCTGAATGCCGCGCGCCTGCTGATTTCCACCCTGCGCGAACGGAGCCTGCCGGATGCGGAGCAGACTCTTGTCGAGCGCGCGAACCAGGCTCTGGAAGGTGCCGAAGATCTGCTCACCGACCTGCTGGATATATCCAAACTCGACCAGCAGGCGATCAAGCCGGATATTCATATTTACCGCCTCGACGAAGTGCTGTTGCCGCTGGTATCCGAGTTCGAGTCGGTGGCGCAGGCGAAAGGCCTGGGTTTCGAACATTACATTCCGGCGTACGCACTGCGTAGCGATTTCCTGCTGCTGACGCGCATCCTGCGCAACTTCCTCAGCAATGCCTGCCGCTACACTGACCAGGGTCGAGTGCTGCTGGGTGCGCGCAAGCGTGGTGACGAACTGCGCATTGAGGTATGGGATACCGGGCGCGGCATCCCGGCGGACCAGATGCAGTCGATATTCCTCGAATTCAATCAACTGGGTGTGCAGCGTGCTGCCGAGCGCTGCGGGGTCGGCCTTGGCCTGGCCATCGTTGATCGCATTGCCGCCATGCTGGACTATCGGGTTCAGGTCCGCTCGCAACCGGGCCGCGGTTCGGTATTCAGTATCGACGTGCCGTTGGCGGATATGCCAATGCGAGATGTCACTGAAGCGCCAGTGCTGCCAGTGCTGCCAGTGCTGGGTGACCCCTTGCCGGGGCGGCGCCTGCTGGTACTGGACAATGAGCTGAGCATCCTGCACAGCATGTCGGCGCTGCTCGGGCAGTGGGGCTGCGAGGTGTTGACCGCCACTGACGAGGCTGAAGCAAGTCTCGTGCTGGCCGGTTCACCGCCTGAACTGATCCTCGCCGATTACCATCTGGATCAGGGTATGACCGGCTGGCAGGCCGTACAGAGGTTACGAGCACGTTTTGGTTACTCGATCCCTGCGGTGATGATTACTGCCGACCGCAGTGACCAGTGTCGCCGCGAGCTGCAAGGCGCCGGTATCCCGGTACTGAACAAGCCGGTCAAGGCAGGGAAACTGCGCTCTGTCCTGAGTCATCTGCTCAACGGCAATGGGCTTGGTGGGGCGGAGCACGGCAAGGCCAACCTGGGCTGATGCTCGCCGTTTAGGGCTTCCTGCCCGGCCGTCACGGCTGCTCAGGTTGATGACAAATGGCCATATAGTGACGTGCGGTATGGGTATATGGGTCATTTTTTGGTAATGTCTGACGCTTGTGAAGCGAGCTTTCATTACCATCAATGAGGTGTCTGATTGATTAGGGTGCTGGTGGTCGATGACCATGACCTGGTACGCACAGGCATTTCCCGAATGCTCGCCGATATCGATGGCCTGCAGGTAATTGGGCAGGCCGACTCCGGTGAGGAGGCAATCAGGAAGTCGCGCGAGCTCAAGCCGGATGTCGTTCTGATGGACATCAAGATGCCTGGCATCGGCGGGCTCGAAGCAACCCGTAAGTTGCTGCGCAGCTATCCGGACATCAAGGTCATCGCCGTGACGATCTGCGAGGAAGATCCGTTCCCCACGCGCCTGCTGCAGGCCGGGGCCGCCGGCTACCTGACCAAGGGTGCAGCGCTGGAAGAAATGATCCAGGCGATTCGCATGGTGTTTGCCGGACAACGCTACATCAGTCCGCAGATCGCCCAGCAACTGGCGCTCAAGTCCTTCCAGCCAAAGCTTAATGGCTCACCTTTCGATCTGCTCTCGGAGCGGGAAATCCAGATTGCTCTGATGATTTCCAACTGCCAGAAAGTTCAGACCATCTCCGACAAGCTGTGCCTGTCACCCAAGACGGTCAATACCTATCGCTACCGCATCTATGAAAAGCTATCGATAACTAGTGATGTCGAGCTGGCCCTACTGGCGGTACGTCACGGTATGGTCGACACCATCAACTGATGAACACGTTCGATTCCTCGGCGTTTCTTGCCTCATGTAGCGTTCGTCCCGGTGTTTACCGGATGTTTGATGCCGAGGCCAAGCTGCTTTATGTGGGCAAGGCAAAGAACCTCAAAAAGCGCCTGTCGAGCTACTTCCGTAAAACCGGGCACGCACCGAAAACCGCAGCGTTGGTGGCGCGGATCGCTCAGATCGAAATCACCATCACGGCCAACGAGACCGAAGCGCTGCTGCTGGAGCAGACGCTGATCAAGCAGTGGCGACCGCCCTATAACATCCTGCTGCGTGACGATAAGTCCTACCCCTATGTGTTTCTTTCCAGCGGTGACTTCCCTCGCCTGAGCATTCATCGCGGGGCAAAAAAAGAGGTGGGGCGCTATTTCGGGCCATACCCGAGCGCCGGAGCGATCCGCGAAAGCCTGGGGCTGTTGCAGAAGGCGTTCTTCGTCCGCCAGTGCGAAGACAGCTTCTACCGCAACCGAACCCGGCCCTGCTTGCAGTACCAGATCAAGCGCTGCAAGGCGCCCTGCGTGGGGCTGGTCGATGCCGAGGAATATGCTCAGGACGTGCGCCATTCGGTAATGTTTCTCGAAGGCCGCAGCAATGCCCTCGCTGAAGAGCTTTCCAGCAGTATGGAAGCTGCTGCGATGGCACTGGATTTCGAGCGAGCCGCCGAAATTCGCGACCAGATTGCGCTGCTTCGCCGTGTGCAGGATCAGCAGAGCATGGAAGGCGGCAGCGGTAATGTCGATATTGTCGCGGCGGTGGTTAGCCCCGGCGGCGCCTGCGTACATCTGATCAGCGTGCGTGGCGGTAGAGTGCTCGGCAGCAAGAACTTCTTCCCCCAAGTGGCCATCGAGGAAAGTGTCAGCGATGTGCTGCAGGCCTTTCTTGAGCAGTATTACCTGGGGTCGATGGAGCGAGAGCTGCCCACCGAGCTGATCGTCAACAGCATCCATGAAGACTTCGCCACGCTGATCAGCGCCCTTATCGAACTGCGCGGCGAAGAGCTTGTCATTACCCATCGCGTGCGTGGCACGCGTGCCCGCTGGCAGCAACTCGCCCTGACCAATGCCGAGCAGGCGCTGGGTGCGCGGCTGGCGAGCCGGCAGCATCTGGCCGCACGCTTCCAGGCGCTGGCCGATGTGCTGAAGCTGGACGAGCCGCCGTTGCGCCTGGAGTGTTTCGACATCAGCCATTCCAGCGGCGAGGCGACCGTGGCTTCTTGCGTGGTCTTTGGCCCGGAAGGGCCTCTGAAATCCGATTACCGACGCTACAATATCGAAGGCGTTACGGCTGGCGATGACTATGCAGCGATGCACCAGGCCCTGTCTCGGCGCTTCAAAAAGGTCGCTGAAGGGACGGGTAAGCTACCCGACATATTGCTGGTCGATGGCGGCAAGGGGCAGCTCAATATGGCTCGTGAGGTGTTGCACGAGCTTGCCGTGCCTGATCTGATCCTGCTGGGCGTGGCCAAGGGTGTTACCCGTAAGCCAGGGCTGGAAACGCTCTACCTCAACGACGTCGAGCACGAATTCACCCTGCCGGGGGACTCGCCGGCGCTGCATCTGATTCAGCAGGTGCGTGACGAGGCGCACCGCTTCGCCATCACCGGCCACCGAGCTCGACGCGGCAAAGCACGTACCACCTCAACGCTGGAAGAGGTACCGGGTATCGGGCCGAAGCGACGACGTGAGCTGCTTAAGCATTTTGGCGGACTGCAGGAATTGAGCCGCGCTAGCCTGCCGGAGATCGCCAAAGCGCCCGGTATCAGTAAAAAGCTTGCCGAGTTGATTTATGCCACGTTGCACAGTGAGTAGAATCCCCTTCAAATTTGCGGACCTTTGGTATCAATGAACATTCCAAACATTCTCACCGTGTTGCGTGTGCTGCTGATACCGATCATCGCTCTGCTTTTCTATCTCCCCTTCAAATGGAGCTATCTGGCAGCCAGCGCAGTGTTTGCAATTGCCGCAGTGACCGATTGGCTGGATGGATACCTGGCTCGACGCTTGAAGCAGAGCACCCCCTTTGGCGCATTTCTCGATCCGGTAGCCGACAAGCTGATGGTGGCGGTGGCTCTGGTATTGCTGGTAGAGGAGCATGCGAACCTTTGGCTGACCTTGCCGGCAGCGATCATCATCGGCCGTGAGATCGTCATCTCGGCGCTGCGTGAATGGATGGCCGAGTTGGGTGCGAGGGCTCATGTGGCGGTGTCCAGCTTGGGTAAATGGAAGACTGCGGCGCAGATGGTGGCGCTGATCATCCTGCTGGCAAATCCGCCGGTTATGACGGTGTGGGTCAGCGCCGGCTATGCCTTGCTGATCATCGCCGCAGCCTTGACGCTGTGGTCGATGGTCAACTATTTGATGGCGGCATGGCCTCATCTCAGTCCGACAGAAAAGAAATAAAGACTTTTTTAATCAAGGGCTTGACGGGAGATGCGGAAACTATAGAATGGCGCCCGTCACCAAGACGATGCGGGAATAGCTCAGTTGGTAGAGCACGACCTTGCCAAGGTCGGGGTCGCGAGTTCGAGTCTCGTTTCCCGCTCCAAATTATGATCTATAGACGTCCACTGAAGCCTATAAGTCATTGAAGTAAGGGCCGTAAGGCCCTTTTTTCGTTCCAGTGAAATCCAATGTAAACCACCCCCAGCCAGGACGTTTGAGTCCAGTTTTAAGTCCATCTTACGGGGCGCGTGGTTTCCGGATTGTTGCTGGAGGAGCGTGGCCTGCGAGACAAGCATCTAGCCCTGACCTATGTTCAGGAGCTATACCATGGCGCTCACAGACGTCACTGTCCGGCAGGCTCGGGCGACTGGCAAAGACTATACCCTCACCGACTTCGATGGCCTTTCTCTGGCGGTATCTGCCGCTGGCGGAAAGTCTTGGCACTTCAGATATTACTGGGCTACCAAACAGAAACGAATGTCGCTGGGCACCTATCCGAAGGTTAGCCTTCGGGAAGCACGTGCATTACGCGATGAGGCCCGCGCCCTGGTGGCGAAAGGCATCAATCCCAAGATTGATCGTAAGCAAAAACTTCGAGCTGTCTGTTTCGCGACGGAGAACAGCTTCAAGGTGGTGTATCTGCAGTGGCTTGCGCACCGAAAGCTGGAACTCAAGGAAGGCAGGCAAAGTACCCTCTCGCAGATCCAGCGTATCTTCGATAAAGACGTGTTGCCCGCGTTAGGCTCCGTATCCATCTTTGATATTTGCCGTCCCGACCTGTTGGACGTGCTCGTGAGTATCGAGCAGCGCAGGGCATTTACCACTGCCGAGAAAGTGCGCACCTGGCTCAGGCAGTTGTTCCGCTTTGCGATGGTGAAAGTCGCAGGGCTGGAAAGCAATCCAGCATCGGACTTGGATGTTGTTGCTATCCCCAAGCCACCTGTGGTCAATAATCCCTTCCTGCGGCTACCTGAACTGCCCAATCTGCTGAACAAGCTACGCCGCTATAGAGGCAGGTTCACCACGCAACTTGGTATTCGTCTGTTGTTGTTGACGGGTGTGCGTACTGGTGAGCTGCGCCTGGCGACCCCTGATCAGTTCGATCTTGAGCGCGGCTTATGGATCATTCCCCCTGAGGTGGTCAAGCAGCTGCAGGATGGTATGCGCAAGCGTGGACAGAGGCCGCAGGATATTCCGCCCTATATCGTGCCGTTATCGGTCCAGGCCATCGAGATCGTTCGCTATCTGCTGGAGCAGACCAAGCCAGCCCAGCGCTATCTACTTGCACACCGAAGCGAGCTGAGAATGCGCATTAGCGAGAACACGCTGAACGGCGCGATCAAGCGCATGGGCTATAAAGATTTGCTCACTGGTCACGGCATCCGTGGCACGCTCTCCACGGCGCTCAACGAGTTTGGTTACCCCAAGAACTGGGTGGACGCCCAGCTCTCGCACGCGGACCCCAACAAGGTCAGCGCCACGTACAACCACGCTCTGTATGTGGAGCCCCGCCGGAAAATGATGCAAGACTGGGCCGATCGGCTCGATTTGTTAGAGCAGAACAAGGTCAAAGCGGCCAGTACGCACCTTACTATCCGCTTCGATGGTATGCCGCTGCTAGACCAAGGTGCGGAAATGTCCTTCGACCCTGTGGATGATGGTAAGTCGCTAATTCTGGGGTCGTCAGTTGGTGGGCCTATTGAGCGCCTGTCGATGGTGGCTAGAGCTTAGATTTCAGTTGTTGCGGTGTGCTTGGCCTGAAAGGAATGACAGCCGGCATCGCCGGCTGCTCTGATGACAGTAGGCTGTAGTGGCGATTGCATTTCCGTTAGCCTGTTGGCCTGCCAGGGGTAGAACACTCCCCTCCAGAAGTGGAGGGGCTAATCTAGATTCGGCCGTTGGCTTGGCGCAGGCGTTTGACGAAACTCTCAGCGTCGGTTTCGCCAACAGTGCGGAGATCTTGCCATTCTTCGCCATTGGGAGCGAATAACTGCAGTGCCGGTGGGCCGAACAGCTGGTAGCGGTCGAGCAGGGCGCGTTGCTCGGCATCGCTACGAGTTATGTCGAAGCGCACCAGTCGGTAACCGGTCAGTTGCTCACGCACGGCGGGTGCTGCCAGCACTTCTCGTTCAATTACTTTGCAACTGATGCACCAGTCGGCGTACCAATCCAATAGCAGTGGTTGGTCGGCATTTTTTGCTGACAGCAGAGCGGCATCCAGAGCAGCTGGTGTATCCACGGTCTGCCAGCCGGCGTTAGCGCCGCTCGGAAGTACGGCTTTGGCGTCCAGCTGACCCAGCGGTCGCAGCGGATCGGATTGACCTTGCAAAGCGCCGAGCCAGGCGCTGACACCGTAGACCAGTAGTGCCACACCGAGTAGTTGGGCGAGCCTTTGCCGGCCGGACTTGAGGGTGAACTCCAAGGCACCGAGCCAAATCGCGCTGCCAACTGCCAAAAGGCCCCACAAGGCCAAAGTCACTGGAGCGGGTAGCACGCGTTCTAGCAGCCATACAGAGACAGCCAGCAGCATCACGCCGAAAGCTTTGCGCACACCGACCATCCAGGTGCCAGACTTGGGTAGCAATGCTCCGCCGCCGATGGCGAACAATACCAACGGCGCGCCCATGCCCAACCCGAGGGCAAACAGCTTAAGGCCGCCACCCAGTGCGTCGCCGGTGGTGCTTATGTAGAGCAGTGCGCCGACCAGAGGGGCAGTCACACAGGGCGAAACCAGCAGGCTCGACAGTACGCCGAGCGTGGCGGCGCCCAACATTGAACCCCCGCGGGCCTGGCCGGCTAGGAGATCTAGTCGTTCGGTGATAAAGCGCGGCATGCGCAACTCGAATACGCCGAACATGGCCAGAGCGAAAACAGTGAAGAACATCGCAAAGGGCACCAACAGCCACGGTGACTGCAGGCGCGCTTGTAGGTTGAGGCCAGCGCCGAACATGCCCATTAGCGCACCAAGCAGGGCGAAGCTGGCAGCCATGGGGAGTACGTAGGCAAGCGATAGGCGTAATCCACGCGTTCCGCCGAGTTGTCCGCGTAATACCACGCCAGACAAAATTGGCAGCATCGGTAGCACGCAGGGTGTGAAAGTCAGGCCCAAGCCCGCCAGGAAGAACAGCGCCAGACTACGCCAGTCAATGGCGACCCCTTGTTGCAGGGCTGCAATGAGGGGGGGATCACCTACCTCGAAGCTGCGAATCTCTGGCGGATAGCACAGCCCCAGATCAGCGCAGCCCTGATAGCTCACCTGTAAGGTGAACGGTGTGTTCTGAGGGTTATTAACGGGTAGCAGCAAGTCGGTAACGCCGTAGAACACCTCGACATCGCCAAAAAATTCATCGGTTTTCGGTTCGGCCGCGGGCCATTGCGGGGTGCCGATTGACACTTGCGGGTGGTCGCTGGTGAATGCGAAGCGATGTTTATAGAGGTAATAACCCTCGGCATTTATGAAGCGCAGGCGGACGCTGTCCTTACCGGCTTCCAACAGGTCGAGGCGGAAGGCCCTGTCTACCGGAAGGAAATCCTGGCTGTTATTCAGCGGAGTGCCGAACAGAGCCGACTGAGGACGCGAAGAATCAAATATCTCGGCGTTGGCTGGCAAGGTAAGCAGTAGCAGCAGCAGACACAGCAGGAGGCGGGACATGACCATCTCGCGGGCTAATAACGAAAAGGAGGTGAATTTCAGCTTGTTAACGGAGCCGGGCTTTTTGAAGTGCGGGCTGGGGATGGTCTCCGCTGCGATTCAGTGCATCGCAGGATGCCAGCCAGTACCAGCCCGCCCGGCGAGCTGCTATTAATTCGGGGCTTGTTCCAGCGGATAATTGGCAATGACCTTTTCTCGGCCAGTGCGAGTTATCCCGATCACCTGGTAGGGATGTTTGACGTCGCCATACTCCATGCCTGGTGAGCCAGCCGGCATGCCTGGCACGGCGATGCCCAGCAGGTCAGGGCGCTTGCGAAGCTCCAAAATCTGCGCAACGGGCACGTGGCCTTCAACGAACTTTCCATCGATCACGCCTGTATGGCAGGAAGCCAGACGCGGTTTCACGCCGAGGTCTTGCTTGACCGTGTTCATGTTGCGTTCGACGTGATCGCGGACTTCGAAGCCGTTGTTCTCCAGGTAGGTAATCCAGTCCTTGCAGCACCCACAGTTGGCGTCGCGGTGCACATCAATGATCAGGGGTTGCGCGGCCTGGGCGGCGCCACTTAGCAGCAGGGCGGCGAGCGCCGCGGTAGTCAGTGTTCTGGACATAAAAAACCTGTTTCCAATGGTTTGCTCACTTGCAACAGCAGCCACCGCTGCCACCGCATCCGGTTTTCCTGGCGGGGCTCGATGAGGCCGCCGGACTGCTCAGTTGGGCGGGGTATCCAGCATCACCCAGGGCGGCGACAAGCACATCGCTGTCGCACTCAGCGCTGACCCGCACACTGGCCGCTTGCAGATCGACGTCGACCTCGGTGACGCCTTCAACTGCGTTGAGCGCCTCGGTGACATGCAGGACGCATGAGCCGCAGCTCATGCCTTTGACACTCAATTCAACGGTGCTCATGACAATCTCCTTGCGAGGTTGCTGCTGGGGTTGAGGCAATTCTCAACCTTGCCAAGGTGGCAAGGTCAAGAGTTTCAGTCGATTGATACCTTGCGCAGTCTCAAGGCGTTGAACACCACCGAAGCGGAGCTCATGCTCATCGCCAGCGCTGCGATTATTGGTGACAGCAGGAGGCCGGTCAGCGGGTAGAGCAGGCCGGCTGCCAAAGGAATGCCCAGAGCGTTGTAAAGAAAGGCGAAGGTCAGGTTCTGGTGCATGTTGCGCACGGTGGCCACCGACAGGCTGCGCGCGCGCAGGATGCCGAGCAGGTCGCCCTTGACCAGCGTGACCTGGGCGCTGTTCATCGCCACATCGGTGCCGGTGCCCATGGCAATGCCGATATCGGCGCGCGCCAGGGCCGGGGCGTCGTTGATGCCGTCGCCGGCCATGGCCACGCGGTGCCCTTGCTGTTGCAGCGAGGCGGTCAGGCGTTCCTTGTCCTGCGGCTTGACCTCGC
The DNA here is from genome assembly GCA_002345575.1 of Stutzerimonas stutzeri. Taxonomy (GTDB): domain Bacteria; phylum Pseudomonadota; class Gammaproteobacteria; order Pseudomonadales; family Pseudomonadaceae; genus Stutzerimonas; species Stutzerimonas stutzeri_S. Next base: position 17,054 of record DDVX01000019.1, read on the forward strand.
CGTGCACCTCCTCGATACCCAGTTCGCGGGCTACGGCACGGGCAGTCGTCAGGCCATCGCCGGTGGCCATGATCACCCGTATGCCGTCTGCCTGCAGGCGCTGGATCGCCAGTTTTGAGGTCGGTTTGATCGGGTCGGAAACCGCCAGCAGACCGGCCAGTACGTTGTCCACGGCCAGGAACATGATGCTCACGCCTTCGCCGCGCAGCTGTTCGGCATGCCCCTTGAGCGGGCTGGCATCCACGCCGGCATCATTCATCAGCGCGGTGTTGCCCAACTGCAAGTCGCGGCCGTCAACCTTGCCACGCACGCCGATGCCGGAGGCCGATTCGAAGGTTTCAGGCGTGCTCAGCGCAAGGCCCTGGGCACGGGCATGATCGACGATGGCGTGTGCCAGGGGATGTTCGCTGCCCTGATCCAGGCTGGCGGCCAGTCGTAGCACCTCGTCCCGCGTGAAGCCGGGCGCCGCCTCGACGCTGTGGAAAGCAGGGCGGCCTTCGGTGAGGGTGCCGGTCTTATCGACGATCAGAGTGTCGATCTTGCGCAGGTTTTCTATCGCGGCAGCATCGCGGAACAGCACGCCGCTGCCGGCCGCTTTGCCGGTGGCGACCATCACCGACATCGGCGTGGCCAGGCCCAGGGCGCAGGGGCAGGCAATGATCAGTACCGCGACTGCGTTGATCAGACCGAACACCCAGCTCGGTTCCGGCCCCCACAGGCCCCATACGACAAAGGTCAGAGCAGCGATGGCGATGACCGCCAGCACGAAACGCCCGGCAATGACGTCGGCCAGCCGCTGCATTGGCGCCTTGGAGCGCTGCGCTTGGGCTACCATCTGCACGATCTGCGCAAGCACGGTCGAGCTGCCGACCTTTTGTGCCTGCATCACCAAGCTGCCGTGGCTGTTGAGGGTAGCGCCGATCAGGCTATCACCGGCGCGTTTCATGATCGGCACCGGCTCGCCGGTCAGCATCGACTCGTCCACCGCGCTTTCGCCTTCCACCACCATGCCATCAACCGGCACTTTTTCGCCTGGGCGCACCCGCAGCTTGTCGCCGCTGTGCACGTGGGTGAGGGGAATGTCCTCTTCGCTGCCATCGGCGTTGATGCGCCGGGCGGTCTTGGGCGCCAGACCGAGCAGCGATCTGATCGCCGCCGAGGTCTGCGAGCGCGCCTTGAGTTCCAGGATTTGGCCGAGCAGAGTCAGCGAGATGATTACCGCTGCCGCCTCGAAGTACACGCCGATGCGTTCACCCTGCATGAAGTGGTCGGGGAATACGCCGGGCGCCAGGGTGGCGATCAGGCTGTACAGGTAGGCGGCGGAGGTTCCGAGGCCGATCAGCGTCCACATGTTCGGGCTGCGGTTGATGAACGATTGCACGCAGCGCACGTAGAAGGGCCAGCCGGCCCAGAGCGCCACCGGGGTGGCTAGCGCCAGTTCGACCCAGTTCTGCGTGGCGCCGTGAAACAGCGAGATAGCGTGCTCACCCATTGCCAATACAGTGACAATCACGGTCAACGGCAACGTCCACCAGAAGCGTCGAGAAAAGTCTCTGAGCTCCGGGTTGTCCTCTTCTTCCAGTTCGGGCATGACCGGCTCCAGGGCCATGCCGCATTTGGGGCATGTGCCTGGGCCGATCTGCAGTATTTCCGGGTGCATCGGGCAGGTGTATTCGGCGCCGTGATCGACGGTCGGCGTCTCGCCGTGAGCATCCCCAGCATCCAAATATCTGCTTGGCTCGGCATTGAATTTTTCCAGACAGCGTTGGCTGCAGAAGAGCAGTTGTTGGCCGGCGTGGCTGGTCTGGTGCGGACTGTCGGATTTGACCGTCATGCCACAAACAGGGTCACGATCCGATGGGGTCTGAAATGTGGGATGTGGCTGATTGGCCTGAGACATTACCGCTCCTGTTAAACCCTGCGCGCACTCGAAGATATTTTATATAGAGTACCCGCGAGCGGCTGACAGTGGCCTGACCTAAACATTACATTTATGTAAGCTATAGCGGGTTTTCGCTCTCGGGTATCCGTGCATGCCGCCAGCACATGGCCCTATATAAGTAATTAGTTGAATTACGAAGTTGTAATAATCGAATCATCATGCCGTAAGGGTGGTGCCTTTAAGCTACAGGCATCAACTACCTAGAGGTATTAATCATGCAAGTCCTGCAAAAAACACTCACTGTTCTCGCTCTAACTATGGCTGCCTCTTTGGCGATGGCGACTGAAGGTGGCCATGAATCGCAGATGCGACATGATTATTCGGCGGCTGATGGCAAGCAGGTTCTAAATAAACTTCTTAAGGATGGTAAGGTTTTAAGCGTGGATTATAAGGGCAAGAGAGTTATGGGTCGCTCTGATGGTCGTGTACGGCCATATGAAATAAAGATTCGCACCCCCGATGGCGTCATTCATACTGTAGAATACCGAGGCGTGCCGGTTGGCATCAATAACGGCTGATTTTTTAAGGGCTAATTGCTGTCTTTGCCAAGGCTTGAGATTGCCCTGGCAAAGGCAGCAAGTTCGACTACGCAGCCATGCGTTCACATTCTTCAGCACACTTCATGCAAGCCTTTGCGCATTCCTGGCAATGATCCATCTGATGCTTGGCGCACTCTTCGCCGCAGGCCCGGCAGATCTTTGCACACAGTGCGCATAATTCTTTGGATAGCTGGCTCTGGCGACTCATAAGTCTGGCTGCCAGAGCGCACACGTCAGCACAATCCCTGTCGAGTTCAATGCAACGAGCCATCGCCTGGACGTTTTCTTCACGTAGACAGGCAGATGCGCATTTTTCGCACACGAGGGCGCAGTTAGAGCAAGCTTGAATACAGTTATCGAATATTTTGTTGTCCATATGTCCTCCTGAAGTTCATGGTTAGCTTTGAACCTTACGCCGGTCGCGGCAATCATCAGCTAGGTCCATTCAATACGACAGGCTTAGAGTCCTTCTGTTTCGATGACTTACATTACAATATTGTAAGGCTATTGGTTCGCTGTAGCTGCTTGATATCAAAGGTGATTGCCTTTGCTGCTATGCGGCTTGCCGGGGAACTCCATATAAAAGGCCGTTACGCCACCTGCAGAGGTACACCAGATTCTCCCGTTATGGGCTTCAACGATGGATCTAGTGATTGCCAAACCGAGGCCAGCGTTGCTTGGGTTGCCCTCACGCCGTGCTGGATCGACCCGATAGAAACGATGGAAAAGTTTTTCCAGATGTTCTGGTTTGATCGTCCCGCCGGGATTCTCGACGCTAAGGACGACCGTCTCTTCCGTCTCACGAATCGTTACAGAGATGTTTTCCCCGGTCGGGGTATAGCGCAGCGCATTGGATAACAAGTTGGAGAGCGCTCTATTGAGCATCAACTTATCTCCCAGCACCTCGCCTCTGCCTGAAGCTGAGAGGTGTATACCGCGCTCTTCGGCCAATAGGTGGTAATACTCAAGCAGCTTGGAAACTAATCTCGAAAGTTCGATAGTGCTTTGTTCTGGAATTATCAATCCGTTGTCAGATTTTGCTAGAAAAAGCATGTCATCAATCATGCGTGACATTCGCTTAAATTCTTCCAGATTGGAGTAGAGGTTATCCTCGTAAGCATCAAGGTCCCGCTTTCGGGTGAGCACTACCTCGGTGTGGGTCATCAGATTGCTGACAGGGGTTCGCAGTTCATGGGCGATGTCAGCCGAGAAATTGGACAGCCGTACGAAGGCATCTTCCAGGCGGCCCAGCATCGCATTGAAGGACAGAACGAGCTGCTGCAGCTCTAGTGGTACTGGCTCTAGCGGAATTCGCTCCTGTAACGACCGGGCTGACATTGATGTTGCGAGGTGGGTCACTTGCCGAAGAGGTCTTAACCCGCTTCGAACAACGACCCAGCCTAGAGCGGCACTGATCAGGGCGCTGATTACTAGCCCGGCAATGAACCATCGCTGCAAGGTCTCGAAGAAGTGCGCATGGCTCGTGACATCGAGAATCAACAGAGCTGTGAGGGGTTCGGACTTGTCTGCCACGGAAATTTGCGCAGTCATCCCTCGATACAGGTGTCCTGCATTCTGCCATTCCCACATGCTTTGCTCTTCCGCATGCCTGAAGCTTTCCGGGACATCGGCAGCCTTGGGGTCGGAAAAAAGTACCCTGCCATCACCGCTCAGGATGGTGGCCGCCAGATCATGATGGGCACCGAGCAGGGCTCGTAACTGCGGCAGTTCCTCGGTGAGGCTTGCATCGCTGCGTGCGTTATTGAGGATGTGCCGGGTCGATTCGAGCTTCTCGACCAGGGCCTGTCGATCCAGCACTTCGAAGTGATGCTGACTGAGCACGTTAAAACTCAGGCCGGCCATCGTCAGAACCACGACCACTACAGACATGAACATCAGGCTCATGCGGGCCGTCAGCGAAAGGTGGCGCACGCTCATTCCGGCGCATCCATCATATATCCCATGCCGCGCACGGTCTGAATCAGCTTGGGCTCGAAGTCGTCGTCTATTTTTGCGCGCAGACGGCGTACCGCGACCTCGATGACATTGGTGTCGCTGTCGAAGTTCATATCCCATACCTGAGAGGCAATCAGGGATTTCGGCAGTACTTCGCCGCGCCGGCGCATCAATAATTCCAGCAGCGCAAATTCCTTTGCGGTCAGATCGATACGCTTTCCGGCACGAATGGCTCGGCGCTTCAGCAGATCCACTTCGAGATCCGAAATTTTTAGGGTGGTCTGGGCAGGGGAGCCACTGCCCCTGCGAAGCAAGGTCCTGACTCTTGCCAGAAGCTCGGAGAAAGCAAACGGCTTGATCAAGTAGTCGTCCGCGCCGAGCTCAAGACCCTTGACGCGGTCTTCTACACCATCACGTGCTGTCAGGAACAATACCGGTACGTCTTTCCCTGCTGCTCTGACCATACGCAGCACCTCCCACCCATCCAGCCCTGGCATCATGACGTCCAGGATCAGAAGGTCGTAGGTTTCACTCAGCGCGTACTGAAGCGCATCTGTACCCGTCATGACCCGGTCAACGTTGAATCCGGCTTCAGTCAGGCCTTGTTGCAGATACGCCCCGGTTTTGGGTTCGTCTTCAGCTACCAGTAATTTCATGCGTACAGACTCCGAAACTCGACAGCCTGAGTGTGCAGGCAATTAGGACCCTCAACCAGAAGCTTACAAAAATGTAACGTCCGCTTCAGGTGGCTGACAGAACTGGGTGTCTAGAGTTTGCAGGGTATCTGTTGTGCTCTCGATGCAGTGGGGCTCCGAACGGCTTTATGGCGAGTAAATTTTTCCAGGCCTCCACATTGCTCCTTGGCCTATTGGCGCCTTCGGGCGCCTTTTTTCTGCCTGCGGCTTTTGGCGAAGAGGCATGCTGAAGGTTACACAAATGTAATTTCAGGGTAAGCCAGCCGGCAGGTCAGTCGTCCTACTCTTGGGTACTCCTCAATAACTTGAATGAGCTCCAGCCAATGAAAATTTATTCTCTTTCCCTTTTTTCCGCACTTGGTTTGGTCTTCAGCGCTACTGCTGCAATGGCCGCCCCCGGCCATAGTCATGCGCTCGACTTTGGGCAACCAGGAGACGCGCAGGCGGTAGATCGCACCATTGAGGTACGAATGAGCGATAACGTCTTTGCGCTTGAGACGATTGAAGTAAAGGCAGGTGAGACTGTCCGTTTTGTGTTGCATAACGATGGAGCCCTGCTTCATGAATTCAACCTCGGCTACTCGGCCACCCATGCCGCGCACGAGCAAGAAATGATTGCGATGTTTCGCAGCGGCATGCTTACCCCGACTGGTGCTCATGATATGAGCCATATGGAAGGTGAAATGGATGGCGGGATGACACACGATGATCCGAACAGTGTTCTGATCGAACCCGGCGCCCGCGAAGAGTTGATCTGGACGTTCTCGAAAACCAAGAATCTGGAGTTTGCTTGCAATATTCCGGGACACTATCAAGCGGGAATGGTCGGCAAGGTAGAGATACGTTAAGCGCCTAACGTAAAAGTACTGCCCCGCTTAATGAGTGGAGCATGGTTGCTATCTTGTAAGTTCGCTTATCAGGACTGATCAGCAAGTTGTTTGAGTTACTGCGTGCTTTAAATGTCCATCAGGGCGCTACAAGCCCGAGGCTGGATTATGAACTACCAGCTCATCTAATAATTGGATGAAGAAATATGCATAGAAAACCCACAAGGCGAACTTTCATCAAAGGGTTAGCCGCAACTGGAATACTTGGTGGCCTGGGCATGTGGCGCGTGCCGGTTTGGGCGGTCACTAGCCCAGGACAAGCTAACGTGCTGACCGGTAACGACTTTGATCTGTTCATTGGTGAGATTCCAGTAAACATAACGGGCGCGGCCCGCACCGCAATGACTATCAATGGTTCACTTCCAGGGCCGATCCTGCGCTGGCGGGAAGGAGATACGGTCACTCTTCGGGTTCGCAATCGTTTGCATGAGGATACGTCCATTCACTGGCACGGCATTATCCTGCCGGCCAACATGGACGGTGTGCCTGGCTTGAGCTTCCATGGCATCGCTCCGGACGGCATGTACGAGTACAAATTTGATGTCAACCAGAATGGTACCTATTGGTACCACAGCCATTCGGGCCTCCAAGAGCAGGCCGGAGTCTATGGTGCCTTGGTGATCGATGCGAAAGATCCCGAACCTTTCAGCTACGATCGTGACTACGTGGTGCTGTTGAGCGACTGGACCGACGAGAATCCGGATCGGGTCCTGGCAAAGTTGAAGAAGCAATCGGACTATTACAACTATCACAAACGCACCGTCGGTGACTTCATTGATGACGTGAGCGAGATGGGATGGTCCGCTGCTATTGCCGACCGCAAGATGTGGGCCGAGATGAAGATGAGCCCTACGGATCTCGCCGACGTCAGTGGCTACACATACACCTACCTCATGAACGGCCAGGCGCCGGACGGCAACTGGACGGGCATCTTCAAGCCGGGCGAAAAAATTCGGCTGCGTTTCATTAATGCTGCAGCCATGACCTACTTCGATGTTCGTATTCCTGGTCTGAAGATGACGGTGGTTGCGGCTGATGGACAGTACGTCAAACCGGTCAGTGTCGATGAGTTCCGCATCGCCGTGGCCGAAACCTACGACGTCATCGTCGAACCCGAAAACGAGCAGGCTTACACCATCTTCGCGCAATCCATGGATCGTACCGGCTATTCCAGGGGCACCTTGGCGGTTCGCGAAGGGCTGAGCGCGCCTGTCCCAGAGGTCGACCCTCGTCCGCTTATCTCAATGGCCGACATGGGCATGGATCACGGCAGCATGGATGGCATGGAGCATGGCTCTATGCAGAGCGGGATGGCCTCTATGGCCGGTATGGATCACAGCAAGATGGCAGGCATGGACCACAGCCAAATGGCAGGCATGAGCCATGGCAGCATGTCCGGTATGGATCACAGCCAAATGGCGGGGATGGACCATGGCACGATGCAGTCGCACCCGGCTTCCGAAACCAATAACCCTTTAGTTGACATGCAGACCATGACGCCGGCGCCAAATCTGAGCGACCCGGGAATCGGCCTGCGTGACAACGGGCGTCAAGTCCTCACTTACTCTGATCTTCGCAGCACCTTCCTCGATCCGGACGGCCGCGATCCGAGCCGCACCATTGAACTGCACCTCACCGGGCACATGGAGAAGTTTTCTTGGTCGTTCGACGGTATCAAGTTCTCTGATGCTGAACCGCTGCGACTCAAGTATGGCGAGCGTGTTCGTATCACTTTGGTCAACGACACGATGATGACCCACCCAATTCACCTGCATGGCATGTGGAGTGATCTTGAAGACGAGAACGGCAACTTTCTGGTGCGCAAACACACCATCGACATCCCGCCGGGCTCGAAACGTAGTTATCGCGTGACGGCCGATGCATTGGGGCGTTGGGCTTACCACTGCCACCTGTTGCTTCACATGGAAATGGGCATGTTCCGTGAAGTTCGTGTGGACGAGTAGAGGAGAGATTCAATGAGCAATTTGCTGAAACGAAAAGCGCTGTTTGGTGGTGTCGCCGTGCTGAGCCTGATAGCCACCTTGTACGTCCCTACCTCGATGGCAAATCAAGATCACAACGAGCATGCCCAGCACTCGGCTGAAACGCACAAGGGTGCTGGTGGCAAAGCGGCTCCTGCGTCGCAAGAAAAGACATCCCAGATGAAGCAAATGGACCATGGCGCTATGGATCACGGTTCCATGAATCATGATGGGATGGATCATAAAAAAATGATGGGTGGGCATGGCGGCAAAGCCGAGGCAGGTTCGAACCATGACCACTAGGATCACGCGTCCTTCGTTCATAGCGCTGGCTGTATCGCTGAGCGCCCTCAGCGGTGGTTTCACCGCAGCTGCTGAAATGGACCATTCCGCGATGGTCCATGGCTCCATGCCCATGGACCATAGCCAGATGAATCATGGCTCTGCACCGAGCGCAATGGGAGGCATGGATCATAGCCAGCCAACCAGGGTGCGAACGTCGCAGAACCAGACTCCTGCGGCTGATCACAGCAAGATGGATCACGGCGCCATGCAAGGGCAAATGGGTGAGATGGATCATAGCGCCATGGATCATTCCAAGATGAACCATGGCTCCGCTGACGTTGCGAGAGCGACCAGTCGTACGCCCATTCCGGTTCTTACGGACGCCGACCGGAAGGCGGCGTTTCCGCCGCTGCCCGGCCATCAGGTACATGACAGCGCCATCAATGGCTTTTTTCTTCTTGATCAGCTTGAGTATCAGGATGCGAATGACGGTAGCGCCCTTGCTTGGGACGCCTCCGGCTGGCTTGGCGGCGATATCAACCGGGTCTGGTTTCGCTCGGAGGGGGAGCGCACCAACGGCGTTACTGAGGATGCCGAACTGCAGCTACTTTACGGGCGCTCGATCGGACCCTGGTGGGATGTGGTTGCTGGCGTCCGCCAGGATTTTAAGCCGGACTCACCACAGACGTGGGCGGCGTTTGGCGCGCAGGGGTTGGCGCTCTATGCTTTCGAAGCAGAAGCTACCGCATTTATTGGTGAGAATGGCCAGACCGCAGCTCGCCTCGAGGGTGAGTACGATATTTTGCTTACCAACCGGCTGATTCTTCAGCCGACAGCCGAGGTGAACTTCTACGGTAAGAACGACCCAGAACGAGGCGTAGGGTCGGGGCTGGCCAATACCGAACTTGGTTTGCGTCTGCGCTATGAAATCGTCCGGCAGTTCGCGCCCTATATCGGTGTTTCCTGGAGCCGCTCCTATGGCAACACTGCAGACCTGGTGCGTGAGGAGGACGGGGATGTTTCAGAGGCGCGCTTTGTCGCTGGCATCCGGGTATGGTTTTGAGTCAGAGAGGACGAAGACAGTTATAAGCTAGGAGGCAGAGGGCACTGTCGGTAACGCTGAAGTTTTAGCCGGAGGCGACGTCGGTGCTCTTGATGCCCATTCCCCGTAGTGCATGCTTCGCCCGCGAAGGCGCACGAATGTTCCATTGATGCCCCCCATGGAACATCCACGTGCCGGAGTTGAGTAGTAAATCGCTTATCCGTGTTCGCATTGGTAAACGCATCTTCAGATGCGTTAGATGCCGCTTAGCACCAAGGCTCGTCGATACTGAACTGTGCCAAACGCTATACCCGGCAGCCTTGACCAGATCAAAGCCACCGGTATGTCTGTTTGAGGCATGAGTGACGAGTAAATTTGAGGCATGGTTGCTTTCCTGCAAGCTGCCGAAATGGGCGCTGAGCAAGATCAGGCTCTACCGTTATCGGTCACTGGCTCACCAAGCGCACTGACTTCATCGGGATCGCCGCTGTCTGGCACGCTAGATATGGATGTAGGCGGAGTTTTGCATGTCTGCAAGGTGATTGGCATGTATACAGCGTGACGCTGGTCAGGTAGCTGCCGTGTTACCACTAGCCGGTAGTGGTATCACAGCTTTCAATGCCCCTGACCCGCATTGTTGGACGCGATACATAAAGTCGGCTGAAAGCTCAGCGATAGGTGGGTTATCTCTCTGGTATATAGCGTAATCATATGCGAGCGGCCTTCATGCCGCTCGACAGTTGAACGCTCCTTGTGTTATCCCGGGCAGTTAGTTCCAGCTACATGATATTCAAGAATATTTAAGTTGCCCTTGGAGTCCTCGTAAGTCATCTGTGCTGGTATCACCTCATCGCAAGTTATGTCAGTTCGTGTGGTTTGGATGACTTTGGCAATGTCTAGCTCCATTCCATAACGATAGTGCACTACTTTTGGTGGATTCTTTCCGGTGGAGATGGCGTATTCCTGCATCGCCTTTTCGTTTGCGCGAATCATTTCTCCATAAGTGCTATCCGAACTACCTCCAGCCATGGTCAGCGAAGTTACCGTCATCAATGATAATGCGGCCATGATTCTGCCAGTGTTCATGTTCAACTCCTGATTAAAATGTCGCTGGCACTATAAGCTTGGCGGGATTTCAGGTGGATGACTTCAGGATTACATTGTTGTAATTGATTGGTTTGTCCGGCTAATGTTTTTTAAAAAGTTAATATTTAAGAACGCAAGTCTCGTTGCGCCAGATCTCCGTGTTGGATTTTCGGCATATCAGTATTGCTTTGAAAAAGCTGACATCGATGTAATGTCCATGTCATCTGCATGACAGGCCTGATCTGCAATAAAGCCAGGCAATAAAAAACGCTTCTTAATTCGAGGCTCGGATCACTAACGAGCCCATGCTTTTCCTTGTGCCGACTCCGCGTGCTACGGAGCTAGATCTGATGAATATTTTGAGAAAAGGAAGTGGCTCATTGGTGCACCTTTCGCTCTGCGCGATGAGAGAGAGCCTGGTGGACCTAGCCGAAGCTGGGAAAGGTTTTGGCTTTCGGCGCTGCGATCAAAGGGGCCGGCATAGCAGAAAGGGGAAGCTATGAACTGGATCGTTCAACCGTTGCCTGGCAGCCAACGAGTGCTGCTGGCTGCTGTCACCCTGGGCCTTGTTCTGAGCGGCAGTGTTCAAGCCGCACCAGAGTCAGCCGAATTTGGCGCCACCTTGCCTCCGCTGCTCGACCTGCTCGAACGCCAGAGCCCTGAGCTGCGGGCTGCAGGGTATGAGAGACAGGCCGCCTGGGAGCGGCCCGACGTGGCCGGCTCGCTTCCTGATCCGATGCTCACGTTCGAAGAAATGGGTATCGCCCGTGACGACCCGAGCCTCTCGCCGAGCGGCGTCGGCAGCACACGCTACGCGTTCCGTCAGACCTTTCCGCTGGGCGGCAAGCGAGGGCTTGCCCGCGAGATCGCCGAGGCGGGCGCAGAGCAGGCGGTGGCGCGCGAGCGCCTGAGCCGGGTCGAGCTCAGAAGCCTGGTCAAACTCGCCTTCAACGAATACCAGTACGCCCATGCCGCCACCCAGGTGACCGAGGAGTTGCGGAGCCTGGTGGATGAGCTTGAGAGCATCGCCGAGGCGCGCTACCGGGTCGGGCTTGCACCGCAACAAGACGTGATCAAGGCGCAGACCGAGCACAGCAGCCTGCAGAGCGAGCTGCTAACGCTGGAGCGTGACCGGCGCGGTACTGCGGCGCGGCTCAACGGTATTCTGGCCCGCCCGGCGAACGCGCCGCTGGCGACGCCTGCCGGTTGGTCCGCGCTGCCTGCCGCGGTGCCTACCCTGGCGGAGCTGCAGGCGAGAATCCTTGGCGGCAATCCTCAAGTGGCCGAGCTCAATGCACGGATTCAGGAAGCCCGGCGCGCCGAGGAGCTCGCGAATCGAAACTGGATTCCGGATATCACCGTCGGCACCGCCGTTGTGCAGATGGGCAACCGCGCAGAAGAATTCGAATTGATGCTGGAGATGAACGTTCCACTGTGGGGCAGGCGCCGCAGCGCCGAGCAGCGCGAGGCCGTCTCAATGCGCTATGCCGCAGAGGCGCGGCGCGAAGCGGTCAACAGTCGCCTCGCCGGTAGCGTCGGTGAAGCATGGTCGGCGTTGGAGACAGCCTTTCGGCAGCACGCGCTAACCGAAAGAACGCTCTTGCCGCAGGCGGAACTCACCTATCAATCGGCGCTCGCCAGCTATCAGACCGGCAACGTCGATTTCGCCACCTTGCTCGATGCCCAGCGACAGATCCGTCAACTGCGGCTGTCGCTCCTTTCGTATGAACTGGAGCAGCGCGTACGGGTGGTGGAACTGGAGCGTCTTGTCGGAGCAGAGCTATGAAACGCAGCATGATTCTGGGCGCCGGCGCATTTGCCCTCGCCACCGCAATCGCCGGGTTTGCAGGCGGTTACATGATGGCGCAAAAGCCCGCACCTTCAGCGGCCGTCGGTAGCAGCGCGCCACAGGAGCGCAAGGCTCTCTACTACCGCAATCCCATGGGCCTGGCCGATACCTCGCCGGTGCCGAAGAAGGACCCGATGGGGATGGACTACATCCCGGTGTATGCCAACGAGGCGCCCGCTGGCGCGCGGGGCGAGCGCAAGGTTCTCTACTACCGTAATCCCATGGGCCTGCCGGACACCTCGCCAGTGCCGAAGAAGGACTCCATGGGCATGGACTACATCGCCGTCTACGAGGGTGAGGAATCCGGAAGTACCGTAACCATCAGTCCCGAGAAGATCCAGCTACTGGGTGTGTTGACCTCGCCGGTCGAGCGCCGCGTGCTCACGCGCACGGTGCGTGCCGTCGGTACGGTGCAGGTGGACGAGCGTGGCCAGTACACCCTGGCGCCGAAGTTCGACGGATGGATTGAGAAGCTCCATGTGAACACCACCGGTGAGCCGGTCCGTAAGGGCCAGCCGTTGATAGACGTCTATAGCCCCGAGTTGGTCTCGGCGCAGCAGGAGTTCTTGATCGCCAATGCTGGACGACAGCGCCTAGCGGCTGGCAGTGCGAATGCCAGGCAGGGGGTCGCCTCACTCTCAGAATCTGCCATGCAGCGGCTACGCAACTGGGATATTGGCGAAGCACAGCTTGAGCGCTTGCGCCGTACCGGCAAAACCAGCCGTACCTTGACGATCACCGCTCCGGTGGATGGGGTCGTACTGGACAAACCGGCGTTGGAAGGCATGCGCTTCCAGGCCGGGGACGCTCTCTACCGAATTGCGGACCTCGATACCGTCTGGCTTATCGCTGAGGTATTCGAGCAGGACCTGGCGTTGGTAAAACCGGGGCAAGCGGTACAGCTCACGGTCAGCGCCTATCCAGGCCGCCATTTCACTGGCGAGGTGACCTTCATCTACCCCGATCTCTCGCCGCAGACCCGCACTGTAAAGGTTCGTATCGAGCTGTCCAATCCCGACGGCCTGCTCAAGCCGGCCATGTTTGGCACTGCCCAGCTGGCTGCTGGGGAGCGCACACCCGTGCTCGCGGTTCCCGACTCGGCGGTGATCGACAGCGGCACTCGGCAGGTCGCACTGGTCGCCCTGGGTGAGGGTCGCTTCGAGCCGCGCGAACTGCTCACCGGCAGACTGGCAGACGGCTTTCTTGAAGTGCTTGAAGGGCTGGGCGAGGGAGAGTCCGTGGTCACACGTGCCAACTTCCTGATCGATGCCGAGAGCAACCTCAAGGCCGCGTTGAGCGGCATGAGCACGAAGTCGGCGCCAGCCGCTGCCCATGATCATGGGGAGCATGCTGGACCTGGCCATGCTGCCACGCCAACCGATGCCGACGCACACAGCGCTCATGCCGCTCATGCCAGTCACGCCGGCCACACCGTCCCAATTGAGAGCAGCACTGACGCTCATGTCGGCAGTCACGGAAGCAGCGAGGCTGATGCGTCGCCAAGTGATGGGCATGACCATGAAAACCACGCCACGCCAGACGCGCATTCCGGCCACGTCATGCCGGATAGCCACAGCAATTCCCATGGAGGGCATTGAACATGCTCTCCAGAATCATTGAATGGTCGGTTCGCAACGTCTTCCTGGTGTTGCTCGCCACGTTGATCATTATCGGCGCCGGCGTCTACGCCGTGGTGAAAACCCCGCTGGACGCGTTGCCGGATCTGTCCGACGTGCAGGTGATTGTCTACACCGAGTTTCCAGGGCAAGCGCCGCAGGTGGTAGAGGATCAGGTTACCTACCCGCTCACCACCGCACTGCTCTCGGTACCCAATTCCAAGGTGGTACGGGGCTTCTCGTTCTTTGGCGCCTCCTTCGTTTATGTGATTTTCGAGGACGGCACCGATATCTACTGGGCGCGCTCGCGGGTGCTTGAGTACCTGAATTTCGCCTCCAAGAGCCTTCCAGCCGGCGTAACCCCCGCGCTGGGGCCGGACGCCACCGGCGTTGGCTGGGTCTACCAGTACGCGCTGACCAGTGCGCGGCATACCCTTGCGGAGCTGCGCACGCTGCAGGACTGGTTCGTGCGCTATCAACTCACCAAGGCCGAGGGTGTGTCCGAAATCGCCAGCATCGGCGGCTTCGTCCAGCAGTACCAGGTCACCGTCGATCCGCAGAAGCTGCAGGCCTACGACATCCCGTTGAGCCGCATTTCCGACGTCATTCGCACCAGCAATGCCGACGTGGGCGGTCGCATCGTGGAAATGAGCGAGACCGAGTACATGGTGCGCGGTCGCGGCTATTTGCGTGGTGCAGCGGACATCGAGAAACTGGTGCTCAAGGCCGCGGGCGGGGTGCCGGTTCTGCTGCGCGATGTGGCGCGCGTCGAGCTCGGCCCTGATGAGCGTCGCGGCGTGGTCGAGCTCAACGGGGAGGGCGAGGTGGTCGGCGGCATCGCCGTCGCCCGCTACGGCGAAAATGCCATGAACGTGATCGACAACCTGAAGGCCAAGATAGAGGAGATTCGTCCCGGCCTGCCGGAAGGTGTCGAGATCGAGCCGGTATACGACCGTTCGGATCTTATCCAGCGCGCCGTGGACAATCTCAAGGTCACGCTGCTGGAAGAGTCGATCATCGTCGCGCTGGTGTGCATTGTGTTTCTTCTGCATGTACGCAGTGCGCTGGTGGCCATCCTCATGCTGCCGGTGGGCATCCTGATCGCCTTCATCGTCATGCGCTGGCTGGGGCTCAATTCCAACATCATGAGCCTGGGCGGCATCGCCATCGCTATCGGCGCAATGGTGGACGCGGCCATCGTGATGATCGAGAACGCGCACAAGCACCTGGAGCGGGCGCCAGCGGACAAGCCGAGGGCGCAGGTCATCATCGAGGCCTGCCGCGAGGTGGGGCCGGCGCTGTTCTTCTCGCTGCTGATCATTACCGTTTCCTTCCTACCGGTGTTCACGCTGGAGTCCCAGGAAGGACGGATGTTCTCGCCGCTCGCCTTCACCAAGACCTTCGCCATGGCGGGTGCGGCGTTACTCTCGGTGACGCTGGTGCCGGTGCTGATGCTGTTGTTCGTGCGCGGGCGGATCATCCCCGAGCACAAGAACCCGGTGAACCGTTTCCTGATCTGGATTTATCGCCCGATCATCCATATCGTGCTGCGATGGAAGGTGACAACCATCGTGGTGGCGCTCGTGGTTTTGGGCGTGAGCATCCTGCCGGCGCGCCAGCTTGGCAGCGAATTCATGCCGCGCCTCAACGAAGGCACGCTGCTGTACATGCCGGCCTCGCTCCCGGGCATGTCCATCACCAAGGCTGCGGAACTCATGCAGGTGCAGGACCGGATCATCAAGAGCTTTCCCGAGGTAGCCTCGGTATTCGGCAAGGCGGGCCGCGCGGCCACGGCCACCGACCCGGCCCCGATCGAAATGTTCGAGACGGTGGTCAACCTCAAGCCGGAAGAGCACTGGCGGCCGGGAATGACGATGGATAAGCTCATCGCCGAGATGGATGAAGCGCTCCGGTTTCCGGGTGTGGCCAACAGCTGGACCATGCCCATTCAGGGGCGCCTGGACATGCTATCTACCGGCATACGAACGCCCATTGGCATCAAGGTGTTTGGCATGGACCTCGCCGGGATCGAGCGGCTGGCCACCCAGATCGAGACGGTTGTGCAGGCGGTGCCCGGGACAACCAGCGCGTTTGCCGAGCGCATCACGGGTGGCTTCTATCTTGATATTGCCCCCGACTACGATGCCCTGGCCCGCTACGGCCTGACGGTGGGGGAGGTGCAGATGGTCATAGCCACTGCGTTGGGCGGCGAGCTTGTGACCACGACCGTGGAAGGGCGCGAGCGATTCGGCGTCAGCGTTCGCTACCCACGGGAGCTGCGCTCCGACCCGCAGCGTATTGCCACCGAGGTGCTGGTGCCCACGCCGGGCGGCGCACAAATTCCGCTCGGGCAGCTCACCGATATCAGCGTTTCCAAGGGCGCGCCCAGCATTCGTACCGAAAACGCGCTGCTCTCAGCATATATCTATGTCGATATTCGCGGCCGCGACATCGGCAGCTATGTGCGAGAGGCACAGCAGGCGGTCAATGATCAGGTGACCTTTCCACCCGGTTACTACGTGACCTGGAGCGGCCAGTTCGAATACATGGAGCGGGCGGCGGAGAGGCTAAAAATCGTCGTGCCGCTGACCCTGGTGTTGATCTTCCTGCTGCTGTACCTGAATTTCCGCCGGCTTACCGAGACGCTGATCGTCATGCTCTCGGTGCCGTTCTCGCTGGTGGGTGGTATCTGGCTCATGTGGGCGCTGGGCTACAACTTCTCGGTGGCCGTGGTGGTGGGCTTCATCGCCCTGGCTGGCGTGGCTGCCGAGACCGGTGTGATCATGCTCATCTACCTTGACCATGCGCTCGCCGAGCGCCGAGCCGAACGGGAAGCAGCCGGCGAGCAGTTAACGGTGGCTGATCTCTACCAGGCAGTCATAACTGGTGCAGTCGAGCGAGTACGGCCGAAGATGATGACGGTAGTGGCCATCATGGCCGGCCTGCTGCCGATCATGTGGGGCACCGGTACCGGCTCGGAGGTGATGCGACGCATTGCCGCGCCGATGGTGGGTGGGATGATTTCTTCCACCGTACTGACGCTTGTGGTCATTCCGGCGATCTACATGCTGGTCAAGCAGCGCAGTCTGCGGTGATCGCTCGGTAGCGTGTTCATTCGCAGCTTACCCGGAGGTTTGGAGGCGCCACCCAGGCCTCCGGGAGCAAATAAGCAGACAACAAAAGCCCGAGTAGCTGCTGAGTCCAGAGATGGTTGTATGTTGCAACGAGCGAGGCTTCGGCACTTTCGTAGTCCACACTAGCGACATTCTCTTGCTCAAGTCGGGTCAGCTGCGATCAACGCCAAGTTGTAAGAACGGGTTGTTGAGCGGCACTTCCTCGAACAGATGCCTCGGATCTGCCAGCAGGTAACCATGCAGTCGTCGTGACTTGCGTGGTCCTGTCACCTCGCAGGTCCAGATGTTCAGACCATTGACCTGCTTGCGGTGCAGTTGCAACTTTTCGAAGCGCTTTTGCACCCACTGCCAATCTGCAACCTGATCCTGCTTGGCGAGCGTGGCCGTGTTCGGGTGCTCTTGTGCGTAGCGCTGAAACACACCGGGGCTAACCAGAAATGCCGTGTCGGCCACGGTGTGCACCAGGGCCCTGGCGTCATTGATGATGAGTTTGCGGCTCTGTACACGCTGCCGCAGCCAAGCCAGGAAATGTTCGCCGGAAGGTGACTCCGGTGAGTTTCCACCGTTTTCGATGGGCGGAAGTACAGCGGCAGGGGGCAGCATTGAATCGTTCGCCTGGGAAGGTGCGGCCGGGTCATTGATGCCCGTTGCTGGGGGTGGTTCAACCTCCGGCCTCTGTGGGTGCGGTTCGGTATCTGAGGTGCCGAGCAATGCCAGCAGGGCGTCGACGCTATCGGCAGCGGGTGCAGCAGAGGCCGCACGTGCGGCGGTCGCCACGGGTGAGGTTTCACCGCTATCGATGAATGATTCTGTGGTCGCATCGTTGCGCTCTACCTCAATCACGACAGTGCCAGTGAACGGCTCCGGCCGACCATCTCCCTCCCAGATCAGAGCCGGCGCCAATCGCAGCAGTGTGAACGTGTGCGACCAGCCTGCGTCGCTCGTGACCGTTGCTCGCCAGATTGCCTTGCCGTCAGTGGTGGGCTGGAGCATGCCGTGATCCTGCAGCACGTTGAACACGGCAGTGTTGTAGGAGATTTCCGCTTCGCGTTTTGTGATCTAAAGACCAGACATCGAACCAATGAAAATTTGCGACGCTCACCCTTGAATGATCGTGCTATCTGGCAGGATTGAGTGCTGCGTCTCGATTGACGGCGATTATGAGGTGCTCACTGGCAGGTGCCGCTCAGGGGAAAAGCGTCCTACAGCCCCTGCAACTGACTGGACGGGTAAGCAGGCGAAAGGACTAACTGGAAAGAAAATTGGCGGGGGGCTTGCCTGCCTCTTCGAACGAGTCCATAATTGTGTCCGTTGCCTAGGCAGCAGTAGCGGAAAATCCTTTTAAATCAAAAGGTTGTGGGCTAGGCTCTAGTCTCGTTTCCCGCTCCAAATACAGATTCGGAAGATGAAAATTCTCTTGAATCACTGAAAAAAGGGACCTTCGGGTCCCTTTTTTCGTTTCTCTGTTTTTAGGTTGGCGCGCGCTTCGATATCGATATTTCAGTGCCAGTCGGCCATTTCGTGGGAGGGGGCGTTAGTCTGCGACGGCGAACCCAAACCCTGTTCACGAGTCAACCAGACAAGTCCCACTCTCTGGTGCGCACCTATAATCGCGTGCCCACATCAAGACAGGTGAAACATGGCCAACGCATATCACGATCACAACCTGGCACTCCTGGCCCATCTGCGCGGCATTCTGCTCGCCATGGGGGAGACCGGGCAGGTTTCCGACGAGAGTCACGCGCTGTTTCTCGAGCGTTTTGACGAGTTGGTAGTGAATCTCCGGGATATTCCTGAGGAGCGGCATCTGGGGCAGGACCTGATCTGCCAAGTCTTCCACCGTTATCCGCAGATCGCTCATCTGGTTCCGCGCGACCTATTGTGGTTCTTTGGCGGCGACTGCCTGCATTTCATGCCGGACGAAGAGATCGAGATCTTCCAGAAGCTGGAAGAGCGGCGCTACGAGGCTGAAAGCAGCGGCGAGCCGTTTGACTGGAACATGGAAAGGCAGCTGCTCACCATGCCAGATGAAGGCGCTAGACACTGACAGGCTGCTAAAGCCCTGGCGCGACGTGAGGGTGAGTCAGGTGGGTCATGCTCTACAGATCGTAGGGCATCGCCTGATCTTCTTGCTCTGACAGGCAATAAATCCGTTGTTTCGTCAGCATGTTTAGCCTGTAACCTCTAGCGAGCGCGACCGGTTCATGGCTTCCGGTCGTAGGCAGCACAGGTGCACTAGTTGAAAAGCCTAACCGCGCCCCCATCTAATTTGTTTCCCCCGATTTGCTTAGATAGCAAACAAATCGGCCGTCTTTGGCCTTCATATTCTGCGTTGTGTACCTTTCTATGAGTACTGCTCTGTCCATTCGGCAGCTGACCAAGACCTACGGCAATGGCTTCCAGGCCCTCAAAGGCATCGATCTGGATGTAGCCGAAGGTGATTTCTATGCCTTGCTCGGACCCAACGGAGCCGGCAAGTCCACCACCATCGGCATTCTGTCGACGCTGGTGAACAAGAGTGGTGGCACGGTGAACGTCTTCGGCCATGATCTGGATCGAGATCCTTCAGGCCTCAAGCGCTGCTTGGGCGTAGTGCCGCAAGAGTTCAACTTCAACCAGTTCGAGAAAGCCTTCGATATTCTCGTTACCCAGGCCGGTTACTACGGCATCCCGGCGAAAATCGCCAAGGAGCGAGCCGAGCGCTATCTCAATCAACTCGGGCTGTGGGACAAGCGTGATGTCTCATCGCGGATGCTGTCGGGCGGCATGAAGCGGCGTCTGATGATTGCTCGTGCATTGATTCATCAGCCGCGCCTGCTGATTCTCGATGAGCCCACCGCAGGCGTCGATATTGAGCTGCGTCGCTCCATGTGGTCCTTTTTGACCGAGCTGAACCGTGAGGGGATCACCATCATTCTCACCACGCATTATCTGGAGGAGGCTGAACAGCTGTGCCGCAACATCGGCATTATCGACCACGGCCAGATCGTCAAGAACACCAGTATGCGCGAGCTGCTCACGCAGCTGCATGTGGAGACCTTCCTGCTCGATCTGAAGGAGTCGCTGTTGGTGCCGCCCGAGCTGGGGGGTTACACGGCCAGGCTGGTTGATCACCACACGTTAGAAGTTCAGGTGGACAAGAGTCAGGGTATTACCGACCTGTTCCGACTGCTATCAGTACAGGGCATTGAAGTGGTTAGCCTGCGCAACAAGACCAACCGGCTGGAAGAGCTGTTCGTTTCCATGGTGGAAAGCAACCTGAAGGAGGCCAAATGAGCACGGAATTTCAGGCCAACCTGGTTGCGCTGCAGACCATTGTGCATCGGGAGGTTCGCCGCTACATGCGGATATGGCCGCAGACCCTCCTGCCGCCGGCGATCACGATGGTGTTGTACTTCGTCATCTTCGGCAATCTGATCGGCGCGCGGATCGGTGAGATGGACGGCTTCAGCTATATGGAGTACATCGTGCCGGGGCTGATCATGATGTCGGTGATCACCAACTCCTATAGCAACGTGGTTTCCAGCTTCTTCAGCAGCAAGTTCCAGCGCTCCATCGAGGAATTGCTGGTTTCGCCGGTTTCGCCTCATGTGATCCTCATCGGTTTCTCGCTGGGCGGCATCACTCGCGGGCTGGCGGTGGCGTTGATCGTTACATTGCTATCGATGTTCTTCACCGACCTACAGGTGCATCACTTAGGTATCACGCTGCTGGTGATCACCCTGACCTCGACGATCTTCGCCCTCGGCGGTTTTCTCAATGCGGTATTTGCACGTAACTTCGATGATATTTCCATCATCCCGACCTTCGTGCTCACGCCTCTGACCTATCTGGGCGGGGTGTTCTATTCGATTAACCTGCTATCGCCGTTCTGGCAGACCCTATCGCTGGCCAACCCGGTGTTGCACATGGTCAACGCGTTCCGCTACGGCATTCTCGGGGTTTCGGATATCAGCATCGGTATAGCCATCGGTTTCATGGTGGCTGCCGCGGCTTTGATGTACCTGTGGTGCATTCGCCTGTTGAAAAGCGGTCGCGGCATGCGCCAGTAAGCGGTGGCTGCTCAAGGTCGTGAATTCTGCAGTCTCGCTAAGCAAGCCTGGCATGAGCTTCTGTTTCAGGAGTCAGGCGGGCGCAGATAGTTTTTCCAGGGGCTGCTAGACTGCGCCGCGGTTCATTTCCAAGTTCTCTAGGTTTTTTCCATGCAGCATCCCGCCGAACTCTCGCCGCTGGGCAAATCCAGCGCCTATATTGCGACGTACAGTCCCGAGCAGTTGTTTCCCATACCGCGAGC
Source organism: Stutzerimonas stutzeri (assembly GCA_002345575.1). Classification (GTDB taxonomy): domain Bacteria; phylum Pseudomonadota; class Gammaproteobacteria; order Pseudomonadales; family Pseudomonadaceae; genus Stutzerimonas; species Stutzerimonas stutzeri_S. The sequence goes on from DDVX01000019.1 coordinate 38,361, forward strand.
TCCGAAATGGGCCGAGCTGGGGCTGACGGCTGAGACGCTGCCCTATCAGGGCGTCGATATCTGGAACTGCTATGAGCTGTCCTGGCTACTGCCGTCGGGCAAGCCGGTGGTGGCAATTGGTGAGTTCAGAATTCCTGCCGACTCGCCGAACATCATCGAATCCAAGTCTTTCAAGCTCTACCTTAACTCGCTGAACCAGTCGGTCTTCGACAGTTATGAGGCACTGCTGGGCGTGATGACGAAGGATCTTTCGGCGGCGGCTGGGAAGCCGATCGAGGTGCGTTTGCGCACGCTGGATGACGTTGCCGCAGAAGGCGTCACGTCTTTGCAGGGCCGCTGCATCGATGGTCTGGATGTGATCATCGAACACTACGATTTGCCTCAGGCCGAACTGTTGCGTTGCGACGCGTCCCGTCAGGTCGAAGAATGCCTGCACAGCCATCTGCTCAGGTCCAACTGCCCTGTCACTGGACAGCCGGATTGGGGTTCGGTGGTAGTCGACTATCGCGGGGCTGCGCTGGATCCGACGAGTTTGTTGGCTTACTTGGTGAGTTTTCGCCAGCACGCCGACTTTCATGAGCAGTGCGTGGAGCGCATCTTCCTCGATCTCCAGCGTCTGTTGAAACCGGAGCGACTGAGTGTTTACGCGCGCTATCTACGTCGTGGCGGGCTGGATATCAATCCGTATCGCAGCACCGAGGCTGTTGTGGTGGATAACGGACGCCTGGTCAGGCAGTGATTCGGTCAGCAGGCTGGAGGCGACGTTTCGTCGAGCCTCCAGCTGCTTCTATGTTTTCAGATACCCATGTTTGCCAACGTCTGCATGATATTGCGCAGCGTCATGGCGGTATTCGGGTGGCTGACCTCGAAACGTTCTACCGCCAGATGAACGCCATCGACCAGCGAATCGTTCTGATCGACAATCCCCTGGTTGGCTAGGCGCAGCTCGATGTCTTGGGCGATAGCGTGCAGCTGAGCGCGTTCTTCCTCACTCAGCGGTGTGTCCTGGGCCAGCTGGCTGCGCAGCTCCGCAAGCTGTGACTGCAAGTCATGTTCCGGCATTTTGCTTCCCTCGTGTGACCTGGTTGATGTTGGCAGGTTAACCCGGCGGCTTGGGCTTGTCTGTTCCCTTTGACATCGAGAGCGGGCCGCTTATCCACCTACTGCTTAGAACCGTGGAATGGACTTATACTCCTGCTTCTATCTGGCGCTGGCGCCATCGGGAAAAGAGGAAGCTCGGCATGCAAGTTATTCACAAGGACTGGATCGGACACTGCAAGGTTGCGCTACTCGCTGCGTTGACCATTTTTGGCGCCTCATCCGGACAGGCCGCTGAGGAAGATCCCTGGGAAAGTGTCAATCGCGTGGTATTCCGCTTCAACGATACCTTGGATGCCTACACCCTCAAGCCGCTCGCCAAGGGTTATCAGAAAGTCACCCCAGACTTTCTCGAAGACGGCATCGGCAACGTGTTCAGCAATCTTGGCGACTTTGTCGTGCTGACTAACGACCTGCTACAGGGCAAGGTCCGCGATGCCGGCATCGACACCAGCCGCATCCTGTTCAACAGCACCTTTGGCGTGCTGGGCTTTTTTGACGTGGCCACCCCAATGGGCTTGCACAAGAACGACGAAGACTTCGGTCAGACGCTAGGGGCTTGGGGGCTTGGTAGTGGGCCTTATGTCGTGTTGCCACTGCTGGGGCCAAGTACGGTTCGTGATGCAGCGGGGCGCGTGCCGGATGCATTTCTGCAGCCCTATCCCTACATGGATCACGTACCGACCCGCAATGTGACGCGTGGCGCTGGCCTGGTCGACATGCGTGCCGGCCTGCTCTCGGCCGAGCGGATGATTACCGGCGACAAGTACATCTTCGTGCGCAACGCCTACCTGCAGAATCGTGAATTCCGCACCATGGACGGGCAGGTCGAAGATGACTTCTAACAGGCCCTTTAAAACTGCCTGCTTTGGCAATACGTCATTAAACAGGTTCAGGCTGCTCAATTAAGAGCGCCTGAACTCGCGTCCTCACCTATGTCTTCAAGGCTCTCCTAAGGCTCAGCTCATGGAGAGAATGGCAAGCCCGAGTGACTGGCGGCCATCCTCGTGTGTTTCGACTCGCACGACCTCGGTGGTGGCATCCAGTCCTTTCAGTTCAGTGTGCGCAGAAGGGACGTGGACCTGAACCCTGTCACCCAATTGCAGCGTGGTTTCGGCCAGGACCTGCATCCCGGTACTGGACAGGTCCAGGCAAACGCCGCTGCAGGTCTGCTCACCGTGGGTGAGGCTCACAACTGTTTCAACCTGCATGCGGATGAAGTCGCGTTTTTCGCTGTAGTAGCGGTCACTCTGGGTCATGTATCCGTCCTTTGAAGTAGGGCCTACGAGGCTCTTATAGCCCCCGCCAATCGGACCTGTAAAGCCTCGGCGGGGCGGCTGCGTCCGGCTTGAAACGCATGTCGTATGGGAGTACCGTCTGCGCCTTGATAAAAGATCCCTTTGCTCAGCGCTCGAGCTGGGCCGATGCGGTCGCCGGAAAGCCGGCGGTATAGCCTGGTAGGAACATGCAAAACCCAAGCACGACGCTACTGATCATAGATGACGACGACGTAGTACGGGCCAGCCTGGCTGCCTATCTGGATGACAGCGGTTTCAAGGTCCTGCAGGCCCAGAACGGACCGCAAGGGCTGAAGCTGTTTGATGCCGAGCAGCCCGACCTGGTGATTTGCGATCTACGTATGCCGCAAATGGATGGCCTGGAGTTGATCCGGCTGATCAGCGAGCGTCAGGCCGATCTTCCGGTTATCGTCGTATCGGGCGCTGGTGTCATGAGCGATGCTGTTGAGGCGCTACGCCTGGGTGCTGCGGATTACCTGATAAAGCCTCTTGAAGATCTGGCAATGCTTGAGCACGCCGTTCGACGAGCACTGGACCGTTACCGGCTGCGCCTGGAAAATCGTCGTTATCGCGAGCAGCTGGAAGCCGCCAATCGCGATCTGCAGGCCAGCCTGCATCTGCTTCAGGAAGATCAGGACGCTGGTCGACAGGTGCAGATGAACATGCTGCCGGTCACGCCTTGCACTCTCGATGCGTTTCACTTCGACCATCAGATCATCCCCTCACTGTATCTCTCCGGCGACTTCGTCGACTACTTCAGGATCGATGATCACCGTATTGGCTTCTATCTGGCGGATGTTTCCGGCCATGGTGCGTCCTCGGCTTTCGTCACGGTACTGCTGAAGTTCATGACGACGCGGCTGCTGTATGAGTCGCGCCGTGGCGGCATGTTGCGTGAGTTCAAGCCTTCGGAAGTGCTCGACCACATCAATCGCGGGCTGATCAATTGCAAGCTGGGCAAGCATGTCACCATGCTCGGCGGGGTCATCGATCAGGAGCGTAACCTGCTGCACTACAGCATCGGCGGGCATCTGCCGTTACCAGTGCTCTACACGGGCGGTTCGGCCCGGTACCTGGAGGGGCGTGGGCTACCGGTGGGACTCTTTGTAGAGGCGACCTACGATAACCATGAGATCGACCTGCCAGAGTCATTCAGTCTGACGCTGCTCTCTGACGGTATTCTGGACCTTTTGCCCGGGGACACCCTCAAAGATAAAGAGACGCAGCTGCCCACGCTGATTTCCGAGGCTGGCGGCACCCTTGATGGCCTCCGTCGGGCATTTGGTCTGGCCGAGCTGGGCGATATGCCTGATGACATCGCACTACTGGTATTGAGCAGGAATCTGGCATGAGCACCGGCAAAATCCAGTTCGCCGAGCAGGACGGTACCTTCGTCCTCAAGTTTGTCGGTGAAATTCGTCTGACGCTGTGTTCGGCGCTGGATGCGACCATCGATCAGATTTTCTCTTCGCTGAATTTCTCCTCCATCGTCATCGATCTGACGGAGAGCTGCAGCGTTGACAGCACTACCCTTGGTTTGTTGGCCAAGCTTTCGATCCTGTCCCGGCAGAAGGTGGGGCTGTTGCCGACGCTGGTCACAACCCACCCTGATATCACCCGCCTGCTGCACTCCATGGGTTTCGATCAGGTATTCAATATCGTCGATCAGCCTCTGCCTACTCCAGAGCAGCTGGCCGATCTACCGAATCAGGATCAGTCAGAAGAAGTGGTCAAGGCAAAGGTGCTTGAGGCTCACCGCATTCTGATGAGCCTCAATGAATCGAATCGCGAGGTCTTTCGGGATCTGGTGATGGCGTTGGAGCGTTCCTAACGTTTCAACGACCTGCTAGCGCTTGGCCTGGAGCAAGGCTTCGAGCTTTTCCTGATCCCGTGCGAACTGGCGTATGCCTTCGGCCAGTTTCTCGGTAGCCATGGCGTCTTCGTTCAGGCCCCAGCGGAACGACTGTTCATCCATTGAAAGGCGTGGCTCGGATGCACGGCCCGGCTCCAGCTGGCGGGGCAATGTTCCTTCGGTCTGGGCCAGCTCGCCGAGTAGTTCAGGGCTGATGGTCAGGCGATCGCAGCCTGCCAGCGCCTCGATCTGGCCGATATTGCGGAAGCTCGCGCCCATTACCACTGTCTTGTAGTCGTGCGCCTTGTAGTAGTCATAAATGCGGCTGACCGACTGCACGCCTGGGTCTTCAGCGCCTATGTAGTCGTGGCCTTCGTGTTTCTTGTACCAGTCGTAGATGCGTCCGACGAACGGCGAGATCAGGAATGCGCCAGCCTCAGCGCAGGCGACGGCCTGGGTAAAGGAAAACAGCAGGGTCAGGTTGGTCTGGATGCCCGCCTTTTCCAGTTGTTCGGCGGCGCGAATGCCTTCCCAGGTGGAGGCCAGCTTGATCAGTACGCGCTCGCGGGCAACGCCGGCCTGCTCATAGAGCTCAATCAGGCGCTCGCCGCGCTGCACCATCGCCTGGGTATCGAAGGAAAGCCGGGCATCAACTTCCGTGGAAATGCGGCCGGGAATCAGTTTGAGTATTTCCCCGCCGACCGCGACCGCGAACAGGTCACAGCCCAGCCCGATATCGCCGCTGCAGCGTGACATGGCCGCCTGCAGGTGATCAGCGTAGCGGGGCAAGGCAGCCGCCTTGAGCAGTAGCGAAGGGTTAGTGGTGGCGTCGACCGGTTGCAGGTTGGAAATTGCGTCGATGTCGCCGGTATCGGCGACGACGGTGGTGAACTGCTTGAGTTGTTCCAGCTTGGATGTCATTTGGGCGCTCTGTCTTTTGAATGGCATGACCTAGCCGAGCAAAAGGGCAGGTCGTTGGCATCAATTGGATCGGAAAGGGTCCCGCGTGTTCCTTTTACAATGGTGCGTGTTTCAGCGGTACAACTTTATACGGCGCGTGTTTCAGCGACCCTCCAGCAGGCTGCCTGCCTGATCCAGCAGGGCCAGCGGGTCATCGCACTTATGGATATCCACCGAAAGCAGCTGGCGAAAACGCCGTGCGCCTGGAAAGCCTTGGCCCAAGCCGAGCATGTGCCGGGTGACGTGGTGCATCGCGCCGCCTCCTTGCAGGTGTTGCTGGATGTAAGGGCGCATCCGTGCCAGTGCTTCGGCGCGACTGATGGCTGGCTCGGTTTCGCCGAACAGGCGTGTATCTACCTGCGCTAGCAGATAAGGGTTGTGGTAGGCCTCGCGCCCGAGCATCACGCCATCGAAACTCTGCAGGTGGGTTTCGCATTCTTCCAAGGTCTTGATGCCGCCGTTGAGGATAATCTCTAGCTCCGGGAAGTCCGTCTTTAGCTGCGCCGCGACTTCATAGCGCAGGGGCGGCACCTCGCGGTTCTCTTTGGGCGACAGGCCTTCAAGAATGGCGATCCTCGCGTGCACGGTAAAGCTGCGGCAGCCGGCGTCAGCTACCTGGCCGACAAAATCACGCAGCTCGGCGTAGCTGTCGCGACCGTTGATGCCGATTCGATGCTTGACCGTCACCTCGATTCCCACTGCATCACGCATGGCTTTCACACAATCTGCCACCAATGCCGGATAAGCCATCAGGCAGGCGCCGATCATGTTGTTCTGCACACGGTCGCTGGGGCAGCCTACGTTCAGATTGACCTCGTCGTAACCGCGCTCTTCTGCCATCTTCGCGCAAGTTGCGAGATCTGCTGGCACGCTGCCTCCGAGCTGTAGCGCCAGCGGATGCTCGGCTTCGTCGTGACCCAGATAGCGCGCCGCATCACCGTGGATCAGCGCGCCGGTGGTGACCATCTCGGTATAGAGCAAGGCATTTCGGGAAAGCTGGCGCAGGAAATAACGGCAATGCCTATCGGTCCAATCCATCATCGGCGCAACGCTGAAGCGGCGGGACAACCTGGTGTGCGCGGTTTCTGTCTTTGAGGCTGTGTTCTCTAACATTTCGGGGTCTGGATTTTGGCTCGGTTTTGCGCGGGTGAGGCACGATAGCGGCGTGGCCGCGTAACGCGGCGAAGTTGGTATACCGCGCCGATATTGATCAAACGCGAAAGGGCGAGAGTTTATCAGGAAGCTTGGTCGTTCGATCATTGGTCTTGCCGACAGGCAAGGCAGCTAAACATCATGGTGTCCGATTCTTTCGTGCCTCTTGGGTCGATGTGGTTAGCGGGGACGGTCGGGCTGCGCAGCTTGCGCCTGTCGGTCGTGTCGCCTGCTGCTTGGCGTGCCGGTTGCACAGTCGCTACCTCCAGCGAGCGGCTGCCTTGTGATACCATCTCGCTCTTAATCGCAGGACCCTGCTGACTATAAGGAACCAGGCTTCCATGGGCGAACTGGCCAAAGAAATCCTCCCGGTCAATATCGAAGACGAACTCAAGCAGTCCTACCTCGATTACGCAATGAGCGTAATCGTCGGGCGGGCGCTGCCCGATGCGCGCGACGGCTTGAAACCTGTGCATCGTCGTGTGCTTTTTGCCATGAGCGAGCTGGGTAACGACTGGAACAAGCCGTACAAGAAATCGGCCCGTGTGGTCGGTGACGTGATCGGTAAATACCACCCGCACGGCGACTCGGCGGTTTACGACACCATCGTCCGTATGGCCCAGCCGTTCTCGCTGCGCTACTTGCTGGTCGATGGCCAGGGCAACTTCGGTTCAGTCGATGGCGACAGCGCCGCGGCCATGCGGTACACCGAAGTGCGCATGTCTAAGCTGGCTCATGAGCTGCTGGCCGACCTGCACAAGGAAACCGTGGACTGGGTGCCCAACTACGACGGCACCGAGCAGATTCCAGCGGTTATGCCGACCAAGGTGCCGAACCTGCTGGTCAACGGTTCCAGCGGTATCGCCGTGGGTATGGCGACCAATATTCCGCCACACAACCTGGGTGAGGTCATCGATGGCTGCCTGGCGCTCATCGCCAACCCGGATATCACCATCGATGAACTGATGACCTATATCCCCGGCCCGGATTTCCCCACTGCGGGAATCATCAATGGCCGTGCCGGCATCGTCGAGGCCTACCGCACCGGTCGCGGACGCATTTACATGCGCGCCCGTTCGACTATTGAGGACATCGACAAAGTCGGTGGCCGTCAGCAGATCGTCATCACCGAGCTGCCGTACCAGCTAAACAAGGCGCGGCTGATTGAGAAGATCGCCGAGCTGGTGAAAGAGAAGAAGCTCGAAGGCATTACCGAGCTGCGCGACGAATCCGACAAGGACGGTATGCGTGTCGTCATTGAGCTACGCCGTGGAGAAGTTCCGGAAGTCATTCTCAACAACCTGTATGCCCAGACGCAGCTGCAAAGCGTGTTCGGTATCAACGTCGTGGCTCTGGTCGATGGCCAGCCGCGCACGCTGAACCTCAAAGACTTGCTGGAAGCCTTCGTGCGTCACCGCCGCGAAGTGGTTACCCGGCGCACCGTGTTCGAGCTGCGCAAGGCGCGCGAGCGTGGTCATATTCTCGAAGGTCAGGCAGTTGCGCTGTCTAATATCGACCCGGTCATTGCCTTGATCAAGGCCTCGCCGACACCGTCAGATGCCAAGGAAGCGCTGATCTCCACGGCTTGGGAATCCAGCGCGGTGGAGTCGATGGTCGAGCGTGCCGGCGCTGATGCCTGTCGCCCGGACGACCTTGACCCGCAATATGGGCTACGTGACGGTCGCTACTACCTGTCGCCGGAACAGGCGCAGGCTATCCTTGATCTGCGCTTACACCGCCTGACTGGCCTCGAGCATGAAAAGCTGCTGACCGAGTACCAGGAAATCCTGGCTCAGATTGGCGAGCTGATTCGTATCCTGACCAGCCCCGAGCGCCTGATGGAAGTCATCTGCGAGGAGCTGGAAGGCGTCAAGGCTGAATTCGGCGATGCACGTCGCACCGAGATCCTCGAAGCGCGCCTGGACCTGACCCTGGCCGACCTGATCACCGAAGAAGAGCGCGTGGTGACCATTTCCCACGGTGGCTATGCCAAGTCGCAACCTCTGGCGGCCTATCAGGCGCAGCGCCGTGGTGGTCGCGGTAAGGCGGCAACCGGTGTCAAGGAAGAGGATTACGTCGAGCATCTGCTGGTTGCCAACAGCCACGCCACGCTGCTGCTGTTCTCCAGCAAGGGCAAGGTGTACTGGCTCAAGACCTACGAAATCCCCGAGGCTTCACGCACTTCGCGCGGCCGTCCTCTGGTGAATCTGCTGCCGCTGGATGACGGCGAGCACATTACCGCGATGCTGCAGATCGATATCGAAGCGGCGCGTCAGCAGCTGCATGACGATGACGATGTCGAAGATGCCGAAATCATCAGCGAAGCCGATGACGTGGAAGAGTCCGTCGAGGGTGAGGAAGCCGATGAGTCGGAAGACGAACCGACCGGCACCTACATCTTCATGGCAACCGCTAAGGGCACCGTGAAGAAGACCCCGCTGTCGCAGTTCAGCCGTCCGCGCAGTGTCGGTCTGATTGCGCTCGGCCTGGAAGAGGGTGACACATTGATCGCCGCGGCGATTACCGATGGTGCTCGCGAAGTCATGCTGTTCTCCGATGGCGGCAAAGTCATCCGTTTCAAGGAAAAGCATGTGCGCACCATGGGCCGTACTGCACGCGGTGTGCGTGGCATGCGTTTGCCCGAAGGCCAGCGCCTGATCTCCATGCTGATTCCCGAGCCGAACGCGCAGATCCTCACCGCCAGCCTCAACGGCTACGGCAAGCGTACCGTGATCGACGAGTTCCCGCGCCGTGGACGCGGTGGTCAGGGTGTAATCGCCATGGTCAGCAATGAGCGCAACGGGCCGCTGGTCGGCGCGGTGCAGGTGCAGTCTGGCGAGGAAATCATGCTGATTTCCGATCAGGGCACGCTGGTGCGCACACGCGTCGATGAAGTGTCGTCGCTGGGCCGCAATACCCAGGGCGTGACACTGATCAAGCTCGGCAAGAATGAGCATCTGGTCAGCCTCGAGCGTGTCCAGGAGCCTTCCGAGGAAGATGTGCTCGAGGACATCGAAGCCAGCCTGGATGACGAGGCACTGGAGAAAGAAATGCCTGTTGTCAGTACCGAGCCAGCTGAAGACGAGCTGCTTGGCGGAGTTGGTGACGTGTCACCGGATGTAGTACCGACTGACGACGAAAACTGATCCGACCAGCAAGCGAGGCCCTCAGGGCCTCGCTTTGCGCTTCACACTGAGAACACTGAAAAGCGCGGGTCTCGAGTACCGGACGAGACCGGCGACATGGTATCGACCGTTTTTGAGAGAACGAAGATGAGCAAACGCGCCTTTAACTTCTGCGCCGGCCCGGCCGCGCTGCCCGAAGCGGTGCTGCAACGCGCACAGGCTGAACTGCTGGACTGGCAGGGACGTGGCCTTTCAGTGATGGAAATGAGTCATCGCAGCGATGCCTACGTCGCGATAGCCGAGAAGGCTGAACAGGACCTGCGCGATCTGCTGACTATTCCCTCGAACTACAAAGTCCTGTTTCTGCAGGGCGGAGCCAGCCAGCAATTTGCACAAATTCCGCTGAACTTGCTCCCCGAGGGCGGCATCGCCGATTACGTCGATACCGGCATCTGGTCGCGCAAAAGCATTGAAGAAGCGCGTCGCTTCGGCAGCGTCAATCTGGCTGCCAGTGCCAAGGCTTACGATTACTTTGCGATTCCGGGGCAGAACGAGTGGCAGCTGAGCGACAACGCCGCCTATCTGCATTACGCCAGTAACGAAACGATTGGCGGGCTGGAGTTCGACTGGGTGCCGGAACTGGGTGACACCCCGTTGGTGGTAGACATGTCGTCCGACATACTCTCGCGGCCCATCGATGTCTCGCAGTTCGGCCTGATTTACGCTGGTGCGCAGAAGAACATTGGGCCGTCCGGGCTGGTGGTGGTGATTGTGCGCGAAGACTTGCTCGGCAGGGCACGTTCCAGCTGCCCGACCATGCTCGACTACAAGATTGCCGCGGATAACGGCTCGATGTACAACACGCCGGCAACGTTCTCTTGGTATCTCTCGGGGCTGGTCTTCGAGTGGCTCAAGGAGCAGGGCGGCGTAGAGGCCATGGAACAGCGCAATCGGACCAAGAAAGAGCTGCTCTACGGCTTCATCGACGCCAGCGAGTTTTACTCCAACCCGGTCTCGAAGAATGCACGCTCTTGGATGAACGTGCCGTTCCGTCTGGCCGACGAGCGTCTGGACAAGGCCTTCCTTGCCGGCGCCGACGCCCGTGGCCTGCTCAACTTGAAAGGCCATCGCTCGGTAGGCGGCATGCGTGCCTCCATCTATAACGCGGTGGGCCTGGATGCCGTCGAGGCGCTGGTGGCCTATATGGCCGAGTTCGAGAAGGAGCACGGTTGATGAGTGACGCCGACCAGCTCAAAGCTTTGCGGCTGCGCATCGACAGCCTGGATGAGCGGATTCTCGACATGATCAGCGAGCGCGCCCGCTGTGCTCAGGATGTGGCGCGGGTCAAGATGGCCTCGCTGGCCGAGGGTGAAGAGGCGATTTTCTATCGCCCCGAGCGCGAGGCGCAGGTGCTCAAGCGCATCATGGAGTTGAACAAGGGGCCGTTGGACAACGAGGAGATGGCGCGCCTGTTCCGCGAAATCATGTCTTCCTGCCTGGCCCTGGAACAGCCGCTGCGTGTCGCCTACCTCGGCCCAGAGGGTACGTTCTCGCAAGCTGCGGCGCTCAAGCATTTCGGTAATTCGGTGATCAGCAAGCCCATGGCGGCGATCGACGAGGTGTTCCGTGAAGTGGTCGCTGGTGCGGTGAATTTCGGCGTAGTGCCAGTGGAAAACTCCACCGAAGGCGCGGTTAACCACACGCTCGACAGTTTCCTGGAACATGACATCGTCATCTGCGGTGAGGTCGAATTGCGCATTCACCATCACCTGTTGGTAGGCGAAACGACCAAGACCGATCGCATCACCCGTATCTATTCCCATGCCCAATCGCTAGCCCAGTGCCGCAAGTGGCTGGACGCGCACTACCCTAACGTAGAGCGTGTGGCGGTATCGAGTAATGCCGACGCCGCCAGGCGGGTGAAAAGCGAGTGGAATTCGGCAGCTATCGCTGGCGACATGTCCGCGCAGCTCTATGGGCTGACCCGCATCGCCGAGAAAATCGAGGATCGACCGGACAACTCCACGCGCTTCCTGATCATCGGCAGCCAGGAAGTGCCGCCGACGGGCGACGACAAGACCTCGATCATCGTTTCCATGCGCAACAAGCCGGGTGCTCTGCATGAGCTGCTGATGCCGTTTCATGGCAACGGCATCGACCTGACCCGCATCGAAACTCGCCCGTCGCGCAGTGGCAAGTGGACGTATGTGTTCTTCATCGACTGCATCGGCCATCACCAGGACCCGCTGATCAAGGATGTGCTGGAGAAGATCGGTCAGGAGGCCGTGGCGCTGAAGGTGCTGGGCTCTTATCCGAAGGCGGTACTTTAAAAGCAGCCGCAAGCTGCAAGCCTCAAGTGATTTGTGTGGGGTTTTTTGCTTGCGGCTTGAAGCTTGAGGCTTGTAGCTATGTCCTGTGATTTCCTCGCCCTGGCTGTGCCGGGCGTTCAAAAACTGTCCCCCTACGTTACCGGCAAGCCGATTGACGAGCTGGCCCGCGAGCTGGGCATTGATCCGGCGCGGATCGTCAAGCTGGCCAGCAACGAGAATCCGCTGGGCGCAAATCCCCGCGTGCTTGAAGCAATTGCTGCCGAGCTGCCCGAGCTGAGTCGCTATCCTGATGGCAGCGGTTTTCAGCTAAAGGCCAAGCTGGCAGAGCGCTTCGGTCTCAGAGCCGAGCAGATCACTCTGGGTAACGGCTCCAACGACATCATTGATCTGGTCGCGCGCTGCTGGCTGGCGCCGGGGCGCAATGCAGTATTCAGCGCCCATGCCTTCGCCGCCTATCCGATTTGCACCCAGGCGGTAGGTGCTGAAAGCCGTGTGGTGCCGGCCATCGATTATGGTTATGACCTCAACGGCATGCTCGAAGCCATCGACGAGCAGACCGGCGTAGTGTTCATCGCCAATCCGAACAACCCCACCGGTACCTGGTTCGGCCCGCAGGCGCTGGAAGCCTTCCTCGACCGCGTCCCCGCGCATGTGCTGGTAGTGCTGGACGAGGCCTATATCGAGTTTGCCGAAGAAGGCGAGCTGCCCAATGGCCTCGACTATCTGGACCGCTACCCGAACCTGCTGGTCTCGCGCACCCTGTGCAAGGCTTACGGCCTGGCCGGCTTGCGTGTCGGTTATGCCGCTTCGTCGCCGACTATCGCCGATGTGCTGAACCGCGTGCGACAGCCCTTCAACGTCAACAGCCTGGCGCTGACCGCCGCGTGCGTCGCGCTGGATGATGAGCAGTACCTATCCGAAGGGCGTCGGGCGAACCGTGCCGGGATGGCGCAGCTGGAAAAGGGGCTGGGCGAGCTAGGGCTTGGGTGGATCCCATCGCGGGGCAACTTTCTCGCCGTAGATCTGGGGCGCGACGCCGCCGAAGTCAATGCTGGGCTGCTGCGTGAAGGGGTCATCGTTCGGCCCATCGCCGGCTATGGCATGCCGACATTCCTGCGAGTTTCCATCGGTACCCAGGCGGAAAATGCCCGGTTTCTCGAAGCCCTGCGCGTAGTGCTCGACCAGTGAGGCAAGGCAGCCACGTGCAGCAGAACCCTGTCCTTGAGCGACTTGTGGTAATCGGCCTCGGCCTGATCGGTGGCTCTTTCGCCAAGGGTCTGCGCGAGCAAGGGTTGTGCGAGGAAGTGGTGGGTTACGATCCGAATCCCGAGAGCCGTCGCCTGGCTGTCGAGCTGGGTGTTGTCGATCGTTGCGCTGAAACGCTCGAAGAGGCCTGTCAGGGCGCGAATGTGATTCAGCTCGCCGCGCCTATCCTGGCGATGGAGAAGCTGCTGGAGCAGCTGTCGCAACTGGAGCTGGGCGAGGCGGTCCTGACCGATGTTGGCAGTGCCAAGGGCAATCTGGTGCGCTGTGCAATTCGAGTGTTCGGTGCCATGCCGGCGCGCTTCGTGCCAGGCCATCCGATTGCCGGCTCCGAGCGTAGTGGTATCACAGCAGCTGATGCTTCGTTGTTCCAGCGGCATAAGGTAATCCTGACGCCAGTAGCCGACACCGATCCACAGGCGTTGGCACTGGTCAATCGGCTTTGGGCAGCCCTTGGTGCTGATGTAGAACACATGGATGTCGCCTATCACGACGAAGTGTTGGCGGCCACCAGTCATCTGCCGCATCTGCTGGCGTTCGGGCTGGTGGATTCGCTGGCCAAACGTCATGAGAATCTGGAAATCTTTCGCTATGCTGCCGGCGGATTTCGCGACTTCACTCGCATAGCGGGCAGCGATCCGGTGATGTGGCACGACATCTTCCTGGCCAATCGTGAAGCAGTGCTGGCTACCTTGGATGATTTTCGCAGTGATCTCGACGCATTGCGCGCCGCGGTCGATGAAGGAGACGGGCATACACTGCTGGGCGTATTCACGCGCGCCAGAGCTGCCCGGGAACATTTCAGCAAAATACTGGCTCGCAGAGCCTATGTGGACGTTATGCATTCCAATGACCTGATCTTCCTCGCCAACCCCGGCGGCAGCCTGACTGGCCAGTTGCGTGTGCCAGGCGACAAATCCATTTCCCACCGTTCGATCATGCTCGGCTCGTTGGCCGAGGGCACCACCGAGGTCGAGGGCTTTCTTGAAGGCGAAGATGCGCTGGCTACTATCCAGGCATTCCGCGATATGGGTGTGGTCATCGAGGGCCCACACCAGGGTCGCGTGACCGTACATGGCGTCGGCCTGCATGGGCTGCAGGCGCCACCCGGGCCGATCTACCTGGGCAACTCGGGTACCTCCATGCGCCTGCTGGCCGGACTGCTCGCTGCGCAATCCTTCGACACCACGCTGAGCGGTGATGCCTCGCTCTCCAAGCGCCCGATGAATCGCGTTGCCAACCCGCTGCGTGAGATGGGTGCGGTCATCGAGACTGCTGCCGAGGGGCGTCCACCGATGACCATTCGCGGCGGCCAGAAGTTGTCCGGCATGCATTACGACATGCCGATGGCCAGCGCTCAGGTCAAATCCTGCCTGCTACTCGCCGGCCTCTATGCCGAAGGCCAGACCTCGGTAACCGAGCCAGCGCCCACGCGTGACCATACCGAGCGCATGTTGCAGGGCTTCGGCTATCCGGTTCAGGTAGAAGGCAGCACTGCAGCAGTCGAGCCGGGCCACAAGCTGAGCGCCACGCAGATCGAAGTGCCGGCCGATATCTCGTCGGCGGCCTTTTTCATGGTTGCCGCCAGCATAGCTGAAGGTTCGGATGTCACCCTGGAGCACGTCGGCATCAACCCTACGCGTACTGGTGTGATCGATATCCTTAAACTGATGGGTGCGGATATCGAGCTGTCCAACCAGCGTGAAGTGGGTGGCGAGCCGGTGGCGGACATCCGCGTGCGCGCCGCGCAGCTCAAGGGCATCGAGATTCCTGAAGCTCTGGTGCCGCTGGCCATCGATGAGTTTCCGGTGCTGTTCATCGCCGCCGCCTGCGCCGAAGGTCGCACGGTACTGCGCGGTGCCGAGGAGCTGCGGGTCAAGGAATCGGATCGTATCCAGGTCATGGTCGACGGGCTGCTGACTCTTGGCGTCAAGGCTGAGCCGACGCCCGATGGAATCGTTATTGACGGCGGCCCCATGGGCGGTGGTGAGGTATGGGCGCATGGCGATCATCGCATTGCGATGTCTTTCAGTGTGGCGGCGTTGCGCGCCACAGCGCCAATTCGCATTCACGATTGCGCAAACGTCGCGACTTCATTCCCCAATTTTCTCGCCCTGGCTGAGCGTGCAGGTATGCGGGTCGCGGTAGAGGAGGCTTCATGATAAATCCGACTCCAGTCATTACCATCGACGGCCCGAGCGGGTCAGGCAAGGGCACGGTAGCAGCTTTGCTTGCCGGCAAGCTGGGTTGGAATTTTCTTGACTCCGGCGCTCTGTATCGCCTGCTTGCCTTTGCAGCTCGCAACCATGGTGTCGATCTGACCAACGAGGAAGCCCTCAAGACGCTTGCCGCTCATCTGGATGTGCAGTTCGGCGCAGCTGAGGCGGGGCACGGTATGCGCATCGTGCTCGAAGGCGAAGACGTTACCGACGCCATCCGCAACGAGGTCGTCGGTGCTGGCGCTTCTCAGGTTGCAGCCTTGCCGGTGGTGCGAGAGGCCCTGCTGCAGAGGCAGAAGGCCTTCCGCGAGGCGCCTGGATTGGTTGCCGATGGTCGGGACATGGGAACGGTGGTTTTCCCCGATGCTACGCTGAAGATATTCCTCACCGCCAGCGCCGAGGAAAGGGCGCGTCGGCGCTTCCTGCAGTTGAAGGCCAAGGGCGATGATGTTAACCTCGCGAGTCTTCTCGACGAGATACGGGCGCGCGATGAGCGTGATACCCAGCGTGCGGTGGCACCACTGAAGCCGGCAGACGATGCCATACAGCTGGATTCCACTGCACTGACCATCGAGCAGGTATTGGGACAGATTCTGAGTGAAGTCGACAAGCGCGATTTCGCCTGATGAGCGGGTGCCGAAAGGTGCCCAGCAGCCGTTGAAAGCTGCCTACAAGGAGGCGTGTGGGAGACCAGATCCAGTCCCACAGGCCTTTTTTTATATGAATGAACCCACGTCTATCTGGGGTGTGGAGATTGGGCGGATTCTCGCCCAAAAACAGCAGGAATAAACATGAGCGAAAGCTTTGCAGAACTTTTTGAAGAAAGCCTGAAATCCCTCGACATGCAGCCGGGTGCCATCATTACTGGCATCGTGGTCGACATCGACGGTGACTGGGTCACTGTCCATGCCGGTCTGAAGTCCGAGGGCGTCATCCCGGTCGAGCAGTTCTACAACGAGCAGGGCGAGCTGACCATCAGCGTGGGTGACGAAGTTCACGTTGCGCTGGACGCGGTTGAAGATGGCTTCGGTGAGACCAAGCTGTCCCGCGAAAAAGCCAAGCGTGCTGAGTGCTGGATTGTTCTGGAAGCGGCTTTCGCAGCTGAGGAAGTGGTCAAGGGCGTTATCAACGGTAAGGTTAAAGGCGGCTTCACTGTCGACGTTAACGGCATCCGTGCGTTCCTGCCAGGATCCTTGGTCGATGTCCGTCCGGTGCGTGATACCACTCACCTGGAAGGCAAAGAACTGGAATTCAAGGTCATCAAGCTTGACCAGAAGCGCAACAACGTTGTCGTTTCCCGTCGTAGCGTCCTGGAAGCCGAAAACAGCGCCGAGCGTGAAGCTCTGCTGGAATCGCTGCAGGAAGGCCAGCAGGTCAAGGGTATCGTCAAGAACCTCACCGACTACGGCGCATTCGTCGACCTGGGCGGCGTAGACGGCCTGTTGCACATCACCGACATGGCTTGGAAGCGCATCAAGCATCCTTCCGAGATCGTCAACGTTGGTGACGAGATCGACGTCAAGGTGCTGAAGTTCGACCGCGAGCGCAACCGCGTTTCGCTCGGTCTGAAGCAGCTGGGCGAAGACCCATGGGTTGCCATCAAGGCCCGTTACCCGGAAAACACCCGCGTATTGGCCAAGGTCACCAACCTCACCGACTACGGCTGCTTTGCCGAGCTGGAAGAGGGTGTGGAAGGCCTGGTACACGTCTCCGAAATGGACTGGACCAACAAGAACATCCACCCGTCGAAGGTCGTACAGGTCGGCGACGAAGTGGAAGTCATGGTTCTGGACATCGACGAAGAGCGTCGTCGTATCTCCTTGGGCATCAAGCAGTGCAAGTCCAACCCATGGGAAGACTTCTCTGGCCAGTTCAACAAGGGCGACCGCATCTCCGGCACCATCAAGTCGATCACCGATTTCGGTATCTTCATTGGTCTGGACGGCGGCATCGACGGTCTGGTTCACCTGTCCGATATCTCTTGGAACGAAGTCGGTGAAGAAGCCGTACGCCGCTTCAAGAAGGGCGACGAGCTGGATACCGTCATCCTGTCGGTCGATCCGGAGCGTGAGCGCATCTCCCTGGGCATCAAGCAGCTGGAAGACGATCCGTTCTCCAACTACGCGTCCATCAATGACAAGGGCAGCATCGTCCGCGGCACCGTGAAAGAAGTTGACGCCAAAGGCGCCATCATCGATCTGGGCAACGATATCGAAGCCACCCTGAAAGCGTCCGAAATCAGCCGTGACCGCGTTGAAGATGCGCGTAATGTGCTGAAAGAAGGCGACGAAGTCGAAGCTAAGATCATTAGCATCGACCGCAAGAGCCGCGTCATCAGCCTGTCCATCAAGTCGAAAGACGTTGAGGACGAGAAGGACGCGATGAAGGAACTGCGTACCAAGCAGGACGTAGAACCTTCCGCCGGCCCGACCACCATTGGTGATCTGATCCGCGCGCAGATGGAAAACCAGAACTAAGTTCTGACTCCATCTAAAAAAGGGCGACTTCGGTCGCCCTTTTTTGTGCCTGCAGTTTCACGCTGCACGCTGAAGTCTGTTCAGGTTAAGGGTTTCTCTAAGTGCGCTGGGTTACCGCAGCCAAGGCCTGGTTGACCATCAGCCAGCCCCGTACGGCGTCCTCGCCGACCTCATCAAAAACCTTCTCGATCAGGCGAATCTGCTCACGGCGCAAGGCCTGCTCCAGCTTGGCGCCCTCGCTGGTGAACCGCAGTAGACGCTTGCGCTTGTCGTCCTCGGCGGGTTGGCTTTCCACCAGGTGCATCTCTATAAGCTGGCGCAGCGGGGTGTTCAGAGCCTGTTTGCTGACGCCCAGGTAGCCAAGCAACTGTTTGACGCTAAGCTCAGGGTAGGCGGCTATGAAGAACAGGATACGGTGATGGACGCGAGAAAGACCGCGGCGTGCGAGCATCTCGTCAGGCTTGGCTGTGAATGCCTGATAACCAAGAAAGAAGCGCTCCATGATCAAGCGCTGGTTAATGCTGTTTTTTAGGTCAGGCATATTGACGTATTTGTCTGTGGGGGCGTAGTTTAGGTCAAGCAGTTTGACTTGTTTTACAGGCTTCCGCATCTGCTGCGTTTATGGAGCCAGAGAGCTGGAAGGACGAGCGTGCTATCAAAGAGGGGCGAGCAGGATGTACAGGGTTTACGGCGATTATCGGTCCGGCAATTGCTACAAGGTCAAGCTCATGCTGCATCTGCTTGGGCTGCCTTACGAATGGGTACCGGTAAACATTTTGCGCGGTGAAACGCGAGAAGAGGCGTTCCTCAAGCTCAATCCTAACGGCAAGATCCCGGTTCTGCAGCTGGACGATGGCTCATGCCTATGGGAATCAAACGCCATCCTTAACCTGCTCGCAGATGGCAGCGAATTGCTGCCGAGTGATGCGCGCTTACGGACCCAGGTTCTGCAGTGGCAATTTTTCGAGCAGTACAGTCATGAGCCGTTTCTGGCAGTTGCCAGGTACATCAAGGTGCACCTTGGGATGCCGGAAGAGCGTCGCGAGGAGTACGAAGCCAAGCGCTACGATGGCTATCACGCCTTGAACGTGATGGAGCAGCAGCTGGTGCGTACCCCGTACCTGGTAGGTGAGCACTATTCCATCGCAGACGTGGCGTTGTATGCCTATACCCACGTTGCCGAGGAAGGTGGTTTCGATCTGGAAGGCTACCCGGCGATCCGGGCCTGGCTGCAGCGAGTCGCGAGCCATCCGCGGCATGTCGGGATGTTCGATTGAGATCAGGATTTGGAGTCAGAGGGATAAGGGGGCGAGAGCGTCGCTGAAAAGACACTGGAGGCTGGAAGAAGGTTAACTTCCAGCCTCCAGTTTCTTATTTGACCAAGCCGAGAAACTCGCTGCGGGTGGCAGGGTTTTCGCGGAACTGGCCGAGCATCACCGAAGTGACCATCGAGGAGTTCTGCTTCTCCACGCCGCGCATCATCATGCACATGTGCTGTGCTTCGATTACCACGGCGACACCCCAGGCGCCAGTGACCTGCTGGATGGCCTCGGCGATTTCGCGGGTGAGGTTTTCCTGGATTTGCAGGCGTCGAGCATACATGTCGACAATACGCGCCACTTTGGACAGGCCGAGCACCTTGCCATTGGGCAGGTAGGCGACATGCGCCTTGCCAATGAAGGGCAGCATGTGATGTTCACATAGCGAGTACAGCTCGATGTTCTTAACCAGCACCATCTCGCTGTTGTCGGAGCTGAACAGGGCGTTGTTGGTGACTTCCTCCAGCGTCTGCTGATAGCCCTTGCATAGATACTGCATGGCTTTGGCGGCACGCTTGGGCGTATCGAGCAGCCCTTCGCGGTTGACGTCCTCGCCGAGCTGGCCAAGGATCGCGGTGTAATGTTGTTCCAGTGACATTGAGCTACCTGTGGGCTTCGTGTGAGCGCAAGCGCGAAGGGTAGGACGCACCCGCCTCTCTGGCAAGGGCAAGCTACAAGTTTCAGTCCGCAAGCAGCGCGTTGAGGTGGCTTGTGGCTGCTACTCGTCCCGTCCTTCGAGCATGGTTCGCTTGAGTATCAGGTAAATTGCGCCAGTGCCGCCGTGGCGGGGTAGGCACGAGGTGAAACCAAGGACCTGAGGATGTTGACGCAACCAGGTATTCACGTGACTTTTGATCAGAGGTCTTCGGCCGTCGGTGCGTGCAGCTTTGCCATGCGTAACGCGCACGCAGCGGATTTCAAATTTGCAGGCTTCGGCAACAAAATCCCAGAGCAGCTCGCGCGCCTTTTCCACGCTTAGCCCATGCAGGTCGAGACTGCCCTCGAAAGGGATCTGTCCAGCCTTGAGCTTGCGCATCTGGCCTTCCTGCACACCATCGCGCGCCCAATAGAGTTCATCCTCGGGGGCCACATCGATAATGAATTGATCGGACAGGCCATCGATGCGAGCTTCGCCGCTGCTGATACTGGCGTTGGCTCGACGAGTAGCGATCTGAGCCTTGTTGCTGCGCGGTTTACCGGTGTCGGCCCGGTCGTGTTCAATGGGTTTGACGCCGCGAACCGCTGACTTGAAAAGGGAAAAATCGTCGTCTTGCATGCTGCCTCCGCATTTGCCGGCAATTTTATCCCAGGGGCTGGCTCTATGGCACTTGCGATTCGGCTTGGTGATGCTCGGATGAGCGTTTAGCGTTTTTTGCCGAGGCGAGGCGACAGGCTGATACCGGAAGGGCCATAGAGGCGCCGGCGTATCCGGCGTCTGATAAACAGGCCGACCCAGAGCAGAACCGAGCCCAGCAGCAGCGAGGCGATGGCCATTTCTGGATCAAGTGTCATGTCGCCAAGGACATGATTGATGTCTAGCAGGGAGGCAGCGCCGGCGAGCGTCAGAAGAACTCCGAGAATAATCAGCAGCAGAGCGAGAAGCATACCGAAGCGTGAGCGCCATCTTCGTGGCTGACGAGGCCGGAGGCGGCGCGCATCGAAGTTATCGGTCAGTTTCATTCCGCTCGCCTCTCAGGGTCAGGGCTGTGACCGAGTACGCCCGGCCAGGTTCATTGCCTGTCAGGTACGCTCTTCGATTCAGCTCAGGCCAGCGCTTCGGCATTATCCACGCAGGCGGCGAAGTTGTCGGCTAGGATGGTCATTTCCACTCGATGCACCTGTTCTGCATCGATTGAGCCGTCGCCCATGGGCAGGTCGCGCGTGGCACAGGCCTTGTCCACCAACGTGCAGCGGTAGCCATAATCCTTGGCGGCCCGGACGGTGGTGCTTACGCTGGAGTGGGTCATGAAACCGCACACCACCAGATCGAGGCGGCCATGCTGTTGCAGCAGGTCATGTAGTGGCGTACCGGCAAAGGCGTTGGGCAGCGTTTTGCCTATCACGGTTTCGCCGGCCAGGGGAGTTGCTTCCGGCATGATCTGGCCGCGCAGGCCTTGGGGGTCGAACAAGCCGCCCACGATGCCCAGATGGTGAACGTGCACGATGGGCGAGCCGGCTGCGCGAGCAAGCGCCAGTAGACGGGTAATTTCCTCAAGCGCCGGGGCCAGGTTCGGCAGAGCCATCGCACCGCTGCGATATTCTTCCTGGGCGTCGATGACCAGAAGCGTCGCGTTGGCCAGAGTCGCCGGTGCATAACTGCGGCCACTGAGCTGTAGCAAGGTCTGTGGCTTGGACATGACTGACTCCTTGTTGTGTGAGGGGGCCTGATTGTGGCCTCAGATGATGGATATGTGAACCGTCGAGGCCCATGATTCGCTTGTCGAATAATTAAAATATGGCATTTAGCTATCTTTCTTGGTCGGAGAAGCTGAGAAACCTTGCGCACTATCGGCTAAACTTTCGCACTTTTGACCGGAGATGCCGACGTGACCGCTTCGCCTTCCCGATTGCGTACGCTGCGCGATTACATACGCTGGGCCGTCAGCCATTTTCATGCCGAGCAGCTGTTCCATGGCCATGGCACCGACAATGCCTGGGACGAGGCGCGGCAGCTGGTGCTGGGTGCGTTGCACCTGCCTTGGGAAATTGCCGATAGCTACCTCGATTGCCGCCTTGAAGATGACGAGCGCGAACACCTGCAGAACCTGCTGCGTCGTCGTATCGAGGAGCGCGTCCCCACCGCCTACCTGCTTGGGCAGACCTGGTTTTGTGGTCTGCCATTCATTGTCGATGAGCGGGTGCTGATTCCTCGCTCTCCAATAGGGGAGCTGATCGAGCGGCGCTTCGAGCCTTGGCTAGCAAAGAAACCCGCGCGGATTCTAGATATGTGTACCGGCTCGGGTTGTATTGGGATTGCCTGCGCCTATGAGTTCCTAGAAGCCGAAGTGGTGCTGGCGGATATCTCCTTCGATGCGCTCGAAGTGGCCAATCGCAATATCGAGCACCATGGTCTCGATGATCGTGTCTACACGGTGCAGAGCGATGGTTTCGATGAGCTGCCTGGTCAGCGTTTCGATCTGATCGTCTCCAACCCGCCGTATGTGGATGCTGAAGACTTCGCCGATATGCCCGAAGAGTATCACCATGAGCCGGCACTAGGGCTGGCTTGCGGCAGTGACGGCCTTGATCTGGTGCGGCGGATGCTTGCCGAGGCGGCGGATCACCTGACCAATTGTGGCAGTCTTATCGTCGAGGTCGGCAACAGCCAGGAGCATGTCAAGGCGCTTTATCCTGAGGTGGACTTCACCTGGCTGGAATTTGTCGAAGGTGGGCATGGAGTATTTTTGCTGGCGGCGAGCCAGTGCCGTGAGCACCAGGCGTTGTTCCGTGAGCGGCTTAAGGCTGGCGGTGCTGAGCCCGGCTAGTCGAGATAGCAGGCTTCAGCGGGTCGCGATCCAGATCAGCAGGCCTGCCTGGAACAGTGAAAATGCGATCAGGCAGGCGATGGTGAAGCGCAGGGTGCCGTCTTCACGACGAAACCGGTTAAGCCGCTCCTGGATGTCGCGAATCTTGATTTCTTGCTCGAGCAGGTTGCGGTCGGCCTGTTCGAGCATGGCCGCGGCATCGCTCAGTTCGATGATCTGGATTTTCTCGGCATTCCAATCGGGGCGCAGTGTGCTGACACGTGGCACGTTGTAGAGCGCCTTGAGCTGCTGAGAGTCGGGGTAGATCACTTCAAAACCCTGGCTTTGCAGGCAGCGATCACGCCGTAGGCGCATGTCATCGTTGGTTATGTCCCCAGCAGGCAGGACACCTTCCTTGACCAGATAGTGCGACCAGCGTTTCTGTGCCCAAAGAGCCCCCTGCGCCAGCAGAAAGCGGCCGAGGCCCCGATTGGCCGGCTCCAGATGCAGTCCCGTCTCCGGACCGAAGTGCAGCTCCTTGGCTTCGTGGTCCACCCAGATTTCCAGCCTGTTGTATTTCGCCGACAATTTTTGGCCGGGGAGGCGGATGCTGAGTTTCAGCAGGCTCTGCTGGCGCGAATGCCGCTCGACCTGACCGAGTTCGACAAAGCGCAGTGGCCGTGCGCCGCTGTTGCCATCGGTCGTCAATGGTGCGAGACGCAGCAGACGAAAGCGGTCCGGTGCCAGTTCGGCCCAAGGATGCGGGGTGTGCGATTCGGGCGCTTGTGCGTCGCTGTCGGTCGGTGCGGGTGTGTTGTCTGTCATGTGGCGTCCGTAGGCCTTGCGGTGATTCAGTTATATCGGCGGCTGCTCGTTCATCTGGAGGGTGGCCTTGTGCCACGCATTAGCGCAAAGCATCGTCACCACGGGATGCGGCGAAACCCGCAGCGGCTCGGGTATACTTTGCGCCCTTTGTTCAGGTCGATTGCGGAGCACCCTGCATGTCCGGCAACACATACGGCAAGCTGTTCACCGTCACCACTGCTGGTGAGAGCCATGGCCCGGCGCTGGTCGCCATTGTCGATGGCTGTCCGCCTGGGCTGTCGCTGTCGCTGGAAGATTTGCAACGTGACCTCGATCGGCGCAAGCCTGGCACCAGTCGCCACACTACTCAGCGTCAAGAGGCCGATGAGGTGGAGATCCTCTCCGGAGTTTTCGAGGGGCGTACCACGGGTTGTCCGATTGGCTTGCTGATTCGCAATACCGATCAGAAGTCCAAGGACTATTCGGCAATCAAGGATCAGTTCCGCCCGGCTCATGCCGACTACAGCTATCACCACAAATATGGCGTTCGCGACTACCGTGGTGGTGGCCGCAGTTCTGCTCGTGAGACCGCCATGCGCGTGGCTGCCGGAGCCATTGCGAAGAAGTACCTGGCAACGCTGGGGATTCAGATACGTGGTTACATGAGCCAGTTAGGTCCCATCGAAATCCCCTTCAAAACCTGGGATTCGGTGGAGCAGAACGCCTTCTTCAGCCCGGACCCGGACAAGGTGCCTGAGCTTGAAGCTTATATGGACCAGCTGCGCCGGGATCAGGATTCGGTCGGGGCGAAGATCACTGTGGTGGCCGAGGGTGTACCGCCGGGGCTGGGCGAGCCGATATTTGATCGTCTGGACGCCGAGCTGGCCCATGCTTTGATGAGCATAAATGCGGTCAAGGGCGTGGAGATTGGTGCCGGTTTCGCCAGCGTTGCCCAGCGCGGCACGGAGCATCGCGACGAGCTGACGGTGGAGGGTTTTCTCTCCAATCACTCCGGCGGCATCCTCGGAGGTATCTCCTCCGGCCAACCTATCATTGCCCACCTGGCGCTCAAACCCACCTCGAGCATCACCACACCGGGTCGCTCCATCGACACTCAGGGCAATCCGGTGGAGGTCATTACCAAGGGGCGCCATGATCCCTGTGTTGGTATTCGTGCCACTCCCATTGCCGAGGCGATGATGGCTATCGTATTGCTGGATCATCTTCTGCGCCATCGCGGCCAGAACGCGGATGTGCAGGTCCCAACGCCGGTACTGGGTCAGCTTTGATCGGTAAACCTCAGGCTTCAAGTTGCGTGTACGACACTGTGTCTCTGCGCGTGGCTTGAAGCTTGCTACCTATGAGTGTTTCTCTCCCGTACTGGCGTCTTTCCGGCTTTTATTTCTTCTACTTCGCGCTGCTCGGGGCGACGGCGCCGTTTTTCGGTTTGTATTTCGCCCATCTCGGTTTTTCCGCAGAGCGCATCGGCGAGCTGGTGGCGATTCCCATGCTGATGCGCTGTCTGGCGCCGAATCTTTGGGGCTGGTTGGGGGATGCGACAGGGCAGCGTCTGGCCATCGTGCGTATCGGGGCGCTCTGCACACTGCTGTCGTTCGGTTTGATCTTTTTCGACAAAAGCTACTCCTGGTTGGTACTGGTGATGGCCTTGCATGCGTTCTTTTGGCATGCGGTGCTGCCGCAGTTCGAGGTGATCACTCTGGCGCATCTGCGCGAAGAGGCGACGCGCTACAGCCAGATTCGTCTGTGGGGCAGCATTGGTTTCATCGTTGCGGTGGTAGGGCTGGGTGCGCTGTTCGAACGAATCAGTCTGGATATCTACCCGGTGGCGATCATGACGGTTATGGCGGGTATCGTCCTGGGTAGCGTCTGGGTACCCAATGCCCAGCCTGAACACCGTCCTGAAACGGCCGGGCAAGGTGGCTTCCTGCGACAACTGTGCCGCCCTGGTGTATTGGCCTTTTATGCCTGTGTAGGCCTGATGCAGGTGAGCCACGGGCCGTACTACACCTTTTTCAGCATCCATCTGGAAGCACTTGGCTACGAGCGGGGCACCATTGGTCTGCTCTGGGCGTTGGGCGTCATCGCCGAGGTCCTGCTGTTTCTGGTGATGGCGGCGCTGCTCAAGCGCTTCTCCCTACGCCTGGTGCTGGTGACAAGCTTCCTGCTGGCGGCGCTACGCTGGATATTGCTGGGAACGCTGGCCGATCATCTTGTGGTGCTGATGCTTGCGCAGCTGATGCATGCTGCCACCTTTGGTAGCTTCCATGCTGCCGCGGTGCATTTCGTTCAGCGCAGCTTCGGTCATCGCCAGCAAGGGCAGGGTCAGGCCCTATATGCGACGCTGGCGGGTATCGGTGGTGCGCTGGGGGCGTTGTACTCAGGTTACAGCTGGACCAGTCTGGGACCTACCTGGGTCTTCGCCATTGCCAGTCTGGCAGCTCTGGCTGCGGCCGCTATCATTGCCATCCCTTTGCAGGCGCGTCGGACATGATCGCAAGCGACCGCTGCTCTGCCGACCAATCATCGATCAGATGCCGGAACAGTTAACGCCCGGCCCGGAGACAATGACCATGAGCATCCTCAGCGTCTATCACCACAACACACCCGACCAGCCCTTCAAGGTTCTCACGCACCACGAGGATGCTGCCGCCACGCTGGCCGAGGTGGGTGTGCATCTGGAGCGTTGGCAAGCCAGCACTGCTTTAGCTGCGAATTCCGGTGACGAGGACTTACTTGTCGCGTACCAGCCGCAGATTGAGCGCTTCAAGCGCGAGTACGGCTATGCAGAGGTCGAAGTGCTTAGGTTCACCGAGGATCGGTCAAAACAGGCTGTGAGTCGACCCCAGGGCCTGGAAGAGTATGTTCAGGCCGAAGACGAAGTGCGCTTTTTTGTCGCCGGCCGCGGATTGTTCAACCTGCATATCGAAGACAGGGTTTTTGCCGTGCTGTGCGAAAAAGGCGACCTGCTGTTGATACCGGCGGGCGTTCGCCACTGGTTCGACAAGGGGGAAAATCCTTATCTGATCGCCATCTGCCTGTTCAACACTGCGCAAGGCCGTACGCCTCAATTCACTGGCGAGGATATCGCGAGCCGCTTTCCGCGCCTGGACGATTATTGAATCAGGTTGCTGCTCGTCATGGCGCTCGTCCGACGGGTTGATACCGTCTATTCGACCTCGTAGGCCTGAACCCTCGGCCGTGTCAGGCATCCAAATGGCGAACCCATCGCACTGAGGAGCCACCCATGACCGATGCCTTTGGCGGTATTTTCGGCCTGATCATCCTGCTGCTGGATATCTGGGCCATTGTCAGCGTGGTGCGAAGCGATGCAGCCACCGGGAAGAAGGTGCTCTGGGTTCTGCTCATATTGATCCTGCCGGTACTGGGCCTGATTCTCTGGGGCATCATGGGGCCGCGAGGTAACCGTCCCGATGACATGAACCTGAGGGGCTGATCGATGGAGGACCTGACGCCGCTACTGGCCGTTCTGGTGCTGGTCGCGGATCTACTGGCGATCTTGCATGTCTGGTGCAGGCAAATCGAGTTCGGCCGCAAGGTCATCTGGACACTGGTAATCGCGCTGTTGCCGGTGGTTGGCCTGATCATGTGGGGTATTGCGGCCGGGCGCTTAGCCAAGGTCAGGTTGTAACGACGGCGCGCTGGGTTTCACCTGTTATTGGACTAAAGTAGCATCCGGTGCTTTCCTGAAGGCGAGCTTAACGCGCAGTTACGCGTCTTCTGCAACGCCATCCATCACGGGAGATACCCATGAGTGATTATCAGGAAGCTCTCTACGAGGGATACGGCCAGCGCTTCACTATCGATCGGATACTGCATGAGGATCACGTCGGGCAACGGCATCTTTCGATCTTCGAGAATGCCCGCATGGGCCGTGTAATGACGCTTGACGGTGTGGTGCAGAACACCGAGGCCGATGAGTTTATTCCGCATGAAATGCTCACTCACGTGCCGATCCTGGCTCATGGGTTGGCGCGCCGGATATTGATCATTGGCGGCGCCGATGGGGCAATTCTGCGTGAGGTCGCCCGGCATCGTGACGTTGAAAGCATCACTTTGGTCGAGGCTGATGTCGCCAAGCTGGATGCGTGCAAGACCTATCTGCCAGAGCACTCCAAGGGAGCGTTCAGCGATGCCCGGCTGAATCTGCTGATTGATGACGGGCTGCACTTTCTCAGCACCAGTGAAGAGACGTTCGATGTAATCATCTGTGCCGATAGTGCCACGCAAGATGCCTCGGAAGATTTCTACCAGGCTTGCCGCCGGCGCCTGAACGATGGCGGCATTCTGGTTGCTCGCATCGGCACTCCGTTCATGCAACTCGCTCAGGTGCAGGCTGCGGCCAAACAGATGAACGGCTTGTTTGCGGATTGGCATTTCTACCAAGCCTCTGTGCCTACCTCTTGTGGGGGCGCGATGACGTTCGCCTGGGGTGCCAGTGATCCTGCCAGCCGACGGTTGCCGCTGGAAACCCTTTCCCAGCGTTTTGCCGGCAGTGGCGTGGTGACGCGCTATTACAACCCACATGTCCATCTGGCCGCCTTTGCGCTGCCTCAATACGCTTTGCAGGCCATTGGCAAGGCCAGCAACGGCTGACCGCGTAGCACAGGCAGGGAGGCCTGCCCAATGTGCCAAGCGGCATGCCCATTGCGGCTCTGATCCAGATGCCCTATGTTCGAAACCATCGGCGCAGCTACGGCGGCTCCGATTCCGACGAACAAAGCATCCGTGACACTCGATTCATCTCTTCTACATCTGCGACGAGGCTCGACAAAAAGGCTTTCTCGAAAGCCGTCCATAGAGGGTTACAAACGCGGATCAGGCGAGGAGAAGTCAGTTGAAAGCGAAGTGTATGTCTGTACACGAGCATTTCGAGTTCGATTTCACCGCAGCATGATCGAGAACATTTGTAAGCACCCGCTGAGTGAGAGGAGGTTCAAGATGAGTACCACCTTCCATGAGGATGTCAGCAGCAACGTGCTATTGAGGATGAAAGAGGGCGGTTTCGATTTTGCCCGTGTTCATCCAATTGAATTCTATGCAGTGTTTCCTGAACGTGAGCAGGCCCGCGCAGCCGCCAGTAACTTCCGTGGCGAATGCGTCAATACACAGATATTTCCCCGCGACGACGGCGCCTGGAACCTTCAGGTGAGCAAGGTTATGTATGCCACCTTCGATGGCATCGGTGATTTCGAGCAGAATCTGGAAAACCTTGTCGAACCCCTTGGAGGGGTAGTCGATGGTTGGGGTGTGACCCAGGAACTTCCTGGCTGCGCTGTCTGACAACGCCATATCAACTGAAACCAAAGCCGCTCTGCAGCGCCCGGTCCCATAGTGGGACCGGGCACTGCAGGGCTTTTTGCTACCAGCGGGATTTGGACGTTTCCACGAGTGCACTTCAGTTATTTTTTGATGGGCGTTGTGGCTGGCGCTCGAGACGGACGCCATAAACACAAACACCCCGTACGTGTCGGGGCGTTTGTTGGGTGGGCTTAGCCTTCGCCCAGCTCGCGCATGACGGCGTACAGTGCGGACTTGGCTTCGAAGCCGACGCCTGGCACGTCAGGCAGGCCTACATAGCTGTTCTCGACACGAATACCATCGGCGAAACCGCCGAAGGGCTGGAACACGTCCGGATAGGATTCGTTGCCGCCCAGATGCAAACCTGCGGCGATGTTCAGCGACATCTGGTGACCGCCGTGCGGCACCACGCGGCGCGATGACCAGCCCAGTTCCTTCATTACCTCCAGGGTGCGCATGTACTCCACCAGGCCGTAAGACAGCGCGCAGTCGAACTGCAAGAAGTCGCGATCGGGGCGCATGCCGCCATGACGCAGCAGGTTGCGCGCATCCTGATGGGAGAACAGATTTTCACCGGTGGCCATCGGCAGTTCATAGTGATTGGCCATCTCGGCCTGCAAGGCGTAATCGAGCGGATCACCGATTTCTTCGTACCAGAACAGGTTGTACTTCTTCATGGCTTCGGCATACGCGATCGCAGTTTTCAGATCGAAGCGGCCGTTGGCATCAACGGCTAGGCGACGCCCGTCACCAACTACTTCCAGTACGGCCTCGATGCGACGGATGTCTTCATCCAGAGGGACGGCACCGATCTTCATCTTCACGACGTCGTAGCCGCGATCCAGGTAGCTCTGCATTTCAGCTTTGAGCTTGGTCTGGTCTTTGCCTGGGTAATAATAACCACCGGCTGCATATACCCAGACTTTATCGTCGGCCACGCCGTCGCGGTAACGGTCAGCCAGCAGGCGGTACAGAGGTTTGCCTTCGATCTTGGCGACGGCATCCCATACCGCCATATCGATGGTGCCGACTGCGACGGAGCGCTCACCATGGCCACCCGGTTTCTCGTTGGTCATCAGGGTTTTCCAGATGGCGAACGGGTCAAGGTTGTTATTTTCCTTGTCAATCAGCGATTCCGGATCTGCTTCGGCGATACGGGCCAGGAAGCGATCGCGCATCAACGCGCCTTGACCGTAGCGGCCGTTGGAGTTGAAGCCATAGCCGATCACCGGCTTGCCATCACGAATGACATCGGTAATCACCGCGACGACCGAGCAGGTCATTTTGGAAAAATCTATGTAGGCGTTAGCAATGGGCGAGGCAATGGAAACGGTTTTCTCGCGGATGTCTACGATACGCATGGCGCGCTCCTCTGTTGTTGAGGCGGCCAAGGTAAACTTGGCGAGCGAGCGCGCCCAATGCTATTAATGCCGCGCCCTATGCTGAGATGGCATTGCCCCCATGGAACTCGTTTGGCTTGAAGACTTTGAGGCATTGGCTGAGTACGGCAGCTTCGTACGTGCCGCGGATGCCCGGCACATCACTCAACCGGCGTTCAGCCGCAGAATACGTTCGCTGGAGAACTGGCTTGGCGTCGATCTTTTCGTCCGTACACCGCAAGGCGCAACGCTGACCGAGGCTGGCAAGCATATTCTGGTGAGCACTCAGGACGCGGCTCGCAGGCTTCATCGGATCAGGGCCGAGGCCCAGGAAATTGCAGGCAAAGCCGCCAAGACCCTTCAGTTTGCGGCTACCCATTCGCTCTCGTTTACCTTCTTTCCTCGCTGGATCAGAAACGCGGAAAAAGGAACTCCGATAGAGGCTGTGCGGTTACATTCCGACAGCATGGCCGCTTGCGAGCAGATGCTGACGCACGGTCAGGTGCAGTTTCTGCTCAGCCATCGTCACCCAGAGGTACCGCCACGTTTGCCTGCCGATCAGTTCGTGAGCAAAAAAATCGGTGAGGACATTCTGGTGCCTCTGGCAGGTACGTCCGCTCAGTTCGGCTCTTCACCGGAATCGCTTCCCTATCTTGCATATACCGAGGAGTCAGGACTGGGTCGCTTCGTTTTCCATCGGCTTCAGGGCAAGGACGAATATCTCCATCTCAAGCCACTTTTTAGCAGCCATTTGGCAGCGGTACTCATGTCGATGGCCTTGGAGAACAAAGGTGTTGCCTGGCTACCTACAAGCCTGACTGAACAGGAAGTGATGGACTCCAGGCTCAGTCGGGCGCTCGACGAGAGTTGGGATATACCGCTGGAAATCCACCTGACGCGACCTGTTGCCCCGCTGAGCCCCTTCGCAGAGGCTTTTTGGGCAAGGTTGCAATAGCAGCTGTTGCCAAGAAACAGCTCGCTTTATCTCCTAAAATTTATCCCAACGTCTTGAGCCCACGGCCTATGGCGATACGCTCCGTCTCAAAGCACTGAGGTCAGCAATACGCGTTTCCACTCGCTGGCTTGCCTATAAAGGAGCCATCCAGCCCGCGGTTTTGGCGCGCGGTAAGTGCCGGTCATAGGCGCTGCAACGAGCCCGCTCGGCGAACGCGCAGAATCATTGTATGGCTGTGCGTTTCCGTTCCCGTCTGGGCAGCGTAGCATCGCGCTTTTTGAAAGAGATGCCAGCAAAGATGGATCCGTTACAAAGCGTGCTGAATATTCTGTTGGGGCTGGTATTGGGGGCGTTGGGCGGGCTGTTCGGCATCGGTGGTGGTCTGATCGCGATCCCGGTGCTGGGGGTGCTGTTCGGCTTGGACCAGCATTTGGCGCAGGGCACTGCGCTGGTCATGGTGGTGCCCAATGTGCTGCTGGCGATCTGGCGCTATCATCAGCGCAATCGTATCGATATCCGCCATGCGCTAGCGCTGGGGATAAGCAGTTTCTGCTTCGCCATCGCTGGCGCCGCGCTTGCGGTATCGCTGGATCCCGGGCGCATGCGTATCGCCTTTGTCGGCTTTCTGCTGGCCCTGGCTGCATATACCTTGCTGCGTGTTTTTCTCACGCAGCCTAGCTCAACCGAGCTGCGCCACCCTTGGCCTTGGCTGGGCGTTCTGGGTGCCGGAGCAGGTGCTTTGGGTGGGTTGTTCGGGGTGGGCGGCGCGGTGTTGGCCACGCCGGTTCTGACCTCGATATTTGGTACTTCGCAAGTCATCGCCCAGGGCTTGTCATTGTCGTTGGCCGCGCCCAGCACCGGGGTAACGCTGGCGACTTATGCATTCCATGGGCAGGTTGACTGGGCGCTGGGAGTGCCGCTGGCCATCGGCGGTCTGCTCAGCATCAGCCTGGGCGTGAAGCTGGCGCACGCGCTGCCGGAGCGCTTGCTGCGGATTCTGTTCAGCGCCTTTCTGGTGTTCAGCGCGATCATGCTCGGCTACGAAATCTGATCCGCGCCTGCGCTTGGCGCTCTCGCGAGCGCTGAGCGTCATCTCTATGCTGATGATAAGCGTACCGCTCACGCACGCTCCGTCGGCATGCCGCACATCTCGCTGTCTGACTCGGCTCGTTGCTGTCATGAAGTCTTCACGAACGATACACAGGACTGTCGCGGCGTCTCCCTAAGGTCTTCTCAAACCAAGACGGCTTACCGTCCCCGGAGAAGATCGATGAACGCTGCCATTTGTATAGACAAGCTGCACAAGACCTTCGGCCACAAGCAGGCCTTGCATGGCCTGGATCTGCAAATCGGTTCGGGCGAGATGGTCGCCCTGATCGGAGCCTCCGGCTCGGGAAAATCCACCCTCTTGCGGCACATCGCGGGGCTGGTCTGTTCTGATCGCAAGGTTGGCGGCAGCGTTCGCGTGCTGGGTCGCTCGATTCAGCAGCAGGGGCGTCTGGATGGCGAAGTGCGCCGCCTGCGCGCCGACATCGGCTACATCTTCCAGCAATTCAACTTGGTCAACCGCCTCAGCGTGCTGGACAACGTCCTGCTTGGCTTTCTCGGTCGTGTACCACGCTGGCGCGGCTCGCTGGGGCTGTTCAGCCCGGCGCAGAAGCAACAGGCGCTCGACGCTCTGGAGCGTGTCGGTCTGGCCGGTTATGCCGAACAGCGGGCCTCGACGCTTTCCGGCGGCCAGCAGCAGCGCGTGGCCATCGCCCGCGCGCTGACCCAGCAGGCCGAAGTCATCCTCGCCGACGAACCCATCGCCTCGCTCGACCCGGAATCGGCGCGCAAGGTGATGGAAGTGCTGGCGGACATCAACCAGCGCGATGGCAAGACCGTCGTCGTCACCCTGCATCAAGTTGACTACGCCTTGCGTTATTGCCCGCGCGCGGTGGCACTCAAGGGTGGGCACATCCACTACGACGGCCCCAGCAGCGAGCTGGACGGCGCCTCGCTCAACGAGCTCTACGGTGCCGATCTCGATACCTGCCTGCTGTTCAACGATCGAGCGCGCGCGGCCGGTGGCGCGAGCCGGCCGCTGACGCTGGTCCAGGCCTGAACCGCTATTTCCCCCCATATAGAGGAATCCACCAATGGTTGCTCGTATCAGCCGGGTATTCGCCGCATCCGCCATTCTGGCCGGCTCGCTGCTGGGTAATGCCCACGCCGAAGCGCTCAAAGAGCTGAACTTCGGCATCATTTCCACCGAGTCCTCGCAAAACCTGCGCACCGTATGGGAGCCCTTTCTGGACGCCATGGGCGAGCGTACCGGGATGAAGATCAACGCCTTCTTCGCGCCGGACTATGCCGGCATCATCCAGGGCATGCGCTTCAACAAAGTTGACCTGGCCTGGTATGGCAACAAGTCGGCGATGGAAGCTATCGACCGCGCTGGCGGCGAGATCTTCGCCCAGACCGTGGCCGCCAACGGTGCGCCGGGCTACTACAGCCTGATCGTGGCGCACAAGGACAGCCCGCTGACGTCAGTCGAGGACATGCTGGCCAACGCTGCCACGCTGACCTTCGCCAACGGCGACCCGAACTCCACTTCCGGTTACCTGGTGCCCGGCTACTACGTGTTCGCCAAGAACCAGGTCGACCCCAACAAGGCCTTCAAGCGTTCGCTCAACGGCAGCCATGAAGTCAACGCGCTGTCGGTGGCCAACAAGCAGGTCGATGTCGGCACCTTCAACAACGAAGGCCTGGAGCGTCTGCAAGTGACCGCGCCAGATAAAGCCGCGCAACTCAAGGTGATCTGGCAGTCGCCGCTGATTCCGGCGGATCCCATGGTCTGGCGCAAGAATCTGCCCGAAAGCACCAAGGCCAGCATCCGCGACTTCTTCATGACCTACGGCAAGAGCGCCGCCGAGAACCAGGTACTGGCCAACCTTCAGTGGTCGCCATTCCGCGCCTCGGACAACGACCAGCTTTTACCCATCCGCCAGCTGGAACTGTTCAAGCAGCGCACCGAAGTGGCCAACAACAGCCGCTTGGCCGAAACCGACCGCAAGGCGCGGCTGGCCGAAATCGATGCCCAGCTGGCCGACCTTGAGCAGCGCATGGCCGAGCGCGAAAAAAATCTGGCCAAGGCTGGCTGACCGGATGGCCGCCTCCCTTGCAGGTAGCCGCTGCCTGTTCTGAACGAGAAGACTCATGACCTCCATGACTACACATCCCACCGCTGAAGCGGTCGGCAAGCGCTCCTGGGGCCGGCTGATCGGCTGGGGCCTGCTCCTCGCCGTCCTTGCCTGGTCTTGGCAGGGCGCGGAAATGAACCCCCTGGCGCTGTACCGCGACGCTGGGAACATGGCGGTCTTTGCCGCCGATTTCTTCCCGCCGGACTTCACCGACTGGCGGCTGTACCTCAAGGAAATGATCGTCACCGTGCAGATCGCCCTGTGGGGCACGGTGTTGGCGATCGTCTGCGCGATTCCGCTGAGCATCCTCAGCTCGGAAAACATCGTTCCCTGGTGGGTCTATCAGCCAGTGCGCCGTCTTATGGACGCCTGCCGTTCGATCAACGAAATGGTCTTCGCCATGCTGTTCGTGGTGGCGGTGGGGCTCGGTCCCTTCGCTGGTGTGCTGGCGCTGTTCATCAGCACGACGGGCGTGCTGGCCAAGCTGTTCGCTGAGGCGGTGGAAGCCATCGAGCCCGGTCCGGTGGAAGGCGTACGCGCCACCGGTGCCAGCGCGCTGCAGGAGGTGATCTACGGCGTGCTGCCGCAAGTGTTGCCGCTGTGGATTTCCTACGCGCTGTATCGCTTCGAATCCAACGTGCGCTCGGCCACCGTTGTCGGCATGGTCGGCGCGGGGGGCATCGGCGTGATCCTCTGGGAAGCCATTCGCGGCTTCCAGTTCGGCCAGACCTGCGCGCTGCTGATCATGATCATCCTGGTGGTGAGCCTGATCGATGTGCTGTCGCAGCGCCTGCGCAAGCTGTTCATCTGAGTTTTTTGCCATGGACATGTCTAGACAAGCCCAGCCGCTTTACCTCGAACTCGCCGAGACGCTGCGCCACGAAGTGCAGCGCATGCAGCCGGGCGACTACCTGCCGGGCGAGCTGCAACTGGCCGCTCGCTTCGCGGTGAACCGCCATACCCTGCGCCGTGCGATGGATGAGCTGGTGCAAGAAGGGCAGCTGGCCCGCCACAAGGGCAAGGGCACCCGCGTGCTGACCCGGCCGATGATCTATCCGATGCGGGCCGAGAGCGCCTACAGCGCATCGCTGTCGGCACAGGGCCACGGCGTCGAGGCTCGGCTGCTGGAGCGCCGCGTGCGCCCGGCCTTAGATGCAGAAATAGAGCACCTGCAGCTGGAATCCGGCGCACGCGTTCTGGAGCTGCTCACCCTGCGGCTGATCGATGATCAACCGGTCAGCCTGATCCGTCACCGCTACAGCGCCCATCGTGAGCCGTTGCTGGCCAACTACGAAGGCGGCTCGCTGCGCGCTTATCTCGCCGAGCGCGGCACGGCGCTGACGCGAGCCTACAGCCTGATTGGTGCGCGACTGCCGAGCCGAGAGGAGGCCGACCGGCTATTGATGTCCCGTCAGGCACCTCTGCTTACCGTCCTCACCCTTTCCCAGAACCCGGCCGGACAACCGGTGGAGCTTTCCCACTCCACCAGCCGCGCTGACCGTTTTCAGTTCCAGGTTGCTCCCTGATGGAGGATTTCATGACCCCCGACACTGCTCCCCGCCAGCGCTGGATGGGCGTGCTCGCCCGCGCCGGCGACCGGCTGGCCGATTACGAAAATCAGCTCAAAGACGCCGAATACCAGCTGATAAGACCGGCCGAAATCGGCATGACCATGGTGCGCGGCCGCATGGGCGGAACTGGTGCCGCGTTCAACCTCGGCGAAATGACCATGACCCGTTGCGTAGTGCGTTTCGCTGATGGCCGCACCGGCTACAGCTATCTCGCCGGACGCAACAAGCGCCAGGCCGAACTGGCGGCGCTGGCCGATGCGCACCTGCAAGGCGGCGATCAGCAACGCTGGTTGGCATCGCTGATCGAGCCACTCGAGAAAATCCAACAGGCGCAACGCGCCGCACAACAGGCCGAGGCGGCCTCCACGCGTGTGGAGTTCGTCACCATGGTGCGAGGTGAAAGCTGATGAGTTCGCAATTTCTACTCCCTGCGTTCGACAACCCCGCGCTGGCCTCCCAGCTGAGTTTTCGCGCTGCGCTCAATGCCCTGGCGGAACCGGGGCTGAGCCAGACGCTGCCAAGCGTGCAGCCGATTGCTGGCCTGGCGTCGGCGACCTATGCGCTGTGCCTGAGCCTGCTGGATGCCGACACCCCGGTGTGGCTGGCGCCGGCCTTCGACTCGCCGGTGTTGCGCGCCAACCTGAGCTTTCACTGCGGTTGCCCGATTGTCGAGACGCGTGAAGAGGCGGCTTTTGCGGTCCTCGACATCCGCGAACTGGATGATCTTTGCGGCTTCGATGGTGGCAGCGAGCGTTATCCCGACCAATCCTGCTCGCTGATCGTCCAGCTCGATGAACTGGGCGGCGGTACGTGCTGGCGCTGGCAAGGGCCCGGTATCGAAACCGAACGCCTGGTAACGCTACCGCTACCGTTCGGCTTCTGGGCACAGCGTGAACGGCGGACGCAATTCCCGCGTGGGCTGGACATCTTCTTCAGCGCTGGCGAACAGCTGATCGGACTGCCGCGCAGCACTCGCTGCTCCGTTCTGGCACAGGAGGCGAGCTGATGTACGTTGCCGTGAAAGGAGGCGAGCAGGCGATCGACAATGCCCACGCTCTGCTGGCGAAGAAGCGTCGTGGCGATACCGACCTGGCCGAGCTGAGTGTGGCCCAGATACGCCAGCAGCTGCCGTTGGCCGTGGCGCGGGTGATGGGCGAAGGCTCTCTGTACGACGAAGAGCTGGCTGCGCTGGCGATCAAGCAGGCGGCAGGCGATTTGCTTGAGGCGATCTTCCTGCTGCGTGCCTATCGCACCACCTTGCCGCGCTTCGGCCACAGCCTGCCGCTGCACACTGCCGATATGCGCCTGAGCCGGCGTATCTCCGCGACGTTCAAGGATTTGCCGGGCGGGCAATTGCTCGGCCCGACCTTCGACTACACCCACCGTCTGCTGGATTTCGCGCTGCTGGCCGAAGGCGAACAGCCGCAGCTTGAGGTCGATCCCTGCGCGCATCTGGACAATTGCCCACGGGTACTCGATCTGCTCGGCAGCGAAGGACTGATGACGGCCGAGACCGACCGCGGTGAGCCTGTTGCTGATATCACTCGCGAGCCACTGGAGTTCCCGGCGAGCCGTGCCGAGCGCCTGCAAGCGCTGGCCCGCGGCGACGAAGGCTTTCTGCTGGCGCTGGGCTACTCGACGCAGCGCGGCTATGGCCGCAACCACCCCTTCGCCGGCGAGATCCGTATCGGCGAGTTGGAGGTCTGGATCGAGCCGGAGGAGCTGGGGTTCCCGGTGTGCCTGGGCGAGATCGAGGTGAGCGAGTGCGAGATGGTCAACCAGTTCGTCGGCGGGCAGGGCAGGGAGGCGCAGTTCACCCGCGGCTACGGCCTGGCCTTCGGTTATGCCGAGCGCAAGGCCATGGCCATGGCGCTGGTTGACCGGGCGCTGCGTGCCGAGGAGTACGCCGAGGAAATCCAGGGCCCTGCGCAGCAGGAAGAATTCGTGCTGATGCACTGCGACAACGTCGAGGCGGGCGGCTTCGTCTCGCATCTCAAGCTGCCGCATTACGTCGACTTCCAGGCGGAGCTGGAGCTGATCCGCAAACTTCGCCGGCCAGCGGCCGATGCCCCCCAAACCGCTCAAGAGGAAGCCCGCGCATGAGCCTTCAGCAAAGCATTGCACAGGCGGACGGCTACAACTTCGCCTATCTGGATGAGCAGACCAAACGCATGATCCGCCGGGCCTTGCTCAAGGCCGTCGCCATTCCTGGCTATCAGGTGCCCTTCGGCGGTCGCGAGATGCCGCTGCCCTACGGTTGGGGCACCGGTGGCATGCAGCTGACCGCGGCCATTCTCGGTAATGACGATGTGCTCAAGGTCATCGACCAGGGCGCCGACGACACCACCAATGCGGTGTCGATCCGCCGCTTCTTCGCGCGTACCGCCAACGTCGCAACGACCACCCGCACGCCCGAGGCCACGGTGATCCAGACCCGTCACCGGATACCGGAGACGCCGCTGTCAAACGGACAGATTCTGGTCTATCAGGTGCCAATTCCCGAGCCGCTGCGCTTCATCGAGCCGTCGGAGAACGAGACCCGCACCATGCACGCGCTGGGCGATTACGGCGTGATGCACGTCAAGCTCTACGAGGACATCGCCACCTTCGGCCATATCGCCACGGCCTACGCCTACCCGGTGACGGTCGATGATCACTACGTGATGGATCCGTCGCCGATTCCCAAGTTCGACAACCCCAAGCTGGACATGAGCCCGGCGCTGATGCTGTTCGGTGCTGGTCGCGAGAAGCGCCTCTACGCGGTACCACCCTATACAAAGGTGGAAAGCCTCGATTTTGAGGATCACCCCTTCGCCATTCAGCGCTGGGAGGCGTGCTGCGCGGTGTGCGGCAGCGGTGAGTCTTTCCTCGATGAACTCATCGTCGACGATCGCGGCACCAAGCGCTTCGTCTGTTCCGACACCGATTACTGCATCCAGCGCTACAGCGAAAAGGAGATCGGCCAATGAATGCCGTTCAGCAAGCGCCGCAGGCTTTGGTCGATCTCGACACGCCGTTGCTGCAGGTTCGTGGGCTGACCCGCCTGTACGGGCCGGACAAGGGCTGCCAGGAGGTCGATTTCGACCTGTATCCCGGTGAAGTGCTGGGTATTGTCGGCGAATCCGGCTCCGGCAAGTCGACGCTGCTCAGCCTGCTGTCCGGGCGCTGCATGCCCGACCGTGGCGGTGTCTCCTATCGAACCACTGAAGGCGACTGGCTCGACCTCTACAGCGCCAGTGAAGCGGCGCGGCGCACGCTGCTGCGCACCGAGTGGGGCTTCGTCGAGCAGAACCCGCGGGATGGCTTGCGCATGGGGGTTTCCGCTGGTGCCAACATTGGCGAGCGGCTGATGGCCCAGGGCTCGCGCCATTACGGCCACTTGCGCCAGGCCGGCCTCGACTGGTTGCAGCAGGTGGAGATTGACGCGGCACGCATCGACGATCTGCCCAGCACCTTTTCCGGCGGCATGCAGCAGCGCCTGCAGATCGCCCGCAACCTGGTATCCGGGCCGCGCCTGGTGTTCATGGACGAGCCTACCGGTGGCCTGGATGTGTCCGTGCAGGCGCGTCTGCTCGATCTGCTGCGCGGCCTGGTGCGCGAGCTGAACCTGGCAGTGGTGATCGTCACCCATGACCTGGCAGTGGCGCGCCTGCTGGCCGACCGGCTGATGGTGATGCGCCGCTCCCGTGTGGTGGAAGCCGGGCTTACCGACCAGTTGCTGGATGACCCGCAGCATCCCTACACGCAGTTGCTGGTTTCCTCGGTGTTGCAGCCATGAGAGATCCCCGTTTCGCCTGGAGGCACCAATGAACAACCTGTTGGAAGTGCGCAACCTGCAAAAGGCCTTCGTCCTGCATCAGCAGCACGGCGTCGAACTGAAGGTACTCAAGCGCCTGAGCTTCGACGTGCGTGCCGGCGAATGCCTGGTGCTGCATGGCCGTTCCGGCGCGGGCAAATCCACTCTTTTGCGCAGCCTGTATGGCAACTACCGGGCCGAGGGCAGCATTCGCATTCGGCATCGTGGCGAAGCTTTCGAGCTGGTCGGCGCCGAGCCGCGCCAGGTGATCGCGGTACGTCGCGAAACCCTGGGCTACGTCAGCCAGTTCCTGCGGGTGATTCCCCGCGTGGAGTGCCTGGACGTGGTGATGGAGCCGGCCCTGGCACGCGGCTGGACGCGTGCCGCTGCCGACGCACGTGCCAAGCGGCTGTTGAGTCGGCTGAATATCCCCGAGCGCCTCTGGTCGCTGGCCCCCGGCACTTTTTCCGGCGGGGAGCAGCAGCGGGTCAACCTGGCACGCGGCTTCATGGTGGACTGGCCAGTGCTGCTGCTCGATGAACCCACCGCTTCTCTGGACGAGGCCAACCGCGACGTGGTGCTAGAGCTGATCGCTGAAGCCAAGGCCGCCGGCACCGCCCTGGTGGGTATTTTCCATGATCGTCTGGTGCGCGAGGCCGTTGCCGATCGCTACCTGGATATGACTACCGAGGAGCTTGCCCATGCCGGCTGAAATCGTTCTGACCAATGCCCGCCTGGTCACCGCCGAGCGGGTTTTCGACGGCACACTGGTGATCCGAGACGGCCTGATCACCGAGGTGGAAGAAGGGCGCAGCCGGTTGCCCCAGGCACAGGATCTCAATGGCGACCACCTGCTGCCGGGCTTGATCGAGCTGCACACCGACAATCTGGAAAAACACATGAGCCCGCGCCCGGGCGTCGACTGGCCATCCGCCTCGGCTGTGCTCACCCACGATGCGCAGATCGT
Organism: Stutzerimonas stutzeri; assembly: GCA_002345575.1. Classification (GTDB taxonomy): domain Bacteria; phylum Pseudomonadota; class Gammaproteobacteria; order Pseudomonadales; family Pseudomonadaceae; genus Stutzerimonas; species Stutzerimonas stutzeri_S. The sequence continues at coordinate 78,915 of DDVX01000019.1, forward strand.
TGCGGCGGGCATCACCACAGTGTTCGATGCGCTGTCCATCGGCGATATCAAGCCGGGCAGTCAGCGCATGCATCAGCTGCCGGTGATGCTCGAAGCCATCGCCAGTGCCGCAGAAGCAGGCGACCTGCGCGCCGAGCATCGCTTGCACCTGCGTTGCGAGGTCTGTCACCCCGATGTGCTCAGCCTGTTCCGCGATCTGGTCGAGCATCCACTGGTGCAGCTGGTCTCGGTGATGGACCACTCGCCCGGCCAGCGCCAGTTCGCCCTTGAAACCAAGTATCGCGAGTACTACAAGGGCAAATACCACCTTAATGATGAAGAGATGGACGCCTTCACCCAGGAACAGAAGGCCAATTCGCGGATGTACAGCGACCGGCACCGGCGCGCCGTGGTGGAAGAATGTCGGGCGCGCGGCTTGGCCCTGGCCAGCCATGACGATGCCACCCTAGCGCACGCGCAGGAATCGGCTGCGTTCGGCATGTCCATCGCCGAGTTCCCGACCACGCTGGAAGCGGCTCGGGCCAGTCACGAGCTGGGCATGAAGGTGCTGATGGGCGCGCCCAATATCGTTCGCGGCGGGTCGCATTCGGGCAATATCGCCGCGGCTGAACTGGCGGCGGCGAATGTGCTCGATATCCTGTCCAGCGATTACTATCCTGCCAGCCTGTTGCAGGCGGCACTGATGCTGGCCGAGCAGGACAACGCGTACGATCTGCCGCGGGCCGTCGCGACGGTCAGCCGATTGCCGGCCCGCGCGGCGGGGCTGGATGACCGTGGCGAAATACGGGTTGGCCTGCGCGCCGACCTGCTGCAGACGCGAATTCAGCCATCGCAGCCCCTGATTCGCCAAGTGTGGCGTGAGGGACGAAGGGTATTCTGATGCCAGGCAAATTGATCTATCTCATGGGCCCCTCGGGCTCCGGCAAGGACAGCCTGTTGCAGGCCGCGAGCGAGCGCTTGAAGGCCAACGCTTGTCGGATCGCCCGCAGAGTCATCACCCGTTCGGCCGAGTCGGTGGGTGAGGATGCCTGCGGCGTCACCCCGGAGGAATTCACCCGGATGGAAAAGGAGGGCGCCTTCGCCTTGCATTGGCGCGCCAACGGCTTGAGCTACGGTATTCCCCGGCAGATCGATGACTGGCTGGCCGAAGGGCACGACGTGCTGGTCAACGGTTCGCGCCAGTATCTGCCAGTCGCGCGCCAGCGATATCCCGGTCTGCTTGCCGTGCTGCTGGTGGTACAGCCGGCCGTACTGCGCCAGCGCCTGATAGCGAGAGGGCGCGAGAGCCTCGAAGAGATCGATGCCCGTCTTTTGCGCAATGGGGCTTTCCGCGAAGAAGTCGATTGCGTGCAGATCGATAACTCCGGTGCCCTGGAGGACGCTGCAACCCGGCTGGTTGATCTGGTCATGGAAGCCCATGCATGCGTCTGACGCTACTGGGCACCGGCAATGCGCGTCAGGTGCCGGTTTACAACTGCGCCTGCGCCGCCTGCGAGCGGGCGAGGGTGCAGCCGGAGTTCCGCCGTGGGCCCTGTTGCGCGCTGGTCGAATGCGGTGAGCAGCGCTGGCTGATCGACGCCGGCCTGACCGATCTCTGCGAGCGTTTCGTACCGCATAGTCTCAGCGGCATCCTGCTGACCCATTACCACGCCGACCATGCCCAGGGGCTGTTGCACCTGCGCTGGGGGCTGGGGTTGCAGATTCCTGTCCATGGCCCACCCGATAGCGACGGCTTGGCCGACCTCTACAAGCACCCGGGAATTCTCGATTTCTCCCGGCCCTTTGCCGCCTTCGAGCGGCGCGAGTTGGGTACGCTTGCGGTGACGGCCCTGCCGCTCGCGCATTCCAAACCGACCTTCGGTTACCTGTTCGAAGGCGGCGGCCAGCGTATGGCGTATCTCACCGATACCCTGGGCGTGCCGCAGGCGAGCGCCGATTGGCTGGCACGGCGACCCCTCGATCTGCTGGTGCTGGACTGCTCATCGCCGCCGCAACCAGAGCCGCGCAACCACAACGATCTTTCCCTTGCGCTGCAGATCATCGATGAGCTGAAACCTGCCCATGCGGTGCTCACTCACATCGGCCACAACCTGGATGCCTGGCTGATGGAGCATCCCGGCGCCTTGCCCAAAGGTGTCAGCCTTGGCTTCGATGGGCAGCGGCTGTGAATGCGCGGCGCCTGACGCTGCTGATGTGCAGCGCGGAAACCCTCGGCATGGCCGGTTTTGCACTGTTCGCTGCGTTGCTGCCTGAGTTCAGGGCGCTGTGGGGCTTGAGCAATACTGAAGCGGGCTGGATCGGTGGCGGTTTTTTCCTGGGCTACATGCTGGCCGTGCCTATCCTGACCGGGCTCACCGACCGCCACGACGCTCGGCTCATCTATCTATGGGCCATGCTGCTGACGGCGGTTGCCAGCGCCGGTTTTGTCCTGGCCGACGGGTTCTGGTCGGCACTGCTCTGGCGCGTGCTGGCCGGAGTCGGGATGGCGGGCACCTACATGCCGGGCCTCAGAGTGCTGACCGAGCGCATCGAGGGCGATGCCCAATCCAGAGCTGTGGCCTTCTACACCGCGAGCTTCGGCTTGGGTACGGCGTTGTCGTTCATTCTCACCGGCGAGCTGACGCGCATCGGTGGTTGGCAGCTGCCGGCGCTGCTTAGCGGTGCGGGTGCGTTGCTGGCCTGGCTGATGGTCTGGCGCGGCGTATCGCCCAAAACGGTGGTCAACGGCGTGCGTCATCGGCTGTTGGATCTCGGGCCCTTGTTCAATCGTCCCGTGTTGGCCTACTGCCTGGCCTATGCAGTGCATAACCTGGAACTGTTCGCCTTCCGCGCCTGGCTGGTGGCGTTTCTGGTATTTGCCGCTGAATGGCAGGGGCAAAGCCAGTGGCTGACGGCCACCTGGGTGGCGACACTCGCGACCCTCATTGGCATGCCCGCGAGCATCCTCGGTAACGAGCTGGCGCTGAGGTTGGGGCGGCGCCGCTGGTTGATCGCGGTGATGCTGGCTTCGGCAGTGCTGGCGGGGCTGTTTGGATTGGGCGCGACGTTGCCGTTCTGGGCGCTGCTGCTGATCATCGCCTTGTACAGCGTGACGGTCACCGCTGATTCCGCGTCGCTCACCGCCGGGTTGATCGAGGCTGCGCCGGCCAGTTATCGCGGCGCGGCCATGGCGCTGTATTCCTGTACCGGTTTCACCGGGGCCTTTCTGGGGCCCTTGTTGTTTGGCATGGTGCTCGATGCAATTGGTGATCAGCTACTGCTTGGCTGGTGGGCAGCGTTCGCGTTGATGGGTGTGCTGTTGATGCTAGGGCCGCTGGCGTTGCATCGGGCGCGCAAATCCGCCTTGGCGGCGGGCGTTTCCGACGTGGCGATAAAGTCGGCCTGACGCTACTCAGGCGTTGCGCAGCGCCGCCGCACGGGAGCGCCGTATTTCTTTGCGGGCGCTTCGCGCCAGGCGAATGCTCAGCAACAGTGCCGCGCAACTCAGACCGGCGATCAGGCCTTGCCAGAGTCCGACTGGCCCGCTGGCGGCCCCGAACATATCGGTCAGCCCCATCGCATAACCCAGCGGCAGACCGATCCCCCAGTAGGCAAACAGGGTAAAGACCATCGTCATGCGGGTGTCCTGATAACCGCGCAGGGCGCCGGCTGCAGTGACCTGGACGACATCGGAAAACTGGAATACCGCTGCATAGAAGAAGAGTCCCGCGGCTACCTGGATAACCGCCGGGTCGGTGGTATAGATACGCGCGATCTGTTCGCTGAAAAGCAGCATGGCCATGGCCGAGAAGCAGGCGAAGCACAGTCCGGTAACGATCCCCAGTCCAGCCACGAAACGCGCATCGCGCGGCGCGTTGCGACCCAGTGCCTGGCCGATGCGTACAGTGATCGCCATGCCCAGTGACAGCGGAATCATAAAGACCAGTGACGTGAAGTTGAGGGCGATCTGATGCCCGGCGACCACCGTCGCGCCGAGCGCACCAATCAGCAGGGCGATCACCGAGAAGATGCTGGCCTCAGCGAATACTGCAATGCCGATCGGAACACCGACGGCCAGCAGGTGGCTTAGCTCAGGCCAGGACGGCATATCGAAGCGCTCGAACAGTCGACTTGGCTGGTAGCACTCGGCGCGGTGTACCCAGAACAGCATGGCCAAAGCCATGAACAGCATCACTGCAGCGGTAGCCCAGCCACAACCGACACCGCCCATCGCCGGCACGCCCAGCTTGCCGTAGATAAAGATGTAGTTCAGCGGAATGTTCAGCGTCAGGCCGAGCAGGCCGATCACCATGCTGGGGCGGCTATGTCCCAGGCCATCGCTGTAGCTGCGCAGCACCAGATACACCGCCATCGCCGGAAAGCCGCAGGCCACTGCGCGCAAATAATCCATGCTGGGTCCGATCAGGTTGGTTTCGACCTTCAGCAGGTGCAGCAGCGGTTCGGCATTCCACATCAGGATGGCGGACAGGCTGCCGATGCCCAGCCCCATCCACAGAGCCTGGCGTACCACCGGCCCGATCCGTTCATGCTCGCCAGCGCCGAAGCGTTTGGCCACGCTTGGTGTGGTCGCCAGGATCACGCCGCTGGTCAGCAGAAGCATCGGTACCCACACCGAGTTGCCCAGGGCGACGGCCGCCAGATCGCGTGGACTGACGCGGCCGGCCATCATCGTGTCGACGAACCCCATGGCAGTATTGGCCAGCTGCCCGATCATCATGGGCAGCGCAATAGCGAAGAGGGCGCGCAGTTCTCTGCGCACCCGTCTGAGTCTTGGCTCAGCAGGCATTTCCAGGCGATCCGAGTTGTATACAGGAAGCGGTGTAGTCTACGCCCCGCGCAGCACCCCCGGAAGGCTGCTGCGGTCTAGAATAGGCCTATCACTGACGGGAGCACTGTATGCGCATTCTTGCCGACGAAAATATTCCACTGGTCGAATCCTTCTTCGCTGAATACGGCGAAATTCGGCGTATGCCAGGGCGAGAGATCAATAGGGCGGCGCTGGAGCAGGCTGATGTGCTGCTGGTGCGTTCGGTGACTCGGGTTGATCGTGAGCTTCTCCAAGACAGCCAGGTGCGTTTCGTCGGCACCTGCACCATCGGCACTGATCATCTGGATCTGGATTATTTCGCAGAGGCTGGCATTGCTTGGGCCAGTGCTCCGGGTTGCAACGCACGTGGCGTAGTGGATTACGTGCTTGGCTGCCTGCTGGCGCTGGCCGAGGGTGAGGGAATTGAGCTGGCCGGTCGGCGCTATGGCGTGGTCGGAGCTGGTGAGGTCGGCGGCCGGCTGGTGGAAGTCCTGCGAGGGTTGGGCTGGAATGTGCGGGTTTGTGATCCGCCACGTCAGGCGCGTGAGGCAGGTGACTTCGTCAGCCTTGAGGAGATCATCGAGGAGTGCGATGTCATCAGCCTGCACACGCCGCTAACACTCGAAGGTGAACATGCCACCTTCCATTTGCTTGACCAGGCACGCCTCCTACAGATGCGCCCTGGCAGCTGGCTGATCAACGCTAGCCGCGGCGCGGTAGTCGATAATGCTGCACTGCGCGGCCAGTTGGCGCAGCGCCAGGACATTCAAGCCGTACTGGATGTTTGGGAAGGTGAGCCACAGGTGGATGTTGAACTGGCCGAACTGTGCTGGGTCGCCACGCCGCATATTGCCGGCTACAGCCTGGACGGAAAGCTGCGCGGCACGGCGCAAATTTACCAGGCGTTCTGCGCAAGTCAGGGGCTGGAGCCGAAAGTCGAGCTGGCTGAGCTGCTGCCAACGGCGCCTTTGCGCAGTCTTTCGTTTGCGAGCACGGCTACACCGGAGGAGGTGCTGACGACCCTCTGCCGGGCGGTATACGACCCGCGTCGTGACGATACGGCCTTCCGTCGGAGCCTGGGCGGCGATGAGGAGCAGCGCCGCTGGGGTTTCGATCAGCTACGCAAACACTATCCGCCGCGGCGGGAAATAGATGGGTTGGAAGTGGATGTAGCGGGGCAGGCATCGCTGGAACGGGTCGTGCGAGCGCTGGGTTGCCAACTGAAAGGCTGATGAGTCGAATGTGACAGGCCGGATGCAATTTGCGGCCTGCTCCGCTAGCATTACCCGTCCTCTGCTTTCCCCGCGATGGTGTTATGAGTTATCAGGTTCTGGCCCGTAAATGGCGTCCACGCTCGTTCGGCGAAATGGTCGGGCAGACGCATGTGCTCAAGGCCCTGGTCAATGCGCTGGACAGCCAGCGCCTGCATCACGCCTATCTGTTCACCGGCACGCGAGGGGTGGGCAAGACCACCATTGCGCGAATCATCGCCAAGTGCCTGAACTGCGAAACCGGAGTCAGCTCCACGCCCTGTGGAGAATGTTCGGTGTGCCGCGAGATCGACGAAGGTCGTTTCGTCGACCTGATCGAAGTTGATGCGGCGAGCAGGACCAAGGTCGAAGACACGCGCGAGTTGCTGGACAACGTGCAGTACGCACCCAGTCGGGGCCGCTTCAAGGTCTACCTGATCGACGAAGTGCATATGCTTTCGTCGCACTCCTTCAACGCGCTGCTGAAGACGCTTGAAGAACCGCCGCCGCACGTCAAGTTTCTGCTGGCTACCACTGATCCGCAGAAGCTACCGGTCACCATCCTCTCGCGCTGCCTGCAGTTCTCGCTGAAGAACATGCCGCCGGAACGTGTGGTCGAGCACCTGACCCATGTGCTGGGTGTGGAAAACGTACCGTTCGAGGAAGACGCCCTCTGGCTGCTGGGGCGCGCTGCTGACGGCTCGATGCGCGATGCCATGAGCCTGACCGATCAGGCGATTGCCTTCGGCGAAGGCAAGGTGCTGGCCGAGGATGTGCGCAGCATGCTCGGCACACTGGATCATGGTCAGGTCTACGGAGTGCTGCAGGCGCTGCTAGAAGGTGATGCCCGAGCGCTGTTGGAAGCGGTTCGTCATCTTGCCGAGCAAGGCCCTGACTGGGGTGGTGTGCTGGCCGAGATACTCAATGTCCTGCATCGCGTGGCTATCGCTCAGGCGTTGCCCGAGGCGGTGGACAATGGGCAGGGCGATCGCGACCGGGTGCTGGCTCTGGCCCAGGCCTTGCCTGCCGAGGACGTGCAGTTCTATTACCAGGTGGGCCTGATCGGTCGTCGCGATCTGCCCCTGGCGCCGGACCCGCGTAGCGGTTTCGAGATGGTTCTGCTGCGTATGCTGGCATTTCGCCCGGCCGGTAGTGAAAACGCTCCGCGAATACCCTTAAAGAATCAGGGGATCAGTCCGGCCACGACTGATCCCCAGGCGGCGCCGGTGGCCGCCACGACGGCTGCACCTGTAGCACCTGTTTCTGTTGCGGCACCAGCCAACGTCGCCGCCGAGCCTGATGTTTCGCCGCAGCCTGTTGCAGAGGCGGCTAATGAACCCGCTTTTAGTGAGCCTGCAGTGTCTGAACAGGCGCCTGTCGCCGAGAAATCTGTAGCACAGCCTACGCCTTTAGTGCCGCCAATTGATCTGCCTTGGGAAGAGCGTCCAGCCCCATCTGTCAGCGAGCCGCCCGCCAACAGCGTGCCGAATGAAGCCGCTAGCCAACCGGTTGTGTCTGTTGCCGTGACGGCTCCGGTCGAGGACGTGGATGATGACGAGCCGCCGTTGAGCGATGAGGATTATTTCGAGGCCGAAACCCAGGCAGAAGCCTATCTGCATACGCTTGATACGCTGGAACCCGCTGCGGCAGAAGCCGAGCCGGCACTCGCCATGGAGCCGGCCACGGGGCTGGCAGCGGAGTGGCAGAGCATCTATCTCAAGCTTGGCTTGTCTGGATTGACCGGCAGCATCGCATCCAACTGCACCCTGGTTTCAGTCGAAGGTGATAGCTGGCTGATGCACCTGGACCCAGCGCAGAGCGCGTTGTTTAACACCACCCAGCAGCGACGGCTGAACGAGGCGCTCGACCAGTATCATGGCCGCCCGCTGAAGCTGGTGATTGAGCTGCAGAAACCTGAGCAGGAAACACCGGCCCAGGCGGCAGCTCGCTATCGTGCGCAGCGGCAGCAGGCCGCCGAGCAATCGATCCAGTCCGATCCGCTGGTCCAACAACTGATGCAGCAATTTGCGGCAGTGATCCGCGAAGGCACTATCGAACCCCTGGAACAACCCTGACTGACCCGAGGACACAGACATGATGAAAGGTGGCATGGCCGGCCTGATGAAGCAGGCGCAGCAGATGCAGGAAAAAATGCAGAAGATGCAGGAAGAGCTGGCAAACGCCGAAGTGACCGGTCAGTCCGGTGCCGGCCTGGTCAGCGTGGTGATGAATGGTCGTCATGACGTCAAGCGCGTCAGCTTGGATGACAGTCTGATGCAGGAAGACAAAGACATTCTCGAAGATCTGATTGCCGCCGCCGTGAACGATGCGGTACGCAAGATCGAAGCGAACAGCCAGGAAAAGATGTCGGGCATGACTGCTGGCATGCAGCTCCCGCCTGGCTTCAAAATGCCCTTCTAAAAACCGCTGAAAGTTGCAAGTGACAAGCTTCAAGTAAAGGCTTGCTGGGGCGGCGAGATTGGTCGCCATCCTGATCGCTTGCAGCTTGCAGCTTGCAGCTTGCAGCTTGCAGCTTGCAGCTTTTCACTGAGACCGTTATGAGCTTCAGCCCCCTGATCCGCCAACTTATCGATGCGTTGCGCATTCTCCCCGGTGTTGGGCAGAAAACGGCACAACGCATGGCCCTGCAGATGCTCGAGCGTGATCGCAGTGGTGGTTTGCGCCTGGCCCAGGCGCTGACACAGGCGATGGAGAATGTCGCGTACTGCCAGCGGTGCCGCACGCTTAGTGAGGAAGACCTGTGCGCGCAATGCGCCGATCCCCGCAGGGACGATAGTTTGCTATGCATCGTGCAGAGCCCGGTGGACGTCTTTGCGGTCGAACAGACCGGATTTCGCGGGCGCTATTTTGTGCTCAAGGGACACCTCTCGCCCCTTGATGGCCTGGGGCCGGAGGCCATCGGCATTCCTGAGTTGCTGACCCGGGTGGCGGCGAGCAGTTTCAGTGAAGTGATCCTGGCCACGAACCCGACCGTTGAAGGCGAGGCCACCGCACATTACATCGCACAGCTGTTGATTCCTAAAGGTCTGACCCTTAGCCGTATTGCCCACGGTGTGCCGCTGGGTGGCGAACTGGATCTGGTGGACGGCGGCACCCTCGCTCACGCACTGGCCGGACGCAAGACCATCAGTTTGTAGGTAGGCTTCGCGAAGCAGCATAACTTTCTGGCTTCCCTTGCGCGCTTATAACCGGTGATTGGGTGCATATGGCCACTCAGCAGGTGCGGCCTGCTTAGCAGATCGTGTAAAGTTCTAAGCCAATGAGCACATATAGCTGAAAAGAATATAAGGCTTTCTTTTAGTTATATGTGCAGGCATGCACTGCGTGAGGTCGAAGATGAAGGCAAGATATTGGCTGGTTCCCGCTCTGTTGCTGATAAGTGCATTCGCGCAGGCACAGGAAAAATTCAAAGTAGGCTATATCCGCGTCATGGACGATGCCCAGGCGATGGTGGCTTACGAGGCGAAGCTCTATGAAAAGCACGGCCTTGATGTTGAACTGATTGAGTTCAGCTCCGGTACCGACCTGATCAAAGCCATTGTCGGTGGTCAGCTGGACACCGGTGTGCTGGGCTTCACCAACGCTGTGGCATGGGCCTCCAAGGGCGCGGACCTGAAAGTGGTTGGCGGCGCGCAGCAAGGCTATCACTCGATTCTGGTGCGTAACGAAACCGGTATCGAAGATGTTGCTGGGCTCAAGGGCCACAGTCTGGCTTCCCAGCGCGAAGGCAGCACCGCTGACTCGGTACTGCGCGGCGTAACGCTGAAGGCTGCCGGGCTCACGCCAAGCGACCTGAACATCATGGGTGTCAGCCCGGCGGTTGCCGTGCAGTCGCTGGTATCCGGCCGAGTCGATGCAGCCTTCCTCTTCGAACCCTATGACCGCATCGCCCAGCTGGTAGCGCCGGTAAAGCAGATCTACGAGATCGGTGAAGTCTGGCCTTTCCCCTGCATGGTGGTAATTACCTCTGGTGATATTCTGGCCAAGCGCAAGGACGCCGTCTGGAAGTCCCTCGACGCCCAGCGCGAAGCCATCGAACTGCTGGAGAATCAGCCGGCCGAAGCGGCCAAGCTGATCGCCAACTATTTCATCGCCGAGCCGACACTCAAGACTCTTGAGCGTGGCGAGTTGCCGCGCGAAGTAGTGATCGAAGAGGCCATCGCCACACAGGATTTCACTTCCAAGCTGGGCGAGGCGGATCTGGCGCGCATCCAGGAGCTGGCCGATATTCTGCAAGAACTGGGCTCGCTGAAAACCCGTGACGGCAAGCCGTTCGATACCAGTGCCATTCTGGATCTGTCCTGGCAGGAAGCCCGTGAGCTCTAGCTGAAACTACCTGCGTTGCAGATACAGCGTTAAGAACAGGCTAAAAATGCTTATTTACAACTGTAAACTCCGCTTTTTCGCCTGTTCTTGCCTCGTCTCGGCTGCCTCGCCAACGTTTCAGCGATCAAAGTAAAGTTATTCATTGCCCGGCCAGGTGCCGGGCAGCTTTTATTCTGCCGGCTGATGCCGGCGAAGTACTTTCAGGTTTTTCATGCAACTCAGATTCGAAGACGTAGACAAGCAGTTCGGCCAGCTTGAAGTCATCAAGGGCTTCAATGCCGAATTTTCCCAGGGCGAGCTGGTAGCGCTGGTCGGGCCATCCGGTTGTGGCAAGTCGACTCTGCTGCATCTGGTAGCTGGTCTGGAGGACCCCAGCGCTGGCCGTGTGCTGGCCGATGGCGAGACAATTCCCGGGCCGAGCCCAAGGCGCACGCTGGTATTCCAGGAACATGCGCTCTATCCCTGGTTGAGCCTGCAGGGCAACGTCGCCATGGCGCTGGAGCTGCAGGGCGTGGCCAAAGCCAGCGCCTTCGAGCAGGCCAAGGCCTGGCTGGCGCGAGTGAGCCTGGATGGTTTTGAGCATTACTATCCGCACCAGGTGTCCGGTGGCATGCGCCAGCGCACTGCTCTTGCGCGTGCGTTCATCGCCAGCCCCGAAGTCCTTCTGCTTGATGAGCCCTTCGGTGCGCTGGATGCTCTGACCCGTATGGCGCTGCAAGATGTACTTTTGGATCTGATCAAAGAGCATCAGCCCACCGTGCTGCTGGTGACCCATGACGTCGATGAGGCGCTTTATCTAGCCGATCATGTGCTGGTATTCAGCGCTCGTCCGGCTCGGGTATTGAAAACCTTCAACTTCACCCATTGTGAAAAAAGCCACGATCTCACTGCGTTTGCTGCAGAGCGCACCGAAATCCTGCGCCTGCTGGGAATCAAGACGGAGGTCACCCAGGCATGAGCCAGCCTCGTCGTCTTACCGGTCCGAAAAAATATCTCGCCGTGTTCCTGGCGGTCCTGTTCATCCTGCTGATCTGGCAAGTGGCCGCCTGGAGCCTGCCGTCGTTCCTGATGCCGGGCATTCCTACCGTGGTCGAGCGGCTGTTCACCACGGTTCAGGAGCAGGCGTTCCTCGAAGGCCTGTACGGCAGCATGAGTCGCCTGGGCACGGCCTACAGTTTTGCCTTGCTGTTCGGCATCGGTTTCGGCCTGGTCGGTGGGGTGTTGTTCTTCTTCCGTGAGATCCTGCGCTCAGCCATCGTTATTCTGCAGTCGATTCCCTCTATTGCCTGGGTGCCGCTGTTTCTAATCGTTATGGGCTTCGGCAACCTGCCGATCATCGTGGTAGTGGCGCTATCGGCCTTCTTCCCCATGGCGTTGTCGGTGATGAATGCCACCGAAAGTGTGCAACCGGTGCATGTCTCGGCGGCGCGGGTGATGGGAGCGTCACGTTGGCAGCTGCTGCGTCGCGTCTACCTGCCGGCAGTGATGCCCGAGCTGATCACTGGCGCCCAGCTGGCGTTTGGCAACGCCTGGCGCGCACTGATCTCTGCTGAGATGCTGATCGGCTTCGGTCAGGGCCTGGGGCGTTCACTGGCCTATTCCGGTGAGATCGCCGATATGACCGGGGTGATGATGAATATCCTGGTAATAGCCATCCTTGCCACGCTGATCGATCAGGTGGTACTGGAAAAATTCAAGCAACGGATGCTGCGTTACCAATACGTCTGAGGTCGCTGCCGTGCGTGCGTTGTCGCTTCTGGTCTTATTGCCGGCCCTGCTGGGGGCGGGCCTGGTAGCCGCTCAGCCGCTACAGGCGACGCTGCCTGAGTATCGTGTGCTATCAAGCACGGAGGCGGCGAGCTTCGAGCCGGCACTGCTTGAGGCTTTGGCCGAGGCGCTGGGGCAGCCGGTGGCTATCACGCAGCAGACCGACAGCGCGGACCTGCGACTGGGGCCGACAGAAGCCGGTGCGCTCTACTATCAGGCCATCCCCGCTGCGCTGACGGCCAACGAAGGTGGTGCCTCCGCCTGGCAGCATCTGCGTAATCAGCCGGTCTGTCTTGCCGCCGCTAGCCCCTACGCACCACTGCTGCAGCGCTTCGGCGCTCAGGCGCGTGAATACCCCAGCACCGCACATGCCCTGATCGGCCTCAAACTGGGCGAGTGCCGTGCGGTTGTCGACGACCAGCGCCTGCTCGCCGAAATGTCGAAGCTGCCCGAGTGGCGGCGCTACAACAGCCTGCTGACGGCCCTGCCTGAAGGCGAGCAAAAACTACGCATCAGCACGCCGGATGCCGCGCTACAGGAACGGATCGATGAGGTACTGGTGCTGTGGCAAGAAGAGGGGAGGCTGGAGGAGCTGATTCGCTTCTGGATCGATGAGGTGGCCTTTGAGGCCTATGTATTGGCCGATACCCTGGACTGCCATTAACAGGTCGTTGAAAAACTACCTGCGTTGGCAATACTGCGTTAAAAACAGGCTCGGAAAGCCGCTTGCGGCTAACGCGCTTTAGCGCGGCCCGAAGGGCGAACGAAGTGAGTACTGCTCATTTAGGCCACTAAACTCTGCGTCCTCGCCTGTTTTTGCCTTGTCTGGCCTGCCTCGCCTACATTTTTCAACGGCCTGCTAAAGCATGGCGCCATGGATGGTTGGCGAGCATTGCGCATCGCCAACAACTGCCGCCCTTTAAAACTTGCGGCTGTAGAACAGCGAGTAGGACTCGATGCCGTCATTGGGCTGCTTGATGCCGGCGTTGGAGTAATGCATGGCGCGGATACCGACTTTCTGTTCGTTCGGCAGCTTCAGACCGGCGCCGATGCGGTTTTCGAAGTTGAATGAGGAGCCAAGCTGCTGCTCACCGACATCGGTCTTGGAGAAGAAGGCAACACCGACGCCACCTTCGACGAAGGGCGTGTATTTGAAGCCGTTGAATTCATAGACGAACACTGGGGCGAAAGATAGGGAGTGCGCGCCGGCATAGTCGTCACCGCCTTCCCAATAGGTGTAGGCAGCATCCCAGTAGCCGGTCAGGTGGCCGGTGTTGCTGTTTAGCCAGGTCTTGTCCCAGCCGAACGCCAAGCCGGCGCGGTAGCTCATGTCGCCCTGGCCGGTCACGCCCAGCGCGCCGGAAAACTCGGCGGCGGTGACAGAAGCGGTGCCGGTCAGAAGAGCAATCGCCAAGGGCAGTGCAAAGCGGTTTTTCATGTTTTTCTCTTTTTCCAAAGCAATCAGAACGGTGTTGCAGGACCGGCCGCAAAGCCGGTCCGTCGTTTTATTGCAAGGTTTCGTTACGCAGCGCGATGTTCTCCGTCCAACCACCGCCGAGTGCCTTGAACAGCTGCACCTCGCTGTGGAGTTGCAGCAGCTGATCGCTTAGCAGTTGCTGTTGGGCAGAGAACAATTCGCGTTGTGCGTCGAGCACGGCGAGGTAGTTGTCCACGCCTTCGTGATAGCGCTGCTGCGCCAGTTCAAGGTATTCCTGGGTGGTCCTGGTCAGGTCGGTCTGGGCCTGCAGCTGTTCTTCGAAGGTACCGCGTGCGGCCAGACCATCGGCGACCTCGCGGAATGCAGTCTGGATGGACTGTTCATACTGGGCAATGTTGATGTCCTTCTGCACCTCGGCGTAGTCAAGGTTGGCCTTGAGCCGGCCAGCGGTGAAGATCGGGATGTTGATCTGCGGCATGAAGCTCCAGGTGCCCGAACCGCCTTCGAACAGCCCGTCGAGCTCACCGCTCAGGGTGCCGGCGGCAGCCGTCAGGCGAATGCTCGGGAAGAACGCTGCACGTGCCGCACCGATGTTGGCATTGGCGGCCTGCAGTTGAAATTCGGCCGCACGGATATCCGGCCGACGCAGCAGCAGGTCGGCTGGCATGCCTACTGGCAGCTCGGCGAACACGCTGTTGAAGCCAAAGCCCCCGGACAGATCAGTCGGCAGATCGGTGCCGAGCAGCAGGCGCAACAGGTTTGCATCCTGCGCGACCAGACGCGAATAGCGGGCGAACTGCACGCGCGCCTGCTCCACCAGGCTGCGGGCCTGGCGCACATCCAGTGCCGATGCGGTGCCGACATCGTGGGCGGCCTGCACCAGGCCCAGGCTCTTGCCGTAGCTGTAGAGGGTGCCGCGGGTCAGCTCCAGCAGGCCCTGATCGGTGCGCCAGGTCAGGTAGGCCATAGCGACCTCGCTAACCAGGCCGATCTGCACGCTGCGTTGCGCCTCCTCGGTGGCCAGGTAGCGCGCCAGGGCGCTGCTCTCAAGGCTACGCAGGCGACCGAAGAAGTCCAGCTCGTAGGCGCTGACGCCGAGCGTTACACCGTACTGGCTGGCGATACCCGCCTCGCCGGTATTCGACAGATCGGCTGGCAGACGCTGGCGCTGGCCGCTGCCGTCGATACCGATACTGGGGAACAGGTCAGAACGGCTGATGCGGTACTGCGCGCGGTAGGCTTCGACGTTGAGTGCTGCCTGACGCAGATCGCGGTTGTTTTCCAGCGAGATGCCGATCAGGTGTTGCAGGGTCGGATCGACGAAGAACTGCCGCCAGCCCAGCTCTGTGGCGGTGGTGCTTGCCGACAAGCCCTGATCATAAGCCGCGCCTTCCGGCCACTGCACCTGTACCGGCATGTCGGGGCGCTGGTAGTCGGGGATCAGGCTGCAGCCGGACAGCGCCAGCGTCATTGCGATGGTCAGGTGCTTGAGTCTCATACAGATTCTCCTTCGCCATCGGCCTGAGCCTTCTTGCGTCCTTCAAACAACTTGACCACTACTACGTAGAACAGCGGTACGAAGAACACGGCGAGCACGGTGGCGGTGATCATCCCGCCGACTACGCCGGTAGCGACCGAGTGCTGGCTGCCGGCACCGGCGCCACTGGCCAGCGCCATCGGCATCACGCCGAAGGTGAAGGCCAGGGACGTCATGACGATTGGCCGCAGCCGTAGCCGGGCCGCATGCACGGCGGCATCGACCAGGGGCATGCCTTCCTTCTCGTACAGGTCCTTGGCGAACTCGACGATAAGGATGGCGTTCTTCGCCGACAGGCCGACCGTGGTCATCAGACCGATCTGGAAGTAGACATCGGCGGTGAGATCTCGGAACAGAGTGGCGAGTACCGCACCGAGAATGCCCAACGGCACCACCAGCATTACTGAGGCCGGCACTGACCAGCTCTCATAGAGTGCGGCCAGACAGAGGAACACGATCAGTACGGTCAGCGCGTAGAGCATGGGCGCCTGGTCGCCGGTCTGGATTTCCTCATAGGACAGACCGGTATAGCTCAGGCCAATGCCCGGCGGCAGTTCCTGCATGATCGCGGCGATGGCGACCATGGCATCACCGGTGCTGTAGCCGGGCGCCGGCTCGCCGAGAATTTCCACCGACGAGATGCCGCCGTAGCGCTCCAGCTTGGGCGAGCCGAAGGTCCACTCGCCGGTGGCAAAGGCCGAGAACGGCACCATCTCGCCCAGAGCGTTGCGTACGTACCACTGGTCAAAGTCGTCGGGAGAGATGCGCGAATCATCCTGGCCCTGGATATAGACGCGCTTGACCCGACCGCGATCGATGAAGTCGTTGACATACATGGAGCCCCAGGCGGCGCTCATGGTTTCATTGATCGAGGCGATGCTTACCTGCAGCGCGCGAGCTTTCTCATCGTTGATGACGACCTGATACTGCGGCTCGTCATCCTTGCCGTTAGGGCGTACCGCACGCAGCTTCGGGTGCTCATTAGCCAATTGCAGGAACTGGTTGCGCGCCTCCATCAGCGCTTCGTGGCCCAGACCTGCGTTGTCTTGCAGGAAGAGGTTGAAGCCCATGGCGTTGCCCATTTCAAGAATTGCCGGCGGCACGAATGCCATCACCGAGGCGTCCTTGATGGTCGCGAAGTGGGCGTTGGCGCGTTCGGCAATGCTGAATACGTCCTGGCCGTCTTCGGAACGATGGTCCCAGCCCTTGAGCATGACCAGGCCAAGGCCGGAGTTCTGTCCGCGACCGGCAAAGTTGAAGCCGTTGACAGTCAGCACGTGGTTGATCAGTTCGCCTTCCTGGCTCTTCAAGTAGTCCTGCACCTGAGTAAGAACCGCTTCGGTACGTTCGGAGGACGAGTTCACCGGCATGCGTACCTCCACCATCATCAGCCCTTGGTCCTCGTTTGGCAGGAACGCTTTGGGAATCTGGGTGAACAGGTAGCCAGTACCTGCGGTGATCAGCACAAACGCCAGCAGATAGCGCCCACGGCGCTTGATCATGCCGCCGACACCGCGCTCGAAGCGAGCAGTGCCGCGGTCAAAGATGCGGTTGAACCAACCGAAGAAACCTTTTTTCTCGTGATGAGCGTCGCCCTTGGGCTTCTTCAGGATGGTGGCGCATAGTGCCGGGGTGAAGATCATCGCTACCAGAACCGAGAGGCTCATGCAGAGCACGATAGTTACCGCGAACTGCTTGTAGATGATGCCGGCCGAGCCGCCGAAGAAAGCCATTGGCACGAACACGGCTGACAGCACCAGGCCGATGCCGACCAGCGCGCCCTGGATCTGCCCCATGGATTTGCGCGTGGCTTCCAGTGGCGTCAGCCCTTCCTCGTGCATCAGGCGCTCGACGTTTTCCACCACGACGATGGCGTCGTCCACCAGCAGACCGATGGCCAGGACCATCGCATACATGGTCAGCACGTTGATGCTGAGGCCGAAGTAGGGCAGCAGTGCAAAGGCGCCAAGGAGTACGACAGGTACCGCCAGGGTTGGAATCAGAGTGGCGCGGAAGTTCTGCAAGAACAGGTACATCACCAAGAAGACGAGGACTACCGCCTCGATAATGGTATGCACCACCGAGCTAATGGAGGCCTCCACCACCGGCGTGGTGTCGTAGGGATAAATTACCTCGACACCTTCCGGCAGGTAGGCTTTCTGCTTTTCCATCTCGGCCTTCACCGTCTTCACGGTCTCAAGCAGGTTGCCGCCCGAGGCCAGGCGCAGCGCCAGGCCCGCCGAGGGCTGGCCGTTACGCTTACTGAAGATGGAGAAATTGTCTGCGCCCAGTTCCACGCGGGCCACGTCCTTGACGCGGACCTGAGAGCCGTCGGCGTTGACCTTGACCAGAATCTCCTCGAATTCCTGCGGAGTGGTCATGCGGGTTTTGCCCAGCACCGTGGCATTGAGCTGCACGCCGCTGAGGGTCGGCAGGCCGCCGAGCTGGCCGGAGGAAACCTGCACGTTCTGCTCACGGATGGCGCCGGCGACATCGCCTGGCGTCAGCTGGTAGCTGTTGAGCTTGGCCGGATCGAGCCAGATGCGCATGGCATAGGGCGAGCCGAACAGCATATAGTCGCCCACGCCGTCGATACGCGAGATCGGGTCCTGTAGCTGCGAGGCGATCAGGTTGCCGAGGTCGAAGTTGCTCATCTTGCCGGTGGTGTCCGCCAGGCCGATGATCAGGAAGAAGTTCTGCTGGTACTTCACTACGCGCAGTCCCTGGCGTTGCACTTCCTCGGGCAGCCGGGGCGTGGCCAGCTGCAGCTTGTTCTGCACCTGGACCTGGGCGATATCGGGGTCAGTGCCCTGCTCGAAGGTAGCGATGATCATCATGCTGCCGTCGGAGTTGCTTTGCGCGGACATGTAGCGGAAGCCGTCGAGGCCGCTGAGCTGCTGCTCGATGACTTGCACCACAGTGTCCTGCACGGTCTGTGCCGAGGCGCCAGGGTAGGACACGGCGATAGCAACAGCCGGGGCGGCGATGTTGGGGTACTGACTGATGGGCATTTTTACCAGCGATAACGCGCCGGCGAGCATGGCGACAATCGCCAGCACCCAGGCGAAGATCGGCCGGTCGATAAAGAAACGAGACATGAACCTTCAGCTCCTCAATTGGCCGCGGCAGTAGTTGTCGCCGGGGCGAATTCGGAGACCAATCTGACGTTCGTGGCTTCGACGGGCCTGACCTTGATGCCACTGCGGGCGCGCTGGGTGCCTTCGGTGATTACGCGCTCGCCATCGCTTACGCCTTTGCCAATAAGCCAGGCGTTTCCGACCGTGCGCAGGGTCTCGACTTCGCGTTGCTCCACGCTGTCGTCCGGTTTGACCACCCAAACGCTGGGTACGCCGCGCGCATCACGGCTGACCGCTTGCTGCGGTACGAGGATGGCGTCCTCTTGCGTGCCTTCCTTGAGCAGCGCATGCACGAACATGCCGGGCAGTAGCTTGCGATCAGGGTTGGGGAATTCGGCCCGCAGGGTTACCGAGCCGGTAGTCGGGTCCACGCTAACCTCGGAGAACTGCAGCGTGCCGGGCAATGGATAGGCACTGCCGTCGTCGAGCGTCAGGCTGACTTGTGCCTTGTCCTTGCCGGAGTTCTGCAGACGACCGGATTCCAGCGCGCGGCGCAGGCTCAAGAGCTTGGTGATCGGCTGGTTGACGTCCACGTAGATCGGGTCGAGCTGCGTCACGGTGGCAAGAGGCTGGGCCTGCCCATTGGTCACCAATGCGCCTTCGGTGACCGCGGAGCGACCGATGCGGCCTGAGATTGGCGCCAGGACTTTGGTGTATTGCACATCGATGCGGGCCACTTGCACCTCAGCCTGGGCCTGCTTCCAGGCTGCCAGTGCATCATCGTATTGCTGACGGCTGACCGCGTTGGTTTTGAGCAGGCGCTCATAGCGTTTGGCTAGGTTTTCAGCGGTGACCAGATTGGCCTCTGCACGTGCCAGCACAGCTTCATAGGTGCGCGGGTCGATTTGGTAGAGCTGCTGGCCCTTCTTGACTTCCGTGCCTTCAGTGAACAGGCGTTGCTGGAGGATGCCTGATACCTGCGGGCGTACTTCAGCGACCCGGTAGGCACTGGTGCGGCCAGGTAGGTCGGTCGTCAGCGTCAATGGCTGTGCCTGGATCTGATAAACCCCGACTTCAGGAACAGGTGGTGCTTCTTCTTCATTCTGGGCATCGGAGCAGCCGACCAGCAGCAACAGTGCCGCCAGGGATGCGAGCTGTCTGGCGCGCAATGTTTTTTCTGGGTGATTCAATTGTTGGCTCCTTGAAACGCACGAAACTATGTATCGCATGTCGGGCAAGTGTATCACTGTACAATTCAGCGGAGCCAAAGATAAATAGTGTTGAAAATGTTTCGCCTGCAGCGCTGGGCGCGATCTCTCATCTCGAGACGCGATGTTTCTGGCGGTCAGCAGCAGTGCTGCAGGACAATGCAGGCTTGATCATTGATCAGATATGCAGACGGAGAAAAAAATGATTCAGACAGACCCGGTCGGCGAAACCGGTAAGCATGCCGGCATACAGGTGATCGCCCGTGCGGCGGCTGTCATGCGCGCTCTGGGCAACAATCCGCAGGGTCTGAGCCTGGCGGCTATTGCACAGATCGTTGATCTGCCGCGCTCGACGGTGCAGCGCATCATCAATGCGCTGGAAAGCGAATATCTGGTCGAAACCCTAGGGCCGAGCGGTGGCTTCCGGCTGGGTCCGGCATTGGGTCAATTGATCAGCCAGACCCAGACCGACATCATTTCACTGCTCAGGCCGCACATGCTGGACCTGTCCGAGCAGCTACAGGAGTCGATCTGCCTGAGTGCGCTGGTCAGCGACAAGGTGTATGTGGTTGATCGCACGGTTGCCGAACGCGAATTACGAGTGGTATTTCCCATCGGCATCAAGGCACCGGCCTATGCCACGGCTGGCGGAAAGGCGCATCTTGCGACGCTTGCGGAAGAGGGGCTGCACCAGCTGCTGCCTGACCCGCTGCCGAACCTGACGCCTCTGACACTCGATCTTGCCGGCCTGCAGGCGCAACTGGCACTTATCCGCGACGGCGCTGTGGCCGAGGATCATGGCGAGCTGATCGAGGGGCTAAGTTCGTTTGCGGTTCTGCTGGATACCTACCTGGGGCGCTACAGCATCTCGGTGGTCGTGCCCTCATGCCGTGCCGCCTCCCATAAGGAAACGATCAAGCAGGCGCTGCTGTCGTGCAGGCAGAACGTCGAGCGTGCCATTGGGCGAAATACACGCGAAGCGTGAAACCGTATCAGGGGGTTGTCAGCACCTGGGTCAGCGCATCCGGCAAGGCTCCCAGTTTGAACGGTGCACGTATGTGCCCGCGCAACGTGCCGTCGGGTGCGATCAGCGCCAGGTTGCCGCTGTGGGCAACGCTGTAGTTACCTTCAGTCTGGCTGGCGGGAACAAATGGCAGGCCCAGCGCCTTTGACAGTCGTTGGAGCTGCGCCATCTCGCCGGTCAGTCCGGTAAAGCCTGCACGGTAGTAGCCCAGGTAGGTTTTCAGCTGCTCGGGCGTGTCGCGGGCGGGGTCCGCGGAGACCATTACCAGTTGCAGCTGATCGCGTACTTCGGCGGGCAATTGGCCGAAAACCCGGCGCATGTCACTCAGCGTGGTAGGGCAGATATCAGGACAGGCCGTGAAACCGAAGAAGAGAATGTACCAGCGCCCCCGCAGGGCATCGGTTACGAAGGTCTGACCGTCCTGGTCTATCAACTCGATGCTGGGTACGGCGCGTTCGCGGGGCAGCAACAGCAGATTTGCGTCGTCCAGCAGTGCGTTGCGATCCAGCGCGAACGCTGGAGTTGTGAAGGCGAGCGCGCTGATCAGCAGGCAGCGCAAAAGCAGGGAATCAAGCATGGCGGTCTTGCTCATCAGAAGGTTTGGCTCGACGGTAGCCCGCCGTACTGACGAGCCACCATTCGTGCCAGATCGAGAGCGCTATCAGCGCTCTTTGAGCTCGAAAGCAGTCAGGGTGTAAGTGGGGATGCCCATGTCCTGAAGTTTCTGCGAACCACCCAGTTCGGGCAGGTCGATGATGGCTGCGGCTTCGTATATCTGTGCGCCCATGCGCCGAACCAGTTGAGCGGCGGCGATGAAGGTGCCTCCGGTGGCAATCAGGTCATCGAGCAGCAGTACCGAATCGCCTTCGCAGAAGCTGTCGGCATGAACTTCGAGAAAGGCCTCGCCATACTCGCTCTGGTAGGACTCGACCAGTACATCGGCCGGCAGCTTGCCTTTCTTGCGGAACAGAATCAGTGGCTTGTTCAGTTCATAGGCGATGATCGAGCCAATGATGAAACCACGCGCATCGAGGGCACCGATATGAGTGAAATCGGTTTCGACGTAGCGCTGGATCAGGCTGTCGGCGACCATGCGCAAGGCTTTAGGCGATTGCAGCAGCGGTGTGATATCCCGAAACACCACGCCAGGGCTTGGGAAGTCCGGAACGGGGCGAATCAGTTTTTTGATAATGAATTCATCGAAAATCATGGTGGGTTCCTTCAGGCGTCCATGTTTCCGCCAGCCAGGGCGCACAAGCGGATGGAGTCGAGGATACGCACTTCCTTGCCTTCCGCCTCCAAGAGGCCGCTTGCCTGACAGCGGGTGAAAACCCTGGAAACGGTTTCGACTGCCAGCCCCAGATAACTACCGATTTCGTTGCGTGACATGGGCAGGCGGAAATGGTTGGCCGAGAAACCGCGTGCGCTGAAGCGGGCCGATAGATTGACCAGAAAAGTGGCGATGCGCTCATCGGCGGTTTTCTTCGAGAGCAGCAGCATCATCTGCTGATCGTCACGAATTTCGCGGCTCATGATACGCATCAACTGGCGGCGCAGTTGCGGCAGTAGGACGCTGAGTTCATCTAGGCGCTCGAAGGGGATTTCACAAACCGAAGTGGTTTCCAGCGCCTGTGCCGAGACCGGGTAGGTTTCGGTATCCATACCGGAAAGCCCGACCATTTCGCTGGGCAGATGGAAGCCGGTGATCTGTTCTTCTCCGGAGTCGGTGACGCTAAAGGTACGCAGAGCGCCTGAGCGGATCGCGAACACGGAGTTGAACGTGTCACCCTGGCGAAACAGCATTTCGCCCTTCTTAAGGGGACGGCCGCGCTTGACGATATCGTCAAGAGCATCCATGTCATGCATGTTCAGTGAAAGTGGCAGACACAGGCCGGACAGGCTGCAATCTTTGCAATGAGCTTGCCGCTGTGGGCGGGCCTTGAGCGACTCGGACATAGGTAATCCTGAAAACCTTACGATATTGCGCAAGGTTAACTCAGGCGGCTGGCTTAGGCCAATTGCACAACAGTCGCAGGGTTATTGACTAGGCATCAGGCTCAGAAAGCCTGAGAAAGGCGTTTGGGGTGGTGTTCGGGCAGCAGGTAGTGGTCGAACTGCATGCACAGCGCCCGGACCAGCAGGCGACCGGGAGGCAGTACGGCAATGGTGTCTTCGCTCAGCTGGATGAGGCCGTCGCTGGCCATCTGTTCCAGAGCTGGCCAGGCTGAGGCGAAGTAATCTCTGAAGCTGATATTGAATCTGCGCTCGATTTCTTCGAAGTGCAGTTCAAATTCACAAATGATGTTCTGAATCACCTGCCGTCGGATGCGGTCGTCCTCGTTGCAGCGCAAGCCGCGGGTCGTGGCGAGTTGCCCCTGATCCAGGGATTTCTGGTAAGGGCCGATGTCGCTGCTGTTCTGGCAGTACAGATCACCGATCTGGCTGATGGCCGATACGCCCAGGCCGATCAGGTCGCAATGTCCGTGCGTGGTGTAGCCCTGGAAATTGCGGGTGAGGGTGCCGTCTTCCTGGGCCATTGCCAGTTCGTCATCGGGCAGGGCGAAATGATCCATGCCGATATAGCGATATCCGGATTGGGCGAGTCCTTCCACGCCGACTTGCAGCATCGCCAGCTTTTCGGCCTCGCTGGGCAGGTCCACGGCATTGATTCGGCGTTGCCCCTGGAAACGTTCGGGGTCATGGCTATAGCTGAACAGCGATACGCGGTCCGGCTGCAGCGCGGTGACGTTCTTCACGGTTTGCGCGAAGCGTTCGGGTGTCTGCAGGGGCAGGCCGTAGAGCAGGTCAATGTTGATCGAACGGTATTGCAAAGTTCGAGCGGCTTCGATGATTGCCTGGGTCTGCTCCAGGGTTTGCATGCGATTGATCGCGCGTTGGACTTCGGGGTTTAGGGCCTGGACACCGACGCTGATGCGGTTGAAGCCCAGTTCACGGAGCAGACCCATGGTTGGCCAGTCGGCCTCGCGCGGGTCGATTTCGATACTGAAGTCACCGTGGTCGTCGTCCTGCAAATGAAAATGCGTGCGTAGATGCGCCATCAGACGCCGAAGGTCGTCATGGCTGAGGAAGGTTGGGGTGCCACCGCCAAAGTGCAGCTGTTCGACCACCTGTCCAGGCCCGAGATGACGGGCGATCAGCGCGATCTCCTTTTCCAGGCGTTCCAGATAGGGCTGTGTGCAGCCGCGGTCCTTGGTGATGATTTTGTTGCGTGTGCAGTAATGGCAGGCGTTTGCGCAAAATGGCAGGTGAACGTACAGCGAGAGCGGGCGGTTGGCATGGCGGCTGCTACGCAAAGCGTGCAGGAAGTCGAAGAAGCCGACCTTGTCGTTGAACTGGAGCGCAGTCGGATACGAGGTATAGCGCGGCCCGGTCTGATCGTAGCGACGGATCAAATCGGTATCCCAGCGAATGATATCGAGCATCGTGATTCTCGGTTGACTGCAGTGGGCTGGATTCTAGGAGGGGGGCACCGGTACGGACTTGACCTGTATCAAGCCACCACGGACCCCGCCGGGCACCTTTTGACAGGCGGCATGCAGGAGAGAGATTTATTGGCGCCCATGTGGTCGGATTGTCAAACTGTGGTCCATAACCGAATTACCGAACTTTTTGTTCTTGAGGAGTAATCCATGCAAGGTCGTCAGCAGCAGATCGCTGCCGCACTTAATGTACGTCCGCCGTTTGACGGGCCAGAAGCTGTCCAGGCCGAGATTGATCGGCGGGTCGCGTTCATCCAGACATGCCTGCGCGAATCGGGATTGAAAACCTTGGTGCTGGGGATCAGCGGCGGAGTCGACTCGACCGCAGCAGGGCTGCTTGCACAGCGGGCAGTGGAAGCAATGCGGGCGGCGGGTGAGGGGGATGACTATCGCTTTATCGCGGTGCGTCTGCCTTATCAGGTCCAGCACGATGAAGATGAAGCACAACTGGCGGTGGATACCATCAGGCCGGATGAATGCCATACGGTGAATATTGGCGCAGCAGTATTGGGACTCTCGCGCGCGACCGAAGCGCTTGAATCGCTGGCGGACAGCTCACGTGACTTTGTACTGGGCAATACCAAGGCGAGGATGCGCATGGTGGCGCAGTACACCATCGCCAATGCGCGTCAGGGACTGGTCATCGGCACCGACCACGCAGCTGAGGCTGTGATGGGCTTTTTCACCAAGTTCGGTGACGGTGCCTGTGACCTGACGCCACTGGCAGGGCTGGTCAAAGGGCAGGTCCGGGAAATCGCCGCTGCGTTGGGCGCTCCCTCACAGCTGGTGCTCAAGGTGCCTACCGCCGACCTGGAAGAGCTCAAGCCCGGCAGGCCGGACGAAGATGCCTACGGTGTGGGCTACGAGCAGATCGACGCCTTCCTGCAGGGCCGAGAAGTTACTGACGAGGTGGCACAGATCATCATCGAGACCTATGACAAATCGCAGCACAAGCGAGAAATGCCCAAGGAGCCGTAAAGGTAGTAAAGCAGCCGTAGGCTGGGTCACGCTTCACCGACCCGGCGAGCGGACTTCAAGTCCCCTGCGAGCGCTAGCCTTTCAGTGCCCCATCAACCACTGCTGATGCGGGCCGGGGAGAGTCCAGAGGCCAAACAGAATGACCATGATGCCGCCAAACATGCGGACTCCCCGTTTGCGCAACATGGCGGTAATGCGTTCGGCGGCAAGGCCTGTGGCCAGCAGGACCGGCCAAGTGCCGATGCCGAAGGCTAGCATCAACAGGGCGCTGTCGAATGCATCGCCCTGACTCGCGGCCCAAAGCAGCGTGCTGTAGACCAGGCCGCAGGGCAGCCAGCCCCAGAGTGCACCAAGAAACAGCGCCTGTGGCAGGTTGCGCACTGGCATGAGGCGACTGGCGATAGGTTGCAGATGGCGCCACAGGCCGCGGCCCATGGCTTCGATGCGGGTCAGGCCACTCCACCAGCCCGCCAGATACAGGCCCATGGCAATCAGCAGTAGCGCCGCCACCACCCGTAGCGCCATCGCCGCCGGACTCTGGGCAACTGCCCAGCCAGCCAGGCCGACAAGCAGGCCGGCGGTGGCATAGCTCAGTACCCGACCAAGGTTATAGGCCACCAGCAAGCGTAGGCGCTTGCTGCGCTGTTCGGCCGGGATCGCCATGGTCAGAGCACCCATCAAACCGCCGCACATGCCAAGGCAGTGCCCACCGCCAAGCAGGCCGAGAACGAAGGCGGACAACAACAGCGGCAGCAATTCAATCACGCTTGGTAGTCTCGTCGTCGCCTTGTGTTGCCTGCTCGACCCCAGCTTGATGATTGGGGTCTTCGTCGTCGAACAGAATGCTGTGCGCCGGGCCGTCGAGGTCATCGTATTGGCCGGTATCCACGGCCCAGAAGAATACCCAGATGGCCAATGCAACCAGCACGACTGCAACGGGGATCAGAATGTAAAGTGCGGCCATGGGGGCCTCCGGAAAATGCTGTGGCGCGGGTACAACCTGTCAGACAGTGTTGTCGTTCATTCTACTGCAGGTCAGTAGGGAGCGGCTCAGGCGCCTTCGGCAGTCGGGTCAGTCGCAATGCATTGAGTACCACCAGCAGCGAACTGGCTGACATGCCCAGCGCAGCCCACAGCGGCGTCACCCAGCCAATGGCGGCAAACGGCAGGATCAGGCCATTGTAAAGCGTTGCCCAGGTCAGGTTTTCGATAATGATGCGCCGGCTGCGACGTGCCAGGCTGAATGCCTGTACCAGGCTGTCCAGGCGGTTGGAGAGTAGTACCGCATCGGCGCTGGTCTTGGCCAGGTCGGTGGCCGAACCCATTGCCACGCTGATGTCGGCGGCGGCGAGAACCGGTACGTCGTTGACGCCGTCACCCAGCATCAGCACGCGATGTCCTTCGGCCTGCAGGCGCTGCAGATGGACGAGCTTGTCGGCAGGAGTCATCCCGCTGCGCGCCTCGCCGATGCCCAGCTGCCGCGCAATGTTGCCGACCATCGGCGAGCTGTCGCCGGACAGCAGCAGCGTGCGCCAGCCACGTTGATGACAGGCTTCCACCAGGGCAGCGGCGTCATCGCGTAGGCGATCATCGAGTACCAGCCAGGCCAGCGGTCCCTGAGTATCACCCAGTAGCAGCCATTGGCCCTGGTCGCCGGGAATTGTGGGCGCAGCACCGTCATAGCCGCCTGCGACAAAGCCGGGTTGACCGATGCGCAGCTGACGCCCGCCCACCGAGCCCTGCAGACCGAGGCCGGGCACACTGTCCACAGCATCTGCAGCTTGCGGCGCACGACCAAAGGCCTTGGATATCGGGTGTTCGGAGCGGTTTTCCAGCGCGGCAGCCAAGGCCAGGCAAGTGTCGGCATCCAGGTCGGCCAGAGGGCGAATCTCACTCAGGGTCAGGCGGCCTTCAGTAAGGGTGCCAGTCTTGTCGAAGATCACCGTATCGATGTGGTTGAGACCTTCGAGTACATGCCCGCGAGTCAGCAGTAGCCCAAGCTTGTGCAGTGTGCCGGTGGCAGCGGTAAGCGCAGTCGGCGTGGCCAGCGAAAGGGCGCAGGGGCAGGTGGCAACCAGCAGGGCAAGGACCACCCAGAAGGCACGTTGCGGGTCGATCTGCCACCAGATGATGCCGACGACGGCGGCGGTCAGCAGTACCGCCAGCAGAAACCACTGTGCAACACGGTCGGCCAGCTCGGCGATGCGTGGCTTGTCGGATTGGGCTCGTTCCAGCAGGCGGACGATGGCCGAAAGACGGGTATCGTCACCGAGCGCCTGTACCTGGATCGTCAGCGGCCCTTCGACGTTCAGCGTGCCAGCGGTGACTGGATCGCCGATGCTGCGTGCCTGTGGCAGGTACTCGCCAGTCAGCACCGATTCATCAATGCTCGACTGCCCGTCGAGGATGCGGCCATCGGCCGGAATGAGACCGCCGGGCTGTACCAGTACACGGTCACCTACGCGCAGTTCGCTTAGCAAGATGCGGTCGGTTTGCTGGTCTTCGTTCAGTTTCAGGCAGGACGCTGGCAGCAGGTTGACCAGCTGTGCGGTCGCCGCCGCTGTGCGCTCCCGTGCGCGACGCTCCAGATAACGGCCGGTGAGCAGGAACAGGGCGAACATACCCACGGCGTCGAAATACAGTTCGCCCTGGCCAGTCACTGTGGACCAGATACCGGCCACGTAGGCGCCGCCGATGGCCAGTGAGACCGAAACGTCCATGGTCAGGTGGCGCGTGCGCAGATCCCGCAAGGCGCCCTTGAAGAAATCGGTGCTGCAATAAAACACGATGGGAGTAGTGAGTAGCAGTGCGGTCCAGCGCAGGGTGACGAAGAAGCTTTCCGAAAGGTCCAGGTTGAACTCGGGCCAGGTGGCCATGGTGGCCATCATCACCTGCATCCAGAGCAGACCCGTCACGCCGATCCGGCGCAGGCTGCGACGGTTTTCGCTGGCCAGTCGCTCGGCGACCTGGTCAGCCTTGTAGGGGTGCGCGGCATAGCCGATGCGGCGTAGCTCGGCGAGCAGCTCGCTGAGAGGCAGGCGACTATCGCTCCAGCGCACTTGCAGGCGGTGATTTGACAGATTCAGTCTGGCTTCGGCGATGCCCTCCAGGCCGAGCAGATGTCGTTCGATCAGCCATCCACAGGCGGCACAGCTGATGCCCTCGATCATCAGCGAGGTGCTGGCGAGATCATCTTCATGCTGTACGAAGGGTTGCTGCACATCCTCGCGGTCGTACAGCGCCAGCTCGTCGGAAAGTGCTTGGGGAAGAGCGGCAGGGTTGGTTGAGCTTTCGCTGCGGTGCAGGTAGTAACTTTCCAGTCCGGCGTTGACGATGGCCTCTGCTACCGCCTGGCAACCGGGGCAGCACATGGCCCGCGTCTCGTTGAGTACGCGGGCGTGCCAGGAGCTGCCGGTGGGAACCGGCAGGCCGCAGTGGTAGCAGGGGGTTGGGGTGGCCATCGAGTTGGTCAGTAGCTCAGCTCGTAGGTCTGACCGCTGCGGATTTCCCTTTCTTCGAACAGGCGCCAGTCCTGCTCGCCTTCGCGACCAATGAGTTCGACGAAGCGCCGGCCCGTGACCGTATCCTCCATCTGGCCCTGGTATAGGCCGTCGCCCTGGGGTTGCAGGATGATGCGGCGATCACGCTCAGGCTGTGTCGGCGAGATCAGATTGAGTATCAGCTGCTGTGGACGACTGTTGCCGCTGAGCTGCAGCTCGGCCATGCCAAGCTCTTCGTTAAAACTGAGCAGCGCCTGCATCTGCAGGCTTTCGGCGAGCTTCTCGCGTTCCAACGACTGGTTGATGCCCTTGCCGGCATCGTAATAGTTGTCCGAGACCAAGGTGTCGGCAGTGCGAATGGAAATGACCAGCAGCGAGGTGCCCAGGACCACCGACAGCGCCAGGATGGCGATGACGAACCAGGCCCAGAACTGGGTATACCAACGAGTTTTTTCGTTATCGGAGACGCTCATGTGCTACCTGTTCAGCGGATGCTTGGGCCAATGAAGCGGCTTTCAGCATCGTCTTTGATGGAGGAATCGTTAGCCGACCTGATATGGAAGATGATGTCGTTGGTGCTGGAAGGCAGTTTCTCCGGAGCAATGGACAGCTCTACCGGAATGGTGATCAGCTCGCCGCCAGCCGCATGGATCTCGCTGCGACCTTCATATTGCAGGCCATCCAGACCGCTGGCTTCGATGATGAAGGTCTGTTCGTTCTGTGCCTTGTTCATCACCTTGAGGGTGTAGACGTTTTCCACTCGGCCTTGCTCGTTCTCGCGATACAGCACGCGGTCCTTGAGGACATCGAGCTTGACCAGCGACCGGTCGGCCACCGCATAGGCAAACAGTCCCATCATCGCCACCAGCGCGAGGGCATAGCCAATCAGGCGCGGGCGCATCACTTGGGTTTTCTGCCCGGATAGGTTGTGCTCAGTGGTGTAGCTGATCAGCCCGCGTGGGTAGTTCATCTTGTCCATGATGGTGTCGCAGGCATCGATGCACGCGGCGCAGCCGATGCACTCGACCTGCAGGCCGTCACGAATGTCGATGCCGGTGGGGCATACCTGCACGCACATGGTGCAATCGATGCAGTCGCCCAGGCCCATGGCTTTGTAATCGGCCTCTTTCTTGCGGGGGCCACGCTTTTCTCCACGACGCGGATCGTAGGAGACGATCAGGGTGTCCTTGTCGAACATCACGCTCTGGAAGCGGGCATAGGGACACATGTAGATGCATACCTGCTCGCGCAGGAAGCCGGCGTTGCCGTAGGTGGCGAGGGTGAAGAAGCCGACCCAGAACAGTGCCCAGCCGCCGACCTGCAGGGTAAGCAGGTCTGGTACCAGCTCACGAATCGGTGTGAAGTAACCGACAAAGGTGATGCCGATGGCCAGGGATACGCCCAACCAGATGCTGTGCTTGGCGAGCCTGCGGAAAAACTTGTTGGCACTCATCGGCGCCTTGTCGATCTTCATGCGCTGGTTGCGATCACCTTCGGTGACCTTTTCAGCCCACATGAAAACCCAGGTGAACACGCTCTGCGGGCAGGTATAGCCGCACCAGACGCGACCTGCGAATACGGTGATGAAGAACAGGCCGAAGGCGCAGATGATCAGCAGCGCCGAGAGCAGGATGAAATCCTGCGGCCAGAAGGTGGCGCCAAAAATATAGAACTTGCGCTCGGGCAGATCCCACCAGACCGCCTGGCGGCCATTCCAATTCAGCCAGGCCGTTCCGAAATAGAGGACGAAAAGCAGGCCGCCGCCTACCAGACGCAGATTGCGGAACAGGCCAGTGAACGAGCGGGTGTAGATTTTTTCACGAGCGGCGTAGAGGTCAGTCGAGGACTGGACCTTGGAAGGAGGGGTTACATCATGAACGGGGATTTGCTCAGTCATCGAGTGCGTACCACGGCGGAGGGTGAGTGACCCGGTCGGTACGTGCCGACCGGGTTCATTTGCTGACCTGCTGCCAATGTTACGCCTCGAGAGTTCGAGTCAGGTGCGGCGGTAGGTCGCGCCCAGGCTCGCTGGATCAGTTCTCCGGCTGTTGCGAGAGGCTGTACACATAGGCTGCCAGCAGGTGCACCTTGTCATTGCCAAGAATTTCTTTCTGGGCAGGCATACGGCCGTTACGACCATAGCGCAGGGTTTGCTGGACCTGTCCAAAACTCGAGCCGTAAAGCCAGACATTGTCTGTCAGATCGGGCGCGCCCATGGCTTGAGTGCCCTTACCTTCAGCGCCGTGACAGGCTACACAGGTCGAGGCGAAGATCTTTTGACCCTGCTCAATGTCGATGTTGACGCCTTCTGGCGTATCGCGGCCGGACAGGCTGAGAACGTAGCCGGAAACATGACGGATACCGTCTTCGCCAATCACATTGAGCCAGCTTGGCATGGTGGCCTGACGACCTTCCATGATGCTGGTTTTAATGGTTTCAGGCTCGCCGCCCCACAGCCACTCGTGGTCGGTGAGGTTAGGGAAACCGTAGGCACCCTTGGCGTCGGAACCGTGGCAGACCGAGCAGTTGGAGGCAAACAGGCGGCCACCCATTTTCAGGGCCTGCGGATCTTGAGCGACTTCTTCCACCGGCATAGAAGCGAACTTGGCGTAGAGCGGGCCGTATTGCTCGTTGGCGCGGTCCATCTCGCGTTCCCATTCCTTCACCTGGGTCCAGCCACCTTCGTAGCCGGGCAGGACGCCTTTCCAGTTGCCCAGGCCCGGATACAGGACCAGGTAACCGAGGGCAAATATCACAGTGCCGACGAACAGCATGAACCACCAGCGTGGCAGCGGATTGTCGTATTCCTCGATACCGTCATAGGAATGACCGACGGTTTCTTCGGTGCTTTCGTGGCGCTGTCCCTTGCGAGTCGCCAACAGCAGCCAGACCAGGGCTGCGATGGTCCCCAGACTCAGCAGGGTGATGTACCAACTCCAAAACGAGGTCATTTATTTCTTACTCCTGGACGCTTCTTCATCACGCTTCTTGGCGTCGGGCTCGTCTGCGAAGGGCAGATTGGCGGCTTCATCAAAGCTTTTCTTGCGTTTGCTGCTATAGGCCCAGAGCACGACGCCAATGAAGGCGACGACGACCAAAATAGTGCCCAAGCCGCGGAGAGTCCCGATATCCATGGTGCGTTACCGTTTGTTGGTGAGTGCAGTGCCAAGGACCTGCAGGTAGGCCACCATGGCATCCATTTCGGTCTTGCCCCTTACCGCGTCTTTCGCACCGGCGATGTCTTCATCGGTGTAAGGCACGCCCAGGGTGCGCAAGGCTTTCAACTTATTGGCGGTATCCCGACCGTCGAGGGTGTTTTCCACCAGCCACGGGTAGGACGGCATCTTCGATTCCGGCACCACGTTGCGCGGGTTGTACAGGTGCGCGCGGTGCCAGTCATCGGAGTAGCGGCCACCGACACGGGCCAGGTCCGGACCGGTGCGCTTGGAGCCCCACAGGAATGGATGGTCGTAAACGCTTTCACCGGCGACCGAGTAATGGCCGTAGCGCTCGGTTTCAGCGCGGAACGGACGGATCATCTGCGAGTGGCAGCCGACACAGCCTTCACGGATGTACAGGTCACGTCCTTCCAGCTGCAGCGCGGTGTAAGGCTTCATGCCCTCGACCGGCTCGTTGACTACATCCTGGAAGAACAGCGGGACGATCTGAGTCAGGCCGCCGATGCTCACCGCGAGGATCATGAACAGGGTCAGCAGACCGATGTTCTTTTCCACTATTTCGTGATTCTTCATTACTCGGCTCCTCAGGCGATCTGTGCGGCGGCGTTATATTCGGCAGCCTTGGCGTGACGCACGGTGCGCCAGGTGTTGTAAGCCATCAGGAACATGCCGAAGAGGAAGAAAGCACCACCGATCATGCGAATCACGAAGCCGGGGTGACTGGCTTCAAGTGCTTCGACGAAGGAGTAGGTGAGGGTGCCGTCTTCGTTGATTGCGCGCCACATGAGGCCCTGGGCGATGCCGTTGACCCACATCGAGGCGATGTAGAGCACGGTGCCGATGGTGGCCAACCAGAAGTGTGCGTTGATCAGGCCGATGCTGTGCATCTGCTCGCGACCGAACACTTTCGGGATCAGGTGGTACATGGAGCCGATGGTGATCATCGCTACCCAGCCGAGGGCGCCGGCGTGTACGTGGCCGATGGTCCAGTCGGTGTAGTGGGACAGGGCGTTGACGGTCTTGATGGCCATCATCGGGCCTTCGAAGGTGGACATGCCGTAGAAGGCCAGGGAAACCACCAGGAAGCGCAGGATCGGATCGGTGCGCAGCTTATGCCAGGCGCCGGAGAGGGTCATCATGCCATTGATCATGCCGCCCCAGCTTGGCGCCAGGAGGATGATCGACATCACCATGCCCAGGGACTGAGCCCAGTCCGGCAGAGCGGTGTAGTGCAGGTGGTGCGGGCCGGCCCAGATGTAGAGGGTGATCAGCGCCCAGAAGTGGACGATGGACAGGCGGTAGGAATACACCGGACGCTCGGCCTGCTTGGGCACGAAGTAATACATCATGCCGAGGAAGCCGGTGGTCAGGAAGAAGCCTACGGCGTTGTGCCCGTACCACCACTGGACCATGGCATCGGTCGCACCAGCGTAGATCGAGTAGGACTTGAACCAGGTGACCGGGATTTCCAGGTTGTTGACGATATGCAGCATCGCCGTTACCAGGATGAAGGCACCGAAGAACCAGTTACCCACATAAATGTGCTTGGCCTTGCGCTTCATGATGGTGCCGAAGAACACCAGAGCATAGGAAATCCAGACGATCGCCAGCAGGATGTCGATCGGCCATTCCAGTTCGGCGTATTCCTTGGAGCTGGTGAAGCCCTGCGGAAGTGTGATCACCGCCAGCACAATCACTGCCTGCCATCCCCAGAAGGTGAAGGCGGCCAGGCCGTCGGAGAACAGGCGAGCCTGCGAAGTCCGCTGGACCACATAGAAGGACGTCGCCATCAGTGCACAACCACCAAAGGCGAAGATCACCGCGTTGGTGTGCAGCGGTCGCAGGCGACCGAAGCTGGTCCAGGGGAGGTCGAAGTTGAGTCCCGGCCACACCAGCTGCGCGGCGATAAAGACTCCCAGACCCATACCAATGATTCCCCACACCACCGTCATGATGGCGAATTGGCGAACCACCTTATAGTTATATGCAGTCTCACTTATTGCTGTGCTCATGCAAGGCTTCCACGCTAAAAGGGCATATCAAGGGGGCAAAAACGGCGGCAAGTATGGAGAAACGAGGGGGGTAATGCAAACGAGCCCAGCTTTCTCCGGTGCCGCTTCGGCCCAGATTTCAAGCGTCTTTCCTGCGTGTTGCAGGCGCGCTCGGCACACCAGGTTGGTGCGCTGAATGAGGGTTTCGCCTTGTAGTTCTGTGCATTCATGGCGAATGACAGGAAGTATGGAGGCGGTACGGCCTTCGGCAAAGGAGGGAAGTAGTAAGCGGTCTGCGACAGAGCGTCGCATGGGTCCATTTTAACGGGAGACTTGATCAGAAACAGGGCAGCTTTCGCCGCCCTGTCCTAGACCGCTGAGCCTCGAAAGAGGTTCAGCGATCTGAGTCACTTCTTCGCCAGTTGTTCCGGCTTTTGCGACAGGCTGTAGACGTAAGCCGCGAGCAGATGCACCTTGTCGTTGCCGAGATACTGCTCTTGGGCCGGCATCTGGCCGTTGCGGCCGTGGCGGATGGTCTGCTGCAGCTGCGGCAGGCTTGAACCATAGATCCAGGCGGCAGGGTTGGTTAGCTGTGGTGCGCCGAGGGCGGCCATGCCTTCACCGTTGGCGCCGTGGCAGACGGAGCAGGTTTGCACGTATACCTCGGACCCTTTGCCCAGGTCGGCCTCGTGGGCTTCCGGCAGCGACAGGCCAGCCAGTTCGTTGCGCACGTAAGCGGCAACGTTCTTCACGCCCTCGTCGCCAATCACCTGGCCCCAGGCCGGCATCGCCGCGATGCGTCCGTGGAGGATGCTTGCCTTGATCGTTTCCGGCTCGCCGCCCCAGCGCCATTCGTTATCGGCCAGGTTCGGGAAGCCATTGGAGCCTTTGGCATCGGAACCATGGCAGATGGAGCAATAGTTGGCGTACAGGCGTGCACCGATCTTCAGTGCGTGTTCGTCCTGAGCAACTTCGGCGACGCTCATGGCGGAAAATTTGGCGAAGATCGGGCCGAATTTGGCCTCGGCCTGATCCACTTCGCGCTGCCATTCCTTTTCCTGGGTCCAGCCGCCTTCATAGCCCGGCAGGACGCCTTTCCAGTTGCCCAGGCCGGGATACAGGATCAGGTAGACGATGCCGAACAGCAGCGTGCCGATGAACAGCATGAACCACCACTTGGGCAGCGGGTTGTCGTATTCCTCGATGCCGTCGAAGGAATGACCCATGGTCTTGTCGGTCGTGCTGGCCGATTCGCCCTTGCGGGTGGCGAAGATCAGCCAGAACAGAGCGACGATGGTGCCCAGTGTCAGCAGGGCGATGTATCCACTCCAGAAAGTGCTCATGTGCTACTCCTGGACAGCCCGAGCCACTCTGGCTGTCCGCGATTGAAGTCCTGGACGGCCCGCCGTCACGGCAGACCGTCATCTCTCTATGGCTTATCGGATCAACGCTTGTTGGTCAGAGCCGTTCCAAGGACCTGCAGGTAGGCCACCATGGCATCCATTTCGGTCTTGCCCCTTACCGCGTCTTTCGCACCGGCGATATCTTCATCGGTGTAAGGCACGCCCAGGGTGCGCAAGGCTTTCAACTTATTGGCGGTATCCCGACCGTCGAGGGTATTTTCCACCAGCCACGGGTAGGAGGGCATCTTCGATTCCGGCACTACGTTGCGCGGGTTGTACAGGTGCGCGCGGTGCCAGTCATCGGAGTAGCGGCCACCGACACGGGCCAGGTCCGGACCGGTGCGCTTGGAGCCCCACAGGAATGGATGGTCGTAAACGCTTTCACCGGCGACCGAGTAATGGCCGTAGCGCTCGGTTTCAGCGCGGAACGGACGGATCATTTGCGAGTGGCAGCCGACGCAGCCTTCCTTGATGTAGATGTCACGGCCTTCCAGCTGCAGCGCGGTGTAAGGCTTCATGCCCTCGACCGGCTCGTTGACCACATCTTGGAAGAACAGCGGGACGATCTGGGTCAGACCGCCGATGCTCACCGCGAGGATCATGAACAGGGTCAGCAGACCAATGTTCTTTTCCAGTATTTCGTGATTCTTCATTGCTCGGCTCCTCAGGCGATCTGTGCGGCGGCGTCGTATTCGGCCGGCTTGACTGCGCGCACGGTGCGCCAGGTGTTCCAGGCCATCAGCAGCATGCCGGCGAAGAAGATTGCTCCACCGATCATGCGAATCACGAAGCCCGGGTGGCTGGCTTCAAGTGCTTCGACGAAGGAATAGGTGAGGGTGCCGTCTTCGTTAATCGCGCGCCACATGAGGCCCTGAGCGATACCGTTGACCCACATCGAGGCGATGTAGAGCACGGTGCCGATGGTGGCCAGCCAGAAGTGCGCGTTGATCAGGCCGATGCTGTGCATCTGCTCGCGACCGAACACTTTCGGGATCAGGTGGTAGAGCGAACCGATGGTGATCATCGCTACCCAACCGAGGGCGCCGGCGTGTACGTGGCCGATGGTCCAGTCGGTGTAGTGGGACAGGGCGTTGACGGTCTTGATGGCCATCATCGGACCTTCGAAGGTCGACATGCCGTAGAACGCCAGCGAGACCACCAGGAAGCGCAGGATCGGGTCGGTGCGCAACTTATGCCAGGCGCCGGAGAGCGTCATCATGCCGTTGATCATGCCGCCCCAGCTTGGCGCCAGCAGGATGATCGACATCACCATGCCCAGGCTTTGCGCCCAGTCAGGCAGGGCGGTGTAGTGCAGGTGGTGCGGGCCGGCCCAGATGTAGAGGGTGATCAGCGCCCAGAAGTGGACGATGGACAGGCGGTAGGAATACACCGGGCGCTCGGCTTGCTTGGGCACGAAGTAGTACATCATCCCCAGGAAAGCCGTGGTCAGGAAGAAGCCTACGGCGTTGTGCCCGTACCACCACTGAACCATGGCATCGGTCGCGCCGGAGTACAGTGAGTAGGACTTGGTCAGGGTGACCGGGATTTCCAGGTTGTTGACGATATGCAGCATCGCCACGACGAGGATGAAGGCACCGAAGAACCAGTTGCCGACATACAGGTGCTTGACCTTGCGCTTGACCAGCGTGCCAAAGAAGACGACCGCGTAGGCCACCCAGACAATGGTGATCAGGATGTCGATCGGCCATTCCAGTTCGGCGTATTCCTTGGAGCTGGTAAAGCCCAGCGGCAGCGTGATGGCGGCCAGAAGGATAACCAGCTGCCAGCCCCAGAAGGTAAAGGCGGCCAGTTTCGGCGCAAACAGAGGAGTTTGGCAGGTGCGCTGGACGGCGTAGTAGGAGGTCGCGAACAATGCACAACCACCAAAGGCGAAAATCACCGCGTTGGTGTGCAAGGGCCGCAAGCGCCCGAAACTGGTCCAGGGCAGATCAAAGTTGAGTCCGGGCCAAGCAAGCTGTGCTGCGATGAAAACGCCGAGCCCCATCCCGACGATTCCCCACACCACCGTCATGATGGCGAATTGGCGGACCACCTTGTAATGGTAGGCGGTACTGGTTGCTGTGTTCATGTATGGGCTTCCATCCACGGTAATGAGCGTTTTTTGTTGCGTGTAAGCAGTTGTTTCTTTCAATAGA
Source organism: Stutzerimonas stutzeri (assembly GCA_002345575.1). Lineage (GTDB taxonomy): Bacteria > Pseudomonadota > Gammaproteobacteria > Pseudomonadales > Pseudomonadaceae > Stutzerimonas > Stutzerimonas stutzeri_S. Next base: position 116,077 of record DDVX01000019.1, read on the forward strand.
AAACGGGGGCAAGCATGGGGAAAGGCCAAATGGCTGGTATTGACGCCGGTCAATACACGCAGGGGGGTGAAATTCCGCTGGTTCAGGCCGATCGCCCGCATGGCGAGGCCTCGGCCAGCCTGATACTGGCGCACGGGGCCGGTGCGCCGATGGACAGTCCATTCATGCAGGCAATCACCGAGCGCCTTGTGGCGCGTGGGATCGAGGTGTTTCGCTTCGAGTTCGCCTATATGGCTGAGCGGCGCAAAGATGGCCGCAGGCGTCCACCGAATCCACAGGCCCGCCTGCTTGAGCAGTGGCGAGAGGTGTATGCAATGGTGCGACAGCAAACCGCAGGCCGGCTGGCGGTCGGCGGCAAGTCCATGGGCGGAAGGATGGCCAGCCTGCTGGCTGACGAATTACAGGCAGATGCGCTGATCTGCCTAGGCTATCCCTTCTATGCGGCCGGCAAACCGGAGAAGCCGCGGGTAGCGCACCTGGCTGAATTGCGTACACCGACGTTGATCATTCAAGGTGAGCGCGATGCGTTGGGGGATCGGCAGACCGTTGCCGGCTACACACTGTCGGCAGCTGTCGAAGTGCACTGGCTGGCGGCAGCGGACCATGATCTCAAGCCGCTGAAACGCTCCGGGCTGACCCACGAGCAGCACCTTGACAGTGCTGCTGGCAGGATGGCCGAGTTTTTGCAGCGGCTCTGACTAGCGGTTGAAGCGTTCTACCAGGGCAGACTGGGCGCGCGCAGTTGCCTCCAGCTCTTCGGATAGTAGCGCCGTGCTCTGGGCATCACCCGCGGTCTGATCGGCGAGATGGGCAATATTGCTGATGTTGCGGCTGATCTCTTCGGCGACTGCGCTTTGTTGCTCGGTGGCCGAGGCGATCTGTGTCGTCATATCGATGATGCTCTCCACGGCTGCGCCAATACCGGCAAGCGCCTTGTCTGCGTCTATTACCCGCTCGACACCGACACCCACTTGAGCTTTGCCCTGCTCGGTGGCTTTCACCGCATGTTGAGCCTGCAGCTGGAGCTTTTCGATCAGCTGATGGATATCGCCTGTGGCTGCAGCGGTGCGTTGGGCCAGCTGACGCACTTCATCGGCGACTACGGCAAAGCCGCGACCCGACTCTCCCGCGCGGGCTGCCTCAATAGCAGCATTGAGCGCGAGAAGGTTGGTCTGGTCGGCGATACTCTTGATGACATCGACCACGCTGCCAATCTCATCGCTGTTGCGGGCCAGCTCGGTAACGGCATCACCGGTTTGGCTGACGGTGCTGGCCAGCAGCTCGATGGCATGACGGGTTTGTGCACTGATCTCGCGTCCATGGGTGGTCAGTCTGCTGGCTTGTCCGGTTGCATCGGCGGCCAGCGCTACATTGCCTGCCACCTCCTGCGTGGTTGCCGCCATCTGGTTGATTGCCGTGGCGACCTGCGAGGTTTCGTGGTGCTGCTTCGCCAGCCCGCCGGAGCTGCTGCCGGCCAACTGTTCGGCGCGTTTGGCTTGTTGCTCCAGCTGCACAGCACTGTCGAGCAAACGTGTCAGGCAGGTTTTCAGGCGTGCCTGTTCGCTGAGCATGGCCATCTCCAGTTGGGCTTCATTGCCGTGGCTGTCGGTATACATTCGTGCAATCAGCGGATCGCTCTGCGACTGCTTGGCCAGCTGCAAAAGGCGCTGGGTGCCGCGCATCTGCCAATGGCGGCCTGCCAGCCCAAGGGGAATGGAAAGGCTGGCAGCCAGCACCAGGCCCCAGGTATCGCCAAGCCAGGCACCGATGGCAAAGCCGGTCAGGCTGGTGAGCAAAAAGGGCAGCCAAGCCCCGATCAGCGGTAACCAGTTGGAGCTCGACGGGATGCCGCTCTTCCCCGCATTCAGGCGTGCATAAAGGGCTTCGGCGCGCCTTATCTGCTCCTGAGTCGGCTTGGTGCGCACCGATTCGTAGCCAATGACCTGGCGCTGCATATCCAGCACCGGTGTCACGTAGGCGTTGACCCAGTAGTGGTCACCATCCTTACGGCGATTCTTGACGATGCCCATCCAGGGTCGGCCATTCTTGAGCGTGGCCCACATGTGCTCGAACACGGCACTGGGTACATCAGGATGACGGATCAGGTTGTGCGGCGCGCCGATCAGATCTTGGCGATCGAAGCCGCTGACCGACGCAAAGATATCGTTGCAATAGGTGATTTGGCCTTTCAGGTCCGTGGTGGAAATCAGCCGTTGCTGATCCGGAAAGGCGAACTCGCGCTGGGTGATCGGTAGGTTTTTTCGCATGCGGGGGGTACGCCTGGCAGTGTGATTATTATTTTTATGATTCAGAAGTGAGCTGGTGTTTTGACGTCAAAACAATGAGTGCTGTCCAGATAGCGGCTGCCCCGACAAAAACTTAAAGAATCTACCGACGAAAGAACAAAAACGCCCGCAGGTGCGGGCGTTGATGCGACTGATTACCTCCGAAGCTTATCCGTTGATCAGTTGCCTCAAGACGAAATGTAGAATCCCACCGGCCTTGAAGTACTGGACTTCATTAAGCGTATCGATACGGCACAAAACCTGGAAAGAGCTTCGCTCGCCGCCGCTGCGTTCCACCTCGACGGTGAGCATCTGGTGCGGTTTGATGTTCTCGTCCAGGCCGCGGATCGCAAGCTTCTCGGTGCCGTCCAGGCCCAGCGACTGGCGGGTCTGACCATCGATGAACTGCAGCGCCAGCACACCCATACCGATCAGATTGGAGCGGTGAATACGCTCGAAGCTTTCGGCTATCACCGCCTTGATTCCCAGCAGGTTGGTGCCCTTGGCTGCCCAGTCACGGCTGGAACCGGTGCCGTATTCCTGGCCGGCAATTACCACCAGTGGCACGCCTTCGCTCTGGTAACGCATCGCCGCATCGTAGATCGAAAGCTTTTCACCGCTGGGCTGGTAGAGGGTATTACCGCCTTCTTCACCGCCGAGCATTTCGTTTCTGATGCGGATATTGGCGAAGGTGCCGCGCATCATCACTTCATGGTTGCCGCGACGTGAGCCGTAGGAGTTGAAGTCATCCGGCTGCACGCCCAGTGATTGCAGATACAGGCCGGCCGGCGAGCTGGCGCTGATATTGCCAGCGGGGGAGATGTGGTCGGTGGTGATCGAGTCGCCGAACAGGGCCAGGATACGCGCGTTCTCGACATCGGCAGGAGGCGCCGGTGGTTGGCCGATATCATCGAAGAACGGTGGATTCTGCACATAGCTGGAAGCTGCATTCCACTGATAGGTATCGCCAGCAGTGACCGGAATCTTCTGCCAGTGCTGGTCGCCACTGAACACGTCGGCATAGCGACTGCGGAACATTTCACCGTCGATGTTGGCGACGGCTTCGGCAATTTCCGCGCTGCTTGGCCAGATGTCCTTCAAAAACACCGGCTGGCCTTGCTGGTCATGGCCCAGTGGTTCTTTACTCATGTCGATGCGCGTAGTGCCGGCCAGGGCAAAGGCCACCACCAGCGGCGGTGAGGCCAGCCAGTTGGCCTTGACCAGCGGATGCACGCGGCCCTCGAAGTTGCGGTTGCCGGACAGCACCGAAGAGACGATCAGGTCGTTGTCAGTGACGGTCTGGCCGATGGCATCCGGCAGCGGCCCGGAGTTGCCAATGCAGGTGGTGCAGCCGTAGCCCACCAGATTGAAACCAAGCTGGTCAAGGTATTGCGTCAGCCCGGCGCGCTCCAGGTAATCGGTGACCACCTGAGAGCCGGGTGCCAGGGAGGATTTGACCCAGGGCTGGCGCTGAAGACCGCGCTCCACGGCTTTCTTGGCGACCAATCCTGCTGCCATCAGTACGTTGGGGTTAGAGGTGTTGGTGCAGGAGGTGATCGCGGCGATCACCACAGCACCATGCTTGAGCGCAAAGTCCTCGCCAGCGACGGCGAAAGGGGTATCGGTCTGGTGCTTGCGGCCACTGGTTTCCATCAGCAGGTCGAAGCTGGCGCCGATGTCGCCCAGGGTGACGCGGTCCTGTGGACGTTTCGGGCCGGCAACCGAAGGCTGCACCTGACTCAGGTCCAGTTCCAGGGTGGCGGTAAATAGCGGGTCCGGCGAGCTGCTGTCGCGCCACATGCCCTGTGCTTTGCTGTAAGCCTCGACCAGGGCGATACGTTCTTCGCTGCGGCCGGTGAGGCGCAGGTAGTCGAGGGTGATCTGGTCCACCGGGAAGAAGCCGCAGGTCGCGCCATATTCGGGTGCCATATTGCCGATGGTGGCGCGGTCGGCCAGCTGCAGGTAATCCAGCCCCGGTCCGTAGAACTCGACGAACTTGCCCACCACGCCGTGTTTGCGCAGCATTTGCGTCACGGTCAGCACCAGGTCGGTGGCGGTGATGCCTTCATTAAGCTTGCCAGTCAGGCGAAAGCCCACCACTTCCGGTATCAGCATGGATACCGGTTGGCCGAGCATGGCCGCTTCTGCCTCGATACCGCCGACGCCCCAGCCCAGCACACCCAGGCCGTTGATCATGGTGGTATGCGAGTCAGTGCCGACCAGGGTGTCTGGGTAGGCATAAGTTTCGTTGTTGTCGTCACGGGTCCAGACCACCTGGCCCAGGTACTCGAGGTTGACCTGGTGGCAGATGCCGGTGCCTGGCGGCACCACCCGGAAGTTGTCGAAGGCCTGCTGGCCCCAGCGCAGGAACTCGTAGCGTTCGCCGTTACGCTGCATCTCGATCTCGACGTTCTGCTCGAACGACTGGCCGCTGCCGAAACGGTCCACCATCACCGAATGGTCGATCACCAGATCTACCGGTGATAGCGGGTTGATCCGCTGAGGATCAGCACCGGCGCGGGCTACCGCGTCGCGCATGGCTGTCAGATCCACCACCGCCGGCACGCCGGTGAAGTCCTGCATCAGCACACGAGCAGGGCGGTACTGAATTTCACGGTCCGAAGTGCGCGCTTGCAGCCAGCTTGCCAGCGAGTTGAAGTCGTCGGCACGCACGGTAATGTCATCTTCCCAGCGCAGCAGGTTCTCCAGCAGCACCTTCAACGAAGTTGGCAGGCGGCTGATATCGCCCAGGGTTTTCGCCGCTTCGGGCAGGCTGTAATAAAGGTAGGTCTTGCCGTCCACATCCAGGCTTCGGCGACAGTTTAGGCTGTCCAGGGATCGCATTCGTCTCTCCTTTTAACCCGCACGGTCGGGTTGAGTGAGGTCGTGGCTTTGTTTGAATCTAGCCCCGCTGAGGGTGTTTAGCCATGTTTAACTGGACAGGGCCGGCCCCCCGGGGGTTCCCTTTCAACCATCAAGCTTGGCTTTTGTATCAGTTGGAGATGTCCGGGCGATGACGTTGTGCTGCTTATGGGCGACAATGCCGGCCTGTTTTCAGGAGCCTCAGATGTCTCAATCAGCCGAACTGTCCGCCGATGCGGTACTCGATGCCAGCGGCCTCAATTGCCCCGAGCCGGTGATGATGCTGCACAACAAGGTGCGCGGTCTGGGTGGTGGTGAGCTGCTCAAGGTCATCGCCACCGACCCGTCTACCCAGCGCGATATTCCCAAGTTCTGCGTCTTCCTCGGCCACGAGCTGGTCGAGCAGCAGGCTGAGGAAGGCACCTACCTTTATTGGATTCGTAAGAAAGTCGAATGAAGCCGCGGGCAAACATGCCCGCGGGCCGGTCTCCGAACAGGGGGTGGGCTCATTCGCGGCCAAGGGCCGCTCCTACAAGTCCCCGCAGCACTACCGCGATAAGGCGCTGGCCTCCTGCCGTCGCCACATCCGCTTCAGCCAGCGCCAGGTGATCCAGCCTGCGCCCAGCAAATAGATCAAGCCTCCCGGCACCCACATGATCAAACCGGCCAGTTGCTGGTCAGCGACATCCCGCGATTCGCCATAAAAGGGCGTGCTGGCAAAGGTCAGCAGGGCGCCCAACAGGCCGGTGTGCATCAGCGTCAACAGGTTGGCCATCAGCGCCTGCGGTACCTGCTTCGGATTGGCGCGCAGGGTCGACCACCAGAACAGCCAACCTGTGAACAGGAAGCAGGCATGCTCGACGGCGTGCCACCAGAGGTTGTCCAGCGCAAGCTGATAGAGGCTGGGGGTGTGCCAGATCCAGATGATCGCCCCGTGCAGCATCGCCAGCGCCACCGGATAGCGACCCCAGCGCAGAATGGCGCTCCATACCGGCTGTGCCACGCGGCCGGTAACGGCGCGCCACTGCGGCAGCGGGCGTGCCAGTGCCCACATGGGCGCGATCACCACGATGAACAACATATGCTGGGTCATATGCCAGCTGGTGCTGGTTTCCGCCCAGTCGTCGATGGGCCCGAATACCGAGAACACCACCAGCAGCATGGCGCCGTGAAACCACGCGGCTTCGCTGCGGCGGGTCCGGATGCGCAGGGAACCGAGAATATACAGCCCCCAAGCTAACGCCACGATAATGGCGGTAATTAACAGCGGTGCGCGCTCGGTGAAATGTCCGTCGAACAGGCCGTGAGCCAACGCCGGCTGCGGCAGCCAGCCCAGCAGGGCAACAAGCAAAGGCCAGCGAGTCAGCGAAATCATACGCATGGAGGGAAAAACGCCAGTTGCAGGCCGATGAACAGGGTGGAAAGGGCCGCGATCAGATGTATCCCGGCCGCCACACGGGCAACAAACAGCTGCCGCTCGTCCAGCTCATGGGTAGGCTGAGCCAGTTTCCAGGCGCGATGGGCGAGCCACAGCAGTAATGCGACCACCACCAGCGTGCCGATCGCAAAACTCAGGTTCAGCCAGTTGAAGATGCCTTGCGCCGGGTCTGGCGGGCTGACCGCACAGGCGACGCCGTGAGCACCGTAGATCGCGGCAAACCAGATGCTCCAGATGATCAGCCCCAGCACTATTTGCATGGGATGCAGGCGTGAGCTCCAGCGTGGCTTGTTCATCAGGCGGCTCCCCAGGTGCTTGGGAACAACACGATGGCCGCGTAGGCGCTCCACAGCACGCCGGCGTTGTAGTACCAGAGCTGCGCCACCACCACGGTTTCGTAAGGGGCATGCAGCCCGACGTAACCCTTCACTACGCGCAAGGCTTGCAGGATGGTCAGCGTGGTCGCTAGGGCGCAGTGGATAAGGCTGTAGCTGAGCATCACGAAAATCACCGCATCGTGAGCCGTTTCGGTGATGGCGAGGTTGGCATCCAGTAGCAGCCACAGCAGCACCGCACACTGCAGCAGGCCCAGGCCTGCGGTGATGCAGAGTTTGCGCAGCAGATGCTCGGACTTCCCTTGCCGCAATCGCGACGGCACCGAGCGCATGCACAGCGCGCCTAACGTCAGCAGCAGCGCACTGGCGAGCATCACCCAGCCATTGAGGCCGGACTGCTCCGGTACCTGCCAGTCAGGAGATACCGTCCATAGATAGAACCAGCCGAACAGCAGACACAGATACAGCGCGCCGTTGGCCAGCAGTGTTATGCCCATGCCCCAAACGCCAGGGCCGTCGAAGGTCCGTGAGTGCAACGGCGGCTCGCCCGGTTGGGTGCGGGCGTCCGGTGCGGCGGCGGGGTGCGTGCCGTTTACCCAAGACCAGCGAAACAGCACCACCAGCGTCGCCAGAGCGGATGCGATGGCGAGCCAGTAGACCTTGTTGAGCAAGCTCAGGCACAGCGCGGTGAGAAACAGCGAAGCGATAAAGGGCAGCCAGCTGTTACCCGGCAGATGAATGATTTCACGCACCTTGCCGGTCAGCGGCTCGACGCCCCAAGTCTCCCGCCGACCATGGTCGATAACGGTCAGCGCGTGTTCGCCGCGGGCAATGCTGTCGGGCAGGTCCGGGTCCTTCCACAGTGGGTGGCGGCTATCGATTTCCGGAAGGCTGACAAAGTTGTAGGGGCTCGGCGGCAGGCTGGTGGCCCACTCCAGGGTGTCGGCATTCCAGGGGTTCTTCTTCGCCGGCTGGCCGAAGCGGAAATGCAGCAGGATATCCAGCAGAATGGTGCCGATGCCGATCGCCATGATGAAGCTGCCGATGGACGAGACGAGGTTGGGCATGTCCCAGCCCAGCCCGGTGTCGTAGGTGTAGACCCGCCGTGGCATGCCGATCAGCCCGGTCCAGTGCATGATCAGGAAGGTCACGTTGAAGCCGATGAATACCAGCCAGAAACCCCAGCGTCCGAGGCGCTCCGAGGGCATCCGCCCGGAGAAGTGCGGCAGCCAGTAGTAGAGTCCGGCCATCAGCGGGAAGAACATGCCGCCCACCAGCACGTAATGCATGTGCGCCACCACGAAATGGGTGTCGTGCACCTGCCAGTCGAAGGGCACCAGCGCCACCATCACTCCGGTCAGGCCGCCGGCGACAAAGACAATGAGAAAGCCCACCAGCCAAAGCATTGGCACGTGATAGGTCGGCCTGCCCAGCCATAGCGTGGCGATCCAGGCGAAGATCTGCACCCCTGTGGGGATCGCTACCAGCATGCTCGCCGCCGAGAAGAAGCCCAGTGCCAGCGCTGGAATGCCCACCGTGAACATGTGGTGCACCCACAGCCCGAAGCTGAGAAAACCCGTGCTCAGCACGCCCAGAACCACCCAGCGGTAGCCCACCAGCGGCCGTTGGCAAAACACCGGCAACAGCGTCGAGACGATGCCCGCACCCGGCAGGAAGATGATGTACACCTCCGGATGGCCGAACAGCCAGAAAAGGTGCTGCCAGAGCAGCGGGTCTCCGCCGCGCGCCACATCGAAGAAGGGCATGTTCGCGGCGCGCTCCAGTTCCAACAGGATGCTGCCCAGGATTAGTGGCGGAAAGCCGATGACGATCATCATCGCCATCACCAGGATGTACCAGGCGTAGATCGGCATCTTGTGCAGCGCCATGCCGCTGGCGCGGGTACGCAGGATCGACACCACCAGTTCGACGCCAGCGCTGACCGCCGAAATCTCCACGAAGGTGATGCCCAACAGCCAGAAGTCCGAGTTGATTCCCGGCATGTGTGCCGAGCTCGACAGCGGCGTGTACATGAACCAGCCGGCTTTGGGCGCCACTTCGAGGAACACGCTGGACAGCAGGATGATGCCGCCGAACAGGTAGCAGTAGTAGCCCAGTGCCGACAGCCGCGGGAAGGCCAGGTCACGCGCGCCGAGCATCTTCGGGATCAGATACACCGCCAGTGCTTCCATGATTGGCACGGCGAAGAGGAACATCATCACCGTGCCGTGCATGGTGAAGACCTGGTTGTAGATGTCTGGCTCCATCAGCACGTAGCCGGGCAGCGCTAGCTGGGTGCGAATTAGCATCGCCATCAGCCCGCCGATGAGGAAGAACACTCCACCGGTGATCATGAAGCGCAGGCCGACGCTGGTGTGATTGACGACGGTCAGGGCGCGCCAACCGCGCGGGTTGCCCCAGACTTCGTTGAACTGGTCGTGGAGCTGGTCAGGGTCCGTTGAGGGCGCTTTGCTCAGATCGGTATAACTCATGGCGCAAGCGTCTCCAGCCAGGTGGCGATCTCATCGAGGGTTTTGGGGGGCACGTCGTCGTGGGCCGGCATGGCATTGCCGAACTTGATCGTCTTGTGTTCGCGCAGCCAGCGGCGCAGGCCCTCTTCATCATTGGTGATGACCCCCGCGCCAAGGCTTGGGCGGGTCGCCAGGTCGGTCAGGTCCGGTGCGCGGTTGCCGTCGCTGATGCCGGCGACGCGATGACACTGCCCGCAGCGTTCGGCGAACACTTCACCAGCGGCCCCCGGCGCGGATTGGCTCACGCGGAAATCCTCTCGCGCGGCGACCCAGCTCTCGAAGTCGTCCGCGGGCATCGCCTCCACGTGCAGCTTCATGTGCGCGTGCTGTAAGCCGCAGAATTCCGAGCATTGGCCATGAAAGATGCCCGTGCGATCGGCTTCGATGCGGATCACGTTGGTGCGTCCCGGCAGCATGTCCATCTTGCCGCCCAGCCGTGGCACCCAGACCGAGTGCACCACGTCGGCGCTGGTGACATGCACGTCAATCAGGCGATCGGCGGGAATGATCAGCTGGTTGGCGGTGGTGATGCCGCTGTCGGGGTAGTGCACCTGCCACCACCACTGATGACCGGTGACTTCCACCTTGAGCGGCTGCTCGCCATCGACCGGCAGCGGCATCATGCCGCGCCCGGTGGGAATCCCGAAGATCAGCAACAACAGGATGCTGACGCCCGGCAGCACCAGGCCGCCGCCAATGATCCAGCGTCGATTGATCCGGTCTGCCTGTTCTTCGCTGAAGGTGCGTGGCTTGCGCAGCATGGCGTAGATCCACAGCACGCTGACCGCCAGTAGCACCAGCGTGGCGAAAGCGAACATGCCCCACCAGACGTTGGCCACCTGCTGCGCCATCGGGCTGGCCGGGTCGAGCGCCGACAGCGGGCCGCCACAGGCACTCAAACAAGGAACTGATAGCGCCAGCGTGGTCCATTTAACAGGCCGTTGAAAAACTATCTGCGTTGGCAATACTGCGTTAAAAACAGGCTCGGACTGCTCATTTAGAACACCTAAACTCCGCGTCCTCACTTTTTTTTGCCTTGTCTTGCCTGCCTCGCCTACGTTTTTCAACGGCTTGTTACAGAGGCCACCGCTTCGCACGGCCCGTATTTTCGACAGCCACTGGAGGGCCGAATGGCCAACTATCGAGACTCCATTCACAGCCGCGCCGCGATTGCCGGGCATCCGCTGCATCCGATGCTGATTCACTTTCCCGTAGCCGCGTTGACCGCCTTGCTGCCAGTCGATCTGGCACATCTGTGGACGCTGGATGACTTCTGGTGGCGTGCCGGCTTGTGGCTGGCCGGCGTTGGTGCTCTGGGTGGCTGGGTGGCAAGCCTTTTCGGTCTGATCGACTTGCTCACGGTGCGTGAGATCCGCCAGAAGATCACCGCCTGGTGCCATGCCATCCTTGCTGTGATGATGCTTTCGCTCGCCTCGCTCAACTGGTTGTTGCGCTTGCAAAACGACGGCCAGAACATCCATCTCTGGGCCTTGTATCTGTCGGCCATCACCGCGTTGCTGATCGCCCTGGCGGCCTATCTGGGCGGGCGCCTGGTCTACGAACATGCGGTGGGGGTTGATCTGGACAAGGTGTGAGAACGGTTCGGTCATGAGCGCTTGCCGGGTCATTCGTGAATTAGAAGGGTTTGGCCAGGACCAGCCAGAGCGTCGTCGTGATAAAGGCCGCGATGAACATGCCAAGAATTCCGCACTGGATGCTGGCGCTCCGTTCTGGCGAGCGTTCGATGCGCAACACCAGTACGCCGCATAAGGCATGACACATGACCATGCCGGCGACCGTGGTGAGCTTTACGATCAGCCAGCCGGCGACCAGCCCGTCACGCAGGAATATTGCGCTGCCCGAGCCGATGGCGATCAATGCTGCTGGCGTCGCAATCAGGTTGAATACCGTGCGCGTCAGGTGCGCATGGTCTCGATAGAAAAGCGGTTCGCTGCGCCGAGTGCCGGCAGCGATCAACGCCGGCAGATACAGCAGGGCGCCGCACCAGCACAACAAACTCGCGAAGTGCAGCAGTTTGAGCAGGGGCATTCATGTCTCCATCCGGCCCGCGGCAAGTCAGAGGTTGTGACAGTCCTGGGTCTCGGCGGTTCGGCTGGGGCGGGAAGTGCTTTTTGAGAGATATGTCTGAGATTTACAGTTGGCTGTTGAGCTGGTTTTCCCGGCGGCAGAGCTTCGTGGCTGAACCACTCCCAGGGCGATGGTGGTTTTGATTTTGTGGAAAAGAGTTCAGTCGCGAAGGGCTAATGCTCGATTTCCGGCTCGGAGTACAGGATCATTGCCTTTGTGCATGCCATTCGGCTCCAGCCTTTGCCCTATGCCTCGTTTAGGCATAGCCTTGACCGTATTGGAAAGCTCATGCGCATCAAGCAGTTGGAGAGCGACATGCCTGAATCACAGTTGGTCGACCCGTTCGGTCGACGCATTACCTATCTGAGACTGTCGGTTACGGATCGCTGCGACTTTCGCTGCACCTACTGCATGAGCGAGGACATGGTGTTCGCGCCGCGCGCGCAGATTCTGACTCTTGAGGAGCTGTATGCGGTCGCCGACGCCTTTATCGGCCTGGGCGTCAAGCGTATTCGCGTGACCGGTGGCGAGCCGTTGGTACGCAAGGGGCTGCCTGAGCTGCTGGCGCGCCTCGGCGCCCGTGAAGAGCTGGAAGACCTGGCGATCACTACCAACGGTTCGCAATTGCCGACGCTGGCGCCGGTATTGAAAGCGGCTGGGGTCAAGCGACTGAACATCAGCCTCGACTCCTTGAAGCGTGAGCGCTTTGCCGAGCTGACTCGCCGCGACAAGCTCGACCAGGTGCTTGAAGGCATCGACGCCGCACGCAAGGTCGGCTTCCGTCGGATCAAGCTGAACAGCGTGATCCAGAAAGGCCGCAACGATGACGAAGTGCTGGATCTGGTGAATTTCGCTGTTGAACGCGGTCTGGATATCAGCTTTATCGAAGAAATGCCTCTGGGGAGCGTTTCCAGCCACCAGCGCGAAATCACCTTCTGCTCCAGCGACGAAGTGCGCGAGCGTATCGAGGTGGGCCACAAGCTGGTGCGCAGCAGCCACACCACCGGCGGCCCGTCACGTTACTGGCAGGTAGCGGGCAGCGAAACCCAGGTGGGCTTCATCTCGCCGCACAGCAACAACTTCTGCGGCAGCTGCAACCGGGTGCGCGTCACTGCCGAGGGCAAGCTTGTGCTCTGCCTTGGGCATGAAGGCGCATTGGACCTCAAGGGCCTGATGCGCCGTTATCCCGGCGACAGTGAGCGCCTGCGCGAGGCGCTGGTCGAAGCGCTGCAGCTCAAACCGGAAAAGCATGAATTCCGTACCGACGAGCAGGTCCAGGTGGTGCGCTTCATGAGCATGACCGGCGGCTGATTCCGTGGCGGCGGGTGCGCCGCTGCTTTCGTAGGCGCGGGCTGCAGCTTTCCGTGGGAACGGGCCATGCCCGTGAAAGATTCCGCACCGGGTGTTGGCCCTCGTTCGCAGGCATGGCCTGCTCCTACGGAGCGGCTTGGTCAGCGTGATAAACTCCGCCGCTTTCACGCTGCCAGGAATCCCGATGTTCACGGCAACCCTGCTTGTTCATCTTCCCGCTGACTGCCACGGATAAGGCTTCGCATGCGTCTGAAAAGCATCAAACTTGCCGGCTTCAAATCCTTCGTCGACCCCACCACAGTCAGCTTCCCAAGCAACATGTCGGCGGTGGTCGGGCCGAACGGCTGCGGTAAATCCAACATCATCGACGCCGTGCGTTGGGTGATGGGCGAGAGTTCAGCGAAGAACCTTCGTGGCGAGTCGATGACCGACGTCATCTTCAACGGCTCCAACACGCGCAAGCCGGTTACCCAGGCCAGTATTGAGCTGATCTTCGACAACTCCGACGGCACGCTGACCGGCGAATACGCGGCCTTCGCGGAAATCTCCATCCGCCGCCGCGTCACCCGTGATTCGCAGAACACCTATTTCCTCAATGGTGTGAAATGCCGCCGCCGCGACATCACCGACATCTTCCTGGGCACTGGCCTTGGCCCGCGCAGCTACTCGATCATCGAGCAGGGCATGATCTCCAAGCTCATCGAAGCCAGGCCCGAGGATCTGCGCAACTTTATCGAGGAAGCCGCCGGCATCTCCAAATATAAGGAGCGCCGTCGCGAAACCGAGAACCGCATCCGCCGCACTCATGAAAACCTGGAGCGCCTGACCGACTTGCGCGAAGAGCTGGAACGCCAGCTCGAACGTCTGCATCGCCAGGCGCAGTCGGCGGAAAAATATCAGCAATACAAGGCCGAGGAGCGTCAGCTCAAAGCGCAGCTGTCAGCGCTGCGCTGGCAGTCATTGAACGAACAGGTCGGCCAGCGCGAGCAGGTAATCGGCAATCAGGACGTCGCCTTCGAGGCGCTGGTGGCCGAGCAGCGCAATGCCGATGCCAGCATCGAGCGCCTGCGTGACGGCCACCACGAGTTATCCGAGCGCTTCAATCAGGTTCAGGGACGTTTCTATTCGGTGGGCGGCGATATCGCGCGGGTTGAGCAGAGCATCCAGCATGGCCAGCAGCGTTTGCGGCAATTGCAGGACGATCTGCGCGAGGCCGAGCAGGCGCGTCTGGAGACCGAATCCCACCTGGGCCATGACCGCACCCTGCTGGCTACCCTCGGCGAAGAACTGGCGATGCTCGAACCCGAGCAGGAACTGGCCGGCGCGGCGGCTGAAGAAACCGCCGCACAGCTGGAGGAAGCCGAAACCGCCATGCAGCTCTGGCAGGAGCAGTGGGAGCGTTTCAATCAGCAGAGTGCCGAGCCGCGTCGCGCGTCCGAGGTGCAACAGTCACGCATCCAGCAGCTCGAACAGAGCCTGGAACGTCTGGCCGAGCGTCAGCGGCGTCTGGAGGATGAACGCGCCTCGCTGGCCAGTGCCCCGGAAGATGCCGCGATGCTGGAAGTGGGCGAGCAGCTGGCGATCAGCGAGCTGAATCTGGAAGAGCTGGCCGCCGCTCAAGAACACACCGAACAACAGCTGGAACAACTGCGCGAGCAGCTGCAGGACGCCACTCGGGCGCAGCAGCAGGCGCAGGGTGAACTGCAGCGCCTGAACGGCCGCATCGTTTCGCTTGAGGCCTTGCAGCAGGCGGCGATGGACCCAGGCAAGGGCGTGTCCGAATGGTTGCGCGAACAACAGCTTGACCAGCGTCCGCGCCTGGCCGAAGGCCTTCGCGTCGAGCCGGGCTGGGAGCTAGCGGTGGAAACCGTGCTGAGCGCGGACCTGCAGGCGGTGCTGATGGACACCTTTGATGGCCTCGATATAAGCGGCTTCGAGCACGGCGATCTGCGTTTGGTTAGCGCATCGCCTGGCGAGCGTATTGCCGACTGTTTGCTGGACAAGGTTGATTCCGCCACTGACCTTTCACCTTGGCTGGGCCGGGTGCGGCCGGTGGAAACCCTCGAGCAGGCACTGGCCGGTCGTGCTGCGCTAGTCGATGGCGAAAGCCTGATCAGCCGTGACGGCTACTGGGTCGGTCGGCATTTCCTGCGGGTGCGACGTGCCGCCGAGGCCGAGTCCGGAATGCTGGCGCGCGGGCAGGAGCTGGAGCGTCTGCAGGCTGAGCGAGATGAGCGCGAAGCGGGCTTGGAGCTGCTGGAAGAACGCCTCGCTCAGCTCCGGGATGCACAGCGCCAACAAGAAGATAACCGCGAGCAGCAGCGCCGTCGCCAGCAGGACGAAGCCCGTCAGCAAGCTGAACTCAAGGCGACGCTATCGGCCAGCCAGGCGCGGCTGGAACAGTTGAATCTGCGCCGTGGACGGCTTGATGAGGAGCTCGCCGAGCTTGCCGAGCAGCGCGCCCTGGAAACCGAGCAACTGGCCGAGGCGCGGCTGCAGCTGCAGGACGCTCTCGAAGCCATGGCGCTGGACACCGATCAGCGAGAGACGTTGCTGGCGAGTCGCGATGGCCTGCGCGAAGGCCTCGATCGGGTGCGTCAGGAAGCGCGTCAGCACAAGGATCAGGCCCATCAACTGGCGGTGCGGGTCGGTTCGCTCAAGGCGCAGCACGACTCGACCCGTCAGGCTCTTGAACGCCTTGAGCAGCAGTTCGAACGCGCCATCGAGCGCCGCGAACAACTGAACCTAAACCTGGAAGAGGGCGAGGCGCCGCTGGAAGAGCTGCGCATGAAACTTGAGGAGCTGCTCGAACGGCGCATGGGTGTGGAGGATGAGCTCAAGCTGGCCCGACTGGCGCTTGAAGATGCCGACCGTGAACTGCGCGATGCGGAAAAACGACGGACCCAGGCGGAACAGCAGGCTCACCTGCTGCGTGGCCAGCTGGAACAGCAGCGCATGGAATGGCAGGCGCTGGATGTTCGACGCAAGGCGCTGCAGGACCAGCTGCACGAAGAGGGCTTCGATCTGCATGGCGTACTCGCAACCTTGCCAGATGGCGCAAGCGAGGCGGAATGGGCCGCCGAACTGGAGCGTCTGGACGGGCGTATCCAGCGCCTGGGGCCGATCAACCTGGCGGCCATTGATGAATATCAGCAGCAGTCCGAACGCAAACGCTACTTGGACGCCCAGGATGCCGACCTCAGCGAAGCGCTGGAAACGCTGGAAAACGTCATCCGCAAGATCGACAAGGAGACCCGCAATCGCTTCAAGGAGACCTTCGATCAGATCAATGCCGGCCTGCAAGCGCTCTTCCCCAAGGTTTTCGGCGGCGGTAGTGCTTATCTGGAACTTACCGGGGAAGATTTACTCGATACCGGGGTGGCGATCATGGCGCGTCCGCCGGGCAAGAAGAACAGCACCATTCATTTGCTGTCCGGCGGCGAGAAGGCGCTGACGGCATTGGCGCTGGTATTCGCGATCTTTCAGCTCAACCCAGCCCCGTTCTGCATGCTCGACGAGGTGGATGCGCCGCTGGATGACGCCAACGTTGGTCGCTACGCACGTCTGGTCAAGGAAATGTCGCAAACCGTGCAGTTCATCTACATCACGCACAACAAGATCGCGATGGAAATGGCCGACCAGTTGATGGGTGTGACCATGCACGAACCAGGATGTTCGCGGTTGGTGGCCGTCGATGTCGAGCAGGCGGTGGCGCTTGTGGAAGCGTGAGAACGTGCGGCTTTTGCCAGAAAGGGGTTGTAACGGCGGCCTATAAAAGTGAGGCGGCAGCGGTGCACATCTACCGTTCGTCGTGCTAGTTTAGAGCGCAATTTTTACGATGCGCAGATTGGCCTGTTCAGCGGCTGTGAATCTGCGTCTTTATCATCGATTTCAGGGGTTTACGCATTAATGGATATCGGTCTGCGCGAGTGGCTGATCGTCATCGGCATCATTGTCATCGCCGGCATTCTCTTCGATGGCTGGCGGCGGATGCGTGGCAGCAAGGGCAAGTTGCGATTCAAGCTGGATCGCAATATCGCCAGCAGCTTCCCCGAAGATGACACTAACAACGAGCTGCTCGGCCCGCCGCGTGTCATCAATCGCAACAGCGAGCCTGGGCTGGATGAAGATGACCTGCCATCGATCAGCGCGCGGGATAACGGCAATCGCCGCACCAGCGAACCCCAGCAGGGCGACCTGCATTTCCCCGGTGACGAGCCGGTGCCGACGCTGCTCAATCCCGTTGCCGACGAAGATGGCGAGCCGCTGCGCGAGGAGCCTGAAGAGCTGCCGCCGGTTGAGGAGGTTCTGGTCATCAACGTTATCGCCCGTGATCCATCCGGCTTCCGAGGCCCGGCATTGCTGCAGAACATTCTGGAAAGCGGTCTGCGTTTCGGTGAAATGGACATCTTCCATCGCCACGAAAGCATGGCCGGCAACGGCGAAGTACTGTTCTCCATGGCCAATGCGGTCAAGCCCGGCACTTTCGATCTGGACGACATCGACCATTTCACTACACCTGCGGTGAGCTTCTTCCTCGGCCTGCCAGGCCCGCGTCATCCCAAGCAGGCCTTCGACGTGATGGTCGCCGCTGCCCGCAAACTGTCTGCCGAGTTGAACGGCGAGCTGAAGGACGACCAACGCAGCGTCCTCACCGCACAAACCATCGAGCATTACCGCCAGCGCATCGTCGAATACGAGCGCCGCAAGATGACGGTCAAGCGTTAAAAGCCGATAAGAGCGCTGGAGACTTCACGGCCCTTGTAGGGTGGATGTCGTTTTTTACATCCACCGTGACTCCGCTCGGTGGATCGGTGAAGCGTGATCCACCCTACGAACAAACGAGCTGTAGGGGCGGGCCACGCCCGCGAACAAGCCATACTCTGACGCGGAATCATTCGCGAGCATGGCTCGCTTGTATCCTACGGTGTTGCGCGGCGGTATGCCGAGGGGACGTGACGCGACCGGCTAATCCCCTATGTGGGAACGGGCCATGCCCGTGAAGCTGCTAATCCAGGTGCAGGTGCCCACACGCTGTAGCCAGCCTTCCAATCGGCTAGAATCCACACCCTTCATCACCTCGCTACGGCTCCGTCATATGCCTTCCGCCCAAACTGCTGCCGAGCGCATCGCTGAACTGCGCAGCGAAATCGACGCCCACAACTACCGCTACTACGTCCTCGACGAACCCAGCGTTCCCGATGCTGAATACGACCGCCTGTTCAATGAACTGAGAGCGCTGGAAGCCGAGCATCCCGAGTTGGTGACACCCGAATCGCCCACCCAGCGTGTCGGCGGCGAGGCGCTGGCGGCGTTCGGTCAGGTGCGCCATGAAATTCCGATGCTCAGTCTCGGCAATGCCTTCGAGGAACAGCACCTGCTCGACTTTGACCGCCGAGTGCGTGAAGGGCTGGATCTGCCAGCGGATGATCTGTTCGGCGATGGCGCGGAAGTTGACTACAGCTGCGAGCCCAAACTCGATGGCCTGGCGGTGAGCCTGCTTTACGAAAACGGCCATCTGGTGCGTGGCGCCACCCGTGGCGATGGCAGCACTGGTGAGGACATCAGCGCCAACGTGCGCACCGTGCGCAATATCCCGCTCAAGCTGCACGGGGCCGGCTGGCCGGCAGTGCTTGAAGTGCGTGGCGAAATCTACATGCCGAAGGCCGGCTTTGAGGCGCTCAATGCACGGCAGCTGGAAAGCGGCGCCAAGCCCTTCGCCAACCCACGCAACGCCGCAGCAGGCAGCCTGCGCCAGTTGGATTCGAAGATCACCGCCAGCCGTCCGCTGGAGCTGTGCGCCTATGGCGTGGGCCGTAGCGACGGCGAATTGCCGGGTACCCATATCGGCATTCTCAACGCGCTAAAAGGCTGGGGCTTGCCCATCAGCCGCGAGCTGAAGCTGGCCAAGGGTGTTGCTGAATGCCGCGCCTACTACGATGCCATCGGTGCAAAACGCGATGCGCTGCCCTATGAAATCGACGGCGTGGTGTTCAAGGTCAATTCCGTGGAACAGCAGCGCGAACTGGGTTTTCGCGCCCGCGAACCGCGCTGGGCCATCGCTCACAAGTTTCCGGCGCGTGAAGAAATCACCGAACTGCTGGATGTGGAGTTCCAGGTTGGCCGCACCGGCGCTATCACCCCCGTGGCGCGGCTCAAACCGGTGCAGGTGGCGGGCGTTACTGTCTCCAACGCAACCCTGCACAACATGGATGAAGTCGCGCGCCTGGGCGTGATGATCGGCGACACCGTAATCGTGCGCCGCGCCGGCGACGTGATCCCGCAGATCCTCGGCCTCATCCCCGAACGCCGCCCCGCCGATGCCCGTGCCGTACAGGTGCCCGAGCAGTGCCCGGTGTGCGGTTCTGCAGTCGAGCGCACCCAACTGATCAAGCGCAGCAAGGGCCGCGAGTCGGTCAGCGAAGGGTCGATCTATCGCTGCGTCGGTCGCCTGGCCTGCCAGGCGCAACTCAAGCAGGCAATCATCCACTTCGTATCGCGCCGCGCCATGGAGATCGATGGCCTGGGCGACAAGATTGTCGAGCAGCTGGTGGACAGGGGGCTGGTCAATTCCCCGGCGGACCTCTACTGCCTGACCCATGAGCAGGTCATCGAGCTGGAAGGCTTTGCCGAGGTGTCCACCCGCAACCTGCTCAACGCCATCGACGCCAGCCGTAAGCCAACGCTGGCGCGTTTCGTCTATGCGCTGGGCATTCCCGATGTCGGTGAGGAAACCGCCAAGTTGCTGGCACGCGCACTGGGCTCTCTGGAGCGCATTGGTCGCGCACTACCGGATGTGCTCGTCTACCTGCCAGAAGTGGGCCTTGAAGTCGCCCATGAAATCCACAGCTTCTTCGAAGACGAGCACAACCGCACGGTCATCGCCCAACTGCGCGAACGTGGCGTCGAGCTGCAGGAGGAGGGCGAGCTGCATCCCGAATTCGCTGCCTGCGCCACCCTGGCCGGCTTGATCGACAAATTGAACATCCCCTTTATCGCCAGCACCGGCGCAAAACGCCTGGCGGATCGCTTCGGCAGCCTGGAAGCCATCATCGCCGCCGACTGGCTCGACCTGCGTCAGGTCGAGCGCCTTACCGAAAAAGCCGCCCGTTCCCTGCGCGACTATTTCAATAACCCCGAAAACGCCACCCGCGCCCGCCTGATCGAAGCGCAACTGCGCGAATTCGGCATGCACTGGCAGAGCGAACGCAAGCAAGCCGCAGGCCTGCCACTCGCCGGCCAAACCTGGGTCCTGACCGGCACCCTCGAAACCATGAGCCGCGACGAAGGCAAAGCCCGCCTCGAAGCCCTCGGCGCCAAGGTTGCGGGTTCCGTATCAGCCAAAACCAGCTGCGTGGTTGCGGGGCCGGGCGCCGGCTCGAAACTGACCAAGGCCAATGAGCTGGGGCTGACTGTGCTGGATGAAGAGGCGTTTTTGGAGCGGTTGGCGGGGTTGGAATGAACGGGATGATTCATCTATAAGCGTAGAGACATGATTAAGTTTTTATATGAGAGGCAAGCCTGTGACGTTCGTGTTTTTCTTCAGGTGAAGTAGTGTGATCTGGTTGTCAAGTTGCTCGTGTATGCCGAAAGCTGATTTGTGAGGTAGTTTTTGGTAATGTATAAGGCTGTATCCTAGTGCTCCTGCGTACTGCAGATACTGCTCTGTATCTCGATATTTTTTTTGTGAATTAAATGATCTTTCCCAACGTGCATCCATGATGTCAAGTAGTATTATCTCTAGTGCCAAGCCTGCAAGGGTGCTTAATAGTTGCTTGAGTTTTTCATCGGTTAGCAATCCGAGGATTTCATTAAGAAAGATAATGTCTCCGGAGTAATTATCTGATAGCTCTTTCAGGTTTTTTAGTGATTTTTGGGTGTTTTGGTTTCGGATGTTGCTGGCAAAATAATTTTCACCTGATAGGTTGAGTTCGATAATTTCCCTTTTGTTTTCATAGTTTTCAATAAACTCAATAATTGACCATCCGGGTTCTGGCTGGCCGGGGGCGAGAGTAATTTTTGGCGTCCAATTTATTGTACCGGCTAAACCGTTCTTGTAGAAATCCTCGCGTTGTTTTTTAGGTGTTATAAGGTAGTTTGAGGCGTGAACAAGTTCGAAAGCTCGGTGGGTGCGATAGTTGTTTTTAGAGACCCAAGCGAAGAAGGCGCTTTTATTGGAATTTGCTATTTCAATTAAAATTACTGGCTGGCAGCGTTCTATAAGTTTGGAGCCTCCTTTGAGTACATCAAGCTCCATGCCTTCTACATCTATTTTTATGAAGTCAAATACCTTCGTCGGATAAAGATGGTCAAGTGAGCTTATTTTGACTTTTCCAGTTGAATCGCTGGTCAAGCTAGTGGCTCCTAGGTTGGAGTTGTCTATTATACCCGGTTTGGCTTTTCCTAACTTTGAGCCGAGACCTATTCGGTAGATTTTATAGCGGTCAGATGGAATCTTGTTGATCTGAAAATTTAGCTCTAGCTGGTCTGCGGTGGATGGAATGGGTTCAAAACAATGGACTTCAGACGCATCGCCTATACATGTGAAAAATAATGCATGATTTCCAATATTGCTGCCGATATCTAGGATTCTGGATTTTTGCGGTAGGCTCAGCAAACATTCATTGAGTTCTCTGATTTCAAAAAAGCAATCTCGAGCGAGATGGTTTTGAATTGTATCGAGTGTGTTGCTAAGGCGGAATTTTACTTCTTGGTTTCCGTAGGGGACGCGAGCAATTACCTCGTTTTCTTGACAGAAAAGCTGAAAAATTTTGTTCACGGCTATTCGCCAGTCGCGCCCGCTTGCTGAGCGCGGTCCGCTAGAATGCTGCCCGCGCACGTTTAGGAAAAGAGGGTGTTCAATTTTAATGCAGCGTTTCTCCTTCCAAAGCCGCAAGTAATAATCGAAGTCCTCTCCGCAGTCCATTTCGACGTTAAATGGAAACTGCTTGGCTAAGTTGTGCCGTACAAAATGCCCCATTTGCAAAGTTAGATACGGGTCATTAATTAATATTTGCTCTAATTGTGTTATTGGTGAGATTTGGTTGTCGCGGCGGTAGGCTTGCAAGGTTGTGATGTCCGCCGTGTATATCTCACCCCAGATAGCGTCGAAATCATCAAGCATTTCAGCAACTATCGAAAATGCTGTAGGCACCATAAAGTCGTCAGCGTCAAGAAAGAATAGCCAGTCGGCTTCCTTTAATTCCGCTTGGCGGATAGCTAGATTGCGGGCATGTGAGCGGCCAAGCTTGCCTTCACTGTCATCTAGTTCGATAATTTCGATTTCATCGAATGCGCCTTTGCTGTATTCAATGGCCTGCTCCACAGAAGAGCTGGCTCGTTTGGCCAGTTCTTGATGTCCTGGCCCGACTGGAATGATGACACAGCATTTCATGAGCTTACTCTATTATCTGGATAATAATTTATTTGGTGTTTTAGCTTAGACCGTGTTTGGTAAATTCGTGTTGGCGTAAGCGGATATCTCATCGGTTGCAGTTTTGATAGCCATTTTCCAGTTGCTTGGGTTGGTGTTTCGGATAATTTTTAAAGATGTGTACCAATAGCTAGACTCCCGATCAAGCCCCCAGCGCCAGTCGGGATCGGTAGGCAAAAGTAGGTGTGTGGGTGCACCCAATGCCCCTGCCAAATGTACTGTTGTGTTGTCTGTAGTAAGTGTCAAGTCAAGTGCGGAGATCTGCGCTGCTTGTCGATCGATGTTCAGAAGAGGGTTTATATCTAAGTCGTGATAAATACTCAGGCCGAGAGATTCCATGATGGCTCTGTCTTCCTGAGTATCCCCATATTGCAGATCAATAAACTGAACATTTTTAAGTACTTTTAGTGGTTGCATTTCGGAGGGGCTTAGGCTGCGCGCATATTTATTGGTTCCCGCGCCGGTGCCGCCACGCCATGAAATTCCTACGAGCAGCTTTCCTGGAAAGAGGTCTTTATAGGTATTTCTTATTCTAGCTACCTCGGGGGCAGAGGCTTGCAGGAAATATTCTTGCCTAGGGAATTTGCTGGCATCATTGCGCAATATCTTGCACAGGCTGCCTGCCGGGATATGATAGTCGGATGTTGGCCATAGCTTTACCACTGGCTTTCCTGTTTCTGAAATAGGCTGTGCGATGAAGTTTACGTTTGGCCAGCTTCGGCTAAATAACGGCACTAGTCGCGCGTCACATTCCCAAGCAATGTGGGGGGTCAATTTGCAGAGGTCCGGAAGTATGCTGGCAAACATGATCTGATCGCCGATGCCTTGCTCGGTCCAGACAAGCAGTCTTTTTCCTCCGAGTGGCTCGCCGTTCCATTCTGGAATATTGAAGTTCTGAATTTGGTTCTCGATGGACTTTGCCCAGCGCCATTCCCAGTGCTCCCAGCCCTTCTGGAAATTTCCGGTTTTCAGCATCAGGTGCGCAAGGCTATGGTGTGTGTCTATATCTTCAGGGTTGTTCTGCAGTACTTTATAGTAATGCGCGATGGCGTGGCTGTACTGGCCTAGTTTGTTGTAGCTTTGGGCCATTGCATAATGTCCGTCGCGTGAATCTGGAAGGCTTTCCAGCACAATTTGGCAGCAGGCGAGGCTTTCGTGAAAGCGGTTCTGACAGTAATAAATATACGCGAGATTCAGCAATAACCCGTCTTGCACTGCTCCTTGGGCATCAGATCCAAGCGCAGCAGTGATCAGTCCTTCCGCCTCAATGAAATATTCGTGCCGAAGCAGTGCCTGCGTCAGTAACTGACGGCGATGTTGGTTGGGGTGTTGTAAGTGCCAAGCGCGGATTCTTCCCAGTTCGTTTTGAAGTATGTCCGTTCGCTGCGCCATGAGGGGGAAGAGGAGCGCATCCACTTCATTACTCTGAGGAAGCGCTAGAGCGCGTAGGCTGTGTTGCATGGCTTCCTGTTCTCGGCCCTGCCGTTGCAATAGGCAGGCTGCGCGTGCATGGGCAATCGCTGGCTCGCGCATGAGTCGAGTCAGTTTCAGGTAGCCCTGTATCTGCGCATCCAGATTATCTGTTTGCTCGGCTTCTATAAGTGTCTGAATGGTTCGTTGTATCTGTTTGTCGTTCCGCTGAGCCATCTGGGATTCCTGGGGCGAGGAAAATGAGACGTACCATGCCGGAGGTTAGGGGGGGGCGCAAGGCAAGGTATGCCGCACGGTTTCACGCAATGACTCTTACAATTCCCATCTGTTTTGCCTGACGTTGGCTCATGTATGGGAGGGGCGTTGGTCGCGAAAGTGCGGCTCCCAGTCGAGGCTAAGGCTTCTCCTAGAAAAAAGTGGCAGGGCTAAAGTTTGCGTTTGGGCGTCCGAAAACCTTTGCAGGCGGGCTCGCTGGGTTGGGGCTCGCCGGTGTCGTACAGGGTGTTGGCGGGGCGTGCACATTATTTTCATTTGCCCCTAAAGCTCACCGAAACGGCGCCGATAAGCTAATCGAATGCGAACTCGATGGGTGCCTGGGCAAAGCCGGCCCAAAGTCGCATCGCTCAGGCAAACCAAAGTAACCAGCGCCCTTGGAGGCTCATCATGGCTCTTACAGTCAATACAAACATCCCGTCGCTGAATACCCAGCGCAACATCAACAGCACATCCAACGCCCTGAACACCTCCATGCAGCGCCTGTCCACTGGCAGCCGCATCAACAGCGCGAAAGACGATGCCGCCGGTTTGCAGATATCCAACCGTCTCACCAACCAGATCAGCGGCCTCAACGTGGCGACCCGTAACGCCAACGACGGTATTTCGCTGTCGCAAACTGCTGAAGGTGCTCTGCAGCAGTCCACCAACATCCTGCAGCGTATTCGCGACCTGGCAATCCAGTCGGCCAACGGCTCCAACAGCGATGCGGATCGCGCTGCTCTGCAGAAGGAAGTGTCTGCTCAGCAGGCTGAGTTGACCCGTATCGCCGAAACCACCACCTTTGGTGGTCGCAAACTGCTGGATGGCTCGTTCGGTACCTCCAGCTTCCAAGTGGGTTCCAATGCCTACGAAACCATCGACGTCAGCTTGAAGAGCGCTGCTTCCAACAAGATTGGTGCTTTCCAAATGAATAGCAGTGATAGCACAAGGACGGCATCGCTTTCGACTGCGACCGCTACTGCTGCTACTACCGGTGGATCAGGAACTGCTGTTCCCGCTGTTCCCGCGGCAGTCTTTACAAGTGCTGCACTTAATGTGGTGGGCGGTGGTCAAGAGAAAGCGATTACTATCGCGACAACAGACAGCGCCAAGAGCATTGCGGCCAAGTTCGATGGGGCCATCCCTGGCATGACGGCAGCTGCTCGCACCGTGTTCAAGGCCGAGGTGGATCTTGGCGCCTCGACTGCTTTGAATTTCGATCTGACAGTAGGCGATGAGACGGTTTCCCTAGTCGGGGTTACCTCGACTGCCGATCTGGCTGATCAGATCAACTCGAATGCCTCGAAGCTGGGTGTGACGGCAAACCTGGATAAAGACGGTGTACTGACCATCACCTCCAGCACCGGGGAGAACGTTGGGTTTGGTGCAGTAACCAATCAGGCCGGTGCTAATGCCGGAGCTGGGGAAATCAAAGTCAACGTACAGAACTCGGATGGAACCTTTGCCGATACCGCTTCTAGTCTTGCTCAGGCTGGTGGTACTGTTGTGGGATACGTTCAGGTCAACTCACCTACGTCCTATGCAGTGACTGGCACTGCTACAGAGCTGTTCTCGGCTGGAAAATCCGAACTTTCAAATATTGGTAATGTGGATATTTCCACCGCCGCTGGTGCCCAGCAGGCTCTGGCTGTTGTCGATAGCGCCTTGGCTGCAATCGATGCCCAGCGCGCCGACCTCGGTGCGGTTCAGAACCGCTTCGACAACACCATCAACAACCTGCAGAACATCTCTGAAAATGCCTCGGCTGCTCGTAGCCGGATCATGGACACCGACTACGCAGCAGAAACCGCCAACCTGTCGAAGAACCAGGTACTGCAGCAGGCTGGTACTGCAATTCTGGCTCAGGCCAAGCAGCTGCCGCAGGCTGTGCTGTCCCTACTTCAGTAAGGGGCAAACGCCAGTCGGCAATTGGGGAGGAAGGGGTTGAGCCCCTTCCTCCTTTTCGCGTTGTGAGGTAATGATTATGCAAACGGTAAATCTCACGGCCAATCCAGCTTCGCTGGGTAATACGAAGCTGGATTATTCGGCGGGCTCGATTCAGACGGCTACGGATACGCAGCGGGGTGGCGAAGCTGGGTTGCGGCTGGATAAGGTTGGGGCCTCCGCACAGGATGTAAATACGGCGGTCGATCAGCTTAAGTCCTTCGTCAAGGAAGCGCAGCGTAACTTGGATTTCAGCGTGGACGATTCGAGCGGCCAGTTCGTGGTCAAGGTCATGGATGGCGATACCGGGCTAGTGATCCGCCAGATTCCTTCTGAGGAGTTGTTGCGGCTGTCAGAGCAGCTGGAAAACATGCGTAGCCTGTTGTTCAAGGCCGAGGCCTGAGGGCACGATTCTTGGATGTTTGCCGACAGGCTGAATATCCCGATGGTTTATTGACGAGGTGACATATGGCGGGGATCTCAGGTATCGGTTCCGGAATGGATATCAAGGCGATGGTCGAGGCCATCACCAATGCCGAGCGGGCGCCGAAGGAAAGCCAGCTCGCAAACCTGGAAAAGAAAACCACCACGCAGTTGACCTCTCTTGGCCAGCTGAAGAGCGCGATCAGCAATTTCCAGTCCGCGCTGAGTACGCTGAACAGCCCTTCGTCATTTCTGGCCCGCACGGCGACTTCATCCGACACCAAGGTGATGACGGCCAGTGTCAGCCAGAGCGCGCAGGCCGGCAGCTACAAGGTTGAAGTCCAGCAATTGGCCAGCAGCAGCAAGGTGGCGCTGGCAGCGATTGACGGCAAGGCCAAGCTCAATACCGGCACCCTTAATATCAAGATTGGTGATACTGCGTTGGCAGGTATCACCATCGACTCGACCAACAACACTCTGGATGGCATCCGTGATGCGATCAACGAGGCTGGCAAGAGTGAAGGGCTGAGCGCGACCATCATCACCGATGACCATGGTTCGCGCTTGGTGCTCAGTAGCAGCAAGGCGGGTGAGGGCAACGATATTACCGTTGCCGTCGATGAGACTGGCATCGTGGAAGACGGTGTTTCGTTGAACGAGTTGGCCTATAGCGGCCCGGCTACCAAACCCAGTGAGGGTGACCCTGATTACACCGCTAAGCTGGCGGCTTACGAAAAAGGTGGCCAGACGCTGGCGACTGCGCAGAGCGCTAAGCTGACCGTCGATGGTTTGGCGGTCACCCGTGACAGCAACAACATCGATGATGTGGTGGAAGGCTTGAGCTTCGACCTCAAAGAGATCGGAACCAGCACCCTGAACGTCGCTAAGGATGAGGCCGGAGTAGAGGCCAATGTCAAGAAATTCGTAGATGCTTACAATACGCTGATGACTTTCATCAACACCGAGACGAATGTCACGCCAGTCAATGACACGTCGAAGCCGGTAGTAGGGGCGTTGGTTGGGGACGCTTCGGTTCGCACCTTGGTCAACTCCATTCGCTCCGAGCTGGTCTCCCCGCAGGGCGAAGGTGCTCTTCGTGCGCTGGCGGATATGGGGATCACCACGAAGAAAGACGGCACGCTGGAGATGGACAGCGACAAGGTGAAAAAAGCGGTCAGCACGGACTTCGAAGGAGTGGCGGCCTACTTCACAGGCGATAGCGGGTTGGCCAGCCGTTTGGGTGACAAGCTGAAACCTTATACCGATGGTGGCGGCATTCTTGAGTCCAGAACCGATTCGTTGCAGGCGACCATCGATAAGGTCGACAAGCAGAAAGAAGATCTCTCCACGCGGATGAAGGCGGTGGAGGAGCGTTTGTATAAACAGTACAACGCCATGGATAGCCTGGTTGCGCAGTTGATGAGTACCAGCGACAGCCTGACGCAGCTGTTCGACAGCATGCCGGGCTTCGTGACCCAGAAAAAGTAAGCATCATATATGAGGGGATTCGGCCGCGAAAAACTCCCAACCGCGGCCAAGGCCCTCCTACAGGCTCGGTAGTCGCGATACTCTGCTTTGATCTCGTCGCTTGAGTATTTTGATTAAAGGTACTCCTCATTCTGCCGATACCTGTTTCAGTATCGTTAAACAGCTCGGAGTTACCCATGAACGCTATGTTGGCCATGAAGCAGTATCAGCAAGTCGGCGTGCAGGCTCAGGTCACCGAGGCAAGCCCGCATCGACTGATTCAAATGCTGATGCAGGGCGGTCTGGACCGTATCTATCAAGCCAAGGGCGCGATCGAGTTCGGTCGGATTGCTGAGAAGGGCGAACTGATAGGTAAAGCTATCGCGATTATCGGCGGTTTACGTGAAGCGCTGGATCATGAGGTAGGCGGCGAGATTGCGCAGAATCTCGATCGGCTTTATGAGTACATGATCATGCGACTGACCGAAGCCAATCGCAAAAACGACCCGGCGCCGCTAGCGGAAGTGGCGGGGCTGTTGCTTGAGGTTAAATCCGGTTGGGACGGCATCGCGCAGCACGCTTGATGTTGGCTCGGTGGATCTGCTGATGTTATTCCCTGTTCTGCCGCTTTGATTACATTCAGCACGTTACCGTTTGGCACGCTTGCCGCCGATCCAGGAAATTCCGATGCAACAGACCATTACCCAGTCAATCGCTGCTCTAAGAGCTTCTTTGCAAGAAACGTTGGCCCAGCAGAATTGGGAGGCGATCGGCGAGCTGGACGCACAGTGCCGAATACTGGTGGCAGCCTTGCGTGACGAAGACGCCTTCGATAGCGAGCTGCGTGAGCAGATCGACGCACTGAAGGCTTTGTACGATGAGCTGCAACAATCCGGCCGAGCTGAACGCGAGCGGCTGGCCGGCGAGCTGACACGGCTTAACCAGTCGAAGCAGGTCGATCAGGCCTACAAGTCATTTAGTTGAGCATTACGGGGTCAGCTTCGTAAGCTGGCCCACGCTGATAATCTGGCCTCTCCAGATCATCTCGTAATGGGCGGTCTGAATGATTGATTTCACCAGCCTTGGGGTCATCAAAGCCCAGCAGATATTGCCCGGCGAGCGGACTGAGTTGTAACGCAAACCCTGGCATCCCTTCCGTTTTGTTTCATGACCCAAGTAGCGAGCGTGGCTGTAGTCGTCAGGTGCGTATATCGGATCTGTCAGCGGTATCGCCGTGGCGTCTTTCATCCCCGTATCGTTGAAGCTGCAGCTCAGGCCCCTGAAGGTAAATCGCTCGTAATTGAGTCCCTGCACATTTGCCCAATAGAGCCCCTGATGGTGGCGCACCTCGGCGATCGCGGTGTCCATTCTGTCGGCCAGATAGAGCACGCCGAAACTGCCATCGCTGAAGCGTGAGCCTTCGGGGTTTATGTGGGTAAAGGGGGCGATGGAATACGAGCAGCCAGGAATGCCGAAAGGAATCTCCTCGCGAGCAATCAGCTCTAGCCGACCGATTTCGTTTTGCAGCCTTGGGTTGGTCAATGCTTGAAGCTGGTATATCGCTTCGAAGTCTTCGGCATCCGCCACATCATCGAACAGAGCAATGGGCGGGAACTTGGAGTTAACCAGGCGGTAAGCCTGCAGGTTCTCGCCTCTGCAAACTTCGAAGTCATCCAGCATCACCACTGAGCGGCTCTCAAGGCGTCTATTCGCCTGAAGGTCTCGTACAGGGAAATCATGTCGCCCTGAGCCATGATTTCCAGTGGCGTACGCCCGTTGAAGAACTCGTTGCGGTTTTCCATCGAAGGGAAACCGTAGACATTTTCCGGGTTGTCGAAAACAAGACGAAGCGCTGCGTGGATATTCAGCACCATGCTGATGCGCTGCAATTGATCAGAGTCCAGCCCGACGGACCACTGAGCTTCACGTTGCCTGGCGCGGGTATAGGTGCTGCGCGAGATACGCAGGATGCGGCAGGCCTGATCGGAAGAGGCGTTCCACTTGTCCAAGATGTTGAGTGCCGCGCGAAGGCCGGCAACACAGTGCTCTTTGGAAAAGCTGAGGGCTTGAACGGCCGTTGCCATGGATTAGCACCTTAGGTTTTATCTGTAGACTCAAAAATATATGAAATGAATCTGTAGATCAAGTTTCAAGGGCTTAGTGCTGCGGTAGTTGCTGTATCCGGTTTTGCCCACAAGAGGTGTAGATGTTCGCTTTGTATAAGAGGCGGATCTGCGAATACGCGGATGCCGCTTTCATTGGCGCGTCTGGCGGGACTTTAAGGGAAGAGGTCATAGCCTTGAATGCCTCTGTGCAGAGATTCGGCGTGGCGAAAGGATGTCTTCGCGTAGATTGCGAAACTCTGATCACGCCTTCGGCTGATCTAGACTACGTCCAGTGGGAGCGGGCCATGCCCGTGAGAAGGCTTCGCAAGGTGCGTTAAACCTGTCGGGGCACAAGAAATAAAAAAGGCCACTCATTTCTGAGTGGCCTTTCGTATTTGGTTGCGGGAGCCGGNNCTGCTCCATCCCGCGTCTGTGGGGCGCATTCTACAGTTTGCCGGGCATCTGTCAAGTTGCTTTCGCGGAAAAGCTTTTTCTTTTCAGATGGTTAAGCGCAGCATGCAAATAAATGGCGAGAAGTTTCTGGAGAGCTGAAACGCAAAAAGCCGCTCTTCCGAGTGGCCTTTTGTATTTGGTTGCGGGAGCCGG
>DDVX01000019.1:146614-413931 GCA_002345575.1 Stutzerimonas stutzeri
CTGCTCCATCCCGCGTCTGTGCGGCGCATTCTACAGCTTTGCTGGCCGTTGTCACGATTTATGTTCAAAAAGCATTTATTCATCAATCGCTTGGCTGGTTATTCCCGCCTTTGGTGCTTGCACCTGACGCCTTCGGTCACGGGGAATGGCGCTTCGCAGCACTTGCTGGTCTTTTTCGTGCCTAACCGGTTAGTGGAAATGATCAGGAGGTTGGCTTATGCGACGCTTTTTCGTTAGTGCCCTGGGATGCACGGTGATGCTTATCGCCACTGGCATTCAGGCATTGGGTCCGGTGTCGGCGCCGGTGGATCGCGCGGCTGGGAATGGCTCGATGGGGATGGGCGACGGCATAGGCTATCCGCCGGAGTCGAGAGATAACGAGCGTACCCAGGTACAGGATCGAAAAGATCGTCGGGATGTGAGAGTTGAGCCCGGCACCGAGCCTGGCCATGGCGGTAATGAAACGAACATGGAGCATCGGCGGCGCCCGACACTAGGTGACGACTGACTGCTGAGCGGCGCCGATTGATTCAACCGTTCATGCATACCTCGTACAATGCCGCTCTTTTTGGCGAGCATTGTGACCATGCAGATTGCCCTGGCGCCCATGGAGGGCCTGGTTGATGACATCCTGCGCGACGTACTGACCCGCGTCGGCGGTGTGGACTGGTGCGTCACCGAATTCATTCGTGTATCGGATCGGCTGCTGCCGAGGGCCAGCTTTCGCAAGTTGGCGTCGGAACTTGATAACTGTGCCCGCACGCGCGCCGGTACACCGGTACGCGTGCAGTTGTTAGGTTCCGATCCGCTCTGTCTTGCCGATAACGCAGCGCGCGCATGCAGCCTTGGTGCACCGGCCATCGACCTCAATTTCGGCTGCCCGGCCAAAACGGTGAACAAATCCCGTGGCGGTGCCGTGTTGCTCAATGAGCCGGAATTGCTCCATGCAATCCTGCGCGAAATGCGCCGGGCAGTGCCGGCGGATATTCCTGTTACGGCCAAGATGCGCCTGGGTTTCAACAGCCCAGACGGTGCGCTGGATTGCGCGCGCGCTCTGGCAGAGGGTGGCGCAGATCAGTTGGTAGTGCATGCACGCACCAAAGCTGATGGCTACAAGCCGCCGGCGCACTGGGAATGGGTGGCGAAGGTGCAGGATGTAGTTGCGGTGCCGGTGTTTGCCAACGGTGATATCTGGTCGGTGGATGACTGGCGGCGCTGCCGGGAAGTGAGCGGTGTGGAAGATGTCATGCTGGGCCGCGGGCTGGTCAGCCGGCCTGACCTGGCGAGGCAGATCAGCGCTGCCAGGAATGGTCAGGAAATCGAGCCCATGAGTTGGGCCTGTCTTCAGCCTTTGCTGCTCGACTTCTGGCAGCAGGCGCGGCGCAAGATGTCACCACGTTATGCCCCTGGACGGCTGAAGCAGTGGGTTTCCTTGCTGACGCGCAATTATCCGCAGGCCGTTGTGCTATTCGATCAGTTGCGTCGCGAGAGTGATTGCGAACGAATTGATCGCCTGCTTGGACTGGATGTGAGCCCTGCTGGTATGACTTTGTAGGGTGGAATCGACGAAGGCGCTTCCACCGCCGACCGCACAATTGTCACGTCCGTGTCGTAACTCCTTATCGACGGATTACGCCTTCGGCTAATCCAGGCTACTGGCTGTTGGGCTGGAGGAGAGTCCTGTGGGGCCTTGCCCTAAGGATATGGAGCAGGGCGTTACCTAGCGACCACCGCTGATATCCAGCAACGCGCCGCTGGCATAACTGGCTTTGTCGCTGGCTAACCACATAATCGCTTCGGCCACTTCTTCAGCGCTGCCGCCGCGCCCCATGGGTACGCTTGCCTTGACGCGCTCGACCCGCCCCGGTTCACCGCCGCTTGCGTGGATCTCGGTATCGATCACGCCCGGTCGCACGGCGTTGACGCGAATGCCTTCGGTGGCAACTTCCTTGGCCAGGCCCAGCGTCATGCTATCGATGGCACCTTTGGCTGCGGCGTAGTCGATGTATTCACTAGGCGCGCCAAGCTTGGCGGCGATGGACGACACGTTGACGATCGCGCCACCCTGGCCGCCATAGCGGGTGGACATGCGTTTTACCGCCTCGCGGGCGCAGAGAAAGCTGCCGGTGACATTGACGGCGAAGACGCGTGTCAGCCGTGCGGCATCCATTTCATCCAGGCGCATCTGTTGTTCCAGCATGCCGGCGTTGTTGACCAGCGCGTCGAGTCTGCCGAATTCCGCATCCAGAGTGGCGAAGAGCTGAGCAACCTGTGCTTCGTCCGCCACGTCAGCCGCTACCGCTATAGCCTTGGCACCCGTGGCATGGAGTTCGTCCAACAGGCTCTGCATGGCGTCCTGGCGATGCCGATAGTTGAGGCACAGCGCGTAGCCCTGTGCAGCGGCTAGGCGGGCAGTGGCGGCGCCTATGCCGCGGCTGGCGCCAGTGATGAGCATGACTTTTTGCATGTTGATCCTCCGGCGAATAATCCTCACGCGATCTGTTGTGAGGCTAGGGGCGCCACGCTGGTCCTCATCACCTGCGTAACAGCTCTTTGAACTGCGAAAACGGTAGCGGCTTGCTGAAAAGATAGCCCTGATACAAATGGCAGTCCTGCTTTTGCAGCAAATCCAGTTGTCCCTGCTGCTCGACGCCTTCGGCAATCACTTCCAGCCCAAGGCTTTTGGCCATGCTCACGATGGCGCGGATGATCTCGGCGTCATTGCCGCCATTCAGCGCATCGTGCACGAAGGATTGGTCGATCTTGAGCAGGTCCACCGGCAAACGCTTGAGGTAGGTCAGGGAGGAATAGCCGGTGCCAAAATCATCCATGGCAAACCTGACCCCGTGTTTGCGCAGGCGATGCATCTTGACGAGGGTGTCGTCCAGATTTTCGATGACTACACCTTCGGTGATTTCCAAACTGATCATCCCTACCGGCAGGTCGGATTCCTTGAGCGCTGCGAGAATGCATTCTACAAAGTCATTCTCGCGGAACTGGTGCGGGCTGATGTTGATACTCAGGCTGAACGCATCGGCATCCACCAGCCCACTCGTCAGCAGCGAGGCTGCCATCTGGCAGACTTGATTGATGACCCAAGTGCCGGCCTCAGTGATCAGGCCGCTGTCTTCCAGCACATCGATGAAGTGCGCGGGTGTGCGCAGGCCATGAGTCGGGTGCTGCCAGCGCAGCAGCGCTTCAGCACCGATGATGGTGCCTGTGCGCGCATCGACCTGCGGCTGCAGGAAAAGCTCGAACTCGTTGTGTAGCAGTGCCAGGCGCAGTTCGCTTTCCAGTTGCAAGCGGGCGCTGGCAGCTTCCTGCATGGTGTTCTGGAATAACTGGATGGCGTTGCGACCGGCATCCTTGGCCCGGTATAGCGCGATATCGGCTCGTTTCAGCAGATCAGCTGGCGTATCGCCGTGATCGGGAATCAGGGCGATGCCGATGCTGGGCGTGACCTGCAGTCGGTTACCGTCGCAGACCATGGGCTCAGCCAGCAATTTTCGTAGCTTCTCGGCGACTTCGCGCACGTGGCGGATGATGTCGGCACGCTTGCCGCTAAGGCCGGTCAGCAGAATCACGAATTCGTCACCGCCCAGACGGGCAACGGTATCTTCCTGGCGAACGTTGGCTTGAAGACGTGAGGTAACCATCCTCAAGACTGCATCGCCGACCGGATGGCCGAGCGAGTCGTTGATGTGTTTGAAGTGATCAAGGTCCATGAACAGCAATGCGGCGCGCAGATTGTGGCGCTTGTGCAGGGCGATCTGTTGCACCAGGCGGTTCATGAGCAGGGTGCGGTTGGGCAGGTTGGTCAGTGGGTCATGGTAGGCCAGGTGCTGGATCTGTGCGTGGGCGGCCTTGAGCTGGCTTATGTCACGCGCGGTCAGCAGGATGCAGTCGGTGCCATTGAGCTTGATGATTTCTACCGACACCTCGGTGTGCTTCAGCTGGCCATGACGGTCTTGGGCCAGGATCTCCTGATTGCACACGCGCCCGTCTCGTTCAAGCGCTTCGAGAATCTTTCGACGCTGTTCGCCAGGCCATATGGCCAGTTCCATGGAGGTACGGCCGATGACTTCGTGCGGATGGTAGCCGGTCAGGCGATGAAAGCCTTCATTGACTTCGATGAAACGACCGCTACTGAGTTCGGTGATGGTGATGGCATCGGGGCTGGAGTGAAACGCCTTGGCGAACTTCTCTTCACTGGCTCTCAGTGCGGCCTCAGCCATCTGCCGGGTGGTGATATCACGGAAGGTAGTGATAATGCAGAGTCGCCGCTCGATACGAATGAAGCGGCTGGATACCACGCAGGTCAGGGCCTTGCCCTCGCGGGTGAAGAACTGCGCTTCGACGTTATCCAGTGACTGGTCGCGCGTGAGCTGCTGATAAAGGACTTCGCGCTGCTGTTCATCCTGCCAGAAGCGGATATGTGAGATGTCTCGCTCGACGATCTCGCTGGCTTGCCAGCCGAAGGTGTGTGTGAAGCCGGGGTTGATTTCAAGAAATTTGCCGTCGCGAATGTTCGATACGCTGATGGCATCTGGGCTGCCCTGGAACAGGGTGGCGAACTTGGCTTCGGAAGCTTCGGCTTGTTGTTCACGCGAGACGCGCTCACTGATGTCTTTGATGATGCCCGCCATGCGTAGAGGCGCGCCGTGCTCGTCACGGTAGAGCTTGGCGGTGCTTTCGAGGTGGCGGACGGTGCCGTCGTGCAGGCGTGTCTGATAGACGGCAAGGTAGTCCTGACGACGGCCTTCGATCAGGTCGCGGTAGGTCTGCTGCATAACTTCGCGATCTTCGGGGCGGACGTAAGAGAAAAACTCCTGGAATGGCCCCTGGAATGGTCTATAGAAGGTGCCTTGTAGCTCCGCGGCGCGCGTTGAGGTGTGTAGGGTATCGCTGGGAATGTGCCATTCCCAGGTCCCCAGCTCGACCGAGTTGAGTGCCAGAGCAAGGCGGTCCTGGGTGTCCTGCAGTTCCTGCCTCACGAGGATTTCTTCGCTGATGTCGCGTATCACGCCGACCAGTATCGGCTGGCCTGCTGCGTTGGCTTGCCATTGTCCGCGCAGCTCCAGCCAGCGCTGGGAAGCGTCGGGCCAGTCGATACGGTGGCGGATGGTGAAGAGTGCCTCTTTCTCGCGCAGTATCGTGTGTAAGCGCTCTCGGACCATTGAGCGATCATTCTCTGCGACCAGATCCGGGTATTCGGTGCCGACGGGAATCGACTGCTCGTTGTCAAAGCCGAAAAGTCTCTGGGAGCCTTCGGACCACACTACCGAGCCGGCATTGGGTTCCCATGACCAGACACCAAGATTGGCTCCGCTTAGTACGCCGATCAGCTGGGTAGCATCTTGAAAGATTTTGCTTGATCCGGTTGTGCAGAGGTAAGCCCGAGGCGAGACGTTGTCGAAGGACATGGCAACTATTCCGCGATGTGTCACGCCGCTGCATCCAAGCGGCGTGGCCATACGATGATTATTCTGGTCCGGCGACGTTATCTGTAGCTGCTGGCAATATGCAAGCATCCTGTTCGGAGTCGAGCAGTGCCATGAAGGCTCTGGCTGCATTGGACAGGGTTCGTTCGGTATGGACGATGTAGCCGAGTTGGCGCTCAAGTGATACGCCGGGTACCGGCAGGCGTACCACCTGATCGTCGAGCATGGTGCGCGGCAGCACGCTCCAGGCGATGCCGATGGAAACCATCATCTTGATAGTCTCCAAGTAATTGGTGCTCATGCTGATATTCGGCTTCAGCTCTTCGCGCTCGAACAGTCGCTGGGCTATATGGTGGGTGAAAGTGTTGTCGCCGGGAAAAACCGCTGGATGTGCGGCTATGTCTGCTAGCGTGGCTTTTGGCATCTGCGCCAGTGGATGTTCAGGCGCTACGACGAAATCCAGCGGGTCGTTCCAAACCCGGCTGGCGCGAACAGGTGGGGCGGTGTGTGGTGCGAGGGTAATGACCGCCAATTCGGCGCGCCCATGCAGCACCTCTTCGTAAGCCACTTCCGAGTCGAGAAAGCGGATATCCAGCGTCACTGCAGGGTGGGTGCGGGTAAAGGTACGCAGCAGGGGAGGCAGGCGGTGCAGGCCTATGTGATGACTGGTCGCCAGGCACAGGCGACCGCTGACATCGCCGTTGAGATTGGTCAAGGCGCGCCGTGTATCGTCCAGCACGCTGAGAATCTGGTAGGCGCGTGGCAGAAGGGCGCGTCCGGCCTCGGTCAGCCCTATCTCCCGACCCAGGCGATCAAATAGGCGCACGCCTAGTTGTAGTTCCAGTGCTGCAAGGCGCTTGCTCACAGCGGGTTGGGTCAGGTGCAGACGCTCGCCAGCCAGGGAAAAGCTACCGGTTTCGGCAATGGCAATGAAGGCGTTGAGATTGGCCAGTTCCATAGTATTTCCTTGGGTTATTCAAAGCTCTGTGCATCGCGGGGATGCCAGCTTTACCTGAACGACAGCTTATCGGGATTCCTGAGAGGAATGCATCGGATAAAAAATATGAATTTGAGTAATCAGCCATAAACCCATAGCATCACCCCTATAAGCGAAAGGGCTATTTGCCCCGCATAGAAGCAGATGAGGAAAGTCCGATGGCCGGCAAAACGCTCTACGACAAGCTCTGGGAAATGCACGAAGTGAAGCGGCGCGACGATGGTTCGTCGCTGATCTATATCGACCGCCACATTCTGCATGAGGTGACTTCACCGCAGGCTTTTGAAGGGCTGCGCCTGGCCAGTCGCAAGCCGTGGCGCATCGATGCCAATATCGCCACTCCGGATCATA
This sequence comes from Stutzerimonas stutzeri, assembly GCA_002345575.1. GTDB lineage: Bacteria > Pseudomonadota > Gammaproteobacteria > Pseudomonadales > Pseudomonadaceae > Stutzerimonas > Stutzerimonas stutzeri_S. The sequence goes on from DDVX01000019.1 coordinate 153,404, forward strand.
ACGTCCCGACCACCAAGGGCGAGCGTCAGGGCGGACTGGAAGCCATCGCCGATGAGGTCTCGCGCATTCAGGTACAGACCCTGGACGAGAACTGCGATGAGTTCGGTATCCTCGAATTCAAGATGAACGATATCCGGCAGGGCATCGTTCACGTCATTGGCCCGGAGCAGGGCGCAACTCTGCCCGGCATGACCGTGGTCTGCGGTGATTCGCATACTTCTACCCACGGCGCCTTCGGTGCGCTGGCCCATGGCATTGGCACCTCCGAGGTCGAGCATGTGCTCGCCACCCAGTGCTTGGTGGCCAAGAAGATGAAGAACATGCAGGTGCGCGTCGAAGGCAAGCTGCCGTTCGGCGTCACCGCCAAGGACATCGTGCTCGCCGTGATCGGCAAGATCGGTACTGCCGGCGGCAATGGCCATGCGCTTGAGTTCGCGGGTAGCGCTATTCGCGATCTGTCGATGGAAGGCCGCATGACCATCTGCAACATGTCCATCGAGGCTGGTGCCCGCGTAGGTATGGTGGCTTGTGACGAGAAGACCATCGCTTATGTGGAAGGCCGCCCTTATGCGCCCAAGGGTGCGGATTGGGAGCGTGCGGTCGAAGCCTGGAGGGATTTGGTTTCCGATGATGATGCGGTATTCGATACCGTCGTCGAGCTGAAGGCCGAGGACATCAAGCCGCAGGTCAGCTGGGGCACTTCGCCGGAAATGGTTCTGGCTGTCGATCAGTTGGTGCCGGATCCGGCTGCCGAGGCCGATCTGGTCAAGCGCGACTCCATTGAGCGTGCGTTGAAGTACATGGGGCTGCGTGCCAGCCAGCCGATTACTGATATCCGCCTGGATCGCGTGTTCATCGGCTCCTGCACCAATTCACGCATCGAAGACTTGCGCGCTGCAGCCGAAGTGGCAAAGGGCCGCAAGGTCGCTTCTACCGTCAAGCAGGCGCTGGTGGTGCCGGGTTCGGGCCTGGTCAAGCAGCAGGCCGAAGCAGAAGGACTGGACAAGATCTTTATCGAAGCCGGCTTCGAGTGGCGTGAGCCGGGCTGCTCCATGTGCCTGGCGATGAACCCGGACAAGCTGGGCAGCGGTGAGCACTGTGCGTCCACGTCCAACCGCAACTTTGAAGGTCGGCAGGGCGCCGGTGGGCGTACCCACCTCGTCAGCCCGGCCATGGCTGCCGCTGCGGCAGTGACCGGTCACTTCATTGACGTTCGCGAACTGATCCAGGCCTGAGGAACAACAGCATGAGAGCATTTACCCAACACACCGGCCTGGTCTGTCCGCTGGATCGCGCTAACGTCGATACCGATCAGATCATTCCAAAGCAGTTTCTCAAGTCCATCAAACGCACCGGCTTCGGTCCGAACCTGTTCGATGAGTGGCGTTACCTGGATGTCGGTCAGCCGAATCAGGATTGCTCCAATCGCCCGCTCAACAAAGAGTTCGTGCTGAACTTCCCGCGTTACCAGGGCGCCAGCGTGCTGCTGGCTCGCGAGAACTTTGGTTGTGGTTCGTCCCGCGAGCATGCGCCCTGGGCGCTGGATGAATACGGCTTCCGCGCGATCATCGCGCCAAGCTTCGCCGACATCTTCTACAACAACAGTTTCAAGAATGGGCTGCTGCCGATCATTCTCACCGAAGCTGAGGTGGATGAACTGTTCGAACAGGCAGAAGCGACCGAGGGCTACCAGCTCACCGTCGACCTTGCTGCTCAGGCCGTAACCCGTCCGGACGGCAAGCAGTACGCCTTTGAGGTCGATGCGTTCCGCAAGCACTGCCTGCTCAACGGGCTGGACGATATCGGTTTGACCCTGCAGGACGCCGACGAGATTCGAGCGTTTGAGGAAAGGCACCGTCAGAGCCAGCCCTGGCTGTTTGGCGCAATCAAATAAATCGATGAGGGTAGGGTGGATGACGTTTCATCCATCCACCTTGCAGAATTTTCGGTGGATGAAAAAAACGTCATCCACCCTACGAAAAATTGAGGGATGTAATGAGCAAGCAGATTCTGGTTCTCCCAGGCGACGGTATCGGTCCGGAAATCGTGGCCGAAGCGGTCAAGGTGCTGCAGCTGGCCAACGAGAAGTACTCGCTTGGCTTCGAGCTGGCCCATGACGAGCTGGGCGGTGCGGCCATCGACAAGTACGGTGTGCCGCTGGCCGACGAGACCCTGGAGCGCGCCCGCAATGCTGACGCTATTTTGCTCGGTGCCGTGGGCGGCCCGAAATGGGACACCATCGACCCGGCCATCCGTCCGGAGCGTGGCCTGCTGAAGATCCGTTCGCAGTTGGGCCTGTTCGGTAATCTGCGTCCGGCGCTGCTGTATCCCCAGCTGGCTGAAGCCTCGAGCCTGAAGCCGGAGATCGTTGCCGGTCTGGATATTCTCATCGTGCGTGAGCTGACCGGCGGTATCTATTTTGGCCAGCCACGCGAGAGCAAAGTGTTGGAAAATGGCGAGCGCATGGCCTACGACACGCTGCCCTACAGCGAGAGCGAGATTCGTCGCATCGCCAAGGTGGGCTTCGACATGGCCATGGTGCGCAACAAGAAGCTGTGCTCGGTGGACAAGGCCAACGTTCTGGCGTCCAGTCAGCTTTGGCGCGCCGTGGTTGAGGAAGTAGCCAAGGATTATCCGGAAGTCGAGCTGTCGCACATGTACGTGGACAACGCTGCCATGCAGCTGGTGCGTGCGCCAAAGCAGTTCGATGTAATAGTTACCGACAACATGTTCGGCGACATTCTCTCCGACGAGGCTTCCATGCTTACCGGCTCCATCGGCATGCTGCCTTCAGCATCGCTGGATGCCAACAACAAGGGTATGTACGAGCCCTGCCACGGTTCCGCGCCGGATATCGCCGGCCAAGGCATTGCCAACCCGCTGGCCACCATTCTCTCGGTGTCCATGATGCTGCGTTACAGCTTCGGTCAGGCGCCTGCAGCGGATGCCATTGAGCAGGCGGTCAGCAATGTACTTGATCAGGGTTTGCGTACCGGTGATATCTGGTCTGAAGGTTGCACCAAGGTCGGTACACAAGCGATGGGCGATGCAGTAGTCGCGGCGCTCGCGAAGTTGTAATCTCTTGGCCCGCTTTAATACGGGCGGGTCAATTTATATAGGTGTAGTTGCGATGAAACGTGTAGGTCTGATCGGTTGGCGCGGTATGGTCGGTTCCGTGCTCATGCAGCGGATGCTGGAAGAGCGGGACTTCGACCTGATCGAGCCCGTGTTCTTCACAACCTCCAATGTTGGCGGCCAGGGGCCCGTCATTGGCAAGGACATTGCGCCGCTGAAGGACGCCTACAACATCGACGAGCTGAAAGGCCTCGACGTGATTCTGACCTGTCAGGGCGGCGACTACACCAATGAAGTCTTCCCGAAGCTGCGTGAAGCCGGCTGGAAAGGCTACTGGATCGATGCTGCCTCGGCCCTGCGTATGCAGGACGATGCGGTAATCGTGCTCGACCCGGTGAATCGTCGCGTGATCGACCAGCAGCTTGATGCCGGCACGCTCAACTACGTCGGTGGCAACTGCACCGTCAGTCTGATGCTGATGGGGCTGGGCGGCCTGTTCGAGAAGGGTCTGGTGGAGTGGATGAGCGCCATGACCTATCAGGCGGCGTCCGGTGCTGGTGCGCAGAACATGCGTGAGTTGATCAAGCAGATGGGCAGCATCAACAGCGCGGTGGCAGACGAGCTGGCCGACCCGGCCAGTGCGATTCTGGAGATCGATCGAAAAGTCGCCGAGTGTCAGCGCGGAGAGGCCTTCCCGGTAGATAACTTTGGTGTGCCGCTGGCCGGCAGTCTGATCCCCTATATCGACAAGGAGCTGCCCAACGGGCAGAGCCGTGAAGAATGGAAGGCGCAGGCCGAAACCAACAAGATCCTCGGGCGTTTCAAGAACCCGATCCCGGTCGATGGTATCTGTGTACGCGTCGGCGCCATGCGCTGCCATAGCCAAGCGTTGACCATCAAGCTGAACAAGGATGTGCCAATCTCGGATATTGAAGGCATGATCAGTCAGCACAATCCCTGGGTGAAGCTTGTTTCCAACCATCGTGACGCGAGCATGCAGGAGCTGAGTCCGACCGCCGTGACCGGCACCCTGAGCGTACCGGTAGGGCGTCTACGCAAGCTCAACATGGGTTCGCATTATCTGGGTGCGTTCACCGTGGGTGATCAGTTGCTATGGGGTGCAGCCGAACCGCTGCGCCGCATGCTGCGTATTCTGCTGGAACGATAAGAATCTGCGGAGAGATGAAAAAAAGCGCCATGGCAAGCCATGGCGCTTTTTTTATATGTGAAGTCGTTCGCCAGTTTCTCGATGTCTTTGGGCAGAATGCCATCTCGTATAGGCAATACATTTTCCGTGTCGGCAACGGTGTCAGCTCAATTTGTGGATTGGGTCTGATAACGCGGCAAAAGGCGTAGGAGGCAGCCCGGTGCAGTCCGGGCAGTTGTTGATAAAACACTATCTGTAAAAGATACTTGCTGGAAATTCGAAGAAATTTTCTAGCTGACAACATTGTTCAGGCTTGTTGCTGACAGGGGACGTCCCTTGCAGTGATTACAAGACCCTCTCGAAACTCCGAGAAAGCAAAACAAGGGATTAAATAATGGTTCGGGTTCGCAATCTGGTGCTGGCAATAGCGGCTGCTACCGCTCTGACATCCGAAATGGTCTATGCACTGGGAGTGGGAGAGGTCACGCTGAAGTCGGCGCTGAATCAACCCTTGGTCGCTGAAATCGAACTGCTAGATGCGAAAACGCTGGCTCAAGGAGAGGTGGTCCCTGGACTGGCATCCGTCGAGGACTTCAATCGGGCGGGCATTGATCGTCCGTATTTCCTGACCGACCTGACTTTTACGCCTATTTTGCGCCCGGATGGAAAGAACATCATCCGGGTTTCATCGTCCAAGCCAGTTCGCGAACCCTATTTGAATTTCCTCGTCGAGGTCCTCTGGCCAAGTGGCCGCTTGCTGCGTGAATACACGCTGCTGCTGGACCCTCCGCTTTACTCTCCAGAAACCGCTGCAGCCGTCGCTCCTCAGCTGCCTACGGCTGCCCCTGTTGCACGGCCGACAGCACCGCGCGCTACGCCACAGTCTGCGCCGGCTCGATCGGCTGCCGGTGCCGCTTCGCCAGCGGGCAATGAACACAAGGTCACTTCGAACGAGACGCTTTGGGAGGTCGCCGAGCGCACGCGGCAGGGCGGTACGGTCCATCAGGCTATGCTGGCCATTCAGGATCTGAACCCGGATGCCTTTATTGGCGGCAACATCAACCGGATGAAAAACGGTCAGGTGCTGCGCCTGCCCAGTGCCGAACAGATTGCCAATCGCTCACAGGCTGAAGCTATCGAGCAGGTCGCTCAGCAGAATGCCAGCTGGCGCCAGGGACGTGCTCAGTCTGCCAGTGAGCGCCAACTCGATGCCCGCCAGCGTAGCGCAGCGGGTGCGGCGCCATCGCGCAGCGAGTCGGGCGACAGCCTACGACTTGTGGCGCCTGAAACCGGCAAATCGACAGCGGGCAGCGATACTGGCGCCGCGGGCGATGCCAATGCGTTACGTGATCGTTTGGCAAACGCCGAAGAAAGCCTCGACTCCAGCCGTCGTGAGAATCTTGATCTCAAGGATCGCTTGGGCGATCTCGAGGGTCAGCTGGAAAAACTGCAACGGCTGATGCAGCTCAAAGATGACCAGCTTGCCAAATTGCAGGCACAGCTAGCAGAAGGTGCAGAGCCCGGCAGTGAAGCTGCCGTACCAGAAGATGTTGCAGGTACTGGTGATGCGGCAGTGGCCGAAGCGCCTGCAGCAGAGGTCACAGCGGAGACTGATGCTGCCGAGCCCGAAGCCGGCGCGACTCCGGTTGCAGCAGAACCCGAGCCAGCCGCCAAACCTGCGCCTGCCGCTGCGCCGGTGACAGCCGCTCCCGTTACCCCTCCGGCAGAGCCGGCGGACAGCTACATCCAGCATTTGATGGCTAATCCGTTTTTGCTTGCTGCGCTGGGCGGAAGCGCTCTGTTGCTGCTGTTGGTCGCTCTGATGACTTTGTCACGCCGTAACGCCATGAGGGAAGCTGAGCTGCAGGAAAGCCTGCTGGCCGAGAGTGAGCCGAACAACCTTTTCATGGACAGTCCGGCTATTGCGGTTGCCGATCTTGAGGTTGCCGACCATAAGGTCGCTGTGCCGGCAGCCGACGATGCATTGGATTCCATTGCCGGCATGGCCAATGATCCAATTGCTGAGGCTGATATCTATATCGCCTACGGCCGTTTCAATCAGGCAGCCGATCTGCTGCAGAGCGCGCTGAACGACGAGCCCCAGCGCAGTGATCTGCGTCTCAAACTGATGGAGGTCTATGCGGAGCTTGGCGATCGCGACAGTTTTGTTCGGCAGGAAGCTGAGTTGCGTGATATCGGCGGATCCTCAGCCAGCATCGATCAGCTGAAGTCCCGCTATCCGGCGATGGGCTTCGTAGCTGCGGCGGGTGTGGCTGCAGCGGGCACTGCAGCTAGCGATTTCGACAGCTTTAATTTGGATGACTTTGAGTCAGATCAGCCTGCGTCAAGCGCAAACCAGAATCTGGATGATGCTTTTGATCTGAGCCTCGATGATCTGGAGTTGGATGATGATTTTGTGGCGACTGCTGCGCCAGTGGCCGAGCCTGCAGGGTCGCAGCCGGATGCACTGGATGAGCTGAATTTTGACGAGTTGAACCTTGAGGCTGAGGCAGGCAAGGAGGTAGCGGACGACTTCTCTTTTGAGCTGGACGAGTTTTCCAGTCCTGCTGCTGATACCTCCCTGGCAGACGAGCTGGCGAGCTTCTCGCTGGAGCTGGAGGACGATCTGCCAGCTGCAACGGGCAGCGAATTCAGCTTGGACGATGCGATCATCGAGCCTGCTGCGAATGTGGCAGAGCCTGCGGAGTCCTTTGATTTCGATCTGCCTGAGCTGGAGACCGAGAGCCCTGCGAGCATGCCCGAGGAATTCGATCTTTCCTTGGATGATGAGCTGAGCGAAAATGCGCAGCCGGAAACCTTCGCCGCGGAGCTAGACGAGATAGAAGCCGAGCTTGGTGATATCTCACGAGATCTGGAAGAGCCGCTCGACTTGCCACGAATCAGTGATGAACCGGCTCCGATAAATCTGGATGCCGAGCCTATGGGCGAATCGGTCGATGAGATGGGCGATGATGATTTCGACTTCTTCGCTGAAACCGATGAGACCACCACCAAGCTGGATCTGGCTCGCGCTTATATCGACATGGGTGATGCCGAAGGCGCACGCGATATCCTCGATGAAGTGATGACCGAAGGCAGCGATACACAGCAACAGGAGGCGCGCGAGATGCTCGCCAAACTCGCTTAATATGACTGAAGCAGTACCCGAAGCGGCAGCCACATCGGCTGCCGCTGGCATTTCCAGAATCGCCTTAGGCGTTGAATACAAAGGTTCGCGCTATCGTGGCTTTCAGCGCCAGCGCGATGGTGTGCCATCCATTCAACTGTCACTTGAAAAAGCCCTAAGTAAGGTTGCTGGTGGGCACCCGGTTACCTTGAGTTGTGCCGGTCGCACCGACGCACTCGTGCATGCCTGCGCCCAGGTTGTGCACTTCGATACCCCCGTTACGCGTTCCATGCACGCCTGGGTGATGGGTGCAAACATGAACCTGCCGGGAGATATCAGCGTGGCTTGGGCTAAGGAAATGCCGAAGCATTTCGACGCTCGTTTCAGTGCCATGGCCCGTCGCTATCGCTACGTTATCTACAATGATCAGATCAGGCCGGCGCATCTCGCAGAAGAAGTGACTTGGAATCATCGACCGCTGGATATCGAGCGTATGCGCGAGGCGTCCAGAGTATTCGTCGGCACCCATGATTTCAGCGCATTCCGTGCACGCCAGTGCCAGGCTAAATCGCCGATCAAGACCATCCATCATCTGGAACTACTCGAGTTCGGTCGGTTGATCGTTCTCGATATTCGGGCCAATGCGTTTCTGCATCACATGGTGCGCAATTTTGCCGGCGTGCTGATGACCATCGGTGCCGGTGAGCGCCCGGTTGAATGGGCGCGGGAAGTGCTGGAAACACGCGTGAGGCGCACCGGTGGGGTTACGGCACATCCATACGGGCTGTACCTGGTCCAGGTAGATTATCCCGAGGAGTTTGAATTGCCTGAGCGTTACCTGGGTCCGCATTTTCTTTCAGGATTGCCTGATGTGCGCGGTTGATCTAGCTCGATGATGCTACTTGCAGCAGACGACGCTTTTGTTACCATCCGGAGTCTTTTCTCGCAGGTATCTGCCGTTGCCTATCGTCCGTAGCAAGATATGTGGGATCACCAACGTTGCAGACGCGCTTGTGGCTGCAGAGGCTGGAGCGGATGCAATTGGCCTGGTCTTCTACAGCACAAGCCCGCGAGCTGTGAACATTGCACAAGCACGTGAAATCGTCGCCGCGCTGCCTCCCTATGTGACCACCGTCGGATTGTTCGTGAATGCATCCCGTTGCGAAGTCAACGAAACCCTCGATGCAGTTGCGCTGGATGTGCTGCAATTTCATGGCGATGAGACCCCGGCTGATTGCCAAGGCTTTCATAGGCCCTGGTACAAGGCGCTGCGGGTTCGGGCAGGCGAGGATATCTGCGCTGAGGTTGCGCGCTATGTCGGCGCAAGTGCTGTTCTGCTGGATACCTTTGTCGAGGGAGTGCCAGGTGGAACGGGTGAGATGTTCGACTGGTCGCTAGTGCCGGCCGACTTGCCCAAGCCGTTGATTCTGGCCGGCGGGCTGACCCCGCAGAATGTGCGGCAGGCTATTGAGCGTGTGCGCCCGTTTGCGGTGGATGTCAGCGGCGGCGTGGAGTTGCGCAAGGGAGTCAAGGATGCCGCCCGTGTACGCGAGTTTGTTAGCCAGGTTCGCGCCAGTATGTGACGAGCAGCGAGTCCTTGCCGTCCAGTTACCATTCGCTGGTTGGCGGATCCCTCTGTTTGATTGATGCCCGTCAAGTTTGATGGGGCCGAGTTTTCAGCGACAGCGCCTCTTGGCGCATCGCCCAGGCGACGCAGTGACCTCCGGTTGGAGACTGGTCGCGATGATGAATCTGCCTGATGCGTGCAGTGATTACGCGCGAGGACTGAAAAGCTGTGGAGAATAAAAGCATGAGCAACTGGCTGGTAGACAAGCTGATCCCTTCGATCATGCGTTCGGAGTCGAAGAAGAGCACGGTACCTGAAGGGTTGTGGCACAAGTGCCCCTCCTGCGAGGCGGTTCTTTACCGGCCTGAGCTGGAAAAAACCTTGGATGTCTGCCCCAAGTGCAATCATCACATGCGTATCGACGCGCGCTCGCGCCTGGACATCTTCCTCGACAAGGAAGGGCGTGAAGAGATCGGCGCTGATCTGGAACCGGTCGATCGACTGAAGTTCCGCGACAGCAAGAAGTACAAGGATCGCCTGAGCGCAGCCCAGAAGCAGACCGGTGAAAAGGACGCGCTGATCGCCATGCGCGGCACCCTGATGAACAACCCAGTGGTGGCTTGTGCCTTCGAGTTCTCCTTCATGGGTGGTTCCATGGGAGCCATCGTCGGTGAACGCTTTGTGCGTGCAGCCAACGTCGCGCTTGAGCAGCGCTGTCCGCTGGTTTGTTTCTCGGCGTCCGGCGGTGCGCGGATGCAGGAAGCGCTGATTTCCCTGATGCAGATGGCCAAGACCTCGGCAGTATTAGCGCGTATGCGTGAAGAAGGTCTGCCGTTCATTTCCGTGCTTACCGATCCGGTCTACGGCGGTGTGTCGGCCAGCCTGGCGATGCTTGGTGATGTCATCGTGGCTGAACCCAAGGCGTTGATCGGGTTTGCCGGCCCTCGCGTGATCGAACAGACCGTGCGTGAGAAACTGCCGGAAGGCTTCCAGCGCAGCGAATTCCTGCTCGACCATGGTGCCATCGACCTGATCATTCCGCGTGCCGAACTGCGTGCTCGCCTGTCTCGCCTCCTGGCCCAATTGCAGCGTCTTCCCGCTGTCGCCGAACCGGTCCTGGTAACGGCTGACGCATGACCTTGCGGCATTTGCAGGAATGGCTCGGTTATCTCGAGCAACTGCATCCCACGGCCATCGATATGGGCCTTGATCGCTGCCGAGCGGTGGCGACAAGGCTTGGGCTGACGAGGCCAGCTCCTTTGGTGGTGACTGTCACTGGCACCAACGGCAAGGGCTCGACCTGTGCCTTTATCGCGCAGATGCTGACAGGGCAGGGCAAGGCCGTTGGTGTTTACAGCTCGCCGCACCTGCTGCGCTATAACGAGCGTGTGCGTATCAATGGCCTCGAAGCCAGTGATGAGGACCTGTGCGAAGCCTTTGCGGCGGTTGAGGCTGCACGCAGGGAAACCTCTCTCACCTATTTCGAGATGGGCACACTTGCGGCCTTCTGGCTTTTCGAGCGCGCGGCACTGGACGTCGTGGTGCTGGAGGTCGGGCTTGGCGGTCGTCTCGATGCGGTGAACCTGATCGATGCAGATGTAGCGGTTGTGACCAACATTGGTCTGGATCATGCCGATTGGTTGGGCGACAGCCGCGAAAGCGTCGGTTTCGAGAAAGCGGGGATCTTCCGCGCGGCGAAGCCCGCCGTGTGCGGTGATATAGAGCCGCCTGCGTCGCTGGCCGAAACTGCGGCCCGCCTGGAAGCACCTATGCTGCTGCGCGGTCGTGAGTTCGATCTGCAGATTGAGAAGGATCGCTGGCATTGGCATGGCCGTGATCGCTCCGGCCTAGCGCTGGAATTGCGTGACCTGCCGTTGCTCGACCTGCCTTTGGAAAATGCTGCGCTGGCGTTGCAAGCTTTCGCCTTGCTAGACCTTCCCTGGCAGCCGAAATCGTTAGCTGCGGCGCTGCTTGCCACGCGAGTGGTCGGCAGGCTTGATCGCCGGGTTGTTCAGTACAAGGGCCGAGAACTGTCGATCCTGCTGGATGTTGGGCACAACCCACATGCTGCTGGCTATCTGGCACATACGCTACAAAGGCAGCCACTGGCCGGGCGGCGGATCGCAGTATTCGGTTTGCTGGCGGACAAGGATCTGCCCGGGGTGATCGGGCCATTGTTGCCTGTAGTCGCTGATTGGGCCGTTGCGCCCCTGTCCATCCCGCGTACACGTCCTGCTGCACAATTGAGTGAGGCGTTGATGGAACGCGGAGCCTCGGTCACTATCTACTCCACTGTATGCGAGGCGCTCGACGCGCAGTGCGACCAGGCTGTTGCCGGGGACGAGATACTGTTGTTCGGGTCTTTTTATTGCGTGGCCGAGGCGCTGGAATGGCTTGAACGGCATACGTCAGAGCGAGGGCAGGGCATTGGTGGATAAAGGACTGTTGCAACGAGTCGTGGGAGCACTGGTGCTGCTGGCGCTGGCGGTGATCTTCGTGCCGATGTTGCTCAATCGGGAGGATGAAAACCCTCAGGTGAGCATGGAAGCACCGACGATGCCAGAGACCCCAGCAGCGCCAGTTATCGAACCGCAGCCAGTCGAAGTGCCGACTCCGGGGAGTGAGCCGTTCCCGGAAGAGTACGAAATTATCGAAGAAGCACCGGTAACGTCTGTCGAAACCCCGACAACTCCGATCGAGTCGGCTCCGGCCCTTGCTGAACCGCCGGTAGCCCCCGCGCCACCGCAAGCCTCTCCGGCTCCTAGCGCTCCGCCAGCGGCGGCACCGGAGCAGCGGCTGGATGCAGCCAACCTGCCGGTCAGCTGGTCAGTGCAGCTGGCCAGCTTGTCCAGTCGCGAAAATGCTGAAAGCCTGCAGAAAACTTTGCGCACCCAAGGCTACAACGCCTATATACGCACCGTAGGTGGAATGAATCGGGTGTTCGTCGGCCCATTGATCGAGCGGGCAGAAGCCAATCGGTTGCGCGATGTGCTGCAGCGTCAGCAGAAGCTCGACGGTTTTGTCGTGCGCTTCGAGCCAGAGCAGCGCTAAAGACAATTAGTTTCGGCGCGGGCGACTCAGGTGCTCAAGCCTCGTCAACGGGGCATCCGCGCACGGTTCGTCGCCTGCGGCTATGTCTACAACCGAAGTGCGCCGAACGCGTAGTGGTAAACCATCCGGTTCCGATTGGCACCCACCCGGTAGTGCGTAGTAGCACTTGGCAAGCAGGATTGTCTGACGACCTCATCCATTGATTGAGGCATAGCTTTTTCAATGAGCTGTTACTCCCTCGGCAGTCGCTCTGCTAAAATGCGCCGCTTTTCCCCCTGACAGGAAACCCCGTGACGTTCACCTGGGTCGATTGGGCGATTGTCGCCGTTGTAGTCATCTCCAGCCTGATCAGTTTGAAGCGCGGTTTCGTCAAAGAAGCGCTTTCCCTGTTCACCTGGATTGTCGCTGGTGTGGTTGCTTGGATGTTCGGTGGTGCGCTGTCCCACTATCTGGCTGAGTACATCAGCACGCCTTCGTTTCAGGTCATCGCGGCTTGCGCAATCCTGTTCGTCGTGACGCTGCTGGTGGGGGCTCTGATCAACTTTCTGATTGGTGAGCTGGTACGGGTGACCGGGCTGTCCGGTACCGACCGTTTTCTTGGAATGGTTTTTGGTGCGGCGCGAGGTGGGCTGCTGGTCGTGGTGCTGGTGGGCCTGCTGAGTCTGGCCCCTGTACATCAGGATCCGTGGTGGCGCGAGTCGGCACTGCTGCCGCACTTTCTGTTGATTGCCGACTGGTCGAAGAACCTGATCATCGGGTTCGGCAGCCAGTGGATGACCGGTTCGCTCGATACCTCCGGTTGAGACGAGCTTTTTTACCATGGTCCGCCGCCAGGTTTGCGCCTGGCGTCCTGACTGGATCAGCCTGTAATAACTGAGAGGTCCCTGCATGTGTGGCATTGTCGGCATCGTCGGTAAGTCGAACGTCAACCAGGCGTTGTACGACGCACTCACCGTACTGCAACACCGCGGGCAGGACGCCGCAGGCATCGTGACCAGTGACGGCGAGAAGCTGTTTCTGCGTAAGGACAACGGTTTGGTTCGCGATGTATTCCATCAGCGCCACATGCAGCGCCTGATAGGCAATATGGGCATCGGCCATGTTCGCTATCCGACCGCTGGCAGTTCCACCTCGGCGGAGGCGCAACCGTTCTATGTCAACTCGCCCTACGGCATCACACTGGCGCACAACGGCAACCTGACCAACGTTGATCAGCTGACCAAGGAAATCTACGAGTCGGATCTGCGTCATGTAAACACCAATTCCGATTCGGAAGTGCTGCTCAACGTCTTCGCCCACGAACTGGCGGTGCGCGGCAAGCTGCAGCCTACCGAGGAAGACGTTTTCGCTGCCGTGACCAAGGTGCATGATCGCTGCGTTGGTGGTTACGCCGTTGTGGCGATGGTCACTGGCTACGGCATCGTCGGCTTCCGCGATCCCAATGCGATCCGCCCGATCGTCTTCGGCCAACGCCACACCGAGCATGGCGTCGAATACATGATCGCCTCTGAAAGTGTATCGCTGGATGTGCTGGGTTTTACTCTGATTCGCGATCTGGCGCCCGGTGAGGCGGTCTACATCACCGTCGACGGCCAGTTGCACACGCGCCAGTGTGCGCTCAACCCGCAGTACGCCCCCTGCATCTTCGAGCACGTCTACCTGGCGCGCCCGGACTCGCTGATGGATGGCGTTTCGGTCTACAAGGCGCGCCTGCGCATGGGCGAGAAGCTCGCGGACAAGATCCTGCGCGAGCGGCCCGAACACGATATTGACGTGGTGATTCCGATCCCCGATACCAGCCGCACGGCTGCGCTGGAGCTGGCCAACCGCCTGGGCGTCAAGTTCCGCGAGGGCTTCGTCAAGAATCGCTATATCGGTCGGACCTTCATCATGCCCGGCCAGGCTGCACGCAAGAAGTCGGTGCGGCAGAAGCTCAATGCCATCGATCTGGAGTTCCGCGGCAAGAACGTGATGCTGGTGGATGACTCCATCGTGCGCGGCACCACCTGCAAGCAGATCATCCAGATGGCCCGTGAGGCCGGCGCAAAGAACGTCTATTTCTGTTCAGCCGCGCCTGCCGTGCGCTATCCGAACGTCTATGGTATCGACATGCCTAGCGCACACGAGCTGATTGCCCACGAGCGTACAACCGAACAAGTGGCCGAACTGATCGGTGCCGACTGGCTGGTCTATCAGGATCTGGAAGATCTGGTGGACGCTGTGGGCGGCGGCAAGGTGAAGATCGAGCGCTTCGATTGCGCGGTTTTCGACGGTAAGTACGTTACGGGTGATATTGACGCAGCCTATCTTTACCGGATCGAGCAGGCCCGCAACGACCTGAGCAAGAGCCAGGCGGCAGTCAGCAGCGCCATAATCGATCTGTACAACAACTAATGCGAGTGAGCGCCAGGTTGCGCTCACTCCTCAGTGGAATGAAATCATGACTGACGAATGGGACGCAGGCCGACTGGATAGTGATCTTTCCGGCGTTGGTCTGGATACTCTGGCCGTGCGCGCCGGCCAGCAGCGCACGCCAGAGGGTGAACACGGCGAGCCGTTGTTCCTTACCTCCAGCTATGTCTTTCGCAGTGCCGCCGATGCGGCGGCGCGTTTTGCTGGCGAAGTACCGGGTAATGTCTATTCCCGTTACACCAACCCCACGGTACGTGCATTCGAGGAGCGCATTGCCGCTCTGGAAGGCGCCGAGCAGGCCGTGGCCACAGCATCTGGTATGGCCGCAATCCTTGCGACGGTGATGAGCCTGTGTTCAGCCGGCGATCATGTGCTGGTGTCGCGCAGCGTCTTTGGCGCCACTGTGTCGCTGTTCGAGAAGTACTTGAAACGCTTTGGGCTTGAAGTCGATTACGTACCGCTGGTCGATGTGGCAGCGTGGGAGCCGGCCTTCAAGGCCAATACGCGCCTGGTATTCGTTGAGTCACCGTCCAATCCGCTGGCCGAGTTGGTGGATATCGAGGCGCTGGCGAAGCTGTGCCACACCAAGGGTGCGATGCTGGCGGTGGATAATTGCTTCTGCACGCCGGTCCTGCAGCAGCCGCTGGCGTTGGGCGCTGATATCGTCATTCATTCCGCGACCAAATATATCGACGGCCAAGGTCGCTGCCTGGGTGGTGTGGTTGCCGGACGTGCCGAACAAATGAAGGAAGTGGTGGGCTTCCTGCGTACCGCCGGGCCAACCCTGAGCCCGTTCAACGCTTGGGTTTTTCTCAAGGGGCTGGAAACCCTGCGTCTACGCATGCAGGCCCATTGTGCCAGCGCGCAGGCGCTGGCCGAGTGGCTGGAACAGCAGCCGGGTATCGAGAAGGTCTACTACGCCGGGCTTCCCAGCCATCCGCAGCATGATCTGGCCAAACGGCAGCAGAAGGGCTTTGGCGCGGTGTTGAGTTTCGATGTGGCGGGGGGCAAGGATGGTGCCTGGCGCTTTATCGACGCGACCCGACTGGTTTCCATCACGGCCAATTTGGGCGACAGCAAGACGACTATCACCCATCCGGGTTCGACCACCCATGGCCGGCTGGCACCGGAAGAGCGCGCCACAGCTGGCATCCGCGACAGCCTGATCCGCGTCGCCGTGGGCCTTGAAGATCTGGACGATCTCAAAGCCGACCTGGCTAGAGGGCTGGCCGCACTCTGACGTCTCCCGACGGGCCGGTCACTCGTTGGCCGGCACCAATCGAACCACGAAACCATCCAACCGCTGCTCAGTGGACAAGCGTTCACGTAGGCGGTTGGCCTCTGCGCGTTCGCTAAAGGGGCCGACAAACACGCGATACAGGCC
Organism: Stutzerimonas stutzeri; assembly: GCA_002345575.1. Classification (GTDB taxonomy): domain Bacteria; phylum Pseudomonadota; class Gammaproteobacteria; order Pseudomonadales; family Pseudomonadaceae; genus Stutzerimonas; species Stutzerimonas stutzeri_S. The sequence continues at coordinate 169,167 of DDVX01000019.1, forward strand.
CGTAGATGTCTGGATATAGGCGCTGAAACCTTCGGCGATCAGCTTGTCTCTCATTGCGTTGGCATTGTCACGGTTGCGCAGGCTCGCCAGTTGTACTGCCCAGCCACTTCTTGCAGGCGCAGATTCTGTGGCGCGAGCTGGTGCTGGGGTGAAGGCCGGCGGGGGTGCGGAGGTGCTACTGCCTCGTTCAGACTCGGGACGCAAGTCGATAGCAGGTGCCGGTTGGCCCTGTCCATCGAACAGTCTTTCGGGTGTTGATGGCAAGATGCTTGGGCTGCCGGAGTCTGTCTCGATGACCCGAATGTCGCTGTATTTCTTCCCAGCCAGTGCAGCCTGTCCGGCGCGATCACGGACCACCGTTGGACGCAGGAATACCATCAGATTGCGCTTGATATGAGTTTCCTGAGTCGAGCGAAACAGCGCGCCCAGAAATGGTATATCGCCTAACAGCGGCACCTTGGAATCGGTGCGGGTGACGTCGTCCTGAATCAGTCCGCCGAGCACAATCACCTGGCCGTCCTCGGCAAGGATGGTGGTTTTGATTGAGCGTTTGTTGGTGACCAGATCAACCGCCTGCGCGGTCAGGCTGGCGCTGGGAGCGATGGAGGAGATCTCCTGCTCGATCTGCAGGCGCAGCGTAGCGCCTTCGTTGATGTGCGGTGTGACCTTGAGCGTGACGCCGATATCCTGCCGCTCGATGGTGGTGAAGGGGTTGTTCGCCCCTGAGGCATCGGTCGTATAGCTGCCGGTCTGGAAGGGAACGTTCTGCCCGACCAGAATTTCCGCCTCCTGGTTGTCCAGCGTCAGCAGGCTGGGCGTGGAGAGCAGGTTGCTCTTGCTGTTGGCCGACAGCGCGGTGATCAGCGCGCCGAAACTGCGCGTGCCTATACCGATGATGGCGCCGTCGGGCAGGTTGTTGGGGATTTCGTTGTCATTGATCGCGTTAAGCACGCGGCCTACGGAGAGCCCGGTGTTACCGAAACTGACGCCGCCCGCACCGCCCGTACCACCGCGCGCATCGATCGCCCACTGCACACCCAGCGCGTCGGTGATGTCGCCGGAGACTTCGACGATAGCGGCCTCGACCATAACCTGCGCGCGTGGGATATCGAGCTGGCGAACAATGGATTCGAGCATGCCGAGCAACTCCGGCTCGGCCAGCATCACCAGGGCGTTGAGGCTTTCATCGGCGCGAATGAGGGTGTTCTGCGTGCGTCCATTAATCATCTCGCCTTCAGCCGGCATGGCGAGGCTTTCCGAAAAGTCGCCAAGGGTTTCGGCCAGGGATTTAGCATCGTTGTGGCGCAGGCGAATCACCCGTGTGTTGGCCGAGCGGGTGCTGGGTGTGTCCAGCGTCTGCGCAAGACTGGCAAGCTTGCGCCGAGCTTGCTCCGGTCCGGTGAAGATCAGCCGGTTGGTGCGTGAGTCGGCGATGATCTGCGAACCCGCAGTATCCTGGGCCTCGCCACGGGCAAGGGTGTTGCGCAGTACCTCGGCGATGTCCGTAGCCCAGCCGTATTGCAGATCGACAATGCTGTGATCACCGGTCTGGGCGCGATCCAGTTGACGGATCAGCTCTTCCAAGCGAGCGATATTGGCGCTACGGTCGCTGATGATCAGGGCGTTTGCGGAACTGACGGCAGCCAGGTGGCCGTACTGCGGGATCAGCGGGCGTATCAGAGGAAGCAACTCCGTCGCCGAGGAGTGTTGCACCTCGATGACGCGGGTTTCCAACAGGTCGCCACCACCTGGCCCTCCGCCGGCTTCGGTCTTGGCCTCATCATTGGGCACGATGCGCGCCACATTGCCCTGGGTCAGAACGCTGTAGCCGTGCGTGGCCATCACGGAGAGGAACAGCTGGTAAACCTCGGCCAGCGATAAGGTGGTCGAGGAAACGACGCTGACCTGGCCCCTGACACGCGGATCAACAATGAAAGTCTGCCCGGTGAGCTGGCTGATATGGTCCACGAAGGCGCGGATGTCGGCGTCCTTGAGGTTAATCGTCCAGCCATCCTGCCGCGCTTCGGCTGGTGCGCTGACAGGTTCAGCGGCCAATGCCTGCAGCGGTGCGCAGAGTAGCCCGGCGGCAATCAGGGCGATGAGCGAGCGAGAAGAATAGGGCGGCATCAATCATCTTCCGTGGCGGGTTGATCGGCGGGTGCGTCCTCGGTCGGCGCGGTATTGCCCCCCGTCTGCTGGTGAAGGGCGTCGAGCTGTTGTTGCAACATCTGTACTTGCGGGTCGGGTTGCTCCGCTGGCATGGCTTGTTCACTGTAGTCCGTCAGGGCTGAGGCGGAGCGCGTACTGGGGAAAAGCAGCGTTTCGATCTGGCCGTCGCGCAGTACATCGACCCTATCGGGATAAACGCTGTGAAGGCTCAGGCCGGGTTCAAGCTCTTCGCCAATTCGGTAGAGCTGAGGCGGCTGGCCCGCTCGCTGAACGATGGCCGTTGAGCGAATGGGGTCGGCATGCACGAAGCTGCCATGCAGAGTGAGTTCGGAGCCTGAAAAGGTGCTGGTATTGGTGCGCTCGGGCGGAGCTCCGAACAGGCTTTCCATACGCTGAATGTCCGGCGCGATATCTGCAGGCTGGCTGTTGCTGGAGGCCGCTGTGGGTGGTGTACGCTCTAGCTGTAGCCAGTCATTGATACGGCCAGCGAGATAAAGGCCGAACAGCAGAAGGATAACCGCGCTCGCGATTAGCGGCGCATGCCGGTTTGCCTTGTGCAGTGCCGTGGGGAAGGCCAAGCGGGTGCTCCATAACCGGGTTCTAACAACCCGTGCCAGCAGCATGGCGCTGGTGGGGCGTACGAGCATCGCTGGCAGTCGAGCGTGAACGAAGCGATTACCAGGTCATGCCAGTGCAACTGACTGTTTTTCCGAAAAAAGGTGCCCGAGTCAGAACGAATTCCGGATGTGATCGTAAAAGGCCGTTGTTTCTAATAAAAAGTGTCCGGGCTGTTGACTTGATCCGAGGTGATGCGTACATTGCGCGCCTCACAGGGTGATAGCCAAATGCAACACACGGCAGCCTTGTGATTCGGACGCAAGTCCGGCCGACGCGCAGTGGTAGTTCAGTCGGTTAGAATACCGGCCTGTCACGCCGGGGGTCGCGGGTTCGAGTCCCGTCCACTGCGCCATATCGAAAAGCCCTTGAGCGAAAGCTCAAGGGCTTTTTTCGTTTCTCGTCTTGCAAAAATCTGTTTACGCCAAGCCCTACCGCATTGAGTAGGTCGTGCGGCATCATCTGCAGTCCACCTTGATATAAGACGGACTGCGGAGGACGGTATGACGACTCTGGAACTGGCCACTGAGGCGCTGCAGGCGGCCAAACGGATTGTAGTGCTGACTGGCGCTGGTGTTTCAGCAGAAAGCGGGATCCCGACGTTTCGCGACCCGCTAACAGGACTCTGGCGTCGATTCGACCCGATGGAGTTGGCCAGCGCTGAGGCCTTCCGTCGCGATCCGGCCATGGTCTGGGGATGGTATGAGTGGCGGCGAATGAAAGTCATGCAGGCTCAACCGAACCCGGCCCACTTGGCGCTCGCACGATTGGCCGAGCGCAAGCGGGAAATGACCTTGATCACCCAGAATGTTGACGACTTGCATGAGCGGGCGGGGAGTGTGGACGTTGTTCACCTGCATGGCTCATTGCATCAGCCACGCTGTTTTGCCTGTGCCAGGCAGCCTGAAACAGTATTAGCGGCGCCCAATGAGCCAGAGGAGGGTCGAGCGCTGGAGCCGCCTCGTTGCAAACATTGCGGCGGCAGCTTGCGCCCGGGTGTTGTTTGGTTTGGCGAAGCCCTTCCGCAGGCAGCTTTAACAAACGCTTTCAAAGCAGCTCAGGAGGCTGAGTTGCTGCTGGTCGTAGGTACCTCAGGCCTCGTCTATCCTGCGGCGGAGCTGCCTGCGATAGCCCGCCGAGCGGGTGCGAAGGTTCTGCATATCAATCCACAGCTGGAGCTGGAAGAGGGCGATTGGGGAATAGCAGGTTTGGCGGGTGAGGTATTGCAACAATTGATTCGTTGAAACCAGTGGCTCAGCCAGGCCTGAACAGTTCATGCCGCTTCGCCACCACATTTATTCTGCGAACGACTTTGGGATGCAGCACTTTGGTCGGACTGGTCAGTTAGCTAGCGCTGGAGCTATGCACAGGTTGGAGCGGCAGGCGACCACATGACGGGCCGTGAGCCGATTTGGCCGTGATTTCGCGTCGCTAATAGCCTTCGTATGGCTGGTCTAACGGAACTCCTACTCGCCGTATTCACGCTCACGTCGCCCATCCAGGTCGGTACGCCACGAACGGATATGCGACAGATCGACCCTCGCGCTGCACCCTCGCGGTTTTCCGCTGTCAGTAATGCCTAGATGGCTCACTGACGAGGGAGATGGCAATGTTTGGTTTGGAAGCGCTTGAGCTTGCGCGTATCCAGTTCGCTTTCACCATTTCCTTTCACATTATCTTTCCGGCGATCACTATCGGCCTGGCGAGTTACCTGGCGGTGCTGGAGGGATTGTGGCTCAAGACCAGGCGTGAGGTTTATCGCGACCTCTATCATTTCTGGCTGAAGATATTCGCCGTCAATTTCGGCATGGGCGTGGTTTCCGGCATCGTCATGGCGTATCAGTTCGGCACCAACTGGAGCGCCTTTTCGGAGTTCGCCGGCAGCGTGACCGGTCCCTTGCTTACCTATGAGGTGCTCACCGCATTCTTTCTCGAAGCCGGCTTTCTTGGCGTAATGCTGTTTGGCTGGAATCGCGTCGGGCCAGGGTTGCACTTCTTTTCAACAATCATGGTGGCGATCGGGACGCTGATTTCAACCTTCTGGATCCTGGCTTCCAACAGCTGGATGCACACGCCGCAGGGCCACGAAATCATCGATGGCATCGTGGTGCCGGTAGACTGGTTCGCGATCATCTTCAATCCTTCGTTTCCATACCGCCTGACACATATGGCGATTGCGGCGTTCCTGGCGACTGCGTTCATGGTGGGCGCCTCAGCTGCCTGGCACCTGTTGCGCGGCAAGGACAACTCGGCCATCCGCAAGATGCTTTCCATGGCCATGTGGATGGCGTTGATCGTGGCGCCGATTCAGGCGCTGGTAGGTGATTTCCACGGTCTCAATACATTGGAGCATCAACCGGCGAAGATCGCGGCCATGGAAGGGCACTGGGACAATTCCGAAGGCGGGCCGACGCCGCTAATACTGTTTGGCTGGCCGGACATGGAACGCGAGGAAACCCGCTTCAAGGTGGAAGTTCCTTATCTGGGTAGTCTCATCCTCAAGCACAGCCTGACCGAGCCGGTCCCGGCACTGAAGGATTTCCCGCCGGAAGACCGTCCCAACTCCACCATCGTTTTCTGGACGTTCCGCATCATGGTGGCGCTGGGGCTACTGATGATCGTTACCGGGGTGTGGAGCCTGTGGCTGCGCCGTGGCGGCAAGCTGTTCGAGTCGCGACCGTTCCTGTGGTTGGCGCTGATCATGGGGCCATCGGGGTTGATCGCGATTTTGGCTGGGTGGTTTACCACCGAGATTGGTCGTCAGCCATGGATCATTTACGGGCTGATGCGAACATCCGAGGGTGTGTCCAGCCATAGTGCCGAGCATCTGGGCCTGACGCTGGCGCTGTTCGTGCTGATTTATTTCGCGGTATTCGGCATCGGTATCGTCTATGTGCTGCGGCTGATCGCCAAGGGGCCGGTGCCTCACGAAGGCAAGAGCAAGGGCGTCGGTGGCCCTGGCGAACAGCGCACGCCGGCACGGCCTATCTCGGCGGCGGACGAGGCGATTTCGCATGAGCATGGCGACGATCTGGGGGAGAGGAACTGAACATGGGCATCGACCTTTCGCTGATCTGGGCTGTGATTATCGTCTTCGGCATCATGATGTACGTGGTGATGGACGGCTTCGACCTGGGTATTGGCATCCTCTTTCCCTTCCTGGCCGATAGCTCCGAGCGCGACGTGGCCATGAATACCGTGGCGCCTGTGTGGGATGGCAACGAAACCTGGCTGGTACTGGGCGGCGCTGGGCTGTTTGCCGCCTTTCCGCTGGCGTATTCAGTCGTGCTGTCGGCACTCTATCTGCCGATCATCTTCATGCTCATGGGGCTGATCTTTCGCGGTGTGGCCTTCGAGTTTCGTTTCAAAGCCAATGCCGATCGTCAGCATATCTGGGACAAAGCGTTTATCGGCGGTTCGCTGGTAGCGACCTTCTTTCAGGGGGTGGCACTGGGTGCATTCATTCATGGTTTTTCGGTCGAAAACCGTGCCTACGCGGGCGGGGCGCTGGATTGGCTGACGCCGTTCTCGGTATTTTGTGGTGTCGCGCTCATCGTCGCCTATGCCTTGCTAGGCTGTACCTGGCTGATCATGAAAACCGCCGGTGATCTGCAAAAGCGCATGCATGACATCGGCATTCCGCTGGTCTGGGCGCTGCTGGCTGTGACGGGTATCGTCAGCATCTGGACGCCACTGACCCATCCGGACATTGCCGAGCGCTGGTTCAGCATGCCAAATCTGCTCTTCTTTATGCCGGTGCCGATCCTGGTACTTCTATGCACCTTCGGGCTGCTCCGCGCGATCTCCCGATACGCTCATTACTCGCCGTTCCTGCTGACTCTGGCGTTGATCTTTCTAGGCTACAGCGGGCTGGGCATCAGTCTCTGGCCAAATATCATTCCGCCCTCGGTGACCATCTGGGAGGCCGCTTCGCCTCCGGAGAGCCAGGGCTTCACGTTGGTCGGAGCGCTATTCATCATCCCGATCATTCTGATTTACACCGCCTGGAGCTACTACGTGTTTCGCGGCAAGGTCAGCCCGGATGATGGTTATCACTGATCTGCACTGTCATGGAGCCGCGCATGCCTGAAAAACACCCCAATGGTGCAAAGCCGCTCTGGCAGCGACTGGCCTGGCTGGTGTCGCTCTGGTGCGCCAGTGTGCTGGCGCTAGGCGGGCTGGCCTGGGTGCTGCGTCAGTTCATGGCGGCCGCGGGGTTGACCACGCCCTGAGCAAGTCATGGTTCTGTCATGAGGATTGGTGACAATGGCATGGACCTTGTAGGTACCCACGATGAAGACGAAAAGATTTTAAGGATTCCGCTATGGACGACTATCTGGACGAACTACTCGAATGGCGCGCAGCCGAGCAGGATGTGCTGGAGCCGGCCGAGGATGCCTTCGAGTTGTGAAAGGTGCTGAAAGGCTTGCACCTGTGGGGGCGGCTTTGGTCCGCTCCCAAAAAAGCTGGCCTGCTTTAACGGCAGAACAGCCTTCGCGGACATTCAGACATCGGCACGCCGCTGCCTGCGACGAAACTCACCGGGCGTCTGCCCGCTCCAGCGCTTGAAAGCGCGCTGAAAGGCTTCGGCTGAAGAAAAGCCGAGCAGCCAGGCGATTTCGCCGAAGGCCAGTTCAGTGTCGCGAATGTAAGCCATGGCCAGGTCGCGGCGGGTGTCGTTGAGGATGGCGCGGTAGCTGCTGCCTTCCTCTGTCAGTCGACGGCGCAGTGTCCAGGGCGGTAACTGCAGACGCCGGGCAATCTGTTGCAGGTCCGGCTCCTGCCCTTTGAGCATCTGCGCCAGCATCTGTGCGACACGCTCGCGCAGGCTGATGGTACGGGTGCGTTGCTCAAGTGCCGTTTCACACAACTCCAGCAGTTGCTGCCAGGCGCCCGGGCAGTGTTCAGGGTTGCGTAGGGCGAGGGTGGTCTTGTCCAGTCGTAGCTGGTTGTGTTCACAGCCGAACACCACTGGCAGCCCGAAAAACGCATCATGCCGGGCAGCGTAATCGGGCCGCTTGAATTCGATCTGTACCGCGCTGGCCTGCAACGGGCGCGCAGCGACTGTGCTCAGTTGGGTAATCCAGCTGGCCAGTACGGTATCTACCACGAAGCGGTTGTACTGGTTGTACGGGCTGATGGAATAGAAGCGCAGCCAGGCGCCCTCGGCGTCCTCATGAAACTCCGATGTGCCGCGGTAGTTGGAGGCATATAGCCGCTCGAAGCGGATCAGCGTTCGTGCGGCTTCACGCACAGTTGGCGCCTGGGTCGCGGCAATGCCCACCAGGCCAAGATGGCCGGCCTTGCGTAGCCGGCCCATGTCCAACCCCAGCGCGGGCTCGCCAGTCAGCTGGATGGCGGCGTGACCAAGACGCATGTAGCGTGGAATGGACAGCCGCGCATGAGGATCAGCCAGCCGTGTTGTATCCAGCCCATAGGTTTCCAGCAGCGGCTGCGGGTCGATTTGCCGCTCGCGCAGAGCGCTGTCCATGCTGTAGACGAAACCTACCGATAGATCACCCAGGCGTATCCGCTGCGGTTTCATGGCCGCTCCGTCAGCCACAGGTTGCGTATCTGCACGGGCTCGCTATGGGTGCGGCGTGCCGGTTTGCGTGGCGAGCCGAGCAGGTTCCAGGGCAGGCCGAGCGTACCTACGGACATATGCGGCACTTGGGTTGTGCAATTGCTGGCGGGTTCTTCAACCGCGCCCGGTATGGCCAGCAGCTCGGCTTGCACTGGCAGGCTGCGGGTGTGGGCGTCGCAGCCTAACAACACTGCCAGGCGTCCCGCCGGCGTTTCCAATAGTGTGCTTTGTACGTCGGCAGGGGCCTCGCTGTAGCGGCGTTCGTAGCGGCTAAGGGCCGTCTTGTAGTGCAGCGGGCTCATGGCTTCGCCTTGAGGCGTGAAAACCAGGCTGACCTGGCGCAGCGGTCCGGTAGCCGTCTTCAATCGACCTGCTTGCAGGTGTGGTTCGGGCAGTACGATCGAGCCGGCCACTAATGTCACGCCGTAGGTTCTAGCCAGGTCGGCGAAGATGTGCTGGTAGTCGTCGGCCATCTGTGCGGCCTTGATGCGTAGCACCGCTTCGGTGCGGCGATCTTCGCCAGTGGTATCGAATTGGGCGCGCAGGTAATCCCAGGGATTGCTCAGCGCCATCCACTGCATGGCATCACGCAGGGTGCGGGCCTGCTGGACCTCGGGCTTTTCACCCAATGCGAACAGCCCGGTGCCGACATGTTCTGGCAGCACGACGATGGTCCGTGGACTGATCAACCCGGCGTCGCGCGCTTGATCGAGATATGTGGCGAACTTCAGCCGCAGACGCTCACGGCTCTGGTAATCGGCTGGTTGCAGATGCACCTCAATGCCGATCAGGTTGCCCGCTGTTGAGGGCTGCCCATGGCTCTCGATTGGTTGGGTACGTAAATCTGACAGTAGCGGCCCGCTGCGACGGTCGGTGGTCCAGTTCAGGTAAACCACTAGGGCGGCGAGGCTGAGCAGGGTCAGCAGCAGCGGTTTGATGTAGAGGCGCATAGCGGGCGGGCTTTTGCTGGGTCGATGGGAGCGAGACTAGGGTCTTGCTCGCTGATTGCCAAGTTCTGTAGCTCGATAGAGTCAGCCAGTTGTTAGTTTTGATCATTGAGCGGGTCTGGCGCTGTGGTTATTGTCGCTGCATACCGACCGCGTCCCAAGAGGCGCGGCATCGCCATTGAGGAATGAACATGACTGCCTACCCGAACCTGCTGGCTCCTTTGGATCTGGGTTTTATCACGCTGCGCAACCGTGTCCTGATGGGCTCGATGCACACCGGCCTTGAGGAGTTGCCCAATGGCTTCGAACGCATGGCGGTGTATTTTGCCGAGCGTGCTCGTGGCGGCGTCGGCCTGATGGTCACCGGAGGGGTGGGTCCTAACGAGGAAGGCGCGGTGTATGCCGGCGCTGCCAAGCTGAGCACTCCGGAGGAGGCCGAAAAGCACAGGGTCGTCACCCAGGCGGTACACGAGGCGGGCGGCAGGATCTGCATGCAGATCCTGCACGCGGGCCGCTACGCATATAGCCCCAAGCAGGTGGCGCCAAGTGCCATCCAGGCGCCGATCAACCCGTTCAAGCCGCACGAGCTGGACGAAGCGGGGATCGAGAAACAGATCAGCGACTTCGTGAACTGCGCACGCCTGGCCCAGCAGGCCGAGTATGACGGCGTGGAAATCATGGGTTCGGAAGGCTACTTCATTAATCAGTTCCTAGTCACTCATACCAACCAGCGCACCGACCGCTGGGGTGGCAGCTATGAGAACCGTATGCGCCTGCCGCTGGAAATCGTGCGTCGTGTGCGCGAGGCGGTTGGCCCCAACTTCATCATCATCTACCGCCTTTCGATGCTCGACCTGGTGGAGGGTGGCAGCACCTGGGACGAGATCGTTACCTTGGCCAAGGCCGTCGAGGCAGCAGGTGCCACCATTATCAACACCGGCATTGGCTGGCACGAAGCGCGTATCCCCACCATTGCCACCAAAGTGCCGCGCGCGGCCTTCACCAAGGTCACCGCCAAGCTCAAGGGCGAGGTGAAAATTCCGCTGATCACCACCAACCGCATCAACACCCCGGAAGTCGCCGAACAGGTGCTGGCCGAGGGAGACGCAGACATGGTGTCCATGGCGCGTCCGTTCCTGGCCGACCCCGAGTTTGTCAACAAGGCCGCCGCAGGCCGCGCCGACGAGATCAATACCTGCATCGGCTGCAACCAGGCCTGCCTGGATCACACCTTCGGCGGCAAGTTGACCAGCTGCCTGGTCAACCCTCGTGCCTGCCATGAAACCGAACTGAACTACATCCCCGTTGTGTCAGCCAGGAAAATAGCCGTGGTCGGTGCGGGCCCGGCTGGGTTGTCGGCGGCCAGCGTCGCGGCCACGCGTGGTCATCAGGTGACGCTGTTCGATTCGGCCAACGAGATCGGTGGTCAGTTCAACGTGGCCAAGCGTGTGCCGGGCAAGGAAGAATTCCATGAAACCCTGCGCTACTTCGCCGGCAAGCTCGAGCGCAGCGGTGTGGAATTGCGCCTGAATACCCGTGTCAGCGCCACGGACTTGCTGGCTGGCGGCTATCACGAAGTTATCCTTGCCACCGGCATCGTGCCGCGCACGCCGGATATACCAGGCATTGAGCATCCGAAAGTGATCGGCTATCTCGATGCAATTCTCCAGCGCAAGCCGGTGGGGCAGCGGGTGGCTGTTATTGGTGCAGGTGGTATCGGTTTCGACGTCAGCGAATTCATCACCCATGATGGCCAGTCCACCAGCCTGGACCGCGAGGCGTTCTGGAAGGAATGGGGGATCGATCTGGGGCTGGAAGCGCGCGGCGGAGTGGCGGGCGTGGCAGCAGTGCCGCATGCTCCGGCGCGGCAGGTGTACTTGTTGCAGCGCAAGAAATCCAAGGTCGGCAGCGGTCTGGGCAAGACCACCGGCTGGATTCATCGTACCGGTTTGAAAAACAAGCAGGTGCAGATGCTCAACTCCGTGGAGTACCTGAAGATCGATGACGAGGGCCTGCATATCAGCGTTGCTGGCGGCGAGCCAAAAGTGTTGCCGGTGGACACCGTCATCATCTGCGCCGGGCAGGATCCGCTGCGCGAGCTGCAAGCCGAACTTGAGCAGGGCGGCCTTAAAGTGCACCTGATCGGTGGCGCGGATGTCGCTACCGAACTGGATGCCAAGCGCGCCATCGACCAGGGCTCGCGTCTGGCTGCTGCGTTGTAAGCTGGGTTTCAGACGTAGGACGGGCAACGGTAGCGCTTGTCCGTCACGGCCGCGCAGAACCTGCCTCACGCTGGGGGCTTCAGCCCTCATTTTCGCGATAACCGGCTATCTGATGGCTTATTGACTAAGCGATCGGATCACACTTTGCGAATGACGTTTGGCTGACGCTTCCCGCCACCTGTGGCCTGCCAACCCAATCACATTGCCGAGCAGGTTTTATCACCTAAACTCTCGGCTCGTGAAATGGCCGTAATTTACAGGCCATCCAGCCGTCGAGGATACCGAGCATGCAGATCAAACCGCAGACGGTCGAAGCCGTTCTGTTCTTTAACGATGCCGGTATCTGCAAGGAAATGCTCTACCCAGAATTTGAGGCCATGCTCGATGGAATGGTAAGCATGCCGGAGTTCGCTGACCAGCAGATGCGTGTCGCCTACGTATTAGTCAGCTCGCGCTTGCAGATACGTGCGGCGGTTTTTTTCTATCTCGATTTCAATGAAGACGGCTCGGCGGATGAAGGCTGGAATATCCCGCTGCGCAGTTTGGCCGAGCGTACCGGTCGCGGGCCGGACCTGGGTGCTGGGCCGATTCGCTTGGTCTGTCGCAGCCAGTGCCCGGTGTCCTGGCACCAGATGCATCTGTGGGACCCTGAGCTATCGCGGGAACGAAATCATCTTTTCATGCTGCGCGACCGCATTCGGCGCAACCAGCTGGGACTGCTGGTCGAGGAAGATCTGCCGCCAGTGGTTTCACCAGAGCACTTACAAGTGGTGGCCGAAGAAACCTGGTACGCCCCGGATACCGCCAAGACACAGCGGGACGAGAAACTTGAACAGGAGCAGCGCCTCAAGGCCGCACAGCTGATCAAGCAACAGCGTCTACGCATCACTAACCTTGAGCGCCAGCGGGAAGTTGAGCTGAGCAAGTTGCGCGAGATCACCGCGCAGCAGCAAGCCAAGTTACAGCAGGAAAATGCGCAGTTGCGCCGTGAGCTGCTCGAACAAGAACAAACCGTTACCCGCCTGCGCGCTGAACTGGCCGCTCAGGTCGCGGGTTTCCAAAGCAAACGCGAGGAAATGAGCCGGCAGTTGCGCGAGTCGGAGCACAGCAGTCGCATGGAAGCCGAAGCCGCGCGGGTGCAGTTCGACCGCGACATGCAGATCCAGATAGCGACTGCAGTGGCCGAGTATCAGGAACAGATCTCTATCCGCGATGTGGAGCTGGCCTACCGCAACGACCTCGACAATCAGTTGCAGGAAGAAATCGAACAACTGCGCAAGCAATGCCAGACGCTCACTGAGAACAGTGGCGAGCGTGTATTGGAGCGCCTTTCCAAGCTTGGCATGCAGTTCGTGGCTTACCATCCCGGTGCCGGTCATCTGACCGTCGCACCTCAGGATCTGGCCCGCTACCAGCAGGACCCGCAGAGTTACGCCGCTGCCAAATGTGGCGTCTCCGATGAGCAGTATCGCCAGTGGGTGCAGCACTACCAGCAGCCGAGCTGTGTGGTTGCGCTGCCGAGCGGTGAGCGCTGCGGCATGCCACTGGACAAGGTCGATTCTCCAAACCGCTTCGTCATCGGCGTGTCCAACTGCTGCGCCAGGCACCGTTCGCAGGATCGCTTGCGCACCGGTAGCTGAGCCTTGCCCCACATACCATCACAGACGATTTTCGCCGACGCACCGCTGCAACCCGTCGATCTACCTTGGCTACGTGAAGCAGGCGTGGAATTGGCCATTCTACGTCTGGATCTGATCGACCCTGAGCTGTCCGGCAACAAGTGGTTCAAGCTCGCTCATCACCTTGATGCGGCGCGGGATGGCGGCGCAAAAGGCCTGATCAGCCTTGGCGGGCCGCACTCCAATCATCTGCATGCGCTTGCCGCCGCCGGCAAACGCTTCGGTCTAGCCACGGTTGGCCTGCTACGCGGCATGGAGCAATCTACGCCGACCATCGAGGACTTGCATGCATTCGGAATGCAGCTGCATTGGCTTGGCTATGGCGGCTATCGCGAGCGCCATCGTCCCGGCTTCTTCGATGGCTGGCTGCAGCGTTATGGCGGTTATTACTGCGTTCCAGAGGGTGGCGGCGGCCTGCCGGGTGCACTGGGTTGCGTGCCGCTGGTGGGTCATGCGCGCGGGCAGCTGGCAACGGTGGGCTGGGATGACTACGACGCTTGGTGGCTGGCGACCGGCACCGGCACGACCCTGGCCGGGCTGGTGATCGGTGAGCAACGGCAGGATCTACCGCGACGTGTCTACGGCGCGCTGGCCGGGCCAGCTTCGCACGGTGTGGCAGAGACTGTTGGCAAATTGCTTGGCGAGGCAGGGCTGACGAATGCCGGTTATCGGCTGATCGATGCCAGCCGGGGCGGTTTCGGGCGCTTCGACGCGCCGCTTGCGCAGTTTATCTGTGATGTCGAGCACATTACTGGGCTGCCGCTGGAGCCAGTCTATACGGCAAAGGCCATGATGGCGTTGCGCCTTCTCGTGCAGGATGGCCACTTTGCCAGGGGTTCGCGAATCATCTTCGTGCACACCGGGGGTATACAGGGTCGGCGGGCCGCCCAAGCGGCGCTGGACGAGTTGCTGAGCTGACCTACCGAATTCTGGAACCCATGGATGAACACGCCAGTGCCACCGGATCAGCTACGCAGTCTGATTCCTCTTAATACTTTGTCACCGCGGCAATTGGAACAGCTGCGCGGTCAGTCTGGACCACGCCTGTTGCTGCCGGGCGAGACGCTGTTCGATAGTGCCGCTGGCGATGCCGGCATAACCTGTTTCCTGCTTTCGGGCACTCTGCTCATGCAGGGGGTCGAAGGTGGAAGCTGCCTGATGAGCGCCGGCTCGCCGGAAAGCTGCCGGGGCTTCTCGCCCGGAGCGCGGGTCAGCCGAGCTGAGGCGATCCAGCCCAGCACCGTGCTGGTCGTCGATAGCGTCGAGCTGGAGCATCTGGTATCGCGAAATCACGCCCATGCGGACCTACTGCTGGAGTTGGCGCTGGCCGGTGAGCTGACCGACTGGCTCGAAGTGCTGTTGGGCAATCCGCTGTTCGCCAGGGTACCGGTGGAAAATGTGCGATATATGCTCGGCAGGCTTGAACCCCTGCAGCTGCATGCCGGTCATGTGCTGCTGCGCGAGGGCGAGGTGGGCGATTGCTGCTACTTTCTCAAGCAGGGGCGTGTCGAAGTGATGGTGGGAATGGGCAGCGACCGTCAGGTAGTGGCGGAGCTGGAGGAGGGCGCCTGTTTCGGCGAGGAAGCCCTGCTGAGCGATCGTCCGCGCAATGCCACCCTGACGGTGATCGAAGATGCCTGTGTACTGCGGTTGGCACGTCAGGACTTTATCGCTCTGCTCAAGGCACCGGTAGTGGCGGAGGTAAGCCTGGCCAATGCACTGGAGCTGATCGCAGAGGGCGGGCAGTGGCTGGATGTGCGCCTGTTGGACGACTATCAGCATGGCCATGCACCTCAAGCCTTGAGCATGCCGCTGCACCTGCTACGGCTCAAGGCGCGTCTGCTCCGCAGGGAACGGGTCTACCTGTGTTATTGCGACAGCGGCAAGCGCAGTGCCAATGCGGCTTTCGTCATGGCACAGCTGGGCTTCAGCGTGCACGCGTTACGCGGCGGGTTGGACGACCTGACTGTAGACGAATATGCCGCCCTGCTCTGCGAGCGCGGCAGCGGCTATCTGGCCCGTTCCGATGGACGCACCGAGCGAAGTGGCTAAGGCTTGCGAAAGGATGACTAGCGAGCTGTTGGCTAGCTCAACCCCCAGCCGACGAATCCGCCGGCCAGTACCACTAGCCAGGGTGGCAGTTTCCAGAATATCAACGCCGTTAAGGCAACCAGGGCCAGAGCGAAATCCTTGAGATCGTGGATGGCGCTGGTCCAGACCGGATCGTAGAGTGCCGCCAACAGCAGACCGACCACCGCGGCATTCACCCCGGCCAGCGCTGCCTGCATGCGCCGGCTGCTGCGTAATCGCCCCCAGAACGGCATGACCCCGAAAACCAGCAGGAACGATGGCAGGAAGATCGCTATCAGGCATAGGGCGGCGTTCAAGAATGGGCCGTTGCCGCCACTCATGGAACCGCCGAGAAAAGCCGAGAAGGTGAACAGTGGCCCAGGTACGGCCTGGGCTGCACCATAGCCCGCGAGAAACACATCGTTGCCGACCCAGCCGCTGGGCACCACTTCTGCTTGTAGCAGCGGAAGTATCACGTGACCGCCACCGAACACCAGTGCTCCGGTGCGGTAGAAGGCATCTAGCACGGCCAGCGCCTGGCTGTTGGCGGCAGCAGCCAACAACGGCAGCCCTGCCAGCAGAGTGAAGAATAATGCTAGTGCGATGATGCCCGTCAGGGTTCGGGATCGCGCTGGCAGGCTTGTGGCTGGCGCGGCTGCACTTGTGGGAAACAGCAGCAGCCCGACAACCCCGGCCAGGAAGATGACTCCCAATTGCGCGAGGCTACCGGGCAGGGTGAGCGCCATCAGGGCAGCGCTCAGTGCCAGCACGATCCGCGGCGTGTCTGTGCATAGGCTGCGCGCCATACCCCATACCGCCTGAGCTACTACTGCCACTGCAACGATCTTCAGACCGTGCAGTATTCCCTGCGGCAGGTCGCCGCCCCAGCTGGAGATGCCAAGAGCGAACAGCAGCAGAATCATCGCCGAGGGCAGGGTGAAACCGACCCAGGCGGCGAGCGAACCAAGGTGGCCGCCGCGTTGCAGGCCAATGGCAAGGCCTACCTGGCTGCTGGACGGGCCAGGCAGGAACTGGCAGAGCGCGACCAGGTCGGCATAGTGGCGCTCGTCGAGCCACTGGCGGCGGTGGACGAATTCCTCGCGAAAATAGCCAAGGTGCGCCACCGGGCCGCCAAAAGAGGTCAGACCCAGGCGCAGAAAGATCAGGAAGATGCTCCAGGCGCTTGAGGACTGAGAGCTATGCAAGGTGTCTGGGGATGGAGGCATCTGGGGTCCGTGCAGTAGCAGGTGCTTGCCAGACGCTCGAAAACCACCTGTGTTTTTCAATCGTCTGCCGCTGGCGCGCCATTATGCAGCAGGTATATGGCAGTCGAATGACGAGCTTGGTCAAGCAGTTGAAGCAGGCCACTCATCCGGCACCAGAAACACACGCTCCCGCTCGGACCAATGTCCCGTGGCATCGACTTCCAAGCGCACCAGGAGCCATGGCTGTGGATGGGTTGGTGTGACGCTGATCCAGTTGTCGAAATCCGATATTTGCCAGACGGCCTCGCTATGCAGGCGTGCCGGTGCCAGCCAGGCCGAACGGGCCAGGGGTTGCCAGCGCGTTTGCGGATGATGCGGTAAATACTGGCGGATGTAGTCAGGCCACTCCTGTCGGCGCAGCCAGTGGCCACGCGAATGTTCGGGGTTGGCTCCCGCTGGCGATGCCCCGCTTTCGCGCCAGTGTACGAACAGGTAGCCGCCAAGCCAGAGGGCGCTGTGGATTTCAGCGTCGGTGAGTTCGCTGAGGATGCCGCGGGCGCAAGGTGTGGAGCTCAGTTGCAATTGATGCCCGCAGGTGCGGTGCAGCTTGATGTCCAGCCGGTCATGGCTGCCGGGGCCGAGCCAGTGATCGTGCCGGCTGCGGTCGCCATGCTCCAAACCCAGGTAAAACTTCACCGCCAGTTCCAGATGATGCACGCCGACGGCGTCGCGGAAAATCAGGTCGAGTTCGCCCAGCGTCTGGCCGTCCTGACGGATCGGCAGGTTGGATCTCAACAGCTCGATATCTGGCGCCAGGCTCAATGCGAATTGCCAGAGACGCTCGTAATACAGTCCAAGCCGACGGTTGCTGCGTTGTTCCAGCCAGGTATCAAGCACCGCTGGTTTGGCGTCCAGCAGGCGCAGCCAGTCAGCTAGCTCGTCGGGATTGTCGGCCCAGCGGCTGGCCGTCAGCGGATGCCGCTGCGGCGCCGGCGGGTCGCTCAATAGCGGTTGCGATAACATTGTCCAGGCGAGGTCGCGCACCGGCGGATGCAGGAGCTCGGTCAGCAGGTGGTCAAGGTTGGGCAGGTTCATGCAGCAAGCATAGCCTAGGGACGTTTTCAGCAATTCGACGGGCCGGCGCGGTCACGATAAAGACCCTAGCCCGTTTGCCGCTCCGAGGACCTTTCACCCATAATCGTTCGTCTGTAGTGCGGAGCGAGCAGCCCGCCATCACCGGTCACTTTTCTCAGGGAACCTCAATGGATCAGTTCCGCAATATCGGCATCATCGGCCGCCTGGGTAGCTCCCAGGTGCTGGATACCATTCGCCGACTGAAGAAATTTCTCGTGGAACGCCATCTGCACGTGATTCTCGAAGAGAACATTGCCGAAGTACTGCCGGGGCACGGCATGCAGGTGGCCTCACGCCAGCGGCTGGGCGAGTGCTGTGACCTGGTGATCGTTGTCGGTGGCGATGGCAGTCTGCTCGGTGCAGCACGGGCCATGGCGAAACACCGCGTGCCAGTGCTGGGCATCAACCGAGGCAGCCTGGGCTTTCTCACCGATATCCGCCCTGACGAGCTGGAAGAGAAGGTTGCCGAGGTGCTCAGCGGGCAGTACACGCTGGAGAATCGCTTCCTGCTGGAAGCGCAGGTGCGGCGTTTCGAGGAGTCCATCGGCGAGGGCGACGCGCTCAATGACGTAGTGCTGCACCCGGGCAAGTCGACACGGATGATCGAATTCGAGCTCTACATCGACGGCCAGTTCGTCTGCTCGCAAAAGGCGGACGGTCTGATCGTGGCCACGCCCACCGGCTCCACGGCGTATGCGCTGTCGGCCGGTGGGCCGATCATGCATCCGCGTCTGGACGCCATCGTCATCGTGCCGATGTATCCGCATACGCTGTCCAGCCGGCCCATCGTGGTCGATGGCAACAGCGAACTGAAGATCGTGGTATCGCCGAACATGCAGATCTACCCGCAAGTCTCATGTGACGGCCAGAATCATTTCACCTGCGCCCCCGGCGACACCGTAACGGTGCGCAAGAAGCCGCAGAAACTGCACCTGATCCATCCGTTGGGTCACAATTATTACGAGGTCTGCCGCACCAAGCTGGGCTGGGGCAGCCGCCTCGGTGGAGGCGAATAGTGATTGTCGATCCGGACCGTAGCTACGACCTTATCGGGGACGTACACGGTTGCGCTCGCACCCTGGCTCGTTTACTCGATCAGCTCGGCTACCGGCAACAGGGTGGCATCTGGCGGCACAAACGCCGGCAGGTGATCTTCCTTGGCGACATCATCGACCGTGGTCCACGCATCCGTGAGGCACTGCATCTGGTGCATGGCATGGTCGAGGCGGGGCAGGCCCATTGCATCATGGGCAACCATGAATTCAACGCCCTGGGCTGGTATGCCGAAGCGCCGCCGGAAAGCGGCCAGACCTTCGTACGCGAACACACCCCGCGCTACGCCATGCTCTTGCAGGAGACTTTCCGCCAGTTTGATCGCTATCCGGAGGAATGGCGGGCATTCCGGGAGTGGTTCATGGAGATGCCGCTGTACCTGCACAATGAGCGCTTTCGTGTCGTGCATGCCTGCTGGGACAGCGCAGTGATTGAACAACTGAACCAGCGTCTGCCAGACGGTCGGATAGATGCTCAGTTCCTGCGCGAAGCAGCATTTCCCAAAGGGTTCGCCGCCAAGGCGCTCGACCGCCTGTTGCGTGGCACCGACATGCCGCTTCCGGGTGGACTGACGTTGATCAGCGAAGAGGGCTTTACACGCAATTTCTTTCGCACCAAGTTCTGGGAAGAGAATCCCAAGACCTATGGCGATATCGTCTTCCAGCCCGATGCTTTGCCGGAAAAGGCAGCCTGCCTGCCGCTCAGTGAGAGCCAGAAGAGCCGCCTATTCCTTTATGGCCCCGATGAGCCGCTGCTGTTCGTCGGTCACTACTGGCGCAGTGGGCGACCGGCGCCGATCCGCCACAATCTGGCTTGCCTCGACTACAGCGCGGTGAAGAACGACAAGCTGGTTGCTTATCGGCTCGACCAGGAAACCCTGCTTGATCCGACGAAATTCTTCTGGGTAGACGTGGAGCGCTAGATGATCGTGGTCGAGGCCTTGCGCCTGCCGTTGTCGGTTGATTTGAGCGGTTTTGTCGCGCTGCTGCGGCGGCTGCAAGTGCCGTGTCGTGTCAGTGAGGAGGCGGGCGAGCAGGTCCTGCGGGTACCGGAGCAGGCTGCCGAGCAGGTGCGTGAGCTCTACCAGCGCTATCCTCAGGGCGACCAGACAGTAGTGCTCGATGAAGCGCCACGGCCACGCACACGCTCAAGCTTCATAGCGACGCTCAGACACAGTCCTCTGACCGCAGCGGTGCTGCTGCTCACGCTGTTGACGGCTGCTGTGACTTTGCTGGGAGACAACTACGGCGCTATCCGCTGGCTGAATTTCAGTGATTTCCACATCGAGGGCGAATACGCCTATTTCGCCACGCTGGAGCAGACTCTGGCGACTAAACAGTGGTGGCGGCTAATCACGCCGATATTCGTTCACTTCGGTTTCCTCCACCTGGCGATGAACTCAATGTGGTACTGGGAGCTTGGACGGCGGATCGAGTCACGCCAGGGTGCGCTGATGCTGCTCGGGCTGACGCTTGTTTTCGCCTTGGTGTCCAACGCCAGCCAATATGTCTTTGGCGGCCCGGGCATCTTCGGAGGCTTGTCCGGTGTGCTTTACGGGTTACTGGGTCATTGCTGGTTGTTCCAGAAGCTAGCGCCGGGCGACGCTTACCGCCTGCCATCCGGGGTGGTGGCGCTGATGCTGATCTGGCTGGTGGTGTGTTTAACGGGCGCCATCGAAGTGCTCAGCTTCGGCACCCTGGCCATCGCCAATGCGGCCCATGTTGGAGGACTGGTGGTGGGCTGCATCACCGGGGTGGCCGGCGGATTGCTGGCGCGCAAACGCTAACAAGTGGTTCAGAGCTGGCCGAGCTCTTCAATGCGCAGCCAGCGCGACGGCATCTGTACGCAGCGCGGTTTCATCCGCCCACGCCCGAGTCCCAGCTTCCAGCGCCCAGTTCCGCTAGAATGGCCATTTTTCACGGGAGCAGGCCATGTCGTCCTTTATCGAAGCCATCGAAAATATCACCCCCGAAATCTATGAAAACCTCAAACTTGCCGTCGAGCTGGGCAAGTGGGGCGATGGCCGCAAGCTGACTGTCGAACAGAAGGAAACCTGCCTGGCGGCGATGATCGCCTGGGAACTGCAGAACCTGCCCGAGGACCAGCGCACCGGCTACATGGGTGGCCAGGAATGCGGCTCCAAGAGCAAGAACAAGGCGCCCATAGACACCAGCCTGTTCGCTCCTGCTTCCGGGACCCGTCACTGATGCTGGAATTGGGACGCGGTGCGCTGAGCAAGATGTCCGTGCAGCTCGGCGAGCCGGCGCAGTACTCCTTTCGTCTGAACGAAGAGCAGGTGCCGGTCAACCCGCTGATCGGCAAAACCCTGCGACTGGAATATCTTGGTGCGATCAACTGCACCCACTGTGGGCGCAAGACCAACAAGAGTTTCAGTCAGGGTTATTGCTACCCCTGCTTCAAGAAGCTGCCGCAGTGCGACATCTGCATCATGAGCCCGGAGAAGTGCCACCACGATTTCGGTACCTGCCGCGACCCGCAGTGGGGCATGGATTTCTGCATGACCGACCACGTGGTTTACCTGGCCAACTCGTCCGGCATCAAAGTTGGCATCACTCGCGCCACGCAGTTGCCGACGCGCTGGCTTGATCAGGGCGCCAGTCAGGCCTTGCCGATCATGCGTGTCGCCACGCGCCAGCAGTCAGGGCTGGTGGAAGACCTGCTGCGTAGCCAGGTGGCCGACCGCACCAACTGGCGTGCGTTGCTCAAGGGCGATGCCGAGGCCATGGATCTGGTACAGGCTCGCGAGCGTATTTTCGATGCCTGTGCGGAGGGCTTGCAGACGCTGCAGCAGCGCTTTGGTCTGCAGGCGATCCAGCCGGTTGTCGACGCGCAAGTCGTCGAAATTCGCTATCCCGTGGAAGCTTATCCAACCAAGATCGTCAGCCTGGATCTGGAAAAGACCCCGGTGGTCGAGGGCACGCTCAAGGGCATCAAGGGTCAATATCTGATCCTCGATACCGGCGTGATCAACATCCGCAAGTTCACCGCTTATCAGCTAGCCATAAGCAGCACGCCATAAGCTTCAAGCCGACGTCATTTCTACTCGCAGCCTGAAGCCCGCCGCTTGCAGCTGCCACAAAGAGGCCTGTTCCCATGCGTACCGAACAACCGAAAGTCATTCATCTCAAGGATTATCAGGCGCCGGCGTACCTGATCGATGAAACCCACCTGACCTTCGAGCTGTATGAGGACCGCACCCTGGTGCATGCCCAGCTGGTGATGCGGCGCAACCCGGAAGCGGGTGCCGGCTTGCCACCGCTGGAGCTGCATGGGCAGGATCTGGAGCTGCTGTCGCTGTCGCTCAATGACCGTCAGCTGGAAGCCGGCGACTATCAGGTCGGCGAGGAAACCTTGACGCTGCAACCCGACAGCGAGCGCTTCGTCCTCGACAGCAGCGTGGTTATCCACCCTGAAACCAATACCGCGCTGGAAGGCCTCTACAAGTCCGGCAAGATGTTCTGCACCCAGTGCGAAGCCGAGGGCTTTCGCAAGATCACCTGGTACCTCGACCGCCCAGACGTGATGAGCATCTTCACCACCACGGTCAGTGCCGACAAGCAGCGCTACCCGATTCTGCTGTCCAACGGCAATCCGGTTGCCACCGGCAGTGAAGACGACGGCCGGCATTGGGCGACTTGGGAAGATCCGTTCCGCAAGCCTGCCTATCTCTTTGCGTTAGTGGCCGGCGATCTCTGGTGCGTCGAGGACAGCTTCACCACCTTGAGTGGTCGTGAGGTGGCGCTGCGCATCTATGTCGAGCCGGAAAATCTCGACAAGTGCCAGCACGCCATGGATAGCCTGAAGAAGTCGATGAAGTGGGACGAAGAGGCGTATGGCCGCGAATACGATCTGGACATCTTCATGATCGTTGCAGTCAACGACTTCAACATGGGCGCCATGGAGAACAAAGGCCTCAATATCTTCAACTCCAGCGCCGTACTGGCCCACGCCGAAACTGCTACGGATGCCGCCCACCAGCGCGTGGAGGCCATTGTCGCCCACGAGTATTTCCACAACTGGTCGGGTAACCGCGTGACCTGTCGCGACTGGTTCCAGCTGTCGCTCAAGGAAGGTTTCACCGTCCTGCGCGATGCACAGTTCAGCGCCGACATGAACTCGGCGACCGTCAAGCGCATCGAGGACGTGGCCTATCTGCGCACCCACCAGTTCGCCGAAGATGCCGGCCCCATGGCCCACTCGGTGCGCCCTGAATCCTTCATGGAAATCTCCAACTTCTACACCCTGACCGTCTACGAGAAGGGCGCAGAAGTGGTGCGCATGATTCAAACGCTGCTGGGCAAGGAAGGCTTCCGCAAGGGCAGCGACCTGTACTTCGAGCGCCACGATGGCCAGGCGGTGACAGTGGATGACTTCATCAAGGCCATGGAAGACGCCAACGACGCCGATCTGAGTCAATTCAAACGCTGGTACAGCCAGGCCGGCACACCGCGGCTGATGATCAATGAGCGTTATGACGAAGTCGCGCGCACCTACACCCTGACATTCCGTCAGAGCTGCCCGCCGACACCCGGCCAGGACAGCAAAGAGCCCTTCGTCATTCCGGTGGAGATGGGTCTGCTGGCTGCGGACGGCAGCGAAGTGCCGCTGCGCCTGCACGGCGAGGCTGCAACAGTCGGCACCAGCCGCGTGCTGGCAGTAACCGAGGCGGAGCAGAGTTTTACCTTCGTCGAGGTCGACGAGCGCCCACTACCGTCGCTGCTGCGCGGCTTCTCCGCGCCGGTGAAGTTGGAGTTTCCCTACAGCCGCGACCAGCTGATGTTCCTCATGCAGCACGACTCAGACGGCTTCAATCGCTGGGAAGCCGGCCAGCAGCTATCGGTGCAGGTGCTGCTGGCGCTGATCGGCCAGCATCAACGTGGCGAGCCGCTGGCGATGGACGAACGCCTGACCGAGGCGCTGCGCAACGTGCTGCAGAACGAGACGCTCGATCCGGCCATGGTTGCCGAAATGCTCTCGTTGCCTAGTGAGGCCTACCTCACCGAAATCAGCGAAGTGGCCGATGTCGATGCCATCCACGCAGCTCGCGAGTTCGCCCGTCGCGAGCTGAGCAGCCGTCTGTTCGATCTGTTGTACCAGCGTTATATGACCAATCGTGAAGTCTCGCGCCAGACGCCTTACGTGGCCTCGGCAGAGCATTTCGCCCGCCGCGCGCTGCAGAACATCGCGCTGGCCTACCTGATGTTCAGCGAGCGTTCGGATGTCCTCGCGCTGTGTCTGGATCAGTTCGACACTGCAGATAACATGACCGAACGCCTGTCGGCATTGGCCTCGTTGATCAATTCGCCATTCGAGGAAAAGCGCGCACTGGCGCTACAGTCGTTCGCCGAGCAATTCAGTGATAACCCGCTGGTGATGGACCAGTGGTTCAGCGTGCAGGCGGCCAGCCCGTTGCCCGGCGGCCTGGAGCGGGTTCAGGCGCTGATGCAGCACCCGGCCTTCACCTTGAAGAATCCCAACAAGGTGCGCGCGTTGATTGGCGCTTTTGCCGGCCAGAACCTGGTCAATTTCCACCGTGCCGATGGTGCCGGTTACCGTTTCCTGGCCGATCAGATCATTACGCTGAACGCCATGAACCCGCAGATCGCCTCGCGTCTACTGAGGCCGCTGACCCGCTGGCGCAAGTACGACAGCAGCCGTCAGGCGCTGATGAAGGGCGAGTTGGAACGCATCCTGGCCTCTGGCGAGCTGTCCAGCGATGTCTATGAAGTGGTGAGCAAAAGCCTAGCCTGAACATTGAACCGTCTTCCTGGGTTTAGGCTTTCGATCTAGCCCGACACCAAGGCTGATCACAGAATGTGATCGGCCTTGTAGGGTTAACAAAACATAACGTCCCGCAGATTGTAAGTAGTTTCCAAAGCTGGCTAGGATGGCTGCGCCCATACACTGGGCCTTACTAATAAGAATAAGGGGATTGTTATGACTGAGCCCGTCTTCCGGCGCGGCCAGGCTGGCCCTGTGCCCGCTGTGTCCTGTATATCGAAGCGCAACCACTTCTCGCCTTTTGTCCGTGTGCTGTCCATGTGTAGCTTGTTCGCAGTGCTATGTGGCGGCGTTGCGCTCCATGCCCAGGCTAACGATCCCGAAATTCGCTATTCCATCGAGTCCCGCAAAGCGAGTTCCAGTTTGCTTCTTGACGTAACCCATGCAGGTTCACGTCTGGTCGCGGCGGGCGATCGGGGCCACATTCTCTACTCCGACGACGAGGGTGCCAGCTGGGTTCAGGCGAAGGTGCCTACCCGACAGCTGCTTACCGCGATTCACTTCGCCGACTCCAAGCATGGCTGGGCTGTCGGCCATGATGCGCTGATCCTGGCAACCACTGATGGCGGAGAAACCTGGGTACGCCAATACGAAGATCGTGAAACGGAAGTACCTTTGTTAGATGTCTGGTTCGAGAATGCCGAGCACGGGCTTGCGGTTGGCGCCTACGGGATGCTGTTGGAAACCCATGACGGAGGTCAGAACTGGGATGACATCGCTGACCGCCTCGACAATGAAGATACTTACCACCTGAACGCTATCACTGCGATCAAGGGCTCCGGCCTGTTCATTGTGGGCGAGATGGGTGGAATGTTCCGCTCAGCCGACATGGGACAGAACTGGGAGCGAGTCGATTCGCCGTATCAAGGCTCGCTGTTCGGTGTGATCAGTGGCAACGAAGCAGGGCTCGTGGTTGCCTTTGGGCTGCGTGGGCATCTGTTCCGTTCGACCGATTTCGGTACCAACTGGGAAACGATCGCACTGGGCAGCCGCGAAAACCCACTTGAAGCTGGACTGGCCGACGGCAACCTGCTCGACGATGGCCGCATGGTGATTGTCGGTCATGGTGGCGTAGTGCTGAGTAGCAACGATCAGGGCCGATCTTTCGAAATTTACAACCGTCCCGACCGTCGTTCCCTGTCCGGAGTCGTGGCCAACGCTCACGGCAACCTGATCCTGGTGGGACAGAGTGGCGCGGCCAGCGCCTCGCCGTCAGGCGCGAATCTACCTAATAAAAAACAATAAGCCGGAGCAGTCATGACCAAGCATCAACAGAAGCCGGCGTCCGTACTGGAGCGTCTGATATTCAGCAATCGGCCGGTGGTGATCCTGATCTGCCTGCTGATCAGCGTATTTTTGTTTTACCAGGCTGCCCAGGTACGACCTGCGACCAGTTTCGAAAAGATGATTCCGCTGGGGCACCCTTATATTCAGAACATGCTGTCGCATCGCGATGATCTGGCCAATCTTGGCAATACGGTGCGTATTTCGGTAGCTGCCAAGGACAGCGACATATTTTCCAAGGAGTACATGGAAACGCTTCGCCAGATTCACGACGAAGTCTTCTATATCCAGGGCGTCGATCGCTCGAACCTGAAGTCGCTTTGGAGCTCCAGTGTCCGCTGGACCGAGGTGACCGAGCAGGGTTTTGCCGGCGGCGAAGTGATCCCACAGACCTACGACGGTTCTGAGGAGAGCCTCGAAGACCTACGCAGCAATATCCTCAAGTCGGGGCAGGTCGGGCGCTTGGTCGCCAACAATTTCAAGTCGAGCATCATTGATGTGCCGCTGATGGAGTCCTACTCAGATCCTGAGGATCGCAGCAGGCTTATCACTCTGGATTACCAGCAGTTCTCCCACGAGCTTGAGGAAAAAATCCGCGACAAGTACCAGGCGCAGAATCCCAATGTGGAAATTCACATCATCGGTTTCGCCAAGAAAGTAGGCGATCTGATCGATGGGCTTGTGGGTGTTGCGCTGTTCTTCTTCGTTGCCATCGGCATCACCTTGGCGCTGTTGCTGTGGTTTACCCGCTGCGTGAAAAGCACGATTGCGGTGGTGGTGACGACGCTAATCGCAGTGGTCTGGCAGCTCGGTTTGTTGCATACCTTGGGCTTTGGCCTCGACCCCTACTCGATGCTGGTGCCGTTCCTGGTTTTCGCCATCGGCATTTCCCACGGCGTGCAGAAGATCAACGGCATCGCCATCGCATCGGGCGAAACCGATGATCCCCTGGTAGCCGCACGCCTGGCATTCCGTCAGCTGTTCGTGCCCGGAATGGTGGCTCTGGCCTCTGATGCCGTAGGGTTTGTGACGCTGCTGCTGATCGATATCGGCGTGATTCGCGAGCTGGCCATCGGTGCTTCACTTGGCGTGGCAGTGATTATCCTGACCAACCTGATTCTGCTCCCGGTGGCAATTTCCTACCTCGGTATCAGCCAGCGCTCCGTCAAGCATGCACGTGCGGAGGCTTCACGCGAGCACCCGTTCTGGCGCCTGCTGTCCAATTTCGCCAATCCGGTAGTAGCCCCTGTTTCCATCGTGATCGCCCTCATTGCTGTGGGCGGCGGCCTCTGGTACGGACAGAACCTGAAAATCGGTGACCTCGATCAGGGCGCTCCGGAATTGCGTCCCGACTCGCGCTACAACCAGGACAACCAATTCATCATCAGCAACTACTCGACCAGCTCAGATGTGCTGGTGATCATGGTCAAAACCGCGCCGGAGGGTTGTGCCCATTACGACACGCTCGCTGCCATGGACGAGCTGATGTGGCGGATGGAAAATACCGCAGGTGTACAGTCGGCCGTATCGATGGTGACTGTGGCCCGACAGAGCATCAAGGGTATGAACGAGGGCAGCCTGAAATGGGAAACGCTGTCGCGCAACCAGTTCGTGCTCAACAGTTCCATTGCCCGTGCGGAAGGTATGTACAACAGCGATTGCTCGCTGGCGCCGGTGCTGGTGTTCCTCAACGACCATAAGGCAGAAACCCTGGATCACGTGGTTGCAGCTGCCAGCGAATTTGCCGAAGCGAACAACCGCGAAGGGCTGGAGTTTGTTCTGGCGGCTGGCAATGCGGGGATCGAGGCTGCTACCAACGAGGTCATCGCGTCATCGGAAACCACGATGCTGATTGCCGTTTATGCGGCCGTGAGCTTCATGTGCCTGCTGACCTTCAGGTCGCTTGCGGCAACCCTTTGCATCATCCTGCCGCTGGTGCTGACCTCCATTCTGGGCAACGCGCTGATGGCATATATGGGCATCGGGGTGAAGGTGGCGACCCTGCCGGTAATTGCGCTGGGTGTGGGGATCGGTGTGGACTATGGCATCTATATCTACAGCCGCCTCGAAACCTATCTGCGCCAGGGCATGACGTTGCAGGAGGCCTACTACCAGACCCTGAGATCGACCGGTAAGGCTGTGATGTTCACTGGCGTGTGTCTGGCGATTGGCGTCTTTACCTGGGTGTTCTCGGCGATCAAGTTCCAGGCGGACATGGGGCTGATGCTCACGTTCATGTTCCTTTGGAATATGGTCGGAGCGATCTGGCTGTTGCCGGCCCTGGCCCGCTTCCTGATCAAGCCGCAGAAACTGGTGAGCGCGACCACAGAAGTGTAATCAATGAGCTGATCTGGTTTAGCCGTTTGGTCAAAAGCCCGCATCGGAAGATGCGGGCTTTTTTGTGCCCTAGAGCGGGCTGTTGCCGGTTCGTATGGCTTGCTTTAGATATGGCTGATCGCTGGCTCCAGGTGCGTCTTTCGAAGATAAGGCTGGAGTCGTTTATGCCATGCCTTCGTCAGTGGTTGGCCGGTGCTTGGCCATAAAGTGGTTCGATAAAGCACGATCTATTTCTAAGGACTTGCAGCAGAGATGAAGCTTGTGCGGCAGTAAGCAAAACGCCCCGACATGCGGGGCGTTCTGTATGTTGGCGCAGTCTTAGCCGACGGTGAGTCCCGCCTGCTGCACCAGCTCCAACAGCGGCTGTGGGTAAACGCCGAGTAGAAATACCAACACAGCGATGCCCAGCAGCATGATTCCACCGGCACGTTGGCCCCAGTTGATGGGGGCATCGTGGCGGCGCAGGCCGGGCTCGACCAGGTATAGGGTGACCATCACCCGCAGATAGTAATAAAGCCCGATGGCACTGCCGATGATCAGCGTACCCAGCAGCCACCAAAGCTTCGACTCCACGCCCGAGGCTATTACATAGAACTTGCCGATGAAGCCCGCCGTCAGCGGAATGCCGGCCAGGGATAGCATCATCACCGTCATCACGGCGGTGAGATAGGGCCTGCGCCAAAACAGGCCGCGGTACTCGTACAGCGCATCGGCGTCGCGATCCTTGTAGGGGCTGGACATCAGGGTGATCACGCCGAAGGCACCCAGGCTGGTCAGCACGTAGGCCGCCAAGTAGACCCCGATGGCTTCTACTGCCAGACCATCACTGGCAATCAGTGCCACCAGCAGATAGCCGAAGTGGGCGATGGATGAGTAACCCAGCAGGCGCTTGAGGTTGCTCTGGCTCAGTGCCAGCAGGTTGCCGGCAATGATCGAGGCGATGGCGATCAGGCTCAGGGCTGTATCCAGCCAACCGCCAGAGGTTGCTGGTGAAAGCTGATAGAGCCGCAACAGCACCACGAACACCGCGACCTTGCTGGCCGTAGCGAGCCAGGCGGCAACGGGAGCAGGCGCGCCTTCGTAGACATCCGGGGTCCACAGGTGGAATGGCACTAGCGACAGCTTGAAGCCCAAGCCGACCAGCATCATGCCGATCCCGGCCTGCACCAGCGGTGAGGACCCCTGACTGGCCAGGCTGAGGCCGATTTCGCTGAACAGGAGGCTGCCGGACTCGGCATAGAGCAGCGCCATGCCGAACAGCAGGAAGGCGCTGCCGGCAGCGGACAGCACCAGATACTTGACCCCGGCTTCGAGCGAGCGCTTATTGAAGAAGGCATAGGCCACCAGCGCATAGACCGGAAGCGAGAGCAGCTCCAGACCGATAAACAGGCTGGCCAGGTGCTGCGCGCTGACCAGCACGAGGCCGCCGGCTGCTGACAGCAGCATCAGCAGATACAGCTCTTCGCGGTTGCCGGGGAAGCCCTTGCCGTATGAGCTCTCACCCAGATAAGCGTGGGCTAGCGTGACGCAGGCCAGGGTCGCGACCAGAATCAGCGCGGTGTAGAGGTAGGCGAAGTTGTCCAGCCGCAGTTGCGAAGTGAACTCCAGTCCCCCGGATTGCTGCGCCACAGGAATCGATAGCAGCGCCAGTGCTACGCCGACGGCGCTGAGGATAAAGCTTTGCTCATGGTTGCGTCGCCAAGCCAGAGCCAACATCACCACGATGGTGGTGGTGCTGACGATCAGCAACGGCAGCAGGGCGATGAAATGTTGTTGAGTGAATTCCATGTGCGACTACCGAACTGAAGCGAAAGAGGAAAGCGCGGCGCTGATCCACTGCTGCACGCCGCTCGTGGTCGCCAGCGAGGTGTCGAACACCGGCTGCGGATAGACACCGAGCAATATCAGCAGTATCGCCAGCAGCAGAACCATGCCGATCTCGCGGGCATCCAGGCCTGCCAGAGTGCCTTCGATGCGGCTTGGGCCGAAGTGCGCACGGTGGATCATGATCAGCGAGTAGACCGAGGAGAACACTAATCCGAAGGTGGCGATCACCACGATCCACGGCCACTGGCCGAAAGCACCGAACAGCACCACGAACTCGCCGACGAAATTGCCTGTGCCAGGCAAGCCCAGCGAGGCCGCGGCGAAGAACAGGCTGAGTGCCGGCAGCCAGGGCAGGCAGGACCAGAGGCCGCCCATCTCGCGCATGTCACGGGTATGCAGGCGCTCGTAGAGCTGGCCGCAGAGGATAAACAGCGCGGCAGCGGAAATGCCGTGGGCGAGCATCAGCACCACGGCACCCTGCAAGGCCAGCTCGCTGCCGGAATAGATGCCGATCAGCACGAAGCCCATGTGCGAGATGCTCGAATAAGCCACCAGACGTTTGATATCGGTCTGCGAGAAAGCCAGGAACGCACCATAGAAAATACCGGCCAGGCCCAGCGCCATGGCGATCGGGGCAAACTCAACCGAAGCATTGGGGAACAGCGGCAGGGCAAAGCGGATCATGCCGTAGGCGGCCGTTTTCAACAGGATGCCGGCCAGGTCCACGGAGCCTGCGGTAGGCGCCTGGGCGTGGGCATCCGGCAGCCACGAATGGAACGGAACGATGGGAAACTTCACCGCGAAGGCGATGAAGAAGCCCAGCATCAGCAGCCATTCAATGGCGGGGTTCAGCTCGGCGTTGAGCAGCAACTCGTAGTCAAAGGTCAGAATGCCGGTGTTGTGGTAGTTCACCAGCACGAGGCCCAGAATCGCCACCAGCATGATCAGGCCGCTGGCCTGGGTGTAGATGAAGAACTTGGTGGCGGCGTTGATGCGCGAGCGCTTGCCCTCGGCGCTGTGACCCCAGAGCGCGATGAGGAAATACATCGGCACCAGCATCATTTCCCAGAAGAAGAAGAACAGGAACAGATCCAGGGCCAGGAACACGCCCACTACGCCACCGAGGATCCACATCAGGTTGAGGTGAAAGAAGCCTACGTGGCGCTGGATTTCCTTCCACGAGCAGAGTACCGAGAGGATGCCCAGCAGGCCGGTGAGCATGATCATCAACAGCGAGAGGCCATCCAGCGCCAGGTGCAGGTTGATGCCGAAGCGCTCGATCCAGACGTGCTTGAACTCCACTGCCCAGCTCGAAGCCGACTCGGGCGAGGGTGCCAGGCTATAGTTGCCGGTGCTCCACAGCCACAGGCCCAGACCCAGTAGCAGGCCCATGGTGAACAGGGCGATCCAGCGCGGCAGGGTCTGGTCGAAATGCTCGACGACCCAGCAGAGCAAGCCGCCGATAAAGGGAATCAGGATTAGCCAGGGCAGAATCACAATATCGAATCCTTGAGCAGTCAGAGCAGAACGATGCCGAGCAGCAGCACGGCTCCGCCAACGATGGAGAGCGCGTACCAGCGCAGCTGGCCGGTCTCGGTGCGGCTAAGCAGGGCATGACTGCCGCGCGCGCTGCGCGGAATCACGCCGATGCCGGCATCAATCGGGTCACGCGAAAGCAGGCGGCAGAGCAGCAGGTAGGGCTGCACAAATAACTTGTCGTAGAGCCAGTCGAAGCCCCAGGCGGCGAACCACCAGGCGTTCAGCAGGCGCCCCGGTGCGCTCTTGGCAATCGCTGTGACCAGGCTGCGCTTGCCGAGGAACAGCAGCGCGGCGAGCAGAATGCCGGCACAGGCGATGGCGCCTGAGGAAATCTCCAGTGCCATTCGGCCTTCGCCACCGGCATGGCCGAGGCTCTGCGGCAGTACGCCGGCCAATGGCGGCGTGATCAACGCACCGACGAAGGTGGACAGCACGATCAGGATCAGCAGCGGCAAGTTGTGGGCGAGGCCACAGCCGGCGTGGGCTTCGCTTTTCGCCTCGCCATGGAAGGCGACGAAGATCAGGCGGAAGGTGTACAGCGAGGTCAGGAAGGCACCGACCAGTCCCGCGTAGAGCAGGCTGCTGTGGCCGCTGGCGAAGGCTTCCCAGAGGATCTCGTCCTTGGAGTAGAAGCCTGCGGTAATCAGCGGCAATGCCGCCAGCGCAGAACCACCGACAATAAAGCTGGCATAGGCCAGCGGCAACTTCCTCCACAGGCCGCCCATGCGGAAGATGTTCTGCTCGTGATGGCAGGCATGGATCACGCTGCCCGAGGCGAGGAACAGCAGCGCCTTGAAGAACGCATGGGTCATCAGGTGAAAAATCGCCGCGTCCCAGGCACCGACGCCCAAGGCGAGGAACATGTAGCCGATCTGACTCATGGTCGAATAGGCGAGGATGCGCTTGATGTCGGTCTGTACCAGCGCGGCGCAACCGGCCAGCACCAGTGTCACGCCGCCGACGATGCCCACCAGCTCCAGCACGTCCGGTGCCAGCAGGAACAGGCCGTGGGTACGGGCAATCAGGTAGACGCCGGCGGTGACCATGGTCGCCGCGTGGATCAGCGCGGAAACTGGCGTCGGGCCGGCCATGGCATCCGCCAGCCAGGTTTGCAGCGGCAATTGTGCGGATTTGCCCACCGCACCGCCCAGCAATGCCAGAGTTGCCAGGGTAATCCAGAGATCACCTTCTGCGAACTTTTCTGGCGCCAGCGTCAGCAGCTCAGGGATGTTCAGGGTGCCGAGCTGGACAAACAGAATGAACAGTCCGAAGGCCATCAGCACATCACCGACGCGGGTGACGATAAAGGCCTTGAGCGCGGCATTGCCGTTCTTGCGCTCCTTGAAGTAGAAGCCGATCAGCAGGTAGGAGCACAGCCCCACGCCTTCCCAGCCGAAGTACAGCAATAGCAGGTTGTCGCCCAGTACCAGCAACACCATGCTGAAGATGAACAGGTTGGTGTAGGCAAAGAAGCGCGAATAACCTTCCTCGCCACGCATGTACCAACTGGCGAACAGGTGGATCAGGAAGCCCACGCCGGTGACTACACCGAGCATGGTCAGCGACAGGCCGTCCAGATGCAGGCCGAAATCCGCCTGCAAGCCCGAGACGTTCAGCCATTGCCAGAGTACCTGGGTGTAGACGCCGCCCTCCGGTGGCGCGGTATGGAACTGCCAGATGATCCAGGCACTGGTCAGGGCTGACAGGCCGATTGAGCCCACGCCGATAGTCGCGGCGAGGCTTTCCGACAGACGTCCGCGCGAGAAGGCCAGCAACAGATAGCCCAGCAGCGGAAAGGCAAAGGTGAGCAGTAGTAGGTTCATCCGTGCATCTCGCTTGCGGCATCGACATCGAGGGTGTTGAAGCGGCGGTACAGCTGCAGCAGGATCGCCAGGCCGACGGCCGCCTCGGCGGCAGCCAGGGTGATCACCAGGATGAACATGATTTGTCCATCAGGCTGGCCCCAGCGGCTGCCCGCGACGATAAAGGCCAGCCCGGCGGCGTTCATCATGATTTCCAGGCTCATCAGCATGAACAGGATGTTGCGCCGCACCATCAGGCCGACCAGGCCCAGGCAGAACAGAATGGCGGCGACCGCCAGGCCGTGTTCAAGAGGAATGGCGTGCATGGGTTACTCCTTCGCCTCGTGACGTCCCAGATGGAAGGCCGCGACCAGTGCGCCGAGCAGCAGCAGCGCGGACAACTCGACGATCAGCACATAGGGGCCGAACAGGGCAGTGCCGACTTCTTTCGGTTCGACTTCGGTGTGCCCCAGGGTCGCTCCGGTGGGCTCGACGAACAGCGCATACAGCAGCTGGGCGAGCAGCGCTGCGGCCAGCAGCGACGGGCCGATCCACAGGCGTGGGGCCATCCAGGCGCGTTCCTGGTCAGCGGTGCTCGGGCCGAGGTTCAGCATCATCACTACGAAGACGAAGAGCACCATGATGGCGCCGGCGTAGACGATGATTTCCAGCGCACCGGCGAAGGGCGCGCCGAGGGCGAAGAAGCACATGGCCACTGCCAGAAGCGAGATCACGAGATAGAGCAGGGCGTGCACCGGGTTGCTGCCGGTGATGACCCGCAGCGTGGACACCACGGCCACGCCGGACGAGAAGTAGAAGGCAAATTCCATCACAGGCTCCTCAGGCTGTAGGAGCAGGCCATGCCTGCGAAGAGAACCGGCACATCGATATCGCCGTTTGTTTCGCGGGCAAGTCCCGCTCCTACGGCAGACCGGCTGAGCGAATCAATGGCTGCAGGGCAGCGTGAAGCGCACTGACTCATGGCATCAACCCCTTGACGTTGATCGGCTCGGCTTCGTTCTGGGCCGCGCCCTTGGGCTTGCCGGCGATGGCCAGACCGGAAACGCGGTAGAAGTTGTAGTCCGGGTATTTGCCGGGACCGGAGATCAGCAGGTCTTCCTTTTCGTAAACTAGGTCCTGGCGCTTGTATTCACCCAGCTCGAAATCCGGCGTGAGCTGAATGGCATTGGTCGGGCAGGCTTCCTCGCAGAGGCCGCAGAAAATGCAGCGTGAGAAGTTGATGCGGAAGAACTCCGGATACCAGCGGCCTTCGTCCGTCTCGGCCTTCTGCAGAGAGATGCAACCCACCGGGCAGGCCACCGCGCAGAGGTTGCAGGCCACGCAGCGCTCTTCGCCGTCGGGGTCGCGGGTCAGTACGATGCGGCCGCGGTAGCGTGGCGGCAGGTACACCGCCTCTTCCGGGTATTGCAGGGTGTCGCGCTTGCGAAAGCCATGGCTGAAGATCATCACCATGCTGCGAAGTTGGGTATAGGTACCGTGCAGTACCGAGCCAATGTATCTGAACATCGTGTTTTCTCCTTACTGGGCCGCGGCCAGCACGAGCGCGCCGGTCACCAGCAGGTTGATCAGGGTCAGCGGCAGGCAGAACTTCCAGCCGAAGGCCATTACCTGGTCGTAGCGCGGCCGGGGCAGCGATGCGCGCAGCAGGATGAAGATCATGATGAAAAAGCCAGTTTTGATCGCGAAATAGAAGAACGATAGCCACGGCAGGGTGTCGAGGAAGGGGCCGTGCCAGCCGCCGAAGAACAGCGTGGTGAGCAACGCCGAGATGGTCACGACGCCGATGTATTCGCCGACGAAGAACATGCCCCATTTCATCCCGGCATATTCGACGTGGTAGCCGTCAGCCAGCTCCTGCTCGGCTTCCGGCTGGTCGAAGGGGTGGCGGTGGGTGACGGCGACGCCGGCAACAAAGAAGGTACAGAAGCCCAGGAACTGCGGAATGATGAACCACAGGTTCTGCTGCTGGTAGTCGACGATGTCGCGCATGTTGAACGAGCCGACCTGAGCGACGATACCCATCAGCGACAGCCCGAGGAACACCTCGTAGGAGACCGTCTGCGCCGAGGCACGAAGGGCCCCGATCAGGGCGAACTTGTTGTTGCTGGCCCAGCCTGCGAACAGCACCGCATAAACCGTCAGCCCCGCCATGGCGAAGAAGAACAGCAGGCCGATATTCAGATCGGCTACGCCCCAGGTCGGGGTGATCGGCACGACGGCGAAGGCGATCAGCAGCGAACTCATCGCCACCACCGGCGCCAGGGTGAAAATCAGGCGGTCGGAGAATGGCGGGTTCCAGTCCTCCTTGAAGAACATCTTGAGCATGTCGGCAGCCAGCTGGAACATGCCGAACGGCCCGACCCGGTTTGGCCCGTGGCGATCCTGCCACCAACCCAACAGGCGGCGCTCGACAAAGCTCAGTAGCGCGCCGGCCACCACCACTGCGACCATGATGACGAGGGACTTGATCACCTGGATGATCACGTCGAGGACTTCGGGCGTTAGCCAGCTCATGCCGCGATCTCCTTCAATTTGGTGACCGCAACCCCAGCGATCAGCGCTGGAATCCCCGGTAGCCCGACCGGCAGGCCGACCAGTCCGTCAGCCAGCTCCGGCAGGATGCGCAGCGGCAGGCGCAGCGAATAGCCGTTGATTTCAAACCCAAGCAAAGCACCCTCGGCAAGACCCAGACGCTGTGTCTCGTCTTCGCCCAGGGCGACGTAGGGTCCGGGAGTGCGCTGCTGGATTGGTGCGGCGCGGGCGCTGGTCTCGTCACTGCCGAACAGGTGATGCAGCGGCACTACCTGCCACTGATCCTGTGCAGACAATGTTGTGCGCTTAGGTGCGAACCACGGCTGCGCCATATTGCCGGCCTGGATCAATCTAACGCCGGGGTCACCCGCACGAAGATGGCCGCCTACTTCATCCTGCAGCTTGTTCCAGGCCTGGGGTGAGTTCCAGCCGGGTGACCAGGCGAAAGGCACTTGCTGGCGGTCCTCGACGGTGCCGCCGTAGCCTTCCATGGAGAAAGTGAAGGGCGAGTCGCGGTCCTGAGGCTGGCGCGGCTCATGCACGCTGATATTGGCGCGCATGGCGGTACGACCGCTGTAGCGCAGCGGCTGGCGCGCAAGTTTGAGACCCTTTACGCGGAACGAGGCCAGTGGTGCGGCATCGACGATGGCCGCCAGTGATGGGTTGGCAGCAGCGCAGGCGGCGCTGGCCTGATCCAGATCGGTCCAGTCCACGGGCTTGTTCTGCAGGGTACTTTGCAGCGCATGCAGCCAACGCCAGCCTTCGCGCACAAGAATCTTGCTGTCGTAGTAGCTGGGCTCGAACACCTGGAAGAAGCGCTGCGCGCGACCTTCTTGGCTGACCAAGGTGCCGTCGGCTTCGGCGAAGCTGGCCACCGGTAGTACCAGGTGGGCTCTGGCGCTGGTGTCCGTGTGCTGGTGATCAGCGACGATGACCAACTGGGTAGCGGTCAGCGCGGCATCTACCCGGCTGCGCTCGGCGCGGCGGTAGAGGTCGTTTTCCAGTACCAGCACGGCACTGGCGCTGCCGGTTTCGAGGGCCTGCAGAGCTGCATCCACGGAGTTATCGCGGCTTTCACCGTCGAGCAGCAGAGCCATGCCGAGGCTGTTGGCTTCCGGCACGATCAGGCTGATGGAGGCGTTCTTCTCGCTATTTTTCAGCGCTTGGGCGATGTTTGCTGCCGCCTCGATCAACGCCCGCGAACCGAGGGAGGTGCCGGCAACGATCAGCGGGCGCTTGCCCGCCAGCAGGGCGGCGGCGATGCGTTGTGCCAGTTGCGTGGCCTCGGCGTCCAGATCGGCTACCGCTGGCGCGCTGGGGTCGATGGCGTGGGCTACGGCGAAGCCGAGGCGGGCCAGATCCTCCGGCGCGGCATGCACGCATTCCTCGGCGACATCATCGAGACGGGTGGCGGCCAGGCTGGCGATAAACAGAGGGTGGCGGGCGTCTTGCGCAATGTTCTGTACCGCCGCCTGGTGCCACTCGGGAATCTTCGCTTGGGCGGCGATTTCAGTGGCGCGACCCTTGGCCGACTGGCGCAGGGCCAGCGCCATGCGGGCCGCGGTCTGGGTCAGGTCTTCGCCGAGGACGAAGACCGCATCATGCTCTTCGACTTCGCGCAGCGTGGGCGTCGGCAACGGACCGTCGCGCAGGATGTCGCGGATCAGCAGGATGTTTTCCAGTTCACCTGCGGCGATGCCGCTGTAGAAGTTGTCCCGGCCGACCAGCTCGCGCAAAGCATGGTTGCTTTCCAGACTGGCCCGCGGCGAGCCGATGCCAATCAGGCGCTTGCCCTTGAGAAGCTCGGCTGCGGCGTCGAGGGCGGCATCGATGCCGAGAGCTTCACCCGCCAGTCGGGGCTGACGTGGGCGGTCTTCGCGATTGACGAAGCCGTAACCGAAGCGGCCGCGGTCGCAGAGGAAATAGTGGTTCACCTCGCCGTTGAAGCGGTTCTCGATGCGCCGAATCTCGCCATAGCGTTCACCAGGGCTGATGTTGCAGCCCAGCGAGCAGCCATGGCAGATGCTCGGTGCGAACTGCATGTCCCACTTGCGGTTGTAGCGCTCGGAGTGGGTTTTGTCGGTGAATACGCCGGTGGGGCAGACCTCGGTGAGGTTGCCGGAAAACTCGCTTTCCAGCACGCCATCCTCGACACGGCCGAAGTAGACGTTGTCGTGGGCGCCGAATACGCCGAGATCGGTGCCGCCGGCGTAATCCTTGTAATAGCGCGTGCAGCGGTAACAGGCGATGCAGCGGTTCATTTCGTGGGCGATGAAGGGGCCGAGTTCCTGATTCTGGTGGGTGCGCTTGCTGAAGCGATAGCGGCGCTTGTTGTGGCCGGTCATCACTGTCATGTCTTGCAGGTGGCAGTGGCCGCCTTCCTCGCACACCGGGCAGTCGTGCGGGTGGTTGAGCATCAGCCACTCGACCACGCTGGCGCGGAACGCCTTGGCCTCTTCATCGTCGATGGAGATCCAGCTATTGTCAGTCGCCGGCGTCATGCAGGACATGACCAGCCGCCCGCGGGTATCGTTTTCGTCGCTGTACTGCTTGACCGCGCACTGTCGGCAGGCGCCGACGCTTCCAAGCGCCGGGTGCCAGCAGAAGTAAGGAACATCGAGGCCAAGGGACAGACAGGCCTGCAGCAGGTTGTCCGCCCCATCGACTTCGTAGTCTTTGCCGTCTACGTGGATAGTGGCCATTTCTAAGTCTTCTCATCCGCTTGCGCGGGTCTGGCTAATAGGAAATCTTTTTGCTGAGGCTGAAGGCTTCGGATTGAGCGCCGCCTCCAGCGTCTTTCAATTCGTTATGCCGGTAGTGGGGGCGCGCTGTTCACCTGGGCGACCCCCGCCTCGAACTCATGGCGGAAATACTTGATCGCGGCGCCCAGCGGCTCCACCGCGCCGGGTGCGTGGGCACAGAAGGTCTTGCCTGGGCCGAGGAAATCCACCAGTTGCAGCAGGATGTCCAGATCCTGAGCGGTACCCTGACCGCGCTCCAGCGCTCGCAGGGTCTTCACACTCCAGGGCAGGCCGTCACGGCACGGCGTACACCAGCCGCAGGATTCGCGGGCGAAGAACTCTTCCATGTTGCGCAGCAGCGAGACCATGCTGACGGTGTTGTCGACGGCCAGCGCCAGACCGGTGCCCATGCGAGTACCGAATTTGGCGACGCCACCGGCATACATCTGCGCCTCGAGGTGCTCGGGCAGCAGGAAACCGGTACCGGCTCCGCCCGGCTGCCAGCACTTGAGGCTGTAGCCATCTTTCATGCCACCGGCGAAGTCCTCGAAGAGTTCGCGCGCGGTGATGCCAAAGGGCAGCTCCCAGATGCCGGGATTTTTCACCTTGCCGGAGAAACCCATCAGCTTGCTGCCGTGGTCTTCGCTACCGGCCCGCGCCAGGGATTTGTACCAGGGCACGCCGTTGCCGATGATGGCCGGCACATTGCACAGGGTTTCGACGTTGTTGACGCAGGTCGGCTTGCCCCACACGCCAACGGCGGCGGGGAAGGGCGGTTTGGCGCGCGGGTTGGCGCGGCGGCCTTCAAGCGAGTTGATGAGCGCGGTTTCCTCGCCACAGATGTAGCGGCCGGCGCCGGTGTGTACGAACAGCTCGAAATCGAAACCGCTGCCGAGGATGTTCTTGCCCAGCAGGCCGGAGGCCTTGGCTTCATCGATGGCGCGATTGAGATTGATCGCTGCATCAACATATTCGCCGCGTAGGAAGATGTAGCCGCGATAAGCCTTGAGCGCGCGGGCACTGATGATCATGCCTTCGATCAGGAGGTGCGGCAGCTGCTCCATCAGCAGGCGGTCCTTCCAGGTATTGGGCTCCATTTCGTCCGCATTGCACAGCAGGTAACGGATGTTCAGCGACTCGTCGGTGGGCATCAGCCCCCATTTGACGCCAGTGGGAAAGCCCGCGCCGCCACGGCCCTTGAGACCGGAATCCTTGACCTGCTGGACGATGTCGGCCTGGCTCAGCTCAGTCAGCGCCTTGCGCAGCGCGGCATAGCCGTTCTTCTGCCGGTACTCGTCGAGCCACACCGGCTGGCCGTCGTCACGCAGGCGCCAGGTCATGGGATGGGTTTCTTCGCTGCGGGCGATGCGGTTGGCCGGGCCGAAAGATGCCAATTGCTTCATGACGCTCATTGATAGGCCTCCAGCAGGGCCGCGACACCGTCGGGCTGAACGTCGCCGAAGGTGTCATCGTTGATCATCAAGGCCGGGGCCTTGTCGCAGTTGCCCAGGCAGCACACCGGAATCAGGGTGAAGCGGTTGTCGACGGTGGTTTGCCCCGGCTCGATGCCTATTTCGTTCTTGAGGCTGTCCAGCACGCTTTCATGGCCGCCGATGTAGCAGGTCATGCTGTCGCAGACGCGAATGATGTGACGACCCACCGGCACGCGGAAAATCTGACTATAGAAGGTGGCGACGCCTTCGATGTCGCTGGCGGGGATACCGAGAATCTCGCTGATGGCATCGCAGGCACCATCGGGCACCCAGCCGCGGGCTTTCTGAACGATCTTCAGCGCTTCGATGGAGGCAGCGCGCGGGTCTTCGTAATGGTGCATTTCGTGCTCGATGGCCGAGCGTTCGGCTTCGCTGAGGGCGAAACGGTCAGTCTTGATCAAAGTGCTCATATCAGCGGTCCACGTCGGCCATAACGAAATCGATGCTGCCCAGATAGGCGATCAGGTCCGGAATCATGCTGCCGCGGATGACCGCGGGAATTTGCTGCAGATGCGGGAAGCTGGGCGTGCGGATGCGCGTGCGGTAGCTCATGGTGCTGCCGTCGCTGGTCAGGTAATAGCTGTTGATGCCCTTGGTGGCTTCGATCATCTGGAAGCTCTCGTTGGCCGGCATCACCGGCCCCCAGGAAACCTGCAGGAAGTGAGTGATCAGGGTCTCGATGTGCTGCAGCGTGCGCTCTTTCGGCGGCGGCGTGGTCAGCGGGTGGTCGGCCTTGTACGGGCCCTCGGGCATGTGCTTGAGGCACTGCTCGATGATTTTCAGGCTCTCGCGCATCTCACCCATCTTCACCATGCAGCGGTCGTAGGCATCGCCGTTGACCGCCAGCGGCACCTCGAAGTCGAAATGCTGGTAGCCGGAATAGGGACGTGCCTTGCGGATGTCGAAGTCGCAGCCGGTAGCGCGCAAGCCCGCACCGGTGGTGCCCCATTCCAGCGCTTCCTTGGTGTTGTAGGCGGCAACGCCCTTGGTCCGGCCGATCAGGATGCTGTTCTTTAGAGCGGCCTTTTCATACTCGTTGAGACGTTTGGGCATCCAGTCGAGAAACTCGCGGACCAGTTTCTCCCAGCCGCGCGGCAGGTCGTGGGCGACGCCGCCGATGCGGTACCAGGCAGGGTGCATACGGAAACCGGTGATGGCTTCGATCACCTTGTAGGCGCGCTGGCGGTCGGTGAAGGTGAAGAACACCGGCGTCATGGCGCCGACGTCCTGAATATAGGTGCCCAGGTACAGCAGGTGGTTCTGGATGCGGAAGAACTCGGCCATCATGACGCGTATGAAATCCACACGGTCCGGCACGGTGATGCCGGCCAGCTTCTCCACGGCCAGCACGTAGGGCAGGTTGTTCATCACACCACCGAGGTAGTCGATCCGGTCGGTGTAGGGAATGAAGCTGTGCCAGCTCTGGCGCTCGGCCATTTTCTCGGCGCCGCGATGGTGGTAGCCGATCTCCGGCACGCAATCGAGAATTTCCTCGCCATCGAGCTGCAGGATGATGCGAAAGGCACCGTGGGCCGAAGGGTGGTTCGGGCCGAGGTTGAGGAACATGTAGTCCTCATGCTCGCCGGCGCGCTTCATGCCCCAGTCTTCCGGATTGAAGCGCAGGGCTTCCTGCTCCAGATCCTGCTTAGCGGCGTTCAGACTGTAGGGATCGAACTCGGTGGCGCGTGCCGGGTAGTCCTTGCGCAGCGGATGGCCTTCCCAGGTCGGTGGCATAAGCATGCGAGCGAGGAAGGGATGGCCGGTGAAGGTGATGCCGAACATGTCCCAGATCTCGCGCTCGTACCAGTTGGCGTTGGGCCAGATGGACGTGGCGGTAGGCAGGTTCAGGTCGCCTTCGCGCAGCGCGACTTTGATCATCACATCGCTGTTTCGCTCCAGCGACATCAGGTGGTAGAACACGCTGAAGTCGGCGGCTGGTAGCCCCTGGCGGTGAGTGCGCAGTCGCTCATCGGTGGCGCTCAGGTCATAGAGCATCACGTAGGGTTTGCTGACCTGGCGCAGAAAGCCCAGTACCTCGATGAGCTTTTCACGGCCTACCCAAAGCACTGGCATACCGGTCAGGCTGGGTTGCAGCGTGAAGGATTCGGCGCCGAAGCGCGCGTTCAGTTCGACGACGATATCCTGGTCGTCAGCCTTGTAGGGCGGGATGTACAGAGCATTGCCTGCAGTCATGGTCTCGGTCGCTTTCGGTCAACGTTTGGGTGTGCGGAGGCCTTCCGGTCAGGAAAGCCGGACTCACACGTCGTCGGGGCTGCGCAGGTTGGTGACCTGGATACGCTGTTCGCGTCGCTCTTCTCTTTGCGACGGCATCTCAGGGCGATAGACGCCCTGATCACCGACGACCCAGGAAAGCGGGCGGCGCTCCTTGCCGATGGATTCCTGCAGCAGTTGCAAACCTTGCAGGAACGCCTCGGGGCGGGGCGGGCAGCCGGGTATGTACACGTCCACGGGGAGGAATTTGTCGACCCCTTGAACGACCGAGTAAATGTCGTACATACCACCGGAATTGGCGCAGGCGCCCATCGAAATGACCCACTTGGGCTCGAGCATTTGCTCGTAGAGCCGCTGGATGATGGGAGCCATCTTGATGAAGGGTGTACCGGCTATGACCATGAAATCAGCCTGGCGCGGCGAGGCGCGGATTACCTCGGCGCCGAAGCGGGCGATGTCATGAGGCGCGGTGAAGGCCGTGGTCATCTCCACATAGCAGCACGACAGGCCGAAGTTGTACGGCCAGAGGGAATTCTTGCGCCCCCAGTTGACCGCGCCATTCAGCACGTCTTCCAGCTTGCCCATGTAGATGTTGCGATGAACCTGGTCTTCTAGCGGATCGGCAACAGTCTCCTGTTGGCCGATCGGATAGCGGTCAATGACCGCATCCGGATCGATCCGGGTAAGTTTGTATTGCATGCGAAGAGCCTCATTGTTTCAGCTTCGCCTGTCGTTTGCGGCGCCCTGCAGGTGACCAGTCAAGTGCACCTGTCGAGGCCTCATAGACAAGACCCGCGAACAGAATTGTTATGAAAACGGTAGCGCCGACCAGGCCGATCCAGGCGCTTTCGCGCACTGATACCGCCCAAGCGAAGAGAAACAGGGCTTCTATATCGAAGATCACGAAGAGAATCGCGACCAGATAAAACTTTGCGGAGAAACGCAGGCGCGCATTGCCGGTGGGCAGGATGCCGGACTCGAATGGCTCGTTCTTGGCACGACCCCAGGCCTTGCTGCCAAGGAGGCTGGATACGCCCAGCATGAAGGCGCAAAGGGCAGCGACGCCCAGTAAAAAGACGGCAAAACCCCAGTTATGGGACAGCGTTGCATCAGGCATGCCGAACTCCTTGTGGGGGCGGCGTGTTATTGGTTTGCACTGTGACGATCTGTCGCAAACCTGTGATGGAGAGGCATTCTAGGAGCAAAAATTCGTGAAGTACATGTATCGCCGGTAACTTTCCGAAATATTTCTCATGGCTAGATCAAA
Source organism: Stutzerimonas stutzeri (assembly GCA_002345575.1). Taxonomy (GTDB): domain Bacteria; phylum Pseudomonadota; class Gammaproteobacteria; order Pseudomonadales; family Pseudomonadaceae; genus Stutzerimonas; species Stutzerimonas stutzeri_S. The sequence goes on from DDVX01000019.1 coordinate 212,722, forward strand.
CCAAAGAGTCAAAATGCCTGGTTGACATTTATGGATGTGCCTGTGTAGGTTTCTGTTCATGCGCCGATTTAGTCAGCTACTTGCGGGGCGCCGGAGCCGGGAGGTTTCGAAATACCGCTAAAGCGCTGGTTCCGGTGATGCCTCCCACCGCTGCCCAGCAGAACAGGTGAGGCGGAATCCCTAATGAACACTTCCTACGCGCGCTTACCTTCGGCCCCGATTATCTGCGGGCTTACTCGCTCCACTTCCCGGGTTCTACTCGCAGGCACTCATCAGCCGTCGCTGCTGCGCCATCTCGAGGGCTGGCCACGCCGCAACGGTAAATCCCGCGCCTTGCTTATCCAGTTTGCTGCGGCGGATGAGTCTCTGGCCGGCTTCGCCGACGACAGCTTCGATCTCGCGGTAATCCAGGCGCCCGCTAGCGAGTGCCTGGAACGTTGCGTCCATGAGCTGACGCGGGTCGCGCGGCAGGGGCTGATTACTCGCCGCTGAGCGGTTTTATAGAAACGGCTCGTGTGCAGCCTCAGCGTGGATACAGCGGCGGCAGAGAGCCTGCTTCCTGTTCGGTGCTGGGCGTTTGTGCGGGCGGCAGGGTCTGGATCGCCTGCCAGAGCGCATCACCTTGCCAGCGTTGGCCGGTTTCGCTGTAGAGCGCGCCGTTGAGGCCATCGAGTGCATCGGACAACGGTACGTAACGCGCCGCCATGTCGGCCAGGGTTTCCGGTTGCTGACGTGCCCAGGCGTCAATGGCGTGGCGCGTGGCCTGGGTGTCGTTGGCCTGGCAGGCACGTTTGAGATCGTCGAGCAGGCTACGTGGCGTCGGCCCGACCTGAACGGTGCGGATGATGGCCGGCTGGCTGCGTGCATGCAGCCAAAGGCCGAAGCCGAGCAGGGTGGTCAGGGCCAATAGCAGACTACTCAGCTGCCAAGGCCAGAGCCGCTGGGTTTCTGCCTGCATAGGGTTAGCTGGGGCTTCGATAGCTGGCTGTTGCAGCTCGGGATTGTCAGCCACCCGTAATTGGCTAGCGGGTAATGAGCTGCGCTCCAGGCGATCTTCCGCTGTGTTCCACCAGACCACTTCAATGGCCGGCAATTGGAAGTCGCCGGACTGCGTTGCCACCAGAGCCTCACGTTGCTCACGGCTACCGCTGACGCCATGGGTGGCGACTTCATTGCGCAGGCTGGGCTGATCAGGGTAGCCACGCAACCCAGGCACTTGAGGCGACAGGAGGGGCGGCAGCTGGGTGCTGGTCAGGCCTTCGGCCTTGAGCAGTATGCTGCGTGTCAGGGCTTCGCCGATTCTGGCCTCTTCCGGCGCCGGGCTCCAGGCCTCTACCAGGGTCAGGTTTGTTGCCGGCAGCCAGGGCGCATCCGCCGGGTATTCGGCTGGCTTGGGCTTGACCTGTAGCGGGATGGTTGGCGACTTGACCTGGGTCGAGCGACCAAAACGCGAACCGAAGCGGTCGCCGGTAGCGGGAGCAACTGCTGTGGCGCTGAACAGTTGCGAGGGAATGGTCAGCGCACCGCTTTTCTGTGGGAACACTGCATAGCGGATCTCGATCACGCCGTGGCGGATGCCGTTGATCTCTTTTTCGTAGGTGCGAGGCTCGTCGAGACGCTCCACCAGCGCATCGCCCATCTGTAGCGGCGAGAGGGTGCTGTCGTCATAGAGCGAAACGGAGTGATAAATGCGCAACGTAAGCACCACTTGCGCCTGGACGTAGACGCTGTCGTGGTCGAGGCTGGCATCAATGAAGATAGGTGAAAGACGGTCGCCTTCTTCAGCGCTGGTTTCGCGAACATGCAGAGTGATTGGCTTGCTGTGCAGCTCGCCGATCTGCAAAGGCGGGATCACCACATAGCCGGTCTGCTGGGGCTGCAGGGTGATCAGCCACTGGGTGATGGCGCGAGCCTGGCCATTGACGCTCGACAGCTGGTTGAGCTGGCGGCTACCGAACACCTTGAACAGGCCGTCGAGCGGTTGCAGGTTCGGCTTGCCAAAAATGGTCGCATCGTCGGTTTCAAGGATGAGCTCCAACGTCTCATCCAGACCCAGCTGGGTACGGTCGACACGCGCCGTCAAGTTTGCCGCGCTCGCCTGCACGCCGAACAGCATGAGAAATATCAGTGTCAGCAGACGCATGATGGATTCATTCCTGATTCATTTCCTGACGCTTTCGATATTCAAGGAGGAACTTGCGCCGCAACAGCTCGCTGGGGTTGTCCGGAATCTTGCGCAACCACTGTTCCAGTGCCTGATTCTGTTCCGGATCGGCAAGCGCATCCTCGTCTGGGGCGGGCTGTACTCCGGCTTCAACCTGCGCACTTTCGCCGAGTGCCTCATCTGCTGGCGGAGCGGACTCATTCTGTTCGCCGCCGGCTTCTGTTTCAGCATCTGTAGTGGCGGTGTCTGTCGGGGTGTTAGCACTAGCCGTGTCGCCGGTCGAGACCGACTGCTCTGGTGACGCTCCATCTTCCTCAGCGTCTTGCGGCGATTCGCTCTCTTGCGCCTGCTGTTCGCGCTGGCGCAGCAGCTCTTCGATCAGGGCCTTGTTGTGTTGCGCGGCCTGCAGGCCCGGGGCCAGTTCCAGAGCCTGGTCATAGGCCTCGATGGCTGATTCGTATTGCTCGTTGCGGGCCAGCGCATTGCCGCGATTGTAGTGATCGCTAGCGGTATCGCCCTGAGCAAAGCGTTCGGCGGCGCCGGCAAAGTCGCCAGCCTGATAGCGGGCGAAACCCTGCCAGCGATAATCCTCGAAGCGTTCAGCAGCGTCGGCGGGCCGTTGTTGTTCAAGCAGGTGCATGCCTTGCTGGTCGGGGCGCTGCCAGAGGTCATCGATGCCGATAGCGCTGGCCGGCTGCGGCAGAGCAATCAGCAAAGGCAGGCAAAGCAGCCAGCCGCGACGCCCGGCACAGGCAGCTAACAACAGGAGCGGCAGCAGCAGCCAGTGGCCCTGGTCCAGCCAGAGGTCGAGCTGCGTAGTGTCTTTTTCACTGGTTTGTAGAGAACCACCGCGTTCCAGCAGGCCCAGGCTGCGCAGGTCCTGATCATCGAGTCGGGCCTGTTGATAGCGGCCGCCGGTGTCGTTGGCGAAGCGGCGCAAGGTGCTGTCATCCAGTCGTGGAATGAGGATCGCACCTTGCTCGTCCTTGAGAAAACTGCCGTCTTCACTGGCGATGGGCGCGCCCTGACGGGTACCAATGCCGAGAATCAGCAGGCGCAGGCCGGCAGCCTTCAGCTGCGTCTGGATGCTGCTGCGCTCGCTCTCGTTCAGGTCGCTGCCGATCAGCAGCAAACGCCCGCGGCCGCGCGCGCCCTGTTCGAGCAGTGTGATGCCTTGAGCGACCGCCAGGTCAGCGCGCTGCCCAGCTGCGGGCATCAGGTTGGGATGCAGGGCGTCTAGAAGGTTCTGTGTCGTGGCCAGGTCTTTGGTCAATGGCACCAGGGTATGGGCACTGCCGGCAAATACCACCACGGCGGTCTGAGCATCCTGGCGCGTCTGCAGCAGGTCGAGGATCTTGCGCTTGGCGTGTTCCAGGCGCCTGGGCTGTAGGTCGGCGGCGAGTATGGCCGGTGTCAGATCGAGCAGGATCACCAGCGGATCGTTGCGCGACAGGCCGCGTTGTTCGGCCTGTTGCCAGCTTGGTCCTAGCAGCGCCAGGCAGGTCAGCAGCCAGGAACAGCCGAGCAGTAGCCAGGGCAGCCGGCTGCTGCGCAGCTTGCCGTTAGTCAGCAACACCTTATGAAACGCTTCGGGAAGCAGGCGTTGCCAGCGTCCGGTCTGCCGACGCAGATGCCAGAGGTGCCACAGCAGCCAGATCGGTAGCGGCACGAGCAACAGCCAGTAGGGCCTGAGCAGATGTGGCCAGAAATCGATCATGGCTGTTTACCTGGCAGGAGCCGCCGCAGCGGTGTCGGCCAGAGCCGGCTTGCCACCAGCAGTAGGCTGAGCAGCAGGGCTGCGGCTAGTGGCCAGACGTACAAGGCCTTTGCGACGTGGGCCTGTGCTGGCTTTTGCGCTGCTGGCTCGAGCTGGTCGAGGGCGGCGCCGATGGCCTTCAACTCATCGCTTGAGCGCGCACGGAAATATTTGCCGCCGGTTTGTTCGGCGATGGCGCGCAGGGTCGGCTCGTCGAGGTCGGTCGCGTTGAAACCGAAATGACCGAGTGCGCTATCTGCCGGAACGATGGCGCCGATGCCGATAGTGTGCACCTTTACACGCTGCGCGGCAGCCAGGCGGGCAGCAAGCAACGGCTCGATCTCGCCGCCGTTATTGGCGCCGTCGGTAATCAGCACCAATACGCGACTGTCTGCCGGGCGCTCGCGTAAGCGCTTGACCGCTAGCCCGATGGCGTCACCAATAGCCGTATTGCTGCCGGCGATGCCAGGGCTGGCGTCGTCGAGCCAGGTGCGTACGGTTTGCCGGTCAAAGGTCAATGGGGCCTGCAGGTACGCCTTGCTGCCGAACAGGATCAACCCGACACGATCGCCATGACGTTCGATGATGAAATCGCCGAACAGCTGTTTGACCAGTTCCAGGCGGCTGACTTCATGACCCTGCCATTGCATGTCGGGGTAATCCATTGAGCCTGACACGTCCACCGCCAGCAGCAGATCGCGTCCACTGCTGGGTATGGGTAGCGGCTCACCGAGCCACTGCGGACGGGCAGCAGCGCACAACAGTAGCAGCCAGACCAGCACATAGGGTATCTGCTGGCGCCAGCCGGGCAGGGTAATGCTGGCACGACGACCGGATAGGTTATGAAGCTCCTCGAGAAAGCTGACCTTCAGCGCGGCATCGCCGCTATCGGCGGCGGGCAGCACCCAGCGTAGTAACCAGGGCAGCGGCAGCAGGCAGAATATCCAGGGCCAGGCCAGCTCAAACATGCTTGCGAATCCAGATCTGCACGGCCTGCTCCAGGCCTGCGATGGCCTTGTCGTCCAGCCGGCATTCTGCGCGATAGCCGCCCTCGACCAGCACCATCCAGCGCGTCAACCCCGCTGCAGGGCAGCGGTTGTCGAGGAACGCCAGCCAGGCGCGGCCGCTCAGTGTGTGCGAATTGTCATCTGGATAGCGGCTGCGACACAGGCGCTTGAGCAGGGCATTGAGTTGCTGCAGCCACTGGTTGGCGGGCTGGCCGTCGTAGGGTTTGCTCAGCTGGGCCAGTTCGGCCAGAGCAATCTGCCGATGCGGCTCAATTTCGGCGTCGGTCTGGCGGCTGGCCTTATTCTGCCAACGATGCCAGGGGCGCAGGCGCACCAACAGCAAGATGCCGAGCCCCAACGCAGCGAGAAACCACCAGCCTGGAGCGGGCGGCCACCAGACAACCGGCGGCGGTGCGATCAGTGGTTGCAAGTCCTCGATGCTACTCATCGTCTGGCACCGGGTTGTTGCACACCGAGGTGCTCGCGCAGCTGTTCAACCAGTTCACGCTGGGTACCCAGCGACATCAACGGCGAGCGCAGGCGGTTGGCCAGGCGCTGCCAGCGGTCGATGCGCGCTTGCCCCTGCTGGCGCCAAGTCTGGCGCAGCCCGGCGTCATGGGTATCAAGCTCCAAGCGGGCGTTGCCCTGGGCGAAGCGTAGGAACCCGGCGGCAGGCAGGGCATGATCCAGTGGATCGGAAAGCGGCATAAGCAGCAGATCGACATGACGCGCGAGCAGGGTCAGCTGCTGTTCGGCGGTGTCACTCAGCGTGCGTTCGTCGCAGATGATCACTGCCAGGCTGCCCGGGCGCAGCACCTCGCGAGCTCTTCTCAGCGCCATGCCAAATGCTTCGGGACTGTTGATCTGATTGGCAGCCAGTTTGGCGTTGGCGCGGGCCAGGCGGTCGAGAAGCAGCAGCAGGCTCTGCTTGCTACGCCGAGGCTTGATCTCGTGCTGTTCGTCCTGGCCGAAGACCAGCCCGCCAACGCGATCGTTGTGGCTCAAGGCAGCCCAGCCAATAAGGCTCGCAGCCTGTGCCGCGAGTACTGACTTGAGCGCCAGGCCGCTGCCAAAGAACAGCCGCGGGCTCTGTTCGACGAGGATATAAATGGGGCGCTCGCGTTCTTCGTGAAACAGTTTGGTGTGCGGCTCCTGGGTGCGCGCCGTGACCCGCCAGTCGATGGTGCGCACATCGTCGCCGGCTTGATAGATGCGCACCTGATCGAAATCCACGCCACGGCCGCGCAACTTGGAATGATGCAGGCCAACCAGTGGCGCTCGTCGCTGTGGGCTGGCAAACAGCGGAACTTCACGGACCCGGTGCCGTATGTCGATCAGTTCGGACAAGCTCACGCGAACGCCGTTGGCAGCTGTGCGAGCCGCCTGCGTGGCAGTGGCGGACGCCGGAGAGTGCATCAGGCCACCGCGACCACGTCGAGGATGCGCTGGAGGACGCGGTCCTGATCAATGCCGGATGCCTCCGCCTCGAAGGACAGGATCAGGCGATGGCGCAGAACGTCGAACAGCATGGCCTGGATATCCTCGGGGCTGACGAAATCGCGGCCTGCCAGCCAGGCATGGGCACGCGCGCAGCGGTCCAGTGCAATCGAGCCGCGCGGGCTTGCTCCGTAGGCGATCCAGCCGGCCAGCTCGGCATCGAACTTGGCCGGCGAGCGGGTCGCCATAACCAGTTGCACCAGGTATTCCTCCACCGCATCGGCCATATAAAGGTCGAGAATTTCCTTGCGTGCGGCAAAGATCGCATGCTGCGAGACCCGATGTTCCGGCGTGGTTTCGCCGTTGATGGCCTCGCCTCGGGCCTGCTGCAGGATGCGCCGCTCCACCGAAGCATCCGGAAAACCGAGGCGCACATGCAGTAGGAAACGGTCCAGCTGCGCCTCGGGCAGTGGATAGGTGCCTTCATGCTCGATGGGGTTCTGCGTGGCCATCACCAGAAACAGCGGCGACAGGTCGTAGGTGCTCCGACCGACGCTGACCTGGCGCTCGGCCATGGCTTCGAGCAGCGCCGACTGGACCTTGGCCGGTGCGCGGTTGATCTCGTCGGCCAAGACCAGGTTGTGAAAGATCGGTCCCTGCTGGAAGACGAAGCTGCCGGTTTCCGGGCGATAGATTTCGGTGCCGGTGATATCGGCTGGTAGTAGGTCCGGAGTGAATTGGATGCGGTGGAATTCGGCTTCCAGGCCGCCAGCAAGCTCCTTGATGGCGCGGGTCTTAGCCAGGCCTGGTGCGCCTTCGACCAGCAGGTGGCCGTCGGCCAGCAGCGCAATCAGCAGTCGTTCGATCAGGCGCTCCTGGCCGAGAATCTGAGTGGAAAGAAACTGTCGCAAGGCGACCATTGCTTCACGGTGGTCCATCGTTGGGCTCTTCTGAGGGCTGCTCGGGCAGGGTGCGCGCCGGGCCAGACTTTAATTCATTGACGAGTTCCAGGCTATGCGCGGCTCGGCAACTTATTCACGTGGAGCAGGCGCGACGAAATGGGTGCAGACCCCGCTCCGGCGTTGAACTAAGGTGTTTTGACATCAGTCATGTCCGAAAGGGCATGTCGAATCGTCCCAGCAACGGAGCTTAACAATGGCGTTCTTTACCGCGGCCAGCAAAGCCGACTTCCAGCGACAACTGCAAGTGGCGCTGGCGCAGCATGTTGAGGAGGGGCGCCTACCGCAAGTGGGGCTTTTCGCTGAGCAGTTCTTCGGGATCGTCGCTTTGAGCGAGCTTGCCGAGCGGCGCATGAGCGATCTTGTCGGGGCGACGCTGGCCAGCTGGCGGCTGTTGGAACATTTCGATCCGGCGCAGCCACAGGTGCAGGTGTTCAACCCTGATTACGAGAAGCACGGCTGGCAGTCGACCCACAGTCTGGTCGAGGTGCTGCACCCTGATATGCCGTTCCTGGTCGATTCGGTGCGCATGGAGCTGATGCGCCGTGGTTTTGCCATCCATACCCTGCAGAACAGTGTGCTGCAGGTGCGCCGCGGCGCCGACGGTGAGTTTCTGGAGTTATTGCCCAGGGGGGGTAGCACTGCTGATAGCCGTGCGGAATCGCTGATCTTCATCGAAGTGGACCGGTGTTCCAATGTTGCTGCACTGCGCGAACTGGAGCAGTCGCTGCATGCTGTGCTGGCCGATGTGCGCCTGGCGGTAAGTGACTTCGCGCCGATGAAAGCCAAGGCTGAAGAGCATTATCAGCGCTTGAGCAGACTGCAAGCGCAAGCTGGCGCCGGTCAGCTGGGCGAAATCATGGACTTCGTGCGCTGGCTGGTCGATGACCACTTCACCTTTCTTGGCTACGAGGAGTTCACCCTCGAAGAGCAGGGCGAAAGCGCGCGTCTTGCCTATGACCACGACTCGTTGCTGGGTCTGTCACGGCATCTGCGTACCGGTCACGACGAAGACCAACTGACGACACCGGCAGCGCTGGCCTATTTGCGCGAACCCTTGCTGCTGTCCTTTGCCAAGGCGGCGACACCCAGCCGGGTGCACCGACCGGCGTACCCGGATTATGTGTCCCTGCGTGAGCTCGACGAGCAGGGGCGGGTGATCCGGGAGTGCCGCTTCCTTGGCCTGTTCACCTCGTCCGTCTACACCCAGAGCGTGCGGCGCATTCCCTATATTCGCGGCAAGGTTGCCCAGGTGGTGGAGCGCTCGCCATTTGAGAATTCGACGCACCTGGCCAAGGAGCTGGTGCAGGTGCTCGAAGTGCTGCCGCGTGACGAGCTGTTTCAGATGACTCTCGATCAGCTCTTCGAGACTGCCATCGCCATCGTGCAGATTCAGGAGCGCAACAGGTTGCGGCTGTTCCTGCGTACCGATCCCTATGGTCGTTTCTGTTACTGCCTGGCCTATGTGCCGCGCGATGTCTATTCCACCGAGACGCGCTTGCGCATTCAGCGAGTGCTGATCGACCGGTTGGGCGCCAGCGGTTGCGAGTTCTCCACCTATTTCTCTGAATCGGTGTTGATCCGCGTGCAGTTTCTGCTGCGTCTGGATCCTGAAAAACCGCCGCTGATCGATCCGCTGCAATTGGAAAAAGAAGTGGTGCAGGCCTGTCGCACCTGGCAGGACGAGTATCGCAGCTTGATCATCGAGCGCTTTGGCGAGGGCCGTGGTACGGCGATTCTGGCGGACTTCGCGCAGGGCTTTCCGGCAGGTTATCGCGAGCGTTTCGATCCGCTTTCGGCCGCGGTGGATATGCAGCATGCGCTGGAACTTAGCGACGAAAACCCGTTGGGGATGAGTTTCTACCAGCCCATCTCCGTTCAGGAGAACCGCCTGCACTGCAAGCTCTACCATCTGGATACGCCGCTGCCGCTGTCGGACATGCTGCCGATTCTGGAGAACCTGGGTCTACGCGTGCTGGGGGAATTTCCCTTTCACGTCCGCGACCGAGAAGGGCGCCAGTACTGGATTCACGATTTCATTCTGAGCTACGCCGAAGGTCTGGAAATCGACCTGATGGAGCTCAACGAGCCGCTGCAGCAGGCTTTTATTCAGATCCACCATGGTTTGGCGGAAAACGACAGTTTCAACCGACTGGTACTGACCGCCGGGCTGACCTGGCGTGAGGTCGCCCTGCTGCGTGCCTATGGACGCTACCTCAAGCAGATTCGCATGGGCTTCGACCTGGGCTATATCGCCAGCGCGCTGCTCAATCATGCGGATATCGCCCGTGAGCTGGCGCGGCTGTTCAAAACGCGTTTCTACCTGGCGCGCAAGCTTGGCGAGGAGGATCTGGCCGACAAGCAGGAGCGCCTGCAACAGGCCATTCTGAGCGCACTCGATGGTGTCGCGGTGCTCAATGAGGACCGTATCCTGCGGCGATATCTGGCACTGATCCTGGCCACCCTGCGCACCAACTTCTATCAGGCCGACGCCAGCGGCAAGCCGAAGCCTTATTTCAGCTTCAAGTTCGATCCGCACGCGATCCCGGAAATGCCGCGGCCAGTGCCGAAGTTCGAGATATTCGTCTACTCTCCGCGAGTCGAAGGCGTGCACCTGCGCGGCGGCAAGGTGTCGCGTGGCGGGCTGCGCTGGTCCGACCGCGAGGAAGATTACCGCACCGAGGTGCTGGGTCTGGTCAAGGCTCAGCAGGTGAAGAACGCCATCATCGTACCCGGCGGCGCCAAGGGCGGTTTCGTACCGCGCCGGCTGCCCAATGGCTCGCGCGATGAGGTGTTCGCTGAAGGGCTTGCCTGCTACCGGATCTTCATCAGCGGCCTGCTGGATATCACCGACAACCTCAAGGAAGGAAAGGTGGTGCCGCCGGCGAATGTCCTGCGTTACGACGAGGATGATCCCTACCTGGTGGTTGCTGCGGACAAGGGCACCGCGACTTTCTCCGATACGGCCAATGGCATCGCTGCCGAATATGACTTCTGGCTCGGCGACGCTTTCGCTTCTGGGGGCTCAGCCGGTTATGACCACAAGAAAATGGGCATCACCGCCCGGGCCGCCTGGGTTTCGGTGCAGCGGCATTTTCGTGAGCGCGGCATTGATGTCCAGCAAGACAGCATCAGTGTGATCGGCATCGGCGATATGGCGGGTGACGTGTTCGGCAACGGCATGCTCAGGTCCGAGGCTTTGCAGCTGGTAGCCGCCTTTAACCATATGCACATATTCATCGATCCACAGCCGGATGCCGCCCGTAGCTTTATCGAGCGCCAGCGTCTGTTCGAGCTACCACGCTCATCTTGGGCCGATTACGACACGTTGTTGATTTCCGAGGGAGGCGGGGTCTTTCCACGCTCAGCCAAACGCATCGAAATCACTCCGCAGATGAAGGCGCGCTTCGATATCGAGGCGGACTGGCTGACTCCCGCCGAGCTCATCCAGGCGCTGCTTAAGGCGCCGGTGGACCTGCTCTGGAATGGCGGTATCGGAACCTATATCAAGAGTTCGACGGAAAGCCATGCGGAGGTTGGCGACAAGGGCAATGACGGAGTGCGGGTCAATGGCTGCGACGTGCGCGCGAAGGTTATCGGAGAAGGCGGCAACCTGGGAGTCACCCAGCTGGGACGAGTTGAGTACGGCCTGCATGGCGGCGCTTCGAATACCGACTTCATCGACAACGCTGGCGGCGTCAACTGCTCCGACCATGAGGTCAATATCAAGATCCTGCTTAACGAAGTCGTCAGCGCCGGAGATATGACCGAAAAGCAGCGCAATCAACTGCTGTTTCAGATGACCGATGCGGTCGCTGCGCTGGTGCTGCATGACAACTACAAGCAGACCCAGACGCTGTCCCTGGCTGAGCGCCGCGCGCGCGTGGGCGGCAGCGAGTACCGTCGTCTAATCAGCGCGCTCGAAGCCGAAGGGCTGCTGGATCGAGCCCTGGAGTTCTTGCCGAGCGATGAGACGCTGGACGAGCGTGCAGCGCAGGGCAAGGGGCTGACACGTGCAGAGCTGGCGGTGCTGATTTCCTACAGCAAGATCTCGCTGCAGGAGGCGCTGCTGCAATCACGAGTGCCGGATGATGCCTATCTGGAGCGGGAGATGGATAGCGCCTTCCCTAAAGTGCTGGCGGATGAGTTCCACGATGCGATGCGCCAACACCGGCTGAAGCGGGAAATCATCAGCACGCAGATCGCCAATGATCTGGTCAACCACATGGGCATCACATTTGTTCAGCGTCTGCATGAAGCCACCGGCTTGAGTGCGGCGAACATCGCCGGGCTCTATGTGGTTGTGCGCGACATATTCCATTTGCCGCACTGGTTCCGCCAGATCGAGGCGCTTGATTACCGAGTCCCGGCTGAGCTGCAAATGCATTTAATGGAAGAGTTGATGCGCCTTGGCCGTCGCGCCACGCGCTGGTTCCTGCGCAACCGCCGCAACGAGCTGGATGCGGCGCGTGACGTAGGGCATTTTGGTCCTCGGGTGGCGGCGCTCGGGCTCAAGCTCGATACCCTGTTGCAGGGTGGCACCCGTGAACTGTGGCAGGCCCGCTACCAGCGCTACACCGAGGCGGGTGTGCCGGAGCTGCTGGCGCGGATGGTGGCCGGCACGCATCACTTGTACACCCTATTGCCGATTCTGGAAGCCACTGACGAAACCGGACGTCAGCCAACCGAGGTGGCTGCTGCCTACTTTGCCGTAGGAGGTGTGCTGGAGTTGCCCTGGTATTTGCAGCAACTGACCGCGTTGTCGGTGGAGAACAACTGGCAGGCGCTGGCGCGTGAGGGCTTTCGCGATGACCTGGACAGCCAGCAGCGTGCGATCACCGTGTCAGTACTGCAGATGGAGGGTGCGCCGGAAGACTTCGATGCACGGGTGCAGTTGTGGCTGGAGCAGCGTCCGTATCAGGTCCAGCGCTGGCAGCAGATGCTGGCTGAGCTGCGCAGTGCCAACAATGTCGATTACGCGATGTATGCCGTGGCCAGTCGTGAACTGCAGGATTTGGCGCTGGAAAAGCCTCAGCGATAGAGCAGTGCAAGCGCCGCTGGGCCGCAGGATTACGTCTGCGGCCCAGTCGAATAATCCATGTGTTTACAGTTCCGTCTGGCCGGGTCAGATTTTGTTGACCAGCAGGCAGGCGGATTCAAGCGTCCGGTGTTTGATGGCCCAGACGGAAGCGGGTGATCTGCGGCAGGTCGCGTAAGTAGCGGACCATATCCGGTGCACCAGCAAGCTTGAGCCCTTCGCCGAGGGCGTCGGCGTTGCTTGCGCGCTTGTCGAGCAGGAGCAGCTCAGTGTTATTGGCGTTGGGCAGCAGCCGCAGGCGTGCATAAGGCGCTTTTGCATCGAGCAGCAACCTCATGAACTCACGGTCACTCCAAGCCTGGGCGGGCATGGCGAGGGCATGGTACTCATCATCCAGCGCCTGCAAGCCGGCACTGTCGAGACGGTAGTCAGTGAATTCGCACGGTAGCTGGATTTCCAAGCCTCTGAGCCGTGCATAGGCGATGGCGCAGGCGAAGGCCTCGGCGTGATGTTCACCCACCCAGTAGATGCGCTCCCCAAGCCAGCTGGCCTGTCGCAGTTCAATCGGCGCCTGCTGCTTGAAGCCGGGTAAGGCGGTACCGAGGGTGCGTACGAAATCTTTGTAGCTGATCACGCGCAACTGACGACAGGCCGGGGTCGCAGCGAAGGCTTCGAAAGTTGGGTAGATGTTGCCGTCTGCGCTTTGGCCACTGATGCCGTCAATCTGTCGCAGATCGAGTGATGGAAATGTGCTGATTTCCTTGCGCACCAGGCGCGTCAGAGCGGCATGGGCCTTGGCTTTGTCTTCCTGGACTGGGCCAGAAAGGGCGCCGCGTGGCAGGTCCACGACCCTTTGCAACCAGGGTCCGCCCTGCCAGAAGATGCTCGGAGCCGGTTCGGCTATGGGGACGAACGGCAGGCGAATCTGACTGGCATGCTCAAGGGTCTGACGCGGCGGTTTTCCGGTCAGCCCAAGGTGCTGGGCAAATCTGGCAAGTCGGGAAATCACTGACGGCATCGGCTCGGATGGGCTCATCATCGTGGATGGGCTCGTTTTAATGAGATCGGAGTGTGCCAGAGCCAGAGCGTATCTGTAATGGTTTTACGGTTTCTGTGGCAGCAGGCGAGGGCTGCATCAGCTGCTGGTGAGCCTGTGCGGGCACGCTGTTGTGGCACTATTGTCGCCGTAGTGTTCATTGAGGTGCTTCCATGCCAAGCCTCGTGCTGGATATCGCATTGCCTGCCGAACGGCTGCTTGCCGTCTATCAAGGCCAAGCCAATCGCATTCTGGTCAGAAGCAGAGATGGGACACGTGTCAGCCTGCCGGCTCATCATTTGCGTCCGTTTACGACAACGACCGGCATTTTTGGTTCATTCGAGATGGAATTCTCTGATGATGGCAAGCTGATCCGCCTGCGCCGACTCGATGGAACAGGCCGTTTATAGTGACGTGGACGCAAACGCTAGCGGCATCGTGCCTGCTATACTTTCGCGTCACACCTTCTCCAGGATCTAGCTGCGTATGTACAACCTGGCTCGCCGGCTGCTGTTCAAGTTAACCCCCGAAAATTCCCACGAGCTGTCGCTGGACCTTATCGGGGCCGGAGGTCGGCTGGGGCTGAACGCCATGCTCAACAAGGCTCCAGCAAGCCTGCCGGTACGTGTCATGGGGCTGGATTTCCCCAATCCGGTCGGACTGGCAGCTGGCCTGGACAAAAATGGCGAGGCGATCTGCGGTCTTTCTCAGCTGGGCTTCGGCTTTGTTGAGGTGGGCACCGTGACGCCCAGGCCACAGCCGGGTAATCCCAAGCCGCGCATCTTCCGTCTGCCGGAAGCGGAAGCGATCATTAATCGCATGGGTTTCAACAATCATGGCGTTGACGCCTTGCTGGAGCGGGTCGATGCGGCGCGCTTCAAGGGTATTCTGGGCATCAATATCGGCAAGAACTTCGATACCCCGGTCGAGCGTGCCCAGGACGACTATCTGTTGTGCTTGGACAAGGTCTACCACCAGGCCAGTTACGTAACGGTGAACGTCAGCTCGCCGAACACACCCGGCCTGCGCAGCCTGCAATTCGGTGACTCGCTCAAGCACCTTCTCGACGCGCTGCGCCTGCGCCGTGAAGATCTGGAAGTGCTGCATGGCAAGCGCGTACCGCTGGCCATCAAGATTGCTCCTGACATGACCGATGAAGAAATCGTGCTGGTGGCCAATACGGTGTTCCAGGCCGGCATGGACGCCATCATCGCTACCAATACCACCCTGGGTCGTGAAGGCGTCGCCGGGCTGGCTCATGGCGACGAGGCCGGTGGGCTTTCCGGGGCTCCGGTACGTGAGAAGAGCACGCATACCGTCAAGGTACTGGCCGAAACCCTGGGTGGTCGCCTGCCTATCATCGCGGTTGGCGGTATCACTGAAGGCCGTCATGCGGCGGAGAAGATTCAGGCGGGTGCGAGCCTGGTGCAGCTGTACACAGGATTTATCTACAAGGGACCGGCATTGATACGCGAGTCGGTGGACGCCATGGCCGCCATACGCTCGCGCAAGGATGTGAATTTCTAGGAGTCATCTGGATCACCCGGTGGGGCTCCCTTTTGGGAGCCCCTGGGCTTAGCCCGCCGCCCGGGTGGGGCGTGCTTATTGAAGTCGGTGTGATTGTGTCAGCCGACCGCGTTGAGTTCGTTCAATCGATGAAGACCGGCGGTGCCGGTCAGACCATCCCAGTTGTCGCCGCGACCCTCCCGCCAGCCGTTAATCCAGGCTTGGCGCACTTCGGGATGGTAAAAGGGGCACAGGTCGCGAGATTTGCCGTGTATGCCATGCTGATAACCGCGTAGAAATGCTCGTTCCATCGGATCACGCTTGAGTCTTCTCATTGGGTATTGCCCTCAGTGGTTGACTGGTGTTCCTGTTGACCTCATGGCGAGATCGGGGTGGCAGTTTGACTGCCAGTGAACTCCGCTGCCGGCGTAGCGGAGCTCTTCCGGCAGCATTGCGCTGGCCGGACTGAGTCGAGTTCTAACCCAATGAGTCCGAAGCTGGAATGATCATTTCGTCATAAGGAAGTAACCGAACCCTGCTCTCACCCATAAGGCGCATGCCGAGTGGATTACACGAGGCCCAGTTTCTGCAAGAGAGCTGCCCCGATGATCAAGGGCAGGCCAATTACCCTTTGCTCCGGGCTGGAAGCACTTGATGCACCGCCCAACCGAACACTTTTCTGGACATGCTATGACCGACCGCCACGAACTTATCCTGACTTGCCCCAAGGGCCTCGAAGGCCTGTTGCTAGACGAAGCCATCGGCCTCGGGCTTGAAGAGGCACGCGAGCAGACCGCCGCCATCCGTGGCATGGGTTCGATGGAGGTGGCGTATCGGCTGTGCCTCTGGTCGCGCCTTGCGAACCGCGTGCTGCTGGTGATTGACCGCTTCGCCACCGAGAATGCTGAGACGCTTTATGACGGCGTTTACCGGGTCGACTGGGCCGAGCATCTGGAGGCGACCGGGACGCTGGCCGTGGAGTTCAGTGGCCACGGTTCGGGGATTGATAACACCCACTTTGGCGCGCTGAAGGTCAAGGATGCCATCGTCGACCGACTGCGCACGCCAGCCGGTGAACGACCAAGCGTCGACAAGCTGAACCCGGATCTGCGCGTGCACCTGCGCCTGGATCGCGGCCAGGCGGTACTGTCGCTGGATCTATCCGGGCACAGCCTGCACCAGCGCGGTTATCGTCTGCAGCAGGGCGCGGCGCCGCTTAAGGAAAATCTCGCCGCCGCCGTGCTGATCCGTGCCGGCTGGCCACGTATCGCCGCTGAAGGTGGTGCGTTGACTGACCCCATGTGCGGTGTAGGCACCTTTCTGGTCGAGGGCGCCATGATGGCCGCCGATATCGCACCAAACCTGCGCCGTGAGCGCTGGGGCTTTAGCGCCTGGCTTGGGCACGTGCCGGCACTGTGGAACCGTCTGCATGACGAGGCACAGGCACGCGCCGACGCAGGTATGGCCCGCCAGCCGCTGTGGATACGCGGTTATGAAGCTGATCCACGGCTGATCCAGCCGGCCAAGAACAATATTGAACGCGCGGGGCTGGCAAGCTGGATTCGCGTCTATCAGGGCGATGTGGCGACCTTCGAGCCACGGCCCGATCAGAACCAGAAAGGCCTGGTGATCTGCAACCCGCCCTATGGCGAGCGCCTGGGTGACGAGGCGAGCCTGGTCTATCTCTACCAAAACCTCGGTGAGCGCCTGCGTCAAGCCTGTCTCGGCTGGGAGGCGGCGGTGCTGACCTCCGCGCCCGACCTGGGCAAGCGCATGGGAATTCGCAGCCACAAGCAGTACGCCTTCTGGAACGGCGCGTTGCCCTGCAAGCTGTTGCTGATCAAGGTCGAGTTGGACCAATTCGTTACCGGCCAGCGCTCGGCCTCCTCTGCCGAAAAGACGGATAAGGCCGACTCGCAGCCCGTGGCGGAACTGGCGCGCCTCAGCGAAGGCGGGCAGATGTTCGCCAATCGCCTGCAGAAGAACCTGCGCCAGTTGGGTAAGTGGGCGCGCAAGGAGGGAATCGAGTGTTATCGCCTGTATGACGCCGACATGCCTGAATATGCGCTGGCCATTGATCTCTATGGGGACTGGGTGCATGTACAGGAATACGCGCCACCCCGTTCGATCGATCCGCAGAAGGCACAGGAGCGCCTGTTCGATGCGCTTGGCGCGATTCCCCAGGCGCTGGGCATCTCCCGCGACCGGGTGGTAGTCAAGCGTCGGGAGCGTCAGAGTGGCACCCGCCAGTACGAGCGACAGGCCAGCCAGGGCGAGTTTCTCGAAGTCAGCGAGGGCGGCGTCAAGCTTCTGGTGAACCTCACCGATTATCTGGATACAGGGCTGTTCCTTGATCACCGGCCGCTGCGTTTGCGTATCCAGCGTGAAGCGGCCGGCAAGCGCTTTCTCAATCTCTATTGCTATACGGCAACCGCGACCGTGCATGCCGCCAAGGGTGGTGCCCGCAGTACCACCAGCGTCGACTTGTCGAAAACCTACCTGGACTGGGCACGGCGCAATCTTGCGCTCAACGGCCTGTCGGATCGTCAGCGTCTGGAGCAGGGAGATGTGATGGCCTGGCTGGAGGAAGATCGTGGGGAGTACGACCTGATCTTCATCGATCCACCGACCTTCTCCAACTCCAAGCGTATGGAGGGCGTGTTCGACGTTCAGCGCGATCATATCGCCCTGCTGGATCTGGCCATGGCGCGCTTGGCGGCTGGCGGAACTCTGTATTTCTCCAACAACTTCCGTAAATTCGTGCTTGATCCAGGGCTGGCCGAACGCTATGCGGTGGAGGAAATCAGCAGCGCTACGCTGGATGAGGACTTCCGTCGCAACAGCAAAATCCACCGTGCCTGGAAGCTGCAGGCGCGCTGAAAGGGGGAAGGGCGTACTCGGGTGCGCTGGATTACTGTTTGCCCGTTTTGGAATCGATGAATCGCAAGGCATCTGTCGGTGGGTATTGACACCTGTTACGGCACCGCCTGGCGAATCTGGCTAAAACTCGGCGAGCCGGTTAGGGTCGTAGCGTTAGTCGATTGTCGCTGTTTCAGGTTGCGGCGATGGCGACAGAACTCCGTTGCAAAGGGCCCAAGATGGCAAGTACTGAAAGTGCAGCAGCATCGCTGCGTGCGGCATGGATTGCCCATGCGCAGGCAAACCCGCTTGTCGCGTGGGGGCTTTTCGGCACCCTGGTGATCGTGTTGTTCCTGTTGGGCGCAAGTGGATATAGCGCGTTCGAGAACAACGAACAGAGCAATATTCGCTATGCCCTGTTGGGCGGCACCGCAGGCTTTGCAGCCACCGCGCTCGGTGCGCTGATGGCCATTTTGCTGCGCAATATCTCCGTGCGTACTCAGGACAGCATGCTGGGCTTCGCTGCGGGAATGATGCTTGCGGCCAGCTCGTTCTCGCTCATTCTCCCGGGGCTGGAGGCGGCGCGGGAGCTTTGGGGTAGTGGACCTGCTGCGGCGGCCACCGTGGTGGCAGGTTTGGGCTTCGGCGTATTGTTGATGCTTGGGCTGGATTACTTCACCCCGCACGAACATGAGAGTGCCGGAGCCTTCGGGCCTGAATATCGGCGCATAAGCCGGGTTTGGCTGTTCGTCTTTGCGATCATCCTGCACAACATTCCAGAAGGTATGGCCATCGGTGTGGGCTTCGCCGAGGGCGATATGAATGTGGGCGTGCCGCTGGCTATGGCGATTGCCATTCAGGATATCCCCGAGGGGCTGGCCGTGGCATTGGCGTTGCGCTCTATAGGCGTTTCCGCCTGGCGGGCGGTGCTGATAGCGGCCGCATCCGGCTTGATGGAGCCATTGGGTGCGCTGGTCGGTCTGGGGATATCCAGCGGGCTCGCTATCGCTTATCCAATGAGCTTGGGGCTGGCGGCTGGTGCGATGATCTTCGTGGTATCTCACGAAGTCATCCCCGAAACCCACCGCAACGGCCATCAGACTTCGGCAACCGTCGGACTGATGGGGGGCTTTGCGGTAATGATGTTTCTGGATACGGCGCTGGGTTGAGTGGAGCTGAGGCTGCCCAGCCAATACCTCGGTTTTTTGCGAGCAGCAGGTATCAGGCTCCTGCGGTCAGCCAATATCTCTTAGAGATTTTCCAGCAGTCTCCGTGCGGCTTCCTGACCGCTCAGCCAGGCGCCTTCGACTCGCCCTGAAAGGCACCAGTCACCACACGCATACAGGCCCAGATGGGCATCGGCCAGCGCACCCCATTCATGGGACTGGCCCGGGCGGGCGTAGAGCCAACGGTGCGCAAGGGTGAATTCCGGCGCTGGTACGGCGCAGTCGATCAACTCGGCGAACGCGCCACACAACTGCTCGATCACCTGCTCCTTGGGCAGGTCCAAGTGCTGCCGACTCCATGCACTTGTGGCGTGCATTACCCAGGTGTCCAGGCGGTCATCACGACCGGGTTTGCTGTTGTGGCGAGCCAGCCAGTCGAGGGCGTCGTCCTGTACGAAGCAGGCATCGAGCGTTGTCTGCAGTGGCGTGGGAAAGCCCAGTGCAACTGCCCAGGTCGGCTCCATTGCAACGCTGGCAGCAGCAGCGGCCAGCTTCGGCGCTGAGGCCAGCAAAGCGCTGGCCTGAGGCGCCGGAACGGCAATGATCACTTGGCTGAAGGGGCCGTGGCTGGCGCCCATGGCATCTACCAGAGTCCAGAACTCCTCGCCGCGAAAGACTTCGGTGATACGGCAGGAGAAGGTGACCGGAATATCGCCGAGCAGGCCATGCGCGATTGCACTCATACGCGGCACACCAACCCAGCGCAGCTGCTCGTCGGCGGAGGGCGACAGCTGTCCGCCGCGTGCTTGATACAGATTGGGCGACCATTCATCGACCCAGCCTTCCGTCTGCCACTGGCGTACGGTTTCGCTGAAGCGCCGGTCACGGCTAGTGAAATACTGTGCCCCCAGGTCCAGATGGCCCGCCTCGCTACGTTTGCTGGAAATACGTCCGCCAAGGCCGCGACTCTTGTCAAAAAGCTGTACCACTTGCCCCGCGGCCTGCAGTGCCTGTGCGGCGCACAGCCCTGCGATACCGGTCCCGACGATGGCGATTGGAGCTTTGCTCATGCTTACCTCTTTCAATGGCGCCGTGGGTCTCAGTTTCACGACAACTGCGCCGTTCTGTTCGGTTCTGCCAAGCGTTCGCAGCAGATTTCTGTAGCAGCAGAATGCTGCTGTTTGATGTCTCTTCCGTTCCTCAACAGACTGTCGCTGCTGCCTCGGGGTTCGGGATGATTAAGCTTCAGGACAGGTTTTTTTATAGGCTGACAGGCTGCCATGAGGATGTACGGCGCTTTTTATCGATAAGGCACTGGCATCATGCGCTGCCCGTTTGCAGGGCCGCAATCCGCCTTTGCGGCTGTTGAAAGAATCAGACGATGAATCGGTTGTAAGTTAGGAGCAAGCCGGTACAATGGCGCCGCTCGTCGCCAGACGGGCTTTGTTATGGTGGGCCCTGTCGGTCCCCTCGCAACGATCAGCCGTGAACCCGGTCAGGCCCGGAAGGGAGCAGCCGCAGCGGTGACATTGTGTGCCGGGGTGTGGCTGGCAGGGTTCACCTCCATAACGACGTGTAATTCCCTCGCAATACCTTCGGACTCGCTCCGACCCCAGCCAGCGCTGCTGGCAGTCTATGAAATCAATCTTATCGTTTCGAGATCACCCCAGTGGATGAGGCTGTATCCTTCATGCTTTTCAGCCTGCAGGGCGTGTGAGTCGTCCTGTTTTCTGCAGGAGTAGTCGATTTGTCGGTCAAGGTGAGCTGGGACATTTTCTGCGTCGTGGTGGACAACTACGGCGATATCGGCGTGACCTGGCGCCTGGCAAGGCAGCTGGTAGCTGAGCACGGTCAGAATGTGCGCCTATGGATCGATGATCTGGAGACCTTCGCTCGACTGCAGCCGGGCGCCAGCACTACGGTCGGGCAGCAGTGGCATGCGGGTGTCGAGGTGTGTCACTGGGCTGCCGAGTGGCCCGGCGCCGAACCTGCCGACGTTGTTATCGAAGCCTTTGCCTGCAACCTACCGGAGGCCTACATCGCGGCCATGGCCAGCAGTCAGCGGCGAATTCTCTGGTTGAACCTGGAATATTTGAGTGCCGAAGACTGGGTGGTGGGCTGCCATGCGTTGCCTTCGATGCAATCGGACGGTCTGCAGAAGTATTTCTTCTTCCCAGGCTTCGAAGAAGGCACTGGTGGGTTGATCCGCGAGGGCGACCTGATTGCCCGGCGCGAGGCGTTCCAGAATGATCCGCTGCTGCGTGAAGCCTTTCTGCAGAGCTTCGATATCAAGGTACAGCCTGGCGCAAAACTGCTGTCGCTGTTCGCCTACGAAAATGCGACCATCGCCGGCTGGCTCGGGGCCCTGTCTGTACAGGAGCAACCATCGCAGCTGCTGGTGCCGGAAGGGCGTGTGCTTGGCGACATAGCGCGCTGGCTTGGCGTCGAGCACCTGCGCGCTGGCGACCAGCATCAGCGTGGCGCATTGCAGATAGCGATCCTGCCCTTCATGACCCAGCACCAGTACGACATGCTGCTGTGGTGCTGCGATTTCAACGCGGTACGTGGCGAAGAATCCTTTATCCGAGCGCAATGGGCCGGGCGGTCATTGGTCTGGCATATCTACCCGCAGGAAGATGATGCCCACTGGGACAAGCTCAACGCATTTCTTGAGCTTTATCTGCGCGATCTGTCGTCGGCAGCCGGCGCTGCGCTGCGCGGTTTCTGCAATGCCTGGAACAGTGGCGAAGGCAGTGGCGAAGCCTGGTCGGCAATGCAGGAACACGAAGCCGAGCTGCAGGCACATGCCGAACGCTGGACTCGAAAACAGGTCGCCAATGGTGATCTGGCGGCCAAATTGGTCCTTTTTCACGCGGATTGGTCGCCTCTTCCTGCTTAGTGCACAGCGCCTGGCTTGCGACAAAGCAGGGTCAGCCCCTATGATACGCGGCCTGATTTTTGTCTCTAATCCATTCGGACATTCGTATGAAAACCGCACAAGAGTTTCGTGCCGGCCAAGTGGCCGTGATCAACGGCGCACCCTGGATTATCCAGAAAGCCGAATTCAACAAGTCCGGCCGCAACAGTGCCGTAGTCAAGATGAAGCTGAAGAACCTGCTCAATGGTTCTGCTACCGAAACCGTCTACAAGGCTGACGACAAGCTTGAGCCGGTCATCCTGGATCGCAAGGAAGTAACCTATTCCTACTTTGCCGATCCGCTGTACGTATTCATGGACGCCGATTTCAACCAGTACGAAATCGAGAAGGACGATCTCGAAAGCGTCATGAAGTTTATCGAAGACGGCATGAGTGACGTCTGCGAAGCCACCTTCTACAACGACAAGGTGATCTCGGTTGACCTGCCGACCACCATCGTTCGCGAAATCATCTACACCGAGCCGTCCGTTCGTGGCGACACTTCCGGCAAGGTCATGAAGACCGCTCGCCTGAAGAGCGGTGCAGAGCTGCAGGTTTCCGCCTTCTGCGAAATCGGCGACTCCATCGAGATCGACACCCGTACCGGCGAATACAAGTCCCGCATCAAGGCCTGATTGCCTGCAGGGCTGTAGAACGCACCCGGCTTTCAACTGCTAAAGCTGGTAGCAAGGGTGAGTACAAGACAATGCCCGTATCCATGGATACGGGCATTGTCGTTTGTGGCAATCTCGTCAGCTCGCTGCCAGGGCGCTCGCAGCGATCCAGCACTCTTTCGGACCGACATTAACCATGCGTGATTACAAATGGCTGCATGAATACTGCCTCAACCGCTTTGGTTCTGCGGCGGCGCTGGAACGGCAGTTGCCGCAGCCCCGCAGGGCCGATGAGCTGCGCGCGGTTTCCGATGACCGCTATCTGTCGCTGATCGCTCTGCGGATTTTTCGTGCTGGCCTCAAGCACAGCCTGGTGGATGCTAAGTGGCCGGCTTTCGAGCAGGCATTCTTTGGTTTTGACCCGGAAAAAGTGGTGCTGATGGGCGGCGAGCATATCGAGCGGATGATGCAAAATACGCAGCTGATTCGGCACTTGGGCAAGCTCAAGAGCGTGCCGCGCAACGCTCAGTTCGTGCTGGATGTGGCGAAGGAGAAGGGCAGCTTCGGCCATTTGCTGGCCGACTGGCCGGAGGAAGATATCGTCGGTCTCTGGCGCTATATCGCTCGTCATGGCGCTCAGCTAGGCGGCCTTTCTGCTCCGCGTTTTCTGCGTATGGCCGGTAAGGACACCTTTGTACCGAGCAATGACGTGGTAGCCGCACTCAAGGCGCAGAAGGTAATCGACAGGGTGCCCAGCAGTCAGCGCGATCAGGCAGCGGTGCAGACGGTGTTCAACCGCTGGCGGGAGGAGAGTGGGCGGCCGCTATGTCAGCTGTCGGCCATGCTGGCCTTTACGGTCAATCACTAACGGCCTCCAGACGTTTTGTCGTCGTCAATCCGTCACATTTTCGGCGATTGAATTTGCTCATCGGAGTCATAAAAGGCATAGTTGCGCCCACTTTTGACTTCCCCAACCTTGTCTCATGCCTCAACGCCTCCTACCTCTGCTGCCTGTATCGCTCGTTTTGCTGCTGTCGGCCTGTGCTGGTCAGCCGCAACAGCAGGAAAGCGTTCGGGTGTCCGAGGATTTCCAGCTGAATTTCGAACAGCTGGTCACTGGCATGAACAAGGCGGCAGAAGATGCACAGGCGCAGTCGGACGAACCCAGCGAGCTGGAACTGCGTGAGCTCGCCGACGAGCAGAGCTATGAATTGCCGCCGCTCGCCGACAGCATTCTCGAGCGTGGCTTCACTCTGGTCGGTACGCCTTACCGTTATGGTGGTCAGTCCATCAAGACCGGCTTTGATTGCAGCGGCTTCGTCGGCTACCTGTTCCGCAAGGAAGCCGGTATCGAACTGCCGCGCTCGACCCGCGAAATGATCAGCCTCAATGCGCCGAAGATCAAACGTAGCGAGCTCGAGCCCGGCGATTTGGTTTTCTTCAACAACCGCGGCCGTGGTCGCGTCAGCCACGCCGGCATCTATATCGGCGACGACCAGTTCATCCATTCCTCCAGCAGCCGCAGCGGCGGAGTGCGGGTGGATAGTTTGGATGATGCCTACTGGCGCGCCAGCTTCATGCAGGCCAAGCGCGTCCTGGCGCTCGCTTCGGTTGCCAGCGAAGCCACTTCTCGTAACTAACGATAGGGTTGCATCCCGCAGCACATGCCGGCAGAGTGATGGCTCTTTAGCCCGGACTGCTCTGCCATGCCCTTTCTGGCCCGATTCTCGATCATTTTGCTGACAGGCCTGCTGTTAAGTGCCTGTGCGGGCCGACAAGGCATCGAGCCAGTGGTCGAGGCGCCTGTGGCGGCGCATCCGGTTCCAGGGGCGGCAGAGGACGTGCTGTTTACCGCGTTGGGGCTGGTCGGCACGCCTTATCGTTACGGCGGCAACACGCCTGCCGGTGGCTTCGATTGCAGTGGTCTGATCGGTTATGTGTACAACGGCGCGGCTGGCATCGCGCTGCCACGTACCACCCGTGAAATGAATGCCATGCGCAGCGCCAGCCCGGTCAGCCGCGATGCCTTGCAGGCGGGTGATCTGCTGTTCTTCGCCACCAGCGGTGGCCGGCGCGTCAGTCATGCAGCCATCTACGTGGGGCAGGGACGTTTCGTTCATGCGCCGTCGACCGGTGGAACAGTGCGGCTGGACAGCCTTTCCAACAACTATTGGCAGAAGAGCTACCTCAACGCCCGGCGTGTGCTCAACGACGAGCAGCTCGCGCTCAACCCCTGATGGTCGGCGGCTGCCGAGCTACCAATGCAGGTTGAAATGCGAAGCTGGCGCAAAGTGGTCGTCCAGCAGATCCCAGCGTTCAACGCAGACCTTCTTCTCAGCTCCCGAGTGCAGCTTCAACCGATTGAAAGAGTTGGGCGAGGTGCCACGCACACGCGACGACAGCGCAGTTCCTGCTTGAACCATCCAGATTTCCCGCGCTAGACCGCTGTATTGGCCTGAAAGGGGCAGCACATAGGGCAGGTGGATATGCCCACCCATCACCAGGTCCAGTCCGTCATCGGCCCAGCAATGCAGAGCAGCTTCGGCACCGTGCTGCAGGTTGCTCAGATCACTCTGCACCATCGCACCAAACGGCTGGTGCGCAACCAGAATACGTACCTTTTCCGGCGCACAATCTTTCAAGCGGCGACTCACGGCTCGCACCTGTGCAGAGGTAACCACACCATCCTTGTGCCGGCGTGGGTGCGTCGTGTTCAGGCCGATGACCAGCATGTCATCACTCTCGAAGGTCGGCTCCAGATCCTCTCCAAAGTGGCGCCGGTAGTTGCGATAGGGCGTAAACGCCCTGGCGAAGAGGTTGTACAGCGGAATGTCGTGGTTACCCGGGATCACCAAGGTTTGCGGAATGCCAAGTGCCTGAAGGCGCTCGACGAATGCCTGTGCAGCGGCGAATTGTCCGGCCCTGGCCCGCTGCGTGATATCGCCGGAGACGATCAGCAAATCGGCCCCATGAGCACGCACATGTTCTTCCAGGGCGTTTACCACGTGAGGCTGTTCGGTGCCGAAGTGGGTGTCGGATATCTGCACGATAGTCGTCATGGGTAGGCGGTTTTCCTCAGGTGTCCGGAAGGCGAATGAGCGGAAGTCTGATATTCGAAGCAGCCAAGGCGCCACGGGTTCCACCAGTCTTGAGCAAGATACCCATATTCATTGCTGTTACGCCAAGTCCCGTAGCTCGGACATCCCACTAAGCGTTCGCAAATTTGGCCCGATCTGCGTCAGGTTTGCTGACAAGGCCGGAACATATGGCACCATGCTCCACCTGCTGTGCCTGTGAGGATGCCAGGCACACGCCTTACTGAGGCTTTATTTATTTTTTATCTACCGTCCAGGCCGGCGGTAGTGGGTGGAGTTGTCACAACATGAGCGAGCATGCATTCGGCCCGGACGAGCGCGCCGGTATCTATCGGGCCATTGCCGAGCGTCGCGACATGCGCCATTTCAGCGGTGGTGAGGTGGCGCCCGAGTTGCTTGCACGCCTGCTGGAAGCCGCGCATCAGGCGCCGAGTGTCGGCCTGATGCAGCCTTGGCGGTTCATCCGCATCACCCGTCCCGAGTTGCGCACAGCCATTGTTGAATTGGTCGAGCAAGAGCGTCAACTGACCGCCAAAGCTTTGGGTGAGCGCGGCAGCGAGTTTATGCAGTTGAAAGTCGAAGGCATTCAGGACTGTGCGGAGCTGTTAGTGGTTGCGTTGATGGAAGGCCGCGAAGCGCATGTCTTTGGTCGGCGTACCCTGCCGGAGATGGACCTCGCTTCAGCAGCCTGTGCGATCCAGAACCTCTGGCTGGCGGCGCGTGGCGAAGGGCTGGGGATGGGCTGGGTGTCGCTGTTCGATCCTCCGGCGTTGGCCGACCTGCTACAGATGCCGACCGGCGCCAAGCCGGTGGCGGTAATCTGTCTCGGGCCGGTTGACGAGTTCTATCCGGCGCCGATGCTGGCGCTGGAAGGCTGGACTCAGCCGCGCCCGCTGCAAAAGTTGCTGTTCAATGACCGTTGGGGGAATAGCGAGTGATTCTGGCGCAGGGCGTTTCTGTCGCGATGTCTGGCGCTGCTCACGAAGAACTTCGGAGATGCAATGCTTGAACTGATTCTGGGTGGTGCACGCTCTGGCAAGAGTCGCCTGGCTGAACGGCTGGCACTGGAAAGCGGCTTGCCAGTGACCTATATCGCCACCAGCCAGCCGCTGGACAATGAGATGGCCGAGCGCATCGGCCACCACCGTGCCCGCCGGCCCGCAGAATGGGCGCTGGTAGAAGAGCCCCTCGCGCTGGCACAAGTTCTGCGCGAAAACGCCCATCAGGAGCGCTGCATTCTGGTCGATTGTCTGACGCTGTGGCTGAGCAACTTGCTGATGCTGGATGATCCGCTCCGACAGGCCGAGGAGCGCGACGCCTTGCTCGACTGCCTGACTACGCTGCCAGGACGCGTGCTGCTGGTGAGCAATGAAACCGGCCTGGGCGTTGTGCCGCTAGGTGAGTTGAGTCGGCGCTATGTGGATGAGGCCGGCTGGCTGCATCAGGCCCTGGCGGAGCGCTGCCAGCGCGTAACCTTTGTCGTGGCGGGCCTGCCGATGGTGCTCAAGGGCGAGCCTATCTAAAAAGTGAATACAGTCTGGGCCAACTGGCAATTCCGTCGACTTGGCAGAATGTGTTGTTGCTCTTTGCGTCTCGGGAGTAGCGTAAACCGCAATATTGATCGGAGTCGTCACCATGAAGAACCATCTGCTTGCTACAACCCTGGCCCTGATGCTGCTTTCCGGCCCGGTGCTGGCAGAGTCCTGCCCGGCGCTGTTGCAGCATGAGCTGCCCAAGCTTCGCTCCAAGGAAACCATTGATCTGTGCCAGGACTATCAGGGACAGGCGCTGGTAGTGGTCAATACCGCGAGCTTCTGTGGTTTCGCACCGCAGTTCGAGGGGCTGGAAGCGCTTTATCAGCGTTACAAAGACGAAGGGCTGGTGGTGATTGGCGTGCCGTCGGATGACTTCTTTCAGGAGTCCGATGACGCTGCCGAAACGGCGGAGGTCTGCTACGTGAACTACGGCGTGACCTTCCCCATGGCGCAGACGCAACCAGTCAGGGGCAGTGATGCGATACCGCTGTTCAAAGAATTGGCCAAGCAGGCTGGAGGGGCGCCACGCTGGAATTTCTACAAGTACGTAGTCGACCGCAACGGGCAGGTGGTCGATTACTTTTCCAGCAAGGTCAAACCGGATGATCCGAAGCTGATCGCGGCAGTGGAAAAGGCGTTGGCTCGATAGAAAGGAAACGCCCCGGTTCAGACCGACCGGGGCGTTTTTTTACTTAGAAACGGTAGCTCAGAGCAGCGCCGAAGCCGTGGGCGCTGTTTTCATAGTCGGCATTGTAGGTGCCCTTGGTAGGAGAGTCGCGGCGGACTTTTGTTTCTTCTTCCCAGAGATAGGTGTAAGCCAGATCAAGGGTTACGTCGTCCGTTGGATTCCAGGCCAGGCCGAAGCTGACTGCGGTGCGGTCGCCGGTCGGAATACGTGGCGAACGGTGGGTGTTGTTGGTCGGGCTCTGATCAAAAGCCAGGCCGGTACGAAGCGTCCACTGCTTGTTGACCTTGTAGGCGGTACCTATGGCGTAGGACCAAGTGTCGTGCCAGTCCTGTTCTTCAATGATGGGAGCAAGGCTTCCTTGCAGCGGCCCGGGAATGCCCTTGTTCTCGATCACGATGGCTTCGAAGCGGCTCCAGCGAGTCCACATGGCGCCACCATAGAGTGTCCACTGATCATTCAGTTCGTGAGTAACGGATACGTCGATAGATTCAGGGGTGTCGAGGTCTAGAGAAGCTTTGTACTTTCCGGACGCTTGGAACCCCGCTATCGATTCGAACTGATCGAACCCTGCACCGGATAGTTTGGTGTCGCCCTCAAGCTTGTACTTCACTTTGGAGCGGTAAGCGATGCCGCCGCGAGTGTGCGGAGTGAACTCATAGAGCAGTCCGGCGTTGAAGCCTAATGCAGTGTCGTCGCCCTTGACCTTAATGCGACCGTCGTTTGTGCCTGGAGTGAAGCGGCTAAGCGATGCGCTTTCTAATTGGCCATCGATACGGTTAATGGTTGGGCCAAAGCCGATGGACAGTTTCTCGTTGAAGCGATAGCTGACGGTGGGCTGCACAGTAATAACGCGTACTTCGCTGTAGTCGCCGTGATAACGGCCCTGAAAGCCGCTTTCATAGTCGCTTACCAAGCCAAAAGGAACGTACAAGCCCACACCGACTGCCCATTTGTCATCGATTGGCTTGACGTAATAGCCCATAGGAACGGCCGTAAACGGCACCATGTCGCCGTCATTACTTCCGCTTGCGGGGAAGCTGCTGGTATCGCTTATATCCGTCTTCGCATGAATCGCCGCCACACCAAAACTGACTTCCTCACGCTTGAGGCGCGCCATGCCGGCTGGGTTGCCAAACAGCGTGGTGGCGTCGTCAGCAGACGAAGAACGGCCTGCGAAGGACGTACCCATGCCGCTGATGCTCTGTTCGTTGAGGGCGAAACCTGCAGCTAGGGCCTGAGTAGACAGGGCGCCTGCCGCAACTGCGATTACGGTCTTCAACCATGTTGTTTTCATTGTTGTCTCCTGGGTAAAAAGCGCTCGGACCCTACCAAGCTTTTCTGATACCCAGCAAACAAAAGAGTGCAGTTTTTCGTAAATAACAAGACGATTGGTAGGGATATATCAACGATGATCCGGGAACTGCTTAAAAAGCGCACGAATGGCTATTTGAGTCCGCCTTGCGGCTGCCGGCGAGCAGTCTTTGAGCGAGCTCTACGGCAATCAGCGTGCACCGTTGCGACTAGAACAGAGGGCCGGAACGAGTGTTATTGCCCTTCGCCAGCCGATCGTAAAGCACCACATTGACTGTCGCTGCCAGGTTCATGCAGCCATCAGTGGGGATGTAAACGACATCCTCGCACCAGTCGCGGATCTCCTTGCTGAGTGAGCCATCTTCGGCGCCGAAGATGTACAGAGCACGATCCGGGTGGGTGTAATCGGGCAAGGCACGCGCACCCTCGACCAACTCCACTGCCACCGGCACGCAGCCGAGCGGCAGTATCTTGCGCAGGTCATCAATGTTGATCAGCGGAATGCCCTGATGGACTTTCTTGGTATCGGTAATGAAATCCTTGGCGCGGTCATAGCGAGTGCCGGTGTAAAACACCGAAGCGGCGCCGTAGCAGCCTGCCGCGCGCATGATGGCGCCTACGTTGGCAGGAGATTTCGGGTTGCTCAGGCCGATGCAGGCGTATCGCTTGTTGCTCACGGGGAAGACTCGCGCGGAAAACGCGCGAGTATACGGGACAGCCCGTGTCGCGGTGGCCCAATGTTCCAGCTTCTGATCAGGGAATGAGTTTGCTGGCACTCAGCTTCGAGAACACCGCGAAGAAGGCCTCGTCACTTGCCTGGTAGTCCAGGAATCCGAGTTTTCGACTTTTCGACATATCCGTAACGACCTCGATGGGCCGGCCGAGATCCGCGTCGGTGTGCCAAGGCGAAATAAGCTTGCCGATGTCGGCTTCAGCCAGGCCGAACTGCTTGGTCATTTCTGCCCAGACCTCGGCATCACCTGCCATCTGCTGCTCAAGCGGTGCGGGTTGGCCATCGAAGGAGGCGGCTTCGATGCCGAACCAGTCGGCAATGCGCGACCACATCCATTTCCAGCGGAACACATCGCCGTTGACGATATTGAAGGCCTGATTGGCTGCGGCCGGCGTGATCGAGGCCCAGCGCAGATGTTTGGCCAGCTGATCCGCATCGGTCATATCGGTCAGGCTGTTCCACTGCACCTCTGAGCCCGGGAAGCGGAATGGCCGCCCGGTAAAGCGACAAATGGAAGCGTAAACGGCCAGGGTGGTCGCCATGTTCATCGCATTGCCCACGGCGACACCGGTTACGGTGTGGGGGCGGTGGACACTCCAGCTAAAGCCGTCGCGCTCTGCCGCCGCAAACACTTCGTCTTCCTGGGCGTAGTAGAAATTCTCCACATCCAGCCGCCCCTGTTCTTCACGAAACGGTGTCTGAGGCAGCGAGCCCTTGCCGTAGGCTTCGAACGGGCCGAGATAGTGCTTGAGGCCGGTGACCAGCGCTACGTGGCGGACCGAGCCTGCCGGCCGGACAGCTTCGAGTACATTGCGCACCATCTGTGCGTTGACGCGGATATTCTCAGCCTCCGTGGCCTGACGGGCCCAAGTGCTGAGGAAGAGATGCGTAGGCGCGAGGTTGCCAAGCGCTGCAGTCAGCGCCTGAGGATCAAGCAGGTCCGCGCTGATCGGAGTGATGCCCGCTTCGGCGATTGGCCGACGTGCCAGCCCCGCCACGGCCCAGCCCTCTTTAGCCAGCAGACGGGCTACCGCGCTACCGACGATGCCACTCGCGCCGACCACCAGAGCTTGATTTGTCATGTTCAGACCCTCACACAAGGAAACAGGGTTGCACCTTACCCACTCGAAAATGCCGAACCAAGTCGGCACCAAATGGTAACCATCACTTATGAACCCGAGCTCCGATGAAGAACAATGGCGCGAAGACTGCGCGCCACGACGTGTGCTGGAACTCTTTTCCACCAAGTGGACAAGCATGATCCTGCACACGCTCCATGCACGTCACGACGGCACCGCCCGTAGCGGCGCTCTGCACCGAAGCCTGCCGGGCATCTCCAAGAAAATGCTGATCCAGACACTCCGCGAGCTGGAAGCAAGCGAGCTGATTGAGCGACACACGCTCGACTCCGTACCACCAGCGGTGAGCTATGCGCTGTCGCCGCTGGGCAGACTTATGGTCGAGCCGATAGAAATGATTTACCAATGGGGGCGGCAGAACGCCCCTGCCCTGGATCAGCTAAAGCCGAGACGTACATCGCGACGACGCTAACAACGGCGAACCGGACGGGCGATTTCCGTGGCGCCCGGATATGATGCGCGCCCCTCAACGCCCCAGCTCGAACCACGCCATCATGCCTAGCACTGCCCTCTATACCGACTTGTCGGGATACTACGATCTCATGTGCGCCGATATCGACTATCAAGCGCAGAGTCATTGTGTTGATCGCCTGCAACAGATCTTCGGTAATGGCGGCATGAATCATCTGGATCTTGCCTGCGGGACCGGGCCTCATATCCGTCACTTTATCGACTGCGGCTACCGGAGCAGCGGGCTGGATATCAATCAGCCGATGTTGGATCTGGCGGCGGTACGCTGTCCCGAAGCGCGCTTTTCCCTGCAGGACATGTGTGAGTTCGGCGTGGGCGAGCCAGTGGATCTGATTACCTGCTTCCTGTATTCCATCCATTACAGCGGCGATATCGAAAGGCTGAAAGCCTGCATCGCCAGCGTGTATGGCGCGCTGGAAGCCAATGGCGTCTTTTGCTTCAACGCCGTCGACAAGCAAAAGATCGACAACGATTCAATCGTTAAGCATGCCGTCCAGCATGAAGGCAGCCGATTTATTTTCAGCTCCGGCTGGAACTACTGCGGTGCCGGCGAAAGACAAACGCTAAGGCTCAGTATCGAAAAGTCGAGCGCAGGTGAAACGCAGGTTTGGCACGACGAGCACCCGATGGTCGCAGTGAGTTTTGCTGAACTGATCGCGCTGCTGGAACCGCACTTCGAAGTGCAGGTGCTGGAGCATGAATACGAGAAGATCGTTCCTTGGGGCGGGACGTCTGGGAATGCGTTGTTTGTCTGCGTGAAGATATAACGTTTTCCAGGTCACGCCTTTGAGGCGCCGCTGTAATGAAGGATGCCGAAGCTGAGAAACATCATTAAAAAGTAAGCGGTGATATTAATAAGATTATCTGCAAGCCCGCCGGACGTGATCCATCGGCGTAGAAGAAACCGCTTCACATACAAGAACCCCACTACGACCCAAATCAGGGTCCAGCAGGTTTCGTAGCTTATTGGGTAATCTCGCACGGCTGTTCATCCCTAACTTCGTGGCAGGCCTAGTGGAGAGCTCAGGCTTGCGCGGCTCATTGTGCTGTCAATGCAAGTGCGTGGCTGAGGCGTATGTCTCGATCAAGTGATCAGCTTGTTTAGCCTTCTCGTCGAGCAGCTGGTCGCGCTCCTTCTCCGCGTCACTCATGGCCTTTGCGCCATGTTGCTTCACCAGGTAGCTATGAATCTGCCGCACTTCCTTGGACTGGAAGATCGGCTGCAGATCCTGCATGGCCACCAGCCCGTCGGATGCCTGGTGGCGGGTATTCATCACCACCTGCGGGCCACGCGCCGCCAGCGGCAAAAAGCCCAGCGCCTCGAAGTAAGGCGCCTTGCTAGCCACGCAGGCGACTTCAGCATGGGGATAACGCGCCATCATTTCCTCGACCATAGCGCGGCCGATGCCTTGTCGGCGATGGCTTGCCTGCACGGCCAGATACAGCAGCGAGCAGGCCTCGGCGTCATCTACATAGGGCAGGTAGAGCGCAAACCCCAGCAGCTGCGCAGGGTCCTCGGCGCCCAGTGCCAGGATCAGCTCGGGCTTGCCGGGCTGGGCGCCGTCCATGCTGTCCAGATAACGATGCACCTCGAACCCCACCACGTACTGATACAGCTGATACAACGGGTTGTTGGGCGTGAGCGAAACCGGGCTGATGTCGCTGAGGTAGTCCACCACCATCTGTAAGACCTGGCTTCTCAGCGATTCCGGCGGCGGGGTGTCCAGGTGGGTGAGGGTGAACATGACGGGCTCCGGATGGTGCTTAAAAGGCAGGCATTGTACTGGGCAATGCGGTTCGAGCCAGACGGCAGTAGGGTGAAAAACGGCGAAGCCTTTCCACGCGCTTATCAAACATCGCTTTGTTATGCATCAAAGGCGCGCGCTCCAGCCGGAATGCCTTCCCTGGCATCCCATCAGCCGGCTAAACCGTCTCGACCTGTGTTTCAGGGATCGCTTTCGAGGCGACGACCGAGGTTTCGGACTGAAGCTCCGTAACCAAGGCGTCGATCTGCTGCAGTGCCTGGGCCATCGAAGCAGCCAACACCTCGCCACCGGTTTCCTGACCCTCAATGGCTATCTGGTGAATGCGAGTGATCCCGATGAAATTGAGCGCCGTCATCAGGTTCGGCTCCAGGTGGTTCATGTGCGCCATCTCGCCGCCGGGGCTGAAGCCGATGCCGCCGCGGGCGGTGAGGATGACCGCATGCCGTGGTCGATCCCCCAGCATGGGCAGGTAGGGATCGTCGGGAAGCCGGGTTTCATCAATGCCTACCGTGCGGCCCAGGCGCACCACCTGATCGATCCAGGCCTTGAGCGCCGCAGGCATGCCGAAGTTGTAGAGCGGCGTGCCGATGACCAGCATATCGGCGGCGATCAGCTCATCCACCAGTTGGTCGCTTTCGGCCAGCGCGTCCTTCATCCACGGCTCCTTTCGCTCCTCTGCGGTGAAGGCCGAGGCGATCCAGTCGTGGTCGATGAATGAGGGCGGGTTCTGGCCGATATCCCGATAGGTCAGGCTGTCCTGCGGGCGGTGGGCCCGCCACTGGCTGATGAAACGCTGGCTGAGATTGCGGCTGTGGGAACCGTGGGTGTCCTTGCCGGCAAGGCCGGGGCGAGCGCTGGCGTCGAGGTGCAGAAGGTGCGTCATGGTGGGTCTCCTCTGTGACTGAATTCATCTGTCATTCGCGGTAGACCCAGGCTAGGGCTAGGCTCTATGGGCGACAAACGATCAATATTTCCAGGTACAGATGAGGGAAACTCAGCCATGGCAAACCGCCGCTTGCCCTCGCTTTCCGCCTTGCGCGCCTTCGAGGCGGCCGCCCGCCATGAGAGTGCCAAGCAGGCCGCGGATGAGCTGTCCGTCACCGCTACGGCCATCAGCCACCAGATTCGCTTGCTGGAAGAATCCCTCGGCGTGGCGCTTTTTCTGCGCAAGCCCCGCAAGCTGGAACTGACCGACCAGGGCCGTCAGCTGCATCAGACGCTCGAAACCGCGTTCGACAGCATCGTCACTACAGTCGAACGCCTGCGCTCAGGCCCCTGCCGCCAGGCGATCACGCTCAGCACCACACCGGCAATCGCGGTGCGCTGGCTGGTGCCCTGGGTGTGCATGCTGCGCAACTCCCATCCGAACATCGATCTGCGCTTCCACACTTCACACGAGCCGGTGGCGCTGGATGGCGTCACGGCCGATGTCGCCATCCGCTATGGCGACGGCCGCTGGCCGGGGCTGGTGGCCGAGAAGCTGTTCGACAACACCTTCGTACCGGCCTGCAGCCCGCAGCTTGGCTTGCGCGATGCGGCGGACCTGCCCAAGCACTCGCTGATCCACTTCCGCGCCCAGGGCGCAGCCTCCGCGCCGATTCATTGGGCGTCCTGGCAGAAGCTGTCCAATGTGCCGGGGTTGGACGTCAATGCCGGGTTGGTCTTCTCGGACGAGACCCATGCGATTTCAGCAGCTGTTGGCGGGCAGGGCGTGGGCTTGATGAGCCGGCAGTTGATTGAGGATGAGTTGAGGGAAGGGCGGCTGGTGCAGCCGTTTGGGCCGGTGATGGAGGGCAGGCCTTTTCATCTCGTTTATCCGGAGGGGCGGCGGGATGATCCGACGGTGCTGGCTGTGCGGGATTGGGTGCTGGCGGTGCCGGGCGGGTTGTGCGGGGTAAAGGGCTGAGGCGCTGCCATCTACAGGCTCGGAGCAGGGATAACCTTGCCATACGTCGTTCTAGGTTCTGTACGAAAAATGCCTGCGCTCGGTGATGCTTCGTTAAAAACCGGCTCGGAATGCTCATTTACAGCTCGTAAACTGCGCTTCCTCACCGGTTTTTGCCTCGCCTGACCTTCGCTCGACGACTTTTCGTACAGAACCTAGAGCGCTTCGCTTGCTATTCCATTGGCCCCCGCGCCCTGCATTCCTTATCCTTGCCGGCTTTATTGAAAGCCGGAATATCCCACATGTTTGAAACTACCCTCTCCCAGCTTGAACAAGCCGTCGCTCAACTGCTGGAGCAGAACCAAAGCCTGCTGAGCCGCTGCGCCGCGCTCGAACTGCAGGTGCAACAGGTTCAGGAGGAAAACGACACACTGCAACTGGCAGCCCTTGAACAGGAAGAACAGCAGGGCGCCACGCTGGCCCGCCTGCAGGCGTTGCTCCAGCGCACCGGGGTTGGTGAGGTTGCATGAGTGACGTTCGCGTACTGAATATTCTCGGTCGCAACTATTCAATTCGCGTCACGGACGGAGAAGAGGAAACCCTGGCCCGTGCCGCGAAGCTGCTGCAGGAGCGGGTCAAGGAAAGCCAGCTGCGTTTCTCCCAGGCCAGCTCCCAGGAAGTGCTGGTCATGGCTGCGCTCAACCTGTGTGTGCCCCTGATCCAACAGGAGCAACGCCTTGAAGCCGCCGAAGTGCGGCTAGGCGATACCTTGGCGCGCATCAGGCAGCAGCTGGACGCTGCGCCTGAATCAACCTAGCCAATACGAAGGCGATTCGTTGCGTGGAAAAGGCTGAGCCTTTCCACGCCGCTCTTTCTGGAACTGCTTGCCCCATTTCCCTCGCTCCGATTGCGGCAGTGATTTCTTCCTGAAAGGGTCATTTTCGTCGGTCACGTCGACGGCCGTAACCTACAAAGCATCGTAGGGTGGAAAACGGCGAAGCCTTTTCCACGCGTCAGTCCAAGCTACTCGCTTCCCAGGCATACACCACTTCCCCCCCAGAGTGCTTTAGCTGCCCCGATTCATTGGGCGGCGTGCAGCCGTTTGGGCCAGTGATGGAGGGGAAGCCGTTTCATCTCGAGGTGATCCAACGGTGCTGGCGGCAAGGGATTGGGTTGATGAGGGTGCTGGGTGGGTTGTGTGAGGTGATGGGGTAACCGGTTATAACGATTGGTAGCCATGCCTTATGGCAATTTAGTTGCCTCTATGAATAACTCCTTTCCAGATTTTCCGTTGTGCTTCTTCATCTTTGTATGCCACCAGCGTGTTGCGGGATGTGGGGTTACAGCGAAACGGGTGGTGCTCATGGCATTGGCGGCATCCGATGATCGCATAGCTCTCCAAGCCAATTTGCTGCAAAAGATAACCACGTCCGGTTTGAGTGCTCTCACCACACTTAGAAAAACTTCCGCGCTCCTCTCTCGGTCAAGAGGAGTATGTATGAGTGATTTTCCAGTAACTTGTGCTGGTCGCTGGAAGTAGTTCATATAAGCGATTTGGTCGAAAGGCGAAATTTCGATGTCATCGCAAAATTCCGAAGTTAGCAGGGCTTTTTCGATGTTCTTATATATGATTTTCGATTTTTCTTTCCAGTCACTCTGTAAACCGTTGTTTATTATGTTTCGAGTGAAGAACCAATGGCGGTCATTGTAGATTGAAGTGTCCAAGCCGGCATACCACACTTCGTCATTATGGTGATATCGACTTTGTTTTTTAAGATAGTGGCTTTCGCCTACTACTAGAAGGCGAACCTGCTGTGTTTCGTAATGTTGTCCTACCCAAGGAAGGAGAGATGGATAGAGCCTGTAGTGATCAATAATCGAGAGCTCGCTATCGAGTGCTTCAGACCAGCGTGATTGCATTTTTTCATCCCTATTACTTGGTATGGCAGGTTCTAGTTATGGATTTTTCTTCTACTAGCTTGGCTCATAGCTGCCTAGTAGATTGAAAGCAGCAAGCTAAATATCCAACTCCACCGGCCACAAAAAGTACGGGCCAAATTTTTGGCTCATGCGGAACTCGCCGCCAGCGTTCTTCCCCTTGTCGGTGAGGTAGTTCTTGCCATCACGGAGCTCAAGCAGCCCTTGGCTTAATAGCTTTTCAAGAAATTCTGGTGTCTTGAGCCCCAGCTTTTGCGCCATTTTGGAACTGGTCAGCTTGTTCACACTGTCATCTGTTTCGATTGCTGGCTCGCTATCCTTCGCTACCACTTCAAGCGAAATACGTACTTCATCGCTGATGCGGATAATTCGTTGGGCTTCTTCATAGGCGTCGCGATAGAGGTCGGTATCGTTCTGCCGATCAATGAGAACACCCATCTCATTATTATTAACTTGACTGAACTCATAGAGGTTGAGGCTGGTAATGATGCAGTTCTCTTCGTTCAAATAACACTTAGCGTGAAGGTTTTTGCAGAAGCTGGTGCGGATGTAACTTAGGCCTTTGAGCCAGTTGACCTCTTCAGGCTGTAGCTCACTTTTTCCGTAAACAATTCGGACATCGATTTTCAGGCGGTCTTTGTCCTCCAGCAGCTCCTTGATTCGCTCGTTCAGTCGCAGGAACGGACTGATCAGAATAAGCCGGTCCTTGGCCGTCTTGATCATCTCTTCAAGGTAATAATTGGTTGCGCTGGTGTTTAGAAATTTGGCCACAAGGCCCTCCATGGTGATGGCTAGCAAAGTAGTGAGATTTCACACGCTTTGCTGTGGCAATGCAAGGCGCGGTTACATGGGAGGTAGCGCTATCGAGGTTCTGCCGTTTACTGAGACATTTGATAGTTCAGTTCCGCCCTTCGTAATAGACCCCGGAGCAGCGCCGGAGCGAGGGAAGTCTGGTCGTAGGCTAGACCCGAATGTCGGGCGCGCTTTCTCTTGATTACTTTCTTTTTCGCGCGAGCAAAGAGGAAAGTAACTCGCCGTGCAAGGCGAGACCTGTTGGCTGGGACGAGGAGAGGGCGAGTAAGTAGGGTGGAAAACGGCGAAGCCTTTTCCACGAGTCAGTCCGCACCACCTTCGAATCCCTCCGCCTCATCACCGCACCAATCAAACGGGTAGACCCCAGCGCCGACCGCCCGATGAAAACTCGAATATGGCCAGTCGACGACACGCTCCACCAACCCGTGCTTTAACGGATTTCGACGCACATAATCGACGTGATGCCGGTAATCCCGTTCATCCTGAATCAGGTGTTCCCAATAGCGCCGTTGCCAGACTCCGCGCTCGCCGCGGGAGCGCTGAGTTGCCGTCAGCACCTCGGTCTTCGGCAGACGTCGGGCGAAAGCGAACTTGATGACTTTCCAGCGCAGGGCGAAATCAGCATCGCCGTCCGGTAGTGTCCAGACGCAATGCATGTGGTCGGGCAGAACGACCCAGGCGTCGATGTGGAAAGGATGGCGTGAGCGCGTGGCGCGCACCGTCTCGCGGAGCAGGTCGATATGGCGTACCAGCAGGTCGCTGCGACGGTTAAGCAAATTGACCGTGAAGAAATACGTGGCGCCCGGCACTTGGGCGCGGCGGTAGCGGGACATGGCGGCTCATCCTTGAGCTTGGTGTTGGCGGTGAGTTCGTATCGGTGGATAAGCAAAGCGTTATCCACCCTACATCACTGCCCCTTTTTGCTTAAGATTCGAAGTCAATATTGTCCTTTTCTGCCCGCATTGTTTGGAACATGATTTCTTGAGTTAGAGTTTTGTTGTTCTCTGTGTTTATCGTAGAGGTCTTGGATTTTATTTTTTCGTAGAGTAATGTCTGTGCGTAGGCTCGATAGAATGGGTCTTGAAAGGAATAAAGCCCTGAATTGCTATCATACTTTATGATTGAGCCGTACTCTAAAGTTAATAGTTTCTCCAAATGAGGCTTTAATATGGCCTCGGTGTATTTAGGGTTTTCTTCTTGGATTTTGCGGAGAAGTTTTAATCTGGCGAGTCCTTTGTCGCCAGTGGTGGAAAGCGCTTTTATAATAATTTCAGAGCTATCATATTTTGTTTTGTTTCGCTGTCTTAGCGCGTTGTCAAATGAATCTTTTAATGTGTCTGAGGCTTTTCTTATGTATTTTTTTACTGCTTCGTAGAAGCAGTCCTGATCAATGCTTGTCAACGTGCTTTGCCTATAGGTAAGGCCTGCGTTTCTGCACATATTCAAACAAAGCTGGTGGCATATGGATGCTACTCCGGAGGAGTAGTTTACGATATTTTTCTTTACGGATTGCTCAAAGCGGATATTTAATAGTTGCTCGCCTTTGTTTACTATCCGTGTAAGCTCTTCATCACTCATTAGTGGGACTAGAATTTCAGCGACTCTGTTTCTCATCTCCGGATCGTATTTTACGACCTCTCGGGCGGTATCGACCGCCCCCAAGCATATTATCTTAAGGGAAGGGAACTCTGCTGCTAGGTCCATGAAAACCTTGAGCAGTTGCGAAAGTTTAACCTTCTCATCTTCATTGACTTTGTGGAAGTCTTCTATGACCCAGCATTGATTAAGGGTTCCAAGTAGCTTTCCCAATGCCTGCGGTGTTAGTTGCGGAGGAAGGATGCGTAACTCTTTGTCTCTCGTCGTTCTTGTTGAGTTCGCCTCTAGCCCAGCTTTGATTATGTTTACTGTGCTTGAAAGGCTCGCCTTTACTGAGTCCTGCTGAGTGGTTATTTTTTCCGAGCTATATAAAGGGGCGATCTGATCGAAAGCATCTATGATAAGGCTCTCGAAAGTCGTGCCTTTCATGCATTGGGATGTGATATGGTTTTCGTATATTTTTGAGAGGGTATTTGTTAGAAGGGTGGTCTTTCCGCTTCCGGTATTCCCGTATATAACTACTTGTGTGCCGGGTGTTTCTAGAGCTTCAACTAAGTCCTCTTCAACCAGTTCCCTGTCTATAAATGCAAGCTTTGCAGGTTGGGTAGGGGTGAAGATGTCTACGATTGTGTAGATGCTGGAGTTAGTAGATAAGCTAATCGGTACATCAATGGGAGACATTTTAATTCATGTGTCCTTTATTTTTCTTGTGGAAGCGAGGGGCTGTAAAGCCCCTTTTTAATGTCAATCCCAGCTCAACGCCCCACCCGTCTGATACTCAATCACCCGCGTCTCAAAGAAGTTCTTCTCCTTCTTCAAATCCATGATCTCGCTCATCCACGGGAACGGGTTAGTGGTGCCTGGATACTCTTCCTTCAAACCGATCTGCGTCAGACGACGGTTCGCAATGAACTTGAGGTAGTCCTCCATCATCGCTGCGTTCATGCCGAGCACGCCGCGGGGCATGGTGTCGCGGGCGTATTCGATTTCCAGTTGGGTGCCCTGGAGGATCATCTGGGTCGCTTCGTCCTTCATGGCGGCGTCCCACAGGTGCGGGTTTTCGATCTTGATCTGGTTGATCACGTCGATGCCGAAGTTCAGGTGCATGGATTCGTCGCGCAGGATGTATTGGAACTGCTCGGCGGTGCCGGTCATCTTGTTGCGGCGGCCCATGGAGAGGATCTGGGTGAAGCCGCAGTAGAAGAAGATGCCTTCCAGGACGCAGTAGTAGGCGATGAGGTTGCGCAGGAACTCTTTGTCCGTCTCGACGGTGCCGGTGTTGAACATCGGGTCGGAGATCGAGCGGGTGTACTTGAGGCCCCAGCTGGCCTTTTTCGCGACGCTGGGGATCTCGTGGTACATGTTGAAGATCTCGCCTTCATCCATGCCCAGCGATTCGATGCAGTACTGGTAGGCGTGGGTGTGGATCGCCTCTTCGAAGGCTTGGCGCAGGATGTACTGGCGGCATTCGGGGTTGGTGATCAGGCGGTACACGGCCAGCACCAGGTTGTTGGCGACCAGGCTGTCGGCGGTGGAGAAGAAGCCCAGGTTGCGCTTGACGATGCGGCGCTCGTCTTCGGAGAGGCCGTCCTGGCTTTTCCACAGGGCGATGTCGGCGGTCATGTTGACCTCTTGCGGCATCCAGTGGTTGGCGCAGCCGTCGAGGTATTTCTGCCAGGCCCAGTCGTACTTGAAGGGCACGAGCTGGTTGAGGTCGGCGCGGGCGTTGATCATTTGCTTGTCGCCGACCTGAACGCGGGCGGATTCGCCTTCAAGTTCGGCGAGGCCTTCCTGGATGTCGAGATCGTCCAGGGCTTTCTTCGCACGGGCGACGGCAGCGGAGTCGCCAGCGGCTACGGCGCGGGACTCTTCAACGGAGCCGGCGGCTTGGCTGTCCAGCTTGGCGGCATTTTGTTGCGCGGGTTGCGCGGCGGCACCTGGCGCGGCGGCCGGAGCGGTGGTGGTTTCTTCTTCGTCGAATTCGTCCCAGCTCAGCATGGCGGTTTCTCCTGATTGGGGACCGGCGCGGCCGGTCGGGTATGTTCGGGTGGCTTTTGGGTTGCACGCAAAAGCGCGGAATCTGTTGTGGCTGTGGGCTGTGCCCAGCGGTGGATGCATAAAGCGGCATCCACCCTACAAAGTGGTGCTGGCGTCGGGCTATGCGTTAACTCGGCTAGCGAGTTGGCGGATAGCGCTTCGCGGGCAAGCCCGCTCCTACAGTGACGCTCAGCATGCCTGGGGAGCCGAAGCGGCCCGGCAACAACGCGGGCGCGCTCAGGTTCGGGCGTCAGCTAACTCCTTACTGGCAGGCTTCGCAGTCGGGTTCATCGATGGCGCACGCTTTCGGGACCGGTGCCGGGCCTGCCGACATTTCCGGTGCCGGAGCCGCCTTTGCCGGGGCGCCACTGAAGCCGTCGCCACTGCCGTTGGACACGGCGTTGAGCTTGCCGGTGTTGACCGTGGACTTCTCGGTGCTGGTCGCGGCCAGGGCACGGAGGTAGTAGGTGGTTTTCAGGCCACGGTACCAGGCCATGCGGTAGGTCACGTCGAGCTTCTTGCCGCTGGCGCCGGCGATGTAGAGGTTCAGCGACTGGGCCTGGTCGATCCACTTCTGGCGGCGGCTGGCGGCATCGACGATCCACTTGGTTTCCACTTCGAAGGCGGTTGCGTAGAGGTCTTTGAGCTCCTGCGGGATGCGCTCGATCTGCTGCACGGAGCCGTCGTAGTACTTGAGGTCGTTGATCATGACCGCATCCCACAGGCCGCGCGCCTTGAGGTCGCGGACCAGGTAGGGGTTGATCACGGTGAACTCGCCGGACAGGTTCGATTTCACGTACAGGTTCTGATAGGTCGGTTCGATGGACTGCGATACGCCGGTGATGTTGGCGATGGTCGCGGTCGGCGCGATGGCCATGATGTTCGAGTTACGAATGCCGTTCTTGACGCGGGCACGTACCGGTGCCCAGTCCAGGGACTCGGTGAGGTCGACGTCGATGTATTTCTGGCCACGGGCTTCGATGAGGATCTGCTGGGAATCCAGCGGCAGGATGCCTTGGCTCCACAGCGAACCTTGGAAGGTCTCATACGCGCCGCGCTCGTCGGCCAGGTCGCAGGACGCCTGGATGGCGTAGTAGCTGACCGCTTCCATGGATTTGTCAGCGAAGTCGATGGCGGCATCGGAGCCGTACGGGATGTGCTGCAGGTACAGCGCGTCCTGGAAGCCCATGATGCCTAGGCCCACGGGACGGTGCTTGAGGTTGGAGTTGCGCGCCTGTGGTACCGAGTAGTAGTTGATGTCGATAACGTTATCGAGCATGCGCACGGCGACCCGGATGGTCTTTTCCAGCTTGGCGGTGTCCAGCTTGCCGTCCTTGATGTGGTTCGGCAGGTTGACCGAGCCCAGGTTGCAGACGGCGATCTCGTCCTTGTTGGTGTTCAGGGTGATCTCGGTGCAGAGGTTGGAGCTGTGCACCACGCCGACGTGCTGCTGCGGGCTGCGCAGGTTGCACGGGTCCTTGAAGGTGATCCACGGGTGACCGGTCTCGAACAGCATCGAAAGCATCTTGCGCCACAGGTCCTTGGCCTGCAGGGTCTTGAAGTTCTTGATCTTGCCGTACTCGGTCAGAGCCTCGTAGTACTCGTAGCGCTCCTCGAAGGCTTTGCCGGTGAGGTCGTGCAGGTCAGGCACTTCGTTTGGTGAGAACAGCGTCCACTTGCCGTCGTCGAAAACGCGCTTCATGAAC
Source organism: Stutzerimonas stutzeri (assembly GCA_002345575.1). GTDB lineage: Bacteria > Pseudomonadota > Gammaproteobacteria > Pseudomonadales > Pseudomonadaceae > Stutzerimonas > Stutzerimonas stutzeri_S. The sequence continues at coordinate 255,894 of DDVX01000019.1, forward strand.
AGGTCGGGCACCCAGTTGGCGGTGTTCATGTCGTGGGTGCGGCGACGGTCGTCACCGGTGTTCTTGCGCAGTTCGAGGAATTCCTCGATGTCCAGGTGCCAGGTTTCCAGATAGGCACAGACCGCGCCTTTGCGCTTGCCGCCCTGGTTGACCGCTACGGCGGTGTCGTTGACCACTTTCAGGAAGGGCACGACGCCCTGGGATTTGCCGTTGGTGCCCTTGATGTAGGCGCCCAGCGCGCGCACCGGAGTCCAGTCGTTGCCCAGGCCGCCGGCGAACTTGGAGAGCAGGGCGTTATCGCGGATGGCGTCGTAGATGCCGCCCAGGTCGTCCGGCACGGTGGTCAGGTAGCACGAGGACAGCTGCGGGCGCAGGGTGCCGGCGTTGAACAGGGTCGGCGTGGAGGCCATGTAGTCGAACGACGACAGCAGGTTGTAGAACTCGATGGCGCGGGCTTCGCGCTGTTCTTCCTCGATGGCCAGGCCCATGGCGACGCGCATGAAGAAAATCTGCGGCAGCTCGAAGCGGACGTTGTCCTTGTGGATGAAGTAACGGTCGTAGAGGGTCTGCAGGCCGAGGTAGGTGAACTGCTGGTCCTGCTCGTGGTTGATCGCGGCGCCCAGCTTGGCCAGGTCGAATTCCTTCAGGCGCGGGTCGAGCAGCTCGAATTCCACACCTTTTTCCACGTAGGCGGGCAGTGCCTTGGCGTAGAGGTCGGCCATTTCGTGGTGGGTGGCGGCTTCGGCGACGTTGAGGAAGCCCAGCGCTTCGGCGCGCAGGGTGTCCATCAGCAGGCGGGCGGTCACGTAGCTGTAGTTCGGCTCGCGCTCGACCAGGGTGCGCGCGGTCATCACCAGGGCGGTGTTGACGTCTTTTTGCGCGACGCCGTCATAGAGGTTCTTCAGGGTTTCTTTCTGGATCAGCTCGCCGTCGACTTCAGCCAGGCCTTCGCAGGCTTCGCGGATGATGGTCTGCAGGCGGCCCAGGTCCAGCGGGCGCTGGCTGCCATCGGCCTGGGTAATGCGAATGCTCGGGTGTGGCTGGGCGATTTCGCTGCCGGCCGTGGCGTTTTTGCGCTTGGAGGCCTGGGCTTCGCGGTAGATCACGTAGTCGCGGGCGACCTTTTGCTCACCGGCACGCATCAGGGCCAGTTCAACCTGGTCCTGGATTTCTTCGATGTGGATGGTGCCGCCGGAGGGCATGCGGCGCTTGAAAGTGGCGGTGACCTGCTCGGTCAGGCGTGCGACGGTGTCGTGGATGCGCGACGAAGCGGCAGCATTGCCGCCTTCCACCGCGAGAAAGGCTTTGGTGATAGCAACGGTGATCTTGTCATCGGTGTAAGGCACCACGGTGCCGTTACGCTTGATCACACGAAGCTGGCCCGGCGCGGTGGCGGCCAGATCCAGCGTGGTATTGGCTAAAACCTGCGAATTCTCGCGAATGGACTCGTTCTGCATGGGGTCTCCGGATTCTCTCTGTCTCAGTGCACGTGAGGTTCTTGGTCGCAATAACCCCGCGCAGGCTGGCCTGCGCGGGGACAACAAAAGTGGTTTTTTCTGCCGCTTGTGCGGCGAGTCGGATGCTCCGAAGGATAGTCACCAGTCATGAGGTTAACAACCTCAAAACACTAGATATTGTGTTTGCTGGTTATCGGATACACCCTTTATGGAATGAAGAAAAGCAAAACAAACGGCTTCAGAAGCACGGCCCCAGAGCGTTTGCCGGAACCTGTAGAACAGGTTGGATACAAAACTCGAGGCGAAAAATTATTTTGCTTGCTTTTGTCGTTCGTAGTGTTCTATTGAGCGATTTGCCCCAATATCTGGGGTTTTTTGCTGGGGGCGGCACCTTAATGCCGAGCTTGGCGTGATGCAAGGGCGTAGAAATGAACAAGCTGTGGATAACATGTGTGCCGTTTGTGGGTGAAAACCTGCCAGGCCACGCCATCGGCTGTCCACAGCGGTTTCGGATGAAATACATGTTCGGCCGTGCTTGCTCGGTACCTTTGAGCGTTTTCGGCTGAACACTATATATAGTGGTTTGTCAAAGCGGCCCACGTCGTCTCTGGAGGCGGTAAAACAAGGGATGTGATTGGCAAACAAGCCTGTCTAGCGCGAAGGCTACGATGCTGCCCTCCGGCACTGGCGTAACGCTACAATGCCGCCGTTGCAACAAGGGAGGGGGCGTGGTGGATCAAGAGTCGTGGAACATCCTGATTGTCGAAGATGATCAGCGGCTGGCCGAGCTAACCCGGGAGTATCTCGAGGGCAACGGCTTACAGGTATCGGTCGAAGCCGACGGGGCTAAGGCGGCGGAGCGCATCATCAGCGAGCGGCCCGATTTGGTGGTGCTTGATTTGATGTTGCCGGGCGAAGATGGCCTGAGCATCTGCCGCAAGGTGCGTGATCGCTACGATGGCCCGATCCTGATGCTCACCGCCCGTGCCGATGACCTTGATCAGGTGCTGGGCCTGGACAGCGGCGCTGACGACTATGTGTGCAAGCCGGTGCGGCCCCGGCTGCTGCTGGCGCGTATCCGCGCCTTGCTGCGCCGGCGCGACCATCTGGAAGCGCCGAGCAATAACAGCAAACGCCTGCAATATGGCCCGCTGGTGGTTGATAGCGCTCTGCGCGAAGCCTGGCTGCGCGGCGAGCTCATCGAGCTGACCGGGGCAGAGTTCGATCTGCTTTGGCTATTGACCTCCAATCCGGGGCGGACCATGTCGCGCGAGGAAATCTTTGCCGAGCTGCGCGGTATCGAATACGACGGTCAGGACCGCTCCATCGATGTGCGTATTTCACGCATTCGCCCCCGGATCGGTGACGATCCCGACCACCCACGGCTGATCAAGACAGTGCGCGGCAAGGGCTATCTGTTCGTTTCCGAAGCGGCGCAAGCGCTGCAGTGAACTCCATCTTCCTGCGTATCTACGGCGGCATGCTCGCCGTGTTGGTGCTTGTTGCGCTGCTGGGTGCCGGCGGCCTGCAACTGCTCAATGAGGTGCGCGCTGATCATCACCGGGAAACGCTGGCGAGCGGTACCTTCCGTCTGATGGCAAACAACATGAGCAGCATGACGCCCATTGAGCGGCGCCAGGCAGCCAATCTCTGGGGGCGCTTGCTAGGCGTGCCCTTGCGGGTGCGTACCCTGGATGACGTCAGCCTGGAAAGCCGTCTTGAAGCGCGCCTATTGCATGGGCAGGTGCTGGTGGAGAAGCTGCGCCCGCACAGCACGACGGTCTTTGCGTTGGTCAGCGATACCGACAGGCTGGTGCTGACCGCCGAAGTCGAACAGGTCAGCGAACAACTGGCGCGTGCAACCATCTATCTGCTGATCGACGAGCTGATCCGCTTTCCCGAAGACGAACAGCCAAGGCGCTTGGCTGAACTCAAGCAGGCCCACGGTTTCGGCTATGCCCTCGAGCTGCTAACGCGTGACAGCGCCAGCCTGGATGATGACCAGCGTCGCCGTCTCGACGAGGGCGATACGGTGATGGCGCTGGACCAGGGCGGGGAGGCGGTGCGCGTATTTGCAGCGGTATCCGGCACCTCGTGGATCATGGCGCTGGGTCCGCTGTACCAGTTCAATCCCTATCCGCCGCATCTGTTACTGCTGATCGGCGCGCTCGGGCTGACGCTGATCGGGCTGACGGTCTATCTGCTGGTGCGTCAGCTGGAGCGGCGGCTGCGCGAAGTGGAAAGTGCCGCCACGCGCCTCGCCAATGGCAACCTCGCCACGCGGGTGCCGGACGCCGGCAGCGATTCGGTGGGGCAGCTGGCGAGGGCCTTCAATGGCATGGCCGTTCAACTGCAACGCCTGCTGGCGGTGCAGCGGGAGATGGTCAGTGCGGTGGCGCATGAGCTACGCACGCCGGTGGCGCGCCTGCGTTTCGGTCTGGAGATGACTGCCGAAGCGCAAACCTCCGCAGCGCGTGAAAAGTACCTGCAGGGCATGGATGTCGACATCGACGATCTGGATCGGCTGGTGGATGAAATGCTGGTCTATACCCGGCTTGAACGCGGCTCGCCGGCGCTGAATTTCCAGAGCATCGATTTGGGGACGCTGGTCGATCAGGTGATCGTCGAGCTGGCGCCGTTGCGTGCGTATATCCGCATCGAGCGCGGCAATTGCGAGACGTTCGAGGGTGACTCTCTGGTCGAGGCCGAGCCGCATTACCTACGGCGGGCTTTGATCAATCTGGTCAGCAACGCCATGCGTCACGCCGAAACTCGGGTGCTGGTGAGTTTTGTGCTGGATGCCGAGCGGGTGCGACTGAGCGTCGACGATGACGGGCCCGGGGTGCCGGAGGCGGATTGGGAGAAGGTTTTCACACCATTCTTGCGCCTGGACGACAGCCGCACGCGAGCATCCGGCGGCCATGGGCTGGGGTTGTCCATCGTGCGGCGGATCGCCTACTGGCACGGTGGTCGCGCGCAAATCAGCCGCAGCGAACTGGGCGGCGCCTGCTTCAGCCTGGCCTGGCCGCGCCGGCAGGTGGTCAGCAGTAGCGCCTTGTAGGAGTTGGCTCTGCCCACGAACACGACTTTCGCGCTGGTGTGGTGGATTCACGGGCATGGCCCGTTCCCACAGAAAATGGCGATTTATCGGGCGATGCTGACGAGGCTCAGCAGATAACCCTCGAACTGCGCGAACTGACCCTCCAACTCGACGCCGCTTTTCCACTCTTGCGAAAGATCATTCAGCAGCCGCAGACGTGCCTGGCCATTGCCGTCCTGGTGGATCAGCTCAGCTTCCTGAAAATAGAAGCGTTTGTTCACCAACGGATAGAGCGCCTTGAATAGGCTTTCCTTGATCGAGAAGGTCAGGGTGACCCGCAGAGCACGTTGGGTGTCATCCAAATCGCCATAGCCTTCCAGTTCACGCGGTGTGAGGATTTCGGCGGCCAAACGGTCAGCCCGTGCGCTTGCCAGCAGCCGTTCTACGTCCAGTCCCAGTCCGCGCCATTGCTCAGCGCGTGCCGCAACTGCCGCAGCCCAGCCGGCGCCGTGGGTGATGGAACCGACAACCCCGGCGGGCCAACAAGGCGCACGGTCTTCGCCAACGGCTGGAATGCTCGCCACGCCAGTAGCTCTGCGCAGGGCTTCATGGGCGCAGAGACGGCCAGCGAGAAATTCGGTCTGGCGTTTACTCACTGCGTCCGGCGCGGGAATGCCCCAGCGATGAAAGTCCTCGACGTCGAGCAGGCGCGGGTCGAAGCGGGTGCTGAGCATCTGCACGCCGGGCAGGGCGCGAGGTAGCGGCCAGTGATCGAGCAGTGGCGAGCAACAGGCGGGAAGTTGAGGTTGGAGGGTTGTGGTGCTCATGTCTATGCAGTCTCGGCGCTATCGTCGGGGCGGGCGAGAATCTTCGGCGCGGCTTCGAGAATCTGTCGCGAGAGATTTTCCATTCTGGGTGATTGCACCTTCCAGGTGTGCCAGTACAGCGAGATATCCAGCGGCGAATCGCTGGCCAGATCGACCAGGGTGCCCTGCGCCAGGGCCTCGTGCAGCAGCAGTTCCGGCACCATGCCGTAGCCCAGACCATAGCGGATGGCGTTGAAGCGCGGCTCGGTACCGGGCACGAAATGGCAGGGATAAGCACCTTCCGGCAGGCCCAGTTGGCGCAGCAGGAAGGAGGAGGTGAGACGATCCTTGCGGGTGTAGGCGACGACCGGCGCCTTGCGCGCGGCGTTGCGCGTCAGGCCGTTGGAAAAATGCCGCTGGCGAAACTCGCTGGAGGCCACCAGCCGATAACGCATACTGCCCAGCGGGCTTGCGCTGCAGCCCCGCATGGGCTTGGGTTCGGTGCTGATACAGCCGATGGCCAGGCCGGTTTCCAGTAGGTTGTAGGTGTGGTCTTGGTCTTCGACGTTCAGGTCGAGTAGCACCCGCTCACGCATCAGCACTTCGGCCAATGCCGGAAAGAACCAGGTGCCGAGGCTGTCAGCATTCAGCGCCGCGACCACTACCAGCGGCGCATCGCTGCGTTCGGCCAGGTCAGCCAGCAGATCGGCTTCCAGCAGGGCAGCGCGATTGAGGTATTGCAAAAGTCGCTGACCGATTTCGGTTGGCCGGCAGGGACGGCTGCGTACGATCAGGGCGTTGCCCAGTGTGCTTTCCAAAGCGCGAACGCGCTGTGAAATCGCCGGCGGGCTAAGGTGCAGAAGCTGGGCAGCCTGCTCGAAGCTGCCAGCCCTGATGACGGCGCGGAAGGCCTCGGTCTGCCGGGGATCGAGATTCACGCAGATGCACTCCGGTTAAGGAAAACTTTGTATTGCCTAAATTTGCTTACTTACAACAATCAGGACGCAGTGTGCCTCATAATTGCGCTGCCTTTCATCCCTTGCCTGTTCTGGAGCCGCCGTGACCCTGTTGCATACCATCTATCTGATCGCGATTACGGCGGAAGCCATGTCCGGAGCCATCATGGGCATGCGGCGCGGCATGGATTTGTTCGGCATCTGCATGCTTGGCACAGTGACCGCACTGGGTGGCGGCACGGCGCGCGACATCCTGCTCGGCCATTATCCGGTGGGCTGGATTGCCAACCCCGAATACCTGGCCTTCACCATCGGCGCTTCCATTGTCACAGCGATGATTGCGCGGCACATGCATCATCTGCGTCAGGTCTTCCTTTGGGTCGACGGTCTGGGGCTGGTGGCCTTTACCGTCATCGGCTGCGGCGTGGCGCTGGAGATGGAAGCCCATCCGTCCATTGTGGTGCTGGCCGGGGTGATCACTGGGATCTTCGGTGGCCTGCTGCGCGACATCCTCTGCAATCAGGTGCCGCTGGTCATGCAGCGCGAACTCTATGCCACGGTGGCGTTGTTCACTGGCGTGTTCTATGTGGGCATGCTCTGGCTTGAGGTCAACAGTTCATTGGCCACGCTGCTGGCGCTGGGCTGCGGCTTCCTGTTCCGGGTGCTGGCGATGACCTTTAGCTGGAAACTGCCAGATTTCCAAGGCAAGGATATTCGCGGCCTGGACTGACCTGTCATTGACCCACTCACGGATGAGAGGGCAGATTCCCCGTCAGCGAGTCGCTACACTGCTGGCTGGCAATCATGGGAATGGACGGATTCATGCTCAAGGACTTGGGAATCAAAAGTCGTGTAGTGCTGCTGACACTCCTGCCGGGGACCGCGCTGGCACTTGTGCTCGGCGCCTATTTCTCCTGGATGCAGCTGACCGAGATGCGTCACCAGCTCAATGAGCAGGGAAAGCTGATTGCCACTCAGCTGGCGCCACTGGCCGCGCCGGCCATGGCACAGGGGTATGGGCAACGGCTGCAACGCATCCTCAACCAAGTACTCGACCAGCCCGATGTGCGCGCGGTGACAGTGCTCGATATCGAGCGCAACCTGCTGGCCCACGCCGGGCCGAACATGATCACGCCTCCGCCGCCAGCCGATCCGGAAGCGCTGACCCAGGTCAGCAATCTGGATACCAGTCGTATCCTGCTGCCGATTCTGGGCAAGCACCTGCACTTGGCCAGCGCCGGGCAGAGCAGCAATCTGCAGCAGCTCGGCTGGCTGGAGCTGGAGCTCTCCCACGAGGGCACTCTGCTGCGTGGCTACCGCAGCATGTTCACCAGCCTGATGTTGATCAGCGCCGGGTTACTGATCACCGCGTTACTGGCGTTTCGCATGAGCAGCGCAATCAGCAAGCCGCTGCACAAGGTCAAGGCCGCTGTGGCTCAGCTACGGGACGGGCACCTCGAAACCCGCTTGCCAGCACTCGGTAGCCATGAGATGGATGAGTTGGCAGCAGGGATCAACCGCATGGCCGAGTCGCTGCTCAGTGCTCGTGAAGAGCTGCAGCAGAGCATCGACCAGGCCACCGAGGACGTGCGGCAGAATCTGGAAACCATCGAGATTCAGAACATCGAGCTGGATCTGGCGCGTAAGGAAGCCCTGGAAGCGAGCCGGATCAAGTCCGAATTCCTCGCTAACATGAGCCATGAAATCCGCACGCCGCTTAATGGCATCCTCGGCTTCACCCACTTGTTGCAAAAAAGCGACCTGACGCCGCGTCAGCAGGATTACCTGACGACCATCGAGCGGTCTGCCGACAGTCTGCTGGGCATCATCAACGAGATTCTCGACTTCTCCAAGATCGAAGCCGGCAAGCTGATACTAGAAAGCGTTCCGTTCAATCTGCGCGATCTGATCGAGGACACCCTGACTATTCTCGGCCCGGCGGCACACGCCAAGCAGCTGGAACTGGTCAGTCTGGTCTATCGCGACACGCCGTTGTCGCTGGTGGGTGATCCGCAGCGCCTCAAACAGATACTCACCAATCTGGTCAGCAATGCCATCAAGTTCACCAATGAAGGCACTATCGTGGTGCGCGCCATGGTCGAGGACGAGCGCACCGACCGCGCGCAGCTGCGCATCAGCGTGCAGGACACCGGTATAGGCCTGACCGAGCAGGACCTGCGAGGGCTGTTCCAAGCGTTCAGCCAAGCGGACAACTCACTGTCGCGCCAGCCGGGCGGTACCGGCTTGGGACTGGTGATTTCCAGGCGCCTGGTGGAGCAGATGGGCGGTGAGATCGGCGTCGACAGCATTCCTGATGAAGGCTCTGAATTCTGGCTTAGCCTGAGTCTGCCCAGGGCTGCGGATGATATCGAGGACCTGCCGCGTCCGGCCCTGCTGGGGCGCCGGGTGGCGATGCTCGAATTGCATCCGCTGGCACGCGAGGCACTGCGTCACCAGCTGGAAAGCTGTGGCCTGGAGGTGTTGCCGTTCGACAGCCTGGACCAGTTGCAGGAAGCGGTCTCCGCGCAGCGGAGCATCGAGCCTATCGAAGCAGCCGTGCTTGGCGTGACCGAGCGCGAGATCGCTCCTGAACAACTGCGCCCGCGCCTGTGGGAACTGGAAGGGCTTGGCTGCAAATCCATCGTGCTGTGCCCGACCAGCGAACAGACGCAGTTTCACGAAGCACTGCCCGAATCCCACACCTACTCCCAGCTACAGGGCAAGCCTGCCTGTACACGCAAGCTGCAGCGGGTCTTGCTTGATCTGCTGCACCCGCAGCAGGGGCTGGTCGAGCCGATGGTGATATCCGCAACCCGTGCGCCACGGGTGCTCTGTGTCGATGACAATCCCGCCAACCTGCTGCTGTTGGAAACCCTGCTGATGCACATGGGCGGCGACGCCGTGGCAGTGAGTAGCGGTCAGGAGGCGCTTGAGGCGGTCAAACGCACGAGCTTCGACATGGTGTTCATGGATATGCAGATGCCTGGCATGGACGGCCGTCAGACCACCGAGGCAATCCGCCAGTGGGAGGTCGATAGTGATCAGCCGCCCTTGCCAATCGTCGCGCTCACTGCCCACGCGTTATCCAGCGAAAAGCGCTCGTTGCTGCAGAGCGGCCTGGACGACTACCTGACCAAGCCGATCAGCGAGCGACAGCTGGCCCAGGTCGTACTGAAGTGGACCGGCCTGCCGTTACCTCGCAGCACCGCTGTTTTTGCTCCAGTGGAGCCGATGCCGCCGGAGAACAACCTCAAGGTGCTTGATGCTGAAGAAGGTCTGCGTCTGGCTGCGGGCAAGTCTGACCTGGCAGCAGAGATGATCAGCATGCTGCTGGCTTCGTTGGAAGAAGATCGTCAGGGCATTCGTGAGGCGCGGCTGGCCAATGATCAGCAGATGCTGATCGAACGAGTGCACCGGCTGCATGGCGCAACGCGCTATTGCGGGGTGCCGCAGCTACGTGCGGCCTGTGAGCGCAGCGAAATTCTGCTCAAGAAGAACCATCCCAACGCCACTCAGGCGCTGGATGAGCTGGACCGGGCTATCGACCGCCTGCAGAGCGAGGCGCAGATCGATCTGGGTGGCGGCATCTGAGACCTGCGCCGGCTTCCATGTCCCCGTTTGGGAGCCACTCACTCTCCCATCACCACGCCTTCACGGCGCGGATCGGCGCCGCCGAACCAGCCGCTATCGGTGCGCTGGATGGCTTGCAGGCCGCTGGTCAAGGCTGCTTCCCTTACCTGGTGACCGCGGGCTTCAAGGGCCTTGACGGTACTTGCTGAAAAGCCTCCTGCTTCCAGTATCGTCGGCCCGTTGAAACTGCCGAAGTTAGGCAGGTCGATGGCCCGCTGCGCATCCAGTTCCCAGTCATAAAGACCGAGCAGGGTCTTGGCGGTGAAGTGGATGATTGCCGAGCCGCCGGGTGAGCCAACGCTGGCTAGCAAGCGGTTACTCTCGGCATCGAAAACCAGGGTTGGGTTCATACTCGAGCGCGGGCGCTTGTTCGCCTCGACCCGGTTGGCCACGGGTCGCCCTTCGGCATCCTGTGGTACGAAGGCAAAATCGGTGAGTTGGTTGTTCAGCAGGTAGCCGCCGGGCAGGCCGGTGCCGCCATCGTTGAGCAGGCGCGAGCCGAAAGCCTGTTCAATGCTGGAGGTCATCGCCAGCGCATTGCCTTCACCATCGACGATGCTGATATGGCTGGTGCCGTATTCAGGCTGCTCGGGTTGAGCCGCGAAGGCGACGGACATCGAACCCGGATTGCCCGCTTCGGCCGTGCCCATGCTGCGCTCGCCGATCTGTGCGGCGCGCCGTTTCAGGTAGGCGGGGGCGAGCAGGCTGTTCCAGTCGCCGCCGGGCGCCGGCACGAAGTCGGGGTCGGCCAGGTACTGCGCACGGTCGGCATAGGCCAGGCGCGCCGCCTCGGTGTAGCGATGTAGGAAATCAGCGGAAGGGACGCCTCGTTCCAGTGCCGGGATTGGCGACAGGTGTTCGAGCATCCCGAGGATCTGCATCTGGGTGATATGCCCCGACGACGGCGGTGGGAAGCCGCAAACGCGGTAGCGTTGCTGCCAAAGCGTGCACATGGCGTCGAGCTGGCGGGGCGTGTAGCCGCCCAGATCGGCGAGGCTCAAGTATCCTGGATTGCTCGGGTGCCGTTTGACCTGATCGATCACAGCTTCGGCGTTGCGACCGCCATAGAAGGCCGAGCTGCCGTGTGCAGCCACCTCGCGCAGTAACGCGCCGAGGGCCGGATTGCGCAGACGATGGCCGACCGGCAGAGGCGAGCCGTCCTCCTGATAATAGAAGGCGGCTGCCTGCGGGTTGTCCCGCAGGGCTGGGTCCCGAGCGAGCAGAGCATGCAGGCGCGGGCTGACCTCGAAGCCTTTTTCGGCAAGGCTTATGGCGCTCTGGAACAGGTGTTTCCAAGGCAGTTTTCCATGCTCTCGGTGAGCCTGTTCGAGCATCTTCAGTACGCCGGGCACGCCCACTGAACGGCCGCCCGCCACGGCTTGGAGAAAGTCCATCGGCGTGCCGTCGGCGTTGAGGAAGAGGTTTTCATCCACGCCCGCCGGTGCTGTTTCACGGCCGTCGAAGGCGGCGACCCGTTCGCCATCCCAGTGCAGCAGGTAGGCGCCGCCGCCAATGCCGCTCGATTGCGGTTCGACCAGGGTCAGCACCATCTGTACGGCAATGGCGGCATCCATTGCGCTGCCGCCGGCCTTTAGAATCTGATAGCCGGCTTCGGTGGCCAGCGGGTTGGCGGCGGCCACGGCAAAGCGTTCAACGGCCCAGCCGGGCTTGGTAGCAAAACCACTGGCGGCTTCGGGGGCGATCTGTGGGGTTTCAGCGAGGTGCTCGGGCGCATGGCAGGCGCTCACGCCCATCAGCAGCAGGCTTGAAAGAAGGGCAATGCGTGCGTTGAACATGGGATTCACTCGTTGACCATAGGCTTTGCCGACAGCTTACAGAAAAGGCTCCTTAGCGAACGTTCCGTGCAAGGCAGACGTAATGTCGATAGGCGTGCCAGCACATTGCGCTCTGCACGTCGTCCAGCGTTGCCGGTATCATGTGCGCCTTTCACGCCGTGCGGTTTACCACGCCATGACAATTCAGTACCCGACCATTGCCGATTGCGTCGGCAACACTCCGCTGGTTCGCCTGCAACGTCTGCCGGGTGAAACCAGCAACACGCTGCTGGTCAAGCTCGAAGGCAACAACCCCGCCGGTTCGGTCAAGGACCGCCCGGCGCTGTCGATGATCGCGCGCGCCGAGGCCCGTGGCGACATTCAGCCTGGCGATACCCTGATCGAGGCTACTTCGGGCAACACCGGTATCGCTCTGGCCATGGCCGCAGCGATCAAGGGCTACAAATTCATCCTGATCATGCCGGATAACTCCAGCGCCGAGCGCAAGGCGGCAATGACTGCCTATGGCGCCGAGCTGATTCTGGTGAGCAAGGAAGAGGGCATGGAAGGTGCCCGCGACCTGGCGCTGAAGATGCAGGCCGAAGGCCGTGGCAAGGTGCTCGACCAGTTCGCCAATGGCGACAACCCCGAAGCGCACTACAGCAGCACCGGCCCGGAAATCTGGCAGCAGACCGGTGGTGGCATTACCCATTTCGTCAGCTCCATGGGGACCACCGGCACCATCATGGGTGTGTCGCGCTACCTCAAGGAACAGAACCCGCGGGTGCAGATTGTGGGCTTGCAGCCCATGGAAGGTGCGGCGATTCCGGGCATCCGCCGCTGGCCGCAGGAATACCTGCCGAAGATCTATCAGGCTGAGCGGGTGGACCGCGTGGTTGATATGTCCCAGGCCGAGGCGGAGACCGTCATGCGCCGCCTGGCACGTGAGGAAGGCATCTTCTGCGGCGTGTCCTCCGGCGGTGCGGTTGCTGCGGCGCTGCGTCTGTCGCAGGAAGTCGAGAATGCGGTGATCGTCGCCATCATCTGCGACCGGGGCGACCGCTATCTTTCGACCGGCGTCTACGACGAGCCCAAATGAGCAGCGTTGTCTTGAATGATGTCAATCTGATTGGTCGGAGCCGCTAATGGCCCGAAACGGTGGTGGCCTGCGCTTTCAGCCCAGCGGTGGCGAGAAAAAAGCGCAGATTCCGGTGGGCAAGAAACAGCGCCTGCGTATCGAGCGGTTATCTAACGACGGGCGCGGTATCGCCTTTGTCGAGGGACGCACCTGGTTCGTCGAGGGCTCCTTGCCTGACGAAGAGGTTGAAGCGCGCGTGCTGGCGGCACGCAGCAAGGTGGTTGAGGCGCGCACCGAGCGGGTACTGACGGCTAGCGAGCAACGCCGTACCGAACCCTGTGTCCATGCACGCAGCTGTGGCGGCTGCAGTTTGCAGCACCTGCCGGCCGGCGATCAGCTGGCTCTCAAGGAGCGCAGCCTGGCTGATCAGCTCTCGCGCCAGGGAATCGAACCGAAGAACTGGGCGCCGGCGCTGACCGGCCCTGAGTTCGGCTATCGGCGGCGAGCACGGCTGGCGGTGCGCTGGGATCACAAGGCGCGGCGGCTCGATGTGGGCTTTCGTGCATCTGCCAGCCAGGACATCGTTTCGATCCATGAATGCCCTGTGCTGGTACAGCCCTTGCAGACACTGCTGCCGGCACTGTTGAAGACCCTGCACGAGTTAGACAAACCACAGGTGCTCGGCCATGTGGAGCTGTTCAGCGGTTTTGCCGAGGCCGTGCTCATTCGGCATACGGCGGCGCTGGCCGAGGCGGATCTGCAACGACTTGCGGTCTTTGCACGGGAGCAGGGCGTTCAGCTTTGGCTGCAGGGCGAAGGGCAACCGCAGCCGCTGGACGCGGACGCGGAGCTGGGTTACCGGCTGCCTACCTGGGATCTGGAGCTGGAGTGGCGGCCGGGTGACTTCGTGCAGGTCAACGCGCCGGTGAATGAGGCAATGATCGCCCAGGCGCTGGATTGGCTGGCGCCACAGGCTGGTGAGCGCGTGCTGGATCTGTTCTGCGGGCTGGGCAATTTCGCCTTGCCGCTGGCACGCATCGGTGCCGAAGTGGTGGCGGTCGAAGGTGTCGCGGAAATGGTCGAGCGTGCCCGCACCAATGCGGTGCGTAACGGCCTGCAAAGGGCGCACTTTTATCAGGCGGATCTGTCGAAGCCGCTGGCAGAGGCCGAGTGGGCAAAAGGCGGGTTTGCTGCGGTACTGCTGGACCCGCCGCGTGATGGCGCCTACGAGCTGGTCGGGCAGATGTCGACTTTAGGCGCACGGCGCGTGGCTTATGTTTCGTGCAACCCTGCAACGTTGGCGCGTGATGCGGCCGAGCTGGTTCGTCAGGGTTATAGACTGGAAAAGGTCGGGGTGCTGGACATGTTTCCGCAAACGGCGCATGTCGAGGCGATGGCGTTTTTCAGCAAGCCTGAGTAGCAACGATCCTGGTGATAGAACGCCGGCGTGTTCGATGCAGTAACTGCATAGAGGGAAGGTAACAATGGTTCAGGTCAGAGCGCTTCAGCCGATCAATACCGACGGCAGCATCAATCTTGAAGGCTGGCTCGATCATGTGCAGGGCATGCTCCCGGCGCTCGACCGTGACGCACTCAAGAAAGCCTGCGACTACGCCCGCGAGGCCGAGCAACAGGCCAATGCGGCACAGAATCTGTGGAGCGAAGGCACGTCCAGTTACCAGACGGGACTGGAAATCGCCGTGATTCTTGCCGACCTCAAGCTTGATCAGCAAAGCTTGGTGGCCGGCGTGATCTACCGCGGCGTGCGTGAGGGCAAGATCCAGTTGGCCGAGGTCCATCGGCAATTTGGGCCGGTGGTTGCCAAGCTCATTGCCGGGGTGTTGCGCATGGCGGCGATCAGCACCAGTCTGAACCCCCGTGAATCGCTGGTTCTCGGCCCCCAGACCCAGGTGGAAAACCTGCGCAAGATGCTGGTGGCTATGGTCGATGACGTGCGCGTCGCGCTGATCAAGCTGGCCGAGCGCACATGCGCCATCCGCGCGGTAAAAAACACCGACGATGACAAGCGTCACCGCGTCGCCCGTGAGGTGTTCGACATCTATGCGCCGCTGGCGCATCGCCTCGGCATCGGTCATATCAAGTGGGAGCTGGAGGACCTGTCCTTCCGCTACCTGGAGCCTGAGCAGTACAAGCAGATCGCCCAGTTGCTGCACGAGCGGCGCGTGGACCGTGAGCAATATATCGACAACGTAGTGCAGCAATTGCGCGACGAGCTTACCGCCGCCGATATCGAGCCCGATATCGACGGCCGAGCCAAACACATCTATTCCATCTGGCGGAAGATGCAGAAGAAAGGCCTGCAGTTCAGCCAGATCTATGACGTTCGCGCCGTGCGCGTGCTGGTGCCCGAAGTGCGCGACTGCTACACCGCGCTGGGCATTGTGCATACCTTGTGGCGGCACATTCCCAAGGAGTTCGACGACTACATCGCCAACCCTAAGGAGAACGGCTACCGCTCGCTGCATACCGCAGTGATTGGCCCGGAAGGCAAGGTGCTGGAGGTGCAGATTCGCACCAAGGCCATGCATGAGGAAGCCGAGCTGGGCGTATGCGCGCACTGGCGCTACAAGGGCACGGACGTGAATTCCGGCTCGGACCACTACGAGGAAAAGATCGCCTGGCTGCGCCAGGTTCTCGAGTGGCATGAGGAACTGGGCGACATCGGTGGGCTGGCCGATCAGTTGCGAGTCGATATCGAGCCGGACCGCGTATACGTCTTTACTCCCGACGGACACGCCATCGATCTGCCCAAGGGCGCGACGCCGCTGGATTTCGCCTACCGCGTGCATACCGAGATCGGCCACAACTGCCGGGGCGCCAAGGTCAACGGGCGCATCGTGCCGCTCAACTACAGTCTGCAGACCGGCGAGCAGGTGGAAATTATCACCAGCAAGCAGGGTTCGCCGAGCCGTGACTGGCTGAACCCCAACCTGGGCTACATCACCAGCTCGCGCTCACGGGCGAAGATTGTCCACTGGTTCAAGCTGCAGGCCCGCGACCAGAACGTTGCTGCCGGCAAGGCCATGCTCGAACGTGAACTGGGGCGTTTGGACCTGCCTCCGGTTGATTTCGACAAACTGGCGGAAAAGGCCAACCTGAAAGCCGCCGAGGACATGTTCTCCGCCTTGGGTGCCGGTGATCTGCGCCTGGCCTATCTAGTCAATCTTGCGCAGCAGCTGGTGGAACCTGAGCGCGGCTACGACCAGTTGGAACTGATTCCCCGGCGTTCGACCCCGTATAGGCCGGGCAAGCGCGGCGATGTGCAGATTCAGGGCGTCGGCAACCTGCTGACGCAGATGGCCGGTTGCTGCCAGCCGCTGCCGGGTGATCCTATCGTCGGCTACATCACCATTGGTCGTGGCGTCAGTATCCACCGCCAGGATTGCGCCTCGGTGTTGCAGCTGGAAGGCCGCGAGCCGGAACGGATCATTCAGGTCAGCTGGGGACCGATTCCCGAGAAGACCTATCCAGTGGATATCGTCATCCGTGCCTATGACCGTGCCGGGCTTTTGCGCGATATCTCCCAGGTGCTGCTCAACGAGCGGATCAACGTCCTATCGACCAACACGCGTTCGAACAAGGAAGACAGCACCGCGCAGATGTTGCTGACCATCGAGATTCCAGGATTGAACGCGCTCGGGCGGTTGCTCAGCCGGATTTCGCAGCTGCCCAATGTCATCGAAGCGAAGCGCCAGAGAGCTTCATAAGGCTTCAGTCTGGTGGTGTCGCTGGTCGCGTCACGGTGGATGGGTGGAGCGTCATCCACCCTACAAATGATCAGACTGCGTAGGGTGGATGTCGCTTTTTACATCCACCGGAACGCCGTTACGATTGCACCGACCCGAGGAATCCCATGTACCAACTCAACGATCTGCTGCACCTGATGGCCCGTCTGCGTGACCCGCAGCATGGCTGCCCCTGGGACTTGCAGCAGGATTACGCCAGCATCGTGCCGCACACCCTGGAAGAGGCGTATGAAGTGGCCGATGCCATCGAGAGTGGCGATTTTGAACACCTGCCGGGTGAGCTGGGTGATCTGCTGTTTCAGGTCGTCTATTACAGCCAGCTGGGCCAGGAAGAGGGGCGTTTCGACTTTGCCGCCGTGGTCGATGCGATCACTCGCAAGCTGGTCCGGCGTCATCCCCATGTTTTCCCCGACGGCGATCTGTATGGCTCGCTCGATCTGCCACGTCTCGATGAGGCGGCGATCAAGCAACGCTGGGAGGAGATCAAGGCTGAGGAGCGCGCCGAGAAATCCGCCGCGCCCGAACAGTTGTCGCTGCTCGATGACGTGCCCAGTTCATTGCCCGCACTCAGCCGCGCGGCCAAGCTGCAGAAGCGCACGGCCCAGGTTGGCTTCGACTGGCCCGATGCGCTGCCGGTGGTGGACAAGGTGCGCGAGGAATTGGGCGAAGTACTCGAAGCCATGAGTGAGAACGATCCAGAGGCCATTGCCGAGGAGATCGGCGATCTGCTGTTCGTCACCGTCAATCTGGCGCGTCACCTTAAAGTGGACCCCGAAAACGCCCTGCGCGCTGCCAATCGTAAGTTCGAACGGCGCTTCCGCTTCATTGAGCAGGCTCTGCGCGATGCTGGCAGGCCTATCGAGGATTGCGATCTGGAGGACCTCGACGCGCTCTGGGGCGAGGCCAAGAAAACTGAACAGTCGCCTTCCTGCGGTTAGGAGTTAGGGTGGATGTTGCCTTGCACATCCACGACAATCCCCACAGTGCTACCGGCGGGTCGAGGACGCCTGATCCGCCCTACGTCCATTTGAATTCAAGACGAGACGAGTCGAACCATGAGTCTTTCCCTTCGCGATCAGCTGCTCAAAGCCGGGCTGGTCAATGAGAAGCAGGTCAAACAGGCCGGCAAGCAGCAAAAGAAGCAACAGCGTCTGGTCAACAAGGGCCAGGCAGAGAAGGACGATTCGCAGCGCGAAGCGGCCCTCAAGGCACAGGCAGAGAAGCTGGCGCGTGACCAGGAGCTTAACCGCCAGCAGAAGGAAAAGGCTGAGCAGAAGGCACGCGCCGCACAGATCAAACAGCTGATCGAAACCAGCCGCTTGCCCAAGTTGACCACCGAGGATTACTACAACTTCGTCGACGACAAGAAGGTCAAGCGGTTGTCGGTAAACAAGCTGATGCGTGACAAGCTTTCTAGTGGCTCGCTGGCTATCGTCCGTCATGGCGGCGGCTACGAGGTGATTCCGCGTGAAGCCGCGCTGAAAATTCAGGAACGCGATCCGCGCCGTATCATCCAGCTCAACATCCAGACGCAAGCGCCGGATGCTGATGATCCCTACGCTGCCTACCAGATCCCCGATGACCTGATGTGGTGAGTCGCCGACGGAAGGACGGATAGAAAGCGGTCCTTGGCTCTCTACTTATAGACTCGATCGGATCGTCCGATTGCCGCAGTGGAGAATTACGCCATGGATAACGAATCCTTCCGTCATTCCGACCAACTCGACAGGCTCGATCTGCACGCTGGGGGTGTACCCGGCGATCCGGAAGAACCCGGCGTACCGGACCAGCCCACCGAACCGGGCGTGCCAACGGTACCGGATCAGCCGCCACCCGCGCCGGTGGCTTGAGTTTGACGGCCTGATACGGCCCTTTATCCAAGGGCCGAATTCACATCAACCGAAGTGCACCAGGCCAACAAGTTCGGTCCTAACGGCAGCCTCACTGAGTGTGGATGAAAGCATTGGCTCTGGTATGGCCGAATTCATTCGGCGATGTTATGCCTGTTCGACCAACACGGCCCTGGCCCTACGAACCTGCCGTCTTCACTCTACCGAGCTATTTTGGGCCCGCTCAAGTAACGCGATAACTTCCTCGTCACTGGTCTGCTCGAAATTGCCATAGTGCCGGCCAACTCCAATGAACGGCTCAGGCATGGCCAGGCAGATCAGTTCATCCACTTCGCTTCGTAAAGCTTCGATGACATCACGCGGGCCCACCGGGACCGCCAGCACGATTAGCCCTGGGCCTGTCTGTTGCAGGCCCTTGAGCGCTGCACGCACCGTCGCGCCGGTAGCGACGCCATCGTCGACTACGATCACGCAGCGGCCTGCCAGCGAAGGTGCTGGTCGGTCACCGCAGTAATGCTGCCGTCGTCGCTCTAGCTCAGTTAGCTGGCGTTGCATTTCTTCGTCAAACCAGCCCGACGGTGGAGCTATCTGTTGCAGCAATGCCTGGTTGATCACCCATTGCGGATTGGCGCCGTCGATGACTGCACCCAGTGCCAGTTCCTGGTTGCCCGGCGCGCCGATCTTGCGCACCAGCACTACATCCAAAGGTGCGTTAAGCGCGTTGGCTATTTCAAAAGCAATCGGTACGCCGCCGCGAGGCAAGGCGAGCACCAGTGGCTGTTCGCTTTTCAGATGCAGCAGGGCTTTGGCCAGCTCCTGGCCGGCGTGGACACGATCACGAAAAAGATTCGATTCAGACACGAACATGCGCATGGCTCATTCTCCGAATGTAGGTGTAGGGCACGCCGGTCCGTCGGTGCGCTGCGGCTAGATTGAGATAACTGCCTTGGTTTTCCTCGGCCAGAACATCATCGGACTGCTTGGTCCAAAGACCTTTCCCCATTAGCGCTGTTCATTCAGCTCGACGGAGGGGGCATGTAACTCGAGCCGCCGAACTGAAACGAGTGACCAAGCCTCTAAATAGGTAGACGTCGAAGTCGGCAGAGTTTTTCTGGCCGAAGGCGCTTTTATTGAGAGGGGCTGCCCATGACCATCTGGATCATCGCTTACAACAAAGACGGTAATACCGCGACCCTGAAAACCGAGTCTGACCATCAGCCGGATATTGACGAGGCGGTAGAGCTTGTCACGCAAATGGCACGCCGAGAATTCGGTGAAGGGGATGTGGAGCACGAGCACGATCCCGATCTGGAAGATACACCGGCAACCCGACTGGCCGAACGCTACGGCATCACCATCACAGGTATTTCCGAAGTTTGAACTGAGCCAGTCTGATAGCGACTTCAGCGTACTTGCCAGACTCCACCCTGGCCCGTTACGTAAATGCGCTGGGCGCCGTCAGCCTTAATATCCATCATCCCGGTAAAGCTGCCGAAAGCCGGCAGCAGGCTGACCCGCTCGCCAATGCAGAAGCAGGGTAGGCGCAGGCGCTGCCGACCACGTCCCTGCAGGCGAAAAGCAGGATGCAGATGGCCGGCCAGGACGTGATGAGTCGGGTGCGGCTCGGGCTCATGTTGCAGGGCGAAGGGGCCGAGTAGCAGCGGTTCGGTTACCACACTGATGCCCAGCTCTAAAGGTGGGTCGCCTGCGCGCCGATCATGGTTGCCGCGTATCAGAGTAATTTCCAAACGTGGATGACGGGAGCGCCAGACGAGAAGCTGTGCGTGGGTCTCGGTCGTTTGGGATTCCGGTGCATGGAGAAAATCACCGAGGAAGATCAATTGCCGGCTGGGGTACAGCTCCAGCAGCCGATTGAGGCGCTGCAAGTTCGCCTGGGTAGTTCCCTTCGGCACTGGTTGGCCAAGCTGGCGATAGGCAGCGGCCTTGCCGAAATGGATATCGGCGACCAGCAGTGTCTGCTGGGCAGACCAGTAGACGGCATTGTCGGCCAAAAGCCAAAGTTCGGTCTGTTCCAGTTCGATGGAGAGGTGAGGATTCATCGTCATCCTGTGTTGAGCAACTGGCCGGCCTCCACTCGTATGGAGCCAAAATCGATGCACCATACTTGTGTAGGAGCGGGCCATGCCCGCGAACAAGGCTGGCCGCAGATACCACACCTGAGTGGTAAAAAGTCTCGCGAGCAAGCTCACTCCTACCGGGGCGGCGGGGTGGCTGGCCTAATCAACGGCCCGTCTCTTTTCGTGGCCTCGGCGTGCCGTCCTTGCGCAGGCGGGGTTTGCGAGCCGGGCGGGTTTCCTTTTCGACGGCAATTGCAGCGTTCCGTTCGGGTTGATAGCCACCCGGGCCGGCGGCCTTGTCCAACTCAGCGACCATGCGGCGGATACGGTCGGCGAGCTTCTCCGAACTCATGCTTTCGCGAAAACGCTCGACCATCAGCGGAAAGGCCAGCGGAGTGGTGCGTTTTACTTGGCGGATGTCCAGCTGTCGCCGTTGCAGGCGAGCCAAGGTCTGCTCAAGCCGGCCGACCTCCAGCTCCTGGCGCAGCACTTCTTCTTCAGCCTGGGTCAGTAGCAGGTTGGCCGGGTCGTACTGGCGGAATACGTCGAAGAACAGCCCACTGGAGGCCTGTATCTGTCGCGCGCTTTTCTGTGCGCCGGGGTAGCCGGAAAACACCAGACCGGCGATGCGTGCGATTTCGCGAAAGCGCCGGCGTGCCAGTTCACCGGCATTGAGGCTGGCCAGCACGTCGTGCAGCAGGATGTCAGTGTCAAACAGCGCCGGGGTCAAAGCGTCGGGCCAGTCCACCTCGGTGGCCGAGAGCAGCTCCAGGCCGTAGTCGTTCACAGCTATGGAAAAAGTCAGCGGCTGGCTCTGCCCCATGCGCCAAGCCAACAGGCTGGCCAACCCCAGATGCACATGACGCCCGGCGAAGGGGTAGAGAAACAGGTGCCAGCCCTCCCGGGATTTCATCACCTCGGCGAGCAGCGTGGTTTCACTGGGCAGCGCCGACCAGTCCATCTGCACCTGCAGCAGCGGCTGCACCAGACGCATCTCAGCGCTGTCGAAATGACCCCGTGAGGCGGCGCTCAATTGCTCCACGACGGCATCGGCAAGTTCGCTGGAAAGCGGCATGCGCCCGCCGTTCCAGCGTGGCACCGAAGCCTTCTTGCTGGTGGCGCGGTTGACGTAAACAGTCATGTTCTCCACCCGCACTAGCTCCAGCAGGCGCCCAGCGAAGAGAAAGCAGTCGCCGGGGCGAAGGCGAGCGATAAAACCTTCCTCAACACTGCCAAGTGAGCGCCCGGTGCCTCCTCTGGCCCAGAACTTCACCGTCAGGCTGGCATCGCTGACGATGGTGCCGATGCTCATCCGGTGGCGCAGCGCCACGCGTTTGCTCGGTACCTTCCACAAGCCGCTTTCGTCAGGCTCGACCCGTTGGTAGTCGGGGTAGGCGGTCAGCGAATGCCCACCGTGACGGACGAACGCCAGCGCCCATTGCCATTGCGTCTGGTCCAGGTCGCGATAGGACCAGGCCTGCCGGACTTCCGCGAAAAGCTCGTCGGGCCGGAAACCGCCGCCCAACGCCATGCTCACGAGATGTTGTACCAGCACATCCAGCGGCAGTTGCGGGGTGTCTCGCGCCTCGATGCGACGTTCGGCAATGGCTACCTGCGCCGCGGCTGCCTCGATTACTTCCAGACTGTGGGTCGGCACCAGCGTCACCCGGGAGGTGCGACCGGGCGCGTGGCCGGAACGCCCGGCACGTTGCATCAGCCGCGCCACGCCCTTGGGTGAGCCAATTTGCAGCACACGTTCGACCGGCAGGAAATCTACCCCCAGGTCTAGGCTGGAGGTACAGACCACGGCCTTCAGCGCGCCTTGTTTCAGTCCCAGCTCGACCCAATCGCGCACCTCGCGGGCCAGTGAACCGTGGTGCAGGGCGATCAATCCGGCCCAGTCTGGGCGGGCTTCAAGAAGCGCCTGATACCAGCGCTCGGCTTGGGAGCGGGTGTTGGTGAATACCAGTGTGGTGGCTGCCGATTCAATTTCCTCGACCACCTGCGGCAGCATGCGTAGGCCAAGATGCCCGGCCCAGGGGAAGCGCTCGATGCTAGGCGGCAAGAGGCTGTCGACGACCAGCGGCTTGTCGATGCGACCTTGCACCAGCCGGCCTTGAGCGGGGTACAACAGCACATCCTGGGCATGCTGCAGGTTGCCCAGCGTGGCGGACAGCCCCCAGACGATCAGCTCCGGCGTCCAGTTGCGCAGCCGCGCCAGTGCCAGTTGCAGCTGCACGCCGCGCTTGTTGCCCAGCAGCTCGTGCCATTCATCGACGATCACCATGCGCAGCTGGCCGAAGGCCTGTCGGGCGTCGGCTCGGGTCAGCAGCAGGGTCAGGCTTTCCGGCGTGGTAATCAGGGCGCTGGGCAGGCGCCGACTCTGGCGTGCACGCTCGGCGCTGCTGGTATCACCAGTGCGCAGGCCGATGCTCCAATTGATGCCTAGCTCATGTATAGGCGCCTGCAAGGCGCGGGCGGTGTCTGCAGCCAGGGCGCGCATTGGAGTAATCCAGAGAACGCTCAGTGGAGCCGGTTTGTTCTGGCTGGCCTCAGAACTGGCGAAACGCTCTAGCGCTCCGAGCCAGACCGCGTAGGTCTTGCCTGAGCCGGTGGTGGCGTGCAGCAGCCCGGACTCGCCCTGGCGTACGGCCTGCCAGACCTCCTGCTGGAAGGGAAAAGGCTGCCAAGTACGGCGGGAGAACCAGGTTTCGGCAAGATTACTGCCTGGCGATGGTGGAACCTCGCGCATGCGTCATACCGTCGGGTGGAGTATTGCCTGCAGAGCTGGTCGGCCTGAAAGGGTTACCGGCAGAAAGTGATGCAGACGCCATCTGGTCTGACAGCATGCAGGCATATCTGTCACGGACGGCTGGGCGTGAATCGCCGCCATGCTGCAAGTGGTGAACGGTAAGCTGTCCTGTGGTTCCAATTCTGAATCGATAAGCCCGAGGCAGGCGGGAGGTTGTGATGGCTACTGGTTGGGCGAAAGAAGGTGCTGTGCAGGAACAGATCGATAGTACCGTCGAGGATGCGGTGCAGCGTGCCCGCAGCAGACTGGGGCAGGGGGAAAGCCTGACGCACTGTGAGGAATGCGACGCACCCATTCCCGAAGCGCGACGCCATGCGGTGCCTGGTGTGCGTCTCTGCGTGCTCTGTCAGACCGAACAGGACAAACAGGACGCATTGTTCAGCGGTTACAACCGTCGCGGCAGCAAGGATAGCCAGCTGCGCTAAGTGCATCTGCAAGACAGTTTTGCCGCGGCGGAGGGCACCGAAAGCGTAGCGCCGGGTCAGAGGAAAGGTCATGAATGGAATAGGGATAAACGGATGACCATCTTTGAAGCGTTGCGCCAAAGTCACGAAATTCAGCGTGAGCTGGCGGACAAGTTGCGCCAGACCTCCGGCGATTCAGCCGAGCGGCATGAAGTGTTCAAGCGTTTCAAGACCGAATTGGAAGCCCATGAAACGGCCGAGGAACGGCATTTTTACATTCCTCTGATGCAGGACGACCTGGGTGTCGATCTGTCGCGTCATGCCATTGCCGAGCATCACGAGATGGATGAGATGATCGAGGAGCTGGAGGAGATGGAATTCAGCAGCTCCGCCTGGCTGCCGCTGGCTAAGAAACTCTGCGAAACCGTTGAGCACCATCTGGAGGAGGAAGAGCACAAATTCTTCCAGATGGCCGGCAAGCTGCTCGATGAGCGCCAAAAGGAAGAGCTCGCGAAGACTTACCTTAAGGAATACGACGCCCTTAAAGAGCGCCTCTGAGGCACTACGGCCGTCAGACTGTGAGCAGCCCGACTGGGACGTAGCTCTTAGACAGACTGGTGCGATCGCGGAGGTGGCCGAACTTGTTCGGCCAAGCACGTTGTCACCCTAGGAGTTGCTTGAGCGTTTCCAGCGTATCGGCCTCGTCCACCGGCTTGTCCTGACGCCAGCGCAGCATGCGTGGGAAACGCACTGCGATGCCGCTCTTGTGGCGGCTGCTGATGGCGATGCCTTCGAAGCCCAGCTCAAACACCAGGGTCGGCGTCACGCTGCGTACCGGGCCGAACTTCTCCACGGTGGTTTTACGCACGATGGCATCGACCTTGCGCATTTCCTCGTCGGTCAGGCCTGAATAGGCCTTGGCGAAAGGCACCAGTTTGCGCTCGGGATCACCCGGTTCGCCATCCCAAACGGCAAAGGTGTAATCGGTATAGAGGCTGGCGCGGCGGCCGTGGCCGCGCTGCGCATAAATCAGCACGGCGTCGACGGAGTAGGGGTCGATCTTCCACTTCCACCAAAGGCCGACGTCCTTGGTGCGGCCGACGCCATACTGCGCGGCGCGGGCCTTGATCATCATTCCTTCGACGCCAAGAGTGCGAGAAGACTCACGCTGAAGGGCCAGGTCCTTCCAGTCCGTACCGGTAACCACAGGCGAAACCATCAATCGCGGGTCGAGGCATTGCGCGACCACCTCCTCTAGCTGCCGCCGGCGCTCGTAGAGAGGACGCTGCCGCCAGTCCTCACCCTGCCACTCCAGCAGGTCGTAGGCGAGTACCGAGACGGGCGCATCCTGCAGCACCTTGGCGGTAAGATTCTTGCGGCCGATGCGCTGTTGCAGCAAAGCAAAGGACTGCACGCCATAACCGCCCGAGGCGGGCACTGGGGGATCGATGCCCGGCAGTGCCGCGGGCGGCAGGTCTTGCGGGTGCTTCCATACCAGGATCTCGCCATCAATCACCGTACCGTCCGGTAGGCAGCCGGCCAGCTCACACAGTTCGGGAAATCGCTCGCTGACTAGCTCTTCACCGCGCGACCAGATCCAGATCTGACCGTCGCGCTTGACCAGTTGCGCGCGGATGCCATCCCATTTCCATTCGATCAGCCAGTTCTCCGGCGCACCGAGCAGCGTCTCGAACTCCTCCACCGGTGCCTGCAGCGGGTGGGCGAGGAAAAAGGGATAGGGTTGGCCGCCGCGCTGCGCGTGCTCATGTTCTGATTCATCGGCGATCAGCACCCGATAGCCTTTGGCGCTGGGGCGATGTGAAAGGTCGGTGTAGCCCACCAACCGCTGTGCTACCCGCTTCGGGTCAAGATCGGCGAGCGAAGCCAGGGCACGGGTGACCAGCAGCTTGGATACGCCGACGCGGAAGGCTCCGGTGATCAGCTTGATGCTGACCATCAGGCTCAGCCGTTCCAGTTGCGTCCAATATTCAGCCAGGCGCGATGCCTGCTCTTGAGGCGGCAGGCCACGCAGGGGCAATAGTTTTTCCTCCAACCAGATAGCCAATCCATCGTCGGAACTATGCGTGGTTGGCGGGACGAGTAGGGAGATGGTCTCGGCGAGGTCGCCAACGGCCTGGTAGCTTTCCTCGAACAGCCATTCGGGCAGCTGTGCCACTTGCATTGCGGTTTCCCGCAGAACCCGAGTTGGCACCAGCTGACGCGGGCGTCCGCCAGCCAGGAAGTACACTGCCCAGGCGGCATCGGCGGGGTCTGCTTCGCGGAAGTAGTCGCGCATGGCGGCCAGCTTGGCGTTGCTCGATGTAGTGGCGTCGAGACGGCTGTAGAGGGTGGCGAAGGCCTTCATTTCGTACCACCATCATTGCCCGGCGCAATCTGTTCGCGAGCACGCTCGCTCCTACGAATCCGAGAGGTTGAACAAAGGATCATTCGGCCTCCTGTGTGGCTGCGTCGTCCTCATCGCCGTATTCGGTATCGAAGGCTTGGGCGTCGAGGCCGCGCACCTCGCGCAGATAGCGCACCAGTGTCGGCACCGAGCCGTGCGTGACCATTACCCGCTCGGCGCCGGTCTGTTCGATGGCCCAGAGTAGACCGGGCCAGTCGGCATGATCAGAGAGCACGAAGCCGCGATCGACGCCACGTCGACGGCGGGTGCCGCGCAGCATCATCCAACCACTGGCAAAGGCGTCGGCATAATCGCCGAAACGGCGCATCCATGTGCTGCCTCCAGCTGAAGGCGGCGCGAGGACGATAGCTTGCTTAAGGCGCGGGTCTCCTTTCTTCAGGTCCCCTGCATAGATCGTCGGCGGCAGGTAAATGCCGGCTTCGCGATAGACCCTGTTCAGCGGCTCTACGGCGCCGTGAACCACGATGGTGCCGATGCTTGCATCCAACCCGTGGAGGATCCGCTGTGCCTTGCCGAAGGCGTAGCAGAAAAGCACACCGGTACGGCCTACAGCGGCATTGGCTCGCCACCAGTCATTGATGTCGCGGAACACTTGGCTTTGTTCAGGCCAGCGATAAATCGGCAAGCCGAAGGTAGATTCAGTAATGAAGGTGTGACATCGCACCGGTTCGAAGGGCGCGCAGGTGCCGTCTGGCTCGACCTTGTAATCGCCAGAAGCGACCCAGACCTCGCCACGATATTCCAGGCGCACCTGCGCCGAGCCGAGCACGTGCCCTGCAGGATGAAAGCTGAGCCTGACTCCGTGATGCTCAATCGACTCGCCGTAGCCCAGCGTCTGTAATGGCATATCGGCGGCGATGCGTGAGCGCAGAATGCCTTCGCTGTCGCTGGAAGCCAGATAATGCCCCATGCCCCAGCGTGCATGGTCGCCATGGGCGTGGGTAATAACCGCGCGTTCCACCGGGCGCCAGGGGTCAATGTAGAAATCACCGGGTGGGCAATACAGGCCTTCGGGACGAGCAACGACAAGATCCATTGGGCACAGGCATTCTGGGGGCTTGCAGATTTGGAGCCTGTAAGAGCTGCCAGAGTTCGGTTACCGCGCATACCTCAAGACATCCGAAGCAGTAGGGCGGAATTTCCACCCATGCGAAGTACTGTCATGCGGTATGCCTGGCAGATTGACGTCCGCCCTTACAGGTCAGCGGGCTGCGATCAGTCCACCAGCTTCAGGTGCGAGGTGTCTGGAGCGGGTGCGTCGCTGGCGCGGCGGCGCTCGCTCATGTCGCTGCCCACGGGTGCCAGGCTGAACTGTGACAAGTCCAGCGCGGGAGGCTGAGTCGTCGGGTGACTGTCCTGAAGATCGGCGCCCGTCGGGGCGAGGCCGAAATCCGGTGCCTCGACATCGACGAATGCGGCCATGTATTCGTCACGGGGGACCACTTTGAGCGATGCGGTTGTCGCGCCGGGCTGGCGTGCTGGTGCAGGGGCGGGCGCTTCGGCCGGCGGCGGCGCCAGTTCGATCTCTTCGACCTCCACCGGCATGGGGCGAACTTCGGCCACCGCTCCGGCACGAGCCATGGCTTGGCGGTATTTTTCGACGCTGTCGTAGTCCAGGCCCTGCTTGATGACAACGCGGCGACCAGAAAAGAGCAGAGCGATACGCTGGGCATCCGCCTGGAACAGTCGCGTCAGATTGATTTGGACCTGCTCCAGCGTGGTGCCGGGCGCCAGCTCCCCGGAAAAGGCGATTTCGTAGCGGCTCATGGATATCTCCTTTGTTCGGGTGACGAGAGTCTAGCCAAGCGGCCCCAGCAGTGCGTCGATGTCACTTTCTTCCAGTGTCCAGTCTGCTTCTCCGATGCCTTGCAGCACGCTGGCGGCCAGTTCGGCTTTGCGGGTCTGTAATTGGCGGATTTTTTCTTCCACCGTACCTCGGGCGATCAGCTTGTAGACGAACACCGGCTTGTCCTGACCGATCCGGTAAGCGCGGTCGGTGGCCTGGTTTTCCACAGCCGGGTTCCACCAGGGATCGTAATGGATCACGGTGTCGGCGGCTGTGAGGTTGAGCCCGGTTCCGCCCGCCTTGAGGCTGATCAGAAACACCGGCACTTCACCGTTCTGGAAGCGCTGTACCGGGGTGCGGCGGTCGCGGGTGTCGCCGGTGATCTTTACGTAGTCGATGCTGCGCTGTTGCAGGCTGTCTTCTATCAGCGCCAGCATCGAAGTGAACTGGGAGAAGATCAGCACCCGGCGACCTTCGGCCAGCAGTTCCTGCAGCATCTCCAGCAGGCTTTCGAGCTTACCCGAATTGCCGCCACGAACCGTGCGCGTGCTTTCGCCCTTGACCAGACGCAGGTCGCAGCAGACCTGGCGCAGTTTGAGCAGCGCTTCGAGGACGATGATCTTGCTGCGTGCCAGCCCTCGGCGGTCGATCTCCTCGCGGACTTTGCGGTCCATGGCCAGACGTACCGTCTCGTAGAGGTCGCGTTGCGCAGGGCTCAGCTCCACCCAGTGGATGATTTCGTTCTTTGGCGGCAACTCGTGAGCGACTTCTTCCTTGTGTCGGCGCAGAAGGAAGGGGCGGATGCGTTCGTTCAGGTGCTGCAACCGCAACAGATCACCGTGCTTTTCGATAGGCGTTCGATAGAAACGGGTGAATTCCTTGGCGGTACCCAGCCAGCAGGGCATGAGGAAGTTGAACAACGACCAGAGCTCGCCCAGGTTGTTTTCCATTGGCGTACCACTCAGGCACAGGCGTTGGCGTGCCTGTAGCTGGCCGGCAGCCTGGGCGGCCTTGCCGGTGGCGTTCTTGATGTTTTGCGCCTCGTCGAGAACCAGCATATGCAATTGCTGTTTGGCCAGCTGTTCGATGTCCCTGGGCAGCAGGGCATAGGTGGTAAGCAACAGGTCGTAGTCGGCCAGTTCAGCGAAGTGCTTTTGCCGCTGCGGCCCATGCAGGGTGAGCACGCGAAGCTCAGGGGTGAAACGCGCCGCTTCGTCCTGCCAGTTGGGGATCAGGCTGGTTGGCAGCACCACCAGCGCTGGGCGATCAAGACGCCCGGCATTTTTTTCTGCGAGGAGGTGGGCCAAAGTCTGCAGGGTTTTGCCCAGCCCCATGTCGTCGCCAAGAATGCCGCCCATGCCCAACTCGCGCAGGGTCTGCATCCAGCACAGCCCCTGCAGCTGATACGGCCGCAGCGTAGCGTTCAGGCCGGTCGGCGGCTCACAGAGGAGTTTCTGATAGTCGTGCAGGCGCTGGGCGAAATCGCGCAGCTGTTGGCCACCGTGCCACTCCAGCGAAAGTGCACCGAGCAGGGCCAGGCGTGCGGCATCGGCATGCTCCAGGCGCAGGCTATCGCCAGATGGCGGGTGCAGGTAGAGATCGCCAAATGTGGCGAGGATCGGCTTAAGCCGGCCAAAGGGCAGCAGCACCTGCAATGGATATTCTCTGTTGCGGCGCTTGATGCTGACGCGCAGCACTTCGTCGTCGCCCCGCTGGGCCAGTTGTTCCGGTGCTAGCAGCAATGGAGTCTTGCGGATCACCTCCAACAGTACCGGCAGCAGGCTGATGCGCTCGCCTTCGAGGACGATGCCCAGTTCCAGCTCGAACCAACTGTGTTCCGGTGACTCCTCGATCTCGGCGTACCACTGCTCGACCTCGCGCAAGTCGTAGGCGAAACCGGACTGAATGAGGATTTCCCAGCCTTCGTCGCGCAATATCGGCAGGTGCAGTTGCACGAATTGTAGCCAAGCGGTCTCGTTGGGCAGTTCGTACATCTCGGCGGAGTCATTCGGCAACGCCAGGCTCTGGCGCAGCGCGGGACGCAGGCCTAGCTGCTGCAACCGCCGGCGTAGGGCCTGCTCGGCAGCAGGCTGGCGGGCGATGCTGAGCACCTCCGGCCCGTCGAATTGACGCAGGCGTTCGTTGGCCCTGTTCTTGCCGTGGGCCTCGGTTTGATCGTAGACGAAGCAGAGCCCGGCGCGGTGCTGCTGCTCGTTGACCATCCGGCCGCTGCCAAGGTGGTAGTTCATCGACTGATGGCTGCCCAGCGTGAGGCGCGGGCGGGGCGCCAGGTCATCGATGCGCCTTGTCTGCGAGCCGCCCGGTGTGCCGGGCTGTGCCGCGGCATCACCGGCTACGGCCTTCACGATTCGGGTGCCGGCGCCAGGCGCTCAAGCAGTGCTTCAAGCGTATTGAAGCGCTCTTCCGGCCTTTCCATGGGAACCTGGAATTTGAACACCGTCGCTCCTTCGAATTTGTAGCGCTTGGGCTGGCTCTGGATCAGCTTGATCAGCACCATCGGGTCGACGCTGGTGTCGGCGGAGAACTCGATACGCCCGCCCTGAGGGCCAGCATCGATCTTGGTGATGCCAAGCTTTTCCGCTTGCAGCTTGAGCAGCGTCAGGCGGATCAGGCTCTTGGCTGGATCGGGCAGCAATCCGAAGCGGTCGATCATCTCCACCTGCAGTTCGTTCAGACCGTCCTGATCAGTGGCGTTGGCGATGCGCTTGTAGAGAATCAGCCGCGCGTGCACGTCCGGCAGGTAATCCTCCGGAATCAGCGCCGGAATACGCAGGTTGATTTCCGGGCCGCCGCCCAGCGGCTGGTCCAGGTTTGGCTGTTCGCCTTTCTGGATCGCCTTGACCGCGCGTTCGAGCATTTCCATATACAGCGTGAAACCGACCGCCTGGATCTGCCCGCTCTGGCCGTCGCCGAGCAACTCGCCGGCGCCGCGGATTTCCAGATCGTGGGTAGCCAGGACGAAGCCGGCACCCAGATCTTGCGCATTGGCGATGGCTTCCAGGCGCTTTTCGGCGTCGGGAGTCATGCTCTTGCGCGATGGGGTGAGAAGGTAGGCGTAGGCCTGGTGGTGACTACGCCCGACGCGGCCACGCAGCTGGTGTAGTTGAGCCAGGCCGAATTTGTCGGCGCGCTCAATGATGATGGTGTTGGCGCTGGGCACGTCGATGCCGGTCTCGATGATGGTCGATGCTACCAGCACGTTGAAGCGCTTGTGATAGAAGTCGCCCATCACCTGTTCCAGCTCGCGTTCGCGCATCTGCCCGTGGCCGATGCCGATGCGCGCCTCGGGCACCAGTTCGGCGAGGTCGGCGGCGCATTTCTCGATGGTCTTCACATCGTTGTGCAGGTAGTAGACCTGGCCGCCGCGTAACAGCTCACGCAGCAGCGCTTCCTTGATGGTCGGCTTGTTGGTCTCCATGACGAAGGTGCGCACAGATAGCCGGCGTGCCGGCGGCGTGGCGATGATCGACAGGTCGCGCATGCCCGCCACCGCCATGTTCAGTGTGCGCGGGATAGGTGTGGCGGTGAGCGTAAGGATATCCACCTCGCTACGCAGCGCCTTGAGCTGTTCCTTCTGGCGCACACCGAAGCGGTGTTCTTCGTCGATGATCACCAGCCCCAGGTTGGTGAACTTCACATCGTCCTGCAGCAGCTTGTGGGTGCCGATCAGGATGTCCACCTTGCCTTCGGCCAGCTCGTCGACCGCCGCCTGGATTTCCTTGGCTGACTTGAAGCGGCTCATTACCTCGACGCGCACCGGCCAGTCGGCGAAACGGTCGCGGAAGCTGTTGTAGTGCTGCTGGGCGAGCAGAGTAGTGGGCACCAGCACTGCGACCTGGCGACCGCTGTGGACAGCAATGAAGGCGGCGCGCATGGCCACTTCGGTCTTGCCGAAACCGACGTCGCCGCAGATCAGCCGGTCCATGGGTTTGGGCGCGAGCATGTCGCTGCGCACGGCTTCGATGGCCGACTGCTGATCCGGAGTTTCTTCGAATGGGAAGCCGGCGCTGAAGGTGTCGTAGTCCAGCTGCGGGTCCTGGAAGGCATAGCCTTCGCGAGCGGCGCGGCGGGCGTAAATATCGAGCAATTCGGCGGCGACGTCGCGTACCTGCTCGGCCGCCTTGCGCTTGGCCTTCTGCCAGGTTTCCGAGCCCAGTCGGTGCAGCGGTGCCAGGGCGTCGTCGCTGCCGGTGTAACGGGCGATCAGGTGCAGGCTGGCGACCGGAACATACAGCTTGGCTTCTTCGGCGTATTGCAACTGGAGGAATTCAGCAGCCTGGCCGTCGAACTCCATGGTGACCAGGCCCTGATAGCGCCCGACACCGTGGTCAATATGCACCACCGGCGCGCCTTCACGCAGCTCGGTGAGGTTCTTGATGACGTTCTCGCCAGCATCACGGGTCTTCTCGCGACGCCGGCGCTGCATGATGCGCTGGCCAAACAGCGGGCTTTCAGCGATCAGCGCCAGTTCCGGCTGTTGCAGCAGCAGGCCGTCGTCCAGTGGAGCGATACTGATCGCCAGCCGTTCCTCGCTGCTGAGAAAGCCCGACCAACCATCGACTTCCTGGGGGCGTAGCTTCAGGCGCGCCAGTAGCTCCAGCAATACTTCACGGCGGCCGGCCGTTTCCGCGGTGAACAGCACGCGGCCTGGGAACTCTTCGAGAAAACGACGCAGCGCGCCCAGCGGCTCGCTGGCCCTGGCTTCGATGGCGAGATCCGGCAGAGGGCTGGCGGGAAAGCGTTCGCGGCCAATACCGGTTTCCAGATCCTCCTGACTGGCGACCACGCGCGGCCAGAGTTTCAGTCGGGCGAAACAGTCTTCCACCGGCATGAATAGCTCGGCAGGCGGCAGCAGCGGTCGTTCGGGGTCGACGCGGCGTTCTTCGTAGCGGTTGCGCACATCTTTCCAGAAGCTTTCGGCGGCCTGCTCGATGCCTGGGAGCGAGAACACCTGTGTGTCGTCGGGCAGGTAGTCGAACAGGGTCGAGGTTTCATCGAAAAACAGCGGCAGGTAGTACTCGATACCCGCAGGGGTAATGCCGGTAGAAAGATCCTGGTAGATCGGGCAACGGCGGAAATCCACGTCGAAGCGCTCTCGGAAGCGCGCGCGGAAACCGGTGACCGATTCCTTCTTCAGCGGAAACTCGCGGGCCGGCAGCAAGCGCACGGAGTCCACCTTCTCAATGGAGCGCTGATTCTCCGGGTCGAAGGTACGTAGCGTCTCGATCTCGTCGTCGAACAGGTCGATGCGATAGGGCAGAGCACTGCCCATTGGATAGAGGTCAAGCAGCGCGCCGCGTACGGCAAATTCGCCATGTTCGTAAACCGTATCCACGCAACGGTAGCCGGCTGCCTCCAGGCGCAGACGCATTTGCTCCACATCCAGCTTCTGCCCCACATCGAGTACCAGGCTCGACCCCAGCAGAAAACGCTTGGGCGCCAGGCGGTGTAGCGCCGTAGTGATCGGAACTACCAGTACCCCGTGGGTCAGTTCAGGCAGCTGGTAGAGCGCCGAGATGCGCTGGGAAATGATGTCCTGATGCGGCGAAAATACATCGTAGGGCAGCGTTTCCCAGTCGGGGAAATGCAATACCGGCAGCTCCGGGGCGAAGAAGGCGAGTTCTTCCTTGAGGCGCTCGGCGCTCTGGCTATCGGCGGTTAGAAGAAGGGTGAAGCACTCTGCGCGACTAGCGGACTCGGCGATGGCCAAGCTCAGCGCGGCTCCAGGAAGGTTGCCCCAGGTTTGCTTGCCGCTGGCGGCAGGCATGGGCGGAAGGCGCAATACGGACACGAGTGGACGTGACTCCGGACGGAAAATGAACTGCAGGATTGTAACTATCGCGGAGCGCGACTGTCAGTGTTTCGTCCGTTGTAATTGCCCGAGTTGGGGCAGAACGGCATAATGTAGCCCTTTTTCTCAGCCCCTACATGTTGGAAGGAACTGCCCGTGACTCAGAAGCCCGACCAGTGTCTTGGTGAATGGATTGACCGCGAAGCGCTTGCCGAAGCAATGATTCCGCTGATTGGCCAGCTGTACCGCAACAATAACGTGGTTACCTCCATCTATGGCCGTGGCCTGATCAACCGCTCGGTAATCGCCATTCTCAAGGCGCATCGCTTTGCACGTCATCGCCAGGCCGATGCGGCGGAATTGTCCGTCCATGAAACCCACCAGATCCTGACGACCATGGCCGACATGAACCTGGGAGCCGCTTCGGTGGATCTGGGCAAGTTGGTGGGCAAGTTCAAGGCTGAAGGTAATGACCGTACTCTGGATCAATTCGTACGTGACGAACTGTCCGAAGTGGCCGGTAAACGCACTACGACCTCCGGCCATAAGGGCACCGACGTGGTCCTCTACGGCTTTGGCCGTATCGGTCGTCTGCTGGCCCGCATTCTGATTGAGAAGACCGGTGGCGGCGACGGCCTGCGCCTGCGTGCCATCGTCGTGCGCAAGGGAGCGGACAACGATCTGGAGAAGCGCGCCAGCCTGCTGCGTCGCGACTCGGTTCATGGCCCCTTCGATGGCACCATCCATATCGATGCCGAGAACAACACCATCACCGCCAATGGCAATCTGATCCAGGTGATCTACTCCAACGATCCGGCCTCGGTGGACTACACCCAGTACGGCATCGAGGAGGCGCTGCTGGTGGACAACACCGGTCGTTGGCGCGATGCCGAAGGCCTCAGCCAGCACCTCAAGTGCCCCGGCGTTGCTCGTGTGGTTCTGACCGCGCCCGGCAAGGGCGAGCTGAAGAACATCGTGCATGGCATCAACCATGGCGACATCACTGACGATGACAAGATCATTTCCGCTGCGTCCTGCACCACCAACGCCATCGTGCCGGTGCTTAAGGCGGTGAACGATCAGTACGGCATCGTCAATGGCCACGTCGAGACTGTTCACTCGTACACCAACGACCAGAACCTGATCGACAACTTCCACAAGGGCAGCCGTCGTGGCCGCAGCGCCGCGCTGAACATGGTCATCACCGAGACCGGTGCCGCCACCGCTGCCGCCAAGGCGCTGCCGGTGCTCAAAGGCAAGCTGACCGGCAACGCCATTCGCGTACCGACGCCCAACGTCTCCATGGCGATTCTTAACCTGAATCTGGAGAAGGCCACCACCCGCGAAGAGATCAACGAATACTTGCGCCAGATGGCCATGCACTCGGACCTGCAAAAGCAGATCGACTTCGTCAACTCGCAGGAAGTGGTGTCGACCGATTTCGTCGGCTCGCGCCATGCTGGCGTCGTCGATGCCGAGGCAACCATCAGCTGCGACAACCGTGTCGTCCTGTACGTTTGGTACGACAACGAGTTTGGCTACAGCTGCCAGGTCGTACGTGTGATGGAAGACATGGCTGGGGTCAACCCGCCTGCGTTCCCGCGCTGAGTCTGCGTTGAATGAAAAAACGGGAGCTTCGGCTCCCGTTTTTTTTGCATGAGATTTATTAAGCCAGAGGCTTTTCGCTCTCCAGGGCAAGAACGAACGCGCGAATTCGCTCGGCAGCTTCGATGCACTCGGTCAGTGATGCGACCAGCGCCAGGCGTACACGCCCGGCGCCAGGATTGAAGCCATCGACTTCACGTGACAGGTAGGAGCCTGGTACCAGGGTGACGTGTTCGCGCGCATAAAGCTCGCGGGTAAAGAGCTGATCGTCGATGGGCGTTTTCGGCCACAGGTAGAAGCCGCCATCGGGGCGCTGTACATCCATGACCGGCGCGAGGATATCCAGCACTGCAGCAAATTTTTCCCGATACATGTCACGGTTGGCCCGGACATGGCTTTCGTCATTCCAGGCAGCGATGCTCGCCAGTTGTGTCGGTACTGACATGGCGCAGCCGTGGTAAGTGCGGTAGAGCAGGAAAGCCTTGAGCACCTCCGCATCACCAGCGACAAAACCAGAACGCAGACCAGGCAGGTTGGATCGCTTGGACAGGCTATGGAAGACCACGCAGCGCTTGAAATCGTCGCGTCCCAGCGCGGCGCAAGCCGACAGCAGGCCGGGTGGCGGCTGATCTTCATCGAAGTAGAGTTCGCTGTAGCACTCGTCGGCGGCGATAACGAAGTCATGTTCGTCAGCCAGTGCGATCAGTTTCTTCAGCGTTTCCGCCGGCACCAGGGCGCCGGTGGGGTTGCCCGGCGAGCAGAGAAACAGGATCTGGGTGCGCTTCCAGATGTCGTCGCTAACCTGGTCAAAGTCCGGATTGAAGCCGTTCTCCGCTGTGCAGGGCAGATAATGCGGCGTGGCGCCGGCTAGCAGCGTGGCACCTTCGTAGATCTGGTAGAACGGATTGGGGCTCAGCACCAATGCGTCGGGTTGGCGGTTGACCATGGCCTGGGTGAAGGAGAACAGCGCCTCGCGGGTGCCGTTGACCGGCAACACGTGCTGCCCCGGGTCAACGGTGCCCTGGTTCAGGCCAAATCGACGTTCGCACCAGCCGGCAATAGCTGCACGTAATGCGGGAATGCCCAAGGTGGTCGGGTAAACGGACAGTTGATCGAGATTGTCTGTCAGCGTCTGGGCGACGAAGCCCGGCGACTGATGCTTCGGCTCGCCGATGGATAGTGCGATGGGCCGCCTATCGCTAGGTGGCTGGGCGTCGGCAAGCAGGGCGCGGAGCTTTTCGAAGGGATAGGGTTGCAGCAGATTAAGGGCGTCATTCATTGTTGGAGTCTTCGACACGTCGGGAAATAATCTCAAGGGTGCTTCTAAAAACGTAGGCGAGGCAGCCAGCGCAAGGCGAAAACAGGTGAAAAAGCGCAGTTTACAGCTGTAAATGAGCATTTTGATCGGACTCGCGCACGAGCCTGTTTTAACGCAGCGATGGTAGCGCAGGTAGTTTTAGAGGTGCCCTTCAGTCGTTGCGCGCGCCGCCGTAATAGGCGCAGCCGCGGAGGGTCTGGCCATCATCGAGCCGCAGTTCGGCGCTCAGGTGGCTGACGGCGCCCGAGGCGCTGTCCACACAGCGTTGCGGTGCCACCCAGAGGTTGAGGCGCTGGTTGTCGGCTTCGCTGCTGAAACTGGCCTGCCCGCCGGGCAACTGCTCTTCGAGGTATGGCAGCGCCAGTGGAGGATGGTCGGGGCGTTCGAAGAGCATGCCTTGGCGAGTGATGTGCAGGCTCCAGAAGGGCTCGTTGCCACTGGCGCGCAACATCAGGTGCTGGAAATTTTCGACATTGCAGCCACGGCCTTCGCTCTGCAGGCGATAGACGCGGGTCAGCTGCAGCTGGCCGCTGCCGTCGGGTTGGGCGACCAGTTTGCCACGCACATCGGCGAACAGATTCTGAGCACCGTCGCTCAACAGCGCGTGGGCGTCGTCTGGCAGGCCGGTTGTGGCTGTATCGATCAGTTCCAGCTGGCGCTGGCCCTGGCAGGTACGCAGCATCAGCTGGCCTTGGCTCTGGGTGACTTGGCCCTGCAGACGTTCAGTTGGCTGGGTTGTCGCATGCTCGCTCCAGCCGAGCATCTGGCAGCCGGCGAACAGAGGCAGCAGGGCGAACAGCAGTGCGCGATGGCAGGTCATGGCAAGACTCAAGGTAGATGCGGGAGGCTGCGCCAGCGAGCTGGCGCAGTGGGATCAGTTGCCCTTTACGGCCTTGCCGCCGACGATGCCGTCTTCGAGCATGATCTGGTATTCCTTACCGTCCTTTTCTATCTGATGCAGGCGTACCAGCAGATAGTCCCAATCAGTGGCGAACCAGAGGATGGTCTGGCGCTTGCTCTGCGTAGGGTCGCGTACGCGTTCGACCTTGATCGCATCGACCTGGCCGGCTTTGGTACTGACCTGCTCCTGGCCCAGCACGCGGAAGTCATAGGTTTCGATCTCATCGCCATCGACAACCTGGTAGCTCATGCTCTTCTCGCCAGCCGCCACCGCATGTTGCAGCGCAACCTGATAAGTGGATTTATCCATGAGGCCGCGATTGAGCGGCAGCTTTACCGGGTCGCCGCGATCCTCGCCGACTACCTCTTTGGCTTCCCAGTCGAAGTTGTGCTTGATTGCCTTGCCTTTGCCCAGACCGCTGCGCTTGAGACGGTAGCTATGCGGCAGGAAGGTTTCGCCTTCGAGGCTGAAGGTGCTGCGCTCGTTGAGGCTGGCGACCAGCATGGAGGCTTCGAAATCGAGCCGCCAGTTTCCGTCGTCGAGCTTTTCCAAACTGCGCTTGGCTGTGCCGCTGACCGGAACCTGTTTCCAGTCGGCCGTGTAGGTGGCAGAGAAGGGCTTTAGGTCCAGGGCGTGAGCCGGCAGGGCCAGTACGGCAAGGGCAAGCAGCAGGGCGCGACGCATTTAGAGTCTCCTAGATTCTTATCAGATGGCCGGTAACCGGCAGCAGTACGTCGTCCAGCATCGCGCCCTCTGCGGCGAGGCGCAAGCGTCCTTCGGCAAACCAGCGAACGGCCAACGGGTAGATGACATGTTCGGCAGCATGCACCCGACTGGTCAGGGCGTCGATGCTGTTCTCGCTGCCGATGGTGAAGGCCGCCTGTAGCGCCACGGGGCCGCCATCCAATTCTTCGGTGACGAAATGCACACTGCAACCGTGCTCGCTGTCTCCGGCTTCGAGTGCCCGGCGATGCGTATCCAGCCCCTTGTATTTGGGAAGCAAGGAAGGATGGATGTTGAGCAGGCGACCCTGGTAATGCCGCACGAAGGCGGGAGTCAGGATGCGCATGAATCCTGCCAGCAGCACCAGGTGTGGAGAGTGCTCGTCAATGATCGCCTTCAGTGTTGAATCGAAGGCCTCGCGATCACTGAAGTCTTTATGTTGCACCACATGGGTGGGAATACCGGCGGCTCCTGCGCGCTGAAGTCCAAATGCCTCGGCGCGATTGGAAATTACCGCGCGGATGCAGATCGGATTGTCGTCACCGAGGCTGTCAATCAAAGCCTGGAGATTACTGCCAGACCCGGATATCAGCACGACGACATTGCAGGGTGCGTTCATCAATGGCTTTTCAGGTTGTTCAGCACAACACGATCGGCTTCGGCGCTAGCGGTTGCAATTTCGCCAATAACCCACGGCGACTCGCCGCTTGCACGCAGGTTGCCGAGCACTGTTTCGACCTGATCCTGCGCGACGCAGATGACCATGCCGACACCGCAGTTGAGGACGCGGTGCATTTCATGCTCGTCGACGTTACCTTGCTCCTGTAGCCAGTCGAACACAGCCGGGCGCTGCCAGCTGGCGATATCAACGATAGCCTGGCTGCCTTCAGGCAGTACGCGCGGGATATTGTCCAGCAGGCCGCCGCCGGTGATGTGGGCCATGGCCTTGACCGCGCCAGTGTCCTTGATCAGCTTGAGCAGTGACTTGACGTAGATGCGTGTGGGCGCCATCAGCAGCTCGGTCAGCGGCTTACCGTCGAGCTGGATTTGCTCGATATCGGCACCGGCCACTTCGATGATCTTGCGGATCAGCGAGTAGCCGTTGGAATGCGGGCCGGAAGAGGGCAGCGCGATGAGCGCATCGCCGGCGGCGACTTTGCTGCCATCGATGATTTCGCTCTTTTCCACTACGCCGACACAGAAACCGGCCAGGTCGTAGTCCTCGCCCTCATACATGCCCGGCATCTCCGCTGTTTCACCGCCTACCAGCGAACAGCCAGCCAGTTCGCAGCCGGCGCCTATGCCGGTGACCACAGTAGCGGCGATATCGACGTTGAGCTTGCCGGTGGCGTAATAATCGAGAAAGAACAGCGGCTCGGCACCGCACACCACCAGATCGTTGACGCACATGGCGACCAGGTCCTGGCCGATGCTGTCGTGCTTGTTCAGGTTCAATGCCAGGCGCAGCTTGGTGCCTACACCGTCGGTGCCGGAGACCAGTACTGGCTGCTTGTAGCCTGCAGGGATTTCGCAGAGCGCGCCGAAGCCGCCCAGGCCGCCCATGACTTCAGGACGTGCGGTGCGCTTGGCAACGCTCTTGATGCGTTCGACCAGCGCTTCGCCCGCATCGATATCGACGCCAGCGTCCTTGTAGCTGATGGAGGGTTGCTTGCTCATAGAGAATCCGGACCTGTAAGGAAATGCGGGGCGACCAGGTCGGACGAGGCTGCGCCTCGATGTGGCGAGGTGCCGGACCGGTCTGCGGAAAGCGCGAGATTTTATCAGGCTTGCCGCATAGCGACCATCCCGCGCATGATTCCTGGCCGATGAAGTTTTGTGTCTCCATCGTTGTTTGTCGCCCAACATGCAGCGCAGCGGTTGCCCTGATACTGGGGCCTGTTTAAGGTAGTGGCCAATTCCTGACAGTCCGTTGCACCGCGCTTTTCTGTCTGCCCAGCCAGCGAGTAACTCCATGCATCTTATTCCCCGCCTCTTGACCTTCTGTTGCGCACTGGTGGCTGCTTCGGCAGGCATGGCTGCACCGCTTGCCGATCTGTACAAGGTGCGCGAAGCGGTTGCATCGCAGCAACCCGAAGAGCGTGAGCAGGCGCTGCGACAGGCTTTCGATACGCTGCTGGTGCGCCTGACGGGCGATACGGACACGCAGAATCAGGGCGTTGCGCAACTGCGGCAAGACCCGCAGCAGCTGATCAGTAAATATGCCTACGAAGAGGGCGCGGTAGTGGTGGACTTCGATCCACTCACGACCGAACGAGCGCTCCGCTCTGCCGGCCTGTCGCTGTGGGGTGCGGATCGCCCTGGGGTCCTGGTCTGGTGGCTGACCGAAACCGTCGAGGGTTCGCAGCTTGTGGGTGATACGCGCGATGGCACCGCCGACCTGCAGGCCGCCGCGCAGCACCGTGGTTTGCCCCTGCGGTTGCCGCTTGCCGACCTTAGCGAGCAGCTGGCTGTCAGCGCTGAAACCCTCGCATCAAAAGACCCGCAAGAACTTCGAGAGTTGTCCGAGCGCTACGATGCAGACGGACTGCTGGCGGTGCGGGCGCGTCAGTCGAGCGAGCGTTGGGAAGCCGACTGGAAGTTCTGGCTCGCAGACAAGCATACCCAGGGCAAGGCCACAGGCGCTGACCGTGGCGAGCTGGCCGATGCGGTGATGCTGGCCGTTAGCGCATTCTTGGCCCCTCATTATAGGGTTGCGCCTGGGGCCACCGAGGAAATCACCCTGGAAGTGCTGGGCGCGAGTGTCGAGCGCTTTGCCGAGCTGGATCGCCTTCTGGAGCCTTTTGGCGCGCAGCTGTTGCGGGTGGAAAGCGATCGGCTGGTCTATCAGCTCAACGCCAGCCCTGAGCAGTTGCGGGCCCAGCTTGCCCTGGCGCGATTGCAGGAAGTGCCTGTCGATGAGATTGCAGCTCCAAGGCTTCTTTCAGAAGCAGAGGTGTCGACGGATGTTGACACTCCTCTGGACGCCGAGTCGCCGCTGGAGGCACCGGAGCAGCCTGCCGCCGAGCAGCCGCAACAGCCCGACCAGAGCGAGGTGTTGCGCTATCGCTGGTGATAGACGGACGGTCTTGTGCGGCGCATAGTTCGCCGCATTCCGCTTAGCACGCTTGACTTGCGGCTGCAGCCTTCCTGCAGGCAGCGACCTTTCTGAACAAGGCATATACATGACGATTACGCATACCAACCGCTGGCTTTGGCTGGCGGCACTCGTGTTGCTGGGCTGGTTGGTCTATCAGCTATCCCCAATCCTTTCACCATTTCTGGTAGGCATCCTGCTGGCCTATCTGGGTGACCCGCTAGTGGATCGCCTGGAGCGCAGGAAGCTCTCCCGCACCTGGGGCGTGATTGTGGTGTTCGCGCTGTTTACCTTGCTGTGCATGTTGCTGCTGTTGGTGCTGTTGCCCATGCTCGGCAAGCAGTTGATGCATTTATACGCGCTGGCACCCCAGGGGCTCGACTGGTTGCAGGTTACGGCGTTGCCCTGGGCGCAGGCACAGTTCGGCCTTGAGGAGGACTTCTGGCGTCTCGATCAGCTCAAGAGTGCATTCACCGCCAACCTGGGTAGCACCAAGGATGTGCTCGCAATGGTGATCAGTCAGGCAACTGCCTCGAGCCTGGCTCTGCTGGCCTGGCTGGCAAATCTGTTGCTGGTGCCGGTGGTGTGCTTCTACCTATTGCGTGACTGGGATCTGATCATGGCCAAGCTGCGTGGCCTGCTGCCACGCCGGCGCGAGCAGACCATCATGCTCCTAATGCGCGAATGCCACGAGGTGATCGGCGCCTTCCTGCGCGGCCAGCTGTTGGTGATGCTGGCGTTGGCTGTCGTGTATTCCGTAGGCCTGATGCTGGTAGGCATCGATCTGGGGTTATTGATCGGCGTGCTGGCAGGGCTCGCCAGCATCGTGCCCTATATGGGCTTTGTGGTCGGCATCGGTGCGGCAATCGTGGCTGTGCTGTTCCAGTTCGGCCTCGATCCTTACCCTTTGCTTGGTGTAGCTGCGGTGTTCACGGTGGGGCAGATGCTTGAAGGCATGCTATTGACACCCCTGCTGGTGGGCGACCGGATCGGCCTGCATCCCGTGGCGGTGATCTTCGCGATACTGGCCGGAGGGCAGCTGTTCGGCTTCGCTGGGGTTTTGCTGGCGTTGCCAGTAGCGGCAGTGATCATGGTTCTGCTGCGACATGTGCATGATCTCTATAAACTCTCCGACCTTTACGCCGAGCCCGTTGCCGAGCCGCCCGTACCGATCGAACTGCCAAGTCAGCCATGAAACCTATTCAGCTTCCCCTGGGCATCCGTCTTCGTGACGATGCCACCTTCGCCAACTTCTATCCGGGCGCCAATGCTGCGGCGATGGGCTATGTGGAGCGCATCTGTTCACCGCAAGCAGGCTGGTCGGACGAGTTGGTCTACCTTTGGGGCAACCTCGGAGTAGGGCGCAGTCACCTGCTGCAGGCAGCCTGTCTGCGGGTCGAGCAGCGCGGTGAGCGGGCGGTCTATTTGCCGCTAGCCGATGTGGCTGAGTACGGTCCGGCTCTGCTGGACAGCCTTGAGCAGTGCGAGCTGGTCTGTTTGGATGACCTGGATGCGGTCGCCGGTGATTCGCGTTGGGAAGAGGCGCTGTTCCATCTATTCAACCGCCTGCGTGACGCCGGGCGCCGTCTGTTGCTTGCGGCAGACGCTTCACCGCGCGAGATCGCCGTGCAGCTGCCCGATCTCAAGTCCCGGCTGAGCCTGTCACTGGTGTTCCAGTTGCAGCAGCTTTCCGACGAGGACAAGCTGCGTGCGCTGCAGCTACGTGCATCGC
Source organism: Stutzerimonas stutzeri (assembly GCA_002345575.1). Taxonomy (GTDB): domain Bacteria; phylum Pseudomonadota; class Gammaproteobacteria; order Pseudomonadales; family Pseudomonadaceae; genus Stutzerimonas; species Stutzerimonas stutzeri_S. The sequence continues at coordinate 298,943 of DDVX01000019.1, forward strand.
GCCGAGGTCTGAACCTGCCAGATGATGTGGGCCGTTTCATCCTCACACGCGGCTCTCGAAGCATGAATGCATTGTTCGAACTGCTCGACCGCCTTGATCAAGCCTCACTGCAGGCCCAGCGCAAACTGACCATTCCCTTCCTCAAGGAAACGCTCGGCTGGTAGCTCGGGTTGAGCGAAATTAACCGCTATCCCTCGCTTCCGCAGGTTGATGGCAGGAGTGCCAAGCCGCTTATAGATTCTTTTCGCCATGGCGTGATAACCATGGGGCAACAAAAAAGGGTCCCGAAAGGGACCCTTTTTCAGTTACCGGCAGAGCCGATTACTTGTTCAGATGCATGGTGCCATGCTCAGCCAGGTTGGCGTGCCAGGAGAAGGCTTTTTCCAGAACGTGCGGGGTGTGACCGCCGCGCGCCTTGGCCTCTTCCAGGTAGTCATAGGCCTGCTGTTTGTAATCGGGATGCACGCAATTTTCGATGATGCGCTGTGCAGCTTCGATGGGTGCAAGCCCGCGCAGGTCAGCAAAACCCTGCTCGGTGATGATGCAGTCGACATCATGGTTGGTGTGGTCGACGTGGGTCACGAAAGGCACGATCGAGGAAATCTTGCCTTGCTTGGCCGTCGAGGGGGTCACGAAGATGCTGATACGGGCGTTACGAGCGAAGTCACCCGAGCCACCGATACCGTTCATCATGTGTGTGCCGCTGACGTGAGTGGAGTTGACGTTGCCGTAAATGTCCACTTCCAGGGCGGTGTTGAAAGAGATGATGCCCAGGCGGCGGATGACCTCAGGATGGTTGGAGATTTCCTGCGGGCGGAACACCACTTTGCCGGCGTACTTGGCCATGTCGGAAGCCAGGTTGTCAACGCGCTTCTTGGATAGCGAGAAGGCAGTACCTGCAGCGAACTTCACTACGCCAGCATCGATCAGGTCGAAAACGCCGTCTTGCAGTACTTCCGAGGCCACCACTAGGTCCTTGAACTCAGAAGTGCGCATGCCGTTCAGTACAGCGTTGGCTACGGAGCCTACGCCGGACTGCAGCGGAGCCAGGCTATTGGTCAGGCGGCCGGCCTTCACTTCTTCGCGCAGGAAGTCGAGTAGGTTGTCGGCGATCTGCTGGGTTTCCTCGTTGGGCTCGAACAGTGGCGATGGGATGTCCGGTTGGCTGGACAGCACGATGCCACGAACCTTGGCCGGATCGACCTGGATGCCTACGGTGCCGATGCGGGTGCTGATGTCGTAGACGGGAATATCTTTACGTGCATTTTCGCCAGCAGGCCCAGGCACATAGATATCGTGCATGCCTTCGTACTCGCGCGGAGCAGAAGTGTTGAGCTCGATGATTACGTGTTTGGCAGTCTGTACGAAGATTGGCGAGTTACCTACGGAACCAGTCGGGATGATCTGGCCGTCTTCGGTGATGGCTGCCGCTTCGATGATTGCGTAGTCGACCTGAGGCAGGACGCCCTGGCGGATCAGTTCTGCCATGTGGGACAGATGCTGGTCGATGTAGAGGACTTCACCGGCGTTGATTTTCTTACGCTGAACCGGGTTGCCCTGATAAGGGATACGCTTGTTGATGATGCCGGCTTCAGCCATGGACTGGTCAGCAGCAGGGCCCATGGAGGCGCCGGTAAAGAGGTTGACCTTGAACTTCTCTTTTTGGCCACGCTCAGAGAGTGCTCGGGGGAACTCTTTTGGCTCACCGAACAGAGTGAAACCACTCATGCCCAGCGTCATGCCGTCTTCGATCCACGATGCTGCTTCTTCTGCGGAAACGACTTTATCCAGGAATGCAGCGTTGCGAATGTATTTCTTCAAATCCGTTGTCATGAAGTCACCGTAGAATTCGTCTCATGAATGTCTGTCGAGTCCTGCACCCTTGATTGTTCAAGCATCCTGACGGGATCTGGGTGCAGCTGTCTTCCGCTCTGGAAGGCAAAAACTCAACTCTTTTACCACCCGGACCTCTAGAAGTCCATGCGGGTGCTTTGCCTGCAATCTTGCATTCCCCAGGGTCTATTCCCGTTTCGTCGAGTCACGAGGGAACGGGAGCAGGCCCTGCTTGCTCGCAACATTCTAGGGAGCCCTGCTTTTTTGGCTGTTATACGAAAGTCGATTGTTCAGATCGCTCTAAAGGCTTGGCTGGATGCCGGTCAATCAGCTCTCGCCAGCGGCTTTCCGCTCGTACTGGTAGCCCCAGCGGGTGTAAAGCAAGGCACTGATGAACAAGATCAGACTAATGGTGGCCTCCAGCCAACCATAGATCATTCGTGCCGGGTCGATGGCAGCAAGCACACCCTGGATAAAGTATAGATTGACTATGAAGCAGGTCCAGGCGTGCGCGCGCGGGCTGCCGGTAATCATTCCGGGGGCCACCAGCAATAGGGGAATCAGCTGAATGCCGACCACGACCCAAGTGCGTGCGCCGTAGAGTTCGGCAAAGGCCAGATTCCAGACCAGCAGTAACAGGGCTAGGCCAATAAAACTGGCCATTGCTATTGCGCGGCTAAGCTTAACCCGTGGCTTAAGCCATTCCAGAGCTGGCAGCGGCTTCTTCTTTCTAGCCACGTTTGTTCTCCAGCGCATTTGCAGTGCGGCCTAGGCGTTCGCCGAAGGCGCGACACAGGGCTAACTCATGCTCGTCCAGCGGGCGCTTGCCGTCTGCTCCGGCGAAGTGGCTTGGGCCGTATGGCGTACCGCCGCCGCTGGTTTCCAGCAGAGCATTTTCGCTATACGGCAGGCCCATCAGCAGCATGCCGTGATGCATCAGTGGCAGTAGCATGGAGAGCAGCGTGCTTTCCTGGCCGCCGTGCAGGCTGGCAGTGGAGGTGAAAGCGCCTGCCGGCTTGCCAACCAGCTCGCCGGTCAGCCATAGGCCGCTGGTGCCGTCGAGGAAGTATTTAAGTGGGGCGGCCATGTTGCCGAAACGGGTCGGACTGCCGAGTGCCAAGCCTGCGCAATTCTTCAGATCATCAAGCGTCGCGTAGATAGCACCTTGTTCCGGAATGCTCGGCGCTACGGCCTCGCATTCGGTGGAAACGGCCGGCACCGTGCGCAGCCTTGCTTCGAGCCCGGCTTGCTCGACGCCTCTAGCTATCTGTCGGGCCATCTCCGCCGTGGCGCCGTGGCGGCTGTAGTAAAGCACCAGAATATAGGGCGCGCTCATGGCAGGATCTCCAGCACTTTTTCCGGTGGCCGGCCGATCACCGCCATATCGCCGGCAATCAGGATCGGTCGCTCGATAAGTCGGGGATGAGCAGCCATCGCTGCGATGAGTTGCGCATCGCTGAGTGCGGGGTCGGCCAGGTTGAGGCTGCGGTATTCCTCTTCGCCAGTCCGTAACAGCTGCCGCGGGGCGATGCCCAAACGGGTAAGGATCACCTGGAGTTCGTCAGCCGCAGGCGGTGTTTCCAGATAGAGGACGATGCTCGGTTGCAGGCCGCGCGCTTCGAGAAGTGCCAGGGCCTGGCGTGACTTCGAGCAGCGCGGATTGTGGTATAGGGTGAGGTCGGTCATTTGGCTGGCTTAGGATTCCGAGGTTGCTTCGTGTCTGTGTAGTTGGCCATTCTACCCCTCAATCTGGTGATGCTTGAAAGGTCAGGGTCTGCGCTGCGTTGTCAAAGGCGTAAATAGGGGAACTATCCAGGAGACGGAATGCAGCAACGGATCAACGATTTCATCGAATTCTGCCGTTTTCTGGTGCAGCGCTTTCTCGCTGATAACGGGCCGCAGAGCGCGGCCGCACTGACCTATACCACTTTGTTCGCGGTGGTGCCGTTGATGACTGTCACCTTTGCCATGCTGTCGGCCATCCCGGCATTTCATGGTGTAGGCGAGCAGATCCAGATGTACATTTTCAACAATTTCATTCCCTCGACGGGGGCAACCATTCAGCAATACCTGGTTGCCTTTACCACTCAGGCACGGCAGCTGACCTGGTTTGGGGTGGGCTTTCTGATGGCCACAGCGCTGATGATGATGCTGACCATTGAGAAGGCCTTCAACCTTATCTGGCGTGTACGCCAGCCGCGTCGGGGTATGTCGAGCTTCCTCTTGTACTGGGCGATTCTCAGCCTTGGTCCGCTTCTGCTCGGGGCGGGTTTCGCGATGAGTACCTATATAGCCTCGTTGTCGCTGCTGTCCGGCCCCTATGCGCTGCTCGGCGCTGGCACCATGCTCAAGGCGATGCCGCTGCTCCTGAGCATTGCCGCATTTACGCTGATTTATGCTGCGGTGCCCAATACCCGTGTGCCGCTGCGCCATGCGCTGGCTGGCGGCCTATTCACCTCGGTATTGTTCGAAGCTGCCAAGCAGGGATTTGGCCTGTACGTCAGTTACTTTCCCAGCTATCAGCTGATCTACGGTGCCTTCGCCGCGGTGCCGCTGTTCCTGCTCTGGATCTACCTGTCGTGGATGATCGTGCTGTTCGGCGCCGAACTGGTCTGTGGTCTGTCGTCTTCGCAGCAGTGGCGGCGACAGCCTGCGCCTCGCTTGCTGGTGATGCTGGCGCTGCTGAGGATTTTCTTCCAGCATCAGCAGGCGGGGCGCGAAGTGCGGCTCGCTGATGCCCATCGCAACGGCTGGATGCTGCCCGAGGATGAATGGGACGAGATATTGGAATTCTTCGAGCGCGAACACCTGGTCTGTCGCACGGGTGCGGCTGGCTGGGTCATGTCTCGAGATTTGCATCATTACAGCTTTGATCAGCTGCTGAGGAGTAATCCGTGGCCAGTTTCGGATTTGCAGGCGCTGCCCGAGCAGGTAGACGAACCCTGGTATCCGGCCTTGCGTCAGGCGCTGGAGGCTTTACAGGAAGAGCGCTCAAAACTGTTCGAAGGTAGTGTTGCCGTCTGGCTACAGGCTGAGCCAGCAGTTGAACCTGAGTTTGATAGCGCGAGGAGTCAAGAATGAGCAAGAAATCCCTAATGGGACTCGGTCTGTTGGCCTGCCTGGCGCTGGCCGGTTGCAGTGAGGACTGGGGGCTGGACCAGCACGGGGCGCAGGTGACTTCGCAGCAACTCGACGGGCAATGGCTGGTGATCAATTACTGGGCGGAGTGGTGCGGCCCGTGCCGCACCGAGATTCCCGAATTGAATGCACTGGATGATGCACACGGCGACATCACCGTGCTGGGTGTCAATTTTGACGGACTGCAAGGGGAGGAGCTGGCGGCGGCGTCGACTGATCTGGGGATCGAATTCCGTGTGCTCAGCCTTGACCCTGCGGAGCGCCTGGATCTGCCGCGTAGCGCGGTACTGCCGGTGACCTATCTGATCGACACCGAAGGGAAGGTGCGTCAGCAGTTGGTAGGTGAGCAGACCCTTGAAGGGCTGCAGGAGCAACTGGCGCAGCTGGGAAGGTAAGTCCACGGTGGTCTTGTTCACAGGCCATGTCTGTAAGACCTTTTACGGCTTCACGTACCAGAAGTCCTGCCAGAAGCCGATGACCTTGTTTGGGTAGCGGGTCTGGCCGAGGCTGCCGTTGTAGCGGGCGAGGGCGCGGTTGATATCACCGTTTTCGCGTTTGAGGTAGTAGCTGAGAATGGTGCAGCCGTAGCGAAGATTGGTCGCATTGTCGGTGAGGTTGTCCTGCGGGCGGCCGAGCTCGGCTTTCCAGAAGGGCATGACCTGCATCATGCCTTGCGCGCCCACGCTGGAAATGGCGAAGCGATCAAAATGACTTTCGGCATGAATCAGTGCCAGCACCAGTTCGGGCCTGAGTCCGGCCTTGCTGGCTTCCTGATGAACCAGGCGCAACACGGAAAGGCGTTCCTGGGGATCAGGTAGATAGCGCTTGAGCCGAGTGGACATGTCTACCAGCCAGACTTCGGCATCGAAGCGATCCTGGAAGCTTTCAGCCTCGGCAACGGTTTTCTGTAGCAGGTCGCGCAGTTCAGGCTCCGGCGCCTGGCGAAGATTCCCCGAAGCCGGCAGCACGAGCGCAATCAGCAGTACCGAAAGACAGACGCGCAGCCTCATCATGCTCAGTCATCTTCGCCAGGATCGCTGGCTTGGCGACCGGCCTCATCCAGCAGACTGCGCAGAAACGCCTGCTGCAGCTCTGGATCGTTGCGCGTCAGCTCCACCAGGCTCTGTTCGAGTTCACTGGCTTCTTCTTCCAGCCCCAGTTCCGAAAGTCGCTTGACGCGGTGCGCCCACTGGCTCACATCGCCACCTTCGAGGTCATCGAAAATCAGCTCGTGGGCTTCCAGAAGCTTGCCACGCAGGTTGCGGCTGACCAGAAGGGTGGCATCAGCGCGCGTGGAGTCTTGTGGGTCTTCGACCTGCAGCAGCAGTTTGCCGACCAAGCTGATGTCCTGCTCAGCGAAAGGGCCATCGAGTAGGTTCAGGCGCAACACGCCGTTGCGATCAGTGTTCAGCTCATGCACCTCAGTGCCGGCCGTGACCCGTACCGGGCGCTCGGCCCAAGGCAAACTGGAGTATTCCAGCCGTGCTTCCTGGCGCTGTTCTTCCAGGCTGGCCAGGTTTTGTTGCGAGCGGCCATTGGACTCAACGTTGATAAAGGGGTTGAGCCCAGCAAAGCCGTAATTGATCCAGTCACGGGTAGCGCTTTCCGGCAGCTTGCCGAGCATGACCACGTTGAGCACATTGGCGCCCACGCCAGCGACCACTGCCACGGCGCCCAGCGGGATTTCGTAAAGCTTGCGCCATGCCTGATACGGCGTGTAACGGTCGTATCGGCGGGTCACCTCGATATCAGTGACTTCCCAGGTTTTTTGATCGACCACGCGGATGCGTCGCTGCGGCAGTTCCAGCAGGGGCTCGCCAAGTTCGATGCGCAGGCTGTGATCGAGCAAGTTGCGCTCGGTGCGAGCCTCATGCTCGCTACGTTGCGGTAGCTGGTTGGCGCAGCCGCCAAGCAGAAGCGCCACGCATAGCGTGGCGCTGGTTGAAGCAAGAATACTTCGGTTGAGCATGATGTCCGTCAGCGATTGACACGCGAATTGATGAACTCAAGGATGTCGGCGGCAGCAATGGCCTGGCTCTGGGCATCGCGGCGATGCTTATATTCCAGGGTGCCTTCAGCCAGTCCGCGATCACCAATGACAATGCGATGCGGGATGCCAACCAGCTCCATATCCGCGAATTTGACGCCCGGACTGGTCTTCTTGTCACGGTCATCGAGCAGAACGTCGAAGCCGGCGGCGCTGAGCTCAGCATAGAGCTTGTCGGTCGCCTCGCGAACCGCTTCGTTCTCATACTTCATCGGTACCAGCGCGATCTGGAACGGCGCTAGGGCGTCCGGCCAGAGAATCCCACGATCATCGTAGTTCTGCTCGATGGCAGCGGCGACCACGCGGGAGACACCGATGCCATAGCAACCCATGGTCAGGATTGCCGGCTTACCGTTCTCACCCATGACGCTGCAGTTCATGGCTTCGCTGTACTTGGTACCGAGTTGAAAAATATGCCCTACCTCGATGCCACGCTTGATCACCAGCGTGCCTTGGCCGTCCGGGCTCGGGTCGCCCGCTACCACATTACGCAGATCAGCGATTTCCGGCAGGGGCAGATCGCGCTCCCAGTTGAGGCCGAAATAGTGCTTGTCGTCCTGGTTTGCGCCGGCGGCAAAGTCGCTCATCAGCGCCACGGAGCGGTCAATAATGCAGGTGAGCGGCATGTTCAGCGGGCCCAGCGAGCCAGGACCGGCACCGATGGCAGTGCGAATTTCGGCGTCAGAAGCGAACACCAGTGGGTTAGCTACCTGGGCCAGATTGGCAGCCTTGATCTCATTCAGCTCGTGATCGCCACGGATGATCAGCGCTACCAGCTTGCCTTCGTCCGAGCCATGCACGATCAGTGTCTTGATGGTCTTCTCGATGGCGAGCTGGAACTGCTCGACCAGGTCGGCGATGGTGCGGGTGTCGGGCGTATCGATCAGGCGCAGTTCTTCGGTGGCGGCGACACGCTCTGTCTCGCGCGGGATTGCCTCGGCCTTCTCGATATTGGCGGCGTAATCGGAGCTGTCGCTGAAGGCTATATCGTCCTCGCCTGAGTCAGCCAGTACGTGGAACTCATGGGAACCGGTGCCGCCGATGGAGCCGGTATCGGCCTGCACCGGGCGGAAATTCAGACCCAGACGGGTGAAGATATTGCAGTAGGCCTGATGCATGCGGTCATAGGTCTGCTGCAGGGAATCCTGATCGAGGTGGAACGAGTAGGCATCCTTCATCAGGAACTCGCGGCCACGCATCAGGCCGAAGCGCGGGCGAATCTCGTCGCGGAACTTGGTCTGGATCTGGAAAAAGTTGATCGGCAGCTGCTTGTAGCTATTGAGCTCGTTGCGTGCCAGATCGGTGATGACTTCCTCGTGGGTCGGGCCGACGCAGAACTCGCGGTCGTGACGATCCTTGAGGCGCAGCAGCTCGGGGCCGTATTGCTCCCAGCGACCGGACTCCTGCCAGAGTTCGGCAGGCTGGATGGCAGGCATCAGTACTTCCAGAGCGCCGGCTTTGTTCATCTCGTCGCGCACGATGGCTTCGGCCTTGCGCAGCGCGCGTAGGCCCATCGGCATCCAGGTATAGAGGCCCGAGGCCAGTCGGCGGATCATACCGGCACGCAACATCAGCTGGTGGCTGATGACCACGGCATCGGATGGAGTTTCTTTCAGGGTAGAAAGCAGGAACTGACTGGTGCGCATGAGAGCCGATGTGTCCTTGCAAGAGCGTGAATTTGGCGGAGCATTGTACGGTGCAGGGGAGGCGCCGTACAGGATGGGCAAGGCGCTGGCTGGGGTTGTTACTGGAAACAAAAGAGCCCGGCTTTCGCCGGGCTCCGTTTTGCTTTGAATAACCTGAAACGCTTGGGTTACAGGATGCTCAGGGGGTAAATGGCGTACAGACGCCATTCGTTGGTGTCAGGCAGATAGTCGTTGTTCAGGTCGTTGCTGGTGCGCAGGATAGAGTTACGCGCACGAAGGGTCAGATCTTTCGCTGCACCGCTTTGGAAGGTGTAGGAAACCTGGTTGAAGATTTCACGCTCGGAAGCCTCGCCGCTGCCACCATAGAACTCTGCGTCGATGTTGTCGCCGCGCAGGTAGGCGGTTTTCCAGAACAGGCCAGGGATGCCATAGCCGGAGAAGTCCAGCTCATAGCTTGCCTGCCAGGATCTTTCGTCCTTGTTGTTGAAGTCAGAAAGGAAGGAGTTGGCAACCCAGATCGCGCCGCCGCCGTCACCGTTGTCGTACAGGTAACCGGTATCACCCGAAACGCGCTGGTGGGCGATGATGAAGGCGTGAGAGCCGACTGCATACTTGGCCGACAGGCTCCAGATGGTATTGTCATCTACGCTCCCGCCGGTTTCACCTGCGAAACGCTGATCGATATCGTCCGTTCTGTAATAGTTGAAATCGAATGTCAGCGACTGATCTTCAGTCAGCGGCATCACGTAATTGATGTTGGCGTACTTCTTGTCGTAGGTGTCTTCGACGTCAGAGAAGTACAAAGAAGCGCTCAGGTTGTCATTGAAGGCATACGTGCCCCCGAAGACATCGAGGCTTTTCAGATTATTGTCATCACGTGCGGGCGAGCCCATTGGGCTGTCGGCGGTGAACCGGCCTGCGTTCAATTCCAGGCCTTCGATTTCGCTGCTAGTAATCAATGTGCCGGTAAAGGCTTCCGGAAGCAGGCGAGAGTCGTCGGATGCGATTACCGGTAGGTTGACGAACTGATTGCCGTATTTGGCGGTGGTGTTGGAGAAGCGGAGCTTGACAGCTGCACCTGCTTCGGACAGGTCGTCTTCCCAGTTCTTTCGCTCGCCAGGAAACATGTCGGCTTGGCCGCCATCCAACTTCACACCCAGCAAGCCGTACGCATCGACGCCCACGCCGATTGTGCCTTGGGTAAAGCCTGACTCGAAGGTGGCAATAAAGCCTTGAGCCCAGGTATTTCGGTCCTTGACCCCGTCAGCGTAATCCCGATTCCAGTAAGTATTACGCAGCAACAGATCTAGCTTCGCGTCTTCGACGAAACCCTTGGATTCAGATTGCTGGCTGGCGAAAGCCATTTGGGAAGTGCCCGCGGCGACTGCCAGGGCGATGACGCTCCACTTCATCACGCTCATTGTGATTGCTCCTCGGTTTCAAACTGGCGCCTGCTTCCTGAGAGGAAAGAGGCATCTTATTTTTACTCTTAGGTTTCGATCCTTGTTTGCTCTGCTGATGCAGCTCAGGCAGAGCAGGAACACGTTTCCGTAAAGCTATGGTGTAGCTGGGGAAAGCGGCGACAGCAAGCTTAACCCAACGCTTCTTCCTTTCTCCCTTCCGATTTAAGTCTTTACTGACCGTAAAGCAATAACCATGCACAAACTCGCAGAAATGGATTCTGTACCTTACGCGGGCTGCCGTCCATCCTCTGGTTGCGCCAAAGCGAAGCGTTTTTGGGCCATCTGTGCGCGCATCTGGTGCAAGCCGCTGTGGCGTTTGGTGGAGTATTCTTCATTCGATTAGTACAGCGCGGTCTCGGTACTGCGTCGATGTCCAGATAGAAGCAGGAGTGTGCGGTTATGTTCGTTCTTGATTCACGCCTAGAGCAGGACACTCTGTTGCTGGGTGATTTTCCGTTGTGCAGGCTGCTATTGATGAATGATTCCAGCTATCCCTGGTTCATTCTCGTGCCGCGCCGTGAAGAGGTCAGCGAGCTGTTTCAGCTCGATAGCGCCGATCAACAAGTGCTCTGGCGCGAGACGACAGCGTTGGCCGAGACGCTGAAAGATACCTTCGGTGCCGACAAGATGAATGTCGCAACGCTTGGAAATATGGTCAGCCAGCTTCATATGCACGTCATTGCCCGACGTCGGGATGATGCTGCCTGGCCGGCACCGGTATGGGGGCATCAGCCTGCGCGGCCCTACACTGATGAGCAGGTCGAGGCTATTCGGCAGAAGCTCAGGCTTGTGCTGACCGATGATTTTCGTTTTGCGGAGTCTTGAGATGGAGCTGGAACGGCGTATCGCCGATCTCGAAACGCGCCTGGCTTTTCAGGACGATACGATTCAGGCCCTGAATGATGTGCTGGTTGCGCAGCAGGCTGCTGTTGATCGCCTGCAGGCCCAGCTGAAGCTGTTGGCCAGGCGCCAGGAAGACATGCAAGGCGATATCGGAATGGAGGGGGATGAAGCGCCTCCGCCGCATTACTGAGACTTTGCAGCGAAGGTTCGCAGAGGGTGCGATTGAATGCGTAGGTGAGGCAGGCAAGGCAGAAACAGGCGAGGACGCGGAGTTTAGTGGCCTAAATGAGCAGTACTCACTTCGTTCGCCCTTCGGTCGCACTAAAGCGCGTTAGCCGCAAGCGGCTTGCCGAGCCTGTTTTTACGCAGTATTGCCAACGCAGCTAGTTTTCAGTGGCTGGTCTCCACCACGTCTTCGGCCTGCAATCCCTTGTCGCGCATCATGATGGTGAACTCCACGCGCTGGCCTTCCACCAGGATGCGATGGCCGTCGCCGCGAATGGCACGAAAGTGGACGAATACGTCATCACCGCTATCGCGTGAGATAAAGCCGAAACCCTTTGAAGTGTTGAACCATTTGACCGTCCCGGTCTCGCGTCCGGCGGATGGAGCCGCAGTAGTCATGGGTGCACTTTTTGTGCGTGCTGTTGCTGCCGAGGCGCGACGTGCTGGCCGTGGTTGTCCGGCCTGGGTGGTGGCCAGATGCAATACAACAGCGACAAAGGCCAGCAGCAAGCTCGCGAACGTTGCTGGCAGGCCTGCGATGGCGGCTATTGGGATCAGCAGTATCAGCGCCTGAATTGTGGCCGCGGTAATCAGCAGAGCGGACACTGCAATCATGATCGGGCGCTTGTGAACATCATTAGAAGGCTGAGCGAAGCAAGCGAACTGTGCATTCAGCAGGCCAAGCAGCAACAGACAAAGTGCTTCGGGTTGAACCAGTGGTGACAAGCCGCCGGAGAGACTGGGGACAAATGACAGCACAAGGGCGGCAACGCCCGTCAATACATGAACGATCTTAAGCATTGTTATGACTCACAGTTGAATAAGCACGATAGAAAAGCGACAGGAGCCGGACAAAGCAATATTCAGATAGCGAGAAAATCATTTGCCTGCTTGAAGTGCCCCGGCTGTGGTGCGCGGGTATTTAACAGCAAAGGTGAGCGCCGCTCAAATCGCGTGTTTGGTGAGGCGGGAGTGATTCGGAGGGAGGCAGGCAATTCGTATCGTGGATCAGGAGATTGTCGGAGGCTCTGGACAGTTGCTTGCGCAACTGCCCAGGGTGAACAGAACGATGCCGTGCCTTCAGGCAGCCAGCAGGCTACGCAGCATCCACGCAGTTTTTTCGTGAATCTGCATGCGCTGGGTTAGTAGATCGGCAGTCGGCTCGTCGCTGACTTTTTCCAGCAAGGGGAAGATGCCGCGTGCGGTGCGTACCACGGCTTCCTGGCCTTCTACCAAGAGTCTGATCATTTCGTCGGCGGTAGGGACGCCTTCCTGCTCCTTGATAGAGGACAGCTTGGCGTATTCGGCGTAGGTGCCGGGAGCAGGGAAGCCCAAGGCGCGAATGCGCTCGGCAATGTCATCCACCGCCAGCGCCAGTTCGGTGTATTGCGTCTCGAACATGGTGTGCAGCGTATTGAACATCGGGCCTGTCACGTTCCAGTGGAAATTGTGGGTCTTCAGATACAGGGTGTACGTGTCGGCCAGCAGGCGGGACAGACCTTCGGCGATGGCGGCGCGATCCTGCTCGGCGATACCGATGTCGATTTTCATGATGTTCTCCTGATCGATGAAAGTGGTGGGTAGTTATGCCAGAAAACACGGAACGCTGCATGCGATCCGTGACGGGTTCGTTCCTTGGAAGCCATTCGGGAGAATCGGTTTCATTTCTTTGGGCGTGCCATGGGCGAGTTGAGGCTGTCGTCGGCGGCTGCGTCGAAGTGATTATGTGGATATAATCTCGCGCTTGTGTCCGGCGACCCGCTTTTAGGCGGAGACGCCAGTGTTTGATCACGCTTGTCCGCATCGGTCCGTATGGCGATTGATGCGGTTCGACAGGATGCTTGTGAGGTGTCCTGTACCCAGTCGCACGTCGCGCGACCCGATGAATTTTCAAGATACGAGAAGCGAACCCCACCATGATGCGCAGCCACTATTGCGGCCACTTGAACGAAAGCCTGGACGGCCAGGAAATCACTCTTTGCGGTTGGGTACACCGCCGTCGCGACCACGGCGGGGTCATTTTCCTCGACGTACGTGACCGCGAAGGCATGGCCCAGGTAGTGTTCGATCCCGATCGCGCCGAAACCTTCGCTGCCGCCGACCGGGTGCGCAGCGAATATGTAGTCAAGATCACCGGCAAGGTGCGTCTGCGCCCGGAAGGCGCGCGCAACCCGAATATGGCCTCAGGTGCCATCGAAGTGCTGGGCTACGAGCTGGAAGTATTGAACGAGGCGGAAACGCCGCCGTTCCCGCTCAATGAATACAGCGATGTGGGCGAAGAAACCCGCCTGCGCTATCGCTTCATCGACCTGCGCCGCCCCGAGATGGCCGAGAAGCTCAAGCTGCGCTCGCGTATCACAGCCAGCATCCGTAGCTACCTGGACGAGAACGGTTTCCTCGATGTAGAAACCCCGATCTTGACTCGTGCGACACCGGAAGGCGCGCGTGACTACCTGGTACCCAGCCGCACCCATCCCGGCAGCTTCTTCGCATTGCCGCAGTCGCCTCAGCTGTTCAAGCAGCTGCTAATGGTCGCCGGCTTCGATCGCTACTATCAGATCGCCAAGTGCTTTCGCGACGAAGACCTGCGTGCCGATCGCCAGCCGGAATTCACTCAGATCGACATTGAGACCAGCTTCCTCGACGAATCCGACATCATCGGCATCACCGAAGGTATGGTGCGCAAGCTGTTCAAGGAAGTGTTGGGCGTCGAGTTTGGCGAATTCCCGCACATGCCGTTCGAAGAGGCCATGCGCCGCTATGGCTCGGACAAGCCGGATCTGCGTATTCCCCTGGAACTGGTCGACGTCGAAGATCAGCTCAAAGATGTTGAGTTCAAGGTCTTTGCCGGCCCTGCCAACGATGCCAAATGCCGCGTCGCCGCGCTGCGGGTGCCAGGCGGGGCGAGCATGCCGCGCAAGCAGATCGACGACTACACCAAGTTTGTCGGTATCTACGGCGCCAAGGGCCTAGCCTATATTAAGGTCAACGAGCGCGCCAAGGGCGTCGAGGGTCTTCAGTCACCTATCGTCAAGAACATCCCGGAAGCCAACCTCAACGCGATTCTTGATCGCGTCGGTGCGGTCGATGGCGATATCGTTTTCTTCGGTGCGGACAAGGCCAAGATCGTTTCCGAGGCATTGGGTGCACTGCGCATCAAGCTGGGTCATGACTTGAACCTGCTGACCTGTGAGTGGGCGCCGATGTGGGTCGTTGATTTCCCGATGTTCGAAGAGAATGACGACGGTTCGTTGTCGGCGCTGCACCATCCTTTCACTGCGCCCAAGTGCAGCCCAGAAGAGCTGGAAGCCAATCCGGCTGGCGCGCTGTCGCGAGCCTACGACATGGTGCTCAACGGAACCGAGCTAGGCGGTGGCTCCATCCGTATTCACCGCAAGGACATGCAGCAGACCGTGTTCCGTATCCTCGGCATTGAGGAGGCGGAGCAGAACGAGAAGTTTGGCTTCCTGCTCGATGCACTGAAATACGGTGCGCCGCCACATGGCGGCCTGGCCTTCGGCCTGGATCGTTTGGTGATGCTGATGACGGGTGCGCAATCGATTCGCGAGGTCATCGCCTTCCCTAAAACCCAGAGCGCAGCGGACGTCATGACCCAGGCGCCGGGTGCGGTGGATGCCAAGGCACTGCGTGAGTTGCATATTCGCCTGCGCGAGCAGCCGAAAGCCGAATAACGGCTAAGCCGGAGCCCAGGGAAACCTGGGCTTCTGCGTTACAGCTAGCAGGTAGTTTTTCAATGGCCTGCGAAGAAAAGTTGATCAAGAGGGAGGCAGTTATGGCTGGTCATTCCAAATGGGCCAACATCAAGCACCGCAAGGGGCGCCAGGACGCCAAGCGCGGCAAGATTTTCACCAAGATCATTCGTGAGTTGACCGTTGCCGCCAAGAGCGGCCCGATACCGGCGGATAACCCGCGCTTACGTCTGGCCGTGGACAAGGCGCTGGTCGCCAACATGACGCGTGATGTGATCGACCGCGCCATCGCGCGCGGCGCCGGCACCAACGAAGCCGACAACATGGTCGAGCTGAGCTACGAAGGTTATGCGCCTAGCGGTGTGGCTATCATCGTCGAGACCATGACCGACAACCGCAATCGCACTGCTGCCGAAGTGCGCCATGCCTTCAGCAAGCACGGCGGTAACCTGGGGACTGATGGTTCCGTGGCCTACATGTTCGACCGCAGAGGTCAGATCAGCTTTGCCGCTGGCGTGGATGAAGATGCGCTGATGGAAGCGGCACTGGAGGCGGGCGCCGACGATGTAGAAATGGGTGATGACGGGTCGGCACTGGTTTCCACCAGCTTCGCCGACTTTCACGCCGTCAACGAAGCGCTAAGCGCTGCGGGCTTCAAGGGCGAAGAAGCCGAAATCGCCATGATCCCCTCCATCGCCGCGCCGCTCACCGATGTCGAAACTGCACAGAAGGTGCTACGCCTGATCGATGCGCTGGAAGATCTGGACGACGTGCAGAACGTCTACCACAACGCGGAGATCTCGGACGAGATCCTGGAACAGTTGGACTGACGCTTCGCTGGAAAGCCGAAGCCGGAAGCATGCAGGTGCTTCCGGCTTTTTGTTTTCCGCTCTGTAGGGCTGAATTTATTCGGCCAAGGCTCTAGAAGGCGGCAAGTGCGACCCTACAGATTCTGTGGCGAGCGCGTTATGCGGCTAGCCGCCGTGTTGCGAGCTCCCTATACTTGCCGCTGGATAAATAGACAGTACGGCAAGCGCATGACACTCATCCTTGGTATAGACCCCGGCTCGCGAATCACGGGTTACGGTGTGGTGCGTGATACCGGCCGTAGCTGCGAATATGTGGCATCCGGTTGCATTCGTACTGGAAGCGGTGAGTTGCCTGATCGGTTGCGTGCTGTGTTCGCTGGTGTGAGCGAGGTGATTCGCCTACATGGTCCGGTGACCATGGGTATCGAACAGGTGTTCATGGCGCGTAATGCTGATTCCGCACTCAAGCTTGGACAGGCTCGTGGCGCAGCGATTGTGGCTGCCGCCGAGCAAGGATTGGAGATCGCTGAATACACCGCAACCCAGGTTAAGCAAGCGATTGCCGGAACGGGTGGCGCCGACAAGGAGCAGGTGCAGATGATGGTGATGCACCTGTTGAAACTGGTGAAGAAGCCGCAGATCGATGCGTCCGATGCGCTGGCGATTGCCCTGTGCCATGCCCATCATCGTCAGAGCCTGATTCCCCACGGTCTGGCCGGCGCCAAGCGTAGGGCCGGGCGATTGCGTTTGTGATGCGCACGTAGCGAAGCGAGTTGTCAGGAAGATCAGGCTGACTGAGTCAATCAGTCAGCCCAGAGAGGATGAAATACCGTGATTGGACGTTTGCGCGGCACCCTGGCGGAGAAACAACCTCCGCATCTGATACTGGATGTGAATGGCGTCGGCTATGAAGTTGAAGTGCCGATGACCACTCTTTACCGTCTGCCCGCAGTGGGGGAGCCGGTTACGTTGCATACACATCTGGTGGTGCGCGAGGATGCCCAGCTGCTGTATGGCTTTGCCGAAAAACGCGATCGTGAGCTGTTTCGTGAGCTGATCCGTCTCAATGGCGTTGGCCCGAAGCTGGCATTGGCACTGATGTCCGGGCTTGAAGTGGATGAGCTGGTTCGTTGCGTTCAGGCGCAGGACACCTCCGTGCTGGTGAAGATTCCAGGTGTGGGCAAGAAAACCGCCGAGCGTTTGCTGGTCGAGCTGAAGGGGCGCTTCAAGGCGTGGGAAAGCATGCCGTCCATTGCGCCATTAGTGGTTGAACCTCACGCGAACATGGCAGTCTCAAGCGCCGAGAATGATGCGGTCAGCGCGCTGATTTCCCTTGGCTTCAAACCACAAGAGGCCAGCCGTGCCGTATCCGCCGTGCAGGAAGACGATTTGAGCAGTGAAGATCTGATCCGCCGTGCCCTCAAGGGAATGGTGTAAGCCCATGATCGAAGCCGATCGTCTGATTACCGCTACCGGTCGTGACCGTGATGAGCAACTCGACCGAGCCATTCGCCCTCTGAGTCTGGCTGAATACATCGGCCAGCCCGCAGTGCGCGAGCAGATGGACCTTTTTATCCGCGCCGCACGTGGGCGTAATGAAGCGCTCGATCACACTCTGATCTTCGGGCCTCCCGGTCTGGGCAAAACCACCCTGGCCAATATCCTGGCCCAGGAAATGGGCGTTTCAATCAAGAGCACGTCTGGCCCAGTGCTGGAGCGGCCCGGTGATCTCGCCGCGCTGCTGACCAATCTGGAAGAGGGTGATGTGCTCTTTGTCGATGAGATACATCGGCTGTCGCCCATCGTCGAGGAGGTGCTGTATCCGGCGATGGAGGATTTCCAGCTGGATATCATGATCGGTGAGGGGCCGGCGGCACGCTCGATCAAGCTCGATTTGCCACCCTTTACCTTGGTCGGTGCCACCACCCGCGCAGGCATGCTGACCAACCCGTTGCGAGATCGCTTTGGCATTGTGCAACGCCTGGAGTTCTATTCGACTCCCGATCTGGCCACCATCGTCACCCGCTCCGCAGGCATTCTCGGTTTGCCCATCGAGGCTGAGGGAGCGTTTGAGATCGCTCGTCGAGCGCGTGGCACGCCGCGTATCGCCAACAGGTTGTTACGACGAGTGCGCGACTTTGCCGAAGTGCGAGCCAATGGCGAGATTACCCGGGCCACCGCTGATCTGGCTTTGAACATGCTCGATGTGGATGAGCGCGGCCTGGATCACCAAGACCGGCGACTGCTGCTGACTCTGATCGAGAAGTTTGATGGCGGCCCGGTTGGCATCGACAGCCTGGCCGCGGCCATCAGTGAAGAGCGCCACACCATTGAGGATGTTCTTGAGCCCTATCTGATCCAGCAGGGCTACATCATGCGTACGCCGCGCGGGCGCGTAGTCACCCGTCATGCCTATCTGCACTTCGGCCTTAACCTGCCGAAAAGGATGGGCGATTCGCCAGTAGCGGATCTCTTCGGCGGGGACACAATGTGACGAAAATATTCTTGTTTCAGCCAATTGGAATTTGCTGTGTCTGGCACTAGTATGCGCGCGGAATCACCTGTTCAGCCGTTTACCCATCGTTGTCGTGTCTATTACGAAGATACCGATGCAGGCGGCATCGTTTATTACGTCAACTACCTCAAATTCATGGAGCGGGCCCGTACCGAACGGTTGCGCAGTCTGGGTTTTGCCCAGTCGCAGCTGGCGGGTGAAGACCTGCTGTTCGTCGTTCACTCCAGCGAGGCGCGTTATCACGCTCCGGCGCGACTGGACGATGAGTTGCTGGTAACCGCCGAGGTGGCTGAAATAAAACGCGCCAGCCTGCGTTTCAGGCAGCAGGTGAGGCGTGCTAAGGATAATCTGCTGCTCTGCGAGGGGCAGTTTCTGGTGGCCTGTGTACGCGCCGAGAGTTTGAAACCCCGTCCCATTCCCGAAGCGCTGCGTTCAGCCTTCGCTGGGGCGGGTCTACCCCCTGCAGGAGAGTAAGCGTGGAACCCAACGTCGATCATATGTCCATGTGGAGCCTGATCAGCAACGCCAGCTTTGTAGTTCAGCTGGTAATGCTGATCCTGGTGGCGGCTTCGGTGATGTCCTGGATCATCATCTTCCAGCGCGGCAATATGCTGCGCGCCGCCAAGCGTGCGCTGGACACTTTCGAAGAGCGTTTCTGGTCGGGTATCGACCTGTCCAAACTGTACCGTCAGGCCGGGAGCAATCCAGATCCGGATTCGGGCGTCGAGCAGATCTTCCGCGCAGGTTTCAAGGAGTTTTCCCGACTGCGCCAGCAGCCGGGCGTGGATCCCGATGCGGTGATGGATGCGGTTAACCGGGCCATGCGCGTTGCCATCTCTCGTGAAGAAGAAAAGCTCGAGCAAAGCTTGCCGTTCCTGGCCACAGTTGGCTCCACCAGTCCCTATATCGGTCTGTTCGGAACGGTCTGGGGCATCATGAACTCCTTCCGGGGTCTGGCTCAGGTGCAGCAGGCTACATTGGCCACTGTCGCGCCGGGCATTGCTGAGGCTCTGATCGCTACGGCCATCGGCCTGTTCGCAGCCATTCCGGCCGTTATTGCCTACAACCGCTTCGCTGCGCGGAGCGAGATGCTCATCGCTCGCTACTACACATTCGCCGATGAGTTCCAGGCGATTCTCCATCGCAAAGTTCACACCACCGAAGATTGAGGCCACAAGCCATGGCCAGAATTCGTAATAGACGCAAGCCGGTTTCCGAAATGAACGTGGTGCCCTACATCGATGTGATGCTGGTGCTGCTAGTGATTTTCATGGTGACTGCGCCCATGCTCAATCAGGGCGTCAAGGTTGATCTGCCTCAGGTCAGCAGCGAAGTGCTGCCACAGGATAACGATGCCCAGGTGCTGACTATTTCCATCAAGGCCGACAAGACCTACTTCTGGAACATGGGAACCGAGGTTGACACCGAAACGGTGCAGGATCAGGCGCTGACGCTGGAGGAAATGACCAAGGCGGTCACGGCGATCATGAACCAGAACCGCAGCCAAGGTAAGCAGGTGCAGGTGTTTGTGCGCGGCGACAAAGCTGTGGACTATGGATCGGTCATGGCCGCCATGGGTGGGCTGCAGGAAGCGGGTGTCGGTAACGTCGGCCTGATTACCGAGGCGCCTTGATGCAACAGCCTGAACGTTCGCGCTCGGAGAGCTATTACTGGCCGACCATTCTGGCGGTGGGCCTGCACGTCATTATTTTTGGGACATTGTTCGTCAGCTTCGCCATGACACCGAAGCTGCCGCCCTCTAAGCCGATTGTTCAGGCGACCCTGTATCAGCTCAAGTCGCAGAGTCAGGCCACCACACAAACCAATCAGAAGATTGCTGGTGAAGCGGAGAAGACGGCGGCCAAGCAGTATGAGGCTGAGCAGCTGGAACAGCGCAAGGTTGAGCAGGAAAAGCAGGCAGCGGTTGCGGAACAAAAGAAGGTCGAGGATGCTCGAAAGGCCGAAGCAGAGAAGGTGGCTGCGGCGAAAAAGACTGCTGATACGAAGAAAGCTGAAGAAGCACAGAAAGTAGCCGAGCAGAAGCGACAAGCAGAAATCGCCCGGAAAAAGGCCGCCGACGAAGCAGCCAAGAAGAAAGCTGCCGAGGAAGCGGCTAAGAAAAAGTCTGCCGAGGAGGCGAAGAAGAAAGCCGCTGCCGAAGCTGCGAAGAAAAAGGCGGTAGAAGAGGCCAAGAAAAAAGCAGCCGCTGAGGCGGCGCGCAAAGCCGCGGAAGACAAGAAGGCCCAGGCGCTTGCCGAATTGCTTGCCGAGGATACTCAGCGTCAGCAAGCCATGGCTGATACCCAGGGTAGTCAGGTGGCCGGTGATTTCGACGACCTCATCCGTATGCGAGCCGCGCAGGGATGGACCCGACCTCCGTCGGCACGCAACAACATGTCGGTGACTCTGCGGGTGAATATGCTGCCGGATGGCACCATCACGGCGGTAAATGTTTCCCGGTCGAGCGGTGATTCGCCGTTCGACAATTCCGCAGTGGCTGCGGTAAAGAATATTGGTCGGCTGACCGAGATGCAGGGTTTGTCTGCGCAGGATTTTCAGCCGTACCGCTCGTTCACGATGACATTTACGCCTGAGGATCTTGCGTTGTGATCAACTACCTTCGAAGTTTTATCGTCCTTTCCCTGTTGGTAATGGGCAATGCCATTGCTCAGGAAAAGAACATCGTGGTTACCAGTGGAACTGACCGTGCGATTCCCATCGCCGTCGTGCCTTTCGGCTGGCAGGGTGGCAGCGTGCTACCGGACGACATGGCTGAAATAATCGGTAACGACATGCGCAACACCGGCGTATTCCAGCCCATCCCCAAGCAGAACATGATCAGCCTGCCGACGCGTGGCAGCGAGATCATTTTTCGTGACTGGAAGGCTCTAGGTGCACAGTACGTGATTGTCGGCAATATCGAGCCATCTGCAGGCAAGTTGCAGATTCGCTACGAAGTCTTCAACGTCACCACCGAGCAGCAGGTCATGAACGGCACGGTAGGTGGTGCCCCAGACCAGATTCGCGACATGGCACACTTTGCCGCGGATCAGGCGTTCGAGAAGCTTACCGGCATCAAGGGTGCATTCTCCACGCGCCTGCTCTATGTCACCGCAGAGCGTCTCGGTACTGCCAATACCCGCTACACCCTGCAGCGCTCAGACTACGACGGCGCCCGTGCCGTGACGCTGCTGCAGTCGCGCGAGCCGATCCTGTCGCCGCGCTATTCGCCGGACGGTCGCCGCATTGCCTATGTATCGTTCGAGCAGAAGCGTCCGCGCATCTTCATTCAACACATCGATACCGGTCGCCGTGAGCAGGTCACCAACTTCGAGGGGCTTAATGGTGCGCCAGCGTTTTCACCTGATGGCAACCGTCTGGCTTTTGTGCTGTCCAAGGACGGCAACCCGGAAGTCTATATGATGGATTTGAATTCACGTCAGCTGCAGCGGCTGACCAATCACTACGCCATCGACACGGAGCCTTTCTGGGGGGCTGATGGCCAGACCATTTATTTCACCTCTGACCGCGCCGGCAAGCCACAGATCTACAAGCAGAGCCTGGGTGGCAATAATGCCGAGCGAGTGACGTTTGTAGGTAATTACAACGCCAATCCCAAGCTGTCAGCAGATGAAAAGACTCTGGTCATGATTCATCGCCAGGAGGGCTATACCAATTTCAAGGTGGCGGCACAGGACCTGCAGCGCGGCAATTTGCGGCTACTCTCTGATACAAGTTTAGATGAGTCACCCACTGTTGCGCCTAATGGCACTATGCTAATCTACGCGACCCGCCAGCAGGGCCGGGGAGTCTTGATGCTCGTATCCATCAATGGTCGAGTTAGGCTCCCGCTTCCTACTGCTCAAGGCGAAGTCCGTGAGCCATCGTGGTCCCCTTACCTGAACTGATGCGGTATCAACGCTTTAACCTAACTAATAAACACACTGGGGTTGTTACACATGGAAATGCTGAAATTCGGTAAGTTTGCTGCTCTGGCGCTGGCTATGGCTGTTGCTGTTGGTTGTTCGTCCAAGGGTGGCGACGACTCAGGCGAAGGCTCCACTGCCATCGATCCGAACGCTGGTTACGGTGCTGATAGCGGTGCAGTTGACGGCAGCATGAGCGAAGAAGCTGCTCTGCGCGCCATCACTACCTTCTACTTCGAGTACGACAGCTCCGACCTGAAGCCGGAAGCCATGCGCGCTCTGGACGTTCATGCCAAGGACCTGCAGTCCGCTGGTAACCGTGTTGTGCTGGAAGGCCACACCGACGAGCGTGGTACCCGTGAGTACAACATGGCTCTGGGCGAGCGTCGTTCCAAGGCTGTTCAGCGCTACCTGGTTCTGCAGGGCGTGTCTCCTGCACAGCTGGAACTGGTTTCTTACGGCGAAGAACGTCCGGTTGCGATGGGTAACGACGAGCAGTCCTGGTCCCAGAACCGCCGTGTAGAGCTGCGCAAGTAACAAGCCATGCTCAAGCACCGTTATGTTCTGATGCTGTTCGCATTTGGGCTTCCGCTTACTGCGGCAGCTCAGGTTCCGATTGTGGAATATGACTCGCGCAGCGGAAGTGCTGCGCCTGGGTCTGGTTATTCTGCAGGCGAGGATACAAGCGGTGCCTATGCTGGAGGCGGAGCGGTTGCTCCGTCTTCGGCGCAGGGCATGCTCTTTGTTCAACTGCAGCAGATGCAGGAAGAGATCGCGCAACTGCGCGGCATGCTCGAAGTGCAACAGAATGATATCCAGCGCCTGCAACAAGAAGGGCTGGAGCGTTACCAAGATCTGGATCGTCGCTTGTCGCAGGGTGCGTCAGGTGGAGCGGTCGGTCAGAATTCTTCAGCCGCTGACGCCAATAACGTCGGCGGAGCAGTGCAGGCACCTGCGAGTGCTCCGGCGCAGGGGGAGGCAAGTGCCGACCCTGAAAAGGAAAAGCTGTATTACGATGCTGCCTTTGATCTGATCAAGGCCAAGGATTTCGACAAGGCCAGTCAGGCCTTTGCCGCGTTTCTGCGCAAGTATCCTAGAAGCGTCTACGCCGGCAATGCCCAATACTGGCTGGGTGAAGTGAATCTTGCCAATGGCGATTTACAGGGTGCCGGCCAGGCTTTCGCCAAGGTCAGCCAGGTCTACCCGCAACACAGCAAGGTGCCGGATTCGTTGTATAAGCTGGCTGATGTTGAGTTGCGATTAGGTAACCGTGACAAGGCCCACGGCATTTTTCGCCAGGTTATTACCGACTATCCCAACAGCTCGGCTGCACAACTGGCGCAGCGTCAATTGAATCGATAATCAGCGGCATGACTGACAAACCCGCCCAACAGCGGGTTTTTTCGTTAGAATCGCTGCCCCTTTTACCCGCAACGGAGGCGGACGGCCTGTTTAGTCGTTACGCCCGTGGCTGATATGCACCATACCCTGCGAATAACCGAGATTTTCTACTCGTTGCAGGGGGAAGCGCGCACCAGTGGGTTGCCCACAGTGTTCGTTCGCCTGACCGGCTGTCCCCTGCGCTGTCAATATTGTGATTCCGCTTACGCATTCAGCGGCGGCGAGATTATGTCGCTCGAGGCCATTCTGGAGCGCGTCGCATCTTTCAATCCTCGCTACATCTGCGTTACGGGCGGCGAGCCACTTGCCCAGCCTGGGTGTTTGTCGTTGCTGCAGCAGTTGTGTGACGCGGGTTATGACGTGTCACTTGAAACCAGCGGTGCGCTGGATATCTCTGCTGTCGATGAGCGAGTGAGTCGGGTTGTCGATCTGAAAACGCCGGGCTCGGCTGAAGTAGGGCGCAATCTCTACGAGAACATCAACTGGCTGACCTCTAATGATCAGGTGAAGTTTGTCATCTGCTCACGGGAAGACTATGACTGGGCCGTATCCAAGCTGATCGAGTATCGACTGGATGCGCGCGCGGGTGAAGTGCTGTTCTCGCCTAGCTACGGGCAGGTTGATGCGCGCGCATTGGCTGAATGGATTATCAGTGACAATCTTCCGGTACGCATGCAGCTTCAGCTGCATAAGATTCTCTGGGACGATGCTCCTGGGCATTGATAGGCCCGGTCTCCATTGCTGACAGCCAAGGTATTTGCAATGACTGAAAAGAAAGCTGTAATCCTTCTCTCGGGCGGGCTGGATTCCGCGACCGTGGTCGCCATGGCCAAAGCGCAGGGTTACGCCTGCTATAGCATGAGCTTCGACTATGGTCAGCGGCATCGTGCAGAACTGTATGCCGCCGAACAGGTTGCCCAGCAGTTGGGTGTGGTCGAGCACAAGGTGATCGGCATGAATCTCAACGGCATTGGTGGCTCAGCGCTCACTGACAGCAGCATGGATGTGCCCGAAGAGCTGGCTGAAGGAATTCCCGTCACTTACGTACCGGCTCGCAATACGCTGTTCCTTTCCTTGGCGCTGGGTTGGGCTGAAGTGTTGGGGGCCCGTGATATTTTCATTGGCGTGAATGCTGTCGACTATTCGGGTTACCCTGACTGCCGCCCTGAGTTTGTAGAGGCGTTTGAGCGGCTGGCCAATCTTGCTACCAAGGCCGGTGTCGAGGGGCAGGGTTTTAGTATTCGCGCGCCACTGCAGGACCTCAGCAAAGCACAGATCATTCAGGAGGGCGTTCGCCTGGGTGTTGATTATGCGATGACAGTGTCCTGCTATCAGGCTGATGACCTGGGGCGCGCCTGTGGTAAGTGCGACAGCTGTCGCTTGCGCATGGCTGGCTTCGAGGCGGCGGGCATCAAAGACCCGACTCGATATCATTGATATTTTTCCAAAAAAAACTTTGATTTAGTCAATCAAATCAGTATCATGCGCTCCGCATCGGGTCGTTAGCTCAGTTGGTAGAGCAGTTGGCTTTTAACCAATTGGTCGTAGGTTCGAATCCCACACGACCCACCATATTCTCCTAGTGAGATGCGAAGCCGGATACCGAAAGGTGTCCGGCTTTTTTAATTTCCCCGATTTACGCGGGCAGCGCCGAGCGCCGCTTGTTAGCTCAAAATACCGGTCAAACCGCTCTGGCATCGGCCTCGCTTTCCCTTTTGGGAGTGCTTCGGCTAGTATTCCTGCCCCTCTTGATCGGACAGAGTACGCAGCGTGGCGCTAGCCCAGCATGCTCTGCCCAAAGCGACTTCATTGCTCGGGTTATACTCGGCGCTTCATGCCATAACGTGCTTGCAGGACCTGTGAACATGACGCATATCCCCGAACGCATTCTTGTACAGGCCCATCTGGCGGCCAGGCAGACTGTGCCGTTGACGCCTGAACAGGAAGCGCAACTGTGTGGCGAGATCGCTGCCGAGCTGAAACGGCAAGATGCGGTTCTCGTGGCGCATTACTACACCGACCCGGTAATTCAGGCATTGGCCGAGCAAACCGGAGGCTGTGTCTCCGACTCGCTGGAAATGGCGCGCTTCGGCAATGAGCACCCGGCGCAGACTGTGGTGGTTGCCGGGGTGAGGTTCATGGGTGAAACCGCCAAAATCCTCAACCCTGAAAAGCGCGTATTGATGCCGACACTCGAGGCGACCTGTTCGCTGGATCTTGGTTGTCCGGTCGAGGAGTTCTCGGCCTTCTGCGACCAGCATCCCGAGCGCACGGTAGTGGTCTATGCCAATACCTCGGCTGCGGTAAAGGCCCGGGCGGACTGGGTCGTTACCTCCAGCTGTGCGCTGGAGATCGTCGAGAGCCTGATGGATAACGGCGAGGCGATCATCTGGGCGCCGGACAAGCATCTTGGTGGTTATGTGCAGCGCGAGACTGGCGTAGACATGCTGCTTTGGGATGGCGCCTGTATCGTCCATGAGGAGTTCAAGTCGAAACAGCTTGAAGACATGAAGGCGCTGTATCCCGAGGCAGCTGTGCTGGTGCATCCAGAGTCCCCAGAAGCGGTGATTGGGCTGGCCGATGTAGTAGGCTCCACCAGTCAGCTGATCAAGGCGGCGCAAACGCTGCCTAACTCGACCTTCATCGTCGCTACCGACCGCGGCATCTTCTACAAGATGCAGCAGCTGTGCCCCGAAAAAACCTTTATCGAGGCGCCTACGGCTGGCAGCGGCGCAACCTGCCGCAGTTGTGCGCATTGCCCCTGGATGGCAATGAACACCCTTGAGCGCACATTGCAAAGCCTGCGCACGGGCAGCAATGAAATACTGGTTGATCCGGCGTTAATTCCGCGAGCGGTCAAACCCCTCAAGCGCATGCTGGATTTCACCAAGGCAGCGCGTATCAGGCAGGCTGGCAACGCCTGATACTGTACTTGCCTACGGGACATGTTGCGCTGAAGACTCAGCGCAACATGTCCTCGATCATGCGCTTCTCATCGGCCAGCTGTTGCTGGCGTGCATCGATTCGAGCAGACATCTGGAAATTGCTGGCGCGCCGCTTGGCGAAGTCCAGCTGCTCGATGGCTTGGGTGTAGTCGCCCACTAGTGCGAAGAACTCAGCGCGGGCCTGGTGCAGGCCGAGGATATTGCCGGTCAGACCGCGCACTTCCGATACCTGGTACCAGACATCAGGATCTCTTGGGCGTGCTTCCACCAGCTTGTCCAGCTCGCTCTCAGCGTCCTGTAGACGCCCTTGCTTGATCAACAGGTCGATGTTCGCCTGCCGTACCGGATAGCTGCCGGGGTAGAGTGCGAGCAGCTGCTTGATGCGGCTAGCCGCTTCGTCCATACGGTTTGCGGTGATGTCGAGTTCAATCTGGGCCAGGTTGTAGGCCATTTCGTCGGGTGCTTTGAGCAGCAATGGCTGCAGCGTGACTGCTGCCTCCTGCAGCTGAGCGCTTCGGATCTGCGCCAGTGCCAAGCCGTAGCGGGCGGAATCGAGGCTTTGGTCCTCCTCGAGCATGGCGCGAAAACGTTTGGCGCTGAGGCCAGGTGTACTCTCGAACCTCAAGCTGACGCGCGCGCGCATCAGTTGATAACGCAGGCTGTCCTGCACGCCGCTCTGGGGATATTGCTCGGCGCGGTTGCGGGTGTCGGCGATGCGCGACTCGCTGACCGGGTGGGTCAGCAGAAATTCAGGTGGTTTCTGGTCGTAGCGATACTGGCGCATCAGGCGACCGAACATATCCGGCATTGCGCGCGGGTCATAGCCGGCCCGTTCAAGATTAACGATGCCGATACGATCGGCTTCCTGTTCATTCTGGCGAGAGAAGCGTCTTTGCGCCTGGATCGCGGCAGCCTGGGTCGAGACGATTGCAGCGATGCCAGCATCGCCAGCACCTGCTGCTGCAGCGACCACGCCTGCCAGCATGGCGGCCATCAGTGGTAGCTGCATGCGTTTCTGCGCTTCCAGCCCGCGAGCGAAGTGGCGCTGGGAAAGGTGCGCCAGCTCATGAGCCATCACGGATGCATATTCGGCCTCGGTTTGCGCATGAATGAACAGTCCGCCATTAACCCCAATAATGCCGCCAGGTGCAGCGAATGCGTTCAGTTGGGGGCTTTTCAGCAGCACAAACTCCAGCCGCCGATCCTGTAGTTGGCTGGTTTCGGCCAGGCGGTAAACGCTGCGCTCCAGGTAGTCCTTTAACAGGGGGTCGGACAGCTGCGGGACCTGGCCGCGCAACAGACTGAGCCAAGCGCGGCCCAACTGATACTCCTGCTCCGGTGAGACGATCCCCGAGCTGGAATCACCCAGGGAGGGCAGATCGTTGGCCATTGCCGGCTGCCCGATCAGGACGGCGAGTGTCAGCAGGGTGGGGCGCAGCAAATTCATCCAGGTGGGCTCATCGAATCGGGGGATTGCTACTGTAGCCTTGTGCTCGGGTAACTGGCCAGAGCTGCTTTAGGCTCGGTATCCTGCAGCTCTTTCGAGGAGATGATCAATGACTGAACAGGGTGTGCGCGCCACTGCCCACGACGCCGAACTGGATGCCAGCGGACTTGCCTGCCCCATGCCTTTACTCAAGGCCAAGCTGGCGCTCAACGGGCTGGGCAGTGGTGAGGTATTGAAGGTGACGGCAACCGATCCGGGATCGCAACGGGATTTCCATAGTTTCGCCAGGCTTGCAGGTCATGCGCTGCTGCATGAAGAGGCGGAGGAGGGCGTTTATCGCTATTGGTTGCGCAAGTCCTGATTGACTGCGCAAGGATGGTCGAAGCAGGCAAGGGGCCGGATTTCCGGCCCGGTTTGTTATTGCTGGTTCAAGGCCTGGGCGGCCTGTAGTACGGTCTCGACATGGCCTGGAACCTTAATGCCCCGCCATTGCTGGCGAAGAATGCCGGCACTGTCGATCAAAAAGGTGCTGCGCTCGATGCCCATGTATTCCTTGCCATACAGCTTCTTCAGCTTGATGACGTCGAACAGCTGGCAGAGCTGCTCATCCTTGTCGGAAATGAGCTCGAAGGGAAAGCCATGCTTGGTCTTGAAGTTCTCGTGGGTTTTCAAGCTGTCGCGTGAAACGCCGAACACCTGGGTGTTGGCTGCTGCGAATGCCTCGTGCAGATCACGGAACTCCTGGCCTTGAGTGGTGCAACCCGGCGTGTTGTCCTTGGGGTAGAAATAGAACACCACCTGCTTGCCCTGTAGGGCCTCCGGTGTGATCAGCTGGTCGCTGGTGGCTTGGGCCTCAAAAGCGGGGAGTG
Source organism: Stutzerimonas stutzeri (assembly GCA_002345575.1). Lineage (GTDB taxonomy): Bacteria > Pseudomonadota > Gammaproteobacteria > Pseudomonadales > Pseudomonadaceae > Stutzerimonas > Stutzerimonas stutzeri_S. The sequence goes on from DDVX01000019.1 coordinate 327,760, forward strand.
GGCGATCGATCTCGACGGACATGTGGACTCCTTTATGGGTTCTGCGGGCGCCAGGGTTCGATCAGGGCATCCAGATTCAACGCATCGGCGAAGTCGAGGAACTGGTCGCGCAGCCAACTAATCTGCGTTCCTGCCGGCAGGGTAACGGTCAGCGTGGCGTTGAGCATGGTGCCGCCGGTTTGTGGCGCTTGGTAAGTATCGCAGGTCAGACTTTCCAGCTCGACGCGATGGTCGAGAAAGAACTGACACAGTTCATTGAGAATGTCCGGACGGTAGTCGGAGCTGACGTAGGCCACGTATGGCAGCGCTTGTGGGCGGACTTCCAGAGCCTCGCTGCGTACCATCTGGGCAATAAAGTCATGCTTTTTCGCCAAGCCCGGCAGCGCTGTTTCCATGCGCGCTAGAGCGTCCCACGTCCCGCTGATTTCCAGTGCCAGCGCACAGTATTCGCCGTGCCGGGTCAGGCGCGTGTTGACTACAGCGCAACGGTTCTCGTTGCTGGCCCTGCAAAGCACATTGGTGAGCTCCATTGGATTGCGGCCCAAGGCGCTGATGACGAGAAACTGTTCGCGGGGTACTGGAGGGGTGGACATGCAGCATTCCTGGCGGTAATGAATCGGGCGGCCAGCCAAGCCGAAAACGGGTAAGGGTAGCGAAAAGCACTGTAAGAGGGAAATCCACATCGATAATGCGGGCCTGGTGGTATCAATCCGCGCGGTATTTTCATTGCTCTAGATGCCTTCGGCATACTCGCAAAGCGTAAAGGAGCCTTGTACCATTACGCCTCTCTTTTTCCGGCAGGAGCGGTTGCATGATTGCGGGCAGTATGGTGGCACTGGTCACCCCCATGGATGCGCAGGGCGGCCTCGATTGGGACAGCCTGAGCAAGCTGGTGGACTTCCATTTGCAGGAAGGCACCGATGCAATCGTGGCGGTCGGGACCTCGGGCGAATCGGCGACCCTCGATTACAGTGAAAACATCGAAGTGATCCGTCGCGTGGTCGATCAGGTAAATGGTCGTATCCCGGTGATTGCCGGCACGGGCGCCAACTCCACCCGCGAGGCGCTTGAACTGACTGAGCAGGCCAAAGCCGTAGGTGCCGATGCCTGCCTGCTAGTTACCCCGTATTACAACAAGCCGACCCAGGAAGGCCTGTACCTGCACTTCCGTCACATTGCCGAGGCTGTGGCCATTCCGCAGATCCTCTATAACGTACCGGGGCGCACCGCCTGCGACATGCTGCCCGAAACAGTGGAGCGGCTGTCCAAGGTGCCGAACATTATCGGCATCAAGGAAGCTACCGGCGACCTCAAGCGCGGCCAGGAAGTGCTTGATCGGGTCGCCAAGGATTTTCTTGTCTACTCTGGTGATGATGCCACTGCAGTGGAACTGATTCTGATGGGCGGCAAGGGCAATATCTCTGTCACCGCCAACGTCGCGCCCCGTGCCATGAGTGATCTATGCATCGCCGCGCTCGCCGGTGACGCGGAAAAGGCGCGTGCGATCAATGCCAGTCTGATGCCGCTGCACCAGGCTCTGTTCATCGAAGCCAACCCGATACCGGTCAAGTGGGCGCTGCATGAAATGGGTCTGATCCCTGACGGCATTCGCCTCCCCCTGACCTGGCTCAGCCAGCGTTGCCACGACCCTCTGCGTCAGGCCATGCGGCAGACGGGTGTGCTGGCCTGACCATTCCGGTGTACCGGTTTTAATAATGAAGGAACACGCATGAAGCGACTGGCCGGACTCTCAACCCTTGCCCTGATTATTTCCGGAACCAGCGGCTGCGGCTGGTTGTGGGGCGAAGAAGGATATTTTCGTGACCGTGGCAGCGACTATCTGCAAGCGCATCAGGTCGCGCCCATACAGGTTCCGGCCGGCGTCGAACTGCGTTCGGTCGAGCCATTGCTGCCGATTCCCCAGCATATCGCTGACACTCGCTCGACCGGTGAATATGAAGTACCGCGACCGCAACGGCTGGTTGTAGTTGAGGAGACCAGCGAGTTCAGCCTTCAGACTTCTGAAGATGCCCGCTGGCTGGTTGCGCTCCGTGCACCAACACAAGTCTGGACCGCAGCACGCCAGTACTTCGTCAGTAACGGGTTCCAGATTGCTGAAGAGCGTCCGCAGACGGGTGAATTCACCACGGCCTGGCAGACGCGTGACCAACTGTCCCCGGCCCTAGTGCGCAACCTGGGTCTAGGTGATGGCGAAACCCGTGTTCGAGTACGCATAGAGCCGGGTGTCCAGCGTGATACCAGCGAAATCTTCCTGCTCAGCGTCCAGCGTCCAGCCGGTAGTAGCGCGGACATTGGCTGGCCTGATAAAACTGTCAATGCCGAGCTTGATCGCGTACTGCTCGATGAGCTGCAGGTCGGCTTGACCAGCAGTGCAGAGCAGGGCAGCTCCACCTCACTGTTGGCTGAACGCGCATTTGACGCGCCGAGCCGGGTGACGCTCAGCGAAGCCGGTAGTGGCAGCCCCGTGTTGCAGCTCGACACTGACTTTAACCGCGCTTGGTCCAGTGTTGGTCGCGCACTTGCCGCCAGTGACATCCTTGTCGAAGATCTGGATCGTAGCCTGGGCGTGTACTACATCAACCTGGCCGAAGGCGCAGCGAACCCGGATGACAAGCCAGGCTTCTTCTCTCGGCTGTTCGGCGGTGCGCCGAGTCGTAAGGAAATCGAAGCCCGTGCCGAGCGCTATCAGGTGCGCGTGATGGAAGTGAGCGGCAACGTTCAGGTCACCCTCGATAAAGACCTCGACACGGTGGCGCCTGCTGAGGTTGCGCGGCGCGTGCTGAATATGCTCAAGGACAGCCTGGGCTGATCGTCTCGACAGTTCGGCGATCCGAAACAGGCGAAACCATCGGTTTCGCCTGTTTCGTTTAATCACAGACCTTCTTTTACGGCTTGCCGCTGCGGCAGCGTAGCGGAATCCAGAGAATCGACATGACTATTCCAAGTGCTCTCAGCCTGAAGAAAATCTACTCGGGCAAGGTTCGCGACCTTTACGAAATCGATGACAGGCGCATGCTCATGGTTGCTACCGACCGGCTCTCGGCGTTCGATGTGATCCTCGCTGAGCCGATCCCGGAGAAGGGCAAGATCCTTACCGCCATCTCCAATTTCTGGTTCGACAAGCTTCAGCATCTAGTGCCCAACCACTTTACCGGCGACAAGGTCGAGGATGTGGTGAGCCCCGCCGAGCTGCCATTGGTGGAAGGGCGTGCGGTGGTTGCCAAGCGCCTCAAGCCGGTAGCGGTGGAGGCCATTGTGCGTGGCTACATCGTGGGCTCCGGCTGGAAGGAATACCAACAGTGCGGCACCGTCTGTGGCATTCAATTGCCCGCGGGCCTCAAGGAGGCGGAAAAGCTGCCGACGCCGATCTTTACCCCCTCGACCAAGGCTGCGGTGGGTGATCATGATGAGAACATCTCCTTCGAGCAATGCGAGGCCATCATCGGCAAGGAGTTGGCTGAGCAGGTGCGTGACGTATCCATCGCGCTCTACAGTGCTGCCGTGGAATACGCGGCAACTCGAGGCATCATCATCGCTGACACCAAATTCGAGTTCGGTCTCGATGAAAACGGCACCCTAACTCTCATGGACGAAGTCCTGACCCCCGACTCTAGCCGTTTCTGGCCTGCAGATAGTTACAGCGAAGGCAGTAATCCACCCAGTTTCGATAAGCAGTTCGTGCGTGACTGGCTCGAGTCCACGGGCTGGAACAAGGAGCCGCCTGCTCCTGCGATACCTGCAGATGTTGCACAAAAAACCGCCGATAAGTACCGCGAAGCTCTGACCCGTCTCACGCTCTGATGCGAGAGCCTGCAGAACGCCTTGTAGCTGTAATAAGCTGAAAAACGGGCAAAAAAGCCTGCGGTAGGGTTCGACAAAAGCGCATGAACTGATATCATGCGCGCCGCTGGAGAGATGCCGGAGTGGCCGAACGGGACGGATTCGAAATCCGTTGAACAGGCAACTGTTCCTAGGGTTCAAATCCCTATCTCTCCGCCACTATTAAAAAAGCCCTGTAATTCAATGAGTTACGGGGCTTTTTCTTTTCTGTTCTATCCAATATCTATCCAAACCATACCTCAATTTTTATCTGTCCCTAAGGTGCGGTTGGCTTTTTGGTATCTGCGTGATATCAAAGAAATATCACACAAGGAGGGCATTGCATGACACAGCACACAGTGACCATTCACTTTACCTACGCTGTAGGCGGTGAGACTAAGGAAGGCAGCACCGAGGTTCGTGCGAGGGTTGAGAATGTCGAGTCAGAAGAAGGTTGGCGCTTCATGGCTACATGGCTTGTGTTTCGAGCGATAGGCGAAGCAGAGTCGGAGCTGATACTGAAAACCCCGAATGGTTGGTACGGCAATATCAATGGCTTCGCCACACCTGAGACGGAGCTGATTGGACCGATTGATCTTCACATTCGCGAGTTTCCCGAGGTGCTTCTAAATCGGGATGAATACACACTGAATCGCCGTCTCGATAAGCCCCGCAAGCTCGACTTACCCTAACCCCCCCCGCCAGACAGACCCCATGCTTTGCACAGGTGTGGGGGAGGATATTCGCTAGCAAATATCTTCCTAGCAAATATCACATCCCCTGTTTCCTCTCCTATATGCAGAACGTTTGCTGAGATTCCCCGCTCGGGATATGACCGGCTTAACTCGCGCCCGCTGATTACTTTTTGAACAATCACACGAATTTAAAATATTGGGCGTAGGGCTACAGTGAGCGCTGTTGAGCGCTTGAGCGAAGACATAACACGCAAGGGAAACGAAGAGAACGCACGTTCTAGCGTGCTCAGCGACGCTCTAAGGGGCATTCCTGAAGGGATTTGAGCGAATGCAGGAAGCCCCACCATAAAGCAGGGCTGAGGGAGGCTGTCAGAAGGTCAAAGCAAGCTTCTGCATCACTCGACTGACCTGCACAGGGGACCATTGCCCACCCTTAGCGGTTGTCACTCCCTTGGTATTCAAGCATTCGGCAACGCCAGCAAGTGTCTTGGTGCCACGAAGGATGCACAGTTCTACAGTGTCACGGATGCTTTCAGCGAACGCTTCGGCCTTGGCCTTGGTTGACTCCCCGCCTTTGGATTGATTGACCTTTGTACGGCCTTTGGCAAGAGCTTCTGAGCGACGTTCTACCTTCTCAATGGCTACCGCTTCCCCAGCTTTTGCACGCTTAGCAAGGCTTTTCAGAGCGTCCTTGGTGCGTTGGCTGATGAACTCTCGTTCCTGCTCAGCAAGCATGGCGAACAAATGAAGCTGAATGGTATTGGCGTTCGGCATGGTGGCGACTTTGAAGTCAGCACGCTTCATCAGGCCCGCTATGTGTTCAACGTCCCGGCTCAGACGGTCGAGCTTGGCAACCACTACCGGTAGCTTGTGTGCGAATGCTTTAAAGCCTTCTGGACGGTCAAGAGGATGCACACAGCCAGACACGTTAACGTCGATGTATTCAGCAACCACTTCCCATCCTTGCTGCGCTGCTGCCGTCTCGATGTATTGGCGTTGAGCTTCTAAACCTAAGCCGGATTCCCCTTGAGCCTTTGTCGATACTCGAAGGTAGGCAATCACTTGGATCGGGGATTTGGTTTCCATTGCTCAGGCTCCTTAACACTGCGTTTACATTGCTAGGAGTCATATTACACAGGCTCGGACGTTCGTTCAAGCTATGTAAATTGCGATTCTATTTTTGTTTGGTGCGGGCTTCCAGACGATCAAGGCGACGATCTGTGCTGTTCGATAGGTCAATCACCTTCGCCTCTAGGCTGTTATGCCGTCCTTCCAAATACACAAGGCTGTTTGTCTGGCGTAGCTCAAGCTCGCTGACGCGGCTATTGGTGGCTTGTAGATCGGCTTGTGTGGGCAATGACCAGATCACCAGCAAGACGGTGGACAGGGCAAAGATGTTGCAGATTTGAAGGCTATTAGCAAAAGTAATCAATTATCTCTCCTTTATTGGGGATTTATATTCTTGAATTGAAAATGTTTAGCAATTATTTGACTTTGGAGTCAGAACAGGCTTAACACAATATTTAATGTTATTAAGTAACATCAGCGTTGTAGCCCTGCTATGGGCAATAGCCGGGGAAGGCAGAGAATCGTTTACCCCTGCCTTTTTGCCCTTTTTGTATACAAAGCTGAATGTTTACCGGGGTTTATAGCACGTATGTGGCGTGCTACTTATTTAGAGCCGAACGCAATGTCCGTTTCTGTCAGCAACCCTTGTAGAGAATTATCAAATTGCTCTTGGATCAGTGGCTGTAGCTCCTGAGCAAGAGTTTGAGCATCTGTTGCTTGTGTCTGTATCTGGAAGGCTCCCTGCTGGAAGCTGACAGACGATTGAACACTCACGTTGCTGCGCTGGGTGAACTGCTGCATCAGAGCATCAGGGCTTGAAGGGGCGTAGGCTTCTGCCGCCTGTTGCCAATCTGGACGCTGGTAGAGCATTGGTGTGATGGGCTGGCGGGGTTTCTCTTGTAGCCGCGTGATGTTCGGTACAGAGAGCAGACCACGTCCCATACTCGGAGCCATCAGGGCTTCACTACGTTGCTCATAGCTGGCTTGTTTGGCCATTGCTGGGCTGTTCTCGATAGCCTTAGCACTCCACGACACTAGGCTGGCTGTAGCTGACAGGGCACCAGCTCCAAGGCTGTACATGGCGTCTCTGAGGGGAATGGTAGCGGTGTGCAATTCTTGCTGGGCTGCTGTGAATCGCTTGATACTCGGCACCATCCCATCACTATCAAGGGTACGTTGTAGCTCTTCAGAAAACCGAGCGTTAGCCAGTCGAGCTTTTGAGCTTTCAGCACTGGAAGCAAATTCTTCGACACGAGGGGCCACATACTCAGCTTGTCGCCTGTATGCCTCGACCAGCATTTCAGGGGTAATGAGGCGGTTGGACATATCCTTTAGGAAAGCTTCTGTTCCTTTCTTCCCTGTCTTATCGCTCCATACCTGCTGAACGAAGGTCTTCAATGCGCTGTTACTGTCCCCGATTTGTTGATTAAGCTCTTCAGACATCAGAGCGCCTTTACCAAACACTTGTTGCACCAAATCTTCACACAAGGTCGTTAAGCTTGTGCCGTTCTCTTATGAACTGCTGCATATCGCTATGCACGAGGAGACCATATCACCACCCTATGCTATGAAAGGGTGCTCACCGTTTCGAGCCACTTGGCTCTACTCCCTTTCGGGATGGTCGTTAGGCATTTAAATCGTAAAGATGATTTAGCGACGGGATTGTCTACGAGAGAGTTTCCCCGTTTAGGCGAGTTGTTCGACAGTCATTACTGACTGAAGGCGCTACGTGTTAACGCATACACTTGGCGTTCAAGTTGTTGCTGTGTCAGGCCAGACCCCTTGTTAGCGATGTTCATCGTCTCATAGAGCTTGAAGGCTTCGTCGGGGGCCATAAAGATCGACATTTGCTTCATCATCTGACTGTAAGAGGGAATTGACTCTTCAGCGTTCAAGCCGAGGCGATTGCTAAGTTCAAGAAAACGAGCATTCATTGCGTCCCGTCCTTCTCGATCTTGGGAGCCGCTTGCAACGTCCAGGGCGATGCGCTGCGCTTCTCGTTGTGTTTGCGATTGGTTGAGCTTATCCACTTGCCGGTAGGCCATATATCCGCCTGCTGTCACACCAGCTACAGCAAGACCAACGGGACCACCCATCATTGGGAGACTTGCCCCGATACCACCTCCAAAGCCTGCGGCCCCGGCATATTGTCCGAGGCTTTGTGTGTTCGGCATATGGGGGAGGCGTGGAGAATAGCCTGCTCCGGGCCAATGAATATTTGCACCGCCTGATGTGCCTAACACGCTCTTAATATCCATTCGAGCCTTGGAGCTTGCACGTGTGAGAACCTGACTTACTTGGCGATTGATGCGGCCTTGATCGAGGGTGATGTTAGACACCTTCAATTCAAGCAAGCGACCTACGCGGTTAAGTTCTGTCTGTGCTCCGCGTTGTAGAGCGAGGCTATCGAATTTGAATTTCTTAACGTTCAGAGCAGGAAGAGTGAAATTCTTGCTGAAGTCTTTTTGAAGAATGGCGGTGGTCTTCCTCACCTTGCCTTCCAGAAGCTTCAGGTATCTATCTACTCTTCGTAAATCTTGGAGCCGTGTTTGTATGCCGATCTGGGCATAGAACGATGAAACGGGACGAGTCATATTGTTATCCTTTGTTTGTGTTTGGGAAGGGGGCGCAATACCCCCTGTCCTTTATTCTGCGCTGGTGGGCTGTAACCCCATCTGAGCAAGCCGTTCACGAATGATGCGGTTTGTTGTGTTGTTGGGATGACTTGGAGAACGAGCGTTCGCCTCGTTGATCATATTCACGTAATACTGAATCTCTTCTTGAGTGAGATTCGATTTAAGCTCAGGCTCTTCTACTTTCTTGGGAGCTTTAGCAGCTACAGGAGCGGGAGCAGGAACGGTAAGAGCGGCTTTCTTTTCTTCTGCTGCTTTTTTCATGGCGCGTTCAAATGCTTTGATGTTCAGAGGCATCTTATTTGCCCTCCTTAATGGAAGCGAAGTATTCAGCTGCTTCCTTCTTGGCAGCCTCCCGAGCCTTGTGCTCTTTCTCTTCAGCGGCCTTGCGTTCCTTAGCCACTTGAGCCTGATACAATTGCTCCGCAAGGATGGATTCTTGCTCAGCGTTGAATGCTTCAATCTCTGCTTTGTATTTTTCTTCTACTTCAAGCTTGATGGCTTCAATTTCTTCTTCCTGAAGGTTTGCAGGCTTATTGAAATAGCCCGCATATACATTAGGACCAGAACGGCAAGGAAGCTTGGTGTTGAATGTGTAACCTTGAGAAATAAGCTCAATCACCTTCTCTGTGTATCGAATCAGGATTGGCTCATCTACCTGCTGGCAGGCAGCGTGAGAGCCTTTGTAGCGTTCGATTGCCTTTTCAATTCGAGCATCAAGCTCGACCTGATCAAGTTGGCGGGGCTGTTGGACGTGAAGCTTGGTGTTTTGATTAGTCATATTTGTGTTCCTCTTTTACTTATGGTTTATATAAAAACCGGACAATAGGAGTCCGGGGCATTGACTCGGAATGAGCCAAATTCTTTGATGTTTAGTTTTTTGGGGGAGACGCTTGGAAAGGCGGGAGAAGCAATCTTAGACTTCGCTATCGCTACGTCTACGTCAATATTCGCTCAATGCTTTCGCTCTTATTGACTTACCTTAATCTAATATAAGAAAACGCTTAGCGACCCTTCAGACTATTCAGACTTCTCTAAAGCCCGCATATACTGTGGCTTACAGGTCTGAAGGTTTATTTCTAAATATACAGAGTATCCTTCAGACTATTCAGACAACCCTTCAGAACATTACAGATTCAGCTTTTCGAAGTGCGTCTTTAAGTGCCTTCGGAGCTGAATCTTTACTGAACCCGGCATCTACACCATATGGTGTGATATGAATTACACCTTCGTCCGTTCGTTTGGATTGGCAACCAAGTTGTTCAAGGGCTGCGGCGATCTTCCTGTCAGAAACGGGTTGAGGACTATCTACATCTAAATGCCGCTTCACCTGGGCAACGTTGATAACAGGAGACGCTGCGATCATCTTTGCTACCTGTTCGGCGATCTTGTCTTCTAATGACCAACCGAGGCGGGCTTGCTTACTTTCCGTCATCATTGCCGGGGCGTAGGCGCTGTAGCGCTTCAAATTGACCGCTTCCAGATAATCCCTAACCTTCTGGTATCCACCATCGTTCAGCCAGTCAGCGAGCGTTCCAATGAATGCCTGTGACTCTGCTTGACTTACCTTATATTCCATAAACTGAGGAATAAAGAATCGGCGATCCGAAGATTCAAAATAAATTGGATCGAAGTCATTCGATGCGATAATCAGATTCAGTTTATTTTCAATGGTAATTGTCGGGAGATGCTTTCGGTTAATCATCAGCGTTTCGTTGCTTTGGTAAATCTTCAATACGTTGGTGGTGCGGCGTTTGTCGATATAGCACTCATCAACCAGCAATGTAGTTTTACCAATCAGAGCATCTTGGAAGGTGCCAACAATGTCTGAAAGCGAGCAAACATCAGCACTGCTGCCCATAATACCCCGCATCAAAGTGCCTACAAGGAACGTCTTACCCAAGCCCTGCCGGGAGCGAAGCACGGGAGTTGCAATAATCTTTTGCTCTGGACGGCGAATAGCGTGAGCAATCCACCACAACATATAATCTCGCTCTTCTTGCACCGGGAACATACGTTCCAGATACTCAAGAAAGGGCGACACTTCATCAGCCGAAACAAAGTTGCCAGAGAAGGCAATATTATGAGGCTTCCAAGTGTTGATGATATTGCCGGGAAGGAAGGCAGGTCCGTTAGGCTTGAATCCGTCGCCATATGAATAGTTCAGGCAACCAAGCAGATACGACGAATTGATTTCAGGGTCATTCCCTCCGCACTGCTTATAGTAGTGGTGCAATATTCCTGCAAAACCTTGAACTGTGCCGGTGATAAGGTCAACAAATTGAGCGTTGGAACCCTTGGATGGCACCATAATAAATCTTTGCTTTACTGCTTCAATTGCGTTGCTGTTGTTATTGGTGATCGGTGCTGCATTGTTCATTGGTGTTTACCTCGCGTTGAGAGTTTAGGACGATTTGTTTGTAAGCTTGGGTGATGATTACGTTAAGTGTGTGGTTGGTGCTGGTGAAGCCGAGGGCCTGCATAACTGCAATCAGCTCATCTTTACTGCGGTCGTTCAGATGTGTGCGCATAACTACTGCTCCTTATTCAGTCGTGCAAATTCAGCTTTGAGCTGAAGGTCGAGTAAGTGGCTTTTCAGCAACCTGACACAAATAGCCGGGATACTTTTGCCAACATTCAATTCTTGAAACTCTGCAAACATCTCGTTTGAGATAAACAGGTTCAGTCGCTTGTAATCTTGTTCATTGAATCGTGGCATTGTCCAAACCTCGCTCTAATACGTTGTTGATGACCTCGCTAACGCTCTTGTCCGTATCTCGTGCCATCTTCTGTAGAAGGCAAAGCAGTGATGTGTCCAAAAGCAAAGTCTCTTTTGTGTAGCTCTTCGAGCCAATGAATATTTCATTTCGCAATTGTCATTTCTCCTTTCTGTAGGCAATAGAACATCCTCAAACGATGTTTGATATGAATTAGCGTTGGGATGGTGTTGCACGGATCGTTGATTTACAGCACTAAAAACAGTAGTAAATGCTGTATTTCTATCTGTGTTTACGTGGTAGGCGATAGGTCGCTTTCAATCTCATCGACCAGCTTTTCCAAATCTTTAATTAGCTGGGCAATGTTGTCTTTGTTTTGCAAGCTATAGAGCACATCAGCAAACCGATCTTTAGCGAGAGCACGGAGACGGAATCGTCTAATTCGACAGGCGTTGCCACACACCAGCTTGTCACTGCGCCCCTCGATGGGTGTTCCGCACATAATGCAGCTACGCATTCAATGTCCCTCCTTGTTCAATAGCCGCTTCGATGGCTGTGGTTATGTTCCTATAGGCTTCAGCAAGTGCTTTGTCCAATATGTTGACTGGATGGTGAGGGTTAGGATGACATCCATTAGAAAGCCAGTTTTCAATCACTTCGTGGAACTCATCAACTGTTAACCAAGACCATTCTGTTTTCAGAGCGTAGTTGAATTGATTGGCACAGCGTTGGCTGCAATATTTCTTTGTTTGTCGTGATGTGGGCATTGTCTTGCCACACCAGACACAGTTTCGTTGAACGATAGCCAAGGGCATACCTCCATTAAATTGGTGAAAAATTCAAAGATAATAGTTTTTTATTAAAAAAAGAGGCATACAACCCAAGGAAAAAAGAGCTGTATGCCTATAAGATGTGTAGCGCAGCAAGAAGAAGAAATGCACCACACGTAGAAGAACTGCCAGACAGGGAAAACCCTGCTCTTACTCTGACAGAGAAGCCGGGAAAGCTTCTTTTAACACCTCAACCAACCTATGTCCGTAAATCAGGTGAGGCGGAAACACAAAACTGTAGAACGCAAAAACCGCCAAAGGGCGGGTATGTTTTCCAAATTGATTTTGAAACTGAGGGATCGAAAGGAGAAGCTAAATTAAACTATTGCTCCACCTTCAACTAATTATCGCACGAGATAGCAAATTTTGTATATAGATCAAAAGTATGATTTTAATACTTTGGCGTAAATAACACATACATTTGCTGGTATGTCTTATTGCGAGCTAAGTGTAAAAAACAATTCTTTAGCTGATGGGATTAGTATATCATGTTTTTCTAAAATTGCAATACTATATGGGGTATAAAATCAACTATTTTGTTAATTATTTCATATCTGGTAGTGCAGGAAGCAATAAACATCGGGTGTGTAGCCTAAACATCGTTATTCATTACCAAATGCTTGTTCAACAATGACCATCTTCTAACCTGATGCTTGTTAAAGAAGCGTTCGAGGTTGTGCGGTTTCTGAGCTTTGATAACAGATGCCATCCGCTCTAATCGCTGTTCTGTGCAGACACGTCCCAGCACCACCACATCAGCAGAGAATGTTTTGTCGGCAATGTCCTGAATGTCTTCAATGCGTGCAGGAGCCAAGATCGACAGGAAGGCTTGTGGCTTCTTCTCCCTGTTCAGGAGCTGGATTCGTATCAGGAACGGGTGTTGAGGGTGGCGACGGCGTAGGAGCTGCTTAAACGCAATCATGTCATCGAGCAGGGCAATGGAGTCTGGTTCATCCGTATAGAAGACAGAGTGCTGATGGTGCCAAGGGTGGGCACGGAGCATCGAGAGATATTTTCTCTTGGTCTTGTCCTCTGAAGCTTCAGTCACCTAGTACATCCCCCTGTGAATCAAAGTCTTTTCCTAAACCTACCCTCGATCTGTGATGGTGGGGGCTGTGTGTCATCTGGCTACGCGATAGGCGCAGCAAGGGGTGACACGGAAAAAGAGTGTACTCTGATTTTCAGAAGGTGTGCATTAGTAGTGCGGTGCTTAGATACCGTCACGGGAAGTCGAAAGACAGTAGTTCGATAACCTGTCGTTTCTGAGGCATCGAAGGACCCGCTGAATAGCGATCCAGCGAAAATAACCCCGTTTCATGGCCTACTACGGCAGGCATCACGGCTATGTCAGCCCCGGCCTGATGCATAAGAGTGATGGTTGTCTTGCGGATGCTGTGGAAAACGAATTGTTTGTCAAAGCCTGCTGCTGTCTTCAGTCTGCCAAACCTTTTGCTAAGAGGGTCGAGCCTGTTGCCATATTTGTTGTGCCCACCTTCAAACAAGAATCCGTCTTTCGATCCTTCGAGCAGTGAGGAGAACAAACCCGCAATCTTGGGATGGATTGGCACCTCACGTTCACCCGCCGTTGTCTTAGCCTGCTCAATGTGGAAGCTAATGGGCACACCATCTTTAAAGGTGATGTTGTCTCGGTGGATGCGGCCTATCTCTTCGAGTCTTGCGCCTGTGTAAGCCCCCACGGCTATCAGGTCGGCAAGGGGTTGGTCTTTCTTCTCCAGGGCAAGAGCGTGCAGCTTCTCAACGTCTTCTTTCGTGAAGGCTTCCCAAGGAGCTGATTCGCCCTTGATGATAGGAAGGTCGTGATCTGCGAATGGGGATGGCTGACCCTTGTACTGCTCTCGCCACTCAGCGTCGTATTTACAGGCAAACTTCCAGAACAGAGACGTTGACCAAATATGTTGCTTCTTGGTCTTGGTAGTGAGGGGATTACCTGCCTTATCAGTGAGCTGGTCGAGGTAGGCCGATACGGTGTCGAAGGTGAGGGGATGACCATGCTTGCCCAGATACGAAGAGAACAGGGCGACACGCCTGCACACTTGGTCAACTGTCTTCGCTGCCGTTCCCTTGCGCTCAAGATGCGTGAGGAACGAATCAAGGCGGGAAGGGGTGATTGGGGATCGGGGCTTGTACTGCTTGGGGTCGCTGAGAATCGCCTGTAATTGGTCGGTCTCGGCACCGTTCAGGCTGTAATCCCGCTGTAAATGCAGTGCAGTGGCTTGTTTGAAGAAGTCAACAAGCTTCTGATGCTCGGTGATTTGGCCTACTACGTCTTTACCACGCAAATCGAACTGGTGGCTGATACCTGTTTGCAATAGCGGCATAGGCTCAACAGCCGCAGCGTTCAAGCGTTCAAGCACCTCCGGGGGCACTGGGGATGGTGTGCGTGTTCCTGTTGCTTCTAACACCCGTTCTTCAAGGAATGCGGCGAGCTTCGTTGAGGTTTCGGCGGCGTGATCCTTCCAGCCGTCTGCCTGCTCAGCCTTGAACCTCTTTGCCTGTTCAATCTGGGCCTTCCACTCAACCAGAACCACCCGTGCCCGGTCCTTGGCTTCTCGTTCCAAACCCGTCTTCAGTGACTTTGACAGGAGCTTCCTACCCCCAAAGAAAAAGCGAACATCCTCGGGAATGGCAAGCCGAACATGGTAGGTGTGCTGCCTGAGAATTAGATTGTCACGCACGGCATTGGTGCTCTAGGTAGGCTCGGGAAGGAGGCCATTCTATCCAAAATCTATCCAAATCTGCACCCAAAATACGCTGTAGCCCAGCAAATACGCATGTTTAGGGGCTTGCAGACAAATATCTTAGAGTCCCTATCTCTCCGCCACTATACGAAACGCTGAAAGCCCCGCCTCGCCTTGTGCGCAGCGGGGCTTCTTCGTTTTCGGGGGGGCGGTTGGGAAGCTGAGCCAAGGCGGCGCTTTCTGACCCTCAGTCACTGCTTGACTCCTCTAGAACCAATCAGTTGCGATCATATCGCCTGGGGTCTAGCCCATAGCTCGCGGCTAGCCTGTCTTCGTGAAATACGTGTTAGTCGGGTGAGCTAGCGTAGCCGTGATCCGCCATCAGCCTAGCGACAAGCCTCTGTTGAGTCTGGCTGACTTTCTTAAGTAAACGTAGCGGATAAACCCATACTGTCATTGTCTTATATGACTCTGCCCAGAAGGTTTACTTGAATGTGGCGGGTTGTAACCACGTTTATCGTCAGGCGTTCTAGCCCATAGGGGCGGGACGCTTCGAGGCAGGAATAGCTTATGCCGATCGACCCTCCTCATGAGTCCTCTGAATCCACGCAGCCGAGCGCGCAGGGCGCGAAATCACCGCCACCGCTCGAGCGCAGCAAGTTTGGTGGTACGCAGCGGCGGCACGGGCGGCCGGACGAGGACGAGACGCCAGTATCGCGCAGCGACCTCAGCAAGGGGCCGCAGGAGTTAATTGAGCACCGCACCTCCCGTACTAACTGGAGTGTGCTGCTGATCTCCTCTGCGGTCATTCTGGCCTTCTCCATATGGACCAGCCTGGTGCCCGCCGATGCGCGCACAACGATGAAGGCGGCTGTCGACTGGATTGCCACCAATCTGGGCTGGTACTACGTAGTCACGGTCACGCTGGTAATTGGTTTCGTGCTATGGGTGGCGCTGTCGAAGGAGGGCAATGTGCGGTTAGGGCCCGACCATTCGCGACCGCAATACAAGCTGGGAACCTGGGTGGCGATGCTGTTCGCAGCCGGCGTCGGCATCGACATGCTGTTCTATTCGGTCACCGGCCCCGTGGCGCAGTATCTAAGCCCGCCGAGCGGTGACGGCGCTACCGCCGCTGCTATGCAGGATGCGGTCGTGTGGACGATGTTCCACTACGGCATCGCCGGCTGGGCGATGTATGCGCTGCTCGGTATGGCCATGGGTTATTTCGCCTACCGCTGGGGCATGCCGCTGTCGATCCGTGCGGCGCTCTATCCGCTTCTAGGCAAACGTGTGCGCGGTCCGCTGGGTGATGCCATTAGCATCGTTGCGTTGGTGGGTACTGTGTTCGGCGTCGCCACCTCGATGGGCATCGGCGTGGTTTTGCTGAGCGTCGGTTTCTCACTGATCTTCGGCCTGGAGCAGGGGCTCAACTTACAGATCGCGCTGGTCATTGGTGCGGTGTTACTAACCGTGGCAGCCACCACCTCGGGCGTTGACCGCGGCATCCGCCTGATCTCCGAGCTGAACCTCTGGAGCGCAGTGGCGATGATGGTCTACATCCTCCTAACGGGGCAGACGGCCTTCCTGATGAATGCGCTGACTGAGAACATTGGCCGGTTCCTGCTCACCTTTCCCGCTCGTACGTTGCAGACCTTTGCCTACGAGCCAGGCGGCGCCGAGTGGATGGGTGGCTGGACGCTGTTTTTCTGGGCTTTCTGGCTGGCCTGGGGCCCGTTTGTAGGCGTGTTTCTGGCGCGTATTTCCCGTGGCCGCACGCTGCGCGAGTTCGTTATCGCAGCCATCACGGCGCCGGTGCTATGCGACTTCATCATCGTCTCGCTGTTCGGTAACTCCGCCTTGTTTCAAGTGATGCAGGGCAATACGGCGTTTGCCGAGCTGGCGGTGGCGAGTCCGGAACGCGGCTGGTATGCGCTGCTGGAAATGTTCCCCGGCGCGATGTTTCTGATCGGCCTGGCGACGCTGTCAGGCTTGTTGTTTTACCTGACTAGTGCCAATTCGGGAGCGATGGTGATGTCGAACTTCTCTGCCTCGATTCCCGACCCGTCCCAGGACGGGCCGAAGTGGCTGCGCATCTTCTGGGCCGTGCTCACTGCGGTCCTTACTGTAGCTATGCTCATTGCCGGCGGCGTGACGACAATGGAATACGCGACGCTGATCTTTGCCCTGCCGGTGACGGTCATCGCTTATCTGGTGATGGCCTCGTTTTATAAGGTGCTGCGAATGGAGCGGGCTGAGCGCGAAGGGCAGGTATTACGTCGGCCGTCCGTCGCGCCCATCGGCGGGAATGTACCCGAGAGGTCGTGGAAGCAGCGGCTGGAGCAGTTGCGTGCATTCCCCTCACTACGGCAGGTTGCTCAGTTCCTTGATCGCACGGTGCGGCCGGCATTGGACGAGGTCGCCGCCGAGTTCCGCAACCAGGGCTACGATGTGGTGCGCGACGTGATGCCCAACACCCATGGTATTGAAGAGCCGGTACTGCGGGTATCGATGGATACCTTCCGCGATTTCCACTATCAAGTCGCCATCGTAGAGGCGCCGGTACCGATGTTTACCGGCCGCATGTCGCGCGAGACCGACGTTTACTATCGTCTTGAAGTGTTCACCCAGACCGGTTCGGGCGGCTATGACCTGATGGGTCTCACTCGGCAGCAGGTGATTGACGATGTGCTGGAGCGCTATGAAGCGCATCTGGCATTCCTCGCCTTCTCCTCGGAAACCGCCACCGCCTCGGTGCTCACACCGTCGATTTTGCCCAAGGATCAATCTGCGATCCCTAAGGATGCCGGGGATATCCATGACCTCGACGGAAAGTCGAGCTGACGGTTCGCCAGTGGAGTTGGGGCAGGGGAAGGAGGGCTTTTGGGCAGATCAATGCTGGACCCATTGATCTGCGCTTTAGGTCATGTTCAACAGATCTTTTCGGGTCATGCTTAGTAACGCTGGTGGCGGCCAGTGCGCGGCCAGCCTCCAAGCGATATCTGAACCGACTGTCGAACTTTATGGCGCACGTCTTGCGCGATTAATGCTCGCTGAGCACTAGAGTCGCTAGGCCGCAATGCAAAAGCCCCGACCAAGGTCAGGGCTTTCGTAGAGATCTAAAAGACTGAAAAATCTTTCAGAGTCGTGTCAGCATCAGTACGGCAGATCGCGCTTGGGATGACCGGTGTAGAGTTGACGTGGGCGACCGATCTTCTGGCCGCTGGCGATCATTTCTTTCCAGTGCGAGATCCAGCCAACAGTCCGCGCCAGAGCGAAGATCACGGTGAACATGCTGGTCGGAATGCCGATGGCCTTGAGGATAATGCCTGAGTAGAAGTCTACGTTCGGATAAAGGTTACGCTCGGCGAAGTAGGGGTCCTTCAGCGCGATTTCTTCCAGCTTCATGGCCAGTTCGAGCTGTGGATCGTTGATGCCCAGTTCACTCAGTACTTCGTCGCAGGTCTGCTTCATGACCTTGGCGCGAGGATCGAAGTTCTTGTAGACACGATGGCCGAAGCCCATCAGCTTGAACGGATCGTTCTTGTCCTTGGCTTTGGCCAGGAACTTCTCGATGTTCGATACGTCGCCAATCTCATCAAGCATGGTAAGGACGGCTTCGTTCGCTCCGCCATGGGCGGGGCCCCATAGCGCCGCGATGCCAGCTGCGATACACGCGAAGGGGTTGGCGCCGGTGGAGCCAGCAAGCCGAACGGTGGAGGTGGAAGCGTTCTGCTCGTGATCGGCATGGAGAATGAAGATGCGGTCCATGGCCTTGGCCAACACCGGGCTGATCGGTTTGATCTCGCAAGGGGTGTTGAACATCATGTGCAGGAAGTTTTCCGAGTAGCTCAGGTCGTTGCGCGGATACATCAGCGGCTGACCCATGGAGTACTTGTAAACCATTGCTGCGATGGTCGGCATTTTCGCGACTAGTCGCACTGCCGAGATTTCACGATGTTTAGGATCGTTGATGTCCAGAGAGTCGTGATAGAAGGCGGAAAGCGCGCCGACAACTCCGCACATGATTGCCATAGGGTGTGCGTCGCGACGGAAACCGTTGAGGAAGGACTTCAGCTGCTCGTGAACCATCGTGTGGTTCTGGACGGTGCTGATGAATTTGGCCTTTTCCTCGGAAGTAGGGAGCTCGCCGTGCAAAAGCAGGTAGCAGGTCTCGAGATAGTCGCTTTTTGCGGCCAGCTGCTCGATAGGGTAACCGCGATGTAGCAGGATGCCTTTATCACCATCAATGTAGGTGATTTGAGACTCACAAGAGGCTGTCGACATGAAGCCGGGATCGAAGGTGAAACGACCCGTGGAGGTCAGGCCTCGTACGTCGATTACATCAGGTCCCATGGTACCGGTTAGAACGGGCAGTTCGACGGCATCAGAGCCCTCGATGATCAACTGCGCTTTGTTGTCAGCCATGTATGGCCTCCTGTTTTATGCTTGGAATCATCATGGCCCCCCACGCAGGGCCCGCATCACTATAGTGAGATAAATCACAAAGTCAATTTGCGCGGAACCCTTTCATAGAGGGCGTTTCGGGGTGAATTCGCAATACAAGAAGCTTGTTTACGGCATTTATATATGGGTCGCCATCCACCTTTAGTGGCACTTCACCACATTGTCATTAGCGACCTAACTGTTTATAATCGGAATCCGACCGGCAGGGGCCTAACGGGCAGTTTCCTGCGGGTTGTCACTCGTGGGTGGCGGGTGCCGCCGAGCACTCTTCCCAACAACTTTGCTCTGCTTCTTGGGGCCTCAAGTGTGAAAAAAGCCGTGAAAAGCCAACGACCTGTAAACCTAGATCTTAGGACAATAAAACTCCCAATCACTGCCTACTCGTCGATCCTTCATCGTGTCTCTGGCGTCATTCTGTTCCTCGGTGTAGCTATTCTGCTGTTTGCGCTGGACGCCTCGCTTTCATCTGCTGAAAGCTTTGAAGAAGTGAAGGCGTGCTTTGGCAGTCCGCTGGCCAAGCTGGTGGTCTGGGGGCTGTTGTCTGCGCTGCTGTATCACTTGGTGGCCGGTACGCGGCACCTGATTATGGATGCGGGATATGGCGAGACGCTGGAAGGCGGCAAGCTGGGCTCGAAAATCGTTCTGGCCGTTTCGGCGGTGCTGATCGTTTTGGCGGGAGTGTGGATATGGTAACCAACGTCACGAACTTTTCGCGTTCGGGCCTCTACGACTGGATGGCGCAACGCGTTTCTGCAGTTGTACTCGCAGTTTATTTCGTCTTTCTGATCGGATACCTGCTTGTCAATCCGGGGCTGGAGTTCGAGCAGTGGCATGCGCTGTTCTCCGCTACCTGGATGCGCATCTTCAGTCTGCTCGCACTGGTTGCTCTGGCTGTCCATGCATGGGTTGGTATGTGGACAATCTCCACTGACTACCTGACCAACATGGCCATCGGCAAGTGGGCTACCAGCGTACGTTTCCTGTTCCAGGCAGTGTGTGGCATCGCCATGTTCACACTCTTCGTCTGGGGTGTGCAGATTCTTTGGGGTATCTGATTCATGGCTAGCATTCGTACTCTTTCTTATGACGCCATCATTATCGGTGGTGGTGGCGCGGGCATGCGAGCAGCGCTGCAATTGGCTCAGGGTGGTCATAAGACTGCCGTAGTGACCAAGGTGTTCCCGACTCGTTCGCATACGGTTTCTGCCCAGGGTGGCATCACCTGTGCCATCGCCTCGGCTGATCCGAACGATGACTGGCGCTGGCATATGTACGATACCGTCAAGGGTTCCGACTATATCGGTGATCAGGACGCTATCGAGTACATGTGTTCCGTTGGCCCGGAGGCCGTTTTCGAACTCGAGCACATGGGGCTGCCATTCTCGCGTACCGAGCAAGGACGCATTTATCAGCGTCCGTTCGGTGGCCAGTCCAAGGACTACGGCAAGGGCGGGCAGGCTGCTCGTACCTGCGCCGCCGCTGACCGTACCGGCCACGCACTGCTGCACACTTTGTATCAAGCGAACCTGAAGGCCGGCACTTCGTTTCTTAACGAGTGGTACGCCGTCGATCTGGTGAAGAACCAGGATGGCGCCATCGTCGGTGTGATCGCGATTTGCATTGAAGACGGTGAAACCGTCTACATCCGCTCCAAGGCTGTGGTTCTCGCCACTGGTGGTGCAGGCCGTATCTACGCTTCGACTACCAACGCCCTTATCAACACAGGCGATGGTATCGGCATGGCCCTGCGTGCTGGTGTGCCGGTGCAGGATATCGAAATGTGGCAGTTCCACCCGACCGGCATCGCCGGCGCAGGTGTGCTGGTTACCGAAGGCTGCCGTGGTGAAGGTGGTTACCTGATCAACAAGCATGGTGAGCGCTTCATGGAGCGTTACGCTCCGAACGCCAAGGATCTCGCGGGCCGCGACGTGGTTGCACGCTCAATGGTCAAGGAAATTCTGGCTGGCAATGGTTGTGGTCCGGATGGCGACCACGTCATGCTCAAGCTCGATCACCTTGGCGAAGAGGTTCTACACAGCCGTCTGCCGGGCATCTGTGAATTGTCCAAGACGTTTGCACATGTTGATCCGGTTACTGCTCCGGTTCCGGTTGTCCCGACCTGCCACTACATGATGGGTGGTGTTGCTACTAACATTCATGGTCAGGCGATCAGTCAGGATGCTAACGGCAACGACAAGATCATCGACGGTCTCTTCGCCGTGGGCGAGGTGGCTTGCGTGTCGGTTCATGGTGCCAACCGTCTGGGCGGCAACTCGCTGCTCGACCTGGTGGTGTTCGGCCGCGCTGCTGGCCTGCATCTTGAGAAGGCCCTGAAAGAGGGTGTCGAGCACCGTGGTGCTAGTGAGACCGATCTGGATGTGGCGCTTAGCCGTCTCGCTAGCCTTAACGAGCGCACCACGGGTGAAGACGTTGCACCGCTGCGCAAAGAGCTGCAGAGCTGCATGCAGAACTATTTCGGCGTGTTCCGCACCGGCGAGTATATGCAGAAGGGTATCGCTCAGCTGTCCGATCTGCGCGAGCGTATTGCAAACGTGAAGATTTCCGACAAGAGCCAAGCATTCAATACCGCACGTATCGAAGCGCTGGAGCTGCAGAACCTATTGGAAGTCGCCGAAGCTACCGCGATCGCGGCCGAGACCCGCAAAGAGTCGCGCGGCGCGCATGCCCGTGAAGACTTCGAAGAGCGTGACGATGAGAACTGGCTGTGCCACACCTTGTATTTCCCGGGTGAAAAGCGCGTAGCCAAGCGTGCCGTCAACTTCTCTCCGAAAACAGTTCCGACTTTCGAACCTATGGTTCGGACTTACTGAGGTCGCCGATATGTTGCAAGTGAGCGTCTATCGCTACAACCCGGACAAAGATGAAAAGCCGTACATGCAGGATTTCCAGGTCAATACCGAAGGTAAGGATCTGATGGTTCTAGACGTGCTGGCGCTCATCAAGGAGCAGGACGAGGGTTTCTCTTATCGTCGTTCCTGCCGTGAAGGTGTCTGCGGTTCAGATGGCATGAACATGAACGGCAAGAACGGCCTGGCCTGTGTCACCCCGCTTTCGGCTGTTATTTCAGGCGGTAAGCTGGTGGTTCGTCCTCTGCCTGGTCTGCCGGTTATTCGTGACCTGGCCGTCGATATGAGCATCTTCTACAAGCAGTACGAGAAGGTTCGCCCTTATCTGATGAACGATACCCCGGCCCCCGCTATCGAACGTCTGCAGAGCCCGGAAGATCGCGAGAAGCTGGATGGTCTGTATGAGTGCATTCTGTGCGCTTGCTGCTCTACCAGCTGTCCGTCTTTCTGGTGGAATCCGGACAAGTTCCTCGGTCCGGCAGCGCTGCTACAGGCCTATCGTTTCTTGGCTGATAGCCGCGACACCGAAACTGAAGAGCGTCTGGCTGCTCTGGATGATCCGTTCAGCGTGTTCCGCTGCCGTGGCATCATGAACTGCGTCAGCGTTTGCCCGAAGGGTCTGAACCCTACCAAGGCAATCGGGCATGTGCGTAACATGCTGCTGCAGAGCGCAACCTGATGAGCTTCAGAGGCTTGTGGCTATTCGCGTAGCCCTTGCCTTGCAGTGTTTTACCGCAACACCTACGGCGCTGAGTTCAACTCGGCGCCGTAGTTTTAGTAGGAATTCCAGCTCACAAAGCCGGAGTTCCACTCTGAATTTTTGATGACCAGCCGGAGCATCTGGGGTGGTACCCGGAAACTATCTGCGCGGTCCGTAGTGGCTTTACCTGGGTCGCTGCTTCAGAACTGGGAAAGTCATGCTGCGGTCTCCACGCTGGTGGTGTCTCCTTATCGAAGGTGACCAGACATGCAAGAAAGCGTAATGCAGCGCATGTGGGACAGTGCCCACCTATCCGGTGGTAACGCTGCCTATGTGGAAGAACTCTACGAGCTCTACCTGCACGATCCCAACGCTGTGCCCGAAGAGTGGCGCACCTACTTCCAGAAGTTGCCCGTCAGCGGCAGCAGTACAGCCGATGTTTCGCACGCTACGATTCGCGATCATTTCGTGCTACTGGCCAGGAATCAGCGTCGTGCGCAGCCTGTGTCTGCAGGCAGTGTGAGCAGTGAGCACGAGAAGAAGCAGGTCGAAGTACTGCGTCTGATCCAGGCCTTCCGGATGCGTGGTCATCAGGCTGCACAGCTTGATCCGCTTGGGCTGCATCAGCGCAAGGCTCCGGCCGACCTGTCGATCAATCACTACAACCTGACTGATGCAGATCTGGATACGGTTTTCCGTACCGGTGATCTAGCCATAGGCCGGGACCAGGCAACCTTGCGTGAGATTCAGCAGGCGTTGCAAGAGACTTACTGTCGCACCATCGGTGCCGAATTCACCCATATCGTCGATTCCGAGCAGCGCAACTGGTTTATCCAGCGCTTGGAAAGTGTTCGTGGGCGTCCGGGCTTCTCCCCGGAAATCAAAAGCCATCTGCTTGAGCGCCTGACCGCTGCTGAAGGGTTGGAAAAGTACCTGGGTACAAAGTATCCAGGCACCAAGCGTTTCGGTCTGGAAGGCGGTGAAAGCCTGATTCCGCTGCTGGACGAGATCATCCAGCGCTCCGGCTCCTACGGCGTCAAGGAAATTGTCATCGGTATGGCCCACCGTGGCCGCCTGAACGTACTGGTCAACACCTTCGGCAAGAACCCGCGCGACCTGTTCGACGAGTTCGAAGGCAAGAAGGTCGAAGGTCTGAGTTCCGGTGATGTGAAGTACCACCAGGGCTTCTCTTCCAACGTGATGACGCCCGGCGGTGAGATTCACCTGGCCATGGCATTCAACCCATCCCATCTGGAGATCGTATCTCCAGTGGTCGAAGGTTCGGTGCGTGCGCGTCAGGACCGTCGTTGCGACCCGGTTGGCGACAAGGTGCTGCCAGTGACCATCCACGGTGACGCGGCTGTCGCCGGCCAGGGTGTGGTCATGGAAACCTTCCAGATGTCGCAGACCCGTGCCTACCGTACCGGCGGCACTATCCGCATCGTGGTTAACAACCAGGTTGGTTTCACCACCAACAAGCAGGAAGATGCGCGCTCCACGGAGTACGCCACTGATGTGGCGAAGATGATCCAGGCGCCGATCTTCCATGTGAATGCGGACGATCCGGAAGCCGTGCTGTTCGTGACCCAGCTGGCGATCGATTACCGCATGCAGTTCAAGCGCGATATCGTCATTGATCTGATCTGCTACCGCCGTCGTGGCCATAACGAGGCTGACGAGCCGAGCGGCACCCAGCCGCTGATGTACCAGAAAATCGCCAAGCAGCGCACCACACGCGAGCTGTATGCCGATTCGCTGATGCAGTCGAGCGTGCTCGATGAGGCTAGTGTGCAGGCGAAGGTCGATGAGTATCGCACCGCGCTGGACAACGGTCTGCACGTGGTCAAGAGCCTGGTCAAGGAGCCCAATAAGGAGCTGTTCGTCGACTGGCGACCGTACCTGGGCCATGCGTGGACTGCACGCCACGACACCCGTTTCGATTTGAAGACCCTGCAGGAACTGTCGAGCAAAATGCTCCTGGTGCCTGAAGGCTTCATGGTCCAGCGTCAGGTTTCGAAGATCCTCGAAGACCGTCAAAAGATGGGGGCCGGTGCACTGGCCATCAACTGGGGTTATGCCGAGACATTGGCATACGCCACCTTGCTCTTCGAAGGCCATCCGGTGCGCATCAGCGGCCAGGACGTGGGTCGCGGTACCTTCTCGCATCGCCATGCCGCGCTGCACAACCAGAAGGACGGCAGCACTCACATTCCGCTGCAGCACCTGTATGAAGGCCAGCCGCGCTTCGATCTGTACGATTCCTTCCTTTCAGAAGAGGCGGTTCTGGCGTTCGAATACGGCTATGCCACCACCATGCCCAACGCGTTGGTGGTCTGGGAAGCTCAGTTCGGTGACTTCGCTAACGGTGCCCAGGTCGTGATCGACCAGTTCATCACCAGCGGTGAGCACAAGTGGGGTCGTCTTTGCGGCTTGACCATGCTCTTGCCACATGGCTATGAAGGCCAAGGTCCGGAGCACTCTTCCGCGCGGCTGGAGCGTTACCTGCAACTCTGTGCTGAGCAGAACATTCAGGTGTGCGTGCCGACCACACCGGCGCAGGTCTACCATATGCTGCGTCGTCAGGCGATCCGTCCGCTGCGCAAGCCGCTGGTTGCCCTCACGCCGAAGTCGTTGCTGCGTCACAAGCTGGCGACCTCGACGCTGGAGGAGCTGACCGAAGGCTCGTTCCAGACCGTGATTGGCGAAATCGATCAGATCGATCCAGCCAAGGTCGAACGTCTGATCATGTGCAGCGGCAAGGTCTATTACGACCTGCTGGACAAGCGTCGCAACGAAGGCCGCGAAGACATCGCCATTGTGCGTATCGAGCAGCTGTATCCGTTCCCGGAAGATGATCTGGCCGAGGTGCTTGCGCCTTACCAGAACCTCAAAGCGGTCATCTGGTGTCAGGAAGAACCGATGAACCAGGGCGCGTGGTATTGCAGCCAGCACCATATGCGTCGTGTTGCTGTCGCGCACAAGAAAGAGTTGTTCCTGCAGTATGCGGGGCGTGAAGCTTCTGCTGCACCGGCTGTCGGCTATGCCTCGATGCATGCTGAACAGCAGGAAAAACTGCTTCAGGACGCTTTTACCGTTTAATCACTCGAGGAGGAGGCCGCGATCGTTCGCGGCCTCGCCGTAGAAACCGAATTAATAGGACCCAGCTAATGGCTATCGAGATCAAAGCCCCCCAATTTCCCGAGTCGGTCGCGGACGGCACCGTTGCCACCTGGCACAAGCAGCCGGGTGAAGCGGTCAAGCGTGATGAGCTGATCGTCGACATTGAGACCGACAAGGTTGTGATGGAAGTACTCGCCGAAGCCGACGGCGTGCTGACCGAGATCGTCAAGAATGAAGGCGATACCGTGCTCAGCGGCGAGCTGCTGGGCAAGCTGGAAGCCGGTGCTACCGCTTCGGCAGCACCTGCGCCCGCAGCGGCACCTGCCGCCGCACCGGCTGCTGCCGCTGCTAGCGATGAAGATGCGATCCTGGCACCGGCTGCACGCAAGCTTGCCGAAGAGAACGGCATTGACCCGAACAGCGTGAAGGGTACCGGCAAGGACGGTCGTGTCACCAAGGAAGACGTTGTTGCCGCCATCGAAGCCAAGAAGTCCGCACCGGCTGCCAAGCCTGCCGCCGCTGCAGCTGCGCCTGTCGTTACCGCAGCCGGTGATCGCACCGAGAAGCGTGTACCGATGACTCGCCTGCGTGCCAAGGTTGCTGAGCGTCTGGTCGAAGCACAGTCGAACATGGCTATGCTGACCACCTTCAACGAAGTCGACATGACCGAAATCATGGCCCTTCGCTCGAAGTACAAGGATCTGTTCGAGAAGACCCACAACGGCGCACGCTTAGGCTTCATGTCGTTCTTCGTCAAGGCTTCCGTTGAGGCGCTGAAGCGCTTCCCTGCAGTCAACGCTTCCATCGACGGCAGCGACATCGTCTACCACGCATATCAGGACATCGGTGTCGCAGTTTCCAGCGACCGTGGTCTGGTAGTTCCGGTCCTGCGTAATGCAGAGCTGATGAACCTGGCTGAGGTCGAAAGCGGCATTGCGACCTTCGGCAAGAAAGCCCGTGACGGCAAGCTGTCCATCGAAGAGATGACTGGTGGCACCTTCACCATCACCAACGGTGGCACTTTCGGCTCGATGATGTCGACTCCGATCGTCAACCCGCCGCAGGCCGCTATTCTGGGCATGCACAACATTCTGCAGCGTCCGATGGCCATCAATGGTCAAGTTGTCATTCGCCCGATGATGTACTTGGCACTGTCCTATGATCATCGTTTGATCGACGGCAAGGAAGCGGTCAGCTTCCTGGTTACCATCAAGAACCTGCTCGAAGATCCGGCCCGCCTGCTGCTGGATATCTAAAAAGCAGCGGCAAGCTGCAAGCGCGAGCTGCTTAAAGGCAGCTTCGCTTGTGGCTTGCCGCTTTTCGCTTGAAGCAAGAGAGGATTAGCAATGAGTCAGAAATTCGACGTCGTCGTCATCGGTGCCGGTCCTGGCGGTTATGTGGCTGCCATCCGCGCAGCGCAGCTGGGCCTGAAGACTGCCTGCATCGAAAAGTATCAGGGCAAGGATGGCAAGACCGCTCTGGGTGGCACCTGCCTGAACGTAGGTTGCATTCCCTCCAAGGCGCTGCTGGACAGCTCCTACAAGTTCCATGAAGCCCAAGAGAGCTTCAATGTCCACGGCATCAGCACTGGCGACGTCAAGATGGACGTGCCGACCATGGTGGCGCGCAAGGACCAGATCGTCAAAAATCTCACCGGCGGTGTTTCCGGACTGCTGAAAGCCAACGGCGTCACCGTATTCGAAGGCCACGGCAAGCTACTGGCTGGCAAGCAGGTGGAAGTCACCAAGCTTGATGGCAGCACCGAAACCCTGGCTGCCGAGAACGTCATTCTGGCGTCGGGCTCCAAGCCCGTAGACATCCCGCCCGCTCCGGTCAATCAGAACACCATCGTCGATTCCACTGGCGCGCTGGACTTCCAGACCGTTCCGGCACGCCTGGGCGTTATTGGTGCAGGTGTAATCGGTCTCGAGCTGGGCTCGGTATGGTCGCGCCTGGGTGCCGAAGTCACCGTTATCGAGGCGATGGACAAGTTCCTGCCTGCGGCCGATGAGCAGATCTCCAAGGAAGCCTTCAAGATCCTCTCCAAGCAGGGCCTGAAGATCCTGCTCGGCGCGCGCCTGACTGCCTCGGAAGTCAAGGGCGAAGAAGTCACTGTCAGCTTCACCACTGCAGAAGGTGAGCAGCAACAGACTTTCGACAAGCTGATCGTTGCGGTCGGCCGTCGTCCGGTCACTACCGATCTGCTGGCTGCTGATGCCGGTGTGGACATGGACGAGCGCGGCTTCATCTTCGTCAACGACCAGTGCGCGACCAGCGTCCCGGGTGTCTACGCCATCGGAGACGTGGTGCGTGGCGCGATGCTCGCTCACAAGGCCTCCGAAGAAGGCGTGATGGTTGCCGAGCGTATCGCTGGCCATAAGTCGCAGATGAACTACGATCTGATCCCGTCGGTCATCTATACCCATCCGGAAATCGCATGGGTTGGCAAGACCGAGCAGGCGCTGAAGGCCGAGGGTGTCGAAATCAACGTCGGCACCTTCCCGTTCGCTGCCAGCGGCCGGGCCATGGCGGCTAACGATACCGCCGGCCTGGTTAAGGTCATCGCTGATGCCAAGACCGACCGTGTCCTGGGTGTGCATGTGATGGGCCCGGCGGCGGCCGAGCTGGTCCAGCAGGGCGCCATCGGCATGGAGTTTGGCACCAGCGCAGAAGATCTGGGCATGATGGTGTTCTCACACCCAACCATGTCCGAAGCGCTGCATGAAGCAGCCTTGGCCGTTAACGGTCAGGCAATTCACATCGCCAATCGCAAGAAGCGTTAAGGGTCGTGTGAGTTGACGGAGCCCGCGGTGTTTTCGAACGCTGCGGGCTTTTTTGTAGTTGAGGGGGACGTAAAACAACCAGGTCCTTGAAAGGTATCTAGGATAGTTTTCAGCGACTTGCGGTGGCGTGGCTTTAGCGCCGCGTCTGATGCATATCAACCGAATGGTAGCTAAGCATGAATCTCCACGAATATCAGGGTAAACAACTTTTTGCAGAGTACGGATTGCCGGTTTCGGCAGGTTACGCAGTAGACAATCCTCGCGAGGCAGCAGAGGCATGCGACAAAATTGGCGGCACTGAGTGGGTGGTCAAGGCCCAGGTGCATGCTGGCGGTCGTGGCAAGGCCGGCGGGGTCAAGCTCGTGCGCAGCAAGGACGAGGCGCGCGCGTTTGCACAGCAATGGCTCGGCGAGCGGCTGGTGACCTACCAGACCGACGCCAATGGCCAGCCGGTCAGCAAGATTCTGGTTGAAGCTTGCACCGAGATCGAGAAGGAGCTGTATCTCGGAGCGGTGGTTGATCGCTCAACGCGCCGGATTGTCTTCATGGCCTCCACCGAAGGTGGCGTGGATATCGAGAAGGTCGCCCACGACACCCCGGAAAAGATTCTCAAGGCTACCGTCGATCCGCTGCTGGGCGCGCAGCCTTTCCAGGGTCGAGAACTGGCTTTTCAGCTAGGCCTCAAGGGCGATCAGGTCAAGCAGTTCGTGCATATCTTCGTCGGCCTGGCCAAGTTGTTCGTGGACTACGATCTGGCTCTTTTGGAAGTGAACCCGCTGGTGATCAAGAAGGACGGCAACCTGCACTGCCTGGACGCAAAGATCAACATCGACAGCAACGCCATCTACCGTCAGCCCAAGCTGCGCGACATGGCCGACCCTTCCCAGGATGACGCGCGTGAAGCCCACGCGGCGCGCTGGGAGCTCAACTATGTGGCGCTCGACGGCAACATCGGTTGCATGGTCAACGGCGCCGGTCTGGCCATGGGCACCATGGACATCGTCAATCTGCATGGCGGCAAGCCTGCCAACTTTCTCGACGTAGGCGGCGGTGCGACCGAAGAGCGAGTTGCCGAAGCGTTCAAGATCATCCTCTCCGACCAGAATGTGGCGGCGGTGCTGGTGAACATCTTCGGCGGCATTGTGCGCTGCGACATGATTGCCGAAGGCATCATCGGAGCGGTGAAGGAGGTGGGTGTGAAAGTACCGGTGGTGGTTCGCCTGGAAGGCAACAATGCCGACCTCGGTGCCAAGATGCTGAGCGAAAGCGGGCTGAATATCATCGGTGCGATCAGTCTCACCGATGCCGCTGTGCAGGTTGTCAAAGCTGCGGAGGGCAAATAATGAGCATCCTGATCAACAAGGACACCAAGGTTATCTGCCAGGGCTTCACCGGCTCGCAAGGCACTTTTCACTCCGAACAGGCCATTGAGTACGGCACTCAGATGGTCGGTGGCGTGACGCCAGGCAAGGGCGGTACCACGCATCTGGGCCTGCCGGTATTCAATACCGTACGCGAAGCGGTGGAGGCCACCGGCGCCGATGCCTCGGTCATCTACGTACCGGCGCCGTTCTGCAAAGACTCGATCATCGAAGCGGCGATGAGTGGCATCAAACTGATCGTCTGCATCACCGAAGGCATTCCCACGCTCGATATGCTGGAAGTGAAGATCAAGTGTGACGAGCTGGGTGTGCGCCTGATCGGCCCTAACTGCCCCGGCGTGATTACACCCGGCGAGTGCAAGATCGGTATCCAGCCTGGGCATATCCACAAGCCAGGCAAAGTGGGCATCGTCTCGCGCTCGGGGACCCTGACCTATGAAGCGGTCAAGCAGACCACCGATGCTGGCTTCGGCCAGTCGACCTGTGTTGGCATCGGTGGTGATCCGATTCCGGGCTCGAGCTTCATCGACATTCTCGCGATGTTCCAGGAAGACCCGCAGACCGAGGCGATCGTGATGATCGGCGAAATCGGTGGTTCCGCCGAAGAGGAGGCCGCGGCCTACATCAAGGCCAACGTGAGCAAGCCCGTAGTCTCCTACATTGCCGGCGTGACTGCGCCTCCCGGCAAGCGCATGGGCCATGCCGGCGCGATCATCTCTGGCGGCAAGGGCACTGCGGATGAGAAGTTCGCAGCGCTGCAGGATGCCGGGGTGACCACGGTGCGTTCTCTTGCCGATATCGGCAAGGCGCTGGCCGAGGTGACGGGTTGGGAAAGCAAGCAGGCCTGAGTAAATGTGACCTGCCATGGAATGCCAGTCAGGTTTGCTGACTGGCATTCTTGTATCAGGGCCATCGGTCGGCTGTGCATGCAATGACACGGCCATCGTGTGAGGCCTCGACCAAGCAGTCACTGATTTCCTGACAATACTCTCGTCTGGCGGTGACAATTCCAGTAAGGTGCGACGTCTTTTTTGCTCGCCTTGCGCGGCAATTGAACCGAATAGCCTTGAACGCGTAAGCGTCTCCTGCGGTAGGTATCCCCATGATTCGATTGAAAAGCCAGGATATCCTGGCGCTTGGTTTCATGACCTTCGCCCTGTTTCTGGGCGCGGGCAATATTATCTTTCCACCCAGCGCCGGCATGGCCGCTGGCGAACGGATCGTGCCAGCTGCGATTGGCTTTCTGATGACCGGTGTCGGCCTGCCGCTGTTGACGGTGGTGGCGCTAGCTCGTGTGGGTGGCGGCATGGATCGGCTGACCGCGCCGCTTGGCCGCTGGGCTGGGCTGGCGCTGGCAGTTGCAGTCTATCTGGCCATCGGTCCGCTGTTCGCGACACCGCGTACGGCAACGGTGTCGTTCGAGATGGGGGTCGCGCCTTTTGTCGGTAACTCGGCTGGGCCGCTATTTGCCTATACGTCGATGTTCTTCGTTGCTGTTCTGCTGCTAGTACTGAACCCTGGGCGCCTAATTGACCGGGTTGGCAAGTTCATTACGCCGGTTCTGCTGGCAGCCCTGCTGGTGCTTGGTGGTGCAGCCCTGTTCGCACCGCCTGGCTCGATAGGCGAGACGGCCGAAAGCTATCGCGCAAGTCCTCTGCTCAAGGGCTTTCTCGATGGTTATTTGACTATGGATACCCTGGGTGCGCTGGTATTCGGCATAGTGATCGCCACCGCAATCCGTGACCGCGGCGTAACAGAGCCGGAGTTGGTGACTCGTTACTCCATGATCGCCGGAGTTATTGCGGCAGCCGGTTTGTCGCTGGTGTATCTGGCGCTGTTCTACCTCGGTGCAACCAGCCAGGACATCGCCGGGGATGCGCCCAATGGTGTGCAGATCCTGACGACTTATGTGCAACACACCTTCGGTAATACCGGCAGCCTGTTGCTTGCGGTAGTAATCACCCTGGCCTGTTTGACCACGGCGGTGGGGCTGACAACCGCCTGTGGCGAGTTTTTCAGTGGTGTGCTGCCGGTCAGCTATCGCACCGTGGTTGTCGTGTTCACGGCGTTCAGTCTGCTGGTTTCCAACCAGGGCCTGACGCAGTTGATCAGCGTCTCCGTTCCGGTACTGGTGGGGCTTTACCCGTTGGCGATCGTATTGGTTGCGCTTAGCCTGCTGGACCGCTTCTGGCTGTCGCAGCGCGGTATCTTCATGCCGACCATGGCGGTTACGTTGATCTTCGGTGTGGTGGATGGTTTTGCTGCCGCAGGCTTCGATCATCTGGTTCCAGAGCTGTTCAAGGAACTGCCGCTGGCTGCGCAGAGCATGGGCTGGGTGCTACCGGTGCTGGTTACCCTGCTTGTTGCGATCATCGTGGACCGGATGATGGGCGTGCGCCCGGCAAAGTGAGCTCTGTACCAGCCTGGCCTTTGATTGAGGCTCGGCTGCGAGCCTCGACAGAGCGGCATCCGCGCTGGCTATAATGCGGCGCAGTGCCGGAGGGAGGCCCGATGTTTATTCCTGAGCATTTGCTGCCGCATCTGATTGCCGTTGTCTGGTTTGTCGCCTGCTGGGTCGGTTATACCCGCTATGCCATCTGGCGCGGTCGGGATACGGCCTGTCTGGCCAGTGTGCTGCATCTATATCGCAAGGATTGGATGCAGCGCCTAATGTTGCGCGACAACCGTATCGCCGATGCCAATGTGATCGGCAATCTCGAACGCAACGCTTCGTTCTTCGCCTCTAGTACGCTGATCATTCTGGCCGGTGTCCTAACCGCATTGGGTGCCTCCGATCGCGCGGTGACCCTGCTGGCTGAGTTGCCTTTCGCACAGCCGGTGAGCCGGGAGCTTTCCGAAGTCAAGCTGCTCGCTCTAGCGGTGGTCTTCGTCTATGCCTTCTTCACCTTCAGCTGGTGCATGCGGCAGTACAACTTTGCCGCCGTGCTGGTGGCGTCTGCGCCCATGGTGGGGGAGCGTAACGTCAGCGACCAGGAGCGAAAATCCTTTGCTGAGCGTTCCGCACGGGTCATTTCAATGGCCGCCAATCAGTTCAACTTCGGCTTGCGCGCCTACTACTTCGGCATGGCAACTCTGTCCTGGTTCATCAATCCCTGGTTTTTCATGGCGGTGACAGCCGGCGTAGTACTGATTCTCTATCACCGCGAATTTCACTCCTCCGTACTTAACGTGATGGTATTCACGCCAACCTTGCAGAGCGAAGCGCCTAGAGAATAGGTAGGCGCGCAGCGAGGCGCTACCATGCGCGGCTTGTTTTATCGTCGAGACTTCGCCCATGAGCGACGCTGTGATTCTGGAGCGTACCCAGCGCTTCCTCTCCCTGTTGCGGCATTGCCAGATCCTAGGCATGAGCGTTGAGCGCGCCGACCGAAGCGGCCTGACCTTACGCCTGCCCTATAGCGAACACATCATCAGTGATCCTGAAACCCGGATCATTCACGGTGGTGCTATCACCACGTTGATGGATACTACCTGCGGCATCTCCACCGCCTGCGCATTGCCCGAACTTGAAATCTGTCCGACGCTAGATCTGCGTATCGATTACATGCATCCCGCCGAGCCGGACCATGATGTGTTCGGTTTCGCTGAATGCTATCGCGTGACGCCGACCGTGATCTTTACCCGTGGCGTGGCCTATCAGCGCGACATCAACGAACCCATCGCTCATGTCGTAGGTGCATTCATGCGAATGGGTAAAAGTGGCGTGGTGGGGACGAAAGCATGAGCGGGCGCAATCTGAACGAGTGGGTGCGCCAGGCTCACGAAACCAACAATTATGATCCCTTGCTGCAAATGGTCCCCTACGCACGGTTGATCGGAATCGAATGCCTGCGTCTGGGAGACGAAATGGTCTTCCGCCTGCCCAGCAACATGGACAACATTGGTAATCCCACACTGCCGGCGTTGCACGGCGGGGTCATCGCCGGTTTCATGGAGCACGCGGCGATGCTGCATTTGCTGATGTTTATGGGCAGCCCGCATTTGCCCAAAATCATCGACTTCTCGATAGATTATCTGCGCGCCGGTCATTATCGTGACACCTTTGCCGCCTGCCAGGTCTGGCGCCAGGGTCGTCGCGTCGCCAATGTCGCGGTTACTGCCTGGCAGACCAATCAGACCGAGCCAATCGCTACTGCACGTTGCCATTTCAAGGTGGACGAGCCCTGACAGGCCTTAACAGGCATACGGAAGGGCAGGCAAGGCCAGCTGTTTTAACTATTGGCAACATGTGGCTTTTAACCGCCTGCTAAGGCGTCAGGCGGCTACCACTACACATGCCTCAAGGATATTGAATGGATGCGTTGCTGATACTCGGCGGGTTACTGCTGATGGTTGTTTCTGTCGTCTGGCTGGTGGTACTGGCCTTTGGCACCAGTCTGTTATGGGGTGTGGGCGCGTTGCTTCCCCCGATTACGCTCGTCTATGTCGTTGCTCACTGGAAGACCGCTCGCAAGGCAATTGTGCTTTTCGGGCTGGGCGTTATTCCCTTAGTGGTGGGTCTCTCCCTGCTGGCCAGCCAGGCACCGGAGCGATTCGAAACCCTTGTTGGCCTCAAATGGCTTGAGCCGGCCAAGACAGCCCAGAGTGACAAGCTGGGTATCGGCCTGCGGGGGCAGCTGAACGGGCGTCCGTTCAATCCGAGTGTTGGGACTCTTACCGGCGGTGTGCTGACGTTGCGTGAAGGCAGCGACCCCTTTGTCCGGCAGGAGCTGATTATCCGCTTCGACAGTATTCAACCTGGCGCTTTGCAGCTCGATATCCTGCCAGAAGATGCCAATCCTCCAGCCTCGATCGAAATCAGCTGGACGCAGCCGGAGCAGGAATTGCCCGAAGCGCGCAGAGTCGACAGCGGTTATACACTTCATCTGGATCTGCAACGGGTATCGCTGGACAAGCTGTCTGGTGATTTTCATCTGGTTCTCCCCGTGCATCTGCACACCAGCATCAGTGGCAGGATCGAATTACTTGCCGACGAGCTGAAAACCGTCGAAGAGCAGATGGCGCGCTCCCATAAAGAAGCCCCGACAAGCGACAAGCCGGCTGCCTCCGTCCAGACTGAGGAGTCCTTGCCTTTTAACGATCGCCGACACGGTTTTACCCTACAGCACCTGCTGCGTGATCCGACGCGCTATTCGCAGCTGCGAGTGCGTGCCCACACCGAGCGGGGCGCGATGGCTGAAGGGCGCTTTATCGGTATCGACCAAGAGGGCAACCTGGCCATCAGGCATCTGCTCAAGGGAGTGGGGCAAGCGGTCTACAACCTTGCGCCGGACGAAATCGTGCTGCTCGAACTGCTTGAGCCCTAGCAATCTGGCGGATGCCGAGGCGTGTGGGTGCGGAGCGAAAGTTTCCGACCTCGTGTGCGTGTCCGGAAGATCCGCCTGTAACACTTGAAATTCTGACCCTGGCCCCCATCTGCCTGACATTGCCGCATTTGCGGCCCGTGCCATTGATGATGTGGAGTTCGTAGACGATGAGTGCTGTG
Source organism: Stutzerimonas stutzeri (assembly GCA_002345575.1). Lineage (GTDB taxonomy): Bacteria > Pseudomonadota > Gammaproteobacteria > Pseudomonadales > Pseudomonadaceae > Stutzerimonas > Stutzerimonas stutzeri_S. The sequence goes on from DDVX01000019.1 coordinate 363,064, forward strand.
GAAACTCAAAACAAAGAAACCCTGGGCTTCCAGACTGAAGTGAAGCAGCTGCTTCACCTGATGATTCATTCGCTGTATTCGAACAAGGAAATCTTCCTTCGCGAGCTGATCTCCAACGCTTCCGACGCGGCTGACAAGCTGCGTTTCGAAGCGCTGGCTAAGCCCGAATTGCTCGAAGGTGCAAGCGATCTGCGCATTCGCGTGAGCTTCGACAAGGACGCCAAGACGGTCACCCTCGATGACAACGGCATCGGCATGAACCGCGACGAGATCGTGGCTCATCTGGGCACGATCGCGAAATCCGGTACAGCGGATTTCATGAAGCACCTGACCGGCGACCAGAAGAAGGATTCGCACCTGATCGGCCAGTTCGGTGTGGGTTTCTACTCGGCATTCATCGTTGCCGATCAGGTTGAAGTGTTCAGCCGTCGCGCCGGTACGCCAGCGGAAGAGGGTGTTTACTGGTCGTCGAAAGGCGAGGGCGAATTTGAAGTCGCTACCATCGAAAAGCCTGAGCGCGGTACTCGCATCGTTCTGCATCTGAAGACTGGTGAAGAAGAGTTCGCTGACGGCTGGCGCCTGCGCAACGTCATCAAGAAATACTCCGACCACATCGCGCTGCCCATTGAACTTCCAAAGGAGGTTCATGGCGAGGAAGAGGACAAGCCAGCCGAGCCCGAGTGGGAAACCGTCAACCGCGCCAGCGCCCTGTGGACCCGTCCGCGTACCGAGGTGAAGGACGAGGAGTACCAGGAGTTCTACAAGCACGTCGCCCACGACTTCGAAAACCCGCTGGCCTGGAGTCACAACAAGGTCGAAGGCAAGCTTGAATACACCTCGTTGCTTTATGTTCCGGGGCGTGCACCGTTCGATCTGTATCAGCGCGAGGCGCCGAAGGGCCTCAAGCTTTATGTGCAGCGCGTATTCATCATGGATCAGGCCGATGAGTTCCTGCCGTTGTACCTGCGCTTCATCAAGGGTGTTGTCGATTCCAACGACCTGTCGCTGAACGTCTCCCGTGAGATTCTGCAGAAGGACCCGGTCATCGACTCCATGAAGTCGGCACTGACCAAGCGCGTGCTGGATATGCTGGAAAAACTGGCAAAGAACGAGCCCGAGCAGTACGCCTCTTTCTGGAAGCAGTTCGGACAGGTCCTTAAGGAAGGCCCCGCCGAAGATTTCGCCAACAAGGAGAAGATCGCCGGTCTGCTGCGCTTTGCTTCCACCCATGAAGCATCCGGCGACCAGACATCTTCGCTGGCCGACTACCTGGGCCGCATGAAGGAAGGGCAGGACAAGATCTACTTCCTCACTGGCGAATCCTACGCGCAGGTCAAGAACAGCCCGCACTTGGAAGTCTTCCGCAAGAAGGGTATCGAAGTACTGCTGCTCACCGATCGCATCGACGAGTGGCTGATGAGCTACCTGACCGAGTTCGACGGCAAGCAGTTCGTGGACGTTGCGCGTGGCGATCTGGATCTGGGCAAGCTCGATTCGGAAGAGGACAAGAAGGCTCAGGAAGAAATCGCCAAGACCAAGGAAGGACTGGTCGAGCGCCTCAAGAGCGCTTTGGGTGACGAAGTGGCCGAGGTGCGGGTATCGCACCGCCTGACAGATTCGCCGGCGATCCTCGCCATCGGCGAGCAGGACTTGGGCCTGCAGATGCGCCAGATTCTCGAAGCCAGCGGGCAGAAGGTGCCGGAGTCCAAACCAATCTTCGAGATCAACCCGCAGCATCCGCTGATCGAGAAACTGGATGCCGAGCCGGACGAAGATCGCTTCGCCGACCTCTCGCACATTCTCTTCGACCAGGCGGCGCTGGCAGCGGGCGGCAGCCTCAAGGACCCCGCGGCCTATGTGCAGCGTCTGAACAAACTTTTGGTCGAGCTTTCCGCTTAATCAGGAGTAGAAGAAGTCAAAGGCCCGTCATCGACGGGCCTTTTGCATTCAACCAGCTACGCACAATAGAAGCGGTCATGAACCGTCATCTCACTCGGCGGTCTATCCGCTTGGCTGTCAGGAGGACGTCAGTGTTTACCATTAAAAAGTGTCTTGCTGCGATCTGTCTGGTCGCAACCATTGCGCCAGCCCAGGCGCGTGATTACCGCTACAGCGATGCCCACCTGCACTTCGTGGATTTTTTCCAAGAAAGCGCCGGGATAGAAAAGCTTATCGAGGCAATGGACGCGGGTGGTATCGATCATGTGATGTTCAGTGGCATTCCGGTAGCGAAGAAATGGCACGAAAATGAGCCGAAAAGGCCCCGTTACTATGCCGGCGACGATGCACCGGTGTACTGGTACAGCGCAACCGACGTGATTATCGCTGCAGCCATGGAGGAGTTGGATGAGCAGCAGCGCAAGCGCTTTCATCCTTTCCTGTCCGGGTTCAATCCCAACGACAAGAATGCCGCAGCGCACATTCGCCGGATGTTAGAACTCAATCCTGGTCTCTGGCAGGGTATCGGTGAAGTCTTTACTCGCCACGACGATATCACCGCACTGACTGAAGGCGATACGCCGCGTGCCAACAACGAGGCGTTGGCGAAGGTCTATCACCTGGCCGCCGAGTTCGACCTGCCGGTGATGCTACATTCCAACATCACTTCCAAGCGCGAACGCAACCCCCTGTATCTGGCTGAGTTGGAAGAATCGCTGCGTAACCATCCCCATACCCGTTTTATCTGGGCGCATGCAGGCACCAGCATGGAGCTGCATCGCCATCAGGAGCAGCTTGAGTTCCTCCTGCCAACGGTTTCACGCCTGCTTGATGACTACCCCAACCTTTACATCGACCTGTCGTGGACCATGCTCCGCCCTTATCTGCTGGATGAGGACGGTAAACCTCGTGATGAGTGGCTTGAGCTGGTGGAGCGTCATTCCACACGCTTCATGCTCGGCAGCGATGTGGTAGGTCGTTTTGACAGCCTTGCCGAAGGGATGCAGGCATTCGAGGTCTTTCTGGATGGGCTGTCAGAAGAGGTCGCCTATCAGGTGGCCCGAGACAACTTCCTGGAGATTTTGCCACGCAAGCGTTAGCGCTTATCGCTTAGGCATGGCCTGGAGCAATAGCTTTTCATACCTTTCGTCGAACCACATCAAGTTGCATGGTTGCGGGCCGATACTGAGTTTATCGATCCAGTATTACGGAAGGCGGTGAACATGTTCAGGCAGATGACTATCGCGGTACGAGCAGGTTTGGGCTTCGGTTTGGTGGCCCTGCTGGTATTTTTGCTCGGTGGATTCGCCCTGCTGCAAATATCCTCAATGCAAAAAGAATCGCGAGAGGTGGACGCTCGTTGGCTACCCAGTATCGTTTCGTTGGGAGATGTCAATCAGGAGTTTCTGCGTCTACGTGCGGCAACGCTGCGATTGCTGTTGGCCGAGCAGGGTGAAGATTTTCGTCGAGGTGTTGTAGCCGCGGACGAGCTGAAAAGCTCCCTTGCATTGGCGCACAAGAATCTAGATGGGTTGATTAAGAGCCAGGACGGCAGGGCGATTCTGGCTCGTTTTGAACAGTCCTTTGCCAGTTACGAGCGATATCAGTCACAGATCGTTGACTTGGCTGGACAGGGACGCCTGCAAGAGGCAACTGCGCTTACAAACGGGGAATTGAACCAGCACGCCAGAGATACCTCAGCAGCATTGAGAGAGCTCCTCCAATACAACGGAAGAAATGCCGACGAGGCTGCAGTGCGATCGGAAGCGGTCGCATCCAGTGCATTCAATGGTGTGATCCTGGCCATGGCGTTGGCAGCGCTTACAACGATTATCCTTGCCATGCTGCTTACACGCAGCATCGTCCGTCCCCTGAATGAGGCGGTCGCCTTCGCTGAAGTAGTAGCCTCCGGAAACCTGACGCAGCGCATCGAGGTAGTCGGGCGTGACGAGCCAGCACGACTGCTGACAGCCCTGAAAACTATGCAGGAAAATCTACGCAACACCATCCAGAGTATTTCCGATTCATCCAATCAGCTGGCATCTGCGGCTGAAGAGCTGAACGCAGTGACTGAAGATTCGACCCGCGGTCTGCATCAGCAGAACCATGAGATCGAGCAGGCGGCAACAGCAGTAAACGAGATGACCGCAGCAGTGGATGAAGTGGCGCGTAATGCTGTGGCAACTTCCGAAGCTTCGCGCGAGTCGGACGCAACCGCGCAGCAAGGCCGCCAGCAGGTGATCAGAACAGTCGACTCGATCAATTTGCTCGCTGGTGACGTTACTGCTACGGCCACGCAGGTCGAGCAGTTGGCAGGGCAGGTGCGTGACATCAGTAAGGTGCTCGAGGTGATTCGCTCGGTTGCCGAGCAAACCAACTTGCTGGCCTTGAACGCAGCAATTGAAGCTGCACGCGCCGGTGATGCCGGTCGCGGCTTCGCTGTGGTGGCCGATGAGGTGCGAGGTCTGGCACACCGCACGCAGCAATCCACCCAGGAAATCGAGCAGATGATCGCCGATGTCCACCAGGGCACCGACAAGGCGGTTCAGGCCATGCAAACCAGCAATGAGCGGGCACGCACCACGCTGGAAGTTGCCCGTGCAGCCGGAGAGGCACTGAACGGAATTACCGCAGCCATTAGCCAGATCAGCGAGCGGAACCTGGTAATTGCCAGTGCTTCGGAAGAGCAGGCTCAGGTCGCCCGTGAGGTGGATCGTAATCTGGTAAACATCCGTGACCTGTCGCTGCAATCTTCTGCGGGCGCTAATCAGACCAGCGCGGCCAGTCAGGAGTTATCCCGTCTTGCCATCGACCTGAACAACTTGGTCGCGCGTTTCCAGATCTGAACAAGTAGCAGTACCTCGGCATTCCGAGGTGCTGCTGCATTGCAGTTGCCTGCAAGTGCTGGGCAGATGAGTCGAGGATGCGTACCATTCGGCGTTTTTATCGGATAGTGGTGTGTCGTGCTGCTAATGACGCGCCGATATTCGCAGCCTCTTACGCCGAGACTTCCTCATGTCCAACCTGTCCACTCGTGTTTTCAGAGCCTATAGCCGTATCAGTCTGGTAGCACAGATTGTCACCGGATTGGTTGCCGGCGGGCTGTTGGCCTGGCTGTTTCCCGAAGCGGCGCGCTCGGTCAGTCTGCTGGGCGATCTCTTTGTGGCGGGCTTGAAGGCCGTGGCACCAGTGTTGGTATTCGCACTGGTTACCGCCTCGCTGGCCAACCACAAACAAGGGCAACCTACGCACATACGCCCGATACTGTTTCTCTATGTCTTAGGCACTTTTGGTGCGGCAGTAGTAGCCGTCATCGCCAGCAGTCTGTTTCCGACGACCCTGATGCTGGTCAGTGAAGCAAGCGAGGTGGTGGCGCCATCCGGAGTTGGGGTGGTTCTAAAAACACTGCTGTTCAACATCGTTGACAACCCTGTGCATGCCCTGCTCGACGGCAACTACATCGGTATTCTCGCCTGGGCTATTGGGTTGGGATTTGCCCTTCGCTACGCACGAGAAACCACGCGGGAGCTGGTCAGCGATATCTCTGATGCTGTGATGTTCATCGTCAAGATAGTGATTCGTTTCGCTCCGCTGGGCGTGTTTGGGCTGGTTGCTGGAACGCTGGCGCAGTCAGGCTTTTCAGTGCTTGCAAGCTATCTGAAACTCTTGCTGGTGTTGGTTGGCAGCATGCTGTTCGTAGCTTTGCTGCTGAATCCCCTGATCGTGTACTGGAAGATTCGCCGCAATCCCTATCCGCTAGTTTTTACCTGCCTTCGTGAAAGCGGGATAACCGCATTTTTCACCCGCAGTTCGGCAGCAAATATTCCGGTCAACATGCAGCTTTGCGAGCGTCTGGGGCTGCACAAAGACACCTATTCGATCTCGATCCCGCTCGGGGCCACCATCAACATGGCCGGTGCGGCCATCACCATCACGGTGCTAACCCTGGCTGCAGTGAATACGCTGGGTATCGTGGTGGACGTGCCGACTGCGATCCTGCTCAGCCTGCTCGCGTCGATCTGTGCCTGTGGCGCTTCAGGCGTGGCTGGCGGCTCGCTTCTGCTGATTCCGCTAGCGTGCAGCCTGTTCGGTATTTCCAATGATCTAGCGATGCAGGTAGTCGCGGTGGGGTTCATCATCGGTGTCGTCCAGGATTCGACCGAGACCGCACTGAATTCATCCACCGATGCGCTGTTCACGGCGGCATCCTGCATCGCCCTTGGCGACACTGTCGAAGTGGCTGATGAGGGATTGAGCTGATCGACCCGCCATGCCGTGAGACGTCGACGATGTTCGTCTGAGGCTACAAACAAAAACACCCCGAACCAAGTCGGGGCGTTTTCGTTATTGCAGCTGATCGATCAGCCTTTCCAGCGCTTGAGCACCAGAGTGGCGTTGGTGCCACCGAAACCGAAGCTGTTGCTCATCACGGTGTCGATCTGTGCATTTTCGCGGGTCTCGCGAACGATCGGCATGTCGGAGACTTCCGGATCGACTTCGTCGATGTTCGCTGAGCCGGCGATGAAGTTGCCCTGCATCATAAGCATGCAGTAGATCGCCTCGTGAACACCGGCGGCGCCCAGCGAGTGACCGGACAGGCTCTTGGTCGAGCTGATGGCCGGGACGTTGTCGCCGAACATGTTGCGCACGGCCTTGATTTCCGCGACATCGCCCACCGGAGTGGAAGTGCCGTGGGTGTTGAGGTAGTCAATCGGGCCGTCGACGGTGGCCATCGCCTGCTGCATGCAGCGCAGCGCGCCTTCGCCGCTGGGAGCAACCATGTCATAGCCATCGGACGTGGCGCCGTAGCCGACGATTTCCGCGTAGATCTTGGCGCCGCGCTTGAGGGCGTGTTCCAGCTCCTCGACCACCACCATGCCGCCACCGCCAGCGATGACGAAGCCGTCACGTTTGGCGTCATAGGCGCGCGAAGCTTTTTCCGGCGTCTCGTTGTACTGGCTGGAGAGGGCGCCCATGGCGTCGAACAGGCAGCTCTGGCTGTAATGTTCTTCTTCGCCGCCACCGGCGAAGACCACGTCCTGCTTGCCCATCTGGATCTGCTCCATCGCGTGGCCGATGCAATGCGCACTGGTAGCGCAGGCCGATGCGATGGAGTAGTTGATGCCCTTGATGCGGAACGGCGTGGCCAGGCAGGCCGACACGGTACTGCTCATGGTACGCGGCACGCGGTATGGGCCGATGCGCTTGACGCCTTTGTCGCGCAGGATGTCGATGGCTTCCATCTGATTGATGGTGGAGGCGCCACCGGAGCCGGCGATCAGGCCGATACGCGGGTTGGAGATATCGTCTGCGCTAAGGCCCGAGTCTTCCAGAGCCTGTTGCATGGCCAGATAGGCGTAGGCCGCCGCATCACCCATGAAACGCAGGATCTTGCGGTCGATCAGTTCTTCCAGGTTCAGGTTAACTGAACCGGAAACCTGACTGCGCAAACCCATGTCCGCGTAGGCCTGGTTGAAGCGAATGCCAGGGCGGCTGGCACGCAGGTTGGCGGAGACGGTGTCTTTGTCATTGCCGAGGCAGGAAACGATACCCAGGCCGGTGATCACGACGCGACGCATGCGGAAGTCCTTCAGAAGCTATCGGTAGAGGTAAACAGGCCGACACGCAAACCTTCGGCACTGTAGATCTCGCGGCCATCGACGCTGACTGTGCCGTCGGCGATGCCGAGGATCAGTGAGCGGCTGATGGTGCGCTTGATATGAATGTTATAGGTGACTTTCTTGGCGGTCGGCAGGACCTGGCCGAAGAACTTCACTTCGCCAGAACCCAGGGCACGTCCGCGACCAGGGTTGCCCTGCCAGCCGAGGTAGAAACCAACGAGCTGCCACATGGCATCCAGACCCAGGCAGCCGGGCATAACCGGATCGCCTTCGAAATGGCAGCCAAAGAACCAGAGGTCCGGATTGATATCCAGCTCGGCGACCAATTCGCCCTTGCCGTACTTGCCACCCACCTCGCTGATATGAACGATGCGATCGACCATCAGCATGTTCGGTGCGGGCAGTTGCGCATTACCGGGGCCGAACAGCTCGCCGCGGCTGCAACGGAGCAGATCTTCCCGAGTAAAGGCTTGTTGTTTGGTCATGCGTATTCCTCAATGGTCCCTTTTATGGAGGGCTTGCTGCTTTTCATTCGACTCGAAAAACTAGAGTCTGATCATAAAAGACTAGTCATAGACTGCCACCCTGCGCCGAAAGTCACAGCACGGGTTACCTCCAAAAAACTACTGTGCTTGGCCACGGCATATTGAAAACCACCTAAAAATGCTCATTTACAACGTGTAAACAGCGTTCTTTGCTGGATTTCGCCTTGCCTGATCTTTGCTCACTGCGTTTCGGAGGTTACTTAACAAGTAGCTATGTCGTTCGCTCCATCCGCGCTTAAGCGGTTCTGGACGGAAACGGGGCGCTACTTTACCACTCCTGCGTTGTGACAACGACCTTGTGACACTCGGTTCCCTCATAGACCATGGGGGAATGGCAGGCGCACGGCGGAGCAAGCGGGCTATTTGGGTCGTTCGGATCTGTAACCTGATGATTCAGTGCTCGCCAGTCTTTGTTCTGGCTGTGCGGCAGCGGCTACGTATAATGCCGGGCATCGCCAGTCGATGGCTCGAAACGGATACCTCATGACTGAACAGCAACCCATCGCGGTGCTTGGCGGCGGCAGCTTCGGGACCGCCATAGCGAATCTGCTGGCCGAGAACGGCCACAGCGTGCGCCTGTGGATGCGTGATCCTGAACAGGCCGAGATCATGCGCACTCAGCGTCAGAATCCACGCTACCTCAAGGGTGTGTTGCTGCAGGAGCAGATCGATCCGGTCACCGACCTTGATCGGACGCTCACCGACTGTGAGCTGATCTTCGTGGCACTACCATCGGTCGCCCTGCGTCAGGCGCTGTCGCCGTTCGCTGAGCGGTTGGTGGGCAAGATGCTGGTCAGCACCACCAAGGGGATCGAGGCAGAGGGCTTTATGCTGATGAGCCAGATTCTGGAGGAGATTGCTCCGCAAGCCCGTATTGGTGTGATCTCCGGTCCCAACCTGGCGCGCGAAGTTGCCGAGCATGCCCTGACCGCCACTGTAGTCGCCAGCCATGACGAGGCGCTGTGCCGGCGGGTGCAGGCCGTGCTGCATGGACGCACCTTTCGCGTCTATGCGAGCGCGGATCGCTTCGGCGTGGAGCTGGGCGGCGCCCTGAAAAATGTCTATGCGATCATGGCCGGCATGGCCGCTTCTCTGGGCATGGGCGAAAATACCCGTAGCATGCTGATTACCCGCGCACTGGCGGAAATGACTCGTTTCGCCGTCAAGTTGGGTGCCAATCCGATGACCTTTCTAGGTCTTGCGGGGGTTGGTGATCTGATCGTCACCTGTACGTCGGAGAAAAGTCGCAATTTCCAAGTGGGCCAGGCGCTCGGCCAAGGGTTGAGTCTCGATGAGGCTGTCTCGCGTCTGGGCGAGGTTGCCGAGGGGGTCAACACTATCCGAGTGCTGAAAGCCAGGGCTGAGGAATTACAGGTTTACATGCCACTGGTCGCGGGATTGCATGCCATCCTGTTCGAGGGGCATACGCTGGAACAGGTGATCGGACTGCTGATGCGCGGCGAGCCCAAAACCGACGTGGATTTCATTTCGATTGATGGCTTTTGAGTCAAGACAGCGGAGATACAGATGAACTCATCGCACACTAATGCCGAGCGCCAATCGCTGATCATGCGCGCGATCTGGATGTTGATTTTCTTTTTCGTCTGGCAGCTCGCCGAAGTGGTGTTGCTGGTAGTCGTGGTTGCTCAGCTGGTCATGCGTGTACTAAATGGCAGGGCCAATGAGAGCCTGCGCGGCTTTGGCGACAGTCTCAGTCAGTACGTTGCGCAGATTGGTCGGTTCGCTACCTTCAATACTGATCGCAAACCCTGGCCGATGTCCGACTGGCCAGTACCGCGTCCCGCTGATATCGAAACGCCATCGCCGGCCGCGACCGAGTCACCGCGACAGGAGCCCCAACCATGAAGTTGTGGTTGTTGCGTCACGGCGAGGCCGAGCCTAAGGCGCGTACCGATGCCGAGCGCAATCTGAACGATGCCGGCAAGCTTGAGGTGCGCGAGAGCGCGGCCCAGCTGCGCGGCCGTCACTTGCAAGCCATTCTCGTCAGCCCTTACAACCGTGCCCAGCAGACTGCCGAGATCGTTCGCCAGGTGCTTGGCTTTAGCGGCGCAGTGGAGACGGTTCCGTGGCTCACGCCCGAATCCGATCCGGGCGATGCACTGCTTTATCTTGGCCGCCGCAGCGAAGAAGAAATCCTTCTGGTGACGCACCAGCCGCTGGTCGGCGCGTTGGGTGATCTGCTGATCAATGGCCGCCGCGATACGCCGCTACCCATGGCCACGGCGAGCCTGGCTGAGCTGGAAGGCGAGGATCTGGTGGCTGGGCTGATGCAGCTTGTCGGGCTGCGTCATCCGAACAGGTAGCGATAAGAGGAAGTTCTTTTGAGTATCTGGCAGCGCCAACCTAATCTCGAGCAGCTCAACGTCAGCGGCAAGAACTCCATTGTCGAGCTGCTCGATATCCGTTTCGAAGCATTTGACGGGCAATCCATTACTGCCAGTATGCCCGTGGATTCACGCACGCATCAGCCCTACGGCTTGCTGCATGGCGGTGCCTCGGTGGTGCTGGCCGAGACGCTTGGCTCTATGGCCAGTCACTACTGCATCGATCCCGAGCGCTTCTATTGCGTGGGGCTAGAGGTCAACGCCAACCATTTGCGCGGCCTGCGCAACGGTCGTGTTACGGCAGTTTGCCGCCCGGTACACCTGGGGCGCTCGACCCATGTCTGGGATATTCGCCTGAGCGGCGAGGACGGCAAAACCAGTTGTATCTCAAGGCTGACTGTCGCGGTTGTGCCGCTTGGTGCCGAACGGCCAGGCCAATAGCCAACCGGCGTCGCTGGCGCCTTGTTTGGCGCGACTGCCTTTCATTCTGCCGCATGGGCCGATTGCCGCATGGGGAAGGGCTGCCAGACAATGGCTGTCTTTCCACAAGCATCCGACACCCATGACGCAGCGCATTTTCTTCGCCCACGCCAACGGCTTTCCGTCCGGTACCTATCGCAAGCTGTTTGACTTGCTGGCGCCTGATTACACGGTCACCCATCTCGACTTGCATGGCCACGATCCACGCTTTCCGGTGGACGACAACTGGCAGAACCTGGTCCGGGAGCTGCTTGAGCAACTTGTGGCCCTCAAAGAACCGGTCTGGGGTGTGGGGCATTCACTGGGCGGTATGCTGCATTATCACGCCGCGCTGCAGCGCCCCGAGCTCTACCGGGGCGTGGTCATGCTCGATTCGCCGATGCCGACTTGGTTTGATCAGACGGTCATCTGGGTCGCCAAGCGTTGCGGTTTCATTGATCGCCTGACCCCAGCCGGACGCACCCTCGGTCGCCGCGAAGAGTTCCTTAGTGCACAGGAGGCACGAGCATATTTTGCCAGCCGGGCACTGTTCCGTACCTTCGATCCTGATTGCCTTGATGCTTACGTCGAGCACGGTCTGGAACCGACGACGAAGGGACTGCGTCTGCGCTTCGATCCAGACACCGAAATCAGCATCTATCGCAGCGTGCCGCATATCACACCGGGCTGGCCGCATGCCCTGAAAATCCCGTTGGCGGTGGTGAGAGGGCAGCAAAGTCGGGTCGTGATGCCGCATCACCTGTATCTGCTGCGTTTGGTCGCGCACGGCGAGGGGCATACATTGCCAGGCGGACACATGTTCCCGCTGGAATATCCCCAGGATACGACACGTCTGCTCAGGCAACTGTTCCTGCGCTGGACCGAGTTGAGCCACCAAAGAGGTGTCGCATGAGCGTCGTATTTGAAGAGGTCCGTCTGAGCCTGCCGCACATTGAGGTTGCGGCTCATCTCTACGGGCCCGAGAACGGGCAGCCAGTCATCGCTCTGCATGGCTGGCTCGACAACGCGGCGACCTTTAGCCGGCTTGCGCCGCTGCTCGATGGCCTACGCATCGTCGCGCTGGATCTACCCGGCCACGGTCATTCCGAACATCGGCCCCGTGGGGCTGCCTATAACCTCTGGGATTACGCCCATGATGTGCTGCATACGGCGGAGCAGTTCGGCTGGCAGCGCTTTTCGTTGCTTGGGCACTCCATGGGCGCCATCGTTGCGGTTTTGCTCGCTGGCGCCATGCCCGAGCGAGTCGAGCGCCTGGCGCTTATCGATGGCGTGATTCCCTTTACCGGTGAGGCCGCTGGCGCACCGCAAAAGCTTGGTGAGTCGTTACGAGCACTGCTCAAAGTGAAGAACAAGCGCAAGCCAGTCTATGCCACGTTTGAGCAGGCAGTTGCGGCACGCATGAAGGGCGTCGGCGCGGTCAGCTGGGAAGCGGCCGAACTGCTCGCCCAGCGAGGATTGATGCCGGTGCCCGGCGGTTACACCTGGCGTACTGATGCCCGTTTGATGCTGCCGTCGCCGCTGCGCCTGAGCCGTGCCCATGCGCAGGCCTTTATTCAGGCGGTGGCCTGTCCGACAAGCCTGGTGCTTGCCGAGCAGGGACTGCGAGTCGATGCCGAGTTGCGTGAGCGGGTGCGTTCCCTGCCATTCGAGCTGCACCACCTGCCCGGCGGGCACCATCTGCATCTGGATGATCAGGCTGGTGCGGCGGCGATTGCGGCCGTTTTCAATCCTTTCTTCGCGGCTGTGGCCAGGTAACGAAAGGCCTGCGCAAGAATCTGTCGCAAAGCCTCGCTTGACACGCTTTTGCCAACTGGTGAGGCTGGCGCATTCGTCTCAGCAGGAAACACAATGCAATGACCGATCTTCACAGGGCCACCGCAGTCAGGGATTACCGACTTTCCAGAGCCATAGGGATACTGGGCCTGACCCTGTTTGCTGGTATGGCAAGTGCTGCGGACCTCTCCGGCCACAATGGTATCGAGACATTGGCGAGCTATCCTCAGGCGAAAACCGTTTTCTCCAAGGAACAGCCGAGAGTGGAGCGGACCTACCCACTGGATGCGATACGCCGTATCAGCGGGCGCCTGCGAATGAGCGATCAAATCACCGCGGCCGGTCAGTTGGCGTCCATCACCTATCAGTTGCCCGAGACGCATACCGGCATCGAGGCATTCGAGACAACCCGCACTCAGCTGATCGAGGACGGAGCCGAACTGCTGTACTGGTGCGAAGGTCGTGAATGTGGCTCAAGCAGCCTCTGGGCCAACGATATTTTTCAGCGCGCCACGCTCTACGGTCCCGAGGCGCGGCAGGCCTATCTGCTGGCTCGACTGCGGGACGAGTCCGGCGGTCTCGTCGCACTCTATGGCATCACGCGCGGCAATGGCCGGCCCTATTTGCACGTGGAACAGTTCATCCCGGAGCAACCGCTCGGCGACATTTTGCCAAATCCGGCGACGCTGCTGCGCCAGCTGAAAAGCGCCGGTACCCTCTGGCTACCGCGTTTGCCGGCCGAGCCTGGCCAAGAGTGGGCGGCGCTGCTGGCCAATGTCCTGCGGCTCGACAGCACGATACGGGTAGCGCTGGAAGGTCAGGGCGCCGCCGCTTGGCATGAGGCCCTGCTCGCCGAGCGCATTGCTGCTCGTCGTCTTGATGGCGAGGCCACTGCTGAAGAAGGCCTGCGTATCAGGCTATTGCGTTGAGGTGCGTTTCAGACTGCAATAGCCGCCTGATTGCAGGTGCTGCCGTCACGCCACGTTTACACGGATAGATAATGTGATGCTCAACAACGATCGTCTGCTGGTGCAGATCCTGCTTCTGGTGCTGCTCGGTGCGTGCCTGTGGGTGCTGGCGCCGTTTGCCTCTGCACTGTTCTGGGCGGCGGTACTGGCGTTCGCCAGTTGGCCCGTCATGCGTCTGCTGACACGCTGGCTCAACGGCAATTCAACTCTGGCCGCGACCTTGCTTACGTTCGGCTGGATGGTGCTGGTGGCCGTGCCCTTGGTCTGGCTGGGGCTGAACATTGCCGACCAGATTCGCGAGGTCAACATTCTGGTCCACAACCTCCAGGTCGAAGGGCTGCCGGATCCGCCAGGCTGGCTCGAAGAGTTTCCGCTGATCGGCGAGAACCTGCTCGACCTGTGGTACACCGTGGATGAGCAAGGCACGGCTTTCTTCGCCACCATCCGCCCCTATATCGGGCAGGTTGGTAACTGGCTGCTGATGCGCAGCGCGCGCATAGGTGGCGGAATGCTGGAGCTGGCCCTGAGTCTGGTGCTGGTGTTCTTCTTCTATCGCGATGGTCCCAAGCTCGCTGCGTTTGTCCACAGCTTGCTGCATCGGTTGATCGGAGTGCGTGCCGATCACTATCTGGAGCTGGTGGCTGGCACGGTGCAGCGCGTGGTCAACGGTGTGATCGGTACGGCAGCGGCTCAGGCGATTTTGGCCTACGTCGGCTTCAGCATTGCTGGCGTGCCGGGTGCATTGCTGCTGGGGCTGATGACCTTCGCCTTCAGCTTCCTGATGGTGCCGCCGCTGATCTGGGGCCCGGCAACCGCCTGGCTGATCTGGCAGGGCCAGTACGGTATGGCAGTATTCCTCGGTGTCTGGGGCATGTTCATCATCAGCGGCGTGGACAACGTACTCAAACCCTACCTCATCAGCCGAGGCGGTAATCTGCCGCTGGTGGTTGTGCTGCTGGGCGTGTTCGGGGGTGTGCTGGCGTTCGGTTTCATGGGGCTTTTCCTCGGTCCAACCTTACTGGCAGTGGCTTACAGCCTGTTGGGAGATTGGGTGCGCAAGGAGGTCCCAGAAATGAGCGCGCCCTTAAGCGCGCCGGGAAAGCACACCGATTGATTGTTCCGCGAGCAACAAAGGCAATAGCTGGCAGGTGCTTTTCAGCGGCCTGCTAGCATTGCTCCTTTTCGTACTTGTCCATCGCATCGCTGGCCACGATTCGTCCGAGCTTGATCAGCTCCGATGCTTTGTAGAACTCGTAGAAGCGACAGGCCCGCTTGGGGATATTGATCAGTACGTTGGGCGGGTAGCCGGCGATCTTGTACTGCGTCAGGGATGACTGCATCACTTCGAAGCTCTGGTTGACCAGCTCCAGCAGCGATGCCGGGCCACTCATATCGGCCACCCTCGAGCCTTCGGCCGATTTTGGCGGGCAGCTTCCGGTTGGTGCCGCCGGTGGTCCAGTCCGTGCGGCTTCGCCGGCCTGCAGCTCGGCAACGTGCTCTTCTTCCTCTTTGTTGTTGGGCCAGAAAGGAATGTGCGAGGTGATGGAGCTCATCATCGAGTCGAAGCGTCCTGGCCTGAAAATCTCCGGCAACGGATACTGGCGATGATTGTTGGCGTTGAGGTTGACCGCGATGATGAGGTCGCTATGGCTTGAGACTACAGGCACGATCGGCAGAGGGTTGAGGATGCCCCCATCGACCAGCACCCGATTACCCTGGATGACCGGCGTGAAGAGGCTGGGAATGGCCGCCGAGGCGCGCATGGCCTGTTCCAGATTGCCTTCCTGAAACCAGATCTCTTGCTGGTTGGTGAGGTCGGCGGCGACAGCGGTGAAAGGGATCGGCAGATCCTCGATATTGAGCGTGCCGAGCATGTCGCGGATGTGCCCGAAGATTTTCTCACCGCGTATGGCGCCGAGACTGAAGCTTGGGTCCATCAGGCGCAGCATGTCGAAATAGTCGAGGGCTTCGATCCAGGTGCGGTATTCGTCCAGCTTGCCGGCGGCGTAGATGCCGCCGACCACCGCGCCCATAGAGCAGCCGGCGATACAGGAGATCTCGTAACCTCGCTCCGTCAGTTCTTCGATGACGCCGATGTGCGCATATCCGCGCGCACCTCCGGAGCCCAGTACCAGTGCGACCTTCTTGCTCATGCATTTCTCCTGAAGGTGGCTAGATTCGGTCCTGAAGCCTCGGCCATCAAGCCCGTTGAGAAAATAATTGGTCGTGTTGCGGCAAGCTGGGCGATACGTCAGGCAGGGGCCTTCTTGCTACAATCGCTGCCCGTTTTTGCGTCCATCACGAGGCTTCCCAGATGAGCGAACCCATTCGCCTTACTCAATACAGCCATGGCGCCGGCTGTGGCTGCAAGATTTCGCCGAAAGTGCTGGATGTGATTCTCGCAGGCAGCGGCGCACAGAATCTCGATCCGCGTCTATGGGTCGGCAATACCTCGCGTGACGACGCGGCGGTGTACGGTATTGATGAAGAGCGCGGTGTGGTTTCGACCACCGACTTCTTCATGCCCATCGTCGACGACCCTTTCGACTTCGGCCGTATCGCCGCCACTAACGCCATCAGCGATATCTACGCCATGGGCGGTGACCCGCTGATGGCCATCGCCATTCTAGGCTGGCCGGTTAATGTATTGCCGCCGGAAGTAGCACGCGAAGTAATCGCCGGCGGTCGAGCGGTCTGCGATGCGGCGGGCATTCCTCTGGCCGGCGGGCATTCGATCGATGCGCCTGAGCCGATCTTCGGCCTGGCGGTCACTGGGCTGGTGAACAGGAGCCAGATGAAACGTAATGACACGGCCACGGTGGGCTGCAAGCTCTACCTGACCAAACCGTTGGGCATCGGCATCCTCACCACTGCGGAGAAGCAGGCCAAGCTGCGTCCTGAGGACGTGGGGCGCGCACGTGACTTAATGTGCACGCTGAACACCCCGGGCAGCCGCTTCGGCAAGCTCGCCAGCGTGCGTGCGATGACTGATGTCACCGGCTTTGGCCTGCTCGGGCATCTGGTGGAAATGGCCGACGGCAGCGGCGTCACCGCTCGTATCGACTATGCGCGGGTGCCGCGCCTCGAAGGCGTCGAATATTATCTGGAGCAAGGCTGCGTACCCGGTGGAACCGGACGTAATTTCGACAGCTACGGCGAGCGCATTGGCGCACTGGGCGACGCGCACAGGCAGTTGCTCTGCGATCCGCAGACCAGCGGCGGCTTGCTAGTGGCGGTGGCACCGGAAGGTGAGGCGGAATTCCTTTCAGTTGCGCGCGAGCTTGGTCTGGAACTGGAGCCGATCGGTGAGCTGGCTGAAGCGGGTGACTTCGCGGTAGAGGTCCTTTGATGCGTGAAGACACCTGCGACTACCGTCAGCTGTTTCTCGCTGACGTACCGATGGTGGATGTGCGGGCGCCGGTAGAGTTCGCCAAGGGTTCGTTTCCCGGTGTTATCAGCCTGCCGCTGATGAACGACCTTGAGCGGCAGAAGGTTGGCACCTGCTACAAGCAGCACGGCCAGCAGGCAGCCATCGAATTGGGCAACCGGTTGGTCAGTGGGTCGCTCAAGGCCGAGCGAATCGAAGCCTGGGCAGATTTCGCGCGTAACAACCCGCAGGGCTATATCTACTGCTTTCGCGGTGGGTTGCGTTCGCAAATCGTACAGCAGTGGCTGAAAAGCGAAGCGGGCATCGACTATCCGCGGGTCACCGGTGGCTACAAGGCGCTGCGGCATTTCCTCCTCGATACCCTCGAGAAGGCTGCGACCGGACTGGAATTTGTGCTGGTCGGAGGTATGACCGGCACCGGCAAGACTGAAGTGCTGGCTCGACTCGACAACAGCAGCGTGGATCTTGAGGGTCTGGCCAATCATCGCGGATCAAGCTTCGGCAAGCGCGCTACGCCGCAGCCGGGACAAATCGACTTCGAAAATGCGCTGGCGGTCCGCCTGTTGAAAATGCAGGCCGTCAACATCAGCCAGTTCGTGCTTGAGGATGAGGCGCGTCTGGTGGGTCGCTGCGCGGTCCCGCTGCCGCTATACCAGGGCATGCAGCAGTATCCGTTGGTGTGGCTGGAAGACAGCCTAGAAGGGCGGGTTGAACGCATCCTTAAGGATTATGTAGTCGATCTCTGTAGTGAGTTCATCGTCGAGCAGGGTGATACTGGATTCAGCGCCTTTGCTGAGCGTTTGCAGCAAAGCCTTGTCAATATCAGCAAGCGCCTGGGCGGTGAGCAATACAAGCGCCTGGCCTTAATCATGGATCAAGCGCTTGCTGAGCAGGCTCGCAGCGGTGCGGTGGATCTGCATCGCGACTGGATCGCAGCTCTGCTCACCGATTATTACGACCCGATGTACGTCTATCAGCGTGAGAGCAAGGCCGCCCGGATCGAATTTGCTGGCGAGCAGGACGCAGTCGTGGAGTTTCTCCGCGAGCGTTCCGCCCGCAAGCACACTGAAGCCCTTTAAAGAAGGAATTGGCAATGAAGCATCTGATCTGTTTATCCCTGCTGGCCCTGACCCTGACCGGTTGCGCCGCAAAAACCGCCTACCGTGACAGCTGTGCCTCGCATCTGGATGCCGCCTGGAGCGAGCAAAGCCTGGCCGAGGCGGAAGGCTTCGCTGGCACCGTTAGCTATTCCAAGGCGATGACCCTGCTCACGGCCGCCAAGACCCAGCAGCAGTTCGAGGCTTATCGGGGCTGTACCCAAAAGGCCAAGAAAGCGCGTTTCTACCTGCGTGAATCGCGCGCTGGGCGCTGACAGACTTGAAACCCAGGTAGGTGCTTCACAACTTCGTCACAAGAGGTTGCCTGCACCTTTGCCTGTGACACCTGGGATCAGTAGCATCGTCGCGAATGGCAACGGAGAGCGTCATGCGCGCACGATTGGAAGTCTGTCTACAAGCGGTCAATGAAGTCCTGCTCGGCAAGCAATCACAGATACAATTGGCAATGGCCTGCCTGCTGGCGCGGGGGCACCTGCTGATCGAAGACCTGCCCGGTATGGGCAAGACTACCCTGAGCCACACCCTTGCCAAGGTCATGGGGCTGGAGTTCCAGCGTATCCAGTTCACTTCCGACCTGCTGCCGGGGGATATTCTCGGAACTTCAGTGTTCGACAAGGACAGCGGGCAGTTCGTTTTCCATCCGGGACCGATCTTCGCCGAGCTGGTGTTGGCCGACGAAATCAACCGGGCGACGCCAAAAAGCCAGAGCGCCCTGCTCGAAGCGATGGAGGAGGGCCAAGTCACCATCGAGGGCGCTACGCGGCCTTTGCCCGAACCTTTCTTCGTGATTGCTACGCAAAATCCGGTCAGCTCCGGCGGTACTTTTACCTTGCCAGAATCGCAGCTGGACCGCTTTCTCATGCGCTTGTCGCTGGGCTATCCGGCGAAAGCGGCAGAGAAGGCGCTGCTGCTTGGTGACCCGCGACGTGACCTGCTGGCACGGCTTGAGCCGGTGCTGGATCGCGCCACGCTGGTCGCGATCCAGAAGGCCGTGGCCCAGGTGCGCGTCAGCGATGCGCTTGTCGATTACGTGCTGCGGCTGGTTGAGGCGACTCGTACCCAGCCGCAGTTCGCCTGGGGACTTTCGCCGCGAGGTAGCCTTGCCTTGCTGGCAGCGGCTCGGGCCTGGGCCTATCTGGATGATCGTGACTATGTGATTCCCGAGGACGTGCAGGCCGTGCTGCCGTCGGTGGCCGGGCATCGCTTGCGCGAACGTGCAGATGCCGGTGGCCATGGTGGCGGTGCACTGGTGCAGTGGCTGCTGCGCGAAGTGCCGGCGCTCTGATGTCGACTTGCGCCCCATGAGGCTGCTGCCGCGTACCCGCGAGCGCTGGTTGCTCAAACGCATCCCGCCGGGACCAAGCGTGCGCCTCGACCAGCGGCGAATCTTCATCATGCCCAGTGCGGTCGGCATGGCCTTCATGATCGCGTTGTTGCTGATGCTGGTGGCGGCCATCAACTACCAGAACAGTTTGGCCTATGCGCTGACCTTTTTGCTCGGCTCGGTATTTGTCGTGACCATTCTGCACACCTGGCACAACCTCGCCGGCCTGGTGCTGCAGGCGGCGGGCGCCGATGCGGTGTTTCTCGGTGAACAGGTGCGCTTTCGTGTTCGCCTGGAAAGTCGGGGTCGTCTGTACCAGGCCGTTGCGCTGTGCTGGCCGGGTGGCAAGCTACAGCGGGTCGATGTTCCCGCCTGTGGCACCAGCGAAGTCGAGCTCAGCCTGCCAAGCGAACGCCGTGGCCGCCTGCGCCCTGGCCGACTGCGGGTCGAAAGCCGCTTTCCGCTGGGGCTGCTGGTGGCCTGGAGCTGGGTCGATCTGCAGTTGACAGCGCTTGTTTATCCGAGGCCCGAAGACGGCGAGCTGCCGCAAACGGCAGGAATTGATGACGAGGACGAAGGCAGCCGGGCGCAGGGTCCCGGTGTGGATGACTATCAGGGCCTGCGTCACTGGCAGCCCGGTGACTCGCGGCGACGGCTGCACTGGAAGGCTTTCTCCCGCGGCCAAGGTTTGTTGGTAAAGGACTTTTCTGCGTTGGCCGGTCAGGAGCCTCTGCTTGATCTGGATGCCCTCGATGGCGACCTCGAGGCACGACTCTCGCGGCTCTGCCACTGGGTCGTCGAGTTATCGGCACGCCAGCAGCCCTTTGCCTTGCGCCTTGCCGGGAAGACGCTCGGGCCGGACGAGGGCGCCGACCATCGCAACCGTTGCCTGCGCGAGCTGGCCCTGTTCGGCCAGCAGGAGCGTGAGCCGTGAGCACGGCGCAGCCAATCCCACGTAACGGCCTGATCTGGCTACTGGTGGCCCAACTGCTGGTGATCATGCCGCATCTGAGTCACCTGCCGCTGTGGATCATCGGTCTCTGGCTCGGTTGTGCGGTCTGGAGGGTGCGTATCTTCCGCATGCAGGCGCGCTATCCACGAGGCTGGATGAAGGTGCTGCTGATGATCGGTGCCGGTTTCGGTGTGTATCTATCGCGGGGGAGCCTGATCGGTCTTGAGGCCGGCGTTGTACTCTTGGTCGCCGCCTTCATCCTCAAACTGGTGGAAATGCGCAGCCGTCGCGATGCAGTCGTGCTGATTTTCCTCGGTTTTTTTACCGTGGTTACCAGCTACCTGTTCAATGACAGCCTACTGGCCGGAATCTACAGCCTGCTGCCGGTCACGGCGTTGCTGGCGGCCATGATCGGCTTGCAGCAGAGCGCTGGCGGCACTCATCCGTGGCCGACACTGCGTCTGGCCGGTTCGCTGTTGCTGCAGGCAGTGCCGTTGATGCTGTTGTTGTTTTTGCTGTTTCCACGCTTCGGTCCGCTCTGGTCGCTGCCGCAGCCCAAGGATCGAGCGGTTTCCGGCTTGGCCGACAGTATGTCGCCAGGAGATATCGCCGAGCTGAGCCGCTCTTCCGCGCTGGCTTTTCGTGCCAGCTTCGAGGGGCCGATCCCTGCGCGGGATCGTCTCTATTGGCGCGCCGTGACTTTTGAGCGCTTTGATGGTCGGCGCTGGTCGCAGTCTTTTGCCGCGCAGGTTCAGGATGCGCCGGAATGGACCGTGCGCGGTCCGGCACTGAACTACAGCATCGTCATGCAGCCCAGCGGACGTCCCTGGTTGTATGCGCTGGATGTGGGTGAAGTCGATGCGGATGGCGTGCGTTTGATGACGGATTTCCACCTGCAGCGGCGGCGACCGGTGGACAAACCGTTGCTGTACCAGGCCACTTCTTGGCCTGACGCCCTGCGCGAGCCTCAGCCGGCGCTCGCTACCTTGGAGCGCTCGTTGCAGTTGCCAAGCGAGGGAAACCCCCGAGCGCGCACTTGGGCGGCACAGCTGCGTCGAGAACACCAAGACCCCGAAGCGGTTGTGCAGGCACTGTTGCGCCATTTCAACCGGCAGCCTTATGGCTACACCTTGCGTCCGCCACCGGTAGGCAACGAAATCGTCGATGACTTTCTTTTCAAGACCCTCAACGGCTTCTGTATCCATTACGCCGGTGCGATGACTTTCGTGCTGCGAGCCGCCGGAGTTCCCGCGCGGGTGGTGGCGGGTTATCAGGGCGGGGAAATTAATCCAGCCGGCAATTACCTGTCGGTGCGCCAACTAGATGCCCATGCCTGGGTCGAATACTGGGTAGCTGAGCGCGGCTGGACCAGCGTCGATCCGACCTTCCAGGTGGCGCCGCAGCGTATTGAGCTGGGCCTCGAAGAGGCGCTTGCCGATGAGCAAAGCCTGTTCGAGGACTCTCCGATGACCCTGCGCCGCTACCGGGATATCGGCTGGCTCAACGAGCTCCGCTTCGGCTGGGACAATCTCAACTACGGCTGGCAGCGCTGGGTGCTCGATTATCAAGGCGAGCGCCAACTGCGCACACTGAAAAACTTGTTCGGCGATCTCGATGCGCGTCAGTTAGGTATGTTGCTAGTCGTCTGTGCCAGCGTACTAATTGCTTTGCTGGCGCTATTGCTGCTCAAGCCCTGGCAGTTCGAGCGTGATCCGCAACTACAACTGTTCCGACGCTTCGAGCGCCAGCTGGCGCGGCGTGGGCTGCTCCGCGGAGAAGGCGAGGGCGCGCGCGACTTTGCGGAGCGGGCGGCGCGCCAGATGCCTGACCAGGCTGAAGCCATCACCGACTTCGCCCGTCTGTATGAGCGAGCACGCTATGCCGGTGAGGCAGTCGACAAGGCTACGATGCAGGGCGCGCTGGCCAGGCTTGGTCGCCGGCCGTGGCATTCGAGAGCGCGCAGGAAACTGTAAGGCAGAAGTTATTCGGCTTTGGTGTGGTTAACGCTGAATGAATTCGGCCCTAAGGATTGGCTGATTTCCCTCCGCCACGAGCGCATCCAGCTCGCCGGGTGACGCTAAGATAGCGGCCAATAATTTGCGCCAGAGGCCAGTATGACCCTTTCTGAACTGATACAAGCCGTGCGTGACAATCCGCAGGACGTCGTCGTGCCTGCCAGCTGGGGGCAGGGTCGTGCGGGGTTTGGTGGGCTGGCGGCGGCGTTGGTCTATGAGGCCATGCGGGCGCAGGTGCCTGAGGATCGCCCGGTGCGTTCGCTGGCCATCACCTTCGTCGGCCCGCTGCAGGTGGACACCGCTGTCAGCTTCGAAGCCGAGGTGTTGCGTGAAGGCAAGGCCGTCAGCCAGGTACTCGGCCGCGCTGTGCAGAACGGCCAAGTAGTGACGCTGGTGCAGGGCAGTTTCGGCGCTGCGCGCAGCTCTGTCGTTACGGTAGAGGCAGAGCCGGCTCCGAGCATGCCGGCGCTGGAAGCTTGCCAGGAGTTGCCCTACATACCTGGCGTTACACCGGAATTTACTCGCCATCTGGTCATGCGCTGGGGCGTCGGCGGTCTGCCGTTCAGCGGCAACACTTCGCGAGAAATGGGTGGCTGGGTACGCCAGCGTGGCGGGGTCGAGCGTGAGCCGCTCACCGTCGCCCATCAGCTGGCGCTGGTGGACGCCTGGCCGCCTGCGGTGCTGCCGCACCTGAAGTCTTTTGCACCGGGCAGTTCGCTGACCTGGACCATCGAATTCGTGCAGCCACTGCCAGCTGTGGATACCCACGACTGGTGCCAGTACCGTGCGGTGATCGAGCACGCCCGTGATGGCTACGGCCACTGCGCCGCAGCACTCTGGAGTGCGCAGGGCGAGCTACTGGCGCTGAGCCGGCAGACAGTGACGGTGTTCGGTTAAAGACGCAGCGCTCTAACGTTCAGCCGCATCCAAAGGCTGAATGCCGAAGAACCGCTGGGCACAAGCCGTGCTGCTGGCTGCCAGTTCCTGTTCGCTCACGCTCCGGTGCCGAGCAACTTCGCGCAGCACCTCGGGCAGATACGCCGGCTCGTTTTGCTTGGGCCGTGGCCGCAAGGTGCGGGGCAGCAAGTAGGGCGCATCGCTTTCAAGCATGAGGCGTTCGCTGGGTATATCACGCACCAGCGGATGCAGATGCGTGCCGCGGCGCTCGTCGCAGATCCAGCCGGTAATGCCGATGTGCAGATCAAGGTCGAGATAGGCGTAGAGCGCGCGCT
Organism: Stutzerimonas stutzeri; assembly: GCA_002345575.1. Lineage (GTDB taxonomy): Bacteria > Pseudomonadota > Gammaproteobacteria > Pseudomonadales > Pseudomonadaceae > Stutzerimonas > Stutzerimonas stutzeri_S. The sequence continues at coordinate 386,763 of DDVX01000019.1, forward strand.
TTTCGCCGGTGAAGCAGTGCACCACGGCGGCGCTGAGTTGATCGCGGAACGGCCGGATGATGTCAGCCAGGCGCTGGTCGGCTTCGCGCTCATGGAGAAAGACCGGCAAGCCGGTTTCCACGGCAAGCTGCAGGTGTTCTTCAAGTACTCGCTCCTGCTGCGCGCGCGGAGAAAGATCGCGATTGAAGTCCAAACCGCATTCACCCACCGCTCGCACCTCGGGTTCGGCGAGCAATTGTCTGAGTTCTGCAGCGCTCTGCGAGGACCACTGGCTTGCTTCGTGTGGGTGAATGCCTGCGGTGCAGAATAATCGTTGGCGGCTTTCGTCCAGTTCGCGGCAGAGCGTCATGGCCGCTTCGCTTTCGCTTAGGTTGGTACCGGTCAGCACCATCTGCATTACCCCGGCGGCATACGCGCGGTCGAGAATAGCGCGTGGATCCTTGCTGAAGGTCGGATGTGTCAGGTTGACGCCAATATCGACAAGCTGCATGAACAGCCTCACTTATGAAATGAAAATATAACTATGTAATTCAGTAGTTTATATCTAGTACTTCAGGTGTTAAATCGCATACTGCTGGCGGACGGCTAAGTGCTGTGAGAACCTTCGCCGCCTGCGGCTGAGCTGACCGTAGGGCTTCTCGTCCATTCGAGCCGATATCGCTGCCAATGACCCGACTACTGCCTCTGCTGCTCTGTTTGCTGATGCTTGCGCCGTGGCCAGCTGCTGCGCGTGTGGCTGGCCCGCAGGCCGGACAGGGCACGGATACGGTACGCGATCTGGCTCAGATTCGCCGCAGCGGATTATTGCGGGTGCTGGTAAATCAGAGCCGCAACAGCTCAGGTGAAGTGAAGGGTGAAGCCATTGGCGTCGAGTATGTGCGCCTGCGTGCATTCGAGCAGTTTCTCAACCGGGACGCTCAAGGCCGCACGATCACTCTGAAAATAATCCCAAAGGCAAAGGACCAGCTACTCGCCGCCCTGCAGCGCGGGGAGGGCGATCTGGTTGCGCCGGGTGAGTTGCTTGACCGGGGAACCATGCGCCAACTGAGCCGTACACGTGCCGTTGTGCCGAAGGTGCCGCTGGTGCTGGTTACGCGACAGGGCAGCCGTCGTCATACGCAGCTGCAGCAGTTCTCGGGCCGCAGCCTGGCCCTGCCGGCTGGCAGTGTCGCCGGCAACGCCGTAGAAAAGGTCAATCACGAGCTGATGCAGGCTGGGCGGGCGCCGATCATTGTGGAGTGGGTCGACTCGACGCTCGCCGTGGAGGATGTGCTGGAAATGGTGCAGGCCGGTATTTACCCGGCCACTCTTGTTGAACGGAGCATTGCCGAGCGCTGGGCGAAGGTACTGCCGAAACTTCGCATCGAATCGAAATTGGCGCTGGGCGAGCCGGCGGACATGCACTGGTTCGTGCACAAGGAAGCGAAGATGCTGCGTGCCAGTGCGGATCGCTTTCTGTCTGGCTATCGTGCACCCGAGAACCAGGACGCAGCCTTTGTCCGCGTCTATCGGCGTCTATATCGGGTGCAGAACCCATTGGATTCCGTGGGCCGCCAGCGCCTGGAAAAGGTCCGCCCGACATTGCAGCGTCACGCCCGGCAACAGGACATCGACTGGCTGAGCCTGGCGGCATTGGCGTTCAAGGAATCGACCCTCAATCCAGCGGCGCGTGGTGCTTCGGGCGCCACTGGGCTGATGCAGATGACGCCCGCTACGGCGCGTAGCATGGGCGTCTCGGATATCGGCACGCTGGATAACAACGTATTGGCCAGCGCCAGGTATCTAGCCAGCATTCGCCGCGATTTCTTCGCCAGCCCCAGGCTCAACGAACATGAACGTCTGGCGTTCATCTTCGCCGCCTACAACATGGGGCCGCAGCGGGTGCAGAGTCTGCGTGCCGAGGCCCGGCGCCGCGGCTACAACCCGGACCAGTGGTTCTTCCAGGTCGAACGCATCGCTATGGAAACCGTGGGAATGGGCGTGGTTAGCCACGTCAATGCGGTGAACAAGTATTACCTGGCGTACCACCGCGAACGCAACCTGCTGGAGGCTGGGCCGCAGCGTGCGGCCAATTAGCTAGGGATAATCGATAGCGACGATATACCAGAGCCTGTATCCGGTAGGTGTCTGCACCTGCACCTCAGCATCCAAAGGCTTACCTACAAGGGCTCTGGCCAGGGGCGAGTCGATACTGATCAGTCCCTGTTTGAGGTCCAGCTCATCAGGTCCGACGATGCGGTAGCGGGCCTGTTCGCCATCTTCGTCTTCTACGGTTACCCAGGCGCCAAAGTACACCTTGCCCGGATCACTTGGGCGTTCGCTGACAACCTTGAGCTTCTCCAGTCGCTTGCTGAGAAAGCGCACGCGGCTGTCGATCTCGCGCAGCATCTTCTTCCCGTAGGTGTATTCGGCGTTTTCCGAACGATCGCCTTGCGCGGCGGCTTCGCTGACTGACTGAGTCACCTGTGGGCGCTTGACGTGCCATAGCTCGTGCAGCTCGGCACGCAGTCGCGCCTCACCTTCAGGAGTAATCAGCGGGGTGCCGGCGGGGCGCGGTGGACGGTAACGGCTCATGAACTATCCGGTTCGGCTGTGGAGGCCGGACATTGTAAGCCAGCTGCCCGTTTCGGCTAGCGGCACCCTTATGAAACGGGCAATGGCTCCATTGATTCAATCCTCGCGCAGTACACTCAGTGGACTGGCGTTCAGCGCGCGGCGGGTTCCGATCACGCCAGCCCCACCGACCAGCAGAGCACCAATCACTGGCAAGACCAGCAGCCAGGGATGCGGCTGCCAGCGCAGGTCGAAAACGAAGTGATAGAGCAGGGCGCTTACCAGTTCACAGCCCAACGCGGCCAACAGACCGCTAGCTGCGCCGAGTACGCCGAACTCGGCGCGCCGGGCCTTGAGCAACAGCTTGCGCTCGGCGCCCAGCGCTCGCAGCAGCGCACCTTGGCGAATGCGCTCATCGAGGGTCGCCTGCAAGCCGGCGAACAACACCGCAAGACCTGCCGCCAGTACAAACATCAGCACGTATTCCACTGCCAGCGAGACCTGCGCGAGGATGCTGCGCAACTGGCCGAGCAGCGCTTCTACCTGCAGGATCGTCGCGGAGGGAAAGTCGCGGGCGAGCTGTACCAGTTCGCGATCTTTGCCGGCCGGCAGGTGAAAGCTGGTCATGTAGGTGGCCGGTACATCCTGCAGGGTGTCTGGCTCGAAGATCATATAGAAGTTGGGCTGGAAGCTATCCCAATTGACTTCGCGCAAGCTGGTCACACTGACATCACGGGTGATGCCGCCCACGGTGAAGCTCAGGCGGTCGCCAATCTTCACCACCAGGCTTTGCGCCAGCTCGGCTTCTACCGAGACGCCGGGCAGCTCGCCTGGCTCGTCGCTCCACCACTGGCCGGCCGTCAGGCGATTGTCTGCAGGCAGTTCTTGCGCCCAGGTCAAGCTAAGGTCCCGGCGGATCGCCCGTTCGCCCTGGCTTTCCTTGCTGACGATCTGCCGCACTGGCTCGCCATTGATGGCTACCAGGCGGCCTGGCACCACCGGGTACAGCGGGGCTGAATGGTCGGACAGAATCGCGATGCGCTCGCCAAAAGCGGCACTGTCTTCGGGCAATACGTTCAGCACGAAATGATTGGGCGCGTCTGCAGGCAGCTGTTCCTGCCAGGTGTCGAGCAATTCACCGCGCAGCAGTGCAATCAGCGCCATGGCCAGCAGGATCAGGCCGAAGGCCAGGGACTGGCCGGCGGCGGCCAGGGGATGGCGCAGCAACTGTCCGAGTCCGAGACGCCAGGGCAGGGACGCGCCAGACAGCAGCCGGCGCAAGCCCTGCAAGGACAGTAACAGCAGCCCGCCGAGCACCAGTGTGGCCACCAGCCCGCCACCAAGCAGCGCCAGGGTGATCTTCAGATCCAGACTCAGGCGCCACATGATCAGCCCCAGAGCCACGATGGCTGCACCGTAGACCAGCCAGCTGCTCGGTGGCACCGGCAGCATGTCGCGACGCAACACGCGCAGCGGTGGCACGCGGCCCAGTGCGGCCAGCGGCGGCAACGCAAAGCCTACCAGTGCCACCAGGCCGGTGGCGATGCCGGCCAGCGCCGGCCAGAGCGTTGCCGGTGGAATTTCGTTGACCAGCAGATCCCGCAGCAGGAAAAACAGTCCGTGCTGCGCTGACCATCCCAGCAGCGCGCCAACTACGCTGGCCAGCGCACCGAGATAAGCCAGCTGTAAGGTATACAGCATCAGTGCTTCGCGACGGGACAGACCGAGGCAGCGCAGCAGCGCGCTGGCGTCGAAACGGCGCGAGGCAAAGCGTGTGGCGGACAAGGCCACGGCAACCCCGGCGAGCAATACCGCTGCCAGGCTGGCAAGGTTCAGATAACGCTCGGCCCGGCCAAGGGCACCGCCGATCTGGCGATTGCCGTCTTTCGCGGTCTCGATGCGCTGGTGCGCTTGAATATCCGCCTCGACAGCCTCCTGATAGGCCTGCAACTGCGCTGCCGGCCCGCGCCAGAGCTCGCGGTAGCTTACGCGACTGCCCGGCTGGACTACGCCGGTAGCCTGTAGGTCGTCGAGGTGCATCAGCACGCGTGGAGTGAGGCTGTAGAAATCGCCGACACGATCCGGCTCATAGGTCAGTACGCGGGACAGCTTCAGGGGTTTGTTGCCCACCTCGATCAGATCGCCGATCTGCAGCTCCAGAGCGGCGAACAGCCGAGCCTCGGCCCAGGCTTCGCCCGGTTGCGGCCCGGCAGTGATCTGTTCGGGCTGATAGGGCGCGGCGGCACTGCGCAACTCGCCACGCAGCGGGTACAGGCTGTCGGCGGCCTTCACGCTGGCCAGCTGTAGGTCGTCATCGGTGGCGATGACGCTGGAGAATTCCACCACGCGAGCGTGATCGAGCTGCAAGCGTTTGCCGGCTTCGATTTGTTCCTCTGTGGCCGGAGCGCTACCGCGTAAAACCAGGTCGGCGCCAAGGAACTCGGTGGCACGCAGGAGCATGGCATCGTTCAGCCGGGCACCGAAAAAACCAATGGCGGTGCTGGCCGCAACCGCGATCAGCAAGGCAAAGAAGAGCACGCGCAGTTCGCCCGCACGCGCATCGCGCAGGAGCTGACGCAGGGCTAGGGAAGCCAGGCGGCTGATAGGTACGCGCTTCATCGGCTCTGCTCATCGTCTACCCGTCGACCGCCCTCTAGGCGTAGCACGTGCTGGCAACGCCGGGCCAGCCGCTCATCGTGGGTCACCAATACCAGAGTGGTAGTGCGCTCGCGATTGAGCTCGAATAGCAGCTCGGTGATGTTCGCCCCCGTGTGGCTGTCGAGATTCCCGGTCGGCTCGTCGGCAAACAGCACCGCGGGTTCGGCGGCGAAGGCGCGGGCAACGGCGACGCGCTGCTGTTCACCGCCGGACAGTTGCCGTGGATAGTGATGAAGGCGTGCGCCCAGGCCGACCCGGCCCAGTAGCTCACTGGCTTTCACCTGGGCATCGCGCCTGCCGTGCAGCTCCAGCGGTAGCATGACGTTTTCCAGCGCATTCAGACTGTCCAGCAGCTGGAAGGACTGGAAGACGAAACCGACGTGCTCGGCGCGGATTCTGGCGCGCTGATCTTCGTCCAAATCCCCGAGGCGGTGGCCGGCCAGGATCACCTCGCCGGAGCTGGGCAGGTCCAGTCCGGCGAGTAGGCCAAGCAGGGTGGATTTGCCCGAGCCGGAGGTGCCGACTATTGCCAAGCTCTCGCCTTTGTTCAGGCTTAGGGACACCTCGTCGAGGATGGCCAGTTCACCTTCCGCGCTGGGTACCACTTTGCTAAGGTTCTGGGCATTGAGAATGCTGTCGCTCATGGAGATTCCGATGCGAATGTGGCTGAAAGGTGGAGTTCTGGTCTTGCTGTGCTGGGCCCAGGGTGCCCTGGGCGGGACGGTCCTGGTGGTCGGGGATAGTATCAGCGCCGCTTTCGGCCTGGAAACCAGCCAGGGTTGGGTGCATCTGCTCCAGCAGCGACTGGATTCAGAGGCGCGGGAGTATCGCGTGATGAATGCCTCGATCAGCGGTGACACCACTGCGGGCGGGCGCTCCCGGCTACCGACGCTGCTCGATGAGCATGCGCCTGAAGTCGTCATTCTGGAGCTTGGCGGCAACGATGGCCTGCGCGGTCAGTCACCGGCGCAATTGAAACAGAATCTTGCGGCGATGGTTGAAATGTCGCAGGAAGCGGGAGCCAAGGTGGTACTGCTGGGCATGCGCATGCCGCCCAATCTGGGGCAGCGTTACACCACGGCATTTGCCAAGGCCTTCGACTCCCTCGCTGCTGAGCAAAACCTGCCCTACGTGCCCTTCTTTCTCGAAGGTGTTGGCGGCGTTGCGAACATGATGCAGGCCGACGGGATCCACCCTACAGCCATCGCTCAGAAACGCCTGCTGGACAACCTCTGGCCGGTGCTCGAGCCCTTGCTTTGAGGAAGCTGCACAGCTAGTGTCGCGCCCCTTGATTGGAGCCTCGAATGCCACGCCCAGCCTGGTCCCTTTTTGCCTACCGTCTCATCGTCCCGGACGAGCAGTTCGATCTGTTCGCGTGCCGTGAGAATCGCCTGCATCTAGCACTGCGCCAGCTGGAACTGAGTGGGCAGGCCGATCGTACCCTGTGCGGCGGGTTTCTACCGGCACAGCCGCGCTGGCAGGATCTGGAACAGGGTCTGTTGAAGGATCGCCGACTCTGCCCAATCTGTCGTGAAACGCTAAGCGCGCAACGTAGGCGTCTTCCGACAGCTGTAAGCGTCTGGTAGGGAACTCGGAGTTCTTCCTTCCTTCACGTACAATCGCCGAAACAGTGCTCACCCTTATCCAAGGAACCCTGAATGCTCTCGCGTGCCTCTGCAGTCGCCTCCTGTGTATCACTCACTGCCTTGCTGCTGGCCGGACAATCGGCGGCGCTCGAATTACCTCTGCCGCCCGAAGGCGAGGATGTGGTGGGTGAAATTCAGGTCATCAAGGCCAAATACGAAGACACCTTCGCGGCGCTCGGTGAGACATATGACCTGGGCTATCTAGAGCTGGTCGCAGCAAATCCTGGGGTGGACCCGTGGCTACCGGGCGAAGGCACCGACATCATCCTGCCGACGCGCTTCATCCTGCCGTCGGGGCCGCGCGAAGGCATCGTGATCAACCTCGCTGAGTACCGCCTGTACTATTACCCGGAAGGTCAGTCCGTGGTGCATACCTATCCCTTGGGCATTGGCCGGGAAGGTTGGGGTTCTCCGGTGGGCAATACGCGCATTTCAGCCATGACCAGCAACCCAGCCTGGTATCCGCCACAGTCGATCCGTGATGAGCACGCGGCTGATGGCGATCCACTGCCAAGGGTGGTGCCGCCCGGCCCAGACAACCCTTTGGGTCCCTATAAGATGACGCTGGCGATGCCGGGATATCTAATCCATGGCTCGAACAAGAAGTTCGGTATCGGCATGCGAGTCAGTCACGGCTGTTTCCGCATGCTCAACCACAATGTCCTTGAGCTGTCCAAGCGCGTCAGAGTGGGCACGCCGGTGCGCATCATCGATGAGCCGTACAAGTTTGGCATCAGCCAAGGCATGGTTTATATGGAAGCGCACACGCCGCTGCAAGAGGAAGATCAGCATATGACCCTGATGGACAAACATGCCGTGGTGATCAATACACTGCTCAAACGGGACGAAGATGCCGGCATGTTACAGCTAGATTGGGAAATGGTGCGCGAGATCATTGCCGGAGAAGATGGTTTGCCCATCCAGATCGCCGAACTGGGTCAGGTAATGGCGAGCCAGGAAGATCCGGTTTTCTAACGTCTGCAAAAACTCTGCTCATTAAAAAAGCCGACCCGTATGAGGTCGGCTTTTTTACACCTGTATTCGTCCAGAGCAGCTTTTTAAGTTGATCAGGACGGTACAGAGGTTCACTTGCGGCTTGCGCGTTCCAGCATGCGCAGTGCGCGCTCGTTGGCTTCGTCAGCGGTCTGCTGAGCCTTCTGAGCGGCTTGCAGAGCTTCGTCAGCCTTGCTGTATGCTTCGTCGGCACGAGCCTGAGCACGGGCAGCAGCATCTTCGGTGGCGGTCAGACGAGCTTCGCCTTCTTGAGTCATGCTGTTGCTGCAACCAGTCGCCAGAACTGCAGCGAAAGCCAGAGCAGAAAGTTTCAGAACGTTGTTCATCGTGTTCCCCTTGAGGTGAAATCCATGGCAACTTCCGTTATGGAGAGTTGGCGGGCACATACTACCGATAAGTTGCGCCAAGTAAACTGAGGCGGACGCTTGCCAGCCCGGTTTTTTTAGCGAACTTGCCTGTTTTCCAGTGCTGGCAGCTCAGCTTGGTTGAAAAACAACCAAAGCCAGCAGAATTAAGCGTTGTATGGACTCTTCTGGGCACTCTAAGTTGCGTTTGGAGGTGCAAGTAATCCATGCCGTCAGGAGGTGGTGACGGCATCGGCGATTGCTGTCTCAAGAGTGTAGACACTATCCGACAAGAGCCGCCAGAAGATGTTTGTCGAGGTATGGCGCGCGTCGTACGCTAAAGGCATTATCAGGCATACAACAATCAGAACCGGTATCGAGGAGGCGAGATGAGCGACACATTGACCATCCACCATGATCGGGCAGGCCATCAGTTCGAAACGACCGTGGATGGTCATCGCGCTTATCTTGCTTATATGGATCTGGGTAAACAGACCCTGGATATTTATCGGACGTTTGTCCCCGATGCGTTGCGTGGCCGAGGCATTGCCGCCGCTCTGGCCGGGCATGCTCTGGAGTACGCCGAGCGCGAGGGCTATACGGTGATTCCTTCCTGCTCGTATGTAGAGCGCTATATGGAGCGTAAGGGGAAGACGGAAAACGGTTCCGGCAGTTAGCAGACCGTTCAAAGCTATCTTCCTTTTCCGGACCCTGAATGAAAAAACGCCGCATCAAGCGGCGTTTTTCATTTGGTTCTTCAATTAGCCTCGCGCACGCTTAGGCAGTACCTCGGCGAGCTTGGCATGCATGTCGAGTACGGCCTTTTCGGTGGATTCCCAGTCGATGCAGGCATCGGTGATGGAAACACCGTATTTCAGGTCTGCGAGATCCTTGGGAATCGACTGATTTCCCCAGCCCAGGTGGCTTTCGACCATCAGCCCGACGATGGAGTTGTTGCCTTCCATGATCTGGTTGGCAACGTTATCCATGACCAGGGGTTGCAGTGCCGGGTCCTTGTTGGAGTTGGCATGGCTGCAGTCGACCATTATGTTGTGGCTGATGCCACCCTTACTCAGTTCCTGCTCGCAGATAGCAACGCTGACCGAATCGTAGTTGGGCTTGCCGTTGCCGCCGCGCAGCACCACATGGCCATAGGCGTTGCCTTTGGTGGTGACGATGGAAACACCGCCGGCCTGGTTGATGCCGAGGAAGCGATGCGGACTGGAAACTGACTGTAGGGCATTGATCGCAACCGTCAGGCTGCCGTCGGTGCCATTCTTGAAGCCGACCGCAGAGGACAGGCCAGAGGCCATTTCACGGTGGGTCTGGGACTCGGTGGTACGTGCGCCAATGGCTGCCCAGCTGATCAAATCCTGCAGATACTGCGGGGAGATAGGGTCCAGCGCCTCAGTGGCGGTGGGCAGGCCCATTTCAGCCAGGTCAAGTAGCAGTTTGCGCCCGATGTGCAGACCTTCTTCGATCTTGAAGGAATCATCCATGTAGGGATCGTTGATCAGGCCTTTCCAACCGACGGTGGTGCGCGGCTTCTCAAAGTAGACCCGCATGACCAGGAATAGGCTATCGGACACTTTGTCGGCCAGCACCTTGAGGCGCTCGGCATATTCATGCGCGGCCTTGAGGTCGTGAATCGAGCAGGGTCCGATCACGATGAACAGGCGATGATCCTTGCCATCAAGGATGTCACGTACGACCTGGCGCCCTTCGGCAACGGTCTTCAATGCAGAGGCAGTGAGCGGGAGTTTCTGCTTCAGCTGCTGCGGTGTGATCAGGGTGTCGTTAGAGGCAACGTTAAGGTCATCGATCTGTAAATCAGCCATCGTGTTACTCGTCAGGGTCACGGATGCCGTCCGCCAGCGAGCCCGGTGCGGCGGAACAGGGCCTGGAGGCGCAGCGGGGGAGGCGGAACCTTATCGCGTATCGACTCACTTCGACAATGACCCTGAAGTCGCAAGGCCTTGTCGGTAGTAGCCTGGTAGTGGTTTTTTGTTTCACGATGACTCCAGCCCGGTAGTTCGCTGGACTGCGCCGTAGCTAGATACAGCAGGTTTATCAATAACTTACGCGCGTCCATCATATGCCGGTGCTTTCTGAAACTTGACCCGGTTTTCCCTCGCGCCGCTCCTATCTGGCTCCTGGAATCCGGGTTGTTCCGAGGAGTCATCATGGCAAAGATCAAGCTCACCAAGACCGCCGTGGAGTCGGCCCAACCCCAGGCCAAGGATGTTGAACTGCGGGATACCGTGGTGCCCGGCTTCCTGTGCAAGATTACCCCGACCGGCCGCCGGGTGTTCATGCTCCAGTACCGCACGAACTCCGGCCAGCCCCGCAAGCCCTCGCTGGGGCTGTACGGGGAGCTGACCGTCGAACAGGCACGAGTCAAGGCACAGGACTGGCTGGCCGAGGTTCGCCGGGGCGGCGACCCCGGCGGCGCCAAGGCCGAGGCGCGCAAGGCGCCCACGATGGCCGAGTTGTGCAAGAAGTTCATGGAGGACTACTCCAAGAAGCGCAACAAGCCCAGCACGCAGGACGGCTATCAGGGCGTCATAGACCGCAACATCATCCCGCTGCTGGGCCGCAAGAAGGTGCATGACGTGAAGCGGCCCGACATTGCCGGGCTGATGGAGAAACTGGCCTACAAGCCGACCGAGGCGAACAAGACCTTCGGCGTGCTGCGCAAGATGTTCAACCTGGCCGAAGTGTGGGGCTACCGCCCGGACGGCACGAACCCGTGCCGCCACGTCCCCATGTACCCGCCGGGCAAGGAAACCCGGCTCATCGTGGACGAGGAAATGGTGCGGATCTTCCGCCAGTTGGAGAAGCTGGAGGCGGAGGGGCTGGAGAACTACGTCATCCCGCTGGCGATCCGGCTGCAATTCGAGTTCGCCGCCCGGCGCTCCGAAATCTGCCCGCTCGAATGGAGCTGGCTGGACTTCGAGAACCGGCGCGTGGTGTGGCCCGACAGCAAGGTCGGCGGCATTTCCAAGCCCATGAGCGAGGAAGCCTATCGGCTGCTTTCGACGGCGCCGCGCCGGGAGGGCTGCCCCTACGTCCTGCCATCGCCGAACGACCCGGCCAAGCACCTGACCTTTGGCGAGCACTATGGCGGCTGGTGCCGGGTGCTCAAGGCCGCCGGCGTCCCGCACGTCGGCACGCACGGCATCCGCCATCGCTCGACGACCGACATTGCCAATTCGGGCGTGCCGACCAAAGTGGGCATGAAGCTGACGGGCCACAAGACCGTAGCGATGTTCATGCACTACGTCCACACCGAGGACAAGCCGGTGCGCGATGCGGCCGAACTGGTGGCCAGCCGGCGCCAGGCCATCACGGGCGCACGCCAGCTTGCGGAGGCGGCGGCATGAACACGCGCCGGTCATCCGCAGCATCGTCCACAGCGCCTTCGGCGCTGCTGGGCGACATTCGGGCACTGATCGAGGCGGCGCGCAAGCGCGCCGCCTCGACGGTGAATAGCGAGCTGACGATGCTCTATTGGCGCATCGGCCAGCGCATCCGCACGCAGGTCTTGGACGGGCGCCGGGGCGCTTATGGCAAGGAAGTCCTGCCCACCCTGGCGGCGCAGTTGGTGAAGGAGTACGGCGGCAGCTTTGCCGAGCAGAACCTGCGCCGCATGGTGCAGTTCGCGGCCACCTTCCCCGACGAGCAGATTCTCGTATCACTGATACGAGAATTGAGCTGGACGCACTTCATCGCCCTGATCCCGCTGAAAGACCCGCTCCAGCGGGACTACTACGCACAGATGGCGAGCACCGAACGCTGGAGCGTGCGGACGCTGCGCGAGCGCATCGACTCGATGTTGTACGAGCGCACGGCGCTGTCTCAAAAGCCGGGCGAGACGATCGCACAGGAGTTGGCGAAGATGCGCGATGCGCAGCGAATGTCGCCCGCCCTGGTCATGCGCGACCCCTACATCCTCGACTTCCTGGGGCTGCGGGACACTTGGCAAGAAGGCGACTTGGAGGCGGCGATCATCCGCGAAATGGAGTCGTTCTTGTTGGAGCTGGGCGCGGGTTTCAGCTTCGTGGCCCGGCAGAAGCGCATCCAGATCGACGGCGAGGATTTCCACCTCGACCTGCTGTTTTACAACCGCAAGCTGCGGCGGCTGGTGGCAGTGGAGTTGAAGGTCGGCGAGTTCAAGGCAGCTTTCAAGGGACAGATGGAGCTTTATCTTCGCTGGCTGGACAAGCACGAACGGGAGCCGGAGGAAGCCTCGCCGCTGGGGATCATCCTTTGCACCGGCAAGAAGCGCGAGCAGATCGAATTGCTGGAGTTGGACAAGTCGGGCATCCACGTCGCCGAGTACCTGACCGCCTTGCCGCCGAGGGGCGTGCTGGTGGAGCGGCTGCAACAAGCAACGCAACGGGCGCGGTTGCAGATCGAGCAGCGCAAGACCGACAACGAGTAGTCCTGTCTCAAGCAGTCGGGCGTCCCGGCGTGCCGCCGTCGCGCTGTCGTGCTGCGCATCGAGCCTCGCTGCGCGAGTCTCGCCCCTGTCGGGCTTCCATCACTGACGCCTCCGGCCCGGCTCGCTGATCCGCGCCTGCGCGCTTCGCTTGCCAAAAACCCGCGTGCGTGGGGTGGTGTGAGGGGGCGGTCTTGCTGTGTCCCTTCACCGTATCACGGCGTTCTCGCCGTGCAAGGGCTGCGCGCGCCTTGCGCGCTTGCGTCCTGGCGGCCGTCTGCGACCCCTGACTGCTGCGCTGCGCCGTGAGGGCGACGGTTCCGGGCAATTCCGCCCTTGCAACCGGAGAACCGTCATGAACGACAAATCACACGTTTCCCTCGAACAGCACGTTTGCCTGGTCTGCGGCACGGCGTTCGACACCGGCGCGATCCTGCTGGACAAGCGCCTGCGCGCGAGCATGGAGCGCCACACGGCGACCGGCTGGGGCCTGTGCCCCGAGCATCAGAAGCTGGCCGACGATGGCTTTGTCGCGCTGGTCGAATGCGATCCGCAGCGCAGCGGGTCGCAGGCTGGCGGGCGCATGAAGCCCGAGCAGGCATACCGGACCGGCCGGCTGGCCCATCTGCGGCGCACGGTGTTCGCGCAGGTGTTCAACGTGCCGATCGCGGACGAGCAGGCTTGCGTGTTCGTTGAGCCTGGCGTGATCGAGCAGTTGCAGTCGATGACAGCGCCGGCGGCGGGCTGATTGCGTCGTGCGGCCTTCGGTGCGTCGCTCCTTCGCGGGCGGCGCACATTTTCATATCCCCCCAGGGGGGATACAATTGCCACATGAACGCGACACACAAGCACTCAACCCATCCCGATCTCGTGAAGCGGCTGAAACGCGCCGATGGTCATCTTCGGCACGTCATAGGGATGATCGAAAGTGGCGAATCCTGTCTCGACATCGCCCGCCAGCTCGCGGCGGTGGAAAGCGCGGTGACGGCCGCAAAGCGCGTCCTGATCCACGACCACATCGACCATTGCCTGGCCCATGACGAAGACTCCGTTTTGACCGAAATGAAGGCACTGACCAAACTGCTCTGAGGCCCGCCGATGCTCTCCGTCCTGAAGAACCGTACCTATCGTCACCTGTTCGCCGCTCAGGTGATTGCGCTTGTCGGCACCGGCCTGATGACGGTGGCCCTTGGCCTGCTTGCCTACGATCTGGCCGGGGCGAATGCCGGCGCGGTACTCGGGACGGCACTCGCAATCAAGATGCTGGCCTATGTCGGAGTCGCCCCGGTCGCGCAGGCGTTCGCCGACCGGCTGCCGCGACGGTCGTTGCTCGTTGCCCTTGACCTAGTACGAGCATCCGTTGCGCTCTGCCTGCCCTTTGTCAGCGAAATCTGGCAAATCTATCTGCTGATCTTCGTCTTGCAGGCGGCGTCCGCAGGCTTCACGCCGACCTTTCAAGCCACTATCCCGGACATCCTTCCCGACGAAGACGAGTACACGAAAGCACTGTCGCTTTCCCGGCTGGCCTACGATTTGGAAAGCCTGATTTCCCCGATGCTGGCCGCCGCGCTACTGACGGTCATCAGCTTCCACAACCTGTTTGCCGGAACGGTTCTCGGCTTCCTCGTGTCAGCCGCGCTTGTGGTCAGCGTGAGGCTTCCCACAACCGTTCCCGGCCCGCGTCGTGGCATATGGGATCGCACTACGCGGGGCACGCGCATTTACCTCGCCACGCCGCGCCTTCGGGGTCTGCTGGCGATCAGCCTCGCGGTGGCAGCAGCGGGGTCAATGGTGATCGTGAACACGGTGGTCATCGTGAAGGCACGCTTCGGCCTGGGCGAATCCGAGGTAGCGTGGGCGCTGGCGGCCTTCGGAGGCGGGTCGATGGTTGCGGCCTTCGCGCTGCCTCGCCTGCTCGACAAGATTGCTGATCGGCCTGTCATGATTGCGGGAGCGACGATGCTGGTTGTGGGAACGGCAGCCGGGGCAATGATTCCGACATATGCCGTTCTGGTGGTGATCTGGTTGGTGGTCGGCTTCGGCTACAGCGTGGCGCAAACACCTTCCGGCCGGCTGTTGCGCCGCTCCGCTCACCCCGAGGATCGCCCCGCGGTCTTTGCCGCGCAATTCGCCCTCTCCCATGCGTGTTGGCTCATTTGCTATCCCTTGGCCGGTCGCTTCGGCGCTGCCTTTGGGCTGCAATCGACCTTCATCATCATGTCGCTGATTGGTCTTGTCGGAGTGGGACTGGCGCTGTGGCTCTGGCCCGCTAGTGATTCTTCCGACATCGCCCACGATCACCCTGATCTACCGCCAGATCATCCTCACTTGCGCGAACATGCAGACCGAGGCGGGCACCGTCATCCCATGATCGTTGACGATCTGCACCGGGACTGGGCGCGCATTTAAGAACTGCCCGCCTTTCACATCGCTGATGCCTCCGGCCCGGATTGCTATTCGGGCCTGCGCGCTTCGCTTGCCAAAAACCGCGTGCGTGGAGGTGCGAGGGAGGCGGTCTTGCTGTCCCCTTCATCGTGCCACGGCGTTCTCGCCGTCAAGGGCTGCGCGCCGATGGCGCTTGCGTTCTGGCGGCCGTCGTTGACCCCTGACTGCTTGCGCTGCGCCGTGCCCCGGAAGGGTCGGGCAATTCCGCCCGGCAACCTTTCAGGAGTTCACCATGAACAACGCACTCATCACTGACGAGCAGCGCATCGTGCTGCTGGCCAACGGCCGCGAATCCTTGGAGAACCCGGACTTCGATCCGGCACCCGTGGTCAAGCTGTTTACGCCGGACGCCGGCGCGACCTGGCTGCTGACCGAGATTGATCCCGATGACCACGACCACGCCTTTGGTCTTTGTGACCTGGGCCTGGGTGCGCCAGAAATCGCCTGGGTCAGCCTGGGCGAGCTGGCGACGGTGCGCGGCAGGCTGGGCCTGCCGATCGAGCGCGACCTGTCTTTCCGCGCCGAGAAGCGGTTGAGCGCCTACGCGCGCGATGCGCGGCTGGCCGGGCGGATCGCTGTCTGAGCCGGCCCTCGGAGCGCCGCAAGGCGCTCCTTGCGCTTTTCCAACCTTCGCAGGAGATCAATGCCATGAGCAGCCATCACGACTACATCATCGAAATCACGGCGCAGCACGATGCGCTCAAGCCGTTCGCGCCGGAGAACGGCCAGCCCCTGCGCTTCAAGATCGGCGACGCGGTGATCTACACCAACGAGTTTGGCGCGCAGTTCCGGCGCCGCGTCACCGGGTTCTACCAGCCCACCGGGCTGTCGGGTCTGTACGCGCGTGGTGCGCGCTACCTGCTGGACTCGTCATCGCCGTGGATGCCGGTATCGGAATCCAGCCTGCGCCCTGACGACTCGGCGTGATGCCTACGCGCCCCTTGTGGGGCGCTGCGCGCTTCGCTTGCCTCCAGGGAAAGCCCTGCGGGCTATCCCCGCCGCGCGGTGCTTGGCGCCCCTCAAAGACCGCCGAACCGGCTGCGCCGGATCGGCCAGACCACAGCAGTCGTTGTCGAACCTGTTTCCCCATGACTGACGCATGAGCTTGTGCATCGAGCATTGAATGCTGTGCGTCCCCGGCCAAGAAACATGGCCGGTCGCGCTGTCGTGCGCGCTGCGCATCGAGCCGCCTGCGGCGTCTCGCCCCTTCCGGGCTTCCATCGTTCCCTCGCTCCGCTCGGCTGACGCCTCAGGCCCGGATTCCTAGATCCGGGCCTGCGCGCTTCGCTTGCCGTGCGGTCGGCGTGTGGGGAAGGCCGTTGCCTTGTCCAGCCGTCTTCCCTGACTCCATCACCTTGTCCGCGACTGTAGCCCGCGGCCGTGTGCCGTCAAGGCGCGCAGGGCCGTGTCCTCGCTTCGCTGCGGGCCGCACCAACCCTGCGCTTGCCTCCTTGACGACCCCCGTCCGCGCGCTCCTGACCGTCGCGGGCGATGAACTCAGGAAAGACGGTGGCAACAGGGCCAACCGGGTTCCTCGTGCCGACCGCACCGAACAGCCGAAAGGCTGGGCTTCCGAATCTAGGAATCCGGTGTGCGGTGAACAGCAAACCCTTTTTTCTTTGTCAGGAGAAATGCCATGCAACTCGCATCCCGCTTCGCTTCCCGTTCCCCGGTGCTGCGTTCGGAACGTCCCTTGTCCGATGACCAAATCCGGGCCGTGGCCCCGTCCATCTTCGCGGACGCCCCGCACGAAAGCCGCTCGCAGCGGTACAGCTACATCCCCACCGCGACCGTGCTGCAAGAACTGCGCGGGGAAGGCTTCGAGCCTTTCATGGTGACGCAAACCCGCGTGCGCCACGACGACCGCCGCGACTACACGAAGCACATGATCCGGCTGCGCCACGCCAGCCAGATCAACGGCCGCGAGGCCAACGAAATCATCCTGCTGAACTCCCATGACGGCACCAGCAGCTATCAGATGCTGGCCGGGATGTTCCGCTTCGTTTGCAGCAATGGCCTTGTCTGCGGCGACACCGTGGCCGACGTGCGCGTGCCGCACAAGGGCGACGTGGCGGCGCATGTGATCGAAGGCGCTTACGAAGTCCTGCACGGCTTCGACCGGGCGCATGAATCCCGCGATGCCATGCGCGCCATCACGCTGGACGCCGGGGAATCGGAAGTGTTCGCCCGCGCTGCGCTGGCGTTGAAGTACGACGAGGACAAGCCCGCGCCCATCACGGAATCGCAAATCCTGATGCCGCGCCGCCACGACGACGACCGCCGCGACCTGTGGAGCGTGTTCAACCGCACGCAGGAGAACTTGACCAAAGGCGGCCTGTCCGCCCGCGCCGCGAATGGCCGCCGCCAGACCACCCGGCCCGTGCAGGGCATCGACCAAAGCGTGCGCCTCAATCGCGCCCTGTGGCTGCTGGCCGATGGCCTGCGCCAGTTGAAAGCCTGAATCCCCACGCGGCAGGGGCAGGCAGCAGCCCTTGCCGCTTCTCTCGCTGCTGCATCCCAACCGCAAGGAGTCATCACCATGAACGCCGTACTCAAAACCGAAGCCGTCGCCATCGAAGCCGCCGCCCCGCTGGAAATGGCCGACCCGTCCAAGAACCTGATTCTGGTTCCGCTCTCGCAGTTGCTGCCGCGCCGCTCCAAGCGCAACGCCCGCAAGATGCCGCGCCTGTCCATCCCCGAACTGGCCGCGAGCATTGCCCGCATCGGCTTGCTGCAAAACCTCATCGTCATCCTTTCCGCCGATGGCGAGACTTACGAGGTGGTGGCCGGCGATCGCCGCCTGACCGCCTTGAAGCTGCTGGCGAAGAAGAAGCGCATTCCCGCCGACTACGAAGTGCCGTGCCTGCTGGTGGCCGACGCTTCCGCCCGCACCGTCAGCCTTGCGGAGAACGTGCAGCGCGAGAACATGCACCCCGCCGACCAGTTCGCGGCCTTCGCCGCGCTGGTCAAGGAAGGACGCCCCATCGAGGACATTGCTGCCGACTTCGGCGTGTCCCCGCTGGTGGTGCAGCGCCGCTTGAAGCTGGCGAATGTCTCGCCGCGCCTCATGGCCGACTATCGCGCCAGTGGCGTGACGCTGGAACAGTTGATGGCCCTGACCATCACCGACGACCACGCCGCGCAGGAAGCCGCGTTCTATGGTGCGCCGGAATGGCAGCGCAGCCCGTCCAAGCTGCGCGAGCGCCTGACCGAGCGCGAAATCGACGCCGCGCACGCGCTGGTGCGCTTCGTCGGACTGAACACCTACCGGCAGGCAGGCGGCGGCATCCGCCGCGACCTGTTCGCGGAAGGCGATGCCGGAACCTACCTGACCGATACCGCAGTGCTGGAAACGCTGGTGCGCGACAAGCTGGCAACGCTGGCCGAGGACGTGCGCGCCGAGGGTTGGGCATGGGTGGAGGCCGTGCCGCATCTGGCCTACGAGGAACGGCAGGCGTTCCAGAACGCCCCGCGCCACCGCCGTGAGCCGACCAGCCGCGAGGCCCGCCGCATCGCCTCGCTGGAAAGCCGCCTCGAAAAGATCGACGCCGAGCTGGAAGAAGCCTGCGACGCCGAGGACGAGGCCAAGGCCGAGAAACTGGAACAGCGGCGCGATCAGGTGGTCGGCGAACTACAAGACGCGGAGGACGCCTTGCAAGGTTACGCTCCCGAGGTGCGCGAGGTGGCCGGTGCCATCGTCACCATCGACCGCAACGGCGAGGCCGTTATTCATCGCGGCCTGCTGCGCGAAGCCGAGGCCAAGGCGCTGCGCACGCTGGAAAAGCTGCGGCGCGGTTTCGGCAACACCGAAGGCGAAGCCGCCAACGACGAGCACGAGGACGCCGACGACGCACCCAAGGCCGCGAGCCTGTCCGATCGGCTGGCGCAGCGGTTGAGTGCCCACCGCACGGCGGCGCTGCAAATCGAAGTCGCGCGGCATCCGCACGTCGCGCTGGCCGCGCTGGTGCATGGCATGGTGCAGACTGTCTTGCAGCCCGACGCCTACGGCGATGGCCTGCCGCTCGGCGTGCGCCTCACGGTGCAAGACCGGCTGGAAGGCATGGCCCCGGACTGGCCGGAATCGCCCGCTGCCGTGGCGCTGCGCGAACTGCAACAGGTGGCAGGTGAAGCCTTGCCGGAGGACAGCGCCGAACTGTTCGCCGCGCTGCTGGCGAAGTCGCAAGACGAACTGGTGCGGCTGCTGGCCGTGTGCGTGGCTTCCACGGTGGACGTGGTAACGCCCCGCGCCACGCCATACCAGCCCGGCGAGGAACTGGCGCAGGCCGTGGGCCTCGACATGGCCGCATGGTGGAAGCCGACCGCAGAAGGCTACTTCAAGCACGTTTCCAAGGCCGTGATTCTGGATGCCGTGGGCGAGTACGCACCCGAGCAGGCCAACCGGCTGGCGAAGTTGAAGAAGGCCGACATTGCCAGCGAAGCCGAGCGGCTGGCCGATGGCACGGGCTGGATGCCCGCCATCTTCGAGGCCGCAGGCCCGCAGGACGCCGCGCAAGAGGCAGGCCCGGAGCAGAACGCCCCGGAGGATGCCGAGGCAATAGCGGATGAACCCGCCGAGGCGCTGGCCGCTTGACCCGCGCCGAAGGCAAGCGCCCCGGCCTCGACCGGGGCGCTTCGCTGGAAGGAGAAGCCCCATGACCCGCACCACCATTAGCCGCCCGCGCATGGCGGCGATCTACGCCGCTGGCACGGTACGCGCCCGCCGTTGGAACGGCGATGGCGACGTGCGCGGCTACCGCCCGCCCTCGGGCTGGACGGCCTGCGCCGACCTCACCGACATTCACCCCATCACGGGCCGCGCCTTGCCGCGTGCCGTGTGGTGGCTCATCGAGACGAAGGAATAACCGCGATCAGCACCGCGCCCAGGCCGTTCCGTCCTGGGCGCGGTGGACGCAAAAATCCGGGCGCGGCAGTGGCCGCGCCCGGTGTTCAAGGCCACCAGCCGAATCGGCACGCCGCCGCCCTCGCGGCAGCTCAGACGGCGGCGTTGACGTGACCGGGCTTCCCGCCCGGTAATGGCAGGCCCGTATGGGCCTGCAAGCCGTAGCGCCCGCCGTGCGCGGGAATCACCAGCGGTTTTCGGCTTGCCGCGTGCATACCTCGCAGCGTAGGGCCGCGCCCATTTCATCAGAGGCATGTCCGCGTTTCCTGCTTAGAAATCTGGAACGGCCTGGGCGTGTCGGCGCATAGCGCCGCCGGGCTTTCGGGCTACGCCCCGTGCCGTCTTTGCCGTCACGGCCATTCGGCTTCAATCCCTCACGCCTTCGCGCCTGCGGCGCTGCGCGCTTCGCTTGCCTCCAGGGGAAAGCCCTGCGAGCTATCCCCGCCGCGCGATGCTTGGCGCCCCTCGATGCTGCCGAACCGGCTGCGCCGGATCGGCCCGCCCAACGTCCCGCCGCGATGGACGGGACGCTGGCGAACACGCTGGCGCTTGCTGCGGCAGGTTGTGCAGGTGCGTGCCGTCCTCAACGCTGGCGGTTCCTGCCCATCACGTCACGAAGGACGGTTCACGGACAACCCGCCCGGTATCGCTATGGAGCTTCCACGCCACGCCTCAAGACCGGCGCCGCAAGGTATGGCGGGGGCGTTCTCGCCTGTCGTTGCGGGGTTGACCTGGCCCGCGTCAGCGGGCGAGCCGGAGAAGCCTTCGGGCGGGGATGCCGAGTCGGCCCCATCTCCTTTCGGAGCGGTTCGGCCCAAGGCGTCCTTGTCTCGTTGTGAATCCTGGCGGGGGCGCGGCTGCGCCTCGGGCTTCATGGCTGCAACCGTCCGGCGAAAACAATTTCCCCGCCGCTGCGCGGCTTCCTCGCGCAGCAAATTCTTTTCGCCTCCCGGCTCTCCACTGCGTTTCGACCGCAAGCGGTGCAGCCAGCCCGTCCCCCGCCGGCCGGATCACAACAAGGACGCGATGGGCGCGAACCTTGTTCAACCGAAAGGAGAAATCATCATGGCCAACATCGGCACCTTCACCGCAGACAAAGACGGCTTCACCGGCACGCTGCGCACCCTGACGCTCAACGTCAAGGTCAAGCTGGTTCCCAACGACAAGGGCAGCAGCGAGAACGCCCCCGACTTCCGCCTCCAGGCCGCCGGCCACGACATCGGCGCGGCGTGGAACAAGACCAGCGAGGCCGGGCGGGAATACAAGTCCGTGACCCTCGACGATCCTTCGTTCCCGGCTCCGGTCTATGCCCGCCTGATCGAAGGCGAGGACGGTACGCACGACCTGATCTGGTCGCGCAGCAAGCCCCAGGCGGCGTGACCGCCGCAGCGCCCCGCCCATCGCGGCGGGGCGCTGTGCTGCTGTTCGCAGCACATCACCACGTCACGCGCGCGGCTTCGCCGCGCCGCGCTCCTTCAGCACCGCCTCCAGCTCCCGGCGCACCTGCGCCAGCAGCTCGTCGGCCTTGTGCGGGCTGTCGCCCGCGTAGGCCAGCGTCAGCAGCGTGAGCGGGTGGATCTCCATCACCTCGCACAGCTCGGCCAGCTTATGCAGGGTCGGGCTTTTCAGGTCGCGTTCGAGGGTGCTCATATAGGTGCGGCTGGACACGTCAGAGAAGGCTTCCTGGCTCAAGCCACGCGCCTTCCTGACTGTCTTCAACGCCTTCGCCAATGAGTTCCCAGCCGCCACCTATGGTTTCCCTCGAAAAACCAAGATGACAGCCCATTGCGCCCTATAGGGCTACAATCTATAGTGTTCATTTGGTGTTCTACGTTTTCGTGCCTTTACGGAAATCCGCATTTGCTGGTTCCAGCAAAGCCACGCAAGCGCATCCGTGCTTGCACACGAAGGCGTAAATCCGGTTTGGCGGTTCTGCGCTTGGGCGTGAAACCGCATCCGTGCATCATTGGATTTGTGGGATTGCCAACCATGCCCCAGCCACTCGCCACCGTCCCGGAGCGCGCGCAACTGCTCGCCAACGGCGAGGCTCGTGCCGCTGGCCAGGCCATCGACCCGGTGCCCGTGGTGCGGCTGTTCACGCCGGACGCGCATGTGACCTGGCTGCTGGCCGCACTCGATCCCGCCGATGGCGACACCGCCTGGGGCCTCATCGACCTGGGAATCGGAATGCCGGCGCAAGGAACCGTCAAGCTGTCCGAGCTGGCTGGCATCGTCGGGCCGCATCAGCAGCCCGTGATGCGCGACCGCTACTTCCGGCCCACGCGCACGCTGTCGGAATACACCCGGCTGGCCGAGCGCGACGGGGCTATCCCGGACTGAACACAGCCTACTGTGACTTTTTCAGTCTGGTGTCATACCGGGCAGGTCTCAATCGAGATTCTTGCGGCGTAGCCGCGCCAGTCTGATCCAAACGGACATGATGCCTGACGCGGACTGCGGCAGGCTGGCCTGTACGGCGTCCCACGGGAGGGACGCTGCCGCCGCAGCATTGAGACGAATACCGCAACGCATCGGAGCCAGTCGGACTTGACAGCCCAACTATTCCCTTAACCCATTTCGTTCTGATGACACCGATGTAGCACGTAGTTCTTCCGTCGCGGCCAGTCCTGTTCGCAGGGAGGTTGCGTCATGGTCGATCGCAGCGCCGAGCACTGGTATCCGACTGCCGCGTATCTGTACGTGCTGCACTTGGACGACCTTGGGACGGCCTGGGAATATCTGCGCAGAAACCCCGATTACCGGCTCGACTGGCTGCGCCATCATCGCCGGCCGAAAGCCGCGCAGCAGGCGGCGCATCGCTGGGGCTTGCGCCTGCTGGAAGATCCGGCGTTGGATGCGCGCGACGCGCATCCAGCCTGGTTGCCCGGCCATGTGGCCGTGGTGCAGCTCTATCCCGACGCCGATCCGCCGCAGTATGCTCCCGCGTTCACGTTTTGGCGCATTGCCGGGCACAAGCAACTGCTCCATGACGGCAAAGGGCTGGCGCTGATGGCGCACAGCCCAGGTCATTGCCTGCGCTTCGCGCTGGCGCCCGGCCTGGAAGACGGGATGGCTGTCGCCTATGCCCGCCGCGGCGGCGCCGCCGCACCTGCGCGCAACCATGCGCTCGGCGCGGCCCTGGCTTCTGCGAAGCCCAGGCCGGCACCCGCCGCGCTGCTTGAGCTACACACCTTGCAGGCGCTCGACGCAACCCTAGCGGGTGCGTCCTTGCGCGAGGTGGCCGAAGGCTTGTTCGGCGGCGATGCCGCAGCCGATTGGTACAGCGACGGCGGCCTGCGCTCCAAGGTACGCCGCTTGGTACGGCGCGGCGATGCGCTGATGCGCGGCGGCTATCGCCGCCTAGCACAGCTTCCGCCGCTTGAGAAGGGTCGTTTTGAGGACGACGCAAAACGGCCCTGAGCAGGACAGCTTGGTTTTCTGAGACTGCCTCCATCCGGTTGCGCTGTGTGGCCGGAGCTTTGAAAGCTATGGAGGTTCACACCATGCGTCCCGCTCCTTTGCGGCCTGCCGCCACTGTCTCGACCGCTGCCGCGCAGCCCCAACGCTATCTCACCAACGACGAAGCCGCCGAATACCTGCGCCTGTCGCCGCGCACGCTGGAAAAGCAGCGCGTGATCGGTGGTGGTCCGCGCTTTCGCAAGTTCGGCCGGCGCGTCATGTACGCCGTGGCCGACCTCGATGCCTGGGCCGCCGACCGCAGCTTCGAGACGACTTCCGATCCCGAGTACGCCGAGCACCACTCGGCCGACAGCCGTGCGCGCTGATCGGCGGCGCGCGGCAGGCCATCACCATGTCCAGCTCCGCGCTGCCGTTCCGGCAGCGGTCGTTGCAGGAGCGCGAACAGCTCGACCTGTTCCGCGCCTTGCCCGGCGACATGGCGCCGCGCGACAGCCAGGACTTGATGGCCTATCCGTTCTTCTCGCTCGGCAAGTCCAAGCGGGTCAAACCCATCGACTTCCGCGCGGGCAACGTGACGATCCGCGTAGAGGGCACGCAGGAGCACGGCATCGCCACGATTTGGGATGCGGACGTGCTGATATGGGCGGCCTCGCAGATCGTGGAAGCGAAGGACGCGGGCCTGCGCCCGTCGCGGCTGATGCGCGCGACGCCCTACGAGATCCTGCGCTTCATCGGGCGCGGCAAGTCGCTGCGCGACTACCAGCGCCTCAAGGCCGCGCTGGATCGCCTGCAATCGACCACGGTGGCCACGTCCATCCGCGAGACAACAGGCCGGCGCCTGCACCGCTTTTCGTGGATCAACGAATGGAAGGAACTGGCCGATGCCAGCGGCACGCCGCTGGGCATCGAGCTGATCCTGCCGGACTGGTTCTTTGCCGGCGTGCTCGACGCCGCGCTGGTGCTGACCATCGACCCGGCGTATTTCCGGCTCACCGGCGGCATCGAGCGGTGGCTGTACCGCCTGGTGCGCAAGCACGGCGGCAAGCAGGCATACGGCTGGCAGTTCGACTTTCGCTATCTGCACCAGAAGTCCGGCAGCACCGCGAAGCCCTACGACTTCGCCTGCGATCTGCGCGCGCTCGTCGCGCGGCAGTCGCTGCCCGGTTACGTCCTGGGCATCGAGCGGATGCCCGACAACGGCATGGAACTGCTGACGTTCCGGCCCGTGCCGCAGACGGCACGGGGATAACTCCGGGAAAGCCTGTGAATGGTGTCGTGCTATCAGGCGTGCGGGGTATCGTGCTATCAGGCGTGGGACTATCGTGCTATCAGGCGTGCCGATCGGCCGCAAACCCGCGCCAGCACTGGGTTTGCGCGTCCTCTAACTTCCCTAACTTAGTTTCTCTAACTTTTAGTAGGGAAACGCCGCTGCGGTGGACAACCACCCCGCGGCCACAAACGCAGCAGCAAAAGCCCGGCTTTCCAACACGGAGGGCCGCGCCATGATCGTCGCTCTGCTCAACCAGAAAGGCGGCGTGGGCAAGACCACGCTCGCCACGCACATCGCCGGCGAGCTGGCGATGCGCGGTCAGCACGTCGTCCTGCTGGACGCCGACCCGCAGGGTTCATCGCTGGACTGGACACAGCGCAGAAGCCAGCAAGGCTTGCCACGGCTGTTCAGCGCCGTGGGCCTTGCACGCGAAACGCTGCACCAAGAAGCGCCAGAACTCGCCAGGCGGGCCGATCACGTCGTCATCGACGGCCCGCCCAGGATCGCCGCCTTGGCGCGCTCCGCGCTGCTGGCGGCCGAGCGCGTGCTGATCCCCGTGCAGCCCAGCCCCTACGATCTGTGGGCCAGCGCCGAGATGGTGGCGCTGATCCGCGAGGCGCAAGTCTTTCGGCCCGCGCTGCGCGCGGCCTTCGTCATCAATCGGCGCGTCAGCACCACCATCATCGGGCGCGAAGCGCGCCAGGCGCTCGCCGACCAGCCACTTCCTGCGCTGCGCGCGGAAGTGCATCAGCGCATCGTGTTCGCCGACAGCGTAGCCGCTGGCCGGCTTGCACGCGAAACGGCGCCCGACAGCACCGCCGCCCGCGAAATCACCGCGCTGGTGGATGAACTGTTGCGGTGGCCGACATGACAGCGAAGCCGCCACCGAACAGCAAACGCACGGTCAAGCGCGTCGGCATCGGCGCACGTCCGCCCGCGAATCCACACGCCGAGGCGTGGATTCGCCAGGGCGATGCCGATGCGCTGGGCAAGGGCGACCTCTACACCGCCCGCCTGACCCTCGACATCACACCCGCGATGCGGGCACGCATCAAGGTGTCGGCCTTCACGCAAGGCGTGACCGTGGCCGACCTGCTGCGTGGCCTGTTGGAGCGGGAGTTTCCAGAGCACCGCAGGGAGAACGCACCATGACTGCATCCGCTTCGCCTGCCGCTGGCGCGGCTACGGCTGCACTTGCCGGCCAGCCTGCCAGCGCGCCGCTGACGCGCGTGGCGCTTGCCTACATCGAACCACGCTTCAAGCTCTACCTGCGCTTCGGCGAACCTGCGCGCACGCACCAGCTCGACCGCTGGCGCCGTTGCGCGGTGTTCCTGCCGGGCGCCATGTTGTGCCGTATCCGCTGGCAGGCCAACGACTACGGCACTGTGCGTTGGCAGCTCATGGTGATGCAGGCTTGCACGCCGCTGGATGCAGCGCAGCGCATCCCCGGCGTGCAGCCGGGGGCGCGCTTGCTGCTCCACGCCGAAGGGGAGAACCAGGTGCGCGCGGTGCTGGAGTGCATCGACGCCATCGAGGCGCTGGGCATCGCGCCCGCCGCTGTCTCGCCCGCGTACTGGCGCACGCTCGCCAACCGGCTCGCTGCACGCCTGCCGCTGCCCGAATACACCGCCGAGCGGCACGCTGCCTGGCTAACCGGGAGGACGCTGCCATGACGCTTCCATCCGCCGTTGCCAGCGCAACCGGCATCCCGCCGCATCCTCGCTCGCGCCTGCGCGCTCGCCTCGTGTTGGCGGGCCTGTCCGCCTGCGGCCTCGCTGCGCTCGCCTGGGCGTCCTTCGTGCATCCGCTGCCGCGCCTGATCTACAACCCGTCCGACAGCGTGGCGGTCGGCTGGTATCGCGTCGATCCGCAAGGCCACGGCACCGGCTCGCTGCCACGTCCCTTGTCCGTGGGCAGCATCGTCCTGACCACGCTGCCGCCAGACGCCGCCGCGCTGGCCGCGCAGCGCGGCTACCTGCCGGCGCGCGTGCCGCTGCTCAAGCGCGTGGGCGCCGTCGCGCCGCAGGAGTTGTGCAGCACTGGCCGCGTCGTCCGCATCGACGGCGTGCCTTCGGCCGCCGTGCTGCCTGCCGACCGCTGGGGCCGGCCGCTGCCATCCTGGCAGCAATGCCGCCGCCTCGAATCCGGCGAACTGTTCCTCTTGAGTGTGACCAACCCGGCGTCGTTCGACAGCCGGTATTTCGGGCCGGTCAGCGCATCCGCCGTGATCGGGGTCGCGCATCCAGTCTGGCTGGAATCCCGCCCATGATGGCCGCCGACTCGCTGCACGTTGCCGTGCATCTTGTCGTGCCATCGGGCGTGTCGCTCTGCTGGCCGTCGCCGTGTCGTCGCGCGTGCAGTGCGGGTGCATTCGCACCGCACTTCGCGCTGCCTTCGGCGCAGCCGTCCAACGTGCAGGCGTCTTGCCTCGAACGCGCCCGGCCTATGGCCGTCGCCGCGTTCGCCGGCGCGCTGGCT
>DDVX01000010.1:0-19114 GCA_002345575.1 Stutzerimonas stutzeri
CCCCTTCCACGGCACCACCCGGTCCATCTCGATCAGGAACAGCTCTTTGCGGGTCTGCTTGCGCTTGCGGGCGTACTCGGCATCGGCGAAGGACATCTGCTTCATCAGAAAACTCGGTGGGTGGCGTTCGGCTATTTTGCCAAAATCAGAAAGTCTTTTTCAGACTGTCCCTAGTGATTACATAAATCGTACCGCGGTCACAGGTAAACTCACGGCGATTAGAAAGAGCTGGCTGATAAACTAACGGTGGTTAAAAATACTTTCGTTTTTATTTCTCAGCATTGGAAGTGATTGAACCATTCTGCCCAGCTAATTCGTTCTTCGCGCACCACCCAGCCGTCCTGCGGAGCAAAACTTTCTGATAGCCACAGTCCTCGCTTACTCACAGCGCTAAATTGCCCTTCGCGTAGTTGCAGCAGCTCTTCCCGCGGCCGGCCCTGCTGTAGTGGAATTAGATAAAGATCCGCCCTGCTGCGATCCAGCCGCGCCACTAGTTGATCGTCTTCAAGGAATTCGTCTACATGAAACAGGCTGAGCTGTCGCACATCTTTCGACAGCTCTATACGCATGTCGTAGACCAGCTGCAGGGAAGCAGTAGGTAAATGTACATAGGCGCGCGGGCGCTCCAGCAACACTTGAGTTCCACAGAGCACCAGTCGCGCCGCTCCGGATAGAGCGGCGAGAGTAAAGTGCGCCTTTTCCCGATAATACAGGCTCTCCGGGTATGGCGTGGGCAACCAGGTATTGTCGAAGCGTCCGGTCAACCAACCTTCGGGCGTCTCTAACAAGCACTCTTCGGCGATTTCCTGAATGACGGTGTGCAGCGGTAGGTTCAGTTCATGGGCTGGGACGTAGCCGGAAATCAGCTTGAGTACTACGTCGCCTCGGTCCAGACGCCGTTGACGAACCAACACCCAGTATTCACGACCCTGCCAGGAGAGGGTTAGACGCACCGAGACACCGAGGTTGGCCAGCTCAATGGCAAAAGCATTGGTGTCGGGAACGCTTACTGGGCGGCGGCGTTCGATCACTTCGCTGAAATTCAGCGGCCTGCCAAGGCTCTGATAGCTGAGGCTGTTAGGGCTGGCTTCGACATGCAGTGGCAGCGTTTTGAAGTCAGTAGGGCTCTTGCGAAGCAGGACTTTTGGCATGGGGGTTTCTCTAATACCTGGCAGCATCTACCTTGTTCGCAGGCATGGCCAGCTCCTACAGGTGCGCCACCACCGACCTTTGTGGGAACGGGCCATGCCCGTGAAAGATCCCGCGCCGGAGCATGAGTCTTGTTCGCAGGCATGGCCAGCTCCTACAGGGTGCGCCACGACGGCCTTTGTGGGAACGGGCCATGCCCGTGAAAGATCCCGCGCCGGAGCATGAGTCTTGTTCGCAGGCACGGCCAGCTCCTACGAGGTCGCCGCCCGCCGGCCTTTGTGGGAACGGGCCATGCCCGTGAAAAGATCCCACGCCGGAGCATGTCTTGTTCGCAGGCATGGCCAGCTCCTACGAGCGCACGTTAGCCAGCACTGCGGCGGCAGTACGTACATTCTCGGTGAGGTGTCTCGGGTTTATCGTCCCAACAATGGCGCTGCTGACCCCAGGCTCGCCAAACAGCAGCTCAAAGCTACGCCTTACCGGATCCTCGCCCTGCGCTAGGTGCCCACTGGCCAACGCCTTCTTCACCAGAATGCCCTTGCCATGGGCGGCGGCATAATCGATCACCTGGCGCTCGGCCTGTTCGTTGAGGTTGTAGGTCACCATCGCGCAATCGCCTTGTTCCAAGGCCAGTAATCCACCTTCCACCGTCTTTCCGGAAAACCCAAAGCCGAGGATTTTGCCTTCGCACTTGAGGTCGGCGAGGGTCTGGTACACGCCGCTGTTGCGCAGGATATCCAGATCGTTGCCATCCGAATGCACCAGCACCAGCTCAATCCGATCGGTGCGCAAGCGCTTAAGGCTGCGCTCGACCGAAAACCGCGTGTGCTCAGGGGAGAAATCAAAGCGAGACTGGCCGTTTTCGAACTCCTCGCCGACTTTGCTGACGATCACCCATTCATCGCGCTGGCCGGCCAGCAGTGGGCCCAGGCGTTCCTCGCTGACACCATAGGCCGGCGCGGTGTCGATCAGGTTGATGCCCAGTTCGCGGGCGAGCGCCAATAATTGCCGTGCCTGCTCATCGTCGGGAATGGTGAAGCCATTGGGGTATTTCACGCCCTGGTCTCGGCCCAGCTTGACCGTGCCCAGCCCCAACGGCGAAACCAACAGGCCCGTGCTGCCCAGCGGCCGGTAATGATCGTGCAGTGTCACAGCAAGCCCTCCCAAAATGGCCCGGTCACAGGGGGGCGTGGCAGTTGCGGCAGCGAAGACTGATCGCCAGGCGTGATGCCGTCACGATCCAACGCAGCCAGCACGCGGTCGGCGAAATCTGGCGACAGTGCGAGCTTGGTCGGCCAGCCAACCAGCAGTCGGCCCTGATCGGCGATAAAAGCATTGTCCGGCCGCGCCAGGCTGGATTGAGCAGGCTCTGCACGGTCCACACGCAGCGTTGCCCAGCGAGCGGCGGATAGATCAATCCAGGGCACCAGTTCGGCCAGCTCCTTTTTCGCCGCCGCGATCTGACTGGCTTCGTCGCGCGCCACGCCATTGGCTTCCGCGAGATCCCCGCCCAAATACCAAACCCACTCACCGTCCGCAGCCGGATGGCTGGTCACCGTAATCCGCGGCTTACTGCCGCCACCCAGGCAGTGGGCATAAAGCGGTTTGAGCGTCGGCGCCTTGACCATCACCATATGCAGTGGGCGGCGTTGCATGGCCGGTTGCTGCAGGCCAAGCGCGGCGAGCAGTTCTGCGGTGCCGCCGCCTGCGCTGAAGACGATGCGCTGCGCGCGAACTTCCCGCCCGTCGATGCGTAGCCCAACCAGCTCACCGCCTTCATGCAGCGGCTCTACATGCTCGGCAGCCAACAAGCTGTCGCCAGCCAGCTCGGCCAGCCGGGCGATCAGGCTGGGCACATCCAGTACCAGCTCACTGAGGCGATAGACCTTGCCCTTGAACTGCGGGTGCTGCAGCGCAGGTGGCAGTTCATCACCCTTGACCTGGCCCACCCGTGAACGCACCGCCTTGCTGGCAAAAAAGCTGGTGAGATTGCCCGCCAGGGTGCCGGGGGACCAAAGATAGTGCGCATCGGACAGCAACCGCACGCCGGAAAGATCTACCTCGCCAGTGCCCGCCAACGCCTCGCGCCAGCGCCTGGGCATATCGGCAATCGCCTCGGATGCCCCGGTCAGCGCGCCGCTCAGCGCGTACTTGGTGCCGCCATGGATAATCCCCTGGGACTTCACACTCTGCCCGCCGCCCAATGCGGCTTTTTCCACCAGCACAGTGGCGAAGCCTTGCTTGCGAAAGCGTGCATTGAGCCAGAGACCGGCGACGCCGCCGCCAACGATCAGGACGTCGGTGCTGAGGGATTCGGGCATGGAGCGGACCTCGCAAGAAAACAGGCCGGCAGTATAAACCGGATGGGGCAACGGCAAGCTTCAGCAAAGGGCTGCGTGAAAACTTGCAAGGCCGAACTTGTTCGGCTGTTGTTTGGCTGCGCATCTTCAATCGAGTAAATTCGGCTCTACAGATGGTGGTCGTCCGGCATGATTTTTCGTAAGGCGGAATCGCCGGAGGCGCTTCCGCCGCTGGCCGCGAGCAATTGTTTGAAGGTGGTGATTGCATCGCCAGTGCCGGATTACGCCTTCGGCTAATCCAACCTACGGTTTGCAGCTTTCTCATACGGGATTTCTTTCGCGTAAACTTCGGCCCCATGAATCGCACCCTTTATACCTTGCTGTTCCATCTCGGCCTGCCACTGGTGTTCCTGCGGCTGCTCTGGCGCGCCAGGCGGGCGCCGGCTTACTCCAAGCGCACCGGTGAGCGCTTCGCCTTTGGTCTGCCTGAGCTCAAGCCGGGCGGTATCTGGGTACATGCGGTTTCGGTGGGCGAGAGCATCGCGGCGGCGCCGATGATTCGCGAGCTGATGGCCCGTTATCCCGAACTGCCGATCACCATCACCTGCATGACGCCCACCGGCTCTGAGCGGATAACAGCGCTGTTCGGCGGCAGCGAATATACCGGGCGGGTGCAACACTCTTACCTTCCTTACGATTTGCCTTGGGCAGCAGCTCGCTTTCTTGATCGTATCAAGCCAAGGCTGGCCGTCGTGATGGAAACCGAACTGTGGCCCAACCATATCCACCAGTGCGCACGGCGCGGCATCCCCGTAGTGCTGGCCAATGCACGGTTATCCCAACGCTCGGCGCGAGGCTATGCGCGTTTTGCCCAGCTGACCGCACCGATGCTGGCCGAGCTGAGCTTGATCGCGGTGCAGACGGAAGCCGAGGCCGAGCGCTTTCGCCGTCTCGGTGCCCGCCCTGAATGCGTCGAGGTAACCGGCTCGATCAAGTTCGACCTCGCCATCGACCCAGCACTGCCGGAAGCGGCGACCGCGCTACGCAACGAGTGGGGCGCAGTAGAACGACCGATATGGATTGCAGCGAGCACCCATGCCGGCGAAGACGAAATCCTGCTCGACGCCCATCGGCGCTTGCTCGCCAGCCAACCGGATGCTCTGCTGATTCTCGTACCGCGCCACCCGGAACGCTTCGGCGCGGTGTATGAGCTGTGCCGCAAGCAAAGCTTCACTACGGTACGCCGCTCACTGAACGAGTTGCCCGAACCCGCCACCCAAGTGCTGCTTGGCGACACCATGGGCGAGCTGCTATTCCTCTACGCCCTGGCAGACCTCGCCTTCGTTGGAGGCAGCTTGGTGCCCACTGGTGGGCACAACCTGCTGGAACCCGCCGCGCTCGGCAAGCCCGTGCTGACCGGCCCGCACTTATTCAATTTCCTCGACATTGCTGCGCAACTGCGAGACGCCGGCGCACTCGCAGAAATCACTAGTGCTGCTGAGTTGACGAGGGAAATAGAGGCCTTGTGGAGCGATCCCGCGCGAGCCAACCGCACGCGAAGCGCGGGATACGCCGTGTTGAAGAATAACCAGGGCGCGCTGGGAAGGCTGTTGGCCGGGCTGGAACGGCTGATCACCCCGTAGGAGCGGGCCCTGCCCGCGAAATGATGGCCCGGACATCGGCGCGGTCCCGTTCGCGGCCAGGGGCCGCTCCTACAGGTGCGTCGCAATCCCATCCGCCGTAGGAGCGGGCCACGCCCGCGAACCGATACTCAAGGCTTCGGAAAATCAGGCGGCAGAAAGTCGCTGTCGGGGTCGTAGTCCGGCTTCAGGTAGCGGGCCAGATCCTCAAGGTCGCCGGGATTGAGCGTGCCGGCGGCCTGTTTCAGCCGTAGGCTGTCGAGAATATAGTCGTAGCGCGCGTTGTTATAGTTGCGCACTGCGGCATATAGGCGACGCTGGGTGTCCAGCACATCGACGATGTTGCGAGTGCCTACCTGGTAACCGATCTCGGTAGCTTCTAACGCGCTCTGGCTAGAGAGGATCGACTGCCGGCGTGCCTGCACCTGCTCGATATCCGTGTTTACCGCCCGATGCAGGTTGCGGGTGTTTTCCACGACTTGTCGGCGCAGGCTCTCGCGCTGTTGTTCGGCTTCGGTCAGTTGGTGAAATGCCTGGCGGCTCTGTGAGCTGGTCAGCCCTCCGCTATAGATCGGGATATTCAACTGCAGGCCGATGCTGCCCTGTTCGACGTTGCCGTTGTAGCGCGGGTAGCCCGGTAGGGCATCGGCCATGCCACTATTGGCAAAGCCTAGGCTGTCATTGTCGCCCTTGCGGTAGCTGGCCACCGCGTCCAGTGTTGGTGCATGACCGGCGCGGTACTGGCGCAGGGTTTCGCCGGCGGCATTTACGGCCTGGTCCACCGCCAGCAGATTGAGGTTCTGGCGGGTGGCCGTGTCGACCCAGGCAGTGGCGTCGTTGGGTATCGGCGGGAGTATCGGCAGGCTGTGTTCGATGCCTTCCAGCGCCAGATGATTTCGGTTGGTCAGTGTGTAAAGCGCTTGGAGGGCATCCTCCACTTGTCGTTGCGCAACCATCCGATTCGCGCGCGCAGTATCGAAGCCGGCTTGGGCTTCCAATGTATCGGTACGGTCGGACAGGCCCACTTCGAAGCGTTCATTGGCCTGATCAAGCTGGCGCTTGAAGGCGGCTTCCTCGGCCTTGACCGCCGCCAGGTTGTCCTGCGCCTGCAATACGGCGAAATAAGCCTGGGCGCTTTGCAAAATCAGGTTCTGCTCGGTAGCCGAGTATTCCAGCGCCGCCTGTTCGCTGATCGCCTCGGCAGCCTGCAATTGAAACCAGCGGTCAGCGCGGAAGATAGGCTGGCTCAGGGTGGCCTGATAAACAGTGCCGCTACGCGAAAGCGTACGCGAGCCGGCGCTGGTATCGACCTGAGTGCGTGTGTCGCTCAGTTCGGCGCCAGCGCGCAGGTTGGGTAGCAAGCCTGCCCGCACCTGGGGCACTGTCTCGCGAATTGCTTCGAACTGTGCGCGTGCTGCTGCGAGGTCCGCGTTGTTTTCCACGGCTTGCCGGTAAATGCTGATCAGGTCGGTACGCGGGGAATGTGCAGTGGACGGTTCGGCCCAGGCTGATCCGGATATGGCGGCGGTGACTGCGAGTGCCAGCGTAAGTGTGCGCAGCATTGCATCTATCCCTGAGGCGAAGTGATGGGCAAGGCTAAGGGCCGCCATGGGCGGGGTCAAGGTGCGGGCGGGTATCACCGGAGCGGGCCGTGCCCGCGAACCAAGGCCCCACCGCTGTGCAATCCGTTGTTCGCGAGCAGGGCCCGCTCCTACGGGGTGATATCGCGATATACCCGTGCGGTTTCTGCGCACATGCGCTCGGCGGTGAACAACTGCCCGAAACGCACCAACGCTTTTGCACCGAACTGTTGCGCTTGCTGAGGATTGTCCCAGAGGTGCTGCATGGCCCCGCGCAAGGCTTGAGGATTGGCCGGCGGCACAGCGAGGCCGGTTTCGCCATGGATATTGACGAACGTCGTACCCGTGCCGATTTCGCAGGAGATCATCGGCTTGCCGTACATGGCCGCTTCCAGCAAGGAGATTCCGAACGCCTCCGAGCGCAGATGCGAAGGAAACACAAAGGCATGACACAGTTCGAGCAGGCAGGCCTTGTCCGCATCATCGATACGCCCAAGAAAGGTCACATTCTGAAGGTCAAGGCGATGTGCCTGCTCTTTCAGGTTTTCTTCCTCCGGCCCCGAGCCTGCGATCACCACCGGCCATGACGTTCCCGCCAACGCCTCCAGCAGGAAGCTCAGACCCTTGTAATAGCGCAACACCCCAACGAACAGGAAGAACGGTTCGCTCAACCGCGCCCGCCAATAGGCCAGTCGCTCGGCAGGTGGTGCCGCATAGGCCGCGCGGTCCAGGCCGTAGGGGATCACCTCGGTCTTATCGGTGAAGTGCGAAAGCACCTCGCTGCTGCACATGTAATTGGGCGAGGCCACCAGAATCCGATCAACGCTGGCCAGAAAACGCATCATCAACGGACGGTACAAGGTCAGCAAACCACGCTGGCGCACGATATCGGAGTGGTAGCTGACCACGCAGGGCTTGCCGTGGCGCGTAGCGAAATGCACCACATCCATTACCGGCCAGGGAAAGTGAAAATGCACCACGTCGGCTTCGTGTGCCATTTCCTTGAATGTCGCAAAGGCTTCGCGGGAAAAGCCCGTCGAGGCGATAAAGAAGTCCTGCCGCGCCCGCCGCACCTGGTGGTTAGCTACACGCAAGCGAGCGGGCTGCGCATCGGCGCTCAGCGTAAGCACCTCGCTCTCGATACCCAGGCTGCGACCACCTTCGGATAATTGGTAAATCACCTGCTCGATGCCACCTGTGGTGTCTGGCAGATAGGTTTTGAAAAAATGGAGGACGCGCATGTGGCTTCCGAAATCGTGTTCGTTTGGCAAAAGGAGGGTGGCTGCACGGGCGGCGGGCTTCACCAGCCATTCGGAAGCGGCAAGACTCTACCGGGCGCGGCGCAGCTGGGCAATCGCGTCCATTCACATGTGATGCCATTTCTGTAGATACTCTGTTTACGGTCAAGCTTTCAGTAGATGCTTTTCACTGAAAAGCTTGGCCGTATCAAATGGCTCACCGCCGCGAATGCAGGCCCAGACACCGGTCAGGTACTTGCGCATGATGGCGCCAATCGCCTGCATCTTCTTCTCGCCTCGCGCCACCAGCCCATCAAAGAATGCTTTGAGCGGCTGCTGGCCACGAATCGAACTGTGCAGCAGATCGGGCAAGAGTTCGTGGCATGCCCCGCTCCTACAATCGCTAAAGCATCGGTGTTAAACTCCCGCGCTTTTCAACGTCCTTGGCAGTTCCCAGTCTATGCGCAATGCACATGAAAACAGCCTCAAGGCCGCGCTAAAGGCCTGCAAGGGCAGTTTTATCTCGGTTGGTTTCTTCAGCTTCTTCGTCAATATGCTGATGCTTGTTCCGTCCTTTTACATGCTTCAGGTATACGGGCGCGTGGTAACCAGCGGCAGTATTTCCACACTGGTGATGCTGACCCTGATCATGACCATCCTCATGGCGACCATGGGCTCGCTCGAATGGACCCGCTCTCGAATCATGGTGCGGCTCAGTACCAAGCTAGATGTCATGCTCAGTCGCGACGTCTATCGCGCGAGTTTCAAGCGTGCACTGGACAGCGGCGGGATGGACGCCTCGGCCCAGCCACTGAATGACCTCACAGGCCTGCGTCAGTTCCTATCCGGTAATGGCTTGTTTGCCTTTTTTGATGCGCCTTGGCTGCCGGTTTATATTGGCGTCATGTTTCTGTTCCATCCATGGTTCGGCTGGATCGCCATAGCCAGCGCCATCGTCCTCCTGTGCCTGGCGGCGGTTAACGAAAAGCTCACCGGCAAGGCCATTGCTGAAGCGAACAAACAGAATATTGCCGCCAGCCTCTACACCACCAAGAATCTGCGCAACGCCGAAGTCATCGAATCCATGGGCATGCTGCATACCCTGATGGAGCGCTGGGGCGTGCGACAGAAGCAGGTTCTGGCACTGCAGTCCAGTGCAAGCGACAAGGGTGGTCTGGTTACTTCGCTGTCCAAGACCTTCCGCATGCTGGTGCAGTCGCTGATACTTGGTGTGGGCGCTTACCTGGCAGTCAAGCAAGAAATCACACCCGGCCTGATGATTGCCGGTTCGATCCTGCTGGGCAGAGCACTGGCACCTATCGACTTGATGATCGGCAGCTGGAAGGGCTTTATCAGCGCGCGCTCACAGTACGAGCGTCTCAACGAGATTCTCGACAAGCAGCAGGCCGAGCCACAGCGCATGTCATTGCCTGCGCCGCAGGGCAACGTGCTGGTGGAAAACCTTATAGTCGGCGCGCCCGGCTCCAAGACGACGATCCTCAAGAACATCAGCTTCGCTGTCCAGGCAGGTTCGGTCGTCGGCATCATCGGCCCCAGCGCCTCTGGCAAATCGACCCTGGCGCGTGCCCTGCTGGGTGTCTGGGCTCCACAGCACGGCGTAGTGCGTCTCGATGGTGCGGATATCAATAACTGGGACAAGCAGGAACTGGGTCCCTACGTGGGTTATCTGCCTCAGGATATCGAGCTGTTCGAAGGCAGCATCAGCGAGAACATCGCCCGTTTCGGCGAAATTGACTCTGAGAAGGTGATCCAGGCGGCCAAGACGGCCGGCGTTCACGAAATGATTCTGCAATTACCTGACGGCTACGACACGGTCATCGGCAGCGAGGGCGTCAACCTCTCCGGTGGGCAGCGTCAGCGCGTCGGGCTGGCACGGGCCATCTATGGCACGCCCCGGCTGATCATTCTCGATGAGCCCAACTCGAACCTTGATGAGGTAGGCGAGCGTGCGCTGGCACAGGCCATCGCACAGCTCAAGGGTACCGGCGCAACCATCTTTATCATTACCCATCGCACCAATATCCTGGCTCAGCTCGACCGTCTGCTAGTGCTGAGCAACGGTACGATCGGCCTGTACGGCCCTCGTGAGCTGGTAATGGCCGAATTGAACAAACAGCAACAGGCAGCACAGCAGAAAGTTGCCCCGGCCGCTCCCGCCGCCGCAGCCGCGCGAACCTGAGCAGAGACCGACCATGACCAGCATCAACCCTGCCTCAACAGATAGTCTGTCCGGCCTGCCGACTTCCGACAGCCGTGCCCGCTTCATTGGCTATCTCATCGTCTTTGTCACCTTTGGCCTTTTTGGCACCTGGGCCACCTTCGCACCGCTCGAAAGCGCAGCCTTGGCGCCAGGCGTTGTGACGGTACAGTCCTATCGCAAAACCGTGCAGCACCTTGAAGGCGGCATCGTCAAGGAGCTGCACGCTCGTGATGGCGAAATCGTTTCGGCGGGCGATCCGCTGATCGTCCTCGACGATACTCAGGTGCGCGCCGAATACGGCATCACCCGCAGCCAGCTGATTGCCACACAGGCCATGGAAGCACGCCTGCGTGCAGAGCGTGATGGCCTTGAGACGGTCGACTACAGCCGCATGCTGGAAAGCGACAGCTACCGTGCCCGAGAAGCGCGTGATGGTGAAACCCAAGTGTTCAACGCTCGTAGAGGCTCACGGCTCGGTGAAGTTTCAGTGTTGGAAAAACGCATCGGCCAGCTGAACGAGCAGATCAGCGGCCTGCGCTCGATGATCACCACCAAGGGCAGCCTGGAAAAGTCTTACAAGGACGAAATCGCTGAACTGACGGATCTGCTTGCCGAAGGCTTCGTCGACAAGCAACGGCTGCTGGATCAGGAGCGCAAACTCAACATGCTGCGCTCGGAAATCGCCGATCACCAATCTGAGATCACCAAGACTCACTTGCAGATCAGCGAAACAGAATTGCAGATATTGCAGCTCAACAAAGACTTCAGCGCCGAAGTCGTCGGGCAGCTCGCCGAGGTGCAGACCA
The DNA here is from genome assembly GCA_002345575.1 of Stutzerimonas stutzeri. Taxonomy (GTDB): domain Bacteria; phylum Pseudomonadota; class Gammaproteobacteria; order Pseudomonadales; family Pseudomonadaceae; genus Stutzerimonas; species Stutzerimonas stutzeri_S. The sequence continues at coordinate 10,935 of DDVX01000010.1, forward strand.
AGGTATTCGACCTGCAGGAACGCATGGCTGCTCTAGAGGACCGCCTGACCCGTATTGTCATTCGCGCACCCGAAGACGGGATGATCATCGGCATGACCGTCCATACCGTCGGCGGTGTGATAAACCCAGGTACGCCGCTGCTGGATATTGTCCCGGCCAAGTCCGATCTGATTGTCGAAGCCCAGGTATCCCCCATCGACATCGACCGAGTGCGTGTGGGTAAACCGGCTGACATTCGTTTCAGTGCCTTCAACAGCTCTACCACGCCGGTAATGAAAGGTGAGGTTGTACACGTATCGGCTGACCGGCTGATCAATCAGGACACCGGCATGCCTTACTATCTGGCGCGCGTAACCCTGACCGAGGAAGGGGCTCGCGCTCTGGGCTCGCTGCAGTTGCAGCCCGGCATGCCTGCCGAAGTGCTGATTAACACCGGGGCGCGCACCATGCTCCAGTACCTGGTGTCGCCGGCGACAGATGCGTTCGCCAAATCGATGATCGAGGATTGATAGTGCGAATAGCCGTCAGCCTGCTACTGGCCGTCTTCGTTGCCCATGCTCCTGCTCAGGAGTCTGACAGTCTGCCGCCAGCGCCAACCAGCGTGAGTGCCAGCGAGTACGCTGCAGACTTGATGCAGCTCTATCGTGAATCGCGCCTGGAAGACCCGCGCGTGCTGGCAGCCTATGCGCGTGCACAGGCCGGCGTGGATCGCCAGCGCGAAGCCTTCGGCGGGCTGCTCCCGCAAGTTACCGCCAGCAGCTCCTTCAATCGCACCAATCGCGACGTGGAAAGCTACTCCGAGAGCTTCAACAACGAGCGCTATGCCCTCAGTCTCAGTCAGCACATCTATAACAAGGCTGCCTGGGAGAACTACCAGAAGTTCAAGAAGCTTGCCCGCCAGGGCGAGTTCGAATCGGTGGATGCCCAGGCCGAGGCCACGGTCGATCTCGCGCAGCGCTATTTCGTCGCGCTGGCTTCCGATGACGAGCTGGAGCTGATCCTCGCCGAGCGTCGCGCCACCCAGAAGAACCTTGATCGCGTTAATGCCCTGTACGACAGGCAGATGGCGATGATCACCGACGTGCTCGACCTGCGGGCGCGTGTCGATGCGCTGGCCGCACAGGAAGTCGAGGCGCGCAATCAGGTACGGCTCAGCCGCGAGGAGCTCTCCGAGATCGTCGGCAGACCCGTCGAGGAAAAGCTCAGCCGTATTCGTGAAGACGTCGAGCTGCAGGTTCCCGGCGAGGCGATCGATCAGTGGATCGAGCGCGCCCTGGCGGCCAACCCTGCGCTCAAGGCTCAGGAACAAGCCCTGGGTGCAGCTGATGCGGCGGTACGCGAAAGCCGTGGCGCGCATTATCCCAGTCTCAGCATGAACCTCAGCGCCCAGCGCAGTGATGTTGGTTACGACAACACCCTGGCGCCGCGTTCGGACAGCTACGTCGCCAGTTTCGGCCTGCAGATCCCCCTCTACAGCGGCGGCTCGGCCTCGGCGCGCGTGCGCTCACTGCACAGTGATCGCCTTGCGACCGAACAACAGGTCGAAGCGATCCGTCGCCAGGTCGTCAAGGAAACGACCGGCGCCTACCTGACGGCGCAGTCCAGCATCGAAAGAATACGTGCCTCGCGCAACGCTCTGGAATCGGCAGAGAAGTCCAGTGTTGCAGCGGAAAAGGGTTTTCAGTTCGGCGTGGTCAACGCGGTCGATGTCTTGACCAGCGTACAAAATGAATACAAGGCGCGACGCGACCTGCTCAAGGCTCAATACGACTTCATAACCAACTTGCTGGTATTGAATCGCTGGGCCGGGCGGCTGTCCGAGCAGAGCATTGAAAACGTGAATGTGTGGCTGGCTCGCAGCGAAGAAGCGCGAGCCCTGGAAAGGAAAACAACGGAATGAGCATGAACAACAAGACTGCCATTGTCACCGGCATAACCGGGCAAGACGGGGCATACCTGACCGAACTCCTATTGGAGAAGGGTTACAAGGTATACGGCACTTACCGTCGTACCAGTTCGGTCAATTTCTGGCGTCTGGAGGAGGTCGGGGCCATGGGCCACCCGAATCTGGAGTTGGTCGAGCACGATCTCACCGACCTGGGCGCGAGCATCCGCCTGATGGAGAAGGCCCAGCCGGACGAGGTCTACAACCTCGCAGCGCAGAGCTTTGTCGGCGTTTCCTTTGACCAGCCCATCACCACGGCTGAAATCACCGGTATTGGCGCGGTCAACCTGCTCGAAGCGATCCGCATCGTCAATCCGAAGATCCGCTTCTACCAGGCTTCTACCTCGGAAATGTTTGGCGAGGTCCAGCAGATCCCGCAGACCGAAGCCACGCCGTTCTATCCGCGCAGTCCCTATGGCGCGGCCAAGCTCTACGCCCACTGGATGACCGTCAACTACCGCGAGTCCTACGGCATCTTCGGCACCAGCGGCATCCTCTTCAACCATGAGTCCCCACTGCGCGGCAAGGAGTTCGTTACCCGCAAGATTACCGACGGCGCGGCGCGTATTTCGCTGGGCAAGCAGGATGTTCTTGAGCTGGGCAACCTTGCAGCCAAGCGTGACTGGGGCTACGCCAAGGAATACGTCGAAGGCATGTGGCGCATGCTGCAGGTCGATACGCCGGACACCTTCGTACTTGCGACCAACCGCACAGAGACCGTGCGCGACTTCGTCTCCCTGGCATTCAAGGCCGTAGATATCCAACTTGACTGGCAGGGCAGCGAAGATAATGAGCGCGGCATCGACAGCAAGACCGGCAAGACGCTGGTGCAGGTCAACCCGCGTTTCTATCGCCCGGCGGAAGTTGATCTGCTGATCGGCAACCCGGAAAAAGCTACCAAGGTGCTCGGCTGGAAGCCCCAAACCCCCCTGGAAGAGCTGTGCCGCCTGATGGTCGAGGCCGACCTGCAGCGCGTCCAAAGCGGCAAATCGTTTTAAGACCTCACCTGTAGGAGCGGTCCCCGGCCGCGAACGTGGCCGCACCGATGCTCGGTCGGGCATCTGATTCGCGGGCGTGGCCCGCTCCTACGGGGTTGGCAGGTTTTGTGGGAGCGGCCCCTGGCCGCGAACGGAGCCACACCGAGGCTTGGTCGGGCATCTGATTCGCGGGCATGGCCCGCTCCTACGGGGTTGGCGGGTTTTGTAGGAGCGGCCCCTGGCCGCGAACGGGACCCCACCGATGCTTGGTCGGGCATCTGGTTCGCGGGCATGGCCCGCTCCTACGGGGTTGGCAGGTTTTGTAGGAGCGGCCCCTGGCCGCGAACAGGACCACACCGATGCTCGGTCGGGCATCTGGTTCGCGGGCGTGGCCCGCTCCGGGGTTGGCAGGTTTTGCAGGAGCGGCCCTTGGCCGCGAACGGGGCCGCACCGATGCTTGGTCGGGCATCTGATTCGCGGGCGTGGCCCGCTCCTACGGGGTTGGCAGGTTTTGTAGGAGCGGCCCCTGGCCGCGAACGGGGCCGCACCGATGCTCGGTCGGGCATCTGGTTCGCGAGCATGGCCCGCTACGGTGCAGGGATCGCGTGCTTGTGGCGGTGTCCCCTACAATGGCGATTTTTTCACGGTACCTGTCATGCCACAGCTTCCTCTCGCCATTCACCAGTTCGCCAACGATTGCACGCCCGGCGATGGCATTTCCAACGGCATGTTCTACACCCGCCGCTTGCTGCGGCAGGCCGGTGTGCTGTCGGATATCTTCTGCGGTGAGGTACATCCGCAGCTCGTCGGCGACGTCCTGCCGCTGACCGCCTACCAGCCCGGCAGGGCGGCGGCATTGCTGATTCACCACGGAATAGGCTGCCCGCACGAGGCCTGGCTGTGCAGCCTGCCCGAACGCAAGTTCATGGTCTTCCACAACATCACCCCCGCCGAACTGTTTCCTGCCGAACACCCCATACAGCCGGCGCTGGCCCTTGGCTGGGAGCAGGTACGACGTTGGGCAAGCTGGCTGGACGGCAGCATTGCCGATTCCGCACAGAACCTGCGCGAGCTGCTGCGCTGTGGTCACGCCCCCGAGCGGCTGGTGGATATTCCACTGCTGGTCGACCTGCAACGCATCCGGCCATTACCCGCTCGGGCCGTGATAAAGGACAAGCCTTTCACCTTGCTGTTCGTGGGCCGCGTCATGCCGCACAAGAATCAGCTGGGGCTGCTTGAGACTTTCGTCGAACTGCGGCGCAGAGTCGCGCAGCCGCTACGCCTGGAAATGGTCGGTGGATTTACCGTGCCCGCCTATGCCGAACAGGTCCGCAAGCGCATCGTCGACCTGGGCCTGGAAGGTTCGGTAGGCCTGCCCGGCAAGGTGGACGATGCAGCGCTCGCCGGCTACTACAGTCGCGCGGACCTGTTCATTGGCCTCAGCCATCATGAGGGGTTCGGCATGCCCTTTATCGAGGCAATGGCCTACGGCGTGCCGGTGGTGGCCTATGATGCGCCGCGCAGCAATATCGCAGCCACCCTGGGTGGCGCGGGGCTGCTGCTCGGCAGCGACGGCCCGCAAACCGTGGCCTCAGCGCTACAGCAGCTGATGGCCGATAAGCCTTTTATGCACGCCTGCAGCGCGCGTGGCCATGTGCGCCTGCGTGAGCTGGACGAGGCACTTCTATACACCCGGTTGCGCAACTATCTGGCGCGTTTCGGCCTCGCCTTGCCGGCCCCCACCAGCGCCAACGCCGCGCGGGATGTCGCGCTGGCACTGTGAGCGCAGGCGCAGGCGCAGGCGGACGAACGGGAGCTTTTATGGTGGTCGGCTGGCAAAGCGCTATTGTTGGCAGCCGATAGACGCTTTATGATGCGCCCGCAACGTGCCGATTACATCGTCAGGCTTGAAAAAAAGCCCTGAAGCTGTAATCTGCTGCGGTCGGCTTAGGCCGGCATCCCATCAAGGGGGCCATGCCCCGATGGGGGCATGGCAACAGGCTTGGAACCGACGGGTTCTATTTCCGGATTGGAAGCCTGATGTCGATTCGACTCATATTGGAGATGAACAAGTAATGGCTACTTCCGCACAAGTGCAACAACTGTATATCGCCCTGCTGGGCCGCGCTGCCGACAAGCCGGGCCTGGACTGGTGGCTGGAAAACATCAACGGCACCGAGGGTGTTCCGGGCGAGCGCACCCTGGAAGAGGCCGCTACTGCCTTTACCACCTCCGAAGAGTTCGCTGCCACCTACGGTAGCCTGCAGGGTGAAGACCTTGTGCGCTCGGTATATACCAATCTGTTCGAGCGCGCGCCCTCCGCTGAAGAAGTGGCCTACTGGGTTGCTGATGGTCGTCCGGCTGACCAGCTGCTGTCCGCCTTCCTGACCTACGCCTCGCCTGCTGACCAAACTGTAATCAACAACAAGGTTACCGTTGCTCAGTACTACACTGACGCTGCCGGTAATGAATATGATCTGGCTGCCGCTGCTGAGATTATCGATGGTGTCACCGGTGACGTTGCTACTGTAGGCGCTGCCCTGCAAGACCTGCCTGTAACCAACGCCACCCTCACTGCCGCTCTGGGCACTTGGGAAGCTGCGAAGGATACCAAGGCTACTTTCCTGGCGGGCCTCGGTGATCTGGATAATAACCCTACCACTGCTACCACTGATGCTCAGGTGAAAGCGCTGATCGTCCCGGCGACTGTTGGTGCTCCGGTCAACGTGTTCAACGCCAACGAGTTCTCGGTTGCTGATTTGGCTGTAAACTCCAGCGTTGCTGCTCAGGAAGCTGCCTTCACCGCAGCTCGTGCTGACTTCAACGTGAAGGTTGCCACTCAACAAGCCAAGGTGACCGACGCTCAAACGGCAGTTACCGAGCTGAACGATGCCAGGGATGTCAATGCCTACATTGCGGCTGTTGAAGCGGCAACTGCAACTCAAGCTGCGTTGAACCCTGCTGTAGTCGCAGCTGCTGGTGCCATTGCTTCGTATGAAGCTCTGAGTACTACTAAAACTGAAGCAGTCGACGTAACTCAGGATGACTATACCGTCACCGCCGGCGTGCCGAGCGTTGCAGATGGTCTTGCTGCTCTTGCCGAAGTGAAAGATGACGCTCTGGTTCTCAAGGCCGACATTACTGAAACAACTAATCCAGGGGTTACTGCACTGCTGGCCGCCATTAACGGTGATATCGCTGCTCAGGTAGCTGACTACAAGGCTGATCAAGCTGTTATCGTTGCGGCTGGTGCTACTGATGCTACTCTGGTTGGCGCTCTGATTACTGCTAAAGCTGATCTTGCTACTCTGCAGGCGAAATCCGAGGCGCTTGAGAAAGCAATCAGTGATGCCAAAGACGCTTACAGTCTGAATGCTCAGCTAGATAAGCTTGATGCTGCGATCGATACAGCATTTTCTGGTATCAAGGGTGCCAACCTCCTTGAAGGTGTATCGGACACGCCTGATGCACTTAAAGTTGTTGATGATCTGTTCATTTTCAATGGCGGTAATCAAACTATTGGTGCTAACTTCGCTGCCGGTGACCAGGTGTTTATCGGCTCCGATTACTCGCTGGTAACCCTTACTGCCGACCAGAGCAATGCTGGTGTTGGTAACATCGCCTTGGGTAGCGCCAGTGCTCTGGAAGTATTCTGGGATGCCGCTAAGTACACTCTGTACGTTGAGAAGGAAGCGTTCTCGGGTAACGCTGCAGGAGCAGGCAACTTTGAAACCATCCTTCTGACCGGCGTTAATGCGGAGCTGGAAATGAATGGTGGCTTTGTTCAGCTGGCCTAAGTGAAATCGGGGAGCTTGTTTGCTCCTCGCTTTCGAGCCAGTGCCGCAAGGCGTTAGTAAAAACCCCGCTTCCTGAAGGAGGCGGGGTTTTTACGTTCTAGAGATCCAACTGTCCGGTTATCACTAATACAAGTTGCCCGCCTTAATACTGGGTATTGAGTGCCCTCGCTGTGGGGGCTGCGTTATCCGTCTCGGCATCTCCTGGTGCCCTTGATTGATATTCCAACTTCGCCGGGAACCTATTAATACCCATTTCAGCAGCCGCAGACTTGCCGAGTCCACTGAATTCGAACGCCTGGTGCTGGATCGCCTGATGCCTTGCTTCGAGAGCGGTTCGAGCGACAAACTCGATCTGCGTGAAGCAATCGCCGGTACCGCTCCGGTGCAGGTGAAAATCAGCGCCTTCGTCTCGCTGTCGCCGAGGCCACAGCCAGCATGCTGCCGCTGTTATTCGGTGCGGCCTGGAAGCTGCTTGATCTGATAGTAGAGTTGGCTTTGCAGCAGGGCTTAGCACCTTCAGGAGACGGAAAGTGGCCTATCAAGGCCAAGGCAAGAGCGCTTGCCAGAGGTGATGCCAATGCGGCTGTGTTGGGTGCTGACCCAGCACTCTGGGCGGCGCTGAGTGCCTTGTATGTAGCGAGTACCGAGCACCGTCACTGCCTGGTGCATCGGCTGGCCGGCTTTTGCCCACAGACTCTGACGCTGTCGGGGGTGGATGCGCAGGGCCAGCGATTACGCAGCTTGCGCCGGGAAGAGTTGCAGGCCTTTGTACGGGCCGCACGGATTGCCGCCGAGGCAGTAGTAAACGGTGGTCTGCAGACGCGCCAAGCTGATCATCTACGTTACGAACTGGACCAGTTGCGCGACTATACCGGCCAGCCGCCGCTGGGTGGGGCCAGGGCGTCCAGACCCATGACCGTCAGAATGATACTGTTGCCCAGTGATGGCGGCGGCTTTGAAGCGGACTTTGCCTACGCCTGCCGGAAGGCTCGAAAAACGTCCCCGCACCATGGGCATTGCGACCTGTGGATCGATATTCCCGATGGTTCGTCCCGGAAGCTGTTCGCAAGAATGGAAGACGTCCCCGAGCAGAAGGTGCGCGTGGATCTGAACAATCTCCCGGCATACCTGGTGTGGCGTTGACAAGGGCAGAACCCGTAGGAGCGGGCCCTGCCCGCGAACGGAACCACATCGAGGCACAGCCTTGGTTCGCGGGCAGGGCCCGCTCCTTGTATGTTGCCTCGGTGCCAAGGAACAGTTCCGAGGTTCATACAAATATGTTTCCGGGGAGGCCGATCGCTCCTAAAGGCAGGACTTGCTCCTGACCTTGTCTGTAGAGAGGCCCCCCGCCTCATTGCCCATCACGAAGAGTAACCAGAAGCCGATAAGCCGGACTTCGTATTACAAGGTTGTGACGGCATAAAGTGCGAGGTCGGGGAGCCGGGGCATTTTACTTTTTTT
>DDVX01000010.1:19383-51756 GCA_002345575.1 Stutzerimonas stutzeri
AAGCGCATCGACCGTTTCCGCGAGGCCGCACTAGAGCTAATTCTTCAGAGTTCTGTAAGCGCTCCATAAACCCCATCTTCAAACGAACCGGCAGCTGGCCGATTCTGCGCTCCTGATTTCTTTCAGGAGCAGCCTGCCATGATGCGTCCCGACGCCAAAGTCGAAAAAGTCTATCTGTACCCCAAGCCGGTCGACTTCCGAAAGTCCATTGATGGCTTGGCTGCGCTGGTCGAGCTGGATATCAAAGTGGCAGTGTTCGATCCGGTGCTGTTCGTATTTCTCAATCGTGCACGCAATCGGGTGAAGATTTTGTACTGGGAGCGCAACGGCTTCTGTCTGTGGCTAAAACGCCTGGAGGCCGAGCGATTCAAAACCGCGCCCGACGACCACGACGAGGCGATAGTGCTGACAGTTGAAGAATTGAACTGGCTGCTGGATGGTTTTGACCTCTGGCGCAACCGTCCGCATCAGGTTCTGACGCCACGCTTTGTAACCTGAGTCGGTATAATCCACGGCATGATTTCCGTGCCAGAAACCCTTCCCGACGATCCTATTTTGCTGAAACAGCTTCTGCTTTCGGCGAATGCGCAGGTATCAGAGAAGGACGGGCAAATTGAGCGCCTGCGTGAACAAAACGCCCTTTTGATCCAATGTCTCTTTGGCCGCAAATCCGAGCAGACCACCGATGCTCAAACGCCGCAGTTGGCACTCTTCAACGAAGCAGAAAGCATCGTCGAGCCCGTGGAAGAAGCCTCAGATGAAGAGGTCGTTGCGCCTACCAAGCGTCGTGGTAAACGCAAGCCGCTGCCCGCCGACTTGCCACGCATCGAAGTCATCCACGAACTTCCCGAGCATGAGCTGGCGTGCGTGTGCGGCTGCCGCAAACACGCGATTGGCGAAGAAGTCAGCGAACAGCTTGAAATCGTGCCGATGCAGATCCGAGTGATCAAACACGTTCGTAAAGTCTACGGCTGCCGCGACTGCGAGACCGCACCGGTCACAGCGGACAAGCCGGCCCAGTTGATTGAAAAAAGCATGGCCAGCCCAAGTGTGCTGGCCATGCTGCTGACCACCAAGTATGTCGACGGTTTGCCGCTTCACCGTTTCGAAAAGGTACTGGGCCGACATGGCGTTGATATCCCGCGCCAGACCCTGGCTCGCTGGGTTATCCAGTGCGCAGGGCACTTCCAGCCTCTGCTGAATTTAATGCGCGACAGCCTGTTGAGCAGTCGTGTTATCCACTGCGATGAAACCCGCGTGCAGGTGTTGAAAGAACCTGACCGAGCGCCAGGCAGTCAGTCGTGGATGTGGGTGCAAACCGGCGGCCCGCCAGGCCAGCCAGTGATCCTTTTTGACTACTCCACCAGCCGAGCGCAGGAGGTGCCGACACGCTTGCTCGACGGCTATCGCGGCTACGTCATGACCGATGATTACGCCGGTTACAACGCGCTGGGCGCACAAGCCGGAGTTGAGCGCTTAGGGTGTTGGGCTCATGCACGGCGCAAGTTCGTTGACGCACAAAAAGTGCAGCCCAAAGGCAAGACGGGCCGTGCTGATATCGCGCTGAACCTGATCAACAAGCTGTATGGCATCGAGCGCGATCTCAAGGACAGCGACGATGAAAACCGAAAAGCCGGTCGTCATGAGCGCAGCCTGCCGGTACTGGCTCAGTTGAAAAGCTGGATGGAGAAAACGCAGCCCCAGGTCACGGCTCAGAACGCCCTGGGCAAAGCCATTGGTTACTTGGCAAGTAACTGGAACAAGCTTGAACGGTATGTCGAGGAAGGTTACCTGCCAATCGACAACAACGCTGCTGAACGAGCTATCAGGCCCTTCGTGATCGGAAGAAAGAACTGGTTGTTTAGCGACACGCCAAAAGGCGCGACGGCCAGTGCTCAGCTTTACAGCGTGGTCGAGACCGCCAAAGCCAACGGCCAAGAGCCCTATGCGTGGCTGCGCCACGCACTGGAGCGACTGCCGCAGGCGTCCTCGGTTGAGGATTACGAAGCCCTGTTGCCGTGGAACTGCTCGCCCGTATCGCCGAGCTGAGTGCTCCTCCTGCCTTGATAGAGGTGGGGTTTATGGAGCGCTTACAGGGTTCTGAGCTGAGCGTAAGTTACAAGTGCATGATCGCAGGGCCAGGTATCGGAGAGGTTTCAGCCATCGCCATGCTGGCCGAGTTAGCGACGTTGCCGCCGACTTTGAAATCCAATCAGGTCAGCCGCCATGCGGGGCTCGACGTGCGGCTGACCCAATCAGGCACAAGCCTGAACAAACCCGGACGCATGAGCAAAGCGGGAAACGCTTACCTGCGCGCCGCCATGTTCATGCCTGCACTAAGTGCAATGCGCTGTGATCGCTATGTCAAAGCATTCTTTGATGGGCTGGTGGCGCGAGGCAAGAAGAAGATGCAGGCGATTGGCGCCATCATGCGCAAGTACCTGACCGGTGTCTGGGCCTGCATCCGCAGCGGTGAGCCATTTGATACGGCCAAGCTTTTCAGTGAAAAGCATCTACTGAAAGCTTGACCGTAAACAGAGTATCTACAGGCGTGTGGGGCGAAATGGCGGCGTGGCATAATCGGCGGCATGAAGATGACTGCTGAGCGCCATGCTCCCGTATGCAGCTGGCGACCACGGCTGGCCTATGTTTCACCGCTGCCACCTGCACGAACGGGTATCGCCGGTTACACCGGAGCATTGTTGCCGGCATTGAGCGTTTTCTACCGTATCGAACTGGTGGCCGAGCAGACGGAAGGGCATGCACTGCCTGACGACTATCCGGTACGAGATGCCGACTGGCTGCGCCAGCATGCTGCCGATTACGACCTGGTGCTCTATCAATTTGGCAACTCCGCGTTTCATGCCTGGATGCAGCCGTTGCTGCGTGATGTGCCGGGCGTGGTGGTGCTGCATGACTTCTTTCTCGGTGGGCTGTGCGATGCGCTGGAGCGGGCAGCAGGCACTGGAGGGCTGAAAGCCGAGGTGTTGCTGCAGGCCCACGGTTACTCGCCGCTGCTGCTGGGGCGGGAACAGCCGGGGGCGGTAAATGCGCGTTACCCCTGCAACTTGGTGGTGCTGCAGCATGCCCGTGGCGTGCTGGTGCACTCCCACGAATCGCGGCGGCTGGCGCGACGCTGGCTGGGCGCTCAGGCCGATCGGGGCTGGCAGCAGGTGCCGCTGGTACGCGCTGCCCCTGCGGCCATTACGCGCCAGCAGGCGCGCCAGGCGCTGGGGCTGGCGCAGGATACGTTTCTGGTTTGCAGCTTCGGCCTGCTGGCGACCACCAAGCTCAATCACCGCCTGCTCGATGCCTGGCTCGCCAGCGACTTGGCGCAGGTGCCCGCGGCGCAGTTGCTGTTCGTCGGCGCTCCCGCCGATGAAGTTTATGTGCAGCACATGCTGGTCCGTGTTTCATGCCCTGCCCAGCGCGCCCGGATCAGCGTTAGCGGCTGGGTGGATGATGACCGCTATGCGCTTTACCTGGCAGCGGCAGATGTGGCGGTGCAGTTGCGCACCTGTTCGCGCGGCGAGAGTTCGGCGGCGGTGCTTGATTGCATGGGCCATGGGCTGCCGACCATCGTCAACGCCCATGGCAGCATGGCCGAGCTGCCGACCGAGACGATATGGCAGCTGCCGGATCATTTCGAAGATGGCCAGTTGACCGCCGCGCTGGAGCATCTGCATGCAAGCCCGTCGGCGCGCAACGCGCTCGGCGAACGCGCCCGTGCCTTCGTCGCCGACGTGCATTCTCCGGCGCGTTGTGCGCAGGCCTATCAGCACGCGCTGCAGGCCATCGGGCGGGGCGTCGGGGTTGTGCCGGCGCCCCGACAATTATTGGTGGATATCAGCGCTACGCAGCAGGCTACGCGCATCACCGGTATCGAGCGAGTGGCCCATGCGCTGTTGCGCGTGTGGCTGGCTGGCGATGACGGGGGCGTGCGCATCGAGCCGGTGTATCTGGTGCGTTCCGGTGAGGGCTGGCACTACCAGTACGCTCGCCGCTTCGCTGCACAATTGCTGGGAATCGAACCGGTTCTCGCCGACCAGCCGGTACGGTTTGCGCCCGGCGATTGCCTGCTGGCGCTGGATATCTGCGCCGGTGCACTGGTCGAGGCGCATGGGCAGGGCCTGTACCAGCGTTTGCGGGAAAAGCGCGTGAGCTGCCGGGTAATGATCCATGATGTCTTGCCGGTTACCCGGCCAGCGCTGTTCCCGGCCTCGATGCGCCCGCATTTCCTGGCGTGGCTGGATGCGGTGCTGGGCTGGGATGCGGCGATCTGTGTGACCCATGCCGCTCGTGTGCAGTTACGCCAATGGCTGAACGAGCACCGCCCGGAACGGGTTGGCCTGCCCATCCACTGCTCCTGGCACGGGGCTGACTTTTCTCCAGTAGGGACAAGCCAGGGCGAGTGGCGCGCGCCTTGGCAGGGTGGTGACCCTACAGTGCTGATGGTCGGTACGCTGGAGCCGCGCAAGGGCCATCTGCAGGTGCTGCAGGCTTGTTCGTTGCTGTGGCAGACCGGGGTGCGGTTCAATTTGCTGCTGGTCGGCGCAGAAGGCTGGCAGGGTGTCGCGGCAAGTGAGCGTGGCCCGGTGGTCGAGTTGCTGCAGGCACTGCACGGCCATGCGCAATGGCAGCGCCAGTTGTTCTGGCTGAAAGATGTCGACGATCAGCAGCTGGCGGCCCTTTATGCCCGTGCCGATGGTCTGCTGGCGGCTTCCTGGGATGAGGGCTTCGGGCTACCGCTGGTAGAGGCGGCCCGCTATGGCGTGCCGATACTGGCGCGTGATATTCCGGTGTTCCGTGAGGTTACTGGCGGCCAGGCGCGCTTCTTCCAGGCCGACACGCCCGAAGAGCTGGCTCGCGCGCTTCGCCAGTGGCTGGCTGACGGGATGACGTCTATGGGGTCGGGCGTAACTCTTTGGCCGAGCTGGGAACAGAGTGCTGCGCGGCTGCTCGAATACTGCCTTGTGGAGCCCTGACAGCGAGTCGTTGTTGGGCTTGGGGTACGCATCGTCGTATGATTGCCGACCGCCTGCCAGGCGGGTCGCAGGAGTCAATATGTTCGCTTTGTTGAAGGGGCTCTGGGCGTACCGGGGCTTTATCGTGTCATCCATCCGCAACGAGTTCGTTTCGCGCTTCGCGCGCAGTCGGCTTGGCGGGCTGTGGATGATCATCCACCCGTTGGCCCAGGTAGCCATCTATGCACTGGTGCTGTCCAACGTGCTAGCCGCACGGCTGCCAGGTATCGAGAGCAAATACGGCTATGCCCAGTATCTGCTGGCCGGCATCCTGGCCTGGTCGCTGTTTTCGGAGATCGTCACGCGCTGCCTGACCCTGTTTATCGAGCAGGGCTCGCTGATGAAGAAGATGCGTTTTCCACGTATCACTTTGCCGGTGATCGTGATGGGTTCCAGCCTGCTGAACAACCTGCTGCTGCTGGTGGCGCTGCTGGTGGTGTTCGCCCTGCTGGGGCAGTTGCCCCACGTGCAGATGCTGTGGCTGGTGCCGCTGACATTGGCGTGCATGGTGATTGCACTGGGGATCGGCCTGATCCTGGGCATCCTGAACGTGTTCGTGCGCGACATCGGGCAGGCGGTGCCGATTCTGTTGCAAATGTGGTTCTGGTTCACGCCGATCATCTATCCGGTGAATATCATTCCTGAGGCCTATCGCGGGGCCTTGGCGTTCAACCCGATGTTTCCCATCGTCAATGCTTACCACGAGGTGCTGGTTTACGGGCGTGCACCGGATGTGCAGCACGTCGTGCTGTTGTGCCTGGTGGGGCTGGCGCTGATGGGCCTGGGCCTGTTCATGTTCCGCCGTGCGACGCCTGAAATGGTGGATGTGCTATGAGCCTGTTGTCTGTGACGCAACTGGGCAAGGCCTACCGCAGCTATGCCTCGGAGCTGCATCGGGTGGCGAGCTGGTTCGGTATGTCGATTCGTGCCCGCAAGGAAAACTGGGTGCTACGCGAGGTGAGTTTCGCCATCGAGCCTGGCGAAGCGGTGGGGCTGGTGGGGCAGAATGGCGCCGGCAAATCCACGTTGCTCAAGCTGATTGCCGGTACGCTGCAGCCTACCGAGGGAACGGTTGCCATCAATGGCCGGATTGCCGCGATCCTTGAATTGGGGATGGGCTTCAACACCGAGTTGAGTGGGCGGCAGAACGCCTATCACGCTGCCGGGCTGATGGGTTTCACGGTCGAACAGATCGATGGTGTGATCGGTCAGATCGAGGCGTTCGCCGAGATCGGTCGCTATTTTGATCAGCCGGTGCGCATGTATTCCAGCGGCATGCAGGTGCGGGTGGCGTTCGCGGTGGCGACGGCCTTTCGCCCGGAAATCCTGATTGTCGACGAGGCCTTGTCGGTAGGCGATCTGTACTTCCAGCACAAGTGCTTCGAGCGTATCCGCGAGTTTCGCCAGCAGGGCACGACGCTGTTGATCGTCTCCCATGATCGGGACTCCATTCTGTCACTGTGTGACCGTGCGATTCTGCTGGAGGCAGGCCGGGTGCTGCGCGATGGCCGGCCGGAGGAGGTGATGGACTATTACAATGCGTTGATCGCCGACAAGGAGCAGGCGACGGTACAGGTCACGCAACTGGACGATGGCAGTATGCAGACTCGCTCTGGTAGCGGCGAGGCGCGCATCGAGAGCGTAACGTTGTGCAATGCACGCGGTGAGTCGGTGGAAACCCTGGCGGTGGGCGAGCCGGTGACGCTACGCATCCGCGTCAGGATCGAGCGTGTGATTCCAGAGCTGGTGGTCGGCTATGTGATCAAGGATCGCTACGGGCAGGCCGTGTACGGAACCAATACGAGTTATCTCGACCATACACAGCGCGATTTGCAGGCCGGCGAGGTGGTCGAATACCACTTTGCATTCGAGGCCGCGCTGGGAGTGGGCTCGTATTCGGTCGCGCTGGCGCTGCATGCGTCCGAAAGCCATGTTGCGCATAACTATGAATGGCGCGATCTAGCGCTGGTATTCAGTGTCGTCAACCTCGACAAGCCTCAGTTCGTGGGTACGGCCTGGATGCCTCCGAAAGTGGAATGCATCAGATGAGCGATTCTTTTTACCGCGCCTTCGAAGAGCGCTATCGCGGTTCGCGCGAGATGATCAAGGCGCGACAGCAGGCCTATCTGCCGTTCCTCAAGCCCTTGACCGGCGAGGCGGAACCGCCGGCAGCACTCGACGTTGGCTGTGGTCGGGGCGAATGGCTGGAAGTGCTGTTGGAAAATGGCTTCGCCGCCAGGGGTATCGATCTCGACGCCGGCATGCTTGAAGCCTGCGAGGCGCTCGGGCTACCTGCGGCGAAGGGGGATGCGATTGCAGCGCTGCAGGCGCTTGCCGATGATAGCCAGGCGCTCGTGTCGGGCTTTCATATCGTCGAGCACATTCCGTTCGAGAGCGCCCAGGTACTGATTGCCGAAGCGCTGCGGGCGCTGCGACCAGGCGGAATCCTGATTCTTGAAACCCCAAATCCGGAAAACATAGTCGTCGCCGGCAGCAACTTTTATCTTGATCCGACCCATGAACGCCCCTTACCGCATCAGTTGTTGAGCTTTATGGCGGAGTTTTCCGGCTTTGCCCGTACCAGGGTATTGCGTTTGCAGGAGGATCCGCATCTGCTCGCGCGTGAGCAGATCGGGGTACTCGACGTGCTGAGCGGAACGAGCCCGGACTACGCGATCATTGCGCAGAAACATGCGCCGAACGAGCAGATGGCCGTGCTGGACGAGGCCTTCGCCAAGGATTATGGAGTGGCGCTGGAGACGCTGGCCTGGAAATACGATGCAGGTGTGGATCGCCGGATCAATCAGGCCATGCGCGAGGTGATGGACGTGCAATTGCAACGTGCCGAAGAACGCATGCGTCGGCTGGAATGTGAGCGTGACCAGGCGCTGGCACAAAGGCAGGCAGTGCTGGATAGCATGTCGTGGCGCATCACCGCGCCCATGCGCAGGTTGGTTGTATTTGCACGTAGGGCGCGGCACTTCTCTGTGCCGCGTATCCGGTTGGATCTGGCCGGGCGGGTGAAGCCTGTACTCGGACGAGCCCTGCTCGGCGTGCGTTCACGTCTGTTGCCGGTCGTGCGCAGGTATCCCTGGCTGGCGACGCGTCTGCGCCGGTTCCGTTATCTGGACCATCGCCTGCAAGGCCTTTTCGCACGGGGCAGGACAGACGCTGAGCAGATGTTTGGCAAGCCCTGCGATAACGAGGCGTTGCTAGGGGGTTCCCTGGCGCAGCGCAACGGTCACCAGGCGGACCGCAAGAGCCCGCTGGAATCCTGGTTCAGCCAGAAATAAGGTTTGATGTTCGTGAAAAAGATTTTGGTATTCAGCTTTTTTCCTGCGTTCGTTCCCTGTACCAGCGGTGGCGAAGCCCGTCTGTTCAATTTTTATCGCTCATTGAGTCGTTATCATGATGTGGTCCTCCTGTCGTCCGGCCACAAGGGAGTCGGCGAGGAGCGGATTGCACACGGCGCGAGCTTTCTGGAGCGCCGTATTCCGAAAGATGACGGTTTCGCTCAGGCCTGGGCGCAATTGCAGCCCTATGCCGGCGAGGCGGATATGTCGGGACCCTGTCTGGCGCAGGCGGCCTCATCGGTCTCGCCGCTGCACAAGGCCTATCTGGAGGAGTACGCCGACGCGGATGTGATCATCCATGACTCACCGTTCACGGTTGATTACGATCTATTCGCCGGGGTGGATGACAAGGTTCGGGTCTATAACGCCTATAACTGTGAAACCGATCTGTATCGTGCGCTGCATCCGGATGCCCGGTCGGCGCCGGTACATGAGCGGGTGGAGCGCGCAGAGCGCCGCCTGCTGGAGGTGGCGCATTGCGTGCTGTATTGCAACGATGCCGATCTGGATGCATTCAGGCGTGTGGCACCTGGGGCATCTTTTGACACGTTGTTCGTACCCAATGGCGTACTGGCCCAGGCGGCCCCGCCGCGCGCGCGCGCAGGGGATGCGCCAAATGTGCCTCGGGCTGTGTTCATGGGTAGTGCCCATGCTCCGAACGTGGAGGCTGCGCTATTTGTGGCGCAGACGCTGGCGCCAGCCCTTCCGGATATGGCCTTCGACATTCTCGGCAGCTGCTTGCCTGAGGGAACCTATGCAGACAATGTTGTCCGTCACGGCCTGGTTTCCACGCAGCGCAAGGCCGAACTGCTGGCGGGTGCCGATATAGCGTTGAATCCGATGATGTCCGGTAGTGGCTCGAACGTTAAGGTGTTCGATTATTTCAGCCATGGGCTGCCGGTATTGTCGACGCCGACCGGCATGCGCGGTGTTGAGGTCGTGGACGGTGAGCACTGCCTGCTCGCCGCAACTGAGAAATTCGCCGAGCTGCTGGGGCAATGGCGCGAGCAGCCCACGCAGTGGCAGCGCATTGGCGAGGCCGGCCTGGCGCTGGCCCGCCAGCGCTACACCTGGGATAGCATCACGCGCCCGGCCGCAGAATACTGCGAACAGGCCTGTGAGCGTGTCGCCAATGAGGCGCTTGGCGTCGTGCTGGTGCTGAACGATTACAACTCGTTCACTTCCATTGGTGGCGGGGCGACACGTACCAGAGGACTCTATGCTGCGGTGGCGCAATGGACGCCAGTCGTATTCATCTGTTTTTCAAGCGGCGATACATTGAGTATCGAGACGTTTGGATCTTCCATCACTGTCCTGTCGATACCGCGCACACCTGAGCATCAGGCCGAGCTGATGCGACAGAATGCGCTGTCACCCGTTGCTGTAGATGATGTAGTGGCAGGACAGCAGGCATCTAAGAATGCCCTGTTGCTGGCTATTTATTCGGCCATCAAGCCCCGCGCGCGAGTAATCGTTGCGGAACACCCTTATATGGCCGGAGTTCCTGCGCTGTACGGCGATCGATTCGTCTATTCGTCACAGAACAATGAAGCTCTGCTGAAAGCCCGGCTGTTCGAGCCGCACGGGGTGCTGCGGCCATTGATTTCGATGGTTCGGCAAATGGAGCAGCGTGCGGTGGAGCAGGCGGCTGCGGTCATTGCGGTCTCCGAGGAAGACGCTGCTTCCCTTTCCATGGGCGTTAGGACTGCCGGGCCATTGGTGGTGGTGCGCAATGGCGCCGAAAATCCGGCAGTGCCAACCCAGGCAGAGCTGCAGGAAATTCAGCAGCTAATCCAGCCTCGTTCTGCGGTGTTTCTGGGGTCGGCCCATCCGCCGAATGCCGAGGCGGCTCGTTTTATCATCCAGCGCCTGGCTGCGCAGTGCCCGGATGTCCAGTTCCATCTGATCGGTTCGGTCTGCGGCTCGGTCGGCGAGAGCTCGCGCGGCAACGTCAGGTTGTGGGGCGTGCTTGATGAGCAGCGCAAGGCAGCGGTAATGCAGTCATGCACGCTGGCGCTGAATCCAATGTCGTCCGGTAGCGGCTCGAATGTGAAACTGGCCGATTTCTTCGCCAATGGGTTGTTTACTATTACCACTGAGTTTGGACAACGTGGCTATCCGACGGCTATCCAGCCTCATGTAGTCGTCGCTGAGCTTGAAGACTTTGCCACTGCGTTGCGCACCGTGCTGGTGCGCCTAGAGCGTGAGGGGAGTGAGGGGAGTGAGGGCAGGCGCGAGCGGCGCAGGCTGTTCGACGAGTGTTTGTCGATGCGGGCGCTGGGTGAGGAATATGCACGCTTTCTCCAGGCGCTTGAGTTGCCGCGCAAGCGTGTCCTGTTCGTCACTTACCGATATACGGCTCCCGCGCTGGGGGGGGCTGAGGTGATGTGCGAGCAGTTATTGCGCGCACTGGATGGGAGTGGCTGCTTCGAGGTGGATGTGGCCGCTACGGCGGTCAGCTCGATGACTAATGTCGGGCGCTTCTCGGAGGAGTATGGCTTCGACGAAGCTACGCAGGCTTTTATCGGGCTGCAGCACACCCGCTTTGCCCGTTTCGACGTCGGAGGGAGCGCCGATGACGGGCTGGCACGGGCATGGCGGCTTCAAAGTGCATTCGAGCGCTGTGTCTATGAATCCGTAGCGGCGCAATGCACGCAGAGCGCGCTGGCCTGGGGCTGGAGCGCAGTCGAGGATTGTGGCGAGCATGTGACACGATGGGCCTTCACTTCGGCGGGCCTGCATTTGGACAGTGCCGCTGAGGTCTGTATTGAGGGCGATGCGCCAACAGCAACCGCATTGCTGATACAGGATGCTGGCGGTCGGCTGTTGTTCAACGAGCAGGTCTCGGGAAGATTTAGCATTCGCTTCGATGCGCCTGCTGGCCTGGTCGAGCTGTTTTCCTCGGCTGCTGAGATCTTCGCCGATCCCAGATCGCTCGCTTTTATCGTCCGTGTGGTGTCGGTCGATGGCTCTGCTCTCGACCTGGCGCTCTCACCGATTTGCCATACAGCTGGCAAGCGAGCTGACGACGGCTTCGATATTCTCGATGATGCCGCTCGGCTTACCCGCCATGCAGCGGGCTTGCGGCTTACCGATCTTCGCGGGCCCTGGTCTGCAGGGCTAGAAGGGTTTCTCGCGGAAAATGTGGGAAACTATGATCTGGTCATCACTCATAACAGCGTTTTCCGCCCCGCTATTGCTGCAATTGAGCATGCGCGTCGCTGCTCCGTGCCCAGTATTCTGATCCCACATGCTCATCTTGACGATGACTACTATCACTTCCCGGACGTAACTGAATGCGCGCTGGATGCAAGCCTAGTTATGGCGGCTCCTCGTGCGGCTTGTCAGTTCTTTGAGCGCAAAGGTTGCCGCGTAGAGTACCTGCCGGCAGGTATTGATCCTGAAGAATCATTCACGGAGGCGGATAAACAGGCGTTTCAGAGACTGTATCCGAGTGATGAGCCGTTCGTTTTGGTATTGGGGCGCAAGGCCGGCGCGAAGGGTTATCAGAAAATCATCGACGCTGTCGGGCAACTTCAGCCAGAGGCTAGGCTCAATGTGGTTCTGATTGGCCCTGACGATGATGGGCTGCCGGTGGAGGCCCCCTGCGCCAGCTACCTTGGACGCCAGCCGAGAGATGTGGTACGTGGTGCGCTGCTGTCTTGCGTGGCGTTGGTCAATATGAGCGACAGCGAGAGCTTTGGCATAGTACTGCTTGAGGCCTGGATGGCCGGCAAGCCAGTCATAGCCAATGATGAATGCGCGGCGTTCCACGATATGGCTATCGATGGCGTCAATGCTTTGCTCGTTGATGCTTCCGGGCTTAAGCCTGCCCTGCTCAGGCTGCTTCAGGAGCCTGAATTAGGAGTGCAGCTGGCCTCCGAGGGAGTGAAGCAGCTGCAGCATTATCATTGGAACGAAGTCGGTCGTCAGTTCACCGCAGCCTGTAAGGCACTGGTCGGTCAGGCATAGCGTCGGAGTCAGCCGGAAGCGCTTGGGCGGCTTCCGGCTTCTATTGCGGGCTGCCACATTGCAGGCCGAAACTCTGAAGAGCTATTCCCAGTTGACGCTGATCGGATGGGTTGGGCTGACGAGCATCGGGCAGTCCGAGTGTCACTTGAAGCGGTGCGAGCCAGTCCAGGCCTTCCAAGCTTAACGGTGTGCTTATTTCAAACTGTCCGTTCGCCGTGTGAAAGCTGCCTACATGTCCGGAAACTCGTACTGTCACGCGATGCTCTTCAATGGTGAAGCCTGTTAATACTGCGACAGGCTTTTCGCAATGAGTGATGGCATCCTTGGTGACTCTGAATTCCAGAGTCGCCTCTTTGCCATCAGTCCAACGGTGTGTCTGCTCAGGGTATGACCAGCCGGAAACGAATGTCAGGCCCTCGCTGCGAAAATCATGGCGCTTGCCCGGCTCCAGGCGTGGTAGCTGCTCTGCGCTGATGTAGCTGCATAATTTAGGGGTCAGGCTCATGTTCGTCTGGATATCCCGGCAGACAAACAGGCGTGTTCCAAACATCTCGTTCAGTTTGGGACTGAGCGTTCTAAAGTCCGTTGCTGTGTACTGGATGATATATAGAGGCTTCTTAGCGTCTAAGGGCAGCGGCTCGGGATCTATGGGGCTGCCCTGTCGATCAGATTCGTACCAGGGCTGCGAAAATAGATTGGCGAAATCAATATCAAGCGAGTGCAGCTCGGGTGCGAGAAAGGAGGTGCGATGTTCGGCGAAAAATACGTTTGCATCTTCGGCCAAGTGTTCGCTTATGTCGGTCTGGATGAATTCACTGCTCCAAGGGCGTCTCCCCCAGTTTGGATAAACAGTCGTTGTGTAGAGAAATATACAAACTATAACTAGGGCTGCCGCTGGAATCACGAGTGACTTCCTCGGCAGAATTTTACTAAGGCCGATAATAAAGATGATGCCGCTGAGCAATTCCAGCACTACCAGATATCGATAGATCCTGAAGAGTAATATCCATAGTAGCCAAGATATAAAAAAGAACAGGATTAAAAATAGTTCTTTACGAGTCGCCTTTTGTTTGTGCAGAAGAAGTCCGATACAGAAGCTGGTGAGCCCTAGATAAGCCAAGAGCAAGCGGCCGTCGCGTACCGTATCCACTTCAGAGTAAGTGCCATTGCTCAGCCAGTAAAAGGGAAGAGCCAGGTAATGTGGGAGTTCTGAGAGCCGAAACTCGCCGAAGGAAACCCATTGGGCGGGATAAAGCGGTGACTGGAATATATTGTTTGCCAGCGGAAATAATGGATTGCCAGTAATTTCCCAGCGCAGCAACATGAATAGTCCGTCGCCCACCAGTATCCCGATCCCTGCACAAAGTCCAGCGAGAAACCATCCTCTTATATTTGAAAGGTTGATGATGAAAAGGCTAAGCAGCAGACTGGCCATGAATGGTGCTGCAGTTAGTTTTAAACCTGTTGAAAGGCCGGCAAGCAGGCCGGCAAGAAGCAGAAGGCGCAGCCGCTTTTCATCGAGATAGCGCAATACAAGAAGCAGTGCCGGAGTGAAGATCAAGGCGATGAGGTGTTCGTTTGTAAAGGAGCCGTAGAGCGATATTGTCATGGCGCCGGTAGCACCTGCGCCTACTGCAGCAAAAATCAGAAGCTGGCGACTAGGGGTTTCCCGGTCGAATATTTTTTTCGAAATTTCAAGTATTACTACGAGCAATAGCGCAAAGGCAATCGCGTGAAATAGGGCGCCTGCCCAAGGGTGTAGTTCGAATAGCCGATAGTTGAGTATGTCTAATATAGGGTTGAAGTAGGTGTGGTATTGTGCCACTGCGCCGTAATTGTATGATGAGAAAGTAGATGCTGCCCAGCCTATATAAATATGATAATTGGCGGTGTCAAAAAAAGCATCCATGCCAAGGCGGCAGTGCAAAAATATGGCATAAATCAGAGCTGCTACCGTAAAGGCAAAAAAGCGTTTTTTCCCTGAAAATTTATTGTAGAAACTATTGTTAATCATGCTTATTTTTCGGGTTGTAGTGTCCGAAGCAGGCCTTGAGCAATGTTTGGAAAACCTTTGTATTACCTTTTATGAAGCTGATTTTTGTAGGGGGCTTGCCTGGGGGATAGCTTCTTGTCGTGGGAAGCTCAAGGCACTTGTAACCGAGACGAGGAATACGATAGGAAAGATAGGCAAGTAACTCATAGTCAGCGAATATGTTACGGAACGGCGCTACGTTGGGATCGAGCAGGATTCTTCTACTATATCCACGAAACCCCTGTGTAGTGTCTGTCCATCTATATCCTGAAAATAGAGCAAGAAGTGGCGCGTGCAGAAAACGAATTGCGATATGCCGGGCGAGAGGTGTATTTATGGCCAGCCCTCCAGGTATGAAGCGCGAACCCTGCACGAAGTCTGTGCCCTGCTCGAGAGCGGCAATGAAGCTTGGAATGGCAGATGGGTCATCCTTGTCGTTGCCATCAATCGTGACAATGCCCTCATAACCACTTTCTACGGCAAAGGCATAGGCGCAGCGAAGCTGAGCACTGAGTTTTCCAGGACCGGTTTTGGTCAATAAGGCAGTAACACCTCGTTGTTTGAGGTAGTCTGCATCGAGCGATCCATCAGTGCTACCGCCATCAACAATTATAATGTCGGCAATTAAAGGAATCCGAGCGTTTTCCAGTTTTCCCAGAAGACGTCTGATCCTATCTCCCTCATTGATGACGGGAATGACTACACACCAAGGCTTGGCGCGCTCTGTCCATATGGTTTTTTCAAATGCTGGGATTTGCCACTGGCTCCGTGGAACCGCTTCAAAACTCATGCTCATGACCTAAGCTACGTTTGATGTTAGTAGGATGACCCCGAGGATGATTAGGATGATCCCCGCTCCGGTTGTCCAACTGAATGGCTCTTTGAATATTATAAGAGAGAAGATTGCGACAGTGGCGATGGCGCCGGCAGTTAGAACAGGGTGAGCCACATTCAGCGGCAAGCGAGATAGTGCTGCGGTATATAAGAGAAAAGCAGAGCCGTACAGGAAAAGGCCTAACCAGAAAGGCCAGTTTCTTAAAAGCTCCCATGGCTCAAGAGGTGAAGGAAGTCTTCTTGGAGGCGTTATAGCGAGCTTGATCAACACGCTGGCGGATGCGTTGGAAAGAATGCCGAGAACCAATATTAGCCACTTCATTAAATCTGACTCGGTTTGCTAGATGCATAATATTTTTGAGCGGTAATCAAGGCATCACGCAGAATTGAGATTTTCTCGCCGTTTCCTTTAGTCAGCATTTCCACTGTAACGAAATGCTCCGGCAGATAACTTTTAATAGCCTCGGCCATCAGGTGGTGATCTGTTTTACCTTTGCCGAGCGGCACAAGTTCGGGTTCGCTAGCATGGATATGGGCTATGAGATCTGCCGCATGTGCAAGCAGTGTGGTTGGGTCTTCTCCGTTTATGCTCAGTGCGCCAGTATCAAGCTGCAATCTTATTGCAGGGTGCGCCACCGCTTTTACTACCGCCAATGTTTCATGAGCAGACGTCATGAAGTTGGCGCCGTAGCATACCGGATTTGGCTCAAGACATATCGTTACGCCACAATCGCTGGCAACGTGGCCTAGGCGTCGAAAGAAGATCGTACTGATATCTGCTGCTTCTGCGTCACTCAGGCCGCTGCGGTCTCTGTTTTTCGGTGACCCGAATGCAAGCCGGGTGGCACCTAGTTCACCGGCTATTCTACAGATGGCGGTCAAATGGTTCAGCATCCTGCCCTGTGTTTCTACTGAGCCAAACATGTTCAGCCCCACGGTACCGAATAACAGTGATTGCATACCCACGATCTGAATGCCTCGTTCCCCCCACCAGTCCCTGACTCGTTTTATTTCGTATGTCGAGGCGGTGTCCGGCACTGGAAAATATTTACCGGGCGCTATGTCGATTGCATTGATGCACAGGCTGTTCAACAGCTCGGCGACCGGTGTGTCATGCTCTCTGTCCCAAGCAATATTGGAAATAGATAATTTCAAACGACCCCCTGCCTGGTTGAAGGCTGAAGTGGTTCTGATTGTGCGTATGCCCGAACTGCGATTATGACTTCCTGCTTGCTGTACTGATAGTGCCCTTCAACACCAAAATGTTGGGTGTGGAGGCTTCGCATGTCGTATAGCGCCGGTTGCTGCGGGAGAATGTTTTCGAAATTTATTCCAAAACCCTGACTGGCGATTTCTCCTATAGTTAGTGGTTCGGAAGTCAAATGTACCAACCTGAGTCCGGCTTTTAGGGTGGCTTGTATGTCAGGCCACAAGTTAACCATGGGATAGAATTGAAAAGCGGACCGACTATCTATTTTGGAGCAGTCGTTATCGTTGAGTAGGTCGAAGATTGCATTCTTCCGCAGCCCTGGACCTACTAGGCCAGGTAGACGTATGATGATTGGGCTCTTGAAGTGATCAAGTACGAAGGTTTCAAGTAGGCGCCGATGCAGTCCGTAGGGATGGAGGTCATCAATAGTAACTTCGCTATTTTCATCAACAGCCACAGGCTTATTGAATACATCGACGGTGCTGATCAGGATGAACCTGTTGCACACAACGGTCTTGAGATGGCTGATCAGGGTTTCTATAGTTTGCCGGTCATGCTCGGGCGATTTGTTGGCTTTCCACTTCTGGGCAGGGGCGCCAGCACATACCAAGGTGTCGAATTCTTGTTTAGCTATTTCATGAATGTTAGTGGATCGATATAGTTTGTCGAAAGTGGTCTGTCTTAGCAGAGTGCTTCCTACGAAGCCGCTGTAGCCAATCAATGCATTTTTCATTTGATCACCTTGAGGGTTGTGAGCTGGCCACGATTGGTTCAGAATCCAGTTTTTCAAGAATGTCGTAGATGTTGTCTATTTTCCCGCCTAATATTGAGAAGCAGCCAGGCAGGGTGGTCGATTTTTCAAAAAGTATGGGTCTTCCATCATCGCCCTCGTTTCTGATAAGAACTGTTTTAACTTCAAAAAGAGAGTCAACGTAAAGAGAGTTTTGCAAGATGGGGATATAACGGGCTGAATCACGCAGGATACGGTTTGCGCGGCTCTCGCAGTGATAGTTCTTCATTTTTTCATATGGGTTGATAGACTTCTTGTCCTTCCAGCTGACATGAGGCGTGTAGCGGACGTGTGATAGGCTATGCAGTCCGCGGGATGGGAATGGCATGCAAGAAAAATAAGGCCCGTCCATCACCGTTATTCCGACATGGGCAAGTTGCTCCGGGGGTCTTATCAAACACATTTCTGTGATTTCATGCTTCAACTCTGCCTGTATGTCAGAGAAATCCCCGGATAGCTGATTCAGTCCACTATAGGTGCAGTTGAATAAATAACGACATGACAGGTTTTGCTTAAGTCCGTGACTTTCTATTGTTACTTTGAGACCGTCTTGCGTTCGGGTTATGGCTTCGGCAGTGCAGGAGTTGCGAAGCGCAATTCCATGTTTATTGAACTGGTAAAGTGCCCAGTTCTTGAGTTCAGTGGTGTCAAACGCATACTCATCGACTTCGTATACTTTTTCTATCAGGCTGGCTTCGAATAGTTTATTCAACTCTGACGAGGCAGGTCGTATATTGGCATTGATTTCGCTGCAGAATCTTTCGAACTGCCGGGCTGTCACCTGTGAATTGCGTTTTGCTATAGCGTAGAGTTTGATGAAGTCGTTTGTGATCGCTTTGGGCCAGTCTCGAATGAATCGTGGGAGGTTGACTCTGCTTCTATATGCAGTTGTGAAGCTTCTAGGGTAATGATAGCCGTTGTGTACCCGAGCCTGATTGTTAAGGGAGGCACGGCTCAGGATTTCGCACTCTCTTTCAATAATCAAAATTCTTTTGAGTCCGCGCTGCTCAGCTAGATAAGTAGCTATAACGCTTCCATAGAAGCCGGCGCCAATAACTATTGCGTCATAGTCCGTGCTCATTCTCGAGCGTTCTCGATATTGGGTTCTGTGTGTGACTCGGTAATATTAAGCTTTTCATGACGAGACAGCTTGGCGCTAGTGAATTCCTGTGCGACGTGGTAGGCGGGCCCTTCGTTAGAAAGGCTGGCCATGTTCAAAATATATTCGCCTAGAACGAGCAAGACGAGGGATATAAGAAAAAACATGCCAGATTGCTGTAGCGAGAAGCTTACCCAGCCAGGGGCCACGTCTGTTTTGAATATGGCGATGAAGACGACATAAACTGAGTAGAAGAGATTGGCCATCGCTCCGAAAAGCGAGAGGCTGGTCACCAGGCGCATAGGTGTGCGTGTTGTGGAAGCAAGAAGCTGCATTCCTTTATCTATACTGTCTGAAAGGCGCTTTTTTTGTATTGCCTTGGCTGGGGCTTCATAGCACAGTTTTGCTTTTGTAAAACCGCCGGTAGCGGGGAGATGACGATAGGTAACAGAAGGTCGCGGATGACGTACTATAAAGTTGATGACTTTTTTGCTCAATACTCGATATTGCGGTGCTTCGTTTCCTAGATGAATACCGCCTAGGTGACGATATATCCAGTTAAAAGTGGTTTCCGCTACTCGATAGGGAAAAGTCTGCGGTGTCCGATGTTCGTTTTTTGCAAAAACTACATCTGCTCCATCGAGTGCTTTTTCAAGGACTTTTGGTAGGAAATCCAAGCTGTCCGTCAATGGGTCTAGGACCGCAACGAAATCACCCAGAGCATTTTCTAAACCAACCCAAAGCGCTGTATCAGTATCGACCTGCTTGGTGAGTGCGTAGATTTGCAGATTTGGAAGCCCCGCCTCTCCTGTTAGCTGTTTGAGTGTGGTAACGCTGGAGTCATCTGAGGCGTTGTCTACTATAATTAGTTCGTAATCGCTAGCCGTCCTGTCTAGAAGCTGGCAGGCTTCGGCTAGTATTTGCTCCAAGGCGCCTTGACTGTTGCGTAGTACCATCACTACGGATAAAAATATTGGATAGTTCAAGATTTTTACTCCGGCTTAGCATTCTTATATGGATGTTGCGGTATTTTCGTTGGGCTGTGGTTCTTATTCGGATATCAGCTTGTAAATATACATTGTTTCCTCTGCGCAGCGTTTCCACGAGTATGCTTGTGCTGCTTGCAGGCCTCTCTGGGCAAGAGAATTTCGATAAGCTTCATCTTTCAGGAGGTGCTTCAGTTGCTCTGCAAGATCTTCGCTAGAGCCGTTCTGGAAAGATTGTGTGCTGCCGTTGGAAAACTCTTCCATTGCAGTGCCCGTAGCGCAAAGGGCGGGAGTTCCGGAGCGCATGGCCTCAAGAACAGGCAGGCCGAAACCTTCATAGATAGATGGGTAAACAAACAAACAGGCGCCGGCATAAAGGGCTGGCAAGTGATTGGGCGGTATGAAGTGTACGTGGCGAAGTGTACCTTCCTGCTCTAATTTCTTGATGATGGTCAGCAGGTCTTGATTGTTCCAGCCAGCTGCTCCTGCGATGACGAGTTGCTTGTTATTCAAGGTTTCCTTCGGAAGTGTGCGCCAAGCGGAGAGCAGGATGTCTATGCCTTTTCGAGGCTCAAGTGTGCCTACGAAGAGAATGTATTCCCCATGTGTAAGATTATATAAATTTAAAGTCTCTTTGGTTACTTTTGCGTCTAACGGGCAAAATTGATCAGATGCCCCCAGGTATATCGTTCGCACTTTTGAATCGGCTACGTTGTAGTGTGAAAGCAGTGCTGTTCTGACGCATTCGGAGTCTGTGATTATAAAGTCAGCCCGTTTTAGCGTTCTGGGTAGCTCTTGTTTGAGCCAGGCAACGCGCTTGGCTGGGTGATACTGCGGATAGTGGATGAAGGACAGATCATGGATAGTGGCGACGCATGGGCCTTTGTGGGCGCGCAGAATGAAGTTAGGTTCGTGATAGACGAAGTTTTTCAATCGGGTCGATTGCAGGCGTAGCAGATTGTTGCGCCACGCCTCTCGGGTGCGATAGGCCAAGCTCGAATTACGCAGCATGCGATGCAGGAGCCCCTGCGGTGAGCGTGAAGGTGCGCCGCCTGCTTGCGCATGGTCGTGGCATCCCTGCAATGTTTGTGTGGCCGAGGAAAAATGGTGCCCAGAGAAGCATTCGATGTCCTCCAATGCCTGCATCGCTACGAACTGTTCAAGCAGGTTCTGTGTATAGGTACCAATGCCGGTGATGGGTGGCTGTAGCGACTCAGTGTTAATCAACAGCTTCATTTGGGCTTTACCTGGGGCGCGCAACGCGAGCGTATTTAAAGCGCGACCTGTGCGCGCCAGAATTTCATGAGTCTTTGCAGGGTGTCCTGCAGAGGAATAAGCGGCTGCCATCCGGTTGCTTGCTGGATGGCGTTGTTATTGCCGGTCGCGACCGGGATATCTGATGGGCGCAGACGCTCGGGATCCTCCTCGACACTGATCTGCAATGGGCTCAATGACAGCAATGTTTCGAGAATGTTGCGAATGCTGTGGGTTTTCCCCGACGCGATATTGAAGCAACGCGAACCCTCTAGGCCTTCGTCAGGCAGTTCCAATAGTTTCAGATAGGCCTTGCAGACATCCTGTACATCTAGGAAATCGCGTTGTGCTTCCAGATTACCGACACGCAACACTGGCGGTTGCAGGCCAGCTTCGGCCCTCGCGATCTGGCGGGCAAAAGAGGCGGTGGCGAAGTCGGGCGACTGGTTTTCGCCGATATGGTTGAAGGGGCGGGCAATTACGCCGCGCATGCCTTGGCGAAAGTATTGGCTGACGGCTATTTCGCCGGCGAGCTTGCTGGCTGCGTAGGGGTTCATGGGTTGGCAAGCCGTCTGTTCGTCCACGGCTGTTCCGTGCTTGAAGCTGGCACCATAGACTTCAGAGGAGCTGACGAACAGAGTGAAGGCATCGGGCGCGTGCTGGCGCAGGGCTTCCATCAGGTTCAGGCTGGCCATGACGTTGGTCTGCCAGGTGAGTTGCGGGTCGGCGAAGCTGGTCGGTATATGGGTGATGGCGGCCAGATGTATCACGTGCGTCGGGCGGGCGAGCTTAATGGCCTGATGCAAAGCGTCGGCATCCCGGATGTTGCATTGCAGCTGTTGATCGGCGGCCAGAGGTGATGTCGTGGCGCTGGCTGTGAGTGCAATAACATGCTGCCCCGATTGTTGAAGCGTTCGGCAGAGCTGTTGTCCAACGAAACCGTTGGCGCCGGTGATTAACGTACGTTGCATGATCTTCTCTCTGGCCCTCGAACGCGGGCGGCTAGTTTACAGAGCGTGTAGGGGGCATGCGAGCCGGAGGTGACCTCGTAGGAGCGGGCCATGCCGGCGAACCCATACCCGTTCATTAGTGCGGTTCCGTTCGCGGCCAGGGGCCGCTCCAGGTGTTGATCCCACGAATGTTGCACCCCCGCGCGTAGGAGCGGGCCATGCCCACGAACAAAGCCCACACCCTGGTGCGTGTCATTCACGGGCATGGCCCGTTCCTACAAAGCAAACAGGCAACGTTGCATCATCGCGGGAGCGATTCGATAATGCCGTGCTTTGCCATTGACGGCTTCCCGGAGTTTTTATGTTTACGCCCGTAATCCTCGCCGGCGGCAGCGGTTCACGCCTCTGGCCGCTGTCGCGCCAGCGTTTCCCCAAGCAGTTTCTGGAGCTCGACGGCCAGGCGAAAGGGACCATGTTCCAGCGTACGCTGGCCAGGCTGGACGGGTTGGAACACGCATCACCGCTAGTGGTGAGCAATGAACAGCATCGTTTCGTCGTGGCCGAGCAGTTGCGCCTCGCCAAGCGCGCGAGCCGGCGCATCATCCTCGAACCCATGGCGCGCAATACGGCCCCGGCCATTGCGCTGGCGGCGCTGGATGCCAGCCGCGAGGGCGATGATCCAGTGCTGCTGGTGCTGGCGGCCGACCATTACATCCGTGATGAGGATGCTTTTCGCGAAGCCGTACGGGTCGCCGAGGCTCAGGCCCGTGACGGGCGCCTGGTGACCTTTGGCATCACGCCAACTCAGGCGGAAACAGGGTTTGGCTATATCCAGTGCGGCGATACGCTGGGAGCCGGTGGCTTTGCAATTTCCGCGTTTAAGGAAAAACCCTCGGTTGAGCGCGCCCAGGAATATCTGGCTGCGGGCAATTATCTCTGGAACAGCGGCATGTTCATGTTCCGAGCTTCGCGCTTTCTGGCGGAGCTGGAGCGCTTTCGCCCCGATATTCTCGCTGCCTGCCGCGACGCGCTGGCTGGTGCGGAGGAAGACAGTCACTTCCTGCATATTCCGTCCGAGCAGTTCGCCCGTTGCGATGACGAGTCGGTGGATTATGCGGTGATGGAGCACACCAATGCCGGTGTGGTGGTACCACTGGATGCCGGCTGGAACGACCTGGGCAGTTGGGCGGCGATCTGGGACGTCAGCGAGCGCGACGCCGATGGCAATGGCCTGCAGGGCGATGTGCTCTCGTTCGACACTCGCAATACGTTGGTGCAGTCGCACCATCGCCTGGTGGCGACAGTGGGCGTTGATGACCTGGTGATCGTCGAAACCAAGGATGCCGTGCTGGTAGCGCATCGTGACAAGTGTCAGCAGGTCAAGCAGGTAGTTCAGCAGCTGCAG
The DNA here is from genome assembly GCA_002345575.1 of Stutzerimonas stutzeri. Classification (GTDB taxonomy): domain Bacteria; phylum Pseudomonadota; class Gammaproteobacteria; order Pseudomonadales; family Pseudomonadaceae; genus Stutzerimonas; species Stutzerimonas stutzeri_S. The sequence goes on from DDVX01000010.1 coordinate 42,293, forward strand.
GCCGAGCAGCGCGAGGAGTTTGTCAGCCATCCGTTGGTAAGTCGCCCTTGGGGACATTACGACACGGTGGATCGCGGCGAGCGCTATCAGGTCAAGCGCATTACCGTATTGCCGGGCGAGTGCCTGTCACTGCAGTTGCACTACCACCGGGCCGAGCACTGGATCGTGGTATCGGGCACGGCCAAGGTGATCTGTGGCGACAAGGAGATGGTCCTCACGGAAAACCAGTCCACCTATATTCCGCTGGGGGTCAAGCACTCGCTGTCCAACCCCGGCAAGATGCCGCTGGAACTGATCGAGGTGCAGTCGGGTGCCTATCTGGGCGAGGACGATATCGTGCGCTTCGAGGATCGTTACGGGCGCAGTTGAGAAGGTCAGCCTACCTAGGAGCGGGCCCTGCCCGCGAACCTGTGCCCAGTCATCGGTGTGGTTTCGTTCGCGGCCAGGGGCCGCTCCTTGGTGTTGCATGTCTCCCACGGGTGTCTTTTTATCGCGCGCGTAGGAGCGGGGCCTGCCCGCGAACCGGCCTCGGTGTGGTTCTGTTCGCGGCCAAGGGCCGCTCCTACGGATGTTACGCATAACTCCTACGGATGCCGTAAATCCGCAACCCGGTCGTATTTCCACTTGAAACACGGTGCGTATGGCTGGCTGTGCGTACAATCCGCATCCTTGTCAGGGCTGTAATGCAACCCTGGGCTTTCGGAGAGAAGGGTGAGTTCGAGCAGGAAAGTTCTGGTGACAGGTGGTACGGGCTTTGTTGGGCGCGTAGTGCTGGCGCGTCTGGTTGCCCGTAACGACCTGCGGGTGCTGGCCTGGATTCGTCGTGCCGACGCGGTGCTGCCCGCAGGGGCTGTGCCGGTGCCGCTTTCACATAATCGTGTGTTCGCGGCCGGTGCTGAGGTAGAAGGACTGCATACGGTGGTGCATTGCGCGGCGCGAGTCCATGTGATGGATGACGACGCATCGGACTCGCTGGCAGAGTTTCGTCGGGCGAATGTTGAGCTGACGCTCGATCTGGCGCGTAGCGCTGCCGCGCTTGGTGCACGGCGTTTCATTTTCATCAGCTCGATCAAGGTCAACGGTGAAGTGACGCAGCCGGGCCAGCCTTTCACTGCCTTTGATACGCCGCAGCCGTGTGGGGCGTATGCAGTCTCCAAGCATGAGGCTGAAGCTGGTTTGCTCGAGATTGCCGAGCAAACCGGGCTTGAGATAGTGATCATCCGCACGCCATTGGTGTACGGGCCGGGGGTTGGGGCGAACTTTCGCAGCATGATGGGCTGGCTTGCGCGGGGCGTACCTTTGCCGCTGGGCGCGCTGCATAATCGGCGCAGTCTGGTGGCGTTGGATAACCTGGTCGATCTGATCGATACCTGCATTAATCACCCGGCTGCGGCTAATCAGACGTTGCTGGTGAGCGACGGTGAGGATCTGTCTACCAGCGAATTGCTGAGACGCGTGGGAGCTGCGCTCGGTCGTCCCGCAAGGCTGCTGCCGGTACCGAGTGGCTGGATTGGCTGTGCCGCGCGACTGTTGCGACGTGAGGCAATTCATGCGCGCCTGTGTGAGTCGTTGCAGGTGGATATCACTCGAACTCGTGAACTGCTGGGCTGGTCGCCGCCGGTTAGTGTGGATGATGCCTTGCGGCAAACAGCGCTCGAATACTTGAAGCGGCGGCAGGCATGACACTCTCGCTGGTCGTCGCTGCATTAGTTGCTACCTTCGTGCTAACCGGCACGCTGCGCCAGTACGCGCTGCGTAGACAGTTGCTGGACATTCCCAATGATCGAAGCTCGCACACCATTCCCACGCCTAGAGGCGGTGGCGTTGCCATTGTTGCTGTAGTGGCGGCACTGTTGCCGGTGCTGTGGCTGTACGAGGCGGCGAACACCTCACAGGTGTGGGCCTTGTTTGGCTCGGGTCTGGCTGTCGCCCTGCTGGGTTTTGCCGATGATCATGGTCATATCGCCGCACGCTGGCGTCTGCTGGGACATTTTATCGCGGCGATATGGGCGTTGGTCTGGCTGGGCGGGCTGCCGGCGCTGACGCTGTTTGGCATGAATCTGGATTTGGGCTGGCTGGGCTATCTGCTGGGGCTGCTCTTTCTGGTGTGGATGCTCAATCTGTACAATTTCATGGATGGTATCGACGGTCTCGCCAGCGTTGAGGCGATCAGCGTATGTCTGGGCGCGCTGGTCTGTTACGCGTTTGTCGTGTTATCGGATGGAACACGTCTGGGTGATGTAGAGCTGCTGTTGGCTGCTGCTGTGGCGGGTTTCTGCTGCTGGAATTTCCCCAGGGCGCGTATCTTCATGGGCGATGCGGGAAGCGGTTTCCTCGGCATCGCCCTGGGCGTTCTGGCCCTTGGCGCCACCTGGGCCGTGCCACAATTGCTCTGGAGCTGGCTGATTCTGCTGGGCGTTTTTATCGTCGATGCAACTTTCACTTTATTGCGCCGTCTTTTGCGGGGCGAGGCCGTGTATCAGGCCCATCGCAGCCATGCCTATCAGGTTGCAGCACGGCGTTTTGGCCGCCACGTACCCGTTACGGTTGCAGTGGTGGTGATCAACTTCGGGTGGCTTTTGCCGTGGGCTGCATGGGTAGCAGCAGGCGGAGTTGACGGTGCAGTGGCGCTGTTGATCGCCTATTTGCCGTTGTTGTGCCTTTGCATATGGTTTCACGCAGGTGCGGCTGAAACGGGCACATGATTTTGCGCGGCGCGGCGCGGCGCGGCGTGGTGGCGGTTCGCGGGCATGGCCCGCTCCTACGGAGCCGCGATGTGTGCCATACGTGTAGGAGCGGGCTATGCCCGTGAACAAGCCGGTTTGGAATGAATGACTCTGTCGGATGGGAATGAAATGAATGCTGCGTGATCGCCTGCTGGGGCTGCCCCGTCGCTACAAGCGCCTGCTGCAGGTCTTGGCTGATGTCGTTCTGGTGTGGGTGTCATTGTGGCTGGCGTTCGTGGCGCGTCTGGGCTCTTATGAAGTCGTGGACCCTTTTGGGGCGCACGCCTGGTTGTTCTTGCTGGCGCCGGTGCTGGCGATCCCGCTGTTTATCCGAATCGGTATGTACCGCGCCGTGATGCGCTACCTGGGCAACGATGCGCTGATTGCTATTGCCAAGGCGGTGACGTTGTCGTCGCTGCTGCTCGCACTGGCGATCTATTGGCATCGCGATGCCCCGGGCTTGGTACCGCGCTCATTGGTGTTTAATTATTGGTGGATCAGCTTGATGCTGCTCGGCGGGCTGCGGCTGATGTTGCGCCAGTACGTGCTGGGTGACTGGTATCGCGGGATGCTGAGCGCTCCGTTCGGCCAGGACAACCTGCCAAAGGTTGCTATATACGGTGCAGGTGCTGCAGGTAATCAGCTGGCGGCGGCGTTGAGAATGGGACGTGCGATGCGTCCCGTGGCTTTTATCGACGATGACCGTGATATCGCCAATCGTGTCATTGCTGGTCTCAAGGTTTACAAGCCCAGACATATTGCAAAGATGGTCGCCGAGAGCGGTGCTAGCGAGATCCTGCTGGCCATTCCTTCTGCCAGTCGAGCTCGGCGGCGTGAAATTCTGGCGAATCTGGAGCGCCATCCTCTACATGTGCGCACGGTTCCGGGGTTTATGGACCTGGCCAGCGGCCGTGTCAGGGTCGAAGACCTACAGGAAGTGGACATTGCTGACTTGCTCGGACGGGACAGCGTCGAGCCGAATGAGGCACTGCTGGCCAGGTGCATTCGTGGCAACGTCGTGCTGGTCACAGGGGCTGGTGGCTCGATTGGCTCCGAGCTGAGCCGGCAAATTCTGCAGTTGGCCCCGAGGACGCTGATTCTATTCGACCATGCCGAATACAACCTGTACCGCATTCATCGCGAACTGGAGCGACAAATCAGGGAGCAGGCACTGGAGGTTGGCCTGATTCCGATACTTGGCTCTGTCGGTAACCCCCAGCGCTTACTAAGCATGATGCGTACTTGGGGCGTGACGACCGTGTATCACGCTGCGGCCTACAAGCATGTGCCCATGGTTGAGCACAATATCGCCGAAGGGGTCATGAACAATGTCATGGGTACGCTCAACTGCGCCCAGGCTGCGATTCAGGCCGGTGTGGCTAACTTCGTGCTGATATCTACAGACAAGGCGGTGCGCCCGACCAATGTAATGGGTAGCACTAAGCGACTTGCGGAAATGGCGTTGCAGGCGCTCAGCCGAGAAGCCGCTCCGGTACTGCTAGGCGAGTCTGCGAGTATTAATCAGGTCAACCGTACCCGTTTCACCATGGTCAGGTTCGGTAACGTCCTGGGTTCGTCCGGCTCGGTGATCCCGCTGTTTCGTGAGCAAATCTGCCGGGGTGGGCCAGTGACGGTTACCCATCCGAAGATTACCCGCTACTTCATGACCATTCCCGAGGCCGCCCAGTTGGTATTGCAGGCGGGCTCCATGGGGTTGGGCGGTGAAGTATTCGTATTGGATATGGGCGCCCCGGTGCAAATTGCCGAGCTGGCCAGGAAGATGATTCACCTATCCGGGCTGTCGGTTCGCGATGAGGAAAATCCGCTGGGTGACATCGCTATCCAGTTTACCGGCCTGCGGCCTGGTGAGAAGCTCTACGAGGAGCTGCTGATTGGCGATGAGGTTACGCCGACAGAGCATCCGATGATCATGTCTGCCAGCGAAACCTATCTGCCGTGGAGCGAACTGCGCGAGGTGATGAATCGCCTGTTGCAAGCGCTTGGCAACGATGACTTCGAGCAGGTAAGGGTGATTTTGCGTGCCACCGTCGATGGTTATTCGCCACGTGAGGAAATCGTCGATTGGCTGTACCACCCGCCGCTCAACTGATTATCGAGATACCGGTTTGCAGGACGAGAGCGCACGCTAGCAAGATCCTACTGCTGTAGGAGCTACCCTCTGCCGCGAGCTGAGCCGTGATGGCTGGGTTATCGGTTCGCGGGCATGGCCCGCTCCTTGTATGTTGCCTTGGTGCCAAGGAACAGTTCCGAGGTTCATACAAATATGTTTCCGGGGAGGCCGATCGCTCCTGAAGGCAGGACTTGCTCCTGACCTTGTCTGTAGAGAGGTCCCCCGCCTCATTGCCCATCACGAAGAGTAACCAGAAGCCGACAAGCCGGACTTCGTATTACAAGGTTGTGACGGCATAAAGTGCGAGGTCGGGGAACCGGGGCATTTTACTTTTTTTCGCGAAGGTGGGAAGCATGGCTCTTGTTGTCGGTGTGGATATCGGTTCTCAGACTGCGCCTATGGCTTGGCGCAAGGATGGGAAAGCGGCTGGAACCTGGACCATCGAACAGAGCGCCAAAGGCCATCCGCTGGCAGTGAAAAAGCTGCTCAGCCTCAAGCCAGACCTTATCGTCATGGAAGCCACGGGGATTTATTACCTGGACCTGGCCATCAAGCTGACCAATGCCGGGTTGCCGGTCGCGGTAATCAATCCGAAAAGTGCACACAACTTTGCCAAAGTCATGCTGGCTAACAGCAAGACCGACAAGATCGATGCTCAACTGCTGGCCGAATATGCAGAACGCATGACGCCAAGAGTATGGACGGCACCTACCGCGCAGATGCTGGAGTTGCGTGCCCTCGGGCGCCATTTGAACCGTTTGACAGGGCACCGTACGCAGGCCAAAAACGAGCTGCATGCACTCAAGGCGACCCAAACCACCTCATCGATGCTGATCGAGGATGCAGAACAAGCCATCGTCGCTTTTGACAAGCGCATCGACCGTTTCCGCAAGGCCGCACTAGAGCTAATTCTTCAGAGTTCTGAGCTGAGCGTAAGTTACAAGTGCATGATCGCAGGGCCAGGTATCGGAGAGGTTTCAGCCATCGCCATGCTGGCCGAGTTAGCGACGTTGCCGCCGACTTTGAAATCCAATCAGGTCAGCCGCCATGCGGGGCTCGACGTGCGGCTGACCCAATCAGGCACAAGCCTGAACAAACCCGGACGCATGAGCAAAGCGGGAAACGCTTACCTGCGCGCCGCCATGTTCATGCCTGCACTAAGTGCAATGCGCTGTGATCGCTATGTCAAAGCATTCTTTGATGGGCTGGTGGCGCGAGGCAAGAAGAAGATGCAGGCGATTGGCGCCATCATGCGCAAGTACCTGACCGGTGTCTGGGCCTGCATCCGCAGCGGTGAGCCATTTGATACGGCCAAGCTTTTTAGTGAAAAGCATCTACTGAAAGCTTGACTGTAAACAGAGTATCTACGAGGTTGACGGGTTTCTGTAGGAGCGGCCTGACCGCGAATGGTGCCGTGCCGATGTCGGCTATCCAATTCGCGGGCGGGGCTTGCTCCTGCGCTCGTGGCGGTATCAAGGGGTACGGCCCGGTAGCTGGCTTTCCCCGGTACTCTTGGCTAGACTCGGTCCCGTTCTTGTCGGGGTGCCCAGAATCGTGGGCTGAGATCGGAAAGTTCCGGATCCCGTTGAACCTGATCAGGTTAAGGCCTGCGTAGGGAACAAGATGTGCTCGCAATTCCAGCCGCGAGTCTCTCGGCGCCAATCCCGGCGCACCCCAATGCCCTTATCCCGCCGTGTTTTCAGGTTCGCTCCGACAACTATCGAGGAGCCAGTCTGATGCGTGCAGAACAACAACATCTCAGTGAATCCGCCCAGGTCGACCAGCAGTCGATCCAGCCGTTCCCCCGTTCGCAGAAAATCTATGTGCAGGGCTCACGCCCCGATATCCGTGTGCCGATGCGCGAGATCAGCCTCGACGTGACGCCCACCGCCTTCGGCGGCGAGATCAACGCGCCGGTGCTGGTCTACGATACCTCCGGCCCTTACACCGATCCGGATGTGCAGATCGACGTGCGCAGGGGCTTGCCTGATGTGCGCAGCGCCTGGATCGAGGATCGCGGCGATACCGAGAAGCTGCCGGGGCTTACTTCCGAGTTCGGCCAGCGCCGCCTGGACGATGCTGAGCTGACCGCCATGCGTTTCGCCCACGTGCGCAACCCGCGCCGCGCCAAGCCGGGCAAGAATGTCAGCCAGATGCACTACGCCCGCCAGGGCATCATCACGCCCGAGATGGAATTCATCGCCATCCGCGAGAACATGAAACTGCAGGAGCATCGTGCCGCCGGCCTGCTGGATCAGCAGCACGCTGGCCAAAGTTTCGGTGCCAGCATTCCCAAGGAAATCACCGCGGAATTCGTTCGCGACGAAGTCGCCCGTGGTCGCGCCATTATCCCCGCCAACATCAACCACACCGAGCTGGAGCCGATGATCATCGGCCGCAACTTCCTGGTGAAGATCAACGGCAACATCGGCAACTCGGCGCTGGGTTCTTCGATTGAAGAAGAAGTGGCCAAACTGACCTGGGGCATCCGCTGGGGCTCGGACACGGTGATGGACCTGTCCACCGGCAAGCACATCCACGAAACCCGCGAGTGGATCATCCGCAACTCGCCGGTACCGATCGGTACCGTGCCCATCTACCAGGCGTTGGAGAAGGTCAATGGCGTGGCCGAGGATCTGACCTGGGAGCTGTTCCGCGACACCCTGATCGAACAGGCCGAGCAGGGCGTGGACTACTTCACCATCCATGCCGGCGTGTTGCTGCGCTATGTGCCGCTGACCGCCAAGCGGGTGACCGGCATCGTTTCCCGCGGTGGCTCGATCATGGCCAAGTGGTGCCTGGCGCATCACAAGGAAAACTTCCTTTACACCCACTTCGAAGAGATCTGCGAAATCATGAAGGCTTACGATGTGTCCTTCTCGCTGGGCGATGGCCTGCGTCCGGGTTCCATTGCCGACGCCAACGACGCCGCGCAATTCGGCGAGCTGGAGACCCTCGGTGAGCTGACCAAGATCGCCTGGAAGCACGACGTGCAGTGCATGATCGAAGGCCCCGGTCACGTGCCCATGCACCTGATCAAGGAGAACATGGACAAGCAGCTCGAATGCTGCGACGAGGCGCCGTTCTACACCCTTGGCCCGCTGACCACCGACATTGCGCCGGGCTACGACCACATCACGTCCGGCATCGGTGCGGCAATGATCGGCTGGTTCGGCTGCGCGATGCTCTGCTACGTCACGCCCAAGGAGCACCTGGGCTTGCCGAACAAGGATGACGTCAAGACCGGCATCATCACCTACAAGATCGCTGCACATGCAGCTGACCTTGCCAAAGGCCATCCGGGTGCGCAGATTCGCGACAACGCTCTGTCCAAGGCTCGCTTCGAATTCCGCTGGGAAGACCAGTTCAACCTCGGTTTGGACCCGGATACCGCGCGAGCCTTCCACGACGAAACCCTGCCAAAGGACTCAGCCAAGGTCGCGCATTTCTGCTCCATGTGCGGGCCGAAGTTCTGTTCGATGAAGATCACCCAGGAAGTCCGTGAGTACGCGGCCCAAAACGGCTTGACCGACGAGCAGAAAGCCATTGAGGCTGGCTTTGCCGAACAGGCCGAACGCTTCAAGGATGAAGGCTCAGTGATTTACCGGCAGGTGTAGCGGGCTGCTTTGTGGGAACGGGCCATGCACGTGAAAGTGGGGTAGGCCTCGCCCATCCGTAGTTACTGAGCTCATAATTCCAAAAAATTCGTGGCGCTGCGGTGCGCGCGCGAACTGGAGTCGCGCGCTCTGGCGTGGTAATGCACTGCATTGCTTAGGCAATGCAGTGCATTACCATTCAGGTGTCAATCCAGATCCAGGAGCTGCTATGGCTGCGACCCTCGAAGTTGAATCCACCCTTACCGATCGCTACCAGACCACAGTGCCGGAAACCGTGCGTCGTGCTCTCAAGCTAGGCAAGCGCGACAAGATTCACTACACCATTCGGGCCGGCGGAGAAGTGGTGCTGACGCGCGTCGAAGCACCCAATAGCGACGATCCTGTGCTCGGTCAGTTCCTTGGCTTTCTGGCTGCCGACATCAGCCTTCATCCCGAGCGGCTGCAATCTGTGGACGCTGCTCTTGTTCAGCGGCTCCAATCGTTGGTTGGCGGCGTCGATGTCGATCTTGATACTGCCCTGTCGGCGGACGATGAATGAATGCAAGGAAGCCTAAGCCTGTGGTCATTCACGGTTGGACGGTTTTTGCTTATCCACTATTCCTCGCACAGATTGAAGCGCTGACCTGGCAAGTCGAGACCCTTAAACAAAGGGATCCTGTCGGGTATGTGAAGAAAAACTGTAGCAAACGATTGGCCGCGATCCTCAAACTGGCATTTGATGTTATTCCACAAGATCCGACGCGACCGGAATACCGACAAGGTGGGACGCTCGGTGACGATCACAAGTACTGGTTTCGGGCCAAGTTCCTTCAGCAATACCGACTATTCTTTCGCTACCACGCCGCGAGCAAGGTGATCGTTTACGCTTGGGTGAATGACGAAGACACCAAGCGTGCTTACGAAAGTAGCGATGATGCCTACCGAGTTTTTCGCAAAATGCTGGAAAGTGGGCGACCGCCTGATGGCTGGATTGACATCCTCCCCGCGCTA
>DDVX01000014.1 GCA_002345575.1 Stutzerimonas stutzeri
GGAAGTGACGGCCAAGCTCTCGCAGATCGATCATGGACTCCTCGAAGACACCAAAACCCGTATGGGCCGTTCCTGGCAACACGTACTGAGCGATACGGTACTCGGCCATGACAACCTTTCGATTACAGTCATCGGCGATACAGCGAAATCACACATTTTCAGTATCGGCCGCTTCGCCAAAGAGCTGCAGCAGCTGGATCTTGTGAGCAGGGACGGCGACTATCTTGGCTGGACAACGAAAGATGGGGTGCAGATGCTAAGCGGGCGCAAGCGAATTCAAGTCCCGGGACTGGCTCCAATGACGCTTTTACTTTCGCAAGACCGCAGTGCCGATCAACGGCTGGTGGCTGCGTTCCTGCGCTCGGCCTTAGTGACCGTGCCGATGCTACTGATATTAATCGGATTGGCTGGGTGGCTAATCGCTCAAAATGGTTTGCGACCGCTGCGCAGGTTCCGGGCGTTGGCGACTAAGGTATCGACACAGGACCTATCACCCCGAATCTGTAGCGATCGGCTCCCACAAGAGCTCCAGGCATTGGCGCACAGCCTCAACGTAATGCTTCATCGACTCGATGACGGCGTTCAGCAACTGACACAGTTCTCGGACGATGTGGCCCATGAGTTGAAAACTCCGTTGAACAACCTAATAGGCAAGGCGCAGGTGACTTTGGTACGAGAGCGAAGCAAAGAGCAGTATCGCGAAGTGCTCGAATCGTCGGTCGAAGAGCTCGAACGCATGGATCGAATCGTGTCAGACATGCTGTTTCTTGCCCAGGCCAGCCACTCCAGCCCGGCACTGAAGCTCGAAAAATTATCCTTAGGAAGTGAGGCGAGGCGCGTATGTGAATACTTCGAAGTCCTCGCCGAAGAAGCGGGAGTTGCAACGACAGTAACGGGCGATGCCGTGGTTTTAGGAAATCGGCTTATGGTCCAACGGGCGATTTCCAACCTGTTATCCAACGCGTTGCGGCATTCGAATACTGGCAGCACGGTCGAACTTAAGATCCTTGAGGAGAACGTAGACATTGTCTCGCTGACTGTCACCAATCATGGCGCGACTATCGAATCGGATCATCTCCCACACCTGTTCGACCGCTTTTACCGCGTGAACGGCATACAACCTCGTGGAGCAGGCTTGGGGCTAGCGATTGTCCGTTCAGTGATGAACCTCCACAAAGGCCACGTGGCCGTCGCCAGCAAAGACGGTCAGACCACGTTTGAACTCACGTTTCCTCGGCAGGCCTGACTCAAAGTGATACCGCACGGAGACAGCCATCACTACGAAGGGGCAAAAACCACAGGGACAAACAACCATTTCGAGGGCATGCGCGTTGGCCGGGTAACCAGGCCCGCAAGCCCCAACGCCGTTCATTTAATGCATGCGTCCTCGCTAATTCCGGCGAGAATGCCGCAAGCCTCAACTTCCCGCCCATCGTTGCAATTAGCCCGCAGTGAAACGAGTTGTCGTTCGAGTGATTGCAGAGCGGTTATCTGGGATCTGACTTGAGAAATGTGATCATCGAGTAAGGCATTGACGGCCGTACAAGGCTGGCGAGGGTCATCCTGGTAGCTTTGGAGTGCGTGAATCTCTGGAAGTGACAGATTCAAGATTCGGCAGCGCCGGATGAAAGCTAGCCGCTCGCCATGCTTCTCGGTGTAGACACGATAGCCGTTCGCCTGGCGATCAGGCGGTGGCAACAAGCCCTGCTGCTCATAGAAGCGGATCGTCTGTGTATCAATCCCTATTAGCCTTGCTAACTGACCAATGCGCATCGTGTGAATCCTCATCGGCTCTGCGTTATTGACCTTATAGTAGCTATAAGGCTTTTAATGATCCCATCTTCGATTTCAAGTGGAGCCGTATCATGAGCAAGTCCGATGGTCCCTGCGGCTGCGATGCGACGCCAGCCGCTGATGCCGATGTGCAAAACCCTTCCGATACGACGGGGCAATGGGTCAGTGTTTACGCCGTGCCCAAGATGGATTGTCCATCAGAAGAGCGAATGATCCGCTTGGCGCTGAATGGTTTGGACGGAGTTCGGAAGCTGACTTTTGATCTGTCGGACCGTCGGTTAGATGTCATGCATGACAGTGCCGTTGAGCCCATAACCAAAAAGCTGGCGACGTTAGGGCTAGGCGCCACTCTTCAGAAAACTGTCGCGGCAGACCCAGAGATGATCAAAGCCGCCGAGAATCCGGCGAACTCTACACAGGAATCCCGCTCCCTACGTTTACTGCTAGGCATCAACGCCTTCATGTTCGTGGTAGAGATGACTGCTGGCCTGATCGCCAGGTCCGCAGGTCTGATTGCCGATTCGCTCGACATGTTCGCTGACGCGGCAGTGTACGGCCTGGCCCTTTATGCGGTTGGGCGCAGCGTCAATCTGCAGGTGCGTGCTGCACACCTTGCTGGTGTGCTCCAGCTGATTTTGGCCCTCGGCGTGCTCGTAGAGGTGGTCAGACGCTTTATATTCGGCAGCGAGCCCGAGTCGCTGATAATGATGGCCGTCGCGTTCCTGGCATTGCTCGCCAACACGGGTTGTTTGCTGCTGATTTCCAAACACCGGGAAGGTGGTGCTCACATGAAAGCGAGCTGGATATTCTCCGCCAATGATGTGGTCATCAACATGGGCGTTATAGTCGCCGGAGCGCTCGTCGCTTGGACTGGGTCCAACTACCCAGACCTGATTATCGGTACCGTTGTGGGATTCATCGTTCTCAACGGCGCTCGGCGTATTCTGGCACTCAAGGGTTGAAGGAGCTCCCGTTACAGAAAAAGGGTGTCTTCATGCCTGTAAGCCATCCGGGTCTAGCGGCGTCAGCTAAAACTGGCGACGCCGCTTTAGCCGTTGGCGGATGGTGGGTATTGCAGAACGTGGGCTGCAAAGTCCATCAGCGAGACGAAGCCGCACTGATCGGCTTTTCCTTCACGCTGTAGGTGGTAGCCCCGCATGCCTTGCCCAATTGGGCCAAGCATATCGGCTTGCAACGTGTCACCGATCATTGCGATAGCGGAGGCTTCGCAGCCAAGTTGTTCGATCATCTGACGATAGATTGCAGGCTCAGGCTTTATTGTCCCAACCTCAAAGCTCCATCCGTAAACATCGAACGACGGCAGTAACAGTTTGGCCGGAATCGCATATGGGGCTGCGAGATTGGAGCACAACGCGAGCTTCAGGCCGGCGTTCTTTAGCTGATTTAGCGACTCCAACGCATCATCGAAAAGGCGAACGCTGGCCAGCTCGGTGAAAAGGTCGCTTTCAAGGCTAGCTAACTCAGAGTTGCTCAACTGCGCACCGAAATAATCGGCAGCTCCAGCCAAGCCCAGATTTCGAGTCATCAGAGTCCGTGCGTCATCCGGCCTTGGTGTTTTGCCCTGAAGCCGCAGGTTCTGCATCAGTTGGCGGAAAGGATGGCGGCGCTCACCTATCTGGAGAAGCGTGCCAAACACATCGAAAACTACTGCTTGTATCATGCCGGTACCTCTACCGTTGGAGGCGAACCGCCCACCCGAAGAGCGATGCCGCCCCTCTCAGTTTTCTGAACTGGATTTCTTCAGAGGTGGCACGAAGAAGATGGGTCTTTGCGGGGGCGCTATCAGGATATCTGTCGACTTGATGCTTGTGCCTTTTCGACGCCTTGTTTTGCCGTTCTTGTCGACCGCCAGCAGATCACCGGTCGCGACAGCAATGTCGAGTGCCTGCTTTACGCGAAGCTCGTCAGCCATGGTGTAGTTGGTCAATCCGCTCATCAGGCCCAAAAAAGGTTGCCGTTCTACCTCGTAGACCTGTTTGGGCAAGAGCTCCGAAAGTTCTCCTCGGATGCGGTCATTGGTAGCATCGTCGAAATAATGCTCATCCAACAGCAAATCGTGCTGACCTGTCACGGCGATATCCCGATTGGCGTCGTAGCTGAAAAAGCTGGAAGGCGACAGCATATGGGAAAAGTTGTTGCCGTATTTCCAGTGGATCTTCTTCATCACATCGTTAGCGCGGTAGTTGTTCGCCAGATGGATAAACCAATAGGCCATCGGGTTGCTGCCGGCCGGACGAATGAAGAAGACGGTCATGTACTGGGCACCGCTTTCCTGCTTGATCCCCTCGGACAGATAGCGCTGGATCAGGTATTGCCAGCTCCGTGGCTGATGCGCCTTCAGCTGTTTAAGCATGTCCCATGGCACATGCTGATCCAAGCCGATATTTGCAATGGCTTTCCGGTTCGCTTGGCGGTCGGCTAGATACGTAACCAAAAAATCGACATTGAAGGTCAGCAGGACCTCGGCTTTGTTGAGATTCTGGAAAATCCATTTGATCTTAGGGAACGGCACATCGCCATACATCATGCCCAGCCCCGCAGCGAGGATTGCCTTTTTCCGAGCCGGCTGCATATCTCAGACCATCTATCCACTCGTCAATACGCTCGTATCGTCAAAGGTTGGGTGAAAGCCATTGGCCCTGATCCAGCCCTGTATGGCATTCACACAATAAGACGTACGAAGGCATCGCTGATCTATCGCAGGACGAAGAACCTGCGGGCAGTTCAACTGTTGCTCGGCCATACGAAGCTGGAGAGCACCGTTCGATATCTGGGGATTGAGGTCGATGATGCCCTAGAGATGGCGGAACAGACCGAGGTTTGACCATGCATAGCGACGGTCGAAGCCAGGCCGTCGCTAACCGGCCAATAGCAGACGCTCACCGGCATTCGTTTTTTGCCGAATCGACGCCCCAGCCCGTTACCGCCACTGCCTGATGCCGGCGCAGTGTTCGTTCATCCAAGACGTCCCTCGGCCAGTTAAATAACCTGTGTGTATATGGGTGCCGCCGCTGCGTCGACCGCAGCAGTGAAGCGATCTATTTTCGAAACACAGCGAGGGTCGGTCCTTCTTTGGCAGCATCCATATACCGACCGTGGTACGGCTCAGATGCGGTGCTGCTGCATTTCATCAAATAAAGCTGTGCTATATCGCTGATCGCGGGTATTTCGATCGTCCAAGGCGACATATTGATGATTTCGAGGGTTATGTACCCGTCGAAACCCGGCTCTACCTGACCGTCATTACAGGTTACCTGCACGAACAACCGCGCGAGGGTTCCTTTGGTTTGCACCAAACCAAAATAATCCAACGGTATTTTGTATCGATGTTTACTGCAGGTAATAACTTGCTCACCAGGTTTCAGTACCAAGTTTTGCTGAATTTCTTTTCGTTCCGAAAAAGCTGTCGACGGAGCTGGATGCGACCCATACACAATGCTTTCAGAGGCGGGCAAAGGTTTTGGCTCGTAATACGCATGCCCCAATTGAATTTTGAGAGAGAACTCATCAAATAAGGTTTTTTCGCATACAGAATATTGTGCAACAAGGTGTTCTAGATTTTTATCAATGACAATCATTTTGGCTTAAGGATGCTCTGAAGTAGCCGCCCATTTCTGACGGGCTTCAGACTCCGCTGATGTTTCAAGGCAGAAGCTGGTTAAAAACTGATCAGATCGTCTGTTCGCTGTCGTCTTTCAACTGCTGCGAGCGCCTCGCAGCAGTTATTTCCCGCATTACAGACGCACCTCTCCTGCGTTCGTCAGTAAATATCGGCGAGCCATCCACAGATTCGACAGAGCAAACAGCGTGACCATCTGCGCCGTATTTTTCGCCAGGCCCCGGAAGCGCACCTTGGTGTAGTCGAACTGCCGCTTGATCACTCGGAACGGGTGCTCGACCTTCGCGCGCACCTGGGCCTTGGCCTTCTCGATCTTGCGCTTGGCTTTGTACAGCGCGCTGCGCTTATCGAGCTTCTTGTAGGTGCTGCGCCGTGCAGCAACCTGCCAGATCACCGGGCGGCCCTCATGTTCAGGACGCTTTTCCACGCCGGTGTAACCGGCATCGGCACAGACGACGTTCTCATTGCCATGCAGCAATTTGTCGACCTGCGTGACATCCGCCACGTTGGCTGCCGTGACCACCACGCTGTGCACCAAGCCAGACTCATCGTCGACACCAATGTGTGCCTTGGCCCCGAAGTAATACTGGTTGCCCTTCTTGGTCTGATGCATCTCCGGGTCGCGTTTGCCGTCCTTGTTCTTGGTGGAGCTCGGCGCGCTAATCAGCGTGGCGTCGACGATCGTGCCTTGGCGCAGCGACAGGCCGCGGTCACCCAAGTAGCCGTTGATCACAGCCAGGATGCCAGCCGCCAGCTCATGTTTCTCCAGCAGCCGCCGGAAGTTGAGAATGGTCGTTTCGTCAGGGATGCGCTCCAGACTCAGCCCCGCAAACTGGCGAAGGATCGTGGTCTCGTACAGCGCCTCTTCCATGGCCGGGTCGCTGTAGCCAAACCAGTTCTGCAGCAGATGTACGCGCAGCATCGCCATCAGTGGGTAGGCCGGACGGCCACCTTCACCCTTGGGGTAATGGGGCTCGATCAAGGCGATCAACCCTTTCCACGGCACGACCTGATCCATCTCGATCAGGAACAACTCCTTGCGGGTCTGCTTGCGCTTGCCGGCGTACTCGGCGTCGGCGAAGGTCATCTGCTTCATCGGGAAACTCGGCGGGTGGGGTCGGGCTATTTTGCCAAAATCAGAAAGTCTTCTTCAGAGTTTCCTTAACTTCATTCGGCGATGGCTGAGCGCTTTGTTGTGCATGAGGATACTGCGATTGGTGCTCCAGTACCGTCTTGTAGTAGATGGCGTACAGTATAAGAGAAGATACCAACGAGCTTCCGATTAGGTTCAGCGTCCACCCGATCCATATGGTGGGATTGAGCGAAAACCACTTCTTCAGTCGCGCCCGCCGCGTGATGGGAAGCGTCGATATTTCACTGCCACGCTTAATTGGGGTCTGGGTGTGCGTCGACTCTGTGGAGAAAAAAATCACAGAGCCCAGCTTTTCGCCTTTGTTTAGGTAGACATTCTTGTTGGTGGTGTTGAATATCCTGAGCTTGAGCTTGCCATCAAATGCAGGTTCGACCTTCGCCGAAGCAACCAGCACTCCGCGTGAAAGAAAAAGACTACCCGTCGGCAGGACGATCCCGTATCGATTGTGCGGCACCTTGATTTCTTCAGCGGCCTCCACCACCACAGAGTCGTGACCCTTGATCGTCATGCCATCGACAATGCGCCACAGGCTTTTGTCGCTGCCCGAATAGTTATCACTCCATCCTTCACCCACAGACAGTTCGAGGGAAAACTCTTCGATTCTCTCTTCCCGCGCATTAGTGAAGATAAGGCTGTTGCTGGAGTACGATGCCGCGTCAAAATCCGTGTGGGATTCCGTTGTACGCCCTTTGATCTGTAACACACTCATCAGATTTGTCCTTCGTCCTTGGGCTGCGAGACGCGGCCGCCCTGCCACTGTCCTTTATACCGGCCGATATCCCCGGATACCGCCTGAAAGATGACGTGCGCAAAGCGTGCACCAATCTGAATTTCGAACGCCTCGCTGTGATGGTTGGTGAGCGCGAACGTCATCGGACCTACATACCCTGGAGGCAGCACACTGGAACTGAACGTTATCCCGCTTCTGAACAGCGTGCTTCTCGGAAAAAAAAGCGCAGCCAAATCTTCCGGAAGATCGAATTCTTCCATAGTGCTCGCCAGATAAGTCTTGCCCGGTTCCATGACTAAGCAGTTCTCTGGGTTTGCGAGCATGACCTCGCTGACAGGGGTGCGTCGCGTAGATTCTCGCAAGCTTCCACCGCCTACGGTCAGGCGAGAGAGACCTGCAAGTCTGAGGTCAAACCCAACGCCCTCCGGGGTTGTCAATTCACGGTGGGCAAGATGCTTGATTAGTTTTCCCTCCCGGACCAGTTTCAGGAGCGAGTGCGGTGAGTAAATCATCTGTTTTGCCTCGGCAAGGGCTCAGCTTCTAGTACTGAGAATCGCCTACGTTTGCAGGCAAAAAGTCGGATGCAGTCGTTGAGGCCGCATTTTGCGTGTCCTACAGGCGCAGTAGCAAGGACAAAGCCGCTCGACATGCTTAGCGTAGAAAACTTGAACTTGACCGACGGATCCATCGGCGTAGCAAGCCTTCACCGCCACTCTGATCGGTCCCGCGTCCGGCAAGAGTCGATCACCTAAATACAGCCCACGCCTGTACCAAATTATTCAACATGGCTCGCCGTCAGGGTGAAATTCTAGGGAAACTCTGAAGAAGAC